>NZ_CP076853.1:0-1200000 GCF_018987265.1 Rhizobium sp. WYJ-E13 | reverse complement strand
TGTTCGACTTTTTCATCGCTGCAGCGCTCGTCGGCATATTCTGCTGCGGGCTGCTGGACGGCAAATCGACCTGAACAGATCGTATTCTCTCAGTAAAAGTTGCTTGGCCGCTTGCTCGGCGCGCCGGAGAAATGGATTTCGGCAGCCAGCCGGATCAAACTGGCACGGCCGATTGCATCATTAACTCTATATCAACCATGTTGTTGCGCCAGTCGCGGCTTTCGCTAGGTTAGCGGCATGCAAACCTTCGCCATCCGATCGCCAGATATCGAAGCGCTTCACTATAATCCGGAGGCGCGGTTGCTGCTTGTGAAGTTCAAAAGCGGCGCCATCTGCAATTTCACACGTATCTCGGCGCAGGCGCTGCAGCGGCTGCTCGGCCCCGATGTGCGGATAGAGAACGACACGGCAGAAGACGATGCCAACTATCTGGCTGGCCTGCGCAGCGGTGGATTGCGGGCGCTTTATTGCCTGACCGGGATCACACCAGCGCAATTCGATTTCGCAAAGGTTCCCGGCATCTGGTGATACGAGACTGACGCAGCGGTGCCGCGCCTCGTCTATGAAGCGGCCGGATTTCTATGTCATGGTGAGAAAATGTTGGAGGCCTCGCCCGGAATTGAACCGGGGTACAAGGATTTGCAGTCCTCTGCGTCACCACTCCGCCACGAGGCCTCACAGGCTGTCATGTCAGCCGTGGCGAGCGTTTAGAATGATCGTAAGAAAATCGCAAGAGGGCTTTCCAAAAACATTTCCTGTAATTCCAAACTCTGGCCACATCCGGGTCGTACAGAATAAGGGACGATCCAGCGCCGGGCGACGGCGAGACAGCCGCCTTCATATCTGATGATAAAAGGCCCACTCCGTCAAAAAATCGAGCTTTCTTGAACAATAATTAGGCTAACAGTCGCTCGAATAGGCCTCCCCGCGCTCCGGATTATGCAATAGGCGAACTCAATATGCCTTAAGCCTATTGCCTATATTTATGCACGAAGTGTCATCCGTCATGACGACATCGCCTCCACTTTGATTATATTAGAAATATCGTAAGTTAACTTAAAATATGAGTAACAAATTCTTAACTTGACTTTCACCATCGTCATTCCATCCTCCTCCTGGGAGAGATAGGAGCAGAAATGAATTGGGTGCCTTTGAATTCCAAACAGATCCGCGCTGTATCCTACGATCCGGAAGTCCAAGTCCTTCATATCAAATTTGCCGGCGGCCGATCGGTGCGACATAACGGGGTACTGCCCCATATCTACGGGAACCTCATCGAAACCGACGATCCGGAATTTTACTACAAATACTATCTGGAGCCGTCGCGTGTCCAAGCCGGCTGGTGGCAGAGCCTCGGCGCCAGCTCCTATGCGGTAAAACTCTTGATATTTCTGATCGGCGTACTCGTGATCACAACGACCGCGCTTCAGGAAAGTGGCGATCTGCCGATCTACCTGTCGGAAATCACCGAGTCTGGAACAGCTGCTCCGGCTGACGGTGTCATCTCTCCACAATAAGAGCGCAATGCCGCATGAAGCCATGGCGAGATCCCGGCGGCAAACAACCTACATCGCAGGCATTCCGCTTGCTGTTTACCCGGAGGCTTCAAGCAGGACGCTTTCGGCGATGCCACCAGACTGCGACGCGGCGTCGGCATCTGCGTGCGACCGGCAGGTCGTGGGACAGCACGACGAAGCCCAGAGGCAACATCCAGAAGCCGAGAACAGGCAAAAAGCCCAGAATGCCGCCGAAAATGAGCAGTGTTCCGGTCGTCATGCGTGCGATACGCGAGCGCGGCATAGGCACGCGCAGCGAGCCGAGAACCAGCTTGCCATCCCGATGATCGATCCCGAAATGCGTTTCTCCGGCCTTTTTCGGCCCATTTTTCCTGTTAGTCATCCACAAGAGATGGGCGCAAACACCGCAAATACAAGCTGATTTCATTTTTTTGAAAAAACTGCTTGGCAAATCGGGAAAGCATTTGTATTACCCCGCTCACGCCGCGGCCAAGCGGTGATCCCTGGTAGCTCAGCGGTAGAGCATTCGACTGTTAATCGACAGGTCGCCGGTTCGAATCCGGCCCGGGGAGCCAGTTTCTCGCTAGAGCGCGCCAAAGGCGCGCTCTAGTCGTTTAAAGTCTTCGGAAATGACTAGTCCGGCAGGGTTTGATCTCGCTCAAACGATCCGCGCTGAAGCAGACGTAATCTCCGTTCACAATCAACGGAGATCCCTATGCCAACAGATACCATCATCATCGTCAGTGGCGTTGTCGCAGCATTTGCGTTTTTCGCAGTCGGCCTCGCTTTTGCGAGCATCACCTCCAGCAAATAAGAGCTGGCTCGAAACCGCCAGAGGCAGGCTCAGTCACCGAAAACAAAGACGCCCCGGAAACCGAGGCGTCTTTTTGATTCGATCTGAATCTGCAGCGAATTCACGCAGACGGCTGCTTGGTCTTTCTGAGATAGGGCAGAACCGTATCGAAGGAGCCGAAGCGGGCAATCGCGTCTTCGTTGGAGACGGCGGCAGTGATGATGACGTCGTCGCCCGGGTTCCAGTTGGCCGGCGTCGCGACCTGGTGCTTGGCGGTCAGCTGGATGGAATCGATGGCGCGCAGGATCTCGTTGAAATTGCGGCCCGTCGTCATCGGGTAGGTGAGGATCAGCTTGATCTTCTTGTCCGGGCCGATGACGAAAACGGAGCGCACGGTGGCATTGTCTGCGGGCGTGCGCCCTTCGGAGCTTTCACCGGCGCCGGCCGGCAGCATGTCGTACAGCTTCGCAACCTTGAGGTCCTTGTCGCCGATCAGCGGATATTCGACATCGAAGCCGGTCGCCGTCCTGATGTCATTTTTCCATTTGGCGTGGCTTTCGACCGGATCGACCGAAATGCCGATGATCTTGACGCCGCGCTTCTTAAACTCGCCTTCGAGGCCGGCCATCGTGCCAAGCTCGGTCGTGCAGACCGGCGTGAAGTTCTTGGGATGCGAGAAGAGGACGGCCCAGCCATTGCCGATCCAGTCATGGAACTGGATGGGACCCTGGGTGGTGTCGGCGGTGAAATCGGGAGCAATATCGTTGATACGCAAGCTCATGGTCGGCCCTCCTGTTGCCAATCGTTTATCTTGAACACTTGCAGACGTGCCCGCATGCTGGTGACTATCTACAGACTTGTGCCGAGCGCGGTCAAACCAAAGCCTTCCGCGAAAAGGGCGGCGGCGGAATATTATTTCCCGAAGGCAACGATGGCGTGACATCGAGCTAAGATATGATGCGCTCAAAAAGGCAGCGGCGCGCGCGCAAATCGATGCTTTTCGCATGCCGCAATATTCCCTACTCACTGTCGAGAACATCATTGTCTAAGACTGGCAAAGAGGGAAGCGGCGATGGCGACACCATTCTACTGGAATGAACTGAACACTTATGATTTTGCCGCTCTCTCTGCCGAAACGACCATCGCCATCCTGCCGATCGCCTCGACGGAGCAACACGGCCCGCATCTGCCCGTCGCAACCGATGTGGCGATCGCCAACGGCATGCTGGCGGAACTGCGCCGGCAACGGCCCGATGACCTCGATATCCTCGTCCTGCCGACACAGGAAATCGGCAAGGCCAACGAGCATGTCTACGGTCCAGGCACGCTTTCCCTCAGCGCCGAGCTGCTAATCCCCGTCTGGACGGCGATCGGCGCGAAGGTCGCTGAAGCCGGTGTGCGCAAGCTCGTCATCGTCAATTCGCATGGCGGCAATGTTGATATCATGAGCATCGTCGCCCGCGAGCTCAGGGTACGCTACCAGATGGCCGTCGTTTCCACGCAATGGGGCCGGTTCGGCAATCCCGAGGGCATGATCAGCGAGCACGAAACGCGTTACGGCATTCATGGCGGCGAAGTGGAGACATCGCTGATGCTGCATTTCCGACCGGATCTGGTGCGGATGGAAAAGGCTGAGAATTTCATATCAAAGGCCGAATGGATGCGCGAGCAATCGCGCTATATCCAGCCGCTGCCGCCGCATTCGCTGGCCTGGATCGCCCACGATCTCAATCCGAACGGCGTGGTCGGCGATGCCTCGAAGGGCACAGCCGAAAAGGGCGAAGCGATCTGCCGCCATCAGGTGAAGGGCTTCATAGAGCTGCTCTACGACCTGAAGCGCTATCCGCTCTCCAACCTCTATTCGCAGTAATTACGCAACGACAGGCCGCTCCAGCGGGATGTGTCCCTTGGCCTGCAGCTCCTGAACGAGGCCCGCAAGCTCGGCCAGCAGATATTCAACGAAAAGGCTGGTGGCGGAGTCGAGTGGTGCGCGAGCACGCGCAAAAAGCTTCATCGGCTGATGGCGGCTGTGCGGCTCGGCAAGAGGGCGGAACACCAGCTCGCCCTGGCGGCATTCGGTGATGACATCGAGCGGGTTCAGCATGGAGAGCCCTGCCCCGCATTTGACCAGTTTCTTCAGCATTTCCGATGCATTGGTTTCCAGAACCGGCTCGACAGGGATATCGAGCCTGGCCATTGCGAGGTTGATGACCTCACGCAGGCTGGTACCTTGCTGCGCAAGCACCAGCCGTTCCTGCACGACGTCGGCAAGGCTGATCGGTCCGGGTCCGATCAAGGGATGGCCAGGTGGCAGGATGACGCCGATCGGGATATCGAAATTGCCGAGCGTGCGGATGCCGGGTGTGGCCGGAATATTGAAACCCAGGCCGATATCCACCTCACCCGACAGCACCGGATTGACCGTCATCGTCCCGGCATCGTTGCGCAGCTGGATGAAGACGCGCGGATGCTCGGACTGGAAGCGGGTGATGATCTCCGGCAACGGACCTGAGGCAAGACCGACGGTCGTCACCAGCCTGACCTTGCCGGCCTGCTGCATCTTGAGGCTTTTGATGCGCCCCTCCAGCCGCTCGTAGTTCTTCAGAACCTCGCGGATATGTTCGATGCAGAGCTCGCCGGCGGCCGTCAGCCGAAGCCCCCTCGGCAGGCGCTCGAAGAGCGGAGCGCCCATTTCCTCCTCCAGCGCCAATATCTGCCGGTTGATCGCCGAAGAGGCAACGTTCAGGCGCGCTGCGGCCTTCCGGATCGAGCCCGTGCGGGCAATCTCGTTGATGTAGAGAAGCTTTCTGGAGTGCAGCATTGCGACCTCGTTGCATCGTTTTTGAGCACAGCGCCCAATTTAGGCACAGAATCCAGTGAGATGCCAAAAAGGCATCACTGCGCACGAATTTTGCTGCTTTTCAAAGAGCGAAGCAATCGCTCAAATGAAGAAAATCGGGGGTCGAAAACAAGCTTCCAAGGCACCAGAAGGGGAACGCCGCCATGTCCAACAGATTGAAAACATCCGTATTTTCTGTAGTTCTTGGGCTTGGCGGCATGCTTGCTGCCAGCGTACCCGGCTATGCGCTCGACAAGGTCAGCTATGGCACCAACTGGCTGGCGCAGGCCGAGCATGGCGGCTTCTACCAGGCGGTCGCCGACGGAACCTATGCCAAATACGGCCTCGACGTTTCCATCGTGCAGGGCGGGCCGAACGCCGCCAACAACGCGCTGCTGATATCGGGCAAAATCGATTTCTACATGGGCGGGCCGCAAGGTGAGATCTCCGCTGTCGAGCAGGGCATTCCGCTCGTCGATGTCGCCGCGATCTTTCAGAAGGACCCGCAGATCCTGATCGCTCATCCCGATGTCGGCGTCGACAAGTTCGAGGACCTTGCCAAGCTGAAGGCGCTGTTCCTCAGCAAGGACGGTTACCTCACCTATTTCGAATGGATGAAGGCAAACTTTCCAGGCTTCAAGGACGAGCAGTACAAGCCTTACAACTTCAACCCAGGTCCCTTCCTTGCCGACAAGCAATCCGCCCAGCAGGGTTACCTGACCTCGGAGCCCTACGAAATCCAGAAGCAGACCGGCTGGGAACCGAAGGTCTTCCTGCTCGCCGATAACGGCTACTCGCCTTATTCGACGATGATCACGACGACGCAGCAGATGATCGATAGCAAGCCGGACGTCGTGCAGCGCTTCGTCGATGCCTCGATCGAGGGCTGGTACAACTATCTCTACGGCGACAACAGCAAGGCCAACGAACTGATCAAGAAGGACAATCCCGAAATGACGGATGGTCAGATCGCTTATTCGATCGCCAAGATGAAGGAATACGGCATCATCGAATCCGGTGATGGCCTGGACAAGGGCATCGGCTGCATCACCGACGCCCACTACAAGAAGTTCTTCGACGAAATGGTGGCGATCAAGGTCTTCAAGCCAGACACCGACTACACCAAGGCCTTTACGACGAAATTCGTCTGCAAGAGTGTCGGTGTATCGCTGAAGAAATAGCCTCCCAAGGCAGGCTCGTCGCCCTCGGGCGGCGGGCCGCATCCCCTTCGACAAAAGAGCGAGAGAATGTCCCTAGCCGAAACCAAGGCGGCGCCTTCGAAGGAAACACGTAAGCGGCCGCTGGTCGTCATGCAGTCCGCCTCGAAGGTTTTTTCCAGCGGCACGATCGCGCTTTCGGGCATGTCCCTGACAGTCGAAAGCGGCGAGTTCATCAGCCTTCTCGGTCCTTCCGGCTGCGGCAAATCCACGGCCTTGCGCATCATCGCCGGTCTTGGCGACGTCACCTCGGGCAAGATCGACTGGCCGAGTTCGCGCATCAATTCGAAGGGCCTGCCGGAAGGCGATATCGGCTTCGTCTTCCAGGAGCCGACGCTGATGCCGTGGAAGACCGTTTTCGGCAATGTCTATCTGCCGCTGAAATTGCGCGGCGTTTCCAAGGCGGAGGCGAGCGACCGGATCATGCAAGCGCTCGCGACTGTCGGCCTGCAGGATTTCGCCGATGCCTATCCGCGGGAACTCTCCGGCGGCATGAAGATGCGTGTGTCTATCGCCCGCGCGTTGGTGACCAAACCGAAACTGCTGCTGATGGACGAGCCCTTTGCAGCGCTCGACGAAATTACGCGCCAGAAGCTCAACGACGACGTTTTGCGGTTGTGGAAGGCGACCGGCATCACGGTGATTTTCGTCACGCATTCCGTCTTTGAGTCTGCCTACCTTTCCAATCGGATCGTGGTGATGAAGGCGCGGCCGGGCCGTGTCCATGCCGATATTCCGCTGACCACGAGCCTCGATCGTGACGCGCACTATCGAACTTCCGAGGAATACCGGCAGGCCTGCGAGACCGTTTCCTATTCGCTGATTGGCGCGATCAACGCGGCAAAGGAAGACCGATGACCATCGAGACAGTCGAAAACTCCGTGCCGGCCATGCCCAATCCGCTCAATGCGAAGCGGCGGGATCTAGCGCTTCGCGTTAGCGTGCCTTTTCTCGCCATCATCGTGCTGATTGCGATCTGGGCGATCTATGTCAGGGTGTCGGGTGTGCCGCCCTATATACTCCCGAGCCCGCTTGCGGTTGCCGGAGCGCTTGTCAGCGATTGGGGCACGCTTTCGCCGGCGCTCTGGGTTACAACCAAGATCACCTTCATGTCGCTGGCGCTGGCGCTGATCGGCGGCGTGGGTTTTGCGATCTTCCTGGTGCAGTCGCGCTGGATCGAGATCGCCTTCTATCCGCTCGCCGTTATCCTGCAGGTCACGCCGATCGTGGCGATCTCGCCGCTGATCCTGATCTATGCGCCGTCCACGCAGGTGGCACTGCTGATCTGCGCCTTTCTCGTCGCCTTCTTTCCCATCCTGTCGAACATGGTGCAGGGATTGAAGAGCGTCGATCACAACCTAATCAATCTCTTCGAGCTCTACGGCGCCTCGCGCTGGCAGACGCTGCTTTATTTGAAGCTGCCTGCGGCTCAGCCCTATTTCATGACTGGGCTTCGCATCGGCGGCGGTCTGGCGCTGATTGCGGCGGTTGTGGCCGAGTTTGCAGCCGGTTCGGCGGGTGCGGGCTCCGGCCTCGCCTTCCGGCTCCTCGAAGCGCAATACCGCATGAACATTCCCCGCCTCTTCGCCGCGCTCTTCATGCTCTCCATGCTCGGAGTCGCGATCTTTGCCATTACCTCCTTCATTTCATGGCTCAGCCTGCATCGCTGGCATGAGAGCAGCCTGAAGCGGGAGAATTGATGACATATTCTTTCATGTCTCCTCCCAATGCGGGCCGCTTCGTGCTGGCCAATGCGACGCTTCCGGCCGTTGCCACAGGCTATGCGGCAGCAGCAACCGAGGGGCTCGTCAAAGCTGACATCGTGATTGCGGACGGCTTGATTGCAGCGATCCTGCCGCCGGGCACGGCTCCGGCGGAGTTCGCCAAATCCGATATGAAAGAGGGCATGGTCTGGCCTTGCTTCGCCGATATCCACACACATCTGGACAAGGGCCATATCTGGCCGCGCAAACCCAATCCGGATGGGACCTTCATGGGTGCGCTGGAAGCCGTCGGCAGGGACAGGGAGGCAAACTGGTCGACAGCCGATGTGCGCAAGCGCATGGAATTCTCGCTGCGTTCGGCCTATGCGCACGGCACCGGGCTGATCCGCACGCATCTGGATTCGCTTGCCCCGCAACACCGCATTTCCTTTGAGGTATTTGCCGAAATACGCGACGAGTGGAAGGACAAGATCGCCCTGCAGGCGGTTGCCCTTTTCCCACTCGACAATATGGTCGACGAAGGTTTCTTCGCCGATCTCGTCGCGGTCGTCAAAGACAAGGGCGGCCTGCTCGGCGGCGTCACCAAGATGGGACCATTGCTCGACTGGCAGCTCGATACGCTTCTGCGCGCGGCGGCAGAGAACGGACTCGATGTCGATCTGCATGTCGACGAGACCGACGATCCGGGCGCGGAAACATTGAAGGCGATCGCCGAAGCCGTCCTGCGCAACCGGTTCGAGGGCAAGGTGACGGCAGGTCATTGCTGCTCGCTTGCCCGGCAGGATGACGATACGGCGCAGCGGACGGTGGAACTGGTCCACCAGTCGGGGATTTCGATCATCTCGCTGCCGATGTGCAACATGTATCTGCAGGATCGCTATCCGGACCGGACGCCGCGCTGGCGCGGGATTACGCTCTTCAAGGAACTGGCCGCTGCCGGTGTCGAGACGGCGGTCGCCTCCGACAATACCCGCGATCCCTTCTATGCCTATGGCGATCTCGATCCGGTCGAGGTATTCCGCGAGGCGGTGCGCATCCTGCATCTCGATCATCCGCTTGATAGCGCGGCGCGCGTCGTCACGACGTCACCGGCCAGGATTGCCGGCAGGCCGCAGATGGGCCATCTTGCCGTTGGTAGCCCCGCCGATCTCGTGCTCTTCAGCGCAAGGCGCTGGAGCGAATTCCTTTCCCGTCCGCAGTCTGACCGCGTCGTGCTTCGCCGCGGCAAGGTGATCGACCGCAGTCTGCCGGATTACCGTGAACTCGATAGCGTCGTTGGAGGCTGACATGGCCGATTATCAGAAGATCAGACAAGAACTCGAAGGCATCGCAATCGAGGACAATCCGGCGCTCGTTCGCCAGAAGAGCCGGGATTTCTACTGGTATTCGCCGATCCTGAAGGCGCAGCTCGACAATGTGACGGCCGATATCGTCGTGACGCCGAAGAACGAGGCCGAAGTCATCCAGACGCTGAAGGTCGCCTTCGCGCATGGTATTCCCGTCACCCCGCGCGGTGCCGGCACGGGCAATTACGGCCAGGCCATGCCGCTTTCCGGCGGCATCGTGCTCAATCTGGCCGCGATGGACAAGATCAAGGAAATCCATCCTGGCCGCGTCATCTGCGAGCCGGGCATCGTGATTGCCCAGCTCGACAAGCAGACTAAGGCGCATTCCGGCCAGGAACTGCGCTTCCATCCCTCGACCGCCCAGACGGCAACGGTCGGCGGCTTCATCGCCGGCGGTTCCGGTGGTGTCGGTTCGATCACCTGGGGCGGATTGCGCGATCTCGGCAATATCCTGCGCCTGCGCGTCGTGACCATGGAGGCGGAACCGCGGGTGCTCGATCTCACCGGCTGGGACCTGCAGAAAGTCAGCCACGCCTATGGCACCAACGGCATCATTACGGAAATCGAAATGCCGCTCGCACCCGCCTACGACTGGGTGGATGTCCTCGTCGGCTATGACGACTTCATGGATGCGGTGCGCTTCTCCGATGCGCTGGCGAAGTGCAACGGAATTCTCGTCAAGGAAATCGCGCCGATCGCCGCTCCCATCCCGCATGACTATTTCACGCGGCACAAGCCCTATATCCGTCGGGGCCAGTCGATTGTCGTGCTGATGATCGCGCCGCATTCCATGGATGCCTTCCTTGCGTTTACCGCAGCTCAGAAGGGTGAGATCATGTTCCGCTCCGACAAGGTCGAGAGCATGCGCGGCATTCCGCATGCCTATGAGCTTGCCTGGAACCATACGACGCTGCGTGCGCTCAAGGTCGATCCCAACTTCACGTATCTACAGGTGCAGTATCCGGGGCCGGATCATGTCGCCAAGGTGAAGAAGATGGTGGAGATTTTCGGCGACGAGGTACCGGGTCATCTCGAATTCATCAAGTTCGATGGGCAGATCCAGTGCTCGGGTTTGCCGCTGGTACGCTACACGACAGAGGAGCGGCTGGAAGAAATCATCAGGATCCATCAGGACCACGGCTGCCCGATCTTCAACCCGCACCGCTATACGCTGGAAGAAGGCGGCATGAAGCGTACCGACAAGGTGCAGCTCGCCTTCAAGCATGAGACCGATCCGAAGGGGCTGCTCAATCCCGGCAAGATGATCGCCTGGGAGAATCCCAGCTTCGATTTCAATGCCGGCAAGAACTACCTCTTCCCCGGCCTTGCCGCTGTCATGGAGGCTTCATGAGGGTTCTCGTCCTCCACTCGCACCCGGTCGAGGAAAGCTACGGCAAGGCGCTCTACAGAGAGACCCTGGAGAGCCTTGCCAGGGCCGGGCATGAGGTGGACGCCTGCGATCTCTATGCCGAGAAATTCGATCCCGTTCTCTCCCAGCATGACCGGCTAGTCTATCACGACTATCCGGAGAATACGTCTCTGGTAAAACCCTATGTCGACAGACTGAGGCAGGCCGAGGCGCTGGTCATCTCCACACCGGTGTGGAACTTCGGTTTCCCGGCGATCCTGAAAGGTTATTTCGATCGAGTCTGGCTTCCCGGCGTTTCCTTCGCGCTGGTGGACGGCAAAGTCGAATCCCGCCTGCGGCATATCAAGAAGCTTGGGGCAGTGCTCACCTATGGCGCGACACCTTTCCGCGCCTTCGTCGCCGGCAATCCGCCGAAGAAGATCGTGAAGCGTGTTTTGCGGGCGCAGATCGACCCGTTCAGGCCGGTCACTTTTCTCGCACATTACGATATGAACAATTGCACGCCGGAGACACGGGCAGCGTTCCTCGCCAAGGTGAAGAGCGCAATGGAGCGCTTCTAAAATCGCGCAAGAATGTGCAGCGGTTTGCGCAACATGCGAAAACAAGCGCCTGAAGCGCGGCAAGCGAATCTGAAGGATGCGACACTTCAGCAAGCGGCTTGCATGCGTACTGCCATGTCGTTGAGTTGCGCGGTCGTGATCGCTGCGGAGCTTGCGATCGAACTTTAGAAAACCTTCGCGGCCGTGACTTCCACCTCGACCAGAAATTCGGGCCGGGTAAAGCCGCTGACGATGATGAGGGTTGAAACCGGTTTCGGGTCGAGCGTGAAGCGGTCGCGCACCGCCATATAGGCCGGGAAATCCTCCCGCTTCGTCACGAAGCCGGAAATGCGGATGACATCGGCAAAGCTCATCTCGGCCTCGGCAAGGATCGCCTTGATCGCTTCGAAGCAGAGCTCGGCCTGGGCCGTCACATCCTCAGGGACCTTTTCATCGAGACCGATTCCAAGTTGACCTGACGTGACCAGCAAGGACGCGCCCGGCGGCACGAGGAGGCCGTGATTGTAATTTCCGAAGGGGCGGCGGACAGATGGCGGATTGAAAATCTTCTTCATGAAAAAACCTCGCTATAGACAGAGATTTATAGCGAGGACTTTCACTGCGTTCCAAGCACTTACTGCTGGTTTTCCATCAAAAATCGAGAGATTGCTGAACCGGCGCAGGCGAGCCGATCTGCACGCCTTCGAGCTCCAGCATGCGAAGCTTGGAGGTCGAACCGCCGGGGGCTGAAAAACCTCCGATCTTGCCGCCTGCGGCAAGCACGCGATGACAGGGGATGATGAGCGCGACTGGGTTCTTTGCCATCGCCTGCCCCACATCCCGCGCGGCTTCCGGCCCTGCTCCGAGTTCCCTGGCAAGCGTGCCATAAGTCGTCGTATGGCCCCAACCGATGCGGCGCGCGGCGGCATAGATATTGCGGAAAAATTCGTCCTGACCGTCGAGATCGACGGGCACGCTGGAGAAGTCGATTTCCTCGCCTTCGAAATAGCGCTTCACAGCGGCAACCGCCTCCTGAATCAGTGGCGTCGGTGCGCCCGATTCAGCAACCGGCAAACGGCGCAACAGCAAGCGTTCGGTCGATTCGGCGCTCTTTGTCGGCAGCTGGAACCGCGTCACGCCGGCATCGCTCCAGGCGATGCCGCAAAAGCCACCGGCGGTTTCGAAGATCAGGTATTGATGCACTTTCTGAGCCATGGTGAAGCCCTCACGTTCCGTTGGTCATTAGAATCGTACCGCGGAAGCTTAGGTTCAACCCGTTTCTTGCTCATGCCCCGATAAAGCGTCACGCCAATGCGGCAGTTGCAGCAAACGTGGATATCTGCGGTCTCTTTGCCTTCGCCTTGCCTTTTACCGCATCGAACAATGTGTAGCCGCCGGTCCAGCGGCCGAAACCGCTGGCAATGTTGATATGGCCTGCAAGACCGATATTGCGGACCTCGGTTTTCCAGAGGCGGGTGTAGAAACTCAAACGGTCGAGCGACATGTACTTATCGTCGAGGCTACCGATGGTGAGGCTCGGAAACGGAAGCGGGTTTGTGGGCATGGGGCCGAAGGCTAGCGAACCGGGATGCAGCCTCTCAGTCGCCGGCAAATCGCACGGGGCGACCAGCAGCGCTCCCTTTACCCTGGGGGCCTATGGCCGGTCGGCGAGCCTTGCTGTCAGGATACAGCCGAGACTATGGGCAACGATGTAGGCTTCTCCCGCCTCCAGCAGTGCCTGTTCCAGCCGCTCCATCCAGTGATCGAGACGAGCATGGTTCCAATCATCCTGTTCTATCAGCCGGCTCTGCGGCACATCATCAAGCCAATAGTGCTGCCAATGCCCCTCGTCGGAACCGAACAGACCCGGAACGATCAGGATTTCTGTCATTGCTATCTCCTGGCGAATGCGCAGCAATCTGCTGCGACGCTGCTCCATCAGAATTATCCATGCAATCGATAGACTAAAGAAACAAAGCTCCAGAACCCACACGAGAGCTGGAAAATCCATCGCATAAGTCATTGTCGCCGCAACCGCTCCGATCAAATTTCGGAACAAGGAGGTCGCTGAGGGATTAGGGGAACGTCACCATAGATGAAATCGAAGGAGGATAGCTCCATGCGTAAATCCCTTATCGCCGCATCGCTGCTTGCCATCGGCATGACGTCGTCGGCATTTGCCCAGTCCAATCCCGACACCATCGGACCGACCAATGGCGGTTCCACGGACCCCAATTCGGGCAATTACTCGTCCGACTATACGAGTGACAGCAACGGCATCCATCCGGTTCCCGCAGGTCCGGTAGACCCGACCATGACACAGAGCATCGGTGGCCAGGCAATCGAGTGCCCTGGAATGCCGCAGCAGAACACGGGCATCGATACGCGCGGCGGTGAAAGCGGCGCTTCGATCAGTGAGGCATGCCGCGAATATGACAATTGATCGGGCAAAGATCCATTCATTGAGAGAGGCCGGCTCGACCGGCCTTTTTCATGCCCGCCTGCTGAAACTGTTGATCCGATTGCCTCGTACTTCCGTAACAGCCCCAGAGAAAAGACAGGGAGCAGCCATTGGCACGGGAGACTGCTGCAAGACCGGTGATCGTCTGGTTTCGCAAGGATCTGCGCCTTGACGACAACAAGGCTCTGCATGCGGCATGCACATCGGGGCGACCGGTCATTCCGCTCTATATCCGCGAACCCGACGAAGAGGGCACGGGGCCGCTTGGCTCCGCTCAGGCCTGGTGGCTGCACCATTCGTTGCATGCTCTCGATGCAGCCCTGAGAAAGCATGACGGCAAACTTATTCTGGTAAGTGGCCATGCCCGTGATGCACTGGCGGACATCATAACGCGAAGTGGTGCGAAAGCGGTGTTCTGGAACCGCCGCTACGATCCGCCAGGCATCGCGATCGATATGCGCCTCAAACACGAACTGGAAAAACAGGCGATCGAAGCACGCAGCTTCAGTGGCCAACTCCTGCATGAGCCGACCAAGGTCAAGTCCTCGACTGGCACATCGTATCGTGTCTACACGCCTTTCTGGCGGGCGCTCGAAGGCGAAGGAGAGCCGGAATCACCGATCGATGCCCCGGAACGATATCGTTTCCCCGAGCAGTTTCCGGCCTCCGAAACGCTCGTCTCATGGAAGCTCCTGCCGCACGGACCGAACTGGGCAAAATCCTTTCCCGATATGTGGACACCGGGCGAAGCAGCCGCGCAGGAAAGGCTGCAGGATTTCATCGAAGGCGGCCTTCGTGGCTATTCGGCCGATCGCGAATTTCCCGGAAAGACGACAACATCCCTGCTCTCTCCGCATCTGGCGCTGGGAGAAATCTCGCCGGCGCGCATCTGGGAGGCCACGAAAGGACTTTCGCGCAAGATTTCCTCCGATGACATCGTGCGCTTTCGCAAGGAATTGGTATGGCGGGAATTCTCCTACCATCTGCTCTTCCATTTTCCGGAGCTGGCAAGAGATAATTGGAACGACAGTTTCAACGGCTTCGGCTGGCGCCAGGATGACGATGGCTTTCACGCCTGGTGCAATGGCCAAACAGGCTATCCCATCGTCGATGCCGGCATGCGCCAGCTCTGGCGCCATGGCTGGATGCACAACCGCGTTCGGATGATCACCGCCTCGTTTCTCATCAAGGATCTGCTTGTCGACTGGCGCCGCGGGGAGGCCTGGTTCCGCGACACGCTTGTCGATGCCGACCCGGCCAATAATGCGGCGAGTTGGCAGTGGGTGGCAGGATCGGGTGCAGATGCCTCTCCCTTCTTCCGCATCTTCAATCCGGTGTTTCAGGGCGAGAAGTTCGATGCGGATGGCAGCTACATCCGGCAGTTCGTGCCGGAACTCGAAAAGCTCGACGACACATATATCCACCGGCCATTCGAAGCCCCTGAAAACGTGCTTGATAAAGCCGGTATCACGCTTGGCGAAACCTATCCCAGACCCATCGTCGATCACGCCACGGCGCGCCGTCGGGCTTTAAAGGTCTATAACGCCATGAAGGATGCAGCATGAACGCACATGTTCCTCCGCTGCCACGCCGCCTCAAGGTCGCCGTAATAGGGTCGGGCATATCGGGTGCATCTGCCGCCTGGGCGCTCAACCCTGTCCATGACGTGACGCTTTATGAGAAGGATGTCCGGCCGGGCGGCCATACGGCAACGGTCGATGTCGACTATGACGGGCTGAACATTCCAGTCGATACCGGCTTCATCGTCTACAACGAGCACAATTATCCCAATCTGACCGCGCTCTTAGCAGAGCTCGGCGTCGCCACGCATGCGAGCGACATGAGCTTTTCACTGTCGCTGGATCAGGGCAGGCTGGAATGGAGCGGCGGCCGGCTGTCGTCGATATTCGCGCAGAAGCGCAATTTGCTGAACCCCTCCTTTCTCTGGATGATCCGCGAAATATTGCGGTTCAATCGTACCTGCCTGCAGGATCGGGCGGCCGGTCATCTCGCCTCTCGCTCGATCGGCGATTACCTCGACTGGCGCGGCTTCTCACCCGGTTTCACCAACAACTATCTGGTGCCGATGGCGGCCGCGATCTGGTCGACGCCATCAGCGCGCATGCTGCAATTTCCCGCCGAACACTTCGTCAATTTCTTCGACAATCACCGGCTTATCTATCGCCGTCAACATCAGTGGCGCACGGTGACCGGCGGCAGCCGCAACTATCTGAAAAAACTCCTATCACCACTTGGGGACAAATTGAAACTTGGCTGCGGCGTGCGTGGCATTATCCGTAATGACAAGGGTGCGACCCTCATCGAAGAGGACGGCACCGAGGCCTTCTTCGACAAGGTGATCTTTGCCTGCCACAGCGATCAGACAGCGCGGCTGCTGACCGATGCGACGGATCAGGAAAAGCGATTGCTTGCTGCCGTACCGTATCAACCGAACCGCGTGGTGCTTCACCGTGATACCGGCCTGATGCCGAAGCGGCGCAACGTCTGGGCATCCTGGAACTATCTGCGCTCCAGCCATGCCGACGGCAAGGCTGGCGTGGCTGTGACCTACTGGATGAACAGGCTGCAGGGCATCGACCCGAACTTCCCGCTGTTCGTCACACTCAATCCGGATCGCGAACCGGAGTGCCGCAAGGTCTTTGCCGAATTCACTTACGAGCATCCGCAATTTTCTGCTGAAGCGATGGCCGCGCAGCGAGCGATTGCTACAATTCAAGGAAGAAACAACTGCTATTTCGCGGGCGCCTGGACCGGATATGGATTCCATGAGGATGGACTCGTCTCCGGTCTTGCGGCGGCGGAGGCGCTGGGCGGGATCGCACCCTGGCGGACTGCCCGGCCTTCCTCCCCTCAGGCCATACTGGAAGCGATGGCATGACGGCGTCTCACACAAGCCCCCGTGCAACAAGGTATGGTGTCAGCGTGACGCGAAACGGCCCGCCGCCGGAGGCTCCGGCAGTGCTTTATGTGGGCGATGTCATGCATCAGCGCATGAAACCATTCGGCCATCGCTTCCGGTATCGGGTCTTTTCACTGTCTATCGATCTCGATCGGCTGGAGGAAGCCAACGGCCAGTCGGTGCTGTTTTCGGTCAACCGAAGCAATCTCGTCTCGTTCTATGAAGAGGACCATGCGGTAGGTGGAAAGCTGCGCTCCTATGCCGATCGCCTGCTTGCGGATGCCTGTGTCGAACGACCGGCCAAAATCCTGCTCGTCTGTTATCCGCGGATACTAGGCTACGTCTTCAATCCCCTTTCGGTCTATTATGCCTATGACAACAGGGATGCCTTGATTGCGCTGATCTACGAGGTGCGCAACACATTCGGCGAGCGGCATAGTTATGTCTGCCCTGTCGAGGAGAATGAAGTTTTCGAAAGCGGTCTTCGCCAGACCTGCGACAAGCTCTTTTATGTCTC
This sequence comes from Rhizobium sp. WYJ-E13, assembly GCF_018987265.1. NCBI lineage: Bacteria > Pseudomonadati > Pseudomonadota > Alphaproteobacteria > Hyphomicrobiales > Rhizobiaceae > Rhizobium > Rhizobium sp. WYJ-E13. Next base: position 1,182,758 of record NZ_CP076853.1, on the reverse strand, counting down.
TCCCTTCATTGGTGTCGGCATGCGCTATCATTTCCGCATGCTCCCGCCCGGCCAGGAAATCCGCTGGCGCATCCTGGAAACCGATGCCGAAGGACCGCTTCTTGCAGCCACATTCAGCGGCCGGAAAAAGCCTCTGGCTAGCTGGACACTCGGTTATCTTCTCACAGCCATTCCCTTCCTAACCATCAAGATCATGGCCGGGATTCACTGGGAGGCTCTGAAACTCTGGCTTAAAGGCGCCATCTACGTTCGCCGGCCACCACCTCCCCCACCTATCAGCGTGAAGCCGGCAAGCCGGCTTGCAGAAGCTGCGGAATGAATCTAGCGTTTGCTGCAATCGCCGGAGGAGAGGCGCAAGCATCGTCCTGACCGGCCAAAAAAATACGGGAGGATGGACGGTGAGCAATATGCAGGATTTGAATCAATCTGCCCGGGACGCGGTGACTCTGACGGCAGAGAATATTTCGCGCATCGTCAAAGGCCTGCCCTTTAAGGCGAAGCTTGCGCTGCGCGGCCTGATGCGCATGCAACACGGCTCCCTTACGGTCACGCTGCCCGACGGGCGCAAGGTGTTCATCAAGGGCAAGGCTGCCGGACCTGACGCCGCGTTGACGCTTCGAAACTGGAACCTTGCAGACCGGGCTCTGACCAGCGGCACGATCGGTGTCGCTGAGACCTATATGGACGGCGATTGGGACAGCCCCGACATCACTGCCTTCCTCGAGCTTTTCCTCGTCAATGGCGAAGCGGCGTACAGCTACGCGCATGGCAAGCGCGGCGTCGGCCGCTTCGTCGAGCGTATCCGCCACTGGATGAATGCCAACACCAAGACGGGCTCGAAGCGCAATATCTCGGCCCATTACGACCTCGGCAACGATTTCTACAAGCAATGGCTCGATCCGAGCATGACCTATTCCTCAGCGCTCTATTCGACCGGTGCCAACGACCTGCAGTCGGCGCAGAATGCGAAATATCGCGCTTTGGCGGAGGCAACCGGCATCAAGCCCGGCGATCACGTGCTGGAAATCGGCTCCGGCTGGGGCGGCTTTGCCGAGTTCGCGGCAAGCGAACTGAATTGCCGGGTGACGGGCCTGACGATCAGTCGCGAGCAGCTTGCCTTCGCGCAGGCGCGCATCAGCAAGGCAGGGCTCAGCGACAAGGTTGATTTCCGCTTCCAGGACTATCGCGACGAGACCGGTGTCTACGATCGCATTGTTTCCATCGAGATGTTCGAGGCTGTTGGCGAGAAATACTGGCCGGCCTATTTTTCCAAGCTCAAACAATGCCTGAAGCCGGGCGGCAAGGCGGGACTGCAGATCATCACCATTCGTCCCGAGGCCTTTGAGCAATATCGCAGCAATCCGGATTTCATCCAGAAATATGTGTTCCCCGGCGGCATGCTGCCGACGCGCCACCACCTTGCCGAACTCGGCAAGAAAATGGACTTGTCACTGGTCAAAGACTTTGGCTTCGGCCTTGATTATGCACGTACGCTGTCGGAATGGCGCGAGCGCTTCTGGTCCGTCTGGCACAAGCTCAGGCCAATGGGTTTCGACGACCGGTTCAAGCGGCTCTGGGAATTCTACCTCTTCTATTGCGAGGCAGGCTTTCGTGCCCGCAACATCGATGTGCGGCAGGTGGTCTTTTCGCGGCCTTGATCATTCGGCCGGATGCGGCGTCACCGGGCGGCGACTGGAGTTGGCAGGCCGCTCGCCCCAACCGGTGAAGCGGTTCACCAATGCGAAATAGAAACCGTAAGGCAAGAGCCGCAGGAACTTCAGCACATAGGTGAAGCGCTTCGGGAAGGTGATCTCGAACGCCTGCGACTTGAGACCCGCCGCAATGCGCTCTGCCGCCGTCTCGGGCGAAACCAGTGCCGGCATGGGAAAGGCATTCTTGCGCGTTGCCGGCGTGTCGACGAAACCCGGATTGATGAGCTGGATGCGGATGCCGATCTTGTCGAGATCGAATTTCAGGCTTTCGGCCATGTTGATCAGGGCAGCCTTGGTCGCGCCGTAGGCGGCGCTGGTCGGCAATCCCGTGTAACCCGTGACCGAGGAAACGATGGCGATCTGACCCTGCCCCTTCGTCTTCATGTGGCGGACCGCCGGCAGCAGGCAATTGACGACGCCTGAGAGGTTGACGGCAAAAGTCTTCTCGAAATCTGCCCGGTTCAGATCCTCGCCGTGGACAGGCTGATAGACGCCTGCACACAGGATCGCCATGACGAGCGCACCGTGCTCATATTCGATCGAGGCCATGACATGTTCCATGTCTTCGGCATCGGTCACATCGCCATCGAGAACGATGACGCTGCCAGCCAATCCGGCCGCCTCGAGCTGCAATTCCACCAGTTTTTCGTGATTGCGGGCGGTGACGGCGACCCTGTATCCCTCGTCTGCGAGCTTCAGCGCCAGCGCTCGGCCTATTCCGGAACTCGCACCGGAAATCCAGACGATACCATGTTCAGGACGGGCGATGAAATTACGCATGACACTTCCTCCGGTCTGCCGATTTGAACACGAACACAGGCCCGGAAGCTCCTTATCTCCCCCGGGACCATGGCTCTATCACAGCATTATGGCTGCTTTCAGCCGATGAGGTCACCAATGATCTGCCGGAAGGAGCCGGTGAGCTTGATCGGGCCGTCAGAAACGGCAAAGGCGATGCAGGGCCGGTCCGTTTCGGCGACGGGGCGATGGTTGACGGAGGCATCCGCAACCGAGATATCTCCCGGCCCGAAAAGGCCGCGCTCGTCGCGGAAAGCGCCATCGAGGATGAGGATCAGTTCCATGCCCGCATGCGTATGTGCAGGCAGTGCACGACCCGGCCGTATCCACATCAGGCTGACCTCGCAGCCGTCGATATCGGTCGCATATTCCTTGAAGCCCGGAAGGCGCTTGCGCCACGGCACGTCATCGGCTTCGAAACCGATGAGGTTGCGCAGGGCGCGCGGGAAAAGAGCGCCTTGCGGACGTGAAGGGAGGTTCGAGGCAGCAGGAGCCTTCGAGCCGAAGATTGCCGCAAGCTTCGCATCGCGGTCGCTGATCGGGCTTGCTGGCGTGCTCTCCAGAGCTTCTCCAGCCAGCCGTTCGAGGTCAGCCACCAGGCCGCGATTGTCCGGCTTCATTTCGAGATGGGATTCCACGAGTACGCGGGCCGGCTTCGGAAGGGAGCCAGCGACATAGTGCGCCATCAATGCATCGATCGTGTCGATATGCTCGTGAACCATGTCAGATTCAGTCACGCCTTGTTCCTGCGCCCGTGCTTGCTTTGTCGTCATCCATACGCCGAAAGTCAATCTTCGGATCACTGCTTGCCCGGGCTGGGCGAAAGGCTAGAAATGGAAGACTAATTTTATCGTGGTCTTGAAAGGCATGGAATAGGATTTCTTGCCAATGCCGCCTTGTGAAGGGAAAAGACCGTTCCTAAACTATGCGTAAACGAGGCAGATTCCATGACCTTCCACCCCTCCGTAATCGAGGCTATCGGCAATACGCCCCTCATCAAGCTCAAGGGTGTTTCCGAGGCGACCGGCTGCACCATTCTCGGCAAGGCCGAATTCCTCAATCCCGGCCAATCTGTGAAGGACCGAGCGGCGCTCTACATCATCCGTGATGCCGAAAAGAAAGGGCTGCTGAAGCCCGGCGGCGTCATCGTCGAGGGCACGGCGGGCAATACCGGCATCGGCCTGACGGTGGTCGCCAAGGCGCTCGGCTATCGCACCGTGATCGTCATTCCGGAAACGCAGAGCCAGGAAAAGAAGGATGCGCTGCGGCTGCTCGGCGCCGAGCTCGTGGAAGTTCCGGCCGTTCCCTACAAGAACCCGAACAATTATGTGAAGGTTTCGGGCCGCCTTGCCGAGCAGCTTACCAAGAGCGAGCCGAACGGCGCGATCTGGGCCAACCAGTTCGACAACGTCGCCAACCGCCAAGCCCATATCGAAACCACCGCACCGGAGATCTGGAAGGATACGGATGGCAAGGTCGACGGCTTTGTCTGCTCGGTCGGCTCCGGCGGCACGCTTGCCGGCGTCGCCGCAGGTCTCAAGGGTTTCAACAAGGATATCAAGATCGGCATTGCCGATCCCGAGGGTGCGGCGCTCTACGAATTCTACAAGAATGGCGCGCTGAAATCCGAGGGCTCTTCAATAACAGAAGGCATCGGCCAGGGACGCATCACCGCCAATCTCGAAGGCTTCACGCCGGACTTTTCCTATCGCGTCACCGATGCCGAGGCGCTTCCCTATCTCTTCGATCTCGTCGAGCATGAGGGGCTCTGCCTTGGCGGCTCCACGGCGATCAACATTGCCGGCGCAGTGCGCCTCGCCAGGGATCTCGGCCCCGGCCACACGGTCGTGACAATCCTCTGCGATTATGGCAACCGCTATCAATCCAAGCTCTTCAATCCGGATTTCCTGTCATCCAAGGGTCTTCCCATTCCCGAATGGATGGTCGGCTCGACGGATATCAAAATACCCTACGAACCCACAGCGTGAGCCCCAATGCCAGTCAATGCCCTCTACCGTGACGACTTCTATCTCTCCACATGCGAAGCGGTCGTCACGGCCGTTCACGAAGACGGGGGCATTGAGCTGAACCAGACCTGCTTCTATGCAACATCGGGCGGGCAGCCGGGCGATACCGGCTTCTTCGAACGGGTCGACGGCTCCAAGGTAGAGCTTGGCCAGGCAAAACACGGCGCGACCAAGGACATCGTCATTCATATGCCGCTGGAAGGTCAGGCGCTGCCCGAAATCGGCGAGAAGCTGGTGCTGCACATTGACTGGCCGCGCCGCTACAAGCTGATGCGCATGCACACGGCCTGCCATCTCCTGTCCGTCGTCTGTTCCTATCCGATCACGGGGGCGGCCGTCGGCGAGGAGGAAAGCCGCGTCGACTTCGACATGACCGACACGATCGACAAGGACGATGTGACGGCCAAGCTCATGGATCTCGTCAACCAGAACCATCCGGTCTATCTTCAGTGGATTACGGACGAGGAGCTTGCGGCCAATCCCGGCATCGTCAAATCGAAAAATGTGCGCCCGCCTATTGGACTCGGCCGCGTCAGCCTCGTCTGCATCGGCGAGAATTCCGCCATCGACAGCCAGCCCTGCGGCGGCACGCATGTTTCGGAAACACAAGAAGTCGGCCAAATTCATATTGCCAAGATCGAGAAGAAAGGCAAAGAGAACCGGCGTTTCCGCATTCGCTTCGGCACGCCCAGCAACGAAGCCTGATAGCCGAATCCTGATATCTGGGGAGATCATCATGAGCGACACCAAGAGCCGTTTCGTCGTCTCAGCCGACTGGCTGCAGGCTGAACTCGGCAAGCCGGACCTGCGCGTCCTCGACGCATCCTTCTATCTTCCGGCACAGAAGCGTGATGCCGATGCGGAATATGCCGGCGGGCATATTCCCGGCGCGATCCGCTTCGACCAGGACAAGATCGCCGATCACTCGACGAACCTGCCCCACACGATCCCCTCGCCTGATTATTTCGCGGCGGAAGCCGGCAAGCTCGGCATCAGCGAGAATGATCGCATCGTCGTCTATGACGGCATCGGCATGTTCGCCTCGCCGCGTGTCTGGTGGCTGTTCCGGGTGATGGGCGCAAAGAACGTTTTCGTGCTCGACGGCGGATTGGACGGCTGGAAGGCCGAAGGACGACCGCTCGAAACCGAAGTGCCACGCTATGCACCGGCAACCTTCAAGACGAATTACGACGCCAGCCGCGTCGTCTACCTCGATCAGATGCGCGATATCGTTTCGAGTGCGGCCCTGCAGATCGCCGATGCCCGCAGCGCCGGCCGTTTCGCCGCCAGCGAGCCGGAACCGCGTGCCGGCATGCGCTCCGGCCATATGCCCGGTGCCCGCAGCCTGCCTTCAGGCATCTTCGCCAATCAAGGTCGCTTCAAATCGCTGCCGGAACTGAAGCAGACGATCGAGGATGCCGGTATCGACCTTTCCAAGCCGGTCGTCACCTCCTGCGGATCGGGCATTACCGCCGCCATCATCACGCTGGCGCTGGAATCGCTGGGGCATACCGACAACAAGCTCTATGACGGCTCCTGGAGCGAATGGGGCAGCCGTGAGGACACACCTGTCGTTACCGGCCCGCCGGAACCGGTCAAAGCCTGACGCCCATGGGAAAGACGCCCGCTTCGCTCAAGGCCCATATCACGCGGCTTGAAATGGTTGCTCCGCCGAAGGCAAGCCTGCCTGTACCCGTCAATATCCAGACGGCAATCATGCGCGCGCCCGGAATTCCGCTCGCCTTCTATCGCTATCTCTATCGGCAGGTCGGCGCACGCTGGCATTGGGTCGATCGGCTGCGGATGAGTGACGAAGAGCTGGCCGCCACGCTGCATGAAAAGCGCAACAATATCAGTGTTCTCTATGTCAACGGCGCACCAGCCGGCTTCTACGAGTACCTTTGCGAGGACGATGATACGATCGAGCTTTCCCATTTTGGGCTTTTCGAGCACGCGCTCGGCCTCGGCATCGGCAAATGGTTTCTGCTTCAGGCGCTCTACGCCATCTGGACGCTGAACCCGAAGAAGGTCACGACGACGACCAACAATCTCGACCATCCGCGCGCACTGCAGCTCTATCAAATGTTCGGCTTCTCTCCCGTTTCCACGGGAACCGGGATCGTTAGGCCACTGAGCGACAAGGAACTGCTGGAACTAGCCAGAAGAAGCTGATTGCGTTGCACCCGAACCCAGGCCTTGCCGATTTCAGGCAAGAAACGGGTGGCTTGGCTGAGCTTCAGCGCAGACACTATGGCAAAGCTCAAAAGGAGATTTGCCATGACCAACATTCAGTTTTCCGCCATGCCGACAGCAGATGCTGAAGCGCTCTGGAGCGGCGGCCGCGACGCCTACGATCGCTTGCCGGAGACGATGATCTCCGATGGTCCGGGCCATCCCTGCCGTCACTGCCTGCGCAATATCGGCGCCGGAGAAGAACTGCTCGTCTTCGCCTATCGGCCCTTTCCGGAAGTGCAGCCCTATGCCGAGACTGGGCCGATCTTCCTGCATAAGCAGCCCTGCCAGCGCTATTTTGCCGACGAGATTCTACCTCCCGTCCTGACCACGAGCCCGGATTTCATCGTCCGCGGCTATGGCGAGAACGACAGGATTGTTTACGGCACCGGAGCCGTCACGCCCATCGAGAAAATTCCTGCCTATGCGGGCGAATTGCTCACGCGGCCGGGTATCGCCTATGTGCATGTGCGCTCGGCGCGCAACAATTGCTATCAATGCCGGATCGACAAAGTAGAGGCGCCGGCCTTTGCGGAAGCCGGCGCCCTGGTCTGACTTTGAGTCAGTTGCTTTACGCCACGTTCAGCGCGCTCTCCGGGGCTACGGCTTCATAGCCCAAGGCCTCGGCAACCGGCTTGTTGGTGATGCGCCCCCGGTGGATGTTCAGGCCGTTGCGCAGGTGTTTGTCCTCGGCAATGGCGCGCAGGCCGCGATCGGCGAGCGCCAGACCGTGGACGATTGTTGCATTGTTCAGCGCGTGAGCAGAGGTGACGGGAACGGCACCCGGCATGTTGGCGACGCAATAGTGCACGACGCCGTCGACGACATAGGTCGGTTCGGAATGCGTCGTCGCATGCGAGGTTTCGAAGCAGCCGCCCTGGTCGATGGCAACGTCGACGATGACCGAGCCCTTCTTCATGCCCGACAGCATTTCGCGGGTAACGAGCTTCGGCGCGGCAGCACCGGGGATCAGCACCGCACCGATGACGAGATCGGCTGAGAAGACTTCTTCTTCCAGCGCCTGGATGCTGGAATAGCGCGTATGGATACGGCCATTGAAGATGTCGTCCAGCTGGCGCAGGCGCGGCAGTGACTTGTCGAGAATGCTGACATCAGCACCGAGACCGGCAGCCATCTTGGCCGCATGCAGGCCGACGACGCCGCCGCCGATGATGGCAACCTTGGCCGGCAGAACGCCGGGCACGCCACCGAGCAGGATGCCGAGGCCGCCATTGGCCTTCTGCAGTGCAGTGGCGCCGGCCTGAATCGAAAGACGGCCGGCGACTTCGGACATCGGCGCCAAGAGCGGCAGACCGCCGCGATCGTCCGTCACGGTCTCATAGGCGATGGCCGTGACGCCGGAGGCGAGCAGCCCCTTGGTCTGTTCCGGATCGGGCGCGAGATGCAAGTAGGTGTAAAGAAGCTGACCGTCGCGGAGCTGCACCCATTCCGAGGGCTGGGGCTCCTTGACCTTGACGATCATGTCGCACTTTTCGAAGATATCCTTGGCCGAGGCGGCGATCTTCGCGCCAGCAGCCACATAGGCGGCATCATCGGCACCAATGCCGGCGCCCGCCTTCGTTTCCACCCAGACCTCATGGCCGTGGGCGACATATTCTCTTACCGAAGCCGGCGTCAGACCGACGCGATATTCATGGTTCTTGATTTCCTTCGGGCAGCCGACACGCATTCGCGTTCCTCTCATTTTATGTCCGCATTCCGCGGAGCGTTTTCTTGCCTCTAAATCCAAGCACCACGGCCAAGAAATGTCCTTGCAAAGAGGATTTGCCTTGATGCAAATTTTCGAAGATTATTGCGTCACTCCTCCATTTTTCGAAGGTTCTTCGAATGTCTGACCTCGATAATATCGATCTTGCGATTCTGAAGGCGTTGCAGATCAACGCGCGTATCACCAATGCGGAGCTTGCCAACAAGGTGGGACTGTCGCCTTCCGCCTGTTCTCGGCGGCTCGACATTCTCGAAAAGAGTGGTGTCATCGGCGGCTATCATGCGCGGGTTTCGCATAAGGCGCTCGACTACAAGATGATCGCCATCGTGCATATCTCGCTATCCGGCCAGTTCGCCAAGACGCTGTCGGAATTCGAGGCGGCAGTGAAGCGCTGTCCGAACGTGCTCGTCTGCTACCTGATGTCCGGGGAGTACGACTATATCCTGCGGGTCGCCGCACGTGACCTGGAAGATTATGAGCGTATCCATCGCGACTGGCTTTCGGCGTTGCCGCATGTGGTGAAGATCAACTCCAGCTTTGCGCTGCGCGAAATCATCGACAGGCCGAATGTCGGCCTCTGAGCCCTTGCAAAGCGACTGAAACCCTGCCCTAGCTTGGCTCTGCGGGCATCTCCCGCTTCAACGGCAAGACATGAAATCCAAGACCCACGGCTATATCTTCCTGCTTCTCGCGCTCACCATCTTTTCGGCGCAGGACGCAATCTCGAAGCATCTTGGTTCAACCTATTCACCCATCTTCGTGACAATGGTGCGCTATTGGGCTTTCGGTCTGTTCACCGTGGTTCTGGCTGCAAGGATGCGCGGCGGCATCGCTGCCACCGCCCGCACGAAACATCCCTTTCTTCAGTTTTCGCGCGGTGTTCTGCTTGCCACGCAAGTGGTGCTGGCAATCACCTGCTTTGCGCTGATCGGCCTTGCGCATTCGCAGGCGATCTTTGCCGCTACCCCGATCATCGTCGCACTGCTTGCCATTCCGCTTCTCGGCGAGAAGGTCGGCTGGCGCCGCTGGACCGCGATCGGTGTCGGGCTTCTCGGCGTGCTGCTGATCCTTAAGCCGGAAGGCGGATTTTTCGATGTGAATCTGCTTCTCGCGGTCGTTTCATGCTTCAACTTCGCGCTTTACGTGATCGCCACGCGTTATGTGAGCCGGCAGGATTCGGCGATGACGAGCTTCTTCTACACGGGTGTCGTCGGGGCCGCCGTCATGACGCTTGCCGGGCCTTTTTACTGGACGCCGGTCCATGGATGGGACTGGATGTGGATGCTTGCGGTTTGCCTGACCGGCACGTCGAGCCATTATTTCCTGATCCGCGCCTATGACGCTCTCGATGCGGCCGCGGTCCAGCCGCTCACCTATATCCAACTCGTCTATGCCTCCATCCTCGGGGTGCTCATCTACGGGGAAACGCTGACGCTGAACATGATCTTCGGCTCGCTCATCGTGGTCGCGGCGGGTATCTTCACGGTCTGGCGCGAACATGTCGTGGCGCGGCGGGCGACCGTGCAGAATTGAGACTTTCGGCGCAATTTTAGACAAGCGCCTAAAGGCATTTCAATTTTCCGGGCCTATGCTTTTCCCGAATTCTTCATGGGGACAAGCATGACACGTAATCTCAAGATAACTGCGCGGAAGGCTGACCGGAAGAACTGCCGCGTCTTCGGCAAGATCCGCTATATGAACAGCCAGGTGGATGCCCGCATCCTCGATCTTTCCGCCACGGGTGCAGCGCTCGAGGTCAAGGCGCCGCTCCATGCAGCCTCCGGCAGCAAAGTGCGGATCGAAGCAGAGGATCTCGGCCTGCTCGACGGCGTCATCCGCTGGAAACACAACGGCCGCGTCGGCATCCAGTTCGACGTGAATTCCAATGCGCGTGCGCTCATTGCCTCCTATTTCCGCTTCTTCCATCGCGACGTGCCGCGCGTTCGCTAAGCTTTTCAAAACGATGCCGCCTTTGCGGCATCGTTGTTGCCCTTCTGTCATTTTCGCGATGTACTCCTTCGCCAATCATCCTAAGTTCAGCGAACCGGGTGATGTATGATGTCAAAAGGAGTTGCCATGTCTTCCATTTTCGATGTGCCTACGATGAGCCGCCGTTCCCTGCTCGGCGGTCTCGCCGCCACTTCCGCTCTCGTGCTGCTGCACCCATTCAGCGCCCGCGCTGCCGCAAACCAGGCGCATCTGCGGCTGATGGAAACGACCGACATCCATGTCAACGTCCTCCCCTATGACTATTATGCCGACAAGCCGAACGACACGATGGGCCTGTCGCGTACGGCAACCATCATCGACACAATCCGGGCAGAAGCCGTCAACTCGCTGCTGATCGACAATGGCGATGTGCTGCAGGGCAATCCAATGGGCGACTATATGGCCTATCAACACGGCATGAAGGACGGCGATATCCATCCGGTTATCAAGGGGATGAACACGCTCGGCTACACCGTCGGCACGCTCGGAAACCACGAGTTCAATTATGGCCTGGACTTCATGTTCAAGGTGCTGAACGGCGCGAACTTCCCCTTCGTCTGCGCCAACCTGACCAAGGGTCAGCTCGCCTCCAACCCGAAGCAGGACGAGTTGTTCTTCAAGCCCTACGTCATCGTCGAAAAGCAGATCAAGGATGGCTCAGGCAATGAAAGCCCCGTCAAGATCGGCTTCATCGGCTTCGTGCCGCCGCAGATCATGCTGTGGGATGTCAAGAATCTCGAAGGCAAGGCGCAGACCCGCGATATCGTCGAGGCGGCCAAGGCCTGGGTGCCGGCCATGAAGGAGGCCGGCGCCGATATCGTCATCGCCCTTTCCCATTCCGGCATCGACGGTTCCGCCCCGTCCGAAAAGATGGAAAATGCCTCGTTGCATCTTGCAGCCGTCGAGGGGATCGATGCGATCTTCACCGGTCACCAGCATCTCGTTTTCCCCGGCCCGAAGAGCTGGGATGGCATAAGCAATGCCGATCCGATCAAGGGCACATTGCATGGCAAGCCCGCCGTCATGGCAGGCTTCTGGGGCTCGCATCTCGGCCTCATCGACCTTCTGCTGGAGAAAGACGGCAACAGCTGGAAGATCGTCGACTTCACGTCAGAAGCGCGGCCGATCTACCATCGCGACGACAAGAAGAAGGTCGTTGCCGATGTCACAGACAAGAAGGAAGTCGTCGAGGCTACCAAGGCAGAGCATGAGGCAACACTTGCCTATGTCCGCACGCCTGTCGGCAAGACCTCCGCACCGCTTTATTCCTACTTTGCGCTCGTCGCCGACGATCCGTCGGTACAGATCGTTTCACAGGCTCAGACCTGGTATATCAAACAGATGCTGGCGGATACGCAGTTCAAGGATCTGCCGGTTCTCTCCGCTGCAGCCCCCTTCAAGGCCGGCGGCCGTGGCGGTGCGGACTACTATACGGATGTTCCGGCCGGCGATATCGCCATCAAGAACGTTGCCGACCTCTATCTCTACCCGAATACGGTTCAGGCCGTCGCGATTACCGGCGCGCAGGTGAAAGAGTGGCTGGAAATGTCTGCGGGCATGTTCAATCATATCGAACCCGGCGCGAAGGACGCGGTCCTCCTCAACAGTGACTTCCCGTCCTACAATTTCGACGTCATCGATGGCGTGACCTATCAGATCGACCTGTCGCAGCCGCCCAAATATGATTCGTCGGGCAAGCCGGTCAATCCGGACGCGAACCGCATCCAGAACCTTGCCTTCGACGGCAAACCGATCGATCCAGCCCAGAAATTCGTGGTCGTCTCCAACAACTACCGTGCCGGCGGCGGTGGCAGTTTCCCGGACATCGCCTCCGACAAGGTGATTTTCCAGGCGCCGGATACCAACCGCGACGTCATCGTCCGCTATGTCCATGATCAGGGCACGATCAACCCCTCCGCCGACGGCAACTGGACCTTCAAGCCCCTGCCCGGCACGACCGTCGTGTTCGAAAGCGGACCGAAGGCCAAGCAATACCTTGCCGACGTCAAGAGCGTGAAGATCGAGGATGCCGGCGAAGGCGCCGAAGGATTCGCGAAGTTCAGGCTGGTTCTCTAAAGCCGCAAGGGCGCGGTTTCTTCAACCGCGCCCTTTTCGTTCAAGCAATTTCTGCCTCAGCTTCGATGCAACGACGAAGCATGCCGAGTTCAACCGGCGGCTTCCTTTCGATCCTGCGATATTGCCTGCCATCCCGGGTGCGGTGGACAAGCCCGAAATCGAAAAGCTCGCGGCGCAGCAGTGCCGCATCGCCGAAGAGATGCAAGCGGCTCAGCAAATCGCTGATTTCACGCTCCGTCAGTTCCGTATCCGCCGGTATTTTCGACCACAGGAACCACAAGCAAAGTTCCTGCAGCCCTCTCCTGCCCGGCCAGCGGATCAGTCGGCCATTGCCATCGAAATGGCGCGACGCCTTCAGCACGCGGTCTTCGTTCGGCAAAGGCTCGGGATCCAGCTTCAGGCTCCAGTCCTTCAGGACCGCCGCAGACTGCGCCACGCTGCGGAAATGCTGGTAGTTACGATAACCCGCCGCGCGGGTCAGTAGATTGAGCATCTCGACATGGCTCGGCTTGTCAGCGAGCGCTTCGATCTGCGTGCGGAGAGATTTGGCGAAAGCCGAAAGATCGGCGATTTCCATTGGAAAGATAGATTTGGTCACGTCTTATCCTCAACGCGCCGTTCCCTCGAAAAGGTGTCGGTGGTCGCCGGCTTTCGACTTCGGCACAGGACAAGTGCTGATAATCTCTCTGGAGCAGGTTTAGCTTCCCTTGCGGGACGGCGACGCCTCGGTGAACTGCAGACCGTGACGCCGTTATAGCAAAGGCCGGAAACCCGTCAACCGTGCGGCTATTCGGCAGCTTCGGGAATGGCATGCAGCCCGTCAATGCCCAGTATGTTGATCATTTCGCCATGGCTCGGACACATGGAGAGCCGCCCGCGAAAGGCCTCGATCAGCCATTGCCCGGCGGGGCCTGGCGGATTGGCGGCCCTGCGCATGGCGTAGATCGGGTATTCGCCCTGCTCGTAAGCCTCCAGCTTGATGGCGACCAGATTGCCCTTCATGATGTCCTCTCCGACGACCGAAACCGGCAGGCCACCCCAGCCGAGACCACCCTTGATGAGCTGGTGCTTGGTCGCAATGTCGCTGACACGCCATGTCCTGTAAGACAGGACGTTGAAGTCCCGCCCCTTGGTCAAGCCGGAGGCATCGGAAACCACAAGCTGGATCTCTTCGCGCACATCAACCAGTGTCAGCGGACGACCAATGCTCGCCAGCGGATGATCGGGTGCGACCACGGGAACCATGAACGAGTAGCCGATCTTTTCGGCTACAAGCGAATCGTCCTGCCTCACAAGCGCCCCGCCAATCCCAATACCGGCCTTGTCGCTCATCACCATGTCCATGACCATGCCGAGCTCGCCGACATTGAGATTGAGGGCTACACCCGGGAATTTTTCGCGGAACTCGCGCAGCACCATCATGACGGCATCGGCAGGCACCATGACACTGATTGCCAGAGAAAGCTCCGCCTCCAGCCCCTGCTTGATGCTTTTCACGCGAGCGCGCATGACCTCGAGGTCGGCCATCAGCCGGCGGGCGTCTTCCAGCATCGCCTTGCCGGCATCCGTCAGTTTCGGTTGGCGGGCGCCGGAACGCTCGAAGAGCGGCACTTCGAGCTGGGCTTCCAGATTGGCGATCGTATAGCTGATCACCGACTGCGCGCGGTTCAGCACGCGCGAGGCTGCCGAGAAGCTGCCGGTTTCGGCGACCGTCAGGAAAACCTGTAATTGATCCAGTGTCGGGTTCGGAAGCATCTTCCATCCAATCCATCGATAATTTTGATCGACATTATCCCAGTTTTTTCGATAGCGGGCCAGCCTTATTTCTTCTCTCGAACACAGCGGTTTGCCGCTCCCAACCGGCCGCTGAAACCCAATTCGAGAGGAAATTCAACCATGTCTTCCATTCTTCTTCTGACGTCCAGCCCGCGTTCGGAATCTCTATCCACCTCGATCGCGGTCGAGCTGGCTGATAAGCTCAAGAGCCAGAACCCGGGCAGCGTCGTCGTTCGTCGCGATCTCGCCGCAAATCCGCTGCCGCATATCGATGATCTGTTCACCGCCGCCATCCGCAAGCCGCCGGAAACCCGCACAGCTGAGGAATCTGCCGCCGTGAAGACTTCTGACGAGTTGGTCAACGAGCTTCTTGCCGCCGACAGCATCGTCATCGGCACCGGCCTCATCAATTTCAACATCTATTCGTCGCTGAAAACCTGGATCGATAACGTCGCCCGCGCAGGCCTTACGTTCAAGTACACCGAAAGCGGCCCGGTCGGCCTCGCCACCGGCAAGAAGGTCTATGTCGTTCTCGCCTCCGGCGGCGTCTACTCTCAGGGTCCGGCTGCGGGCATGAACCACGCCGTTCCGTACCTGAAGTCGGTTCTCGGCTTCCTCGGCATCACCGATATAGAAACCATCTATGTCGAAGGTCTCGCCTTCGGCCCGGAAGCAGCGGAGAAGGCCATCGGCGCTGCCAAGTCGCGCGTCGAAGAGCTCGCGCTTGCTGCCTAATCCGTGAATTAAGAAGTTACACTCGATAGGGCCGGCGCGATGCCGGCCCTTTCATTTTCCCGCGAAGTCGGCGAAGGAGCGGACCGTCTCCAGGATTTCGTTGGAGAGCTCTTCGTCATCGACAATGCGTGCGAGGCCGACGGCACCCGTCATCAGGCTGGAGAGAATAATCGCCTTGCGACGTGCCTGCGCCTGATCGGCCGCTGCCACGCGTCCGGCCATATTTCCCAGATTCGCCTTCAACTGATCGGTCGCAAGCGAACGGCATTTCTCGCCGCTACGGGCAAGGTCGGCCGTCAGAGCCGCAAAGGGGCAACCGCCGCTCACGTCCTCGCGATGATGCGGGCTCAGATAACTAGCGGAATATTCCGCCATCGTAATATCTGCCGGTACCCTGCCCTCCGAACGCACCTTCGCTTCCCAGGAGCCGAAAGCCAGTTTCATGGCTTCGGCCACCATCTCGTCGCGCGAGGCAAAATGCTTGTAGAAGCCGCCAACAGTCAGCCCCGCCTCCTTCATCAGATCGGCCACGCCGAGCCCTTCCAGTCCTTTCTCTCGCAGACGCTTGGAAGCGATCTCGACGATCCTGTCGTGCGTCTTCTGCTTTTCCAATTGCGAATGACCCATCGAAAATCTCCCGATATGCGGACTTGACTCATGTGGATTACAGCCATAATCCTTGTGGATACCGATCATAATCCAGATCGAGTCATTTTCCAATAGGAGCCACTCCATGCGTCTCAAGAACAAGATCGCGCTCATTACCGGCGGCAATAGCGGTATCGGGCTTGCCACTGCCAAGGTTTTCGTTGCCGAAGGCGCGAGGGTCATCATCACCGGCCGCAACCCGGAAACACTCGCAGCGGCCAAGAAAGCACTTGGCGGCGACGTGCTGACGCTGAAGATCGATCTCACAGACGTTGCGGCGGCGGAGAAGGTCTTCGCCGAGGCAGCTTCTGCCGTCGGCAAGTTCGATATCGTCTTTGCCAACGCCGGCATCGGCGGCGCAACGCCGCTCGGCCAGACCTCGCTGGAACAGTTCGAAAAGATCATCAGCACCAACCTCACCTCAGTTTTCTTCACGGTCCAGTCGGCGCTTCCGCATCTGAATGATGGCGCTTCTGTCATCCTCAACGGCTCGGTCCATGCCGTTCTCGGCGCACCAGGCTGGTCGGCCTATGCCGCCACCAAGGGTGCAGTGCGCTCCATGACGCGCAACCTTGCCTCCGAACTTGCGCCCCGCGGTATCCGCGTCAATCAGGTAACGCCGGGCGGCACGCGCACACCGATCTGGTCGCCCTATGCGCAGACCGAAGATGCAATGTCGGCACTCGAAGAAAAGCTCGGGAACATGAGCGCGCTTGGCCGCATGAGCGAAGCAGATGAGATTGCAAAGGCCGCGCTCTATCTCGCCTCCAGCGATTCCAGCAATGTCACCGGGATCGAGATCACCGTCGACGGCGGGATGACGAGCGCTCCCTCCGGCGCCAAGATTTTCCGCGCCGCCTGAGCGGGCGGAAGCTAGCTGACTTTCACGACACCGGAGCGGCCGACGACACAGTTGCGGCCGCTTTTCTTTGCCTCGTAGAGGCGGCTGTCTGCCGCCGAAAGCACGGTCGTGAAACTGGTACCATCTTCGTCGGCGGTTGCAGCCCCTATGCTCACCGATACCGACGCATCATCGGGCGTCGTCACACTGGTCACGATCGTCCAGCGCAGGCGCTCGGCGAGCAGCAAGCCTTCCTCATGGCTTGTGCCTGGACAAACGGCGACAAACTCTTCGCCGCCGAAGCGGAAGATACGGTCGCTGGAGCGCAGCGTCGTTCCGAGCCTCGAGGCAATGGCCTTCAGAACCTCGTCGCCCTGCAGATGGCCGAAGCCGTCATTGACGTCCTTGAAATGGTCGGCATCGATGATGAGAACGGTCGCGTACTGGCCCTGCCGCAGCGCTTCGCGCACCATCAGCGGCGCCTCCAGTTCCATGCGGCTGCGGTCATAGACGCCGGTCAGCATGTCGCGGCCGGTGCGCTCCAGTAGATCGTTATAGCGCTCGCGGAATGTCAGATCCCCGAAGAGGTCGCTGATCGAGCGGGCCGAGGCGGCAATACCGGCTCTGCGGATACGGAATTCATAGACGGCGAACATCAGTGAATAGAGGCAGACGGCCAGCATCTTGGCTTTCCATCCAGCCCAGAAGGCCGTCATCGGCACGCCCATGAAATAATGCAGGCCGCTGAAGAAGAGGATCTGGTCAAATGTCAGAAGCACAAGGCCCGCGATCATGAAGCGCAGCACGACGCGGCGGCGCATGAAATCGCTAAGCTTCTCGTAGAGCAGGATGATGCCGAGCGAGTCGAGGTAGAGGATTGCCGTGCCCCACACCATCAGCCATCCCATTTCCTTCAAGAAATTAACGTCTGCCGGATGGCCGGGCGACAGATCCAGCGGCTGATGAAGCTGCATCACCCAGGCAATGGCGACGGTCAGGAGATTGCCGAGAAACAGACCATAGATCGGCTGGCGGACGGTCGCCGCATCCTCCTGCAGGTAGAGCATGAGAATCATCATCAGCTTGCCGGAAAAGAAGATCGAAGACCCCGGCGATACGTTCCCGAACGGCAGGGAAACATAGAAGACCGCAGCAAGGTAGGTCTCCATGAAATGCATGACGCCGAGCGCAGTCAGGAAGACGCCCAATCCGAGGCGCTGGCGAAAATGCAGGAGACTGACCATCAGCACGAAATAGCCGACGGCTTCGACGATGAAGAGCGCAGTGTTTAGGAGCTCCATCACAGCCCTCCGCCGACAACAGGAGCGCACGAGCGAGCCACAGCCACCGCGGCGGATCTTCTGGTCAATCGTCCGGAAAGCTCAAACACAAACGGCGCCCTGCAAAACCTGCAGGCGCCACCTTCGCCATAATCCTTTAAGATTAGGTGAGCAAACCAGCAGCTTCCGCCACGGAAATGCTGTCATAGTTTTGAAAAACAACGGTAAATGTCAGCTCGGACAAGGCTTGCCCGGCTCGCGCCCTCAGACCTGCCGAAGCTTCTCGCCATCACTGAAAAGAGAGGGGCCGTGCTGGTCGATAATCTGCTGCGCCTTGCGCACCGTGCATTCGATCGCATCATCGGACGATGAAAAGAGATCGGCGCGGATGAACTTGCGCACGAGAACGTCCTCACCGACTTTCTTTTCAATATGGCCGGCAAGACGATACTGGCCGCCTTCCTTCTGCGGCTCCGCATAGATGGTGCAATCGCCATAGAGCTGCGGCTCGCCGGAAGGACCCGCAACTGCCTCATTTGAGGATTTGCTACCGCCAGAGAAGACCGAAAGAATGTTTGAAAGGAACGAAGCCATAATCCGCCTTTAGCACGCAGTGCTGTTCACGCAAAGTCAAATGATCAGGTTTGCGACGATCTCGTTTTCGGTGATGTCCTCGAAGCCCATGCCTGACCTTTCGAAATTGGCGACCAGCGTCGCGAAGTTCTCCGGCGCCGTCGTCTCGATACCGATCAGGATCGAACCGAAATTGCGCGCCGATTTCTTGAGATATTCGAAGCGGGCGATATCGTCATGCGGTCCGAGGAGATTGAGAAAATCGCGCAACGCGCCGGGACGCTGGGCAAGACGCAGGATGAAGTATTTCTTCAGACCGGCGTAGCGCATGGCCCTTTCCTTGACATCGGGCAGCCGCTCGAAATCGAAATTGCCGCCTGAGACGATGGCAACGATCGTCTTGCCTTTGATGGCCTCGCGATCCATGGCGGCGATCGCCGTCAGCGCCAGGGCTCCGGCCGGTTCCAGCACCACGCCTTCGACGTTCAGCATCTCCTGGATGGTGACGCAGATGGCGTTTTCCGGCATCAGCCTGACCTGTTCGGCCGAAAAACTCTTCAGCGCTGCGAAATTCAGGTCGCCGATGCGGGCGACCGCTGCGCCATCGACGAAATTGTCGACCTTCGACAGCGTCACGATCTGCCCCGCCTCGAGGCTGCGGCGCAGGCTCGGCGCGCCGGCAGGCTCGGCAAAGACGAAGTCGGATTGCGGCATGATGCCGTCGAGAAAACCGGTGATACCGGCGGCAAGGCCGCCGCCGCCGACCGGCAGGACGACCATGTCCGGTATCGTTCCCTCGGGAAGCTGCTGCATGATTTCTGCGGCGACCGTCGCCTGCCCCTCGATGATATCAGCATGATCGAAGGGCGGCACCATGACGCCGCCGATCGCCTCCACGTGATCGCGCGCCGCCTGATAGCATTGGTCGAAGAAATCACCGATGAGTTCGATGGTGATGAAGCCGGCGCCGAACATGCGGGTCTTGTCGATCTTCTGCTGCGGCGTGGTGACCGGCATGAAGACGACGCCCGGCACGCCGAAATGGCGGCAGACGAAGGCAAAGCCCTGCGCATGATTGCCGGCGGAGGCGCAGACGAAGGTCTTGCCGCCCGCGCCCTTGGCAATCGCCTTGCGGAAGAAATTGAACGCGCCGCGGATCTTGTAGGATCGCACCGGCGAAAGATCCTCGCGCTTCAGCCAGATATCGGCGCCATAGCGGGCGGAAAGGTGATCATTGAGCTGCAGCGGCGTGGCGGGGAAAAGGCTGCGCATCGCCTCTTCGGCGCCTTCGACATCGTGTCTTGTCACGGGCGTTCGTCCATTCTTCAAAATCCAGACGTCGCTATGACACAGGCCGCTTGTGGAAAGAAGTCCGTTTGCGCCATTTGCGGTTCACCCGATGAAAGGCTTCCTTAACGGCGTCGTCTGATTGCACCGAAGATCCAGATCACGTGGACGGCTTCTAACTTGATGTCGCATAGAAATTGCTAATATGACAGCAAGATGACATCCAAGATCACAAAGCCGCTGGCGTGGCTTCTTCTCGCCTTCATCCTGTTCGTCACGGTTTCACCGATCGAATTGCGACCCCACACGATCGAGACACCTGACATCGACCGCGCTGCGGCTTACCTCGCGGCAGGGCTGGCTTTCGCTCTTGCCTATCCGAGACAATGGAAAACAGTCGCCGCGCTGCTGATCTTCGGTGCCATCGCGATCGAATATCTGCAGTACCTGTCGCCGACGCGGCATGCGCGCCTTCACGATGCAGGCGTCAAGGCAGCAGGCGCAGCACTCGGCTTAGCCGCCGGCTGGGCCTTCAACAAATGGCGTGAAGCGAAAACGGAAGCGAATACCGCCACCGAATTTGTCCGCCGCTGACGGTGGATCGGAAAGCTAAAGACCGCGTGTCTGCAAAGCCCAGAAGAAAAGCGGCACCGCGGCGACCACGGTTCCTAATAGTAGAAGGACGCTCATCTTAAAAAGCTTGATGCGCCGGGTCCTTGCACCATTCCAGTCGTAAACCATCGCCTTACTCCCACTAAGACAACACTTACTCAACCGCACAGTGCCTACATTTTTTGCACCGTTGAGACCACAGACAAGCACTGCCTATGGTTTATCCACACTATACAAGCACATTCGAACACGTTTATGAAGATGGTGCGAGCGACGGGGATCGAACCCGTATAGCCTAAGGCCGAGGGATTTTAAGTCCCTTGCGTCTACCAGTTTCGCCACGCTCGCGCGCCGTCCAGATCAACGACTTAGGCGGATTCGTCAAGTTTTTGTTTGCAGGACAACCTCTGCGTTTTGCGAAACCTGCCGATAACTTTATCCCAAAATAAAACGGCGGCCCAAGGGACCGCCGTCTCAGAACTCGATTGTCGCGAAGCTCAAGCCAGTTTTGCAGTCACCTTGGCGACGTGTGCGCCCTGATACTTGGCAGCTTCGAGCTCGATTGCCGAAGGCTGGCGGGAGCCGTCACCGTTGGTGATGGTGGAGGCGCCATAAGGCGAGCCGCCCTTTACTTCTTCCGTACCCATCTGACCTTGGAAAGCATAGGGAAGGCCGACATAGGCCATGCCGTGATGCAGGAACGTCGGGACGAAGCCGAGGATCGTCGATTCCTGACCGCCGTGCTGTGTTGCGGACGAAGTGAACATCGAGCCGACCTTGCCGACGAGCTTGCCGGTGAACCACAGGCCACCGGTCTGATCCCAGAAATTGCGCATCTGCGAGGCGACCGTGCCAAAACGCGTGCCGGCACCGACGATGATCGCATCGTAATCAGCCAGTTCGTCGACGGTGGCGATCGGGGCTGCCTGATCGAGCTTGTAATAGGAAGCCTTGGCGACTTCTTCCGAAACCAATTCCGGAACGCGCTTGACGACGACATCAGCGCCGGCGGACTTCGCGCCTTCGGCTACGGCATAAGCCATGGTTTCGATGTGGCCGTAAGCCGAGTAGTAGAGGACGAGAATCTTCGCCATTGTTATCTCCAAGGATTGATTGAATTTCCTGACCACGAACGTTCTACCAGCGCATCTGGTTCAACATAGCCCCGCGCGCAAGAACTCACTGTTCACCGCCTGTAGACGAAAATTCACTTGCCGTTTCGTCTCCGGTTGAGGGGGCTTGCCGTTTGGCCGCTTTGGCGTTTGCAAAACGGCCAAACGGCGCTACCTATTTCCAAGCTTCACACCACGGAAATATCCCCATGAGCAATGAGACCGTCGTTACCGCCGCCATGCTAGCCATCGGCGACGAGCTTCTTTCCGGCCGCACCAAGGACAAGAATATCGGCCACCTCGCCGACATGCTGACCATTTCGGGCATAGACCTGAAAGAGGTGCGCATCGTTGCCGACGAGGAGGATGCTATCGTCGAGGCACTGAATGCGCTTCGCGGCAAATACGATTATGTCTTCACCTCGGGCGGTATCGGGCCGACGCATGACGATATCACTGCGGATGCCGTCTCGAAGGCTTTCGGCGTGCCCTGCCAGCATGATACGGCGGCGATGGCGCTGCTTGCGGAAATGTACAGGCGCCGCGAAATGGAATTCACCGAGGCCCGCCAGCGCATGGCCCGCATGCCGCGCGGCGCCGCACATATCGCCAACCCGGTTTCGACAGCGCCCGGCTTTGTCATCGGCAATGTCTATGTGATGGCCGGCGTTCCGCAGGTCTTCCAGGCCATGGTCGACAATGTGCTGCCGACGCTGAGGACAGGCACGCCCGTCCTCTCGCTCGCTATCGCCTGCCCCTATGGCGAAGGCGAGATCGGAACGCCGCTCACGGCGATCCAGAAGGCGCATCCGGAAACCAGCATCGGCTCCTATCCCCGGTATGTCGGGCAGAAATTCTCGACCGAAATCGTCGTGCGCGGTCGCTCGCAGGATGTGATCGAGTCTGCGGGTGCGGACGTGCGGGCCATGATCGAGGATATCAGACGCAGGAAGGACATTGCCGAAAACTATCAGGCGGAAGCGTGAGAGGTTCTGCGGTCTTGATCCCGGTCAAGGAACCGCAGCGTGTCCCGGTACATTTCTTTCCTCGCGGACCATCATTTCAGCCGCAAAGGAGAATTGATATGTCTTATAAAACCATTCTTGCCATTCTGGATACAGCAGACAATAGCGCCGCCGTTGCCGATTTCGCCTTTGCCATTGCCGCTGAAAGCAGCGCCCACGTGATCGGCCTGCATGCCGAAACGATCGCCGCCGTGCCGCTGCTCGCGCCGATGGAAATTCCCGATCCGGTCGCCGTGCAGGCGCTTCAGGATATGGCCCATTCCGAAACTGTCGAGGTCGAGCGGATTTTCCGCGCCCGTGGGGAGGCTTCCGGTGCTTCCTTCGAATGGCGCGCCTTTGCCACTTCGACGGGATACGGCTCGGCGCCGCTGATCGAAAGCGCGCGCAGCGCCGACCTGCTGATCGCCTCGCAGGCCGATCCGGCAAGGCCCTCCGACAGTCATGTTGATGTCGATGACTTCCTGTTCGAAAGCGGCCGCCCGGTGCTGATGATCCCCTACATCATTCGCCAGCAGAAGCCGATCAAGCGCGTACTGATTGCCTGGAACGGCTCCAAGGAAGCCACACGCGCCACTTTCGACGCCCTGCCGATCCTGAAGGCTGCCGAAGCGGTGGAGATCTTCTCGGTCGATCCGGCCGAAACGGCCACGCAGTCGCCAACCACAGCCGGCGCGGACATCGCCGCAACGCTTGCCCGTCACGGGGTGAACGTAACGCTCGCCACGACCGCAAGCGGCGACAAGAACGCCTCGCACATCATCGAGAACCGGCTTTCGGACGACAGCATCGACCTTCTGGTCATGGGCGCCTACACGCATTCCTGGCTGTGGCAGGCGATCTTCGGCGGGACGACGAAGACACTTTTGCAGTCCATGACGGCGCTGACATTGCTCTCGCGTTAAGCCCGCTCTTGCCTTTTGCCTCCAAATCCCGCTAATTGCGGCGACCGATGATATCAGGCTTCGGCATCCATCGCGCAGTTCCGGCTGCGCGATTTGCATTTTGCCAGCCGATGTTCATTCGGTCGCCGGCAAACGGCGTGTCGTTTTTTCCATGCCGCGGAGCAGCCCGATGTCCCTTCCCGATAAAGCCTTTCCCGTTTCCTGGGATCAGTTCCACCGCGATGCGCGCGCGCTTGCCTGGCGGCTTGCAGGCCTCGGCCAGGAATTCAAAGCGATCGTCTGCATCACGCGCGGCGGCCTTGTTCCGGCGGCGATCATTTCGCGCGAACTGAACATCCGTCTCATCGAAACAGTTTGCGTCGCCTCCTATCACGACTACGTCAATCAGGGCGACATGGTGCTGCTCAAGGGCATTGCGCCCGAGCTCATGGAAAACGGCGGCGAAGGCGTTCTTGTCGTCGACGATCTCACGGATACCGGCAAGACCGCCGCTCAAGTGCGCGGCATGCTGCCCAAGGCGCATTTCGCCTGCGTCTACGCCAAGCCCAAGGGCGTGCCGACGGTCGATACCTTCATCACCGAAGTCAGCCAGGACACCTGGATCTATTTCCCCTGGGATATGGGCTTCACCTACCAGGAGCCGATCGCCAAGGGCGCGCGCGGCTAGAGTATCCTTTGTTTCCACGCAATTCCGGACGCAAAACCGCTTCGCACTTTTGCTGGAATTGCTCTAATAGCCGCCAACGCGAGCAACCTCCGGTTTTACGACCGGAAATTGTCCCAATTTTTGTCTCCCCGATAGCGGATTCCAGCCCCGGTTCGGTAACGTCCGTTTTATTTTATTAGCATAGCGTCAGGCAACTACCGGTCGTAGAGGCCGGATGCAAGGTGCGACTGAATGCGGTTGGGGAAGCGCAATGGCATGCTGGGGCAAGATTCGAACGGCAGCCTTCGGGCTGATCTGCTGCCTGTTTCCTTATTCGCCTGCCGGGGCTGAGCCGGTCTATATCGGCATCGTGCGTGACTATGTCGAAAAGCTGGTCCGGCCGATGGTCGAGGCTCCTGTCGTCATGAAGGCGATCGAGGAGCAGAACGCCAAATTCGGCGATGTCAGCGAGATGGACATGCGGGTGCTCGACGAAACGTACCGGGCCGAGGTCGCGCAGGGCGATTTCCAGATGGTCAGGGTGCTGATGGCTAAATCCATCTCGCATTATCTCAAATCGAAGCAGGACGATTCGCAGGGAGCGATCATCGAGTTCTTCGTCACGGACCGTCACGGGCTGAATGTCGGCCAGAGCACCATCACGACGGACTACTGGCAAGGTGACGAGGACAAATTTCTGAAAACCTTCGCCCTCGGTTCGCCGGATATCTATGTCGGCCGGGCGGAACGCGACGAGTCGACGCAGCATCTGGAGACTCAGGCGAGCTTCGTCGTCACCGACGAAAAGGGCAAGCCGATTGGCACCGCGACCGTTACGATCGCCATCGACGCCCTCTAGAAACTGCTGATTTCCCTGAACGAATCGATAAGCGCATTTACGTCGTAAAAGCCATCCTAACTTTTGCCGCACTCGATTTTTCTGACATTCCGCTCCTTCCCTCGTTAAACCACCGCCGCAACCCCTTGTATTTTCAGGCTTACCCCGATTTTCCCCAGTCTCCACAAGGACATCCACAAGATGTTGTGGTTAGCAAACGGTTACGTTCCACCCCTTGACGGAATCAGCCGTTTCAAACTTAATGTTTCAGATGTTGCGGCGGCGACTGAATCGGAGGTAACGAGCCCGGTTCTCCCAAGGAAAATCGAACGCGGAATCAGGGTGTTGAACCATCGGAAACGGTGACGCCCGCAGGGTTTTTTGCGCGTTTTTCCAGCCTCAAAAAGCGATATCGGGGACTGGTAAAATTTAGCTGTTAACACTATATTTAGCGTTTGCAGCCAGCCTCACCACAAGATACAGGAAAGTCATCTTCGGATGACAATCCTGTCACGAGACGGAACGAGCATCGGCTGCGCGAAGGGACAACGTGTAGCCGGACGGAAATTTTGTGCCCTTTCGGGCGCCAACAAGAGGTTAAGGACATGCGCATCGAACGTCGGTTTACGAAGGCTGGTCAAGGCGCCTATGCGGATATCGAATTCCGCAAGGCGACGAGCGAGATCAAGAACCCTGACGGCTCTATCGTCTTCCGCCTCGAAAACATCGACGTTCCCGCGCAGTTCTCCCAGGTCGCGACAGACGTTCTGGCGCAGAAATATTTCCGCAAGGCCGGCGTCCCGGCCCGCCTGAAGAAGGTCGAAGAGAACGATGTCCCCTCTTTCCTGTGGCGCTCTGTAGCCGACGACGCGGCGCTGAAGGGCCTGCCGAAGGACGAACAGACCGGCTCGGAAACCGACGCGCGCCAGGTCTTCGATCGTCTCGCCGGCACCTGGACCTATTGGGGCTGGAAGGGGGGCTACTTCTCTTCGGAGGAAGATGCAGCTGCCTTCAAGGACGAGCTTGCCTATATGCTCGCCACGCAGCGCGTCGCCCCGAACTCCCCGCAGTGGTTCAATACCGGCCTGCACTGGGCCTATGGAATCGACGGCCCCGGCCAGGGCCACTTCTATGTGGATCCCTTCACCGGCAAGATCACCAAATCCAAATCGGCCTACGAACATCCGCAGCCGCATGCCTGCTTCATCCAGTCCGTCGAAGACGACCTCGTCAACGAAGGCGGCATCATGGACCTCTGGGTGCGTGAAGCCCGTCTCTTCAAGTACGGTTCCGGCACGGGTTCCAACTTCTCCATGCTGCGCGGCGAAGGCGAAAAGCTTTCCGGCGGCGGCCGCTCCTCCGGCCTGATGAGCTTCCTGAAGATCGGCGACCGCGCTGCCGGCGCCATCAAGTCTGGTGGTACGACCCGGCGTGCGGCCAAGATGGTCGTCGTCGATATCGACCATCCTGATATCGAGGAATATATCAACTGGAAGGTCAAGGAAGAGCAGAAGGTTGCCGCTCTCGTGACCGGCTCCAAGGTCGTCGCCCAGCATCTGAAGGCGATCATGAAGGCCTGCGTCAATTGCGAAGGCGACAATGGTGATTGCTTCGACCCGGCCAAGAACCCGGCCCTGAAGCGCGAAATCCGCGCTGCCAAGAAAGATCAGGTTCCGGAAAACTATGTCCAGCGCGTCATCCAGTTCGCCCGCCAGGGCTACAAGGACATGGAGTTCAAGACCTACGACACGGACTGGGATTCGGAAGCCTATCTCACCGTCTCCGGCCAGAATTCCAACAACTCCGTCTCGATCAAGGACAACTTCCTGCGCGCTGTCGAAGAAGATGGCGACTGGAACCTGACCGCCCGCAAGGACGGCCGGGTGATGAAGACGCTGAAGGCCCGCGATCTCTGGGAAACGATTTCCTATGCCGCCTGGGCATCGGCCGATCCGGGCATCCATTTCAACACCACGATGAACGACTGGCACACCTCGCCGGCCGGCGGCCCGATCCGCGGCTCTAACCCGTGCTCGGAATATATGTTCCTCGACGACACGGCCTGCAACCTCGCTTCGCTGAACCTCCTGCAGTTCAAGGACAAGGCCACCAAGCGCATCAATATCGGCGACTACGAACATGCCGTTCGCCTGTGGACCGTCGTGCTCGAAGTCTCGGTCATGATGGCGCAGTTCCCGTCCAAGCGCATCGCCGAACTTTCCTACGAATACCGCACGCTCGGCCTCGGCTACGCCAATATCGGCGGCCTGCTGATGTCGACTGGCATCCCTTATGACAGCGCGGAAGGCCGCGCCATTGCCGGCTCGCTGACGGCGATCATGACAGGCATCTGCTACGCAACCTCGGCCGAAATGGCTGCCGAACTCGGCCCGTTCCCGAACTACGAGCCGAACCGCGAGCACATGCTGCGCGTCATCCGCAACCATCGCCGCGCCGCCCATGGCGAGAATGCTGGCTACGAGGCTCTCTCGGTCAACCCGGTTGCGCTGATCCATCAAGAAAACCCCGACCAGGATCTGGCAGCCCATGCAATGGCTGCCTGGGACAAGGCGCTCGAACTCGGCGAAAAGCATGGCTACCGCAATGCGCAGGTCTCAGTCATCGCCCCGACCGGCACGATCGGCCTCGTCATGGATTGCGACACGACCGGCATCGAACCTGACTTCGCGCTCGTAAAGTTCAAGAAGCTCGCCGGCGGCGGCTATTTCAAGATCATCAACCGCGCCGTTCCGGATGCGCTGCGCACGCTCGGTTATCCCGAAAGCCAGATCGCCGAGATCGAAGCTTACGCTGTCGGCCACGGCAACCTCAACCAGGCTCCGGCCATCAACCCCTCGACGCTGAAGGCCAAGGGCTTCACCGACGAGAAGGTGGAAGCCGTCAATGCGGCTCTGAAGAGCGCCTTCGACATCAAGTTTGTCTTCAACCAGTGGACGCTCGGCGCCGACTTCCTGAAGACCACCCTGAAGGTCTCCGACGAACAGCTCACCGACATGAGCTTCAGCCTGCTCGACCATATCGGCTTCTCCAAGAAGGACATCGAGGCCGCCAACATCCACGTCTGCGGTGCGATGACGCTGGAAGGTGCGCCTTTCCTCAAGAAGGAACACCTGCCGGTCTTCGATTGCGCCAATCCGTGCGGCAAGATCGGCAAACGTTACCTCTCGGTCGAAAGCCATATTCGCATGATGGCGGCTGCCCAGCCCTTCATCTCGGGTGCGATCTCGAAGACGATCAACATGCCGAACGAGGCGACCGTCGAGGATTGCAAGAATGCCTATATGATGTCCTGGAAGCTCGGCCTGAAGGCAAACGCCCTCTACCGTGATGGCTCCAAGCTTTCGCAGCCGCTCAACGCTTCGCTGATCGAGGACGAGAGCGACGAAGATGCGCTGGAAGATCTGATCCAGCAGCCGCTCGCAGCCCAGGCCGTGACGGTCACCGAAAAGATCATCGAGAAGGTCATCGAGCGTGTTTCCCGCGAACGCGAGAAGTTGCCGAACCGTCGCCAGGGCTACACCCAAAAGGCTGCCGTCGGCGGTCACAAGGTTTATCTCCGTACCGGCGAATTCGGCGACGGCCGTCTCGGCGAGATCTTCATCGATATGCACAAGGAAGGTGCTGCCTTCCGTGCAATGATGAACAACTTCGCCATCGCCATCTCGCTCGGCCTGCAATATGGCGTGCCGCTCGAAGAATATGTGGAGGCCTTCACCTTCACCAAGTTTGAGCCGGCCGGCATCGTCATCGGCAATGACGCGATCAAGAACGCAACATCGATCCTCGACTACGTGTTCCGCGAACTCGCCGTCTCCTATCTCGGCCGTCACGACCTCGCCCATGTCGATACGTCCGACTTCTCCAACACGGCGCTCGGCAAGGGCATCCAGGAAGGCAAGACGAACCTCGTCTCGACCGGCTGGACCCGCGGCTACAAGCCGACGCTGGTCTCGAACACCGGCAGCGACCGTCAGCTTGGCGAACCCAAGGGTGCGGCAACGGCAGCCCCTGCCCGCGCCTCCTCGACCGGCTCGGTGACCTCCTTTGCGGGTGCAGCAGCCCGTAAGCTGGAGCCGACAGTCGCCATCTCCACCTCCGAAATCGTCGCCTTCAAGCGCGATTACGAAGAGCGCGCCAAGGAACTGGCTGAAGAGATCGCCGAGGAAGTGCTCGAAGAAGCCGGCGCAGACGCAACCGCCCTTTTCTCCGACAAGGCCGCAGCCGACGCTGCAACCGCCAAGACGGAAGCCAAGAAGGTGGAGGCTGAACGCCGCGCCCGCTCGATCATGCAGGGCTATACGGGTAACATGTGCAGCGAGTGCCAGAACTTCACGATGGTGCGCAATGGGACTTGTGAGAAGTGCGACACTTGCGGTGCAACGAGTGGGTGCAGCTGATTTCTTCGGGAAATTTAGTTGTTACGCGCAGCTAAACCCGGTCAACATTTGAGGAAAAGGGGCGGCTTTACATCTTTCGATTGAGCACTCACTGCAACCAATCGAAAACTGACCCGCTCGGACAGAGGTCCGATTTCCTTCAGAACAGACAGATCGGAAAATAACTCCAGGCGTGCAAGCGCCTGGAGTTTTCTGTTCAGAGGCGATTGGCAATCTCATGGGATTTACCGGGCTCAGATCACCTCACTATTGCTCTTGCGGCGAAAGATGTACGATCATGCGATCTCATTTATCCGGCTCGCAACGCCCCACGTCCTCCCCCATTCGAAACGCTCACGCCGTAATCCTGTCGCAATAGTCGTCGTGAACATAGGATCGGAAAGGTGGGTGATGCATGAAGATCCTGTTGGTCGAAGACGAGACAAGGCTGGCGGAAGCGGTTGCGGCCTCACTCGGCAAGAAGGGCATCGCGGTGGACCACACCGCTCTTCTTGGGGATGCAATCGAACTGGCACGACAACAGACCTACGATGCGATCGTTCTCGACAGACGCCTGCCGGACGGTGACGGCATCACATTCATCCCTTGGTTACGAAGCTCCGGCGTCGTCACGCCGGTCATCGTGCTGACTGCCAGAAACGAGCCGAAGGAAAGGGTCGCGGGCCTGGACCTTGGCGCCGACGACTATCTGGGCAAGCCGTTTCTGATGGAGGAGCTTTTCGCTCGGTTGCGCGCGCTATTGCGACGCCCGTCGGGCCTGGCGGAGCCGTCCATCGCGGTCGGACGGATCACCGTGGATCCGATCCGGATGGACGTCATGGTCGGCGAGCTGCAGCTCGACCTGCCTCGTCGAGAGCTGATGGTGCTCGTTACCCTTGCGAAGCGAAAAGGTAAGACCGTCCTCAGATCGGTGCTGGAAACCGAAATCTACAATTACGAGGAAACTATCCAATCCAACGCGCTGGATGCTCATGTCTCGCGACTGAGAAAACGCCTGGCCGACACAGATGCCGGCGTGTCCATCCACAACATCCGCGGGGTCGGATACCTGCTTAAGGAGCGTTGATGCGATTTCCGAATACGTCGTCGCTGTGGTGGAGACTGAGTTGGCAGCTCAGCCTGCTGTTCGTCGTTATCACGGCATTGGTAATCGTCGGGCTATGCATCTATGGAGCGATGATCCATTCTCCGAACGTCAGTATGCAGTACCGGCTTCTGAATGCTCTGGAAGGGTCCTTGAACTACGAACCTGGGCGAGGACTTCGCATCAAGGACAGCGAACAGCTAACAGCATTCAAGAACGACAACCCCAATCTCTTTTTTTACGCCGCCGCCCCGGACGGAACGGCTGTGGCATATGGAAACATTCCACCTGCGTATACGCGACTTGCCGAGTTCGTGCCGCTTATCAAAGACGCCGACATTCGTGGCACAGGGGCAAACGTCCCTGTACCGGCTTCAGTCGACGACATCGAGATCAATAAGACCGAGATTCGGGTGCTCTATGGCGGTCGCAACGGAGACGAGTCGATATTCCTTGCGATTCTCGGCAAGGCGTACAAGATCTACGTGCCCCTGCTTGCAGTTACCTTACCCGCGCTCTTCTTCGTCGTGCCGCGACTGGTCAGGCGTTCGCTCTCAGGACTGAGCGACGTCGTTCGGAAAGCGCCGAAGATCGACCCGCGCCAGCCCGGATCCCGTCTGCCGGTGGATCGGGTTCCGAGCGAGGTCGTTCCGCTCATCCACGCATTCAATTCCGTCCTGGAGCGCCTTGAGCAGCAGTTCGCAGCCAGAGAACGTTTCCTGATTGACGCCGCACACGAGCTCCGCACACCGATCGCCGTTATGCAGACGCGTATCGATACGACCCTGGAAGGAAGTACGCGCGAGACCATGATGGATGACATCGGGCGTCTGCGGGAGACGGCGGAGCAATTGCTCGACTTCGAACGGAGCGAGCAGTCGCCGGAGCCGTTTGAACAAGCCGACTTGGTGGAGGTCGCCAGGAACGTCGTCGCCGACCAAGCTCCACTTGCCATCAGAAATGGATATGAAATCTCGTTCGATAGTGAAGTGGGCGAGCTGTATCGATTGGCAAGTCGGTCGGCGATGTCACGCGCCATAGGCAACCTTGTACGCAATGCGATCGACCATGGAGGAAATTCCGGCACGATATCCGTTCGCGTGTCCGAACGTGGAGGCATCTCGGTTTCGGACGAAGGCCCCGGCATTCCAGCAGCGCATCGAGATCTCGTGTTCGAACCATTTTACAGAGTCACGCCGCGGAGCACGGGTGCCGGCCTCGGATTGAGCATCGTGAAGCAGATCGTGACCCGTCACCGCGGGAGCGTGGCCCTCGAAGGCAATCCGACAGGAACGACAGTGACCATCAACCTGTGACAGATACAGCGATCAGCTGCCCGCTCTGACGAGCGGTCAATGAAGCGCGGTAAAAATGAAACGGCCGAACCAAAAGGTCCGGCCATTTCGTATTGGAATAAAGACAAGGGAAAGATACCCGATCCGGCTTTGGCCCTGTCTAGAAGCGACGCGGTGCTTCCGGCTTGTTGCCGACGATGCTGTCGATCCGCTCCATTACGTCAGCCGTCACCTTGTCCTTGTGCGAGAGGGCCGCGAGATTATCCTGCAACTGGCTTGCGCGCGATGCTCCAAGGATGACGGTAGAGACGTTCTTGTTGGCGAGGCACCAGAGAAGGGCGAGATGGGTGATCGACAGGCCGATCTCGTCTGAGAGCTTTGCAAGCTGGCGAACCTGTTCGAGCTGGGCGCGGCCGGCATCGGTGGACCATTTTTCCTTCAGCCATTCGTAGCCGGGCAGGTTCATACGGCTGTCGGCCGGTACGCCGTCATTGTATTTGCCGGTGAGCACGCCCGAGGCGAGCGGCGACCAGATGGTGGTGCCGAGGCCGATCAGGTCGTAGAGCGGCAGGTAGTCGGCCTCGACCTTCTGGCGTTCGAAGATATTGTATTGCGGCTGTTCCATGGTTGGCGGCGTGATGCGCAGGTCGCGGGCAACGGCATAGGCTTCCGTCAATTGCTGCGCGGACCATTCCGACGTTCCCCAGTAGAGAACCTTGCCCTGGGCGACGAGATCGTGCATAGCCCGGACCGTTTCCTCGATCGGCGTGTCGATATCCGGGCGGTGGCAGAAGTAGAGGTCGAGATAGTCCACCTGCAACCTTTTCAGCGCTGCGTGGCAGGCGTCCGTCACATGCTTGCGCGACAGGCCGCGTTGCGTCGGCTTTTGGCCGCCCCAGAAGACTTTGCTCGAAACGACGTAGCTGTCGCGGCTCCAGGCAAGCGACTTCAGCGCCTCGCCCATGACGATTTCGGACTTGCCGCTTTCGTACCCTTCCGCATTGTCGAAGAAGTTGATCCCATTGTCGTAGGCGAGCTTCATGAGGTCGACGGCGTCGCCGCCATTGACCTGCTTGCCGAACGTGACCCACGATCCGAAGGAGAACTCGCTCACTTTCAGACCCGACTTTCCTAAACGACGATATTCCATCATGCAGCTCCCATAGGTTATGAAAATGTACCGCCTGCTAAGCGAGGTCGGCGTGGTGTAATCAAGCGATTATCGATTTCTTGCACTCTATGTCACCGGCAGCGATATGCGAAGCTCCGCCATCACAGAAAACTGCGTCCTTTTGCATCACCTCAGCCTATCTGACAATATTGGATCGTTTTCAATGGCTTCAATGGCGAAATTCGTCTTTCCCTGGCCCGCTTCTCTAGCGATCCAGCGTTCAGTCAACTTCGGAGCTTCGTCTGGTGGCTCGGCAATTTGTCAATAACTGCAAGGCCTATCGTTGCCAAATCCACCCAGGCACGCCGGTCGGAGCCCAAAGTCGGCGCTTTGCCCATAGCCGACCGAGCCGGTCTGGATCGAACTATCCGGGCTCGTCGTGCAGGACGATGCCATGGCTATGACGACGACAGTTGCCCCGGCTGCCAACAGTTTTCGAAATTGGGACATTTTATCTACCCCCATACCGATAAACGACGACATCAGAACCCCATCACAGGCTCGTGCCATAGCCAAGCAGATAGGCTGGTCCGAAGCTCCGGGAACCGCGTGAGCAATCAAGATTTCGTCATTCACGGAGCCTGCAGAAATTTGTAGCCGCGTCTTAAGTCCCACCGGCTGCCAGAGCCGAGACTAAGCCTCATTCGCCCCTTTTTCCTTGAGCCTCACGGTCACTGCCACACTCTGACGGAACATCAGATCCTGCCATTACACCGCCAACGGGAAACCGGGCGACCGGCCAAGGTATCCGGCATCCATTTTGCGGAAAGCAATCGGCAGGCCGATTGATGTCATCAGGCGCCGCTCTATTCTCCCACTGGATCAAGGGAGGATCACGCCATGGCCTTCATTCATACCCCCGATGCATCCGCCAGCAAGAAGACGGCTTCGATGTACGCCTCGGCCGAAGCGAGCTACGGCTATCTGCCGAACATGTACCGAGCCTTCGGCCATCGGCCTGAAGTGATGGAAAACTGGGGGACGCTGCTTGCCAGCATTCGCGGCCATATGAGCCAGCGGCGTTATGAACTGGTCACGCTGGCGGCAGCCAGGGAGCTCAAGTCATCCTATTGCATGCTGGCCCATGGTTCCGCACTGCTGCGCGACGGTTTTACCAATGAAAGCCTTTCGGCAGTGGCCGGTGGCAGCGAGAAAGCGCCCATTGATGCCGTCGAGCGGGCGATCATGGATTTTGCTGCCAAGGTGGCACGCGATGCGACCTCAGTGACGCAGCAGGACATCGATGGCTTGAAGCGGCATGGACTTGATGACGCAGAGATCTTCGATGTCACAGCGGCAGCCGCCGCGCGCTGCTTCTTCTCCAAGATGCTGGATGCGCTGGGTGCCGCGCCCGATCATGCCTATGCCGAGCGGCTAGATCCCAAGCTGCGTCAGAATCTCGCCATCGGCCGGCCGATCGAGGGGCTGAATTCGGGCCACTCGTAAGAACTGCGATCGTGCAGTTCCGGATTGGTCCTTACTGCGCTGGTGGATCTGCAAAATGCGCGATCGCGAATTCGGCGATCTTCTGGCCCGCCTTGTCAGCATCATCCAGCACCGAGGGGAAAAGCTGCCATTGATGCGGCATTCCCGGCCAGACCTGCGTCGTCACGTCGACGCCCGCCTTGTGCGCCTTGTCGGCAAGCCGCAGCGTATCGTCGAGCAGCAGCTCGCCGGAACCGACCTGCAGCAGCAAGGGCGGAAAACCCGAGAGATCGGCATAGAGTGGAGAAATATTGGGATCCGTTGCGGAATTATTGCCGAGATAGGCCTTGCGCAACACGTCCAGCGCATCCTTGTCCAGCACCGGATCATTGGCGGCATTCGCTGTGACCGAGGCACCTGAGGCGGATAAATCGGTGATCGGGCTCAGCGCCACGACGGCTGCCGGCAGCGGCTGACGGGAACGCATCTGTCGCAACACGGCTTCGAGCGCCAGATTGCCACCAGCACCATCGCCGATCACCACGATATTTCCGTTGCTGTAGCCGCTGTCGAGCAGCCAGCGGTAGGCGGTGAGCGCATCATTGACCTGTGCCGGATAGCTATATTCAGGCGTCAGTCTGTAATCCATCAGCAACACATCGCTGGACGCTGCCTTGGCGAGCGAACCGGCGATCAGGTGGTGTGTGCGGATGGAACCGCTGTAGAAGCCGCCGCCATGGATGAAGAGGATCACGCGCCGGCCGATCGGATGATGAAGGCGCGCAGGCCAGACAAGTTCGGCATCGACGCCATCGGCATCGACATGCCGGATCTGGACGCGTGTCGGCTCCGGCAGCGATTCCATGAAACCGCGGAAAGCGGTGCGCCGATCCCGCAGGGTCTCCGCACCCTTGAAATGTTCTTTCCAGCGGGAAAGCAGCTTTTCGACCTGCTCCCTGGATGCCGGTGTTTGTGCCGGCATTTCCTGCGCCGATATTTCCAGCGGAAGGGTAGACAACATCATAGCTGCAAGCACTGACAGCAGCCCTTTGCGATATTCCATTTTCCACCGACTGCCAGCAGAAAAAAACGGCTTTCTCATTCGCCCCTCCGGCGCTGCTCTTCCTTCGTGCGGCGCATCTTCACCACTTCGCCACCGAGAGTCAAAAGGGAGTTTTGACTGATCGCCGGAAGCTTCTCCTGCTCTGATTGGAACATTGTGACCAGGAAAGGCTCCGGATTCATAGCCTGCATTTCTAGTTGTGCTAGACTACCTTAAGGAGGGGTAATCATGGACAGAGCCGCCCTTATCGGAACGTGGCGCATGATCTCGTGGACACGAACCGTCGTTGCGACGGGGAAAGTCAGCGACGCCATGGGTGCCGATCCCATCGGATATATCGCCTATCACGCCGATGGCCGGATGATGGCCTTCGTTGCCAACCGGCGCAGACCGAAACCCAACAGCAAAGCGCCCAACGACAGTGAAAAGGCCGCACTCTTCGATACGATGCTGGCCTATACGGCCGAATATACTCTGGAGGGCGACAAGGTGATCCATCACGTCGAGGCCGCCTGGAATCCGACATGGGAGCGGCCCCTTATCCGCCCGGTGCATATGGAGGGTGACATACTCGTCATCAGCGATGCACCCGCCACCGACCCGATAACGGGAGAGGATGTCGTCTACCGGCTGGAGTTCCAAAAACTCTGACGACTACAGCATCAGGCTTTCCGAAAATCGGCATCGATTTTCGGAAAGGCTGATGCGCAGATTCAAAGAGTTAGAGCTTCGTGCGCCCGAATGGACGCACGACGCTAGTCGCCGCGGATCGCGTCGATCACTGTGCGGAAGCCCGCCGAAATGTGCCGTCGGCTGGGATAGTAGAGATAAAGCGGCTCTTCCGGCTGGCACCATTCGTCCAGCACCTGAACGAGCTGGCCGCTTGCAATCAGCGGTGCCACCCTGCCCTCCCAGACATAGGCGAGCGCCACACCGCTGAGGGCGGCCGTTGTCATCAATTCATGGTCGTCAAGGGACAACGGACCCGTAGGATGGAAGGTGATGGCCTGGCCGTCTTTTTCGAAATTCCAGGGATAACGCGCGCCTGACGGAAACATGTTCTGTATGCAGATATGCCGCTTCAGATCATGCGGCGTTTCCGGCAATGGTCTCGTTTCGAGATAGGCGGGCGAACCGACGACGACGAGGCGCATGCGCTGCTTGATGCGAACTGCGATCATACCCTCCGTGACACGCTCACCGAAACGGATGCCTGCATCGAAACCCTCCTCGACGATATCCACTAGCCTGTCCGTTGCGGCTATTTCGAGCTGCAGATTGGGGTTCTTCATCAGAAGCGGCCCGATGACCTGACCGACGACGAAAGGCGCAATGGAATTGCCGACATTGATGCGGACCCGACCGAAAGGTGTATCGCGGAAGCGGTTCAGCGCATCGAGCGCGGCGCTGATTTCACCGAAGGCCGGATCGAGATGAGACCGGAGCAGTTCTCCGGCTTCCGTCAATGAGACGCTGCGGGTCGTGCGGTTCAAGAGGCGAATGCCGATGCGATCCTCCAGATTGAGGACGGCGTGGCTGATCGCGGAGGCGGTCACGCCCCTTTCCTCTCCCGCCTTGCGGAAGCTCTTGTGTCTGGCAACAGCGGCGAAAGCTGCCATTTCGGAAAGTTCGGTTGCCCTCATTACTGAATTTCACTCATCATAATCTCTCAAATAACAAACCTTATACATGAGCGAGATTTGCGTCAAATTCCTCTCCGTCAGCAACGAACTGCTGAAACAAACAATCTGACGAAAGGGAATTGCCATGAAAGTCTGGTTCATCACGGGTGCATCGCGCGGCTTCGGCGCGCTGATGACCAAGGGCGCTCTTGCCAGCGGCGACGCTGTCGTTGCGACCGCCCGCAACCCCAAGACCATTACCGAACAGTTCGGCGATCATCCGAACCTGCTTGCCGTCGCTCTCGACGTCACCAATGAAGACCAGGCCAGGCAAGCTGCTGCCGCCGCCGTTTCCCGCTTCGGCCGCATCGATATCCTCGCCAACAATGCCGGCTACGGCCTGCTCGGCGCCGTCGAGGAAGCCACTGCCGACGAGATCGAAAAGATCTACGCCACCAACGTCTTCGGTCTGCTGAAGGTCACCCGCGCCGTGCTGCCCTATATGCGCCGCCAGCGCGCCGGCCACATCCTGAACTTTTCCTCGATCGGTGGTTACTATGGTTTTCCCGGCTGGGGTGTCTACGGCTCCACGAAGTTCGCTGTCGAGGGTCTGTCGGAATCGCTGGCGACCGAAGTCGAGCCTTTCGGCATCAAGGTCACGATCATCGAGCCCGGCTTCTTCCGCACGGACTTCCTGCATGACAATTCGCTGGCAATCAGCCCAGCCTCAATCCCCGACTATATCGGCACACCGGCCGGCAACATGCGCGACTTCGCAGCCAGTGCCAACCATGCCCAGCCGGGCGATCCGGCCAAACTGACTGCCGGCATCATCGAAATGGTGAACGCCGCCAACCCGCCGCTGCGCATGCCCTTCGGCGGTGATACGGTCGCCAAGATCGAAGAGGAACATGCCAATGTCGAAAAGGAACTTGCCCAATGGCGCAAGCTCGCCATCTCCACGGACTTCGAGCAGACCGCCTGACCGACCTTTCCCACGACAACAAGCGCGCCCGCCGGCGCGCTTGTTTCATTTCGGCGTGAAGAGCGTTCAACAGGTCAAGATTTTCATTCGCCCCGGCGCTTCGATGGCCTATGTCTACCGCGTCATCACGAATAGGAAGAGGCAGGCATGCCGAACATATCCATCTGTACCTACGGGGCCGGTGCCCTTGGAGGCGCGATCGCCGTCAAGCTTGCAAGCCAGCTCGGCGACGATGCGATCATCTCTGTCGTGGCACGCGGCGCGCATCTGGAGGCGATCCGCAAGGATGGCATCTCCCTGCATGAAGCCGGTGCCGACAGGCTGATCAATGTGCGGATCACGGCAACGGACGATCCCACGACACTACCGCCGCAGGACCTCATCATCACCGGCCTGAAGGGGCATCAGCTCGGCCCGGCAGCGGAAGGCATGGCCGCGCTACTGAAGGACGATACGCGCGTCGTCATGGTGCTGAACGGCATTCCCTGGTGGTATTTCCATCGCGATATGCAAAGCGGCCATGCCGAACTGCAATTCGATGAGCTCGATCCCGGCGGCAAACTGTGGCGCCTGATCGGCCCGGAGCGGGTGATCGGCTGCGTGGCGATGCAGGGTGCGGAGGTCGTCAATCCCGGCGAAATCCGCCTTTCCAACAATGGCCGCTTCGTGCTTGGCGAACCCTCCGGCGACATGTCGGCCGATCTCGAAACCATTGCTGGTCTCTTCACCAGGGCCGGCCTCACTGTCTCGACTACGCCGCGCATTCGTGACGAGATCTGGAACAAGCTGACGGGCAATGCAGCCTTCAACCCGATCAGCGCGCTGACGCGAGCTTTGATGACCGATATAATGGCCGATCCTGCGCTTTTCGACATGGTCGGTAAAATTATGAACGAAGTGCGTGCTGTCGGCAGCGCTCTCGGCGCGACATTCAGCATCACCATCGAAGAAAGACTGCAGCAGTCGCGCCATATCGGCCCGGTGCGCACATCGATGCTGCAGGATCTCCTGGCCGGCAAAGCGCTCGAAATCGTGCCGCTCGTCGGCATGGTTGTCGCGCTCGGGCGCACCGCCAATGTGCCGACGCCTGTGTCGGAGGTCGTACTGGCGCTGGTGACACAACTCGACAGGGAAAACCAGCGCGGCGCGGCCCGCTGATTGCCGCTCTCCTACAGCAGATCCGAGGGATTAAAGCGTATACCGAAGCGTGCCTTCTCACCGGACCACGAGTAGATGCCGATCACCTCTCCGGTTTCGAAGGAAACCAGCGGGGCGCCAGCAGACCCGATATCGCCATCACAGCGATAGGCAATAACGGACTCCTCTCTGATTTCGCTGATGGTGCATTCGTCATCCATGGAGGCGCTGAATTCGGCGGAGCTCCCCTTGAGGAACGGCATAATCAGCCGGTCGCCGACAACAGGCGCCTCCGCACGAACCTTCAGGACCTGTTTTCCCTGAACAGGAGATGGCAGCGTCAGAAGGGCAATGCGGCGATCGGAAGAGCCCTCGCCACGCAGGACGACACTCACGACCTCTGGTTCGATGGCGCCGGCGAGGGCAATGCCCTGCAACCTGATATCGCTAAGCTTCGGTGAAGCTGGCGCCAATTCGCCCGGCACACAATAGCCGATCGTGGCTATCGTCCTGTCGTTAACGAGGAAGCCGGTACATTTCTGCCATTCGCGAATACTCTGCCGTGTCATGATGACAACAAGCGAATCTCCCGCGTTCTACTAATCTGCCGGCATGCGCATTCGCGAGCGGCTGCCTACACCCCTTTATGCAATTCCTATATCTTCGCTCTCCACCCCGAATGGATTTCCTATCGGACGTGGCAGTAGCCTTTGCCGCAACAGCAAAGGGTAGCGCCATGCGAGATGTCATGTCCCCTCAATACCTGCCGCTTCGCCCGCACCGGATCACGCGCGGCAAGCGGCAGATGCGCGAAAAGCGCACGGCCCAGGCGCTGATGGTGTTCGGCATCGTGCTCGCCTGCGTCGAACTCTATGTTATCCTGGGCTCGCTCTGAGACCCCATCATGAACAATGCGGGAAAACTGCGCCCAGGCGGCGCGATCACCGCGCTCGTCACGCCGTTCCGAGACGGTGAGGTCGACGGCGCAGCATTGGAGGACCTTGTTGAATGGCAGGTGCTGAGCGGCGTCGACGGACTCGCTCTCTGCACCGCGGCGGGTGAAGGACTGAGCCTTTCACCTCGGGAACGCCGCATGGTGCTCGACATCTGCATCCGGACCGCGGCGGACCGTATCCCGGTGATCGCCGCGGCCGGAACCAATTGCACCGAAAGCACGATCGCCCTGA
Organism: Rhizobium sp. WYJ-E13; assembly: GCF_018987265.1. NCBI lineage: Bacteria > Pseudomonadati > Pseudomonadota > Alphaproteobacteria > Hyphomicrobiales > Rhizobiaceae > Rhizobium > Rhizobium sp. WYJ-E13. The sequence goes on along the minus strand of NZ_CP076853.1, from coordinate 1,142,533 downwards.
TACGGGACGCGGAAGAGTGCGGCGCCCGCGCCGTGCTGGTGACTGTGCCTTTTTACTCCAAGCCGGGGCAGAAGGGCATCGTCCGTCATTTCGAGCGTATTGCCGCAGCAACCAACCTGCCTGTTCTCATCGAGAATGCGCCGGCGCGGACGGCAAGCGACCTGACCATGGAAACGCTGGAGCGGCTCGCCGAGTTCGAAGCGGTCGTCGCGATCGTTGATTCGACCGGTGATATCGCCCGCTTCGCCAACCTGCCGCCGGCGCTGCGGCAACGCTTCCGATTCCTGTCCAGTCACGACGCCGCCGCCCTACCCTTTCATCTCTCCGGCGGCGATGGTATCCTGTCCGCAGCCGCAAATATCCTTCCCCGGCTCGTCACGTCACTGCAGAAGGCCGCTTATGGAAGCCATATCTCGGCGGCATTCGCGCTCAGCGACAGGCTGCTGCCGGTTGTGGCCGCACTCGGCCCCGAGGACGATCCTGCAAGGCTGAAATATGCGCTGCAGATATTGCGCGGCACGCCTTCGGATCTTCGCCTTCCGCTTGTGCCGATTGAGTCCGACAGCCGCTTTGCGATCGCCAAGTCGCTTGCCCCCTTCATCGGTTGCAGTGTCGCGCGGATGACGCTATCCATATGAGATTTTTATATTTTCGCTTGGCGCTCCAAATGGAAACCCTATCCGCCGGCATCTATCTTGATCAGCGTGACACCGCCGCGACACTCAAACGGCGGTTGAGTTAGACTTCGAAAGGACAAACGATGTCACGCCTGACTGATACTTATGCCAAGACTGACCCTCTGCAACGTAACGCAAGCGCCCATGCGGCCGCAGCCGATCCTTCCCATCCGCTCTTTGCCGGCCTTGTGGCCGTCGCACCCCGGCTCGGCGCCGTCATGGCCGTTGCCGGGCTCGTGCAGGTGAGCCTCCATCTTATTTCCCAGTAAGAGCCGGATCGAGGATCACGACAATGGCAAATGCACAGCAACGCCGGCAGATTTCGGCGCCCGTCACCACCCCTCCGGCCCGATTCACCGTCGGCCGCGACAAGGGCGGCCGCTGGATCGTCCAGGATCGCGAGGGGCTCGTCGGCGGTCTCTTCATCAATGAAGCTGCAGCCCTCCATTTCGCTGCGGAAGAGTGCAACCACAATCCAGATGATATCTGCCGCGCGACCGCAGGCATGGTGCTCGATTTTGCACCTCTTGCGCGCAGCACCGGCAATATCCACTAAGTACTGTGCCGTTCCTGCCATTTTGGCACAGCAGGAGCGGCAACACGGCGGAGATTTCCAACTTTTCCTTAACTGCCGTCCTGATAAAGTCCCGCATGCAGAGATTACATGTGCCGCGAGACCAATGCCGAAACCGAACTTCCGCTTCACCCATTACGATATCAAGGAACAGCGCGCCGGAACGATCATCGAGGTGTCGTTGAGCGCCGTGAACAATGTGCGACTGATGACGGCTCCCAACTTCCAGCGGTTCACCGAAGTGCTCGATTTCAAATATATCGGCGGCGTCGCGCGCAAGTCGCCGGTCAAGCTCGCCATTCCCGAAAGCGGCCACTGGCATATCGTCGTCGATATGGAAGGCCATCACGGGCTAGCGGATTCTTCTGTCAAGCTGATCGCCGCTCCGGCAACACAGAAGCGCGCCTGATATCAGCGCTGCCCGATTTCAGCGCGGATTGCGCTCCTTGCGAAGTTTTGCCCACCAGTCCAGCCGCTTGCGGATCTCGCGTTCGAAACCGCGTTCGGGCGGATCGTAGAAGGTCTGGCGGCCCATCTTTTCCGGGAAATAATCCTGGCCTGAGAAGGCATCCGGCTCGTCGTGGTCGTAGCGGTAGCCTTCGCCATATCCCTCGCCCTTCATCAGCTTTGTCGGTGCATTCAGGATATGCTTTGGCGGCAACAATGAACCGTTCTGCTTGGCGGCCATGGTCGCCGCTTTGAAGGCGGTATAGACCGCGTTCGATTTCGGTGCGGTCGCCAGATAAACGCAGGCTTCCGCTAAGGCCAGTTCGCCTTCCGGTGAGCCCAGATAATCATAGGCATCCTTGGCGGCGTTGCAGATCACCAGAGCCTGCGGGTCGGCAAGCCCGATATCCTCCACCGCCATACGCACTAGCCGCCGGCCGAGATAGAGCGGATCCTCGCCAGCATCGAACATACGGGCGAGATAATAGAGGGCGGCATCGGGATCGGAGCCGCGGACGGACTTGTGAAGCGCCGAAATCAGATTGTAGTGGCCGTCCTGCGCTTTGTCGTAGACCGGAGCTCGGCGTTGGACGATGCGCGTCAGGCCTTCGGTGTCGAAGGTTTCGCCTTCGCGGGCAGCACGCCAGACTTCCTCGGCAAGCGTCAGTACCGCGCGACCATCGCCATCGGCCATGCGGATCAGGCTGGCGCGCGCATCTTCCCTCAGCGGCAATGGCCTCTGCTCGACGGTCTCGGCGCGCTTCAGCAGTTCCTCAAGGCTCTCTTCGTCATGCGACTTGAAGGTCAGCACCCGGGCACGCGACAGAAGAGCGGCGTTGAGTTCGAAGGACGGGTTTTCCGTCGTCGCGCCGACGAGGATGACAGTGCCATCCTCCATGACCGGCAGGAAACTGTCCTGCTGGGCGCGGTTGAAGCGATGGATCTCATCGACGAAGAGCAGCGTCTGACGACCGTCCATGCGGCGCATGCGGGCCGCCTCGAAGACTTTCTTCAGGTCGGCAACGCCGGAGAAGATCGCCGAGATCTGTTCGAATGCCAGCCCCGCCTCGCCCGATAACAGCCGCGCAACTGTCGTCTTGCCGGTGCCCGGTGGCCCCCAGAAGATCATGGAGCCGAGAGAGCCGCTTTCGATCATCCGGCGCAGAACGCCGTCTTCACCGGTCAGATGCTCCTGGCCGGTGACTTCACCGAGTGTCTTCGGCCGCAGGCGATCGGCAAGCGGTCGCCGGCTGGCGACCTCTTCCGGAACTCGCGGCGCGAAGAGATCATCACTCATCGGAAGAACTGCCTGATACGCTGACCATCGCGCTCGATCTCGACCCTCCAGAGGCTGGGATCGGAATCGGCGATCTCCTGCAGGTCGCGGCTGGTTTTTACTTCGGCCCCATTGATGGAAACGATGATATCCTTCGGCTCGAAGCCGAGGCGGGAAGCGGGAGACCCGCCCTCCACATCGGAGATAACCACACCCGTCGAATCAAGCGGCATCCTCAGCTCATCTGCGACACGCGGCGAAAGGTTTTCCACGACCGCACCGGTAAAGGGCGTGCGTCCGCCGATCGTGCGCTGATCGCGAGGCTGGGTTTCCGGTGCGCGGGCAAGGGCAAGCGTTACCTGCTGCTCGCGCCCGTTCTCCATGACCGTTAGGTTGACCGACTTGCCAAGGCCAGCCGTCGTCAATCGATAAAGAAGCGCATCTGGATGTTCAACGGAGACGCCGTCGACGGCAGTGATCACCTCGCCCGCCTTGAGGCCGGCCTTGGCCGCCGGGCTATCCGCCGTGACCTTGGCGATCAGCGCACCGCGCGCCTTGTCGAGGCCGAGTGCATCTGCGACCTCAGAGGTTACCGGATCGAAACTCGCACCGATATAGGGCCGCTCGAAGGATTTGACGCCGGAATCGGCCGAGGTGAGGAAGACCTTGACGAGATTGGCAGGAATGGCAAAGCCGATACCGTTCGACCCGCCGCCGCGCGAGAAGATCGCCGTATTGATGCCGATCAGCTCGCCCTTCATGTTCATCAGCGCGCCGCCGGAATTGCCGGGATTGATCGAGGCATCCGTCTGGATGAAGAAGCCGAATTCGTTCTTGACCACCTGATTGCGGGCAAGTGCCGAAACGATGCCGCTGGTGACGGTCTGGCCGACGCCGAAGGGATTGCCGATCGCCAGCACGAGATCGCCCACTTCCACCGCATCGGAATTGCCGATCGGCAGCGCCGGGAAATCCGCCTTGCTGTCGATCTTCAGCACGGCGAGATCGACGCGGTCGTCACGCAGAACCACCTTGCAGGGGAACTCGCGACCGTCCGACAGCGCCACCTTGATATCATCTGCACCCTCGACGACATGATTATTGGTCACGACGGTGCCGTTCGCCTCGACAATGACGCCGGAGCCGAGCGAAGACTGCTTTTCGGAGCGGTTTGGCATCTGCTGGCCGAAGAACTGCTCGAAAAAGGGATCGCCGGCAAAGGGCGACTGCCGCTGAATGGTCTTTTCAGCATAGACGTTCACGACGGCGCCAGAGGTCTGCTTGACCAGAGGTGCGAAAGAAAGCTGCATCTGCATCTGACTTTCCGGCACGGTCTTGGTCTGCGCCTGAGCGTAGGCGGGCAGCAGGAGCGTCAATGCCAGAAGCGAAACGGAGGCGTGCTTGAACAGGCCTTGCATGGGAATCCTTTTGAAATGCTCTCACGAAAAATGTTGTAGCGCCCGACGCTAGAAAGGAAAGAGGGCGGAAGCATGGAAGACAAAGGCATCGTGGATTTGGCAATTTGAATCAGCAAAATCAAGCAGGTTACTGATATCTAAGCTCAAAAACGGGACACGCCCACCGAGCAGAGACATCATCTTGAAAGCGGCCCGGCGGGTTGATCCTTGCCATAGAACAGAGTTGCATCATCTTTGCCGTGAGGCCGAAACAGAGTGCCCTTACAGCTGGAGAGATTATGAAGACCGCCATCCTATCCGCCGCTATCTGCGCCACATTACTCGCTCTTGCACCGAATAACGCGCAGGCGGCGAGCTTCAATTGCGATGCGAAGGAGCTGCAGCCGGATGAGAAGGTGATCTGTGAGAACCGGCCGCTCAACGATGCCGATGTGAAGATGGTAACTACCTTCGAGCTGCTGTCCGGCCTGCTCGCCATGGGTGCGCGCGGTACGCTGCAGGACGAGCAGACCGCGTGGCTGAAGAAGCGGCAGGCCTGTGGCGCGGATGCCGCCTGCATTGGTGCTGCCTATGAGGAACGGTTGAAGCAGCTCGGCGAGACCTACAAGAACATCAATCGTCCGCTCTGAGGACGTTCACTCCTGATCTCCCCGGCCCTGGAAATCGACAATCATCTCGTTGATGAGGTTGGCGGCCTGGCGCAGCCGTTCTTCGCCATAGGTGGCACCGCGTTCGTTTGCCCATACCGCCTGGCGGGTGGAGATGTCGGCAAGCGCTTTCTTCCCTGCTTCGGTCAGCTCCATCAGCTTGGCACGCTGGTGGACCGGGTTGGCCCGGTAGGCAATCAGCCCCTCGCCTTCAAGAAGATCGGCGATGCGCTGTACGCCTTGGCGCGCAAGACCGAGCGTACGCGCTGCATCGGCCACCGACATCGGCGCGTGGTCGGCCGCAGCAAGCACCTGCCAGCGCGCACTGGTCTGCCCGGCAGGTTTGGCAAGCGCATCGCCTTCAGCCTGCAAGTGGGACGAAAGGCGGATCACCGCGATGGAGAGAGCAGCAAAGGCATCACCGTCAGGCGTACGTTTTCTCGTCATATTGACAACATATTGTCATACGTTGATAATGACAATATGTTGTCATACCATGCAACGATGCGCAAGGAGGAACACATGAAGAAGACCTATCACGGAAGCTGTCACTGCGGCCGGATCCGTTACGAGGCCGATATCGACCTTCAGGCAGGGACGGGAAAGTGCAATTGCTCGATCTGCTGGAAGCGCCGCTACTGGGGCGCCAATATCAAGCCCGAGGATTTCCGTCTTCTGTGCGAGGAGACCGGCATCAGCGATTATCAGTTCGGTACGCTCTCCGGCCATCACCGCTTCTGCGCCAATTGCGGGGTGGCGGCTTATGGCGATGGTTATGTCGAGGCGGTCGGCGGCGCCTATGTCTCGATCAATCTCGCCTGCCTCGACGATCTCGATCCCGCTGAGCTTGCGGAAGCGCCGGTGCAATATTTCGATGGCAGGAACAATAGCTGGTGGACCGTGCCGGCGGAAACGCGGCATCTCTGAAAATGAAAGAGCAGCTGACTCTTAATCAGCTGCTCTAACTAATCTGCAACAAGTCGGCTTATCGCGCGCTCAGGTCACGAACGGCGCCGCGGTCGGCACTGGTGGCGAAGGCGGCATAGGCCTTGAGCGCGGTCGAGACGTTGCGCTTGCGCGGCTCGGCTGGATGCCAGCCCTTCTGGTCCTGTTCGGCACGGCGGGTAGCAAGCTCCGCATCGCTGACACGCAGGCTGATCGTACGGTTCGGGATATCGATATCGATCATGTCGCCCTGGCGCACGAGGCCAATCGTGCCGCCATTGGCAGCTTCCGGCGAGGCATGGCCGATCGAGAGACCGGAGGTGCCGCCGGAGAAGCGGCCGTCGGTGATCAGGGCGCAGGCCTTGCCGAGGCCCTTCGACTTCAGATAGCTCGTCGGATAGAGCATTTCCTGCATGCCCGGGCCGCCCTTCGGGCCTTCGTAGCGGATGACGACGACATCACCGGCAACGACTTCATTGCCGAGGATGCCCTTCACGGCCGCGTCCTGGCTTTCAAAGACCTTGGCCGGACCGGAGAACTTCAGGATCGACTCATCGACGCCTGCCGTCTTCACGATGCAGCCGTCGACCGCCAGATTGCCCTTGAGAACTGCAAGGCCGCCATCCTTGGAGAAAGGATGCTCGACCGAGCGAATGACGCCGCCGACGCGGTCGGTATCGAGCTCATCCCAGCGGGCTTCCTGGCTGAAGGCAACCTGAGTCGGGATGCCGCCAGGAGCCGCGCGATAGAACTTGCGGACCGTCTCGCTGTTGGTGCGGGTGATGTCCCAGCGATCGATGGCGTCACCCAGCGTTTCGGCGTGAACGGTCGGGCAGTCGCGGTTGAGAAGGCCGCCCTTATCGAGCTCGCCGAGGATCGACATAATGCCGCCGGCGCGATGGACGTCTTCCATATGTACGTCGGACTTGGCCGGCGCGACCTTGGAGAGGCAAGGAACGCGGCGCGACAGCGCATCGATGTCGGCCATGGTGAAATCCACCTCGCCCTCATGCGCAGCCGCCAGAATGTGCAGAACCGTATTGGTCGAGCCGCCCATGGCGATATCGAGCGCCATGGCATTCTCGAAAGCCTGCTTGGAGGCGATCGTGCGCGGCAGGGTCTTCTCATCCTCCTGCTCGTAGTAGCGACGAGCGAGATCGACGATCAGGTGGCCGGCTTCGACAAAGAGGCGCTTGCGATCGGCGTGCGTTGCGAGCGTCGAGCCGTTGCCGGGCAGCGACAGGCCGAGGGCTTCGGTCAGGCAGTTCATGGAGTTTGCGGTAAACATGCCGGAGCATGAACCGCAGGTCGGACAGGCCGAACGTTCGATGACCTTGACGTCTTCATCGGAAATCTTGTCGTCGGCGGCAGCAACCATGGCATCGACGAGGTCGAGCGCATGCGTCTTGCCATGCAGGACGACCTTGCCGGCCTCCATCGGGCCGCCGGAGACGAAGATTGTGGGTATGTTGAGGCGCAGCGACGCCATCAGCATGCCGGGGGTGATCTTGTCGCAGTTGGAGATGCAGACCATGGCGTCGGCGCAATGGGCGTTGACCATGTATTCGACGCTGTCGGCGATCAGCTCGCGCGAGGGCAGCGAATAGAGCATGCCGTCATGGCCCATGGCGATGCCATCATCGACGGCAATTGTGTTGAATTCCTTGGCGACGCCGCCGGCCGCTTCGATTTCGCGGGCGACGAGTTGGCCGAGATCCTTGAGGTGAACGTGGCCTGGGACGAACTGCGTGAAGGAGTTCACCACAGCGATAATCGGCTTGCCGAAATCCGAATCCTTCATGCCCGTAGCGCGCCAAAGGCCGCGCGCGCCCGCCATGTTGCGGCCGTGGGTCGTGGTTCTGGAACGATAAGCTGGCATCGGTGTCTTCCTCAATCTCCAGGAATTGTCTGGCGATGCGGGGCGGCAAAAGGATTTGCGGACGCCGGGCAGTCGCTGCTTTTTGGAATTGTCCTAATCCAATCGGTCCTAGCTGTCACTACCGGGAACGCCCAAAGCGGTACGGGTAGCACCATCGGGCATATACGGACGCAAGCTCTCTTTTGTTACGGACTATTCCATCACGGACGAACACAAAAAATTGGCTTTTCGCCGCTAGGATTCAAGGCATACACACTGATCCAAAGCGCGCAATTTGCGTTTAAGATTCACGCGGGCTGCCCCGCCCAAGAGGAATTCGACATGCCAACCTATCGTCCGCCCAAAGTCCCTTCTTCCGAGATCACGCCGCGCGAGATTTATATGAAGCGCCGTGAATTTCTTGGCGCCGCAACACTCAGCGCCATGGCGCTCTACGGCGCCGGCAAGGCGAGTGCGGCGGCGCTTACGACCGTCAAGAGCAAGTACACGGTCGATGACAAGCTGACGCCGATCAAGGACGTGACCACCTACAACAACTTCTACGAATTCGGCCTCGACAAGGGCGATCCTGCAGCCCTCTCCGGCAAGTTCAAGCCGCTGCCCTGGACGATAAAGGTCGACGGCATGGTCAACAAGCCCGGCATCTTCGATATTGAGGCGCTGATGAAGGAGTTTCCGATCGAGGAGCGCGTCTATCGCATGCGCTGTGTGGAGGCCTGGTCGATGGTCATTCCATGGGACGGCTTTCCGCTCGCCTCGCTTCTCGACAAGGTAGAGCCGCAGGGCAGCGCCAAATATGTTGCCTTCGAGACAGTCGTGCGCCCCGAGGAGATGCCCGGCCAAGCCGGCTTCTTCCAGTCGCTGAACTGGCCCTATGTCGAGGGCCTGCGGATGGACGAGGCGCGCCACCCGCTGACGCTGCTCGCCGTCGGGCTCTATGGCGAAACGCTGCCGAACCAAAATGGCGCGCCGGTGCGCCTCGTCGTGCCGTGGAAATACGGTTTCAAGGGCATCAAATCGATCGTGCGCATCACGCTCACCGATCAGCAGCCGAAGAACACCTGGCAGGTCACCAACCCGCAGGAATACGGCTTCTACGCCAACGTCAATCCGGCCGTCGATCATCCGCGCTGGAGCCAGGCGACGGAGCGGCGCATCGGCGAAAGCGGCTTCTTCGGCGCCAATCGCCACCCCACCCTGCCCTTCAACGGCTATGCCGACGAAGTCGCCGGTCTCTACGACGGCATGGATCTCCGGGTGAATTTCTGATGGCAGCGTTTTCGCTCGCCATTCCGAAGCGCTGGCTGCCGGTATCCGTCTGGCTGCTCTATGGTGTAGGGCTCCTGCCCGCAGCTTGGAACTTCTATCTCGGCGCAACGGATCAGCTCGGCGCCGATCCAGTGAAGACCTTCGAACTCTTCCTCGGCATCTGGACCATTCGCTTTCTGATCCTGACGCTTGCGGTTACCCCTGCCCGGGACCTTCTCGGCTGGAATTACCTGCGCTATCGCCGCGCACTCGGCCTTCTGACGTTTTACTACGCTCTGATGCACTTCACCGTCTACATGGTGCTCGATCAGGCGCTGGACGTCGCTGCCGTCATTGATGACGTCGTGAAGCGACCCTTCATCATGTTCGGCATGGGTGCACTGGCGATGCTTGTTCCACTCGCGCTTACATCCAATAATTTCTCGATCCGCAGGCTGGGCAAGAACTGGATCTGGCTCCATCGCCTCATCTACATCATTGCCGCATCGGCAGCACTGCACTTTGCCCTGTCGACGAAGATCCTGGACCTTGAGCAATATATCTATGTCGGGCTGATCATCGCGCTGATCCTCTACCGTGCCTACAAGCCCATCGGGCGGAGCCGAAAGAGGGGGCAAGGACGGGCACGCGGACGAACCGTAGCATCATCAGCGTCATAGAGATCCGCGTTACGGCTCGAAAGACAATCGCCTGCGTGCGGGGTCAAGCGCATAGGCCGCAGCTATCCCGATAGCATAGGCCACAATATTCCAGACCGAGAAGACTCTGCCAAGCAGCAAGGCGCCGGCGGTCGTCAATCGAAACGCATCGAGCCAGGGCGTGTGATAGAGCCGGAGCAACTCGACGGCTATCGCAACGCATAGCCCCATGAGAGCGATTCCAGCGGGGCGAATGCTCCCAAAGAGGCCTGCGATGATAAATGCAAGCAGGACATAGACCATCGATCCCCAGAGCAGTGAGCCGCCGTATTTGACGATGAAGAAGGGAAGATCGGCCGCATAACCGAATCGCCTGAGTGTCAAACCGGAAATGATGATGAGCAGCAGGGCTGCGAGGCGCTGGGCATGGATGCGCCGAATAATCTTGTGTGAATTCAAAAAGGCCACCACAATTCTAACCGAGTTCCGCTGCCAATTTCCAATCATCAAGATATCAAGCTGTCGCCGTCACTCGGTAGGTTCGCACTGTTTCAAAACAGAGGTTGCTCGCCAGCATATGCCAAAAGTCGCCGCACTTCCGGAATTACTTCCTCTTTTGGACAAACATCTGATCGACCGGCCGGCCGATCTTCAACGCAATGGCATCGAACGCTTCATCGTCGAATTCTTCTATTTTGCCGTCAAGGAGGCCCGAGCCTGCCTCTTCGCAGGCCTGTTTTTTCTGTCGGTCTTCCTGGTCCCGCATGCAGGCATCATCGGTATTCCGCGTTATGATCTGCTGCTGATTATCGCTCTTGCGATTCAGGCTTGGATGGTCTGGGCAAAGCTCGAAACCATCGACGAATTGAAGGCGATCTCTGTCTTTCATCTGATTGGTTTTGCACTGGAGGTCTTCAAGACCTCAGGCAGCATCCAGTCGTGGAGCTATCCGGATTTCGCCTATGCCAAACTGTTTGGCGTCCCGCTTTTTTCCGGCTTCATGTATGCGGCTGTCGGCAGCTACGTCATTCAGGCTTGGCGCCTTTTTGATCTGCGCGTGAGACATCATCCGCCCTACTGGATGGCCGGGCTCATGGCATTGGCGATCTACGCCAACTTCTTCACCCATCACTATATCGGCGACTACCGTTGGTACATCGCCGCCTGCACGCTCGGTCTTTATGCGCGCACCACCGTCATTTTCAGGCCCTATGATCAGGACCGCAAGATGCCCCTGCTTTTCGCCTTCATCCTGATCGGCTTCTTCATCTGGCTTGCCGAAAACATCAGCACCTTCTTCGGGGTGTGGCGCTATCCGAACCAGATCGGCGCGTGGTCCACCGTGCATATCGGCAAATGGAGTTCGTGGTGCCTGCTGGTGATTATGACCTTCACGATCGTCGCAAATCTCAAGCACATCAAACACAAAATCCACGTGCCCGAATGATTCCCGAAACAGTCAGAGAACCAGGGCAAGGAGCGGGAAGCTTGATTGATCATATCACCGTCGCCGCGAGCGATCTCACAAAGAGCAGGCTCTTTTATGAAAGAGCTTTCGCACCTTGGGATATACATTGTCCTTCGGGAAGGAAAAGCTGTTCTAGGCCTTCGATATCGGCAACGGCTCCCTGTTCGAAATCCAGCAGGCCGTTAGCCCCCCGCCCCTGACACGCGTCCACGTCGCTTTTCGAGCCAGGAACAGGGCGGAAGTCGATGCGTTCTATCAAGGCGCTCTTAAGCCGGCGCGCAGGATAATGGCGCACCCGGCCCGCGCCCGGACTACACGCCTGATTATTATGCCTGCTTTATTCTCGATCCCGATAGCTACAACATCGAAGCCATGAACAATCAGCCGCTTAAGAAAGCTTGCGCAGAAGCGGCCTCCAACCAAACGCACAAACGAAAAAGCCGGGCGCAAGGCCCGGCTTTTCTGCTTTCCGAAACCGGAAAATCTCAGGCAGCGACAGACTGCTCTTCAGCAGCGACGCGGGCCTTGTCGGCTGCGCCCTTTGCGTAGGTGTCGCGGTCAACGAATTCGATGACGGCGAGAGCGGCGTTGTCGCCCTGGCGGAAGCCGGCCTTCATGATACGCAGGTAACCGCCGTTGCGGGTTGCGTAGCGCGAGGCGATCGTGTCGAAGAGCTTCGAAACGACAGCGGCGTCCTTGATCTGCGAGATCGCCTGACGACGAGCGTGCAGGTCGCCGCGCTTGCCGAGGGTGACGAGCTTTTCGACGATCGGACGAATTTCCTTGGCCTTCGGAAGGGTCGTTACGATCTGCTCGTGGGTGATGAGCGAAGCCGCCATGTTGGCGAACATCGCCTTGCGGTGGCTTGCAGTTCTATTCAGCTTGCGGCCGGCTTTACCATGGCGCATTGCTATTCTCCTTTAATGCAGTGCCCTTACTTCGTTACCGGGCCTGCCGTTTCCTGGCACATGCAGGCGATAGGCCTGCTGTTTGACGGGGAAAGGCAGCCGTGAAGAGCCTGCCTTTTTGGTTCTTAATATTGGTCTTCGTAACGCTTTGCGAGATCTTCGATGTTCTCGGGCGGCCATGCCGGCACTTCCATGCCGAGGTGCAGGCCCATGGAAGCGAGAACTTCCTTGATTTCGTTCAGCGACTTGCGACCAAAATTCGGGGTGCGGAGCATTTCTGCTTCGGTCTTCTGAATGAGGTCGCCGATGTAGACGATGTTGTCGTTCTTCAGGCAGTTTGCCGAACGAACCGACAATTCGAGTTCGTCCACCTTCTTGAGGAGCGCCGGGTTGAAGGCCAGTTCGGTGACGGCTTCTTCTTCGGCTTCCTTCTGCGGTTCGTCGAAGTTGACGAAGACGCCAAGCTGGTCCTGCAGGATGCGAGCCGCGAAAGCGACGGCATCTTCGCCGGAGACAGAGCCATCGGTTTCGATGGTCATTGTCAGCTTGTCGTAGTCGAGAACCTGTCCTTCACGGGTATTTTCAACCTTGTAGGACACCTTCTTGACCGGCGAATAGAGGCTGTCGACCGGGATAAGACCGATCGGAGCATCTTCCGCACGATTGCGCTCGGCCGGAACATAGCCCTTGCCGTTGTTGACGGTGAACTCCATGCGGATTTCGGCACCCTCGTCGAGCGTGCAGATGACATGCTCGGGGTTGAGGATTTCGATATCGCCGACCGTCTGGATGTCGCCAGCGGTTACAACACCCGGACCCTGTTTGCGCACGACCATGCGCTTGGCGTCGTCGCCATCCATCTTGATGGCGATTTCCTTGATGTTGAGCACGATGTCCGTAACGTCCTCACGAACGCCCGGGATCGAGGAGAATTCATGCAGCACGCCGTCGATCTGCACGGCCGTAACAGCCGCACCGCGCAGAGAGGAGAGCAGAACGCGACGCAACGCGTTGCCGAGGGTGAGGCCGAAACCACGCTCAAGCGGCTCTGCAACGAGAGTCGCCTTGGTGCGCGAGCTCGAAGAGAACTCGACCTTGTTCGGCTTGATCAGTTCCTGCCAGTTCTTCTGAATCATAATTTTGCCTTCCGTTCGTTGCCACCATCCAATCGTGGCAACCGAGCTTGAAAACCACCGGGAACGCCGATGCGCTCACCGGTGACGATAGCGATGATCAGACGCGGCGCTTCTTGCGCGGACGGCAGCCATTGTGCGGGATCGGGGTCACGTCACGAATGGACGTGATCATGAAACCGGCAGCCTGGAGCGCGCGCAGAGCCGATTCACGGCCGGAACCCGGGCCGCAAACTTCGACTTCCAGCGACTTCATGCCGTGTTCCTGGGCCTTCTTGGCGCAGTCTTCAGCAGCGATCTGGGCAGCAAACGGGGTCGACTTGCGCGAGCCCTTGAAGCCCTTGGCGCCAGCCGACGACCAGGCAATCGCATTGCCCTGCGCGTCGGTGATGGTGATCATCGTGTTGTTGAAGGTCGAGTTGACGTGAGCGACACCCGACGAGATGTTCTTACGTTCGCGACGGCGAACGCGGACGGCTTCCTTAGCCATGGTATTCCTTTCGTTGATCTCTTCACCGCCGTAATCCCAGCGGCTACACCGGAACGGTGCCTTTACGGCCCCATTCCAAACTCAAAAGAGGCCGGCGCAGACCGCCAGCCTCCCCACTCCGGTTTCCCGGGAATTACTTCTTCTTACCAGCGATCGCCTTTGCCGGACCCTTGCGGGTACGAGCATTGGTGTGCGTGCGCTGACCGCGGACCGGCAGGCCACGGCGATGACGCAGGCCGCGGTAGCAACCGAGGTCCATCAGGCGCTTGATGTTCATCGAGGTTTCGCGACGAAGATCGCCCTCGACCTGATAGTCACGGTCGATGGTTTCACGGATCTGAAGTATCTCAGCATCCGTGAGCTGATGAACGCGGCGATCAGCCGGAATACCGACCTTCTCGACGATTTCCTGCGCGAATTTCGATCCAATCCCGTGAATGTAGGTCAGCGCGATGACGACGCGCTTTGCAGTCGGGATGTTGACGCCAGCGATACGTGCCACGCCTATTCTCCTTGCATTCCAGTTGCCATCCGGCAATAGGGCTTCGTTATGCAGCCAGAGGCCGCTCGTTCAAATTCGGGTTCGTAACATCGCAAAACGATCGAACCCGGATTTCCTTCGGGAAATCCGCGCCGATCGCAGGGAATGTCGCGAGTTGGCGCGGTTTAACGGAATCAGTGCAAAAAAGCAACCGCTCCCGCCAAGTTTATTTTCAAAGCCTTAAAGCTTGGAAAGAATACCTTCGATCTCGGTCGTAACCTGATCGATTTCGGCCATACCATCCACGGACTTGAGTTTGCCCTTGGCGTAGTAGTAGCCGATCAGCGGCGAGGTTTCCTTGTAGTAGACCTCGAGACGCTTGGTCATGGTCTCGGCATTGTCATCGGGACGGCGCTTGAAGTGGGTCGAACCGCACTTGTCGCAGACACCTTCCTTGTCTGGGACCTTGTCCGTATCGTGATAGACCGTGCCGCACTCAGCACAGGAGTAGCGACCTGCCACGCGGCGAACCAGTTCCTTGTCGTCGACACGGAATTCGATGACGACAGAGAGATCAAGACCCTTGGCCTTCAGCATCGCCTCAGTGGCATCCGCCTGCACCAGCGTGCGCGGGAAACCGTCAAGGATGAAACCGTTAGCGCAATCAGGTTGATCGATTCGTTCGGAGACGATGGCGTTGACAATCTCGTCCGAGACCAGATTTCCGGCGTCCATGACAGCCTTGGCACGCTTGCCGACTTCAGTACCGGCCTGAACGGCGGCGCGCAGCATGTCACCCGTGGAAAGCTGCGGAATACCATGCTTTTCCACGATCCGCTGGGCCTGGGTCCCCTTACCCGCGCCCGGCGGCCCCAAAAGTATAAGTCTCATCGCCCCCTCTTTCCTCCACGCAGCTTCGATTTCTTGATCAGGCCTTCGTACTGCTGTGCGATCAGATGGCCCTGGATCTGTGCCACCGTATCAAGAGTTACGCTAACCACGATCAAAAGCGAAGTCCCACCAAGGGCTAATGGAATGCCGGTTTGCGACACCAGGATCTCAGGCAGGATACAGACGAAGACGAGATAGATAGCGCCGATCACCGTGATACGGGTCAGCACGTAGTCGATATATTCGGCAGTGCGATCGCCCGGGCGGATGCCGGGGATAAAGCCGCCATGCTTCTTCAGATTGTCGGCCGTGTCCTTCGGATTGAAGACGATGGCCGTGTAGAAAAAGGCAAAGAAGGCGATGAGTGCCGCATAGAGCACCATGTAAAGCGGCTGACCATGGCCGAGCGCAGCAACGATGGATGTTGCCCAAGCCGGCATGGCCGTCGTGCTGGCAAAGCCCGCAAGCGTCGCCGGCAGAAGCAGCAGCGAGGATGCGAAGATTGCCGGGATGACGCCCGAGGTGTTCAGCTTCAGCGGCAGGTGCGAGGTGTCGCCCTGGAACATGCGGTTGCCGACCTGACGCTTCGGATACTGGATCAGAAGGCGGCGCTGCGCGCGCTCAACGAAGACGATGACGGCGATGACGGCGATCGCAACGACGATGACAGCCAGGATGAGCGTCGTCGACAGCGCACCGGTGCGGCCGAGTTCCAGCGTACCGGCAAGGGCTGTTGGAAGACCGGCCGCAATGCCTGCGAAGATGATCAGCGAAATACCGTTGCCGATACCGCGCGAGGTGATCTGCTCCCCGAGCCACATCAGAAACATCGTGCCGCCGAGGAGCGTCAGAACGGTCGAAATTTTAAAGAACCAGCCCGGATCGACAACGAGGCCGTTACCGCTTTCGAGACCAACGGCAATGCCGTAGGCCTGGAGCGCGCCGAGGATGACCGTGCCGTAGCGGGTGTACTGGTTGATGATCTTGCGACCCTGCTCGCCTTCCTTCTTCAGGTTTTCGAGCGCCGGCACGACCGAAGTCATGAGCTGCACGATGATCGAAGCGGAGATGTAGGGCATGATGCCGAGCGCGAAGATCGCCATGCGCTGAACGGCGCCGCCCGAGAACATGTTGAAGAGGCCGAGAATACCGCCAGCTTGGCCTTGGAAGGCCTGGGCATAGGCCTGCGGATTAAGGCCTGGAAGCGGAATATGGGTACCCAGCCGGTAGACGAGGAGAGCTGCCAGTGTGAACCACAGGCGCTTCTTAAGATCCTCGGCTTTGGCGAAGGTCGAAAAATTGAGGTTTGAAGCCAGTTGTTCCGCTGCAGAAGCCATGCGTTTCTCCGCGCTACCAATTCCGGGCGCTCTCGAGTCGGCCGGCACCGGAATCAGTATGAATTTCTTTTAAAAACCGGGCTTCGGACGGATCGCTGGCGCAACCCTATGCCTCACCCTCGTTTTCAGTCTTACCGTCCCGACGCGGATGCGTCCAAGCAGGTTTTTGTGAGGCTCACATATGGGAGCAAAATCGCCCGGTGTGAAGCACCCCGGGCGATATATCATGAGTTTATTATTCTGCCGCTGCGGCAGAAAGAAGCGTTACCTTGCCGCCGGCCTTTTCGATCTTCTCGACAGCAGACTTGGAAGCGCCTGCAACTTCGAGCGTGATCTTGGCCTTGAGCTCGCCGTCGGAGAGAACGCGAACGCCGTCCTTGGCGCGGCGGATGACGCCGGCGGCCTTGAGAGCAGCCGCATCAACCGTTGCCTTCGCGTCGAGCTTGCCGGCGTCGACGGCAGCCTGGATGCGTGCCAGCGATACGACGACGTAGTCGGCTGCGAAGATGTTGTTGAAGCCGCGCTTCGGCAGGCGACGGTAGATGGGCATTTGACCGCCTTCGAAGCCGTTGATGGCAACGCCCGAACGGGACTTCTGACCCTTTACACCGCGACCACCGGTCTTGCCGGAGCCCGAGCCGATACCGCGGCCGAGACGCTTGCGGCTGTGGGTAGAGCCTTCGTTATCCTTGATTTCATTGAGTTTCATGAGCTTTACTCCGGTCTCACTTCTCGTCGACAACGCGAACGAGATGCTGGACTGCGCGGATCATGCCACGAACGGCCGGAGTGTCTTCCAGCGTGCGGCGACGGTGCATCTTGTTCAGTCCGAGACCGATCAGCGTACGCTGCTGGACGTCCGGACGGCGAATCGGGCTGCCGATCTGTTCGATCGTAACAGTCTTCGCTTCAGCCTTCTTGGTAGCCTTGGCCATTGGTCAGCTCCTCTTATTCTTCAGAGGCGTTGCCAGAAGCGGCACGGCGAGCCTGGAGCGTAGCATACTTGATGCCGCGCTGGGCTGCGATGTCCTTCGGGTGAACCTGGTGCTTCAGAGCGTCGAAGGTGGCGCGAACCATGTTGTAGGGGTTCGACGAACCAGTCGACTTGGCGACGACGTCGTGGACGCCGAGCGTTTCGAAAACGGCGCGCATCGGACCACCGGCGATGATACCGGTACCGACCTTGGCCGAGCGCAGCAAAACCTTGCCGGCGCCATGACGGCCATGGACGTCGTGATGCAGCGTACGGCCGTCACGCAGCGGTACGAAGATCAGTTCACGCTTGGCGGCTTCGGTTGCCTTGCGGATGGCTTCCGGCACCTCGCGTGCCTTGCCATGGCCGAAGCCTACGCGGCCCTTCTGGTCGCCGACGACGACGAGAGCGGCGAAGCCGAAGCGACGGCCACCCTTAACAACCTTGGCGACGCGGTTGATCGCGACCAGCTTGTCGACGAATTCGCTATCGCGCTCTTCGCGGCTCTGGCGGTCTTCCCGCTGCGGCCTTCTTTCCTGTGCCATTGTCCTCTTCCTTTTTCTTTTCCGGGTGCAATCGGCAAACAAAACGAGGACCGCATCGGCTTCCCCAAGGGAACGGTTTGCGGTCCAGTGAAATCCGGCCGAGGCTTAAAAGCCTTCGGCCGGAAACTGATTAGAAGGTCAGACCGCTTTCGCGGGCTGCATCTGCCAGTGCCTTGATGCGGCCGTGATAGATGAAGGCGCCACGGTCGAAAACGACCTCGGTGACACCTGCCTTCGAAGCGCGCTCTGCAACGAGCTTGCCAACGAGGGCTGCTGCTGCGGTGTCGGCACCGGTCTTCAGAGAACCGCGCAGATCCTTGTCGAGGGTCGATGCAGCGGCAAGGGTCTTGCCGGCAACATCGTCGATGATCTGAGCATAAATGTTCTTCGACGAGCGATGAACCGACAGGCGCGGACGGCCGTTAGCCACCGACTTGAGATGACGGCGCACGCGGTTGGCACGACGTGCAAGTGCTTCTTTCCTGCTAGCCATTTCGCGTGATCCTTACTTCTTCTTGCCTTCTTTGCGGACAATCCGCTCTTCGGCATACTTGACGCCCTTGCCCTTGTAGGGTTCCGGACCGCGGTATTCGCGGATCTCGGCGGCGACCTGGCCGACCTGCTGCTTGTTGATGCCGGTGACGACAATTTCCGTCGGCTTCGGTACAGCGATCGTGATGCCCTGCGGCGGTTCGTAGACTACGTCGTGGCTGAAACCGAGCGCCAGCTGCAGGTTCTTGCCCTGCAGGGAAGCACGGTAACCAACGCCGTTGATTTCGAGCTTGCGCTCGAAGCCGTCCTTGACGCCCTTGAAGATGTTTTCGATCATCGTGCGGGACATGCCCCACTTCGAACGAGCATCCTTCGTCTGGCTGAGCGGCGTTACGACGACCGCATTGTTTTCGAGCTTGAGGCTGATTTCGTCGTTTGCGACGAAAAACAGCTCGCCCTTCGGGCCCTTAGCGGTAACCTTCTGGCCATCGACCGTAGCCGTGATCCCAGCAGGCACCTGAACGGGCTTCTTACCGATACGAGACATGTTTCAATCCTGTCTGTTCGCTATGGAGACCCTGCGCAGTCTTAGAAGACCGAGCAGAGAACCTCGCCACCAACGTTCTGTTCGCGAGCCTGGTGATCGGCCATCACGCCCTTCGGGGTCGAAAGGATGGTGATGCCGAGGCCGTTCGCGACCTGCGGAATGGACTTGACCGAGACATAAACCCGGCGGCCCGGCTTGGACACACGGCCGATCTCACGGATCACCGATGCGCCTTCATAGTACTTCAGTTCAATGTTCAGTTCGGACTTGCCGTTGCCGAAATCGACGACGGAGTAGCCACGGATGTAGCCTTCGGACTGGAGGACATCGAGAACACGTGCACGGAGCTTGGAAGCAGGTGTCGAAACCGACGACTTGCGACGCGAAGCGCCGTTGCGGATACGGGTGAGCATATCGCCCAACGGATCAGTCATTGTCATATAACCTGCTCCTTACCAGCTCGACTTGACGATGCCCGGCACCTTGCCGAGATTGCCCAGTTCGCGCAGCGCGATACGCGACATACGCAGTTTACGGTAGTAAGCGCGCGGACGACCGGACACTTCGCAACGGTTGCGAATGCGGGTCTTCGATCCGTCACGCGGCAGGGATGCCAGCTTGATCGAGGCCTTGAACCGCTCTTCGATCGGAAGAGCCTGGTTCATGATGATCGCCTTCAGGGCAGCACGCTTGGCGGCCTGGTTTGCGACCGTATTACGGCGGCGCTTGTTCTTTTCAACTGCGCTTGTCTTCGCCATGTCAGGTTCCTTTTCTACGCTCGTCGTTCCGGTTACTGACGGAACGGGAAGCTGAACTCCGTGAGGAGTGCGCGAGCTTCGTCGTCGGTCGTGGCCGTCGTGCAAACGATGATGTCCATGCCCCACATCTGATCAACCTTGTCGTAGTTGATTTCAGGGAACACAATGTGCTCCTTGATGCCCATGGCAAAGTTGCCACGGCCGTCAAAGCTCTTCGAGTTCAGGCCGCGGAAGTCGCGAACGCGCGGAAGCGCGATGTTGACCAGGCGATCCAGGAACTCGTACATGCGGGCGCCGCGCAGGGTGACCTTCGCGCCGATCGGCATGTTTTCGCGGACCTTGAAGCCAGCGATAGAGTTGCGTGCACGGGTGATGACCGGCTTCTGGCCAGCAATGGCAGCCAGGTCGGCAGCAGCAACAGTCGGCTTCTTCGAGTCAGCCGTGGCTTCGCCCACACCCATGTTGATAACGATCTTGTCGAGCTTCGGGATCATCATCTCGTTGGTGTAGGAGAACTTCTCCTGCATCGCCTTACGGATCCGCTCGACATATTCCTTCTTGAGCCGCGGCTCGTACTTTGCCTCAGCCATCGATCACTTCTCCCGAACGCTTGGCCACGCGGACCTTCTTGCCGTCAACAACCTTGAAGCCGACGCGGGTCGGCTTGCCGTCCTTGTCGACGATCGCGACGTTGGACAGGTGGACCGAAGCTTCCTTGGAAATGATCCCGGCTTCCTGGGTCTGCGTCTGACGCTGATGGCGCTTTACGACGTTAACGCCGCGAACCACGGCGCGATCTTCCTTCGGCAGGACCTGAAGGACTTCGCCAGTACGGCCCTTGTCCTTGCCTGCGAGCATGACGACCTTGTCGCCCTTACGAATTTTCTGCATCGTTCTCGCTCCTTACAGTACTTCGGGAGCCAGCGAGATGATCTTCATGTGGTTCTTCGCACGCAATTCGCGCGGAACCGGTCCGAAGATACGGGTGCCGATCGGCTCTTTCTTGTTGTCGATGAGGACTGCTGCGTTGGTGTCGAAGCGGATGACAGAGCCATCCGGACGACGGATGTCCTTGGCGGTGCGAACGACAACCGCCTTCATCACGTCACCCTTCTTCACACGGCCGCGCGGGATCGCTTCCTTGATCGAAACGACGATAACGTCGCCGATCGAGGCATACTTACGCTTCGAGCCGCCCAGCACCTTGATGCACATGACACGACGGGCGCCGGAATTATCCGCGACGTCGAGGTTTGTTTGCATCTGAATCATATCAGGTCGCCTTCTTGTTCCTACCGGAATGGTTGGGCAAAGCCCCCTCTCCCGGCTTATGAAAAATGTCTGCCGGCCGCTCGTCACAGGGACAGCGAAAACACGGCAATAGCTTGAATAGCGCGGGATCGATCGTTGCCAGGGTGGTTTCCCAGATGGGACCTTCCGTGCGCTTAAAGCAAAAGAACGCCCGGCATTCGAGCGTTCCGACGCTGCTTCATACAGAAATTTCCGCGAGACGCAAGGCCTCGCGCAAAATTCTTACTTGGCCTGGGCGGCGATAACCGTCCAGCGCTTGTCCTTGGAGATCGGCGCGCACTCCTCGATGGAGACGATATCGCCGATCTTGTACTGATTATTTTCGTCGTGGGCCTTGTACTTCTTGGAGCGACGAACGGTCTTCTGGAGCAGCGGATGAGCGAAACGACGCTCAACGCGAACTACGACAGTCTTCTCGTTCTTGTCACCAACCACGACGCCCTGCAGAATACGCTTCGGCATGTTTTTTTCCTTTAAGCCTTTGCTTCTGCCGCCTTCTGGCGGGCAATGGTTTTGACGCGGGCGATGTCCTTGCGGACTTCGTTGATGCGCGAGGACTTCTCAAGCTGGCCGGTCGCCTTCTGGAAGCGCAGGTTGAACTGCTCCTTCTTCAGGTCGGCAAGCTTGTCCTTGAGCTGGTCGGCCGTGAGGCCGCGTACTTCTTCGGCTTTCATCGTGCCTTCTCCTTACTCTGCGATGCGCTGAACGAAGCGCGTCTTGACCGAGAGCTTGGCCGAGCCGAGGCGAAGCGCTTCACGCGCGATTTCCTCGGAGACACCGTCGATCTCGAACATCATACGACCGGGCTTGACCTTGCATGCCCAGTATTCCACGGAACCCTTACCCTTACCCATGCGGACTTCGGTGGGCTTTGCGGTTACCGGAACGTCCGGGAACACGCGGATCCAAACACGGCCGGCACGCTTCATGTAACGCGTGATCGCGCGGCGGGCCGCTTCGATCTCGCGTGCGTTAACGCGGTTCGGCTCCTGAGCCTTCAGGCCGAATTCGCCGAAGGCCAGATCAGAACCGCCCTTGGCTACGCCCTTGATGCGGCCCTTGAACTGCTTGCGGTACTTAGTACGCTTTGGCTGCAACATTTTCTTACTTCTCCGAGCTTATCTTTCGCCAGCGCTAATTACGCGTTGTCGCGTTCGCGGCGACGATCGCCACGGTCGCGTTCGCGGCTTGCCGGACCCTGCGCATCGCCTTCCAGCGCGCGACGTTCGGAAGCCATCGGATCGTGCTCAAGGATTTCGCCCTTGAAGATCCAGACCTTGATGCCGCAGATACCGAATGCGGTTTCGGCTTCAGCCGTACCGTAGTCGATGTCAGCGCGCAGGGTGTGCAGCGGAACGCGGCCTTCGCGGTACCATTCCGTACGAGCGATTTCTGCACCGCCAAGACGGCCTGCACAGGTGATCTTGATGCCTTCGGCGCCAAGACGCATCGCGGACTGAACGGCGCGCTTCATGGCGCGGCGGAAAGCCACGCGGCGCTCGAGCTGCTGGGCGATCGACTGAGCGACGAGCGTCGCGTCGATTTCCGGCTTGCGCACTTCAACGATGTTGAGGTGCGTTTCGGAGTTCGTCATGTCCGACAGCTTCTTGCGGAGCTTGTCGATGTCGGCGCCCTTGCGGCCGATGATCAGGCCCGGACGGGCCGAATGGATCGTGACGCGGCACTTCTTGTGCGGACGCTCGATGACCACCTTGGAGATACCGGCCTGCTTCAGTTCGCTCATGACGAACTTACGCATCTTCAGGTCTTCGTGCAGGAGCTGGCCGTACTCGGCATTGTCCGCAAACCAGCGGCTATCCCAGGTACGGTTGATGCCAAGACGGAAACCAATCGGATTGATTTTCTGACCCATTATGCGGCCTCCTCTTGTGCCTGCACTTCACGAACGACGATCGTCAGGTGAGCGAACGGACGTTCGATGCGCGATGCGCGGCCGCGGCCGCGGGCGTGGAAGCGCTTCATGACAATCGACTTGCCGACATAGGCCTCGGCGACGACGAGAGCGTCGACGTCGAGGTCATGGTTGTTCTCGGCGTTAGCGATCGCAGATTCGAGCGTCTTCTTGACGGCGCCTGCGATGCGCTTGCGGGAGAATTCCAGCTCAGCGAGTGCACGCTCGACCTTCTTGCCGCGGATGGCCGCAGCAACCAGGTTGAGCTTCTGTGGGCTGACGCGGAGCGTACGGGCGACTGCTTGCGCCTCGTTGTCCTTCAGCCGGCGTTCGGCTTTAGCCTTACCCATCGTTACTTCCTCTTTGCCTTCTTGTCCGCGCCGTGACCGTAATAGGTACGGGTCGGAGAGAATTCACCGAATTTGTGTCCGACCATGTCTTCATTGACACTGACCGGAACATGCTTGCTGCCGTTGTAGACGCCGAAGGTGAGACCAACGAACTGCGGCAGGATCGTGGAGCGACGGCTCCAGATCTTGATTACTTCTGCACGTCCGCCTTCACGAACCTTCTCAGCCTTCTTGAGAAGATAGCCGTCAACAAACGGACCTTTCCATACTGAACGAGCCATTGAGGACTTCCTCTCTTACTTCTTACGCTGATGACGCGAGCGCATGATCATCTTGTCGGTCGACTTGTTCGACCGGGTGCGCTTGCCCTTGGTCGGCTTGCCCCACGGAGAAACCGGGTGACGACCACCAGAGGTGCGGCCTTCACCACCGCCGTGCGGATGGTCGACCGGGTTCATGACGACGCCGCGGTTATGCGGACGCTTCCCGCGCCAAACGGTACGACCGGCCTTGCCGTCGTTAATGTTGGCATGGTCAGGGTTCGACACAGCACCGATCGAAGCAAGGCAGGTGCCGTGCACAAGGCGCTGTTCGCCGGAGTTCAGGCGAAGGATCGCCATGCCCTGGTCGCGGCCGACGAGCTGCGCGTAGGAACCGGCGGAGCGGGCAATCTGACCGCCCTTGCCCGGCTTCATTTCCACGTTATGGATGATGGAGCCGACCGGAATGTACTGCAGCGGCATCGTGTTGCCGGGCTTGACGTCTACGGCCTTGTCGGAAGCGATGACCTTGTCGCCGGCAGCAAGACGCTGCGGAGCGATGATGTAGGCCTTCTCGCCGTCGGCATAGCTGACGAGCGCGATGTAAGCCGTACGGTTCGGGTCGTATTCGATACGCTCGACCGTCCCTTCGACGTCGAACTTGCGACGCTTGAAGTCGATGATGCGATACGTACGCTTGTGACCACCGCCGATGAAGCGGGCCGTGATGCGGCCGAGGTTGTTACGACCACCGCTCTTGGTGAGACCTTCCGTCAGCGACTTGACCGGCTTGCCCTTGTAGAGGCCCGAACGGTCGACGATGACCAGCTGGCGCTGGCTCGGGGTCGTCGGATTGAATGTTTTCAATGCCATCTTTTTATTCCTCAGAGACCGGTGGAGACGTCGATCGTCTGGCCTTCAGCCAACGTCACGACAGCCTTCTTCACGTCCTGCTGCTTGCCGACAAAACCGCGGAACCGGCGGGTCTTGCCCTTGCGCAACAGGGTGTTGACGGCCGTGACCTTGACGCCGAAGAGCGCCTCGACCGCAGCCTTGATTTCCGGCTTCGTCGCCTTCTTGGCGACATTGAAAACAACCTGGTTGTTTTCCGATACCAGCGTGGACTTTTCGGTGATCGCAGGAGAAACGATCACATCGTAGTGGCGAAGATCGGTCACTTGAATCGCTCCTCTAGCGCTTCAACGGCAGCCTTGGAAAGCACGAGCTTGCCGCGGCGGACGATGTCGTAAACGTTAATGCCCTGGATCGGCAGAACATCGACGTTCGGGATGTTCTGAGCAGCGAGCTTGAAGTTACCGTCGAGCTCGGCGCCACCGATGAAGAGGGCGTTGGTGAGGCCCAGCGAGGCGAATACGCCGGCCAAAGCCTTCGTCTTTGCTTCGTTGGCGACCAGATCATCGATGATGATCAGTTCGTCTGCCTTGATCTTGGCGGACAGCGCATGACGCAGGCCGAGCGCGCGAACCTTCTTGGGAAGGTCGTGTTCATGGCTGCGGGCGACCGGGCCGTGGGCCTTACCACCGCCGCGGAACTGCGGAGCACGAGCCGAATGGTGACGAGCGCGGCCCGTACCCTTCTGCTTGTACATCTTGGCGCCGGTGCGGGAAACGTCCGCGCGGCCCTTTGCCTGATGGGTGCCCTGCTGCTTCTTGGCAAGCTGCCAGCGGATGACGCGGGCGAGAATGTCTTCGCGGGGCTCAAGGCCGAAAATCGCATCAGAAAGGGAAACCTTCCCAGCGTCTTTGCCCTCGAGGGTCTTGACGTTCAATTCCATTGGTCTGGCTCCCTTACTTCGCTGCCGACTTGACGGCGTCGCGCACGATGATCCAGGCACCCTTGGAACCGGGTACTGCACCCTTGATCAGGATCAGACCACGATCTTCGTCGGTCGAAACCACTTCAAGGTTCTGCGTCGTCACGCGCGTCTGGCCCATATGACCAGCCATCTTCTTGTTCTTGAAAACCTTGCCCGGATCCTGGCGCGAACCCGTCGAACCATGCGAGCGGTGCGAAACAGACACACCGTGCGTGGCGCGCAGACCGCCGAAACCGTGGCGCTTCATGGCGCCGGCAAAGCCCTTACCGACCGTGGTGCCGGTGACATCGACGAGCTGGCCAGCAGCAAAGTGGCCGGCCTTGAGCTCAGTGCCGATATCGAGCAGGTTGTCTTCCGAAACACGGAATTCCTGGAGCTTTGACTTCGGCTCAACGTTAGCGACGGCAAAGTTGCCGCGCATCGCCTTGGACGTGTTCTTTACCTTGGCCTGGCCAGCACCAAGCTGAAGCGCGGTATAGCCATTCTTTTCTACGGTGCGCTGGGCCACGACCTGGCAGCCATCCAAACGCAGTACCGTTACCGGGACATGCTCGCCGGCGTCGTTGTAGACGCGGGTCATTCCCACCTTCTGTGCAATCACACCTGAACGCATCGGTTCAATCCTTCCAACTCAGCTCGAGCAAGCTCAGAGCTTGATCTCAACATCGACACCTGCGGCGAGATCGAGCTTCATCAGCGCGTCCACCGTCTGCGGGGTCGGATCTACGATGTCGAGCAGGCGCTTATGCGTGCGCATCTCGAACTGTTCGCGGCTCTTCTTGTCGATGTGCGGGGACCGGTTGACCGTAAACTTCTCGATGCGGGTCGGAAGCGGAACGGGGCCCCGGACGCTTGCACCGGTGCGCTTCGCCGTCGACACGATCTCGCGCGTGGAAGCATCGAGAATCCGGTGATCGAACGCCTTCAGGCGAATGCGGATATTTTGGCCGTTCATTCGACGTTATCCTTGTGTTTGTTTTCCCTCATGTCTTTGGGCAAGACATGGGTTGTTCTTTTCTTCCTAAGGCGGACCACCGGTTTCAAAGATCGAGAGAGATGCCTGTTACGGCTTCCCTATCCACTCTTCAGGGCCTTTTTGACCCACCTTATTGTTTGTTCAGTCACCGCTTCGTCATCCAAAGCGGCACGCAAATCGCGCTCGCGCGCCATTTGCAACATTTCTGTGTAATAAGCAAGCGGCCAGCGCCGCCTGCTTCATAATAATGTCATCGAATCGGCTGCTCCACCGGAGCAGCCGAATGAATTACTCGACGATGGAAGCAACGATGCCTGCACCGACGGTGCGGCCGCCTTCGCGGATCGCGAAGCGAAGCTTTTCTTCCATCGCGATCGGAACGATCAGCTCGACGTCAACAGTGACGTTGTCGCCAGGCATGACCATTTCCGTGCCTTCCGGAAGTGTGACGATACCCGTCACGTCCGTCGTGCGGAAGTAGAACTGCGGACGGTAGTTCGTGAAGAACGGCGTATGACGGCCGCCTTCTTCCTTCGTCAGGATGTAGGCTTCGGCCTTGAACTTCTTGTGCGGCTTGACAGAGCCCGGCTTGCACAGGATCTGGCCACGCTCGACGCCGTCACGGTTCACACCGCGAACCAGTGCGCCGATGTTGTCGCCGGCCTGGCCCTGGTCGAGCAGCTTGCGGAACATTTCAACGCCGGTCACCGTCGTCTTCGACGTCGGACGGATGCCGACGATCTCGACTTCTTCACCAACCTTGACGATACCACGCTCGACGCGGCCGGTCACAACCGTACCGCGGCCCGAGATCGAGAACACGTCTTCGATCGGCATCAGGAACGGCTGGTCGATCGGACGCTCAGGCGTCGGGATGTAGGCGTCAACCTGAGCCATCAGCTCGCGGATCGCGTCTTCACCGATCTTCTTGTCGGAATCTTCAAGCGCAGCAAGCGCCGAACCCTTGACGACCGGGATGTCGTCGCCCGGGAAGTCGTAGGACGACAGAAGTTCGCGCACTTCCAGTTCGACGAGCTCGAGAAGCTCGGCGTCATCGACCTGGTCGACCTTGTTGAGGAACACAACGATCGCCGGAACGCCAACCTGGCGGGCGAGCAGGATGTGCTCGCGCGTCTGCGGCATGGGGCCATCAGCAGCAGAGCAGACCAGGATCGCGCCGTCCATCTGCGCAGCACCCGTGATCATGTTCTTCACATAGTCGGCGTGGCCGGGGCAGTCGACGTGCGCATAGTGGCGGTTCGGCGTCTCATACTCGACGTGTGCCGTCGAAATGGTGATGCCGCGCGCCTTTTCTTCCGGTGCCGCGTCGATCTGGTCATACGCCTTGAACTCACCGAAGTACTTCGTGATCGCTGCCGTCAGAGACGTCTTGCCATGGTCAACGTGGCCGATCGTGCCAATGTTGACGTGCGGCTTGTTGCGCTCAAACTTACTCTTTGCCATTTTCGGCTCTCCATTCTTTGGCCCGAGGGGCGCTAATTCTTGTTATCGGTCAATTGGTATTCCGGTCACTTCTGACCGGAATACTTTGCCTGGATTTCGGTTGCGACGTTCGACGGGACCGGCGCGTAGTGATCAAAGGTCATCGTGTACTGAGCACGGCCCTGCGACATGGAGCGCAGGTTGTCGACGTACTTGAACATGTTGGCCAGCGGGACGTTGGCATTGATGACAACGGCGACGCCGCGGCTTTCCTGACCCTGGATCTGACCACGGCGGGAGTTCAGGTCGCCGATAACGTCACCAACATAGTCTTCCGGGGTAACGACTTCGACCTTCATCATCGGCTCGAGGAGCTGAGCTCCAGCCTTCTTTGCCGCTTCACGGAAGCAGGCGCGGGAAGCGATTTCGAACGCCAGGACCGAAGAGTCGACGTCGTGGAAGGCGCCGTCGATGAGCGTCGCCTTGACGCCGAGCATCGGGAAGCCAGCCAGCGGACCGGAAGACAGAACGCTTTCGATACCCTTCTGAACGCCCGGGATGTATTCCTTCGGAACAGCACCGCCGACGATCTTGGATTCGAACTTGAAGTCGTCGCCATCCGGGTTCGGTTCGAAGACGATCTTGACGCGTGCGAACTGGCCGGTACCACCGGACTGCTTCTTGTGCGTGTAGTCTTCTTCGTGCTGGCGCGTAATGGTTTCGCGGTAAGCAACCTGCGGCGCGCCGACGTTTGCTTCAACCTTGAACTCACGGCGCATGCGGTCGACGATGATGTCGAGGTGCAGTTCGCCCATGCCAGCGATGATCGTCTGACCGGATTCCTGGTCCGTCTTCACGCGGAAGGACGGATCTTCGGCTGCCAGGCGGTTGAGCGCGAGGCCCATCTTTTCCTGGTCGCCCTTGGACTTCGGCTCGATAGCGATCTGGATGACCGGCTCCGGGAACTCCATGCGCTCAAGAATAACCGGCTTCAGCGGGTCGCAGAGCGTGTCACCCGTGGTGGTTTCCTTGAGACCTGCGAGAGCAACGATATCGCCGGCAAAGGCTTCTTCGATGTCTTCACGCGAGTTGGAGTGCATCTGCAGCATGCGGCCAACGCGCTCGCGCTTGTCCTTGACCGTGTTCATGACCGACGAACCCTTTTCGAGCTTGCCGGAGTAGATGCGGGCGAAGGTGAGCGAACCGACGAAGGGGTCGTTCATGATCTTAAACGCGAGCATGGAGAGCGGCTCGGAGTCATCTGCATGACGCTCGATTTCGGCTTCGGTCTTGAAGTCGATGCCCTTGATCGCGGGAATGTCGAGCGGCGACGGCAGGTAGTCGACAACGGCGTCGAGCAGCGGCTGAACGCCCTTGTTCTTGAAAGCCGTACCGCAGAACATCGGATGGAACTTGACGTCAATCGTACCGCGACGAACGAGTTCGCGGATCTTGTCGTTGTCGGGCATGTTGCCTTCGAGGTAGGCTTCCATCGCGGCTTCGTCGATCTCGACAACGGTCTCGATCAGCTTTTCGCGATATTCTTCAGCCTTGGCCTTCATGTCATCCGGGATCTCGACGACGTCCCACTGGGCGCCGAGCGATTCGTCGCGCCAAATCAGGGCGTTCATCTCGACGAGGTCGATAACGCCCTTGAAGTCGCTTTCAGCGCCGATCGGCAGCTGCATGACGACAGCGATCGCACCCAGACGGGTTTTGATCATCTCAACCGAGCGGTAGAAATCCGCACCGGTCTTGTCCATCTTGTTGCAGAAGATCATGCGCGGAACGTTGTACTTCTCAGCCTGGCGCCAGACGGTTTCCGTCTGCGGCTCGACACCGGCGTTGGCATCGAGCAGCGCGATGGCGCCGTCGAGAACGCGCAGCGAACGCTCGACTTCGATGGTGAAGTCGACGTGGCCGGGAGTGTCGATGATGTTGAAGCGGCGCATCTTGCCGTCACGGCCCTTCCAGAAGGTCGTGGTGGCAGCAGACGTGATCGTAATGCCGCGTTCCTGCTCCTGCTCCATCCAGTCCATCGTGGCCGCGCCATCGTGGACTTCACCGATCTTGTGCGACTTGCCGGTGTAATAAAGGATACGCTCGGTTGTCGTGGTCTTGCCGGCGTCGATGTGCGCCATGATACCGAAATTGCGGTAGTCTTCGATCTTATATTCGCGAGCCATTATGGACTGCCTTTCGATATCGTTCGGGATTACCAGCGATAATGCGAGAACGCGCGGTTGGCATCAGCCATCTTGTGCGTGTCTTCGCGCTTCTTGACCGCGGAACCGCGGTTGTTGGATGCGTCGAGAAGTTCGCCCGAAAGACGATCGATCATGGTGGTTTCGTTGCGCTTGCGCGCAGCAGCAATCAGCCAGCGGATGGCGAGAGCCTGGCGGCGCTCCGGACGGACATCGACCGGAACCTGGTAGGTCGCACCACCGACGCGGCGCGAACGGACTTCAACGTGCGGAGCGATGTTGTCGAGCGCGGAATGGAAAACCGTGAGCGGCTCCTGCTTCGACTTGCCCTGCACGGAGTCGAACGCGCCGTAAACGATGCTTTCAGCGACGGACTTCTTGCCGTCCAGCATGATGGCATTCATGAACTTCGTGACAACGAGGTCACCGAACTTCGGGTCCGGATTGATCTCGCGCTTTTCTGCTTTATGGCGTCTGGACATACTTCTCGTCTCTTTAACTGTTAAGGCGCTTCACCACGCGGAGGACCTCGCGCAGCGCCGGAATCTCACTTTCAAGCCTTTCCGGGCGATACCGCCCGGGGCGAAATTACTTCGGACGCTTCGCACCGTACTTGGAACGGCGCTGCTTGCGGTTCTTGACACCCTGGGTATCGAGAACGCCGCGGATGATGTGGTAACGGACACCCGGAAGGTCCTTGACGCGGCCGCCGCGGATCATGACGACAGAGTGTTCCTGAAGGTTGTGACCTTCACCGGGGATGTAACCAATGACTTCGAAGCCGTTGGTGAGGCGGATCTTTGCGACCTTACGCAGAGCCGAGTTCGGCTTCTTCGGCGTCGTGGTGTAAACGCGGGTGCAAACACCGCGCTTCTGCGGGTTCTCCTGAAGAGCGGGAACCTTGTTACGCTTTACGTTCGCCTGGCGAGGCTTGCGGATCAGCTGGTTTACGGTAGGCATTCAACCATCCCTTACGTTTGTCTCAGTACCCTTGCGGGCTCGAACTTCGCCGTTTCCGGCATTGCCACACATATTTCCCTCAATGCGCAAAATATGGCCCGATCCGCTTCCGCAGATGGACCACATAGAGCAGAGGACGCAAAAGGTGCGTCATGCGTGCAGCATCATGACTTCAACGTGCGTTTAGAACCTTGTTTGAGGCGATCTTCAGGGCGCGTCGCCCCGAACAGCCAAACCTCACATGGGATCCGATGGCGGGCGTACTACTGGTTTCCGCCCTGCTCGTCAAGGCCGGTTAAGAAATAATCTCCGCCCAGGCGACTTCAAAAGCCCTGAAAACAGGCTGTTTACAGGCTCTTTAAGCCGGTTAAAGATACCCGGCAAGATAAACTTGGGCATTGCAGCAAAAACAGATAGGAATCAGTTTTTGCAGGCATCAAGCCCTTATGTGGGACCTGCATATTGCGATTCTCAGAGAGCCGAAGGACAAAAAGATGATCGGGACACCGGACAACGACAACAATTTCGACGGACCGATGATCTTCATCATCATCGGCAAAGGCTATGAATCCGATACAAGCGAGGGCGTGGACCTGCACGTCATGCTGAAGGCTGCCGATGATGACAGCGCCGTGCGGGAAGCCTTGAACGCACTTGCCGAGGAAGGCTTCATCGAGGCCGATCTCGACCAGATCGGCATGTTGACCGAAGTGCCCTCCGAAGAACCGCACGCCTCCGCCTATCAGGGTGCACTGGACGGCGAAGTCTCGATCATCCGCTTCAGCTAAGCCTATAGACAAAGAATGGGCCTGCGCGCCGCGCGGGCCCGATCCTCCACCCTCACCTTTCCATTTTGGCCGATATCAATGAGGGAGGCGGGCGCGCAGCGTGTAATCGCGATACCGTCGCCAACGGCCCCAGCAAGTTCGACATTCATCGCAAAGCCGCCGGCTTACCGGCGGCTTTGTCGTTTTCCGATTGGAATGAGGTATCCAGATATTACCGGACAAAAAAACCGCCCGGATTTCTCCGGGCGGCCTTGAATTTCCAGACTCTGGACTGCCTGTTATTCGGCGGCCGGAGCACTTTCGTTCGCCAGGTCCTGCAGCATCGGCGTTGCAGCCGCTGCCCCGGAGCCCTTGCGGCGCTCTTCCAGGATCAGGTCGTCGCGAGCCGTCGCGATGCGGCGGATCTGGGTCATGGTGCCACCGGTACCGGCCGGGATCAGGCGGCCGACGATGACGTTTTCCTTCAGACCCTGTAGGCCATCGGTCTTGCCAGCAATCGCGGCTTCCGTCAGCACCTTGGTCGTTTCCTGGAAGGACGCGGCCGAGATGAAGGACGGGGTCTGCAGCGATGCCTTGGTGATGCCGAGCAGAACCGGATCGCCACTGGCAGGCTTCTTGCCTTCCTCGATGAGCTGGTCGTTGACGTCTTCCAGCTCGATACGGTCGACATTGTCGCCGACGATGTAGGTGGAGTCGCCTGCATCGGTGATTTCCACCTTCTGCAGCATCTGACGAACAATCACCTCGATGTGCTTATCGTTGATGACAACGCCCTGCAGACGATAGACTTCCTGGATTTCGTTGACGAGGTAGGAAGCCAAGGCTTCCACGCCCTTGATCGCCAGGATGTCGTGCGGAGCCGGGTTACCGTCGAGGATGTAATCACCCTTTTCGATATAGTCGCCTTCCTGAAGGTGGAAGGGCTTGCCCTTCGGGATCAGGTATTCAACAGGCTCGACACCGTCTTCTGCCGGCTCGATGATGACGCGGCGCTTGTTCTTGTAGTCGCGGCCGAGGCGGATCGTACCATCGATCTCTGCGATGATGGCGTGGTCCTTCGGACGACGAGCCTCGAACAATTCTGCAACGCGCGGCAGACCACCGGTGATGTCCTTGGTCTTGGCGCTCTCCAGCGGCGAACGGGCAAGAACGTCACCCTGGGAGACCTTCTGGCCCGGCTCGACGGACAGGATCGCGTCGACCGAGAGCAGGAAGCGGGCTTCGCCACCGCGGGAGAGCTTCGCGACATTGCCGCTTGCGTCCTTGATGACGATGGCCGGCTTCAGATCCGAACCGCGCGGGGTCGAACGCCAGTCGATAACCTGACGCTTGGTGATGCCGGTGGATTCGTCGGTCGCTTCGAGAACGGAGAGGCCGTCGACGACATCTTCGAACTGAACCGTACCGGCTACTTCCGTCATCATCGGACGGGTGTAGGGGTCCCACTCCGCCAGACGCTGACCGCGCTTGACCTTGTCGCCTTCGTCGACATGCAGCTTCGAACCATAGGCAACACGCTGCGAGGAACGCTCCACGCCACGCTCGTCCAGGATCTGGACGGTCATGTTGCGGCCCATGGCAACGAGGTTGCCATCGGAGTTGCGCAGGATGTTACGGTTCTTGATCTGCACCGTACCTTCATACGAGGCTTCCAGGAACGACTGGTCGACCACCGTTGCGGTGCCACCAAGGTGGAACGTACGCATGGTGAGCTGCGTGCCCGGCTCGCCGATCGACTGAGCCGCGATAACGCCGACGGCTTCGCCCATGTTTACCGGCGTACCGCGCGCGAGGTCGCGGCCGTAGCAGACCGAGCAGACGCCCGTCTGGATTTCGCAGGTCAGTGCCGAGCGGATACGAATCGACTGGATACCAGCCTTCTCGATCTCGGTGACATCGGGCTCAAGGATCATCTTGCCGGCATCGACGATACGCTCGCCAGTAACCGGGTGGTCGATGTTGTCGAGGGCCGTACGGCCGAGGATGCGGGCGCCGAGCGAAGCAACGACCTGCCCGGCATCGACGATGGCGGTCATGGTGAGGCCGGATTCGGTACCGCAATCGACGTGCGTGACGATGCAGTCCTGCGCGACGTCGACGAGACGGCGGGTCAGGTAACCGGAGTTTGCGGTCTTCAAGGCGGTGTCTGCCAGACCCTTGCGGGCGCCGTGCGTCGAGTTGAAGTACTCGTTGACAG
Source organism: Rhizobium sp. WYJ-E13 (assembly GCF_018987265.1). Taxonomy (NCBI): domain Bacteria; kingdom Pseudomonadati; phylum Pseudomonadota; class Alphaproteobacteria; order Hyphomicrobiales; family Rhizobiaceae; genus Rhizobium; species Rhizobium sp. WYJ-E13. The sequence goes on along the minus strand of NZ_CP076853.1, from coordinate 1,108,502 downwards.
TCAGACCTTCCTTGAAGTTCGAGATGATCGGCGTCTCGATGATTTCACCGGACGGCTTGGCCATGAGGCCGCGCATACCGCCCAGCTGACGCATCTGGTTCGGAGAACCACGGGCACCCGAGTGCGACATCATATAGATGGCGTTCATCGGCTTCTGGCGACCAGTCTTATCGTCGAACTCGACAGCCTTAATGCGGGCCATCATGTCTTCGGCGACCTTCTCCGTGGCCTTGCCCCACGCGTCAACGACCTTGTTGTACTTTTCGCCCTGAGTGATCAGACCGTCGTTGTACTGCTGTTCGTATTCCTTCACCAGGTTTTCGGTGTCGGCAACGATCTTCGCCTTGGATTCCGGAATGACCATGTCGTCCTTGCCGAACGAAATGCCGGCGCGGCAGGCATGGGTGAAACCGAGCTGCATGATGCGGTCGCAGAAGATGACCGTGTCCTTCTGGCCGCAGTGACGATAAACCGCGTCGATCATCCTGGAGATGTTCTTCTTGGTCATTTCCTGGTTGCAGATGTCGAAGGTCACCTTGCCGTTCTTCGGCAGAAGTTCGCCGATGAGCAGGCGGCCCGGCGTCGTCTCATAGATCTTCGAGTAGGGCTTGCCGTCCTCGCCGATCGACTTGAAGCGGCCGCGGATCTTGGTGTGCAGCGTCACGACCTTGTTTTCGAGCGCGTGATGCAGCTCACCGAGATCGGAGAAGGCCATGCCTTCGCCCGGCTCGTTCTGATTCACGATCGAGAGGTAGTAGAGGCCGAGAACCATGTCCTGCGACGGAACGATGATCGGTGCGCCGTTTGCCGGGTGCAGGATGTTGTTGGTCGACATCATCAGAACGCGGGCTTCGAGCTGGGCTTCGAGCGACAGCGGCACGTGAACGGCCATCTGGTCGCCGTCGAAGTCGGCGTTGAAGGCCGTGCAGACGAGCGGATGCAGCTGGATCGCCTTGCCTTCGACCAGGATGGGTTCGAAGGCCTGGATGCCCAGGCGGTGCAGCGTCGGCGCGCGGTTCAAGAGAACCGGATGCTCGCGGATGACCTCATCGAGGATATCCCAAACTTCCGGCTTTTCCTTCTCAACCAGCTTCTTGGCCTGCTTGACGGTCGAGGAGTAACCCTTGGCGTCGAGGCGGGCGTAGATGAACGGCTTGAAGAGCTCGAGCGCCATCTTCTTCGGCAGGCCGCACTGATGCAGCTTCAGTTCCGGACCGGTCACGATGACCGAACGGCCGGAATAGTCGACGCGCTTGCCGAGCAGGTTCTGACGGAAGCGGCCCTGCTTGCCCTTGAGCATGTCGGACAGCGACTTCAGCGGACGCTTGTTGGCGCCGGTGATGACGCGGCCACGGCGGCCGTTGTCGAACAACGCATCGACAGATTCCTGCAGCATGCGCTTTTCGTTACGGATGATGATGCCCGGTGCGCGCAGTTCGATGAGACGCTTCAGACGGTTATTACGGTTGATAACGCGGCGATAGAGATCGTTCAGATCCGACGTCGCGAAACGACCGCCGTCCAGCGGAACGAGCGGACGGAGATCTGGCGGGATGACCGGAACGACCTTCATGATCATCCATTCGGGACGATTGCCGGATTCCATGAAGTTCTCGACGATCTTCAGGCGCTTCATCAGCTTCTTCTGCTTGAGATCCGACGTGGTGTCGGCAAGCTCGGAGCGCAGATCGCCAGCGATCTTTTCGAGATTCATCGATGCCAGCATCTCGTAGATGGCTTCCGCACCGATCATGGCCGTGAACTGGTCTTCACCATATTCGTCGACGGCGAGCATGTACTCTTCTTCGGTCAGGAGTTGGTGCTCCTTGAGCGCGGTGAGACCCGGCTCGGTGACGATATAGTGTTCGAAGTAGAGGACGCGCTCGACATCCTTCAGCGTCATGTCGAGCAGTGTGGAAATACGTGATGGCAGCGACTTCAGGAACCAGATATGGGCAACGGGAGCGGCGAGCTCGATATGGCCCATGCGCTCACGGCGAACGCGCGACAGCGTCACTTCGACGCCGCACTTTTCGCAGATGATGCCCTTGTACTTCATGCGCTTGTACTTGCCGCACAAGCACTCGTAGTCCTTGATCGGTCCGAAGATACGCGCGCAGAAGAGACCGTCGCGTTCCGGCTTGAACGTACGGTAGTTGATGGTTTCCGGCTTCTTGATCTCGCCGTAGGACCAGGAAAGAATCTTCTCCGGAGAGGCGATCGAAATCCGGATGGAATCGAAGTTCTGTGCAGGCACCTGCGGATTGAAAAGATTCATGACCTCTTGGTTCATGCCTGTCTCCTTCATGGGCGAAAGCGCCCTTATCTTGCGAGGGTTGGCGGCAAATCCCGGGAGCCGCGCCATCGCTTAAACGACAATAACCGCAGAATGCGGCGAAAGCGTCCCTGCCCGACCGACACATTACGGGGCCATGGCGGGAACGGTATGCGCTCTTTTAAAGAGCGCATACCCTATCAGGTGGTTATTCGGCAGCGTCCGGTAGCTGGCCTGCAGCCTGCAGATCCTCGACCTTGGAATTTTCGAGCTCGACCGAGAGACCCAGCGAGCGCATTTCCTTGACGAGAACGTTGAAGCTTTCCGGAATACCAGCCTCGAAGGTGTCGTCGCCACGGACGATCGCTTCGTAAACCTTGGTGCGGCCGGCCACGTCGTCCGACTTTACCGTCAGCATTTCCTGCAGCGTGTAGGCTGCGCCGTAAGCTTCAAGCGCCCAGACTTCCATTTCGCCGAAGCGCTGGCCGCCGAACTGTGCCTTGCCGCCCAGCGGCTGCTGGGTAACGAGCGAGTACGGGCCGATCGAACGAGCGTGAATCTTGTCGTCGACAAGGTGGTTCAGCTTGATCATGTACATGTAGCCGACCGTGACCTTGCGGTCGAAGGGCTCGCCGGTACGGCCATCGTACAGAACCGACTGACCGGACTCGTGCAGACCTGCCTTCTTCAGCATCGAGGCAACGTCAGGCTCATGCGCACCGTCAAAGACCGGCGTTGCGATTGAGACGCCCTTGCGGGACTGTTCGGCCAGCTTGACGAGCGATGCGTCGTCGAAGTTGGCGACTTCGTCCTTGGCCTGGGAAGCATACACGTCCGTGAGCTCGCGCTTCAGGTCGGTGATGTCCATGGTCTTGCGATACTCTTCGAGCAGCTCGCCGATCTTCTTGCCCATGCCTGCGCAAGCCCATGCAAGATGGGTTTCGAGGATCTGGCCGACGTTCATGCGCGAAGGCACGCCGAGCGGGTTCAAGCAGATATCGACATGCGTACCGTCTTCGAGGAACGGCATGTCTTCGACCGGAACGATGCGCGATACAACACCCTTGTTGCCGTGACGGCCGGCCATCTTGTCGCCCGGCTGGATCTTGCGCTTAACAGCGACGAAGACCTTGACCATCTTCATGACGCCCGGAGGCATTTCATCGCCGCGCTGGACCTTTTCAACCTTGTCCATAAAGCGCTGTTCGAGGCGAGACTTGGATTCGTCGTACTGGCCGCGGAGCGCTTCGAGCTCGCTCTGGACCTTTTCGTCTTCGACGGCGAACATCCACCACTGCGAGCGGGGATATTCAGAAACGACGGCATTCGACAGCTCGGTGCCCTTCTTGAAGCCCTTCGGGCCGGCAATGGAGGACTGGCCGCGCAGCATGTCGATCAGACGGCCGTAGACGTTACGGTCGAGGATCGCCTGTTCGTCGTCTCGGTCCTTTGCAAGACGCTCGATCTCTTCGCGCTCGATCGCCATCGCGCGCTCGTCCTTTTCAACGCCGTGGCGGTTGAAGACGCGCACTTCGACGATCGTGCCGTAGGTGCCGGGCGGCATGCGCATGGACGTGTCACGCACGTCGGATGCCTTTTCACCGAAAATGGCGCGCAGGAGCTTTTCTTCCGGCGTCATCGGGCTTTCGCCCTTCGGCGTGATCTTGCCGACGAGGATATCGCCCGGCTGAACTTCGGCACCAATATAGACGATACCGGCTTCGTCGAGATTCTTCAGCGCTTCTTCCGAAACGTTCGGGATGTCGCGCGTGATTTCTTCCGGACCAAGCTTGGTGTCACGAGCCATCACTTCGAATTCTTCGATGTGAATGGACGTGAACACGTCGTCGGCAACGATCCGTTCCGACATCAGGATCGAGTCTTCGTAGTTGTAGCCGTTCCAGGGCATGAACGCGACGAGCGCGTTGCGGCCGAGAGCCAGATCGCCGAGATCCGTCGACGGGCCGTCGGCGAGAATGTCGCCGCGGTTGACCACGTCACCGACGGTGACCAGCGGACGCTGGTTGACGCAGGTGTTCTGGTTCGAACGCTGGAACTTCTGCAGGCGGTAGATATCGACGCCGGACTTGCCAGCTTCGAGGTCTTCCGTGGCGCGGATAACGATACGCGTCGCGTCGACCTGGTCGACCACACCGCCGCGGCGTGCACCGATAGCAGCACCGGAGTCGCGGGCGACGACCGGTTCCATGCCGGTACCGACGAACGGCGCTTCAGCGCGCAGAAGCGGAACGGCCTGACGCTGCATGTTCGAGCCCATGAGAGCGCGGTTGGCGTCGTCGTTTTCCAGGAACGGGATGAGAGCGGCTGCGACCGAAACGACCTGCTTCGGCGAGACGTCCATCAGGTTCATGCTGTCGCGCGGAGCGAGCATAACTTCGCCAGCGTGGCGGCAGACGACGAATTCATCAACGAACGAACCGTCCGTCGTCAGTTCGGCGTTGGCCTGGGCAACGTAGTACTTCGCCTCTTCCATGGCGGAGAGGTAAAGCACGTCATTGGTCACCTTGCCGTCGACGATACGGCGGTATGGGCTTTCGATGAAGCCGTACTTGTTGACGCGTGCGAAGGTCGCCAGCGAGTTGATCAGACCGATGTTCGGGCCTTCCGGCGTTTCGATCGGGCAAATACGGCCGTAATGGGTCGGATGAACGTCGCGGACTTCGAAGCCAGCGCGCTCGCGGGTCAGACCGCCCGGACCAAGAGCCGAGAGACGGCGCTTGTGGGTGATTTCCGAGAGCGGGTTCACCTGGTCCATGAACTGCGACAGCTGCGAGGAACCGAAGAATTCGCGCACGGCTGCAGCAGCCGGCTTGGCGTTGATCAGGTCCTGCGGCATGACCGTGTCGATTTCGATCGAGGACATGCGCTCCTTGATCGCGCGCTCCATGCGGAGCAGGCCGAGACGGTATTGGTTCTCCATCAGTTCGCCGACCGAGCGGACGCGGCGGTTGCCAAGGTTGTCGATGTCGTCGATCTCGCCCTTGCCGTCGCGCAGCTCGACGAGCATCTTGACCACGGCCAGGATGTCGTCCTTGCGCAGGATGCGGACGGTGTCTTCGACGCTCAGGTCGAGGCGCATATTCATCTTGACACGGCCGACGGCGGAGAGGTCGTAACGCTCCGCATCGAAGAACAGCGAGTTGAACATGGCTTCGGCCGATTCCATGGTCGGCGGTTCACCCGGACGCATGACACGGTAGATGTCGAACAGAGCGTCCTGGCGGTTCTCGTTCTTGTCTGCTGCAAGCGTGTTGCGGATGTAGGCGCCGACATTGATGTGGTCGATGCCGAGAACCGGGATCTCGTCGAAGTGGTTGGCGAGGATGATGCCGAGCGTCTTCTCGTCGATTTCGTCGCCGGCTTCGAGATAGATCTCACCCGTCGAGTAGTTGACGATATCTTCGGCAAGGTAGTTGCCGTACAGATCGTCATCGGTCGCCTTGAGGGCTTTCAGGCCCTTGTCGGAGAGCTGGCGGAGCAGACGCGGGGTCAGCTTCTTGCCGGCTTCCACAACGACCTCGCCGGTATCGGCGTCGACCATCTCGGTGATCGCCTTGGCACCCTTCAGCGTCTCCGGCTTGAAGGGAATGCGCCAGCCTTCGCCGTCGCGCTTGTAGAGCGACTTCGTGTAGAAGGTGTCGAGGATTTCCTCACCGTCCATGCCGAGGGCCATCAGCAGCGACGTCACCGGAATCTTGCGGCGACGGTCGATACGGGCATAGACAATGTCCTTGGCGTCGAATTCGATATCGAGCCAGGAACCGCGATAAGGGATCACACGCGCAGCAAAGAGCAGCTTGCCGGAAGAATGGCTCTTGCCCTTGTCGTGATCGAAGAAGACGCCCGGCGAACGGTGCATCTGGGACACGATCACGCGCTCGGTGCCGTTAACGATGAACGTACCGTTGTTCGTCATGAGCGGCATGTCGCCCATGTAGACGGACTGTTCCTTGATGTCCTTGATCGACTTCGCGCCGGTATCCTCGTCGATATCGAACACGATGAGACGGAGAGTAACCTTCAGCGGCGCGGCATAGGTCAGGTCGCGCTGGCGGCATTCGTCGACGTCGAACTTCGGCGGTTCGAATTCATAGGACACGAACTCCAGCATGGAAGCGCCGGAGAAATCGGTGATCGGGAAAACGGACTTGAAGACAGCCTGGAGGCCTTCGTCGGGACGACCGCCCTTGGGCTCTTCAACCATCAGAAACTGGTCGTAGGATGCCTTCTGAACCTCGATGAGGTTCGGCATTTCTGCGACTTCGGGGATTTTACCAAAAAACTTGCGTACGCGCCTACGACCATTGAACGAAAGGGTCTGAGCCATCGTCGCTCCTTCAAAAATTGCATCCGGGCCTGCAACGGACGGGAACCGATGGCCAGTCGATCCCGTCAACCAATGAGTAGTTCAACCTCGTCCCACCTCCCGAAACAACCAGGCCGGATTGCCTTGGCGCCTCGGTTCGAGACCATGCTCTTGAAGAACCCATTACCCAAAAGCCGTTTTCACGCGGCTTTTGGGTAATTCGTTCAAAAAAACGGCAAATGGGAGGCCGTAAATACCGCCTCCCAAATGCAGTTCAAGATTACTTGACGTCGGCCTTTGCGCCAGCGTCTTCAAGCTTCTTCTTGATGTCAGCGGCTTCAGCCTTGGAAACGCCTTCCTTGACAGCCTTCGGAGCGCCTTCGACGAGGTCCTTGGCTTCCTTGAGGCCGAGACCGGTGATGGCGCGGACTTCCTTGATGACGTTGATCTTGTTGGCGCCGGCATCCGTGAGGATGACGTCGAACTCGGTCTTTTCTTCTTCAGCCGGAGCAGCTGCACCGCCTGCACCACCAGCAACGGCAGCAACAGCTACCGGAGCAGCGGCGGAAACGCCCCACTTTTCTTCGAGCAGCTTGGAAAGCTCAGCGGCTTCCAGGACGGTCAGCGAGGAGAGGTCTTCAACGATCTTTGCGAGATCAGCCATTTTCTAGTTCCTTTTGTTCGGTTCGAACTGTTGAGTTTGTACAGCGAAAAACCGCCTTAAGCGGCTTCGTCCTTCTTGGCATAGGCCGAGAACACGCGAGCAAGCTGGCTTGCCGGTGCTGCAACAACGCCTGCAATGCGGGTAGCCGGAGTCTGGATCATGCCCAGCAGCTTCGCACGCAGTTCGTCCAGCGAAGGCAGGGTCGCAAGCGACTTGACACCTTCGGCGTTCAGCGTTGTCGTGCCCATGGCGCCGCCGAGAACCACGATCTTGTCGTTGGTCTTGGCGAAATCCATGACGACCTTCGGAGCGGTGATCGGATCATTGCTGTAAGCAATGAGGGTCTGACCCTTGAAGAGATTGGAAATCCCTTCCGCTTCCGTACCCTGAAGGGCAATTTTGGCCAGGCGGTTCTTCGCGACTTTGACGGTGCCGCCAGCAGCGCGCATCTTCGAACGAAAATCGTTCATCTGTGCGACTGTAGCACCAGCATAGTGGGCCACGACAACCGAGCCCGATGCCTTGAAGACATCGTTCAGTTCCGTGACGAATTCGCGCTTTTCCGCTCTTTCCACTGCCTATCTCCAGTTGGCGGGACCGTTTGAACGGACCCACCGGGTTGCCTTTGCCTCCTGGGATCAGAAGCGATCCCAAGCGACGCTTGAGGATCCTGTCCCCTCGCGCTCCGCGCCACTAAAGGCAAAGGAGGCACAAGGCATCCAAGGCTCGAACCGATTTCCTAGAAGTAGAACTTCATGCAATTCGGGTCTTACCCGTCTCATGCAGGCAAAGTGATTAAGGGAAAACCACCTGCAATCTCGGACAGGATTCCGGATTTCTCCGAAATATCCCGGCCCCTTGCGAGGCCGGAATTCTTGTAATCGGGCCGGAGCCCGATGAAACTTAAGCAGCCGTAACCGCTGCGGTGACCGAGCCAACTTCGATCTTGACGCCCGGACCCATGGTCGAGGAGATCGCTACGCGCTTGACGTAGTTGCCCTTGGCGCCAGCCGGCTTCGCCTTGATGACGGCGTCAGCGAAGGCACGGATGTTTTCTTCCAGAGCCTTGGCATCGAAGGATGCCTTGCCGATGCCGGCGTGAACGATACCAGCCTTTTCGACGCGGAACTCGACAGCGCCGCCCTTGGAAGCCTTGACGGCACCAGCAACATCCATCGTAACCGTACCGACCTTCGGGTTCGGCATCATGCCGCGCGGGCCGAGAACCTTACCGAGACGACCGACGAGCGGCATCATGTCCGGGGTCGCGATGCAGCGATCGAATTCGATCTTGCCGCCCTGGACGATTTCGACGAGCTCTTCTGCGCCGACGATGTCAGCGCCGGCAGCCTTGGCTTCATCAGCCTTGATGCCGCGAGCGAAAACGGCGACACGAACGGTACGGCCGGTGCCGTTCGGCAGATTGACCACGCCGCGAACCATCTGGTCTGCGTGACGAGGATCAACACCGAGGTTCATCGAAACTTCGATCGTTTCATCGAACTTCGCTACGGCACGTTCCTTGACCATGCCGATGGCGGTCGTCAGAGCGTAGAGTTTGGTCGGATCAACACCTTCGTTGATCTTCTGAGTGCGCTTGCCTGCCATGGTCTTAACCCACCACTTCCAGGCCCATGGCGCGGGCAGAGCCCTCGATCATCGCCATTGCACCTTCGATATCTGCCGCGTTCAGGTCCTTCATCTTGGCTTCGGCGATCGTCTTGATCTGAGCCTTGGTGAGGGTACCAGCCTTTGCGCCCTTGCCCGGGGTCTTGGAACCGGACTGGATCTTGGCTTCCTTCTTCAGCCAGTAGCTAACCGGCGGCTGCTTCATGACGAAGGTGAAGGACTTGTCCTGGTAATAGGTGATGACGACCGGGATCGGCATGCCCTTTTCCATTTCCTGCGTAGCCGCATTGAACGACTTGCAGAACTCCATGATGTTAATGCCACGCTGACCAAGCGCCGGACCAATCGGCGGAGACGGGTTTGCCGATCCTGCCTTGACCTGAAGCTTGAGCTGGCCTGCAACTTTCTTAGCCATATCTCTCTGCCTTTCACTGGCGGCCGGTCGCCCGGCCCTTGATGCCGGATCGCTCCGGCGGCTGCGGTTGCGTGGTGCGGATCATTGAGGTCCGGCTAAGACCCCTCACCTTCCACGCGATGCGGCTTTCGCCGCCACAGACATCAGTAAGCACTTACTGATGTCCGACCTCCAACAATCAGACCTTCTCGACCTGAGCGTATTCCAGTTCGACCGGAGTCGCGCGGCCGAAGATCGACACTTCCACCTTCAGGCGCGAACGCTCTTCATCCACATCCTGAACCGTGCCATTGAACGACGCGAACGGACCATCGGAAACGCGAACCTGCTCGCCGATCTCGAACGTGACGGAGGCCTTCGGACGCTCGACACCTTCCTGAACCTGACCGAGAATGCGCTCGGCTTCAGAATCCGGAATCGGAACCGGCTTGTTGTCAGAACCGAGGAAGCCCGTGACCTTCGGCGTATTCTTGATCAGGTGATAGGCCTCATCCGTCAGGTTGGCGCGAACCATGACGTAGCCCGGGAAGAACTTGCGCTCGGAATCGACCTTACGGCCACGGCGCACTTCCACCACCTTTTCGGTCGGCACGAGGATCTTTTCGAACAGATGCTCAAGCCCCTTCTGGCGAGCCTTGTTCTCGATGTCCTCAGCGACCTTCTTTTCAAAATTGGAATATGCGTGGACGATGTACCAACGTGCCGCCATTTTCATCTCCACCCGTATCAGTTGCCGGTGTTGAGCACGAAGCTCAGCGCCCAGCCAATGAGCTGGTCAGCGGCAAAGAAAAACAGCGCAGCAAAAACAACCATAACGAGCACCATGACCGTCGAGATCATCGTCTCGCGGCGCGACGGCCAAGTAACTTTAGACGTTTCCGTGCGGACCTGCTGCAGAAACGCGAATGGATTGGATTTGGATGCCATCGACTGCCCACGCAATTACGGCGCGTAAAGCTGAAACTATCAGCCCCACGCACCGCGTGTCTGTTGAACCCTAAATAAACATCGATCTCCGAATACACAAGAGGGAAACCGACGTTTGACGAAATTAGTCGCCATATAAACAATCCTCGCCGGAACGCCGCGATACGCCCGCGCTGTCCGTTCAAGGAAAATGGCAGGGGCAGAGGGGCTCGAACCCCCGACCTGCGGTTTTGGAGACCGCCGCTCTACCAACTGAGCTATACCCCTTTACGCTTTGCATTCAGCCCTTTGACCTTGCAATCATGAGCCGGTGAGAAGCATGGCGCTCCCTTTAAGACGGCGGCTCAGGATATGCAAGAGCGATTTTCGATTTTCAGAACCATTCTCCGCAGACAGCCGGGAGAAGCGACCGGCAGCCGCTGATCCCGCCACCGGACACAGCCTGCAATGAGCCCGGCAGGAATGTCCACTTGACCGAAATCTCAGACTTTCACGTATTTGCGCCAGTCGTGCTCTTCCTTGAAGCCAAGCACCTCGCGAATCTTCCGGTTGGAAAGCAGGCCTTCATATTCACCGATCTCGCGAGTGAAAGGCACATTCGGGAAGAAGCGTTTGGCGAGCTCTTTCGACGGCGTGTTGGCCGAGACAGTGTTGTTGGCAGCGTTGAAGACCTGGAAACCCAGTCCATCCTTCTCGATGCAGAGATGGACGATCTGGCCGAGATCGCGGGCGTCGATATAGCTCCAGGCGATGCGCTTGCGCATCTCCGGATTAGCGAAATAGGTCGGGAACTTCTCGTACTCATGCGGCTCGATAACGTTGCCGATGCGCAGCGCATAGATGTCAAAGCCCGAACGTTCGGCAAAAGCGCGCGCCGTCTTCTCGTTCAGGACCTTGGAAAGGCCGTAGGAATCCATCGGGTTGACATCATACTCCTCCTCCAGCGGGAACTGGTGGAAGTCGCGATGACCTTCGGCGAAGCAGACACCATAGGTGGTCTCGCTCGAAGCGACAATGATCTTCCTGATGCCGAGCTTCACCGCCGCGTCGATGACATTGTAGGTGCCCATCGTGTTGATGCGGAAGGTCTCGTTGTCGGGCTTGATCAGGATGCGCGGCACCGCAGCGAAGTGGACGACGGCGTCGAAGGGCTGCACACCCTTGCCCGATTCCAGATCGGGAAAATCCCGGTGCATGGAAAGCACATTGAACATCTGGCCGCTATCGGTGATGTCGGCAATGAGATTGGTGACACCGGGGCTTTCCAGGGGTACGAGATCGACATTATGGACCTCATAGCCTGCATTGACGAGCCACGGCACGGCATGGCGTCCGGCTTTGCCCGAACCACCTGTGAAAAGAACACGCTTTTTCATGGAATATCCTCCGCATCATGAAATCGGAGGCATAGATAAACTCTTCCGCGCGAAGAGCAAGCGAGCGTCTCGAAAGCAGGTTCAAACCCGCTTCGGCCAGGAGCTCCCGACTGGAAGCACCTGCCCTGTCATTTCCAATCACCGCCGGATTTTCCGGCGATCCTGCAAGGTCGTCACTTGACGACGCTTACCTCATCCAGCTGCACGCCGGCCGCCTGAACGACCTCTTGCGGAATCGCAGCGATGAAAAACATTGTGAAAACATACATTGCGAATATCGTCGCAACGAAGGTGGCCTTTTGAATCATGCTGGCTCTCCTTTCTACAAGAAGGAGTCTGGACCAAAAAAGCCGGATCGCAAAACGCTTTCTGAACGCGAGATGAATAAAGTACTGCGTCTGGAAATTTTAACGATATTTTTACAACATCTCATGGACGGCCAGGCGCCTATCAGAAACGAAAAAACCCCGCTGTTTCCAGCAGGGTTTTTCCTTAATCGGGGATAGTCCCGGATTACTCGACGATGGAAGCAACGATGCCTGCACCGACGGTGCGGCCGCCTTCGCGGATCGCGAAGCGAAGCTTTTCTTCCATCGCGATCGGAACGATCAACTCGACGTCAACAGTGACGTTGTCGCCAGGCATGACCATTTCCGTGCCTTCCGGAAGCGTGACGATACCCGTCACGTCCGTCGTGCGGAAGTAGAACTGCGGACGGTAGTTCGTGAAGAACGGCGTATGACGGCCGCCTTCTTCCTTCGTCAGAATGTAGGCTTCGGCCTTGAACTTCTTGTGCGGCTTGACAGAGCCCGGCTTGCACAGGATCTGGCCACGCTCGACGCCGTCACGGTTCACACCGCGAACCAGTGCGCCGATGTTGTCGCCGGCCTGGCCCTGGTCGAGCAGCTTGCGGAACATTTCAACGCCGGTCACCGTCGTCTTCGACGTCGGGCGGATGCCGACGATCTCGACTTCTTCACCAACCTTGACGATACCGCGTTCGACGCGGCCGGTCACAACCGTACCGCGGCCCGAGATCGAGAACACGTCTTCGATCGGCATCAGGAACGGCTGGTCGATCGGACGCTCAGGCGTCGGGATGTAGGCGTCAACCTGAGCCATCAGCTCGCGGATCGCGTCTTCACCGATCTTCTTGTCGGAATCTTCAAGCGCAGCAAGCGCCGAACCCTTGACGACCGGGATGTCGTCGCCCGGGAAGTCGTAGGACGACAGAAGTTCGCGCACTTCCAGTTCGACGAGCTCGAGAAGCTCGGCGTCATCGACCTGGTCGACCTTGTTGAGGAACACAACGATCGCCGGAACGCCAACCTGGCGGGCGAGCAGGATGTGCTCGCGCGTCTGCGGCATGGGGCCATCAGCAGCAGAGCAGACCAGGATCGCGCCGTCCATCTGCGCAGCACCCGTGATCATGTTCTTCACATAGTCGGCGTGGCCGGGGCAGTCGACGTGCGCATAGTGGCGGTTCGGCGTCTCATACTCGACGTGTGCCGTCGAAATGGTGATGCCGCGCGCCTTTTCTTCCGGGGCAGCGTCGATCTGGTCATACGCCTTGAACTCACCGAAGTACTTCGTGATCGCTGCCGTCAGAGACGTCTTGCCGTGGTCAACGTGGCCGATCGTGCCAATGTTGACGTGCGGCTTGTTGCGCTCAAACTTACTCTTTGCCATTTGAATGCTTCCTGTGGACGTAAAATGGGTGACCCCGGCGAACCGGTTTAGTGCCGCCGTTTAAGGCTTTCGGCGAAATTGCGCAAGACTTAATTACAGACGCCATTCTTGGCGTGTGGCCGGATATGGGAGGTAATTCGCAACCCACAAGACGATTCGCCTTCCGCCTCCCCAAAAACCCTGAAATTTCAGACAAAATCGAAAGAGAGGCGGGCTCGCGTCTTCACCGACCCTGGTCGTGACTGCAATCTCCGCAGTCGTCGCGCAAGCATCATATGGTGTCGGCAACGCAGAACCTTCAGGCCCAGACGCAAAGCACCACGACAGATCTTCTATGAAGGGGAACAATATGGAGCGGGTAGCGGGAATCGAACCCGCGTATTCAGCTTGGAAGGCTGCTGCTCTACCATTGAGCTATACCCGCGGGGTGGTCTGATCCAATGACGAATGGTGGAGAGAGTTGGATTTGAACCAACGTAGGCTGAGCCAACGGATTTACAGTCCGTCCCCTTTAACCACTCGGGCATCTCTCCAGTTTTTCGTCCGGATCTTGAAGACCAAGTTCATCAGACTTTGAAGCGTTGCCGCCCCGTCGTCTGCGCCGCGTATATGACCGGACGATTTCAGTCTGTCAACACGATGACAATGGAAAATACAGGAAAAATTTCATTGTCCGTTGAAAGCCGGCGCATGAAAGAAGGCCTATGCGTCAACAGGCGCCATCGTTATAAAGCCGCATGAGCAAAGATAAAAAATCCGGCGGCACGCCCGCCACCGACAAGTCCGCAAAGGACACCCATTACGCAACGCTCCGGCGCGCGCACCGCGACGCCAAGCGCGAACGCGGCGAAATCCCGACACCAGCGCCGCAGAAGCGCAAGCGAGGCGCCGATGACTGGAAGCCGCCGGCGCTCGCCCCCGATCAGGTCTTCCTCTACGGCCTTCACACCGTTCGCGCCGCGCTTGAAAACCCTGAACGCAAGAACGTCAAGCTGTCGATAACGCAGAACGCGCTTGCGCGACTGGAGGTCGATCCCGACGTGATCGGCATTCCGGTCGAGATGGTTTCGCCGCAGGATATCGACAAGGTGCTCGGCCCCGAAGCGATCCACCAGGGCGTGATGCTGGAAACGCGCGCCCTGCCCGTCCGGCGGCTGGAAGCGCTGAAGGACAGCCCGCTGCTTCTCGTGCTCGACCAGGTGACCGATCCGCACAATGTCGGCGCCATCATGCGCTCGGCCGTCGCCTTCAACGTTGGCGCCGTCATCACCACCCAGAGACATAGCCCGACCGAATCGGGCGTGCTCGCCAAATCGGCTTCGGGCGCGCTGGAGCTCATACCTTATATACAGATCACCAATCTCTCGGATGCGCTCGGCGAGTTGCACAAGCTCGGCTTCTTCACGATCGGTCTCGATTCGGAGGGGCCGGCGCCGCTCGAAGGCACATTCTCAGGCGGCAGAATCGCATTGGTGCTCGGCTCCGAAGGCAAGGGCTTGCGGCAGAAGACCCGGGAGACCGTCAGCGCGCTCGCCCGCCTCGACATGCCCGGCGCCATCAAATCGCTGAACGTGTCGAATGCCGCAGCGATTGCCCTTTATGCGGCAAGGCTGCACCTGAAGGCATAGGCGGCAGCCGACGGGTTTCCGTTGCATCACGTAGAGTCTATTGAGAGCGAAGACCTGCGTGGCGGCCATCGTGGTTGAACACCTGCCCTCATCGTCCATATTGGACCTTGGAAAGAGCGCGCCGGTCGTTAAGATCGGCGACGCATTTTACCCTCGGGGCGTTGGTAAAAAGGAAATCCGCATTATGGCATTTCGACCGCTGATCTTCGGCGTTCTCTTCATCGCGGTCTTCGTCATGGTCATTTTGAGCATCATCTGGGTGGACAAGTCGCACCCAATCCGCCAGCCCGATCCCCTGGCACCATCGACGACGCCATCCAATCCACCTCCATCCGTGCAATAGCAAATCCGGAACCGGTAAAGCGTTCACACGTTAATTTCCGCAGACAAACAGGGATTTAATGTCCATGCGCCTGATGATTGCCGTCGTTGTCGTCATGATTGCCTCCGTTCTCAGCATCGCAATGATGTCACCGTCTGGCGCGGGGCAGACCGGCAATGGTGCGAAGATCGAATCGAGCGTGAACGAATCCGCGCAAAAGTGACTGCGTATCGCCTCATCGGACAAGACGCAGTCAATGCGTCTGAACGGATTAAGCAAAAATCCCGCCGCAAGAAATTGCGGCGGGATTTTTCTGGAGCTGGAAATGCTTTCTCGGTTAGCGATCAGCTCCGATAGAGCCAATAGGGTCCGCCGTGATGGCGGCGCCAATATTGACGCTCGCGCCAACGCTCTTCCCGCCACGGGCTCCAGCGGCGCTCATAACCCCAAGCCGGGCGCCAATAACGACGTTCACGCCAATGGCGGCGCTCGCGCCAGTCGCGGCGATCACCCCAATCCCGATCGCCGCCACGGACCTGGATAACATCGCTCTGTTGCGAGACGGCAGGACGGTCGAGAGGGACAGCCGCAGCCGGGGCTACGGCGGAAAACAAAGTGCCGGCCGAAAGGGCGGCTGCTAGGAGAAAACTGGAGATCCTCATGGCTCACTTCCTCGTTTCTGATGAAGCGAGAATGATCGAGCGTGCCTGAATTGCCGCTGAATCGACCCTTCAGTCTCTGTTCATGTAATGGAATGGCTGGAAAACTGGTGCCCCCGGCAGGGTTCGAACCCGCGACCCCCTGATTACAAATCAGGTGCTCTACCAACTGAGCTACAAGGGCAATGGCTGCGAAGTAGCAGATTCTGATCTTTTGTAAAGAAAATTTGCCTTTTCCGGCAACGGGGCAAATCTATCCACAGCGGAGGTTTGTGCCATCAGCGCTTCGATAAGGATTCAAGTCGAGCACGGACGTTACCTGCCGCGGCATATCGATCGAAGGGCGGCGGGCCTATCTCTTTGTTTCCAAGATCGCCCAAACTCTGGCAGCAGACGCAAAACGTCTTGTCGTAGAACCCCTTTATCCTTTAGCTAGAGCAACATAACAAAGGGCATTGCATGGGCCGGTCATTTCAGACGCTTTCTTTTATCGCCTCGCCGACCACGGAAGCGCTCGCCGCGCGAGACGAACTGATTCGCCTTTACGGCGATGTGCCCGCAAACGAGGCCGATGTGATCGTCGCGCTCGGCGGCGACGGCTTCATGCTTCAGACGCTGCACAGCACGATGAACAGCGGCAAGCTCGTCTACGGCATGAATTGTGGATCCGTCGGCTTTCTGATGAACGACTACAAGACGGACGGCCTGCACGACCGCATCTGCGCCGCCGTCGAGAATGCGTTTCACCCACTCAAGATGACGACATCCAATGCCGACGGCAGCAACTCGTCGGCGCTTGCGATCAACGAGGTCTACCTTTTCCGGCAATCCTATCAGGCGGCGAAGCTCAGGGTGGAAATCGACGGGCGCGTGCGGCTGGAGGAGCTGATCTGCGATGGCTTGATGGTGGCCACGCCTGCCGGCTCGACCGCCTACAATCTTTCCGCCCACGGTCCGATCCTCCCGCTCGATGCCCCCTTGCTCGCCATGACGCCGGTCAGCGCCTTCCGGCCGCGGCGCTGGCGCGGAGCGCTGCTTCCCAACCGGGTGACCGTCGACATCCATATATTGGAAGCCGAGAAGCGGCCTGTGAATGCGGTCGCCGACAATACCGAGATCAAATCCATATTGCATGTGCGCATCGCCCAGTCCGAGGACATGACGGCACGCATCCTTTCCGATCCCGACCGCTCATGGTCGGACCGGATTCTGGCGGAACAGTTCGAGGATTGAAACGATGGCAATGCAGCAAGCATTTATGACGGCGCTCCTTGTTTCGGGCTGGGCGATCGCCGCCGAGGCGCAGACCGTTCACGACGATATCCTGCCGGCCTCGATCATCTTCGCGACCAGCACCGGCTATTGGGAAGATGACGGCAATTCGCTGCCGGTCGAGCGTGCCCCGACAACCACGCAGAGCGTCAGCACCCAAAATGTGAGCGGGGAGGATGCCAAGCCGCAGCAGCGGCACGGCTATTACAAGCTTTTCGCCGTGCGCCAGCCGGACAAAACCTCCAAGATCTATCTGCAGCAGATGGCGCAGAGCGACGCCGGACCTGCCGTTGTCTCGACGGTCGAACTGCAGGAAATCAGCGACCTCAAGCCTTATGTCACAGATATCCGGCCCGAGAACTCGAGCGGCATCATCAAGGAGCCGGGCCTTTTCGCCACGGTCTACCTGAAGACCGATGCTGCTGCCGAATCCGACGGCTGGACGGTGTTGATCGACGAGTTCGGCGATATCACCGTGGAGAAAGCGACGAACTGAGCGTCGCAGGCTATTTATCGGGGCTAAACCATGAGACTCGGCTTTCGCGAAGGCGTTCTCCACGACGAGACGCGGCCGGACTGGGATGGGACCGGCCTAAGACCTGTCCGCTGGTCCCTGTGGTATCCGGCAGCCGAGGGCTCGTTTGAAACCGAAATTCCGGGACGAAGCTGGTTCCGGAGGGCCGCGGTCGCCCGCGATGCACCCATCCGGCCGGCGCCGAAATCTTATCCGCTGGTCCTGCTGTCGCATGGTACCGGCGGCTCGGCAGCCGGGCTGGAATGGCTCGCCCGCCGTCTGGTCGATCGTGGTTTTATCGCTCTCGGCGTCGACCATCATGGCAATACCGGCGGCGAAGCTTATCGCGCTGAGGGTTTTGCCTGTCTCTGGGAGCGCGCGCCCGATCTGAGCTTCATGCTCGACCGCCGAAAAGACTGGCAGGGCGATCTGGCCGGACAGCTCGATACGGACAGCGTGTTCGCTGCCGGATTTTCAGCTGGCGCTTATACGGTGATGCTGCTTCTCGGTGCTGTCGCTCAATTCTCGCAGTTCGAACAATCCAGGCTGAAACCCGGAGGGCCGCGCGGCCCGAGGGAATTTCCCGACCTCGCCGATCATATCCCGTCGCTGCTCCGCACGAGCACGGCATTTCGCGAATCATGGTCGCGGATGTCGCGATCCTATCGCGACAACAGAATCAAGGCCGCGCTGGTCTGCGCGCCCGGTCGCTCTATCCGCTGCTTCAGCGAGGAGAGCCTGAAAGCCATCCGCAAGCCTGCCCTCATTCTGGTCGGCGATGCCGACAACACGGCCCCGCCCGAAGAATGTTCGTCATGGCTGCATGCGCGGCTTGATCGAAGCACCTTGAAAATCCTTCCGGGCGGTCTTGGGCATTATATCTTCCTGCCGGAAGGCACGGCATTGGGGCTCTCCTTTGCAGAGCTCCTGTTTACCGATCCGGCGGGTATTGAACGTGCTGATGTCCACGAGGAGATCGCCGAACTATCGGGTGCGTTCTTTCACGGAACCGACATTTCTGCGGACGTCTGAAAAAGAAAAAGCCCCGTTTCCGGAGCTCTCTATTTCAGGTCTGTCTTTGCCGATCAGTCGACGTCATCGACGACAGCATCGGCTGCGCCGCTGATGCGGTGAGCAAGTGCTGCTTCCATGAATTCGTTCAGATCGCCATCGAGCACGTCATCGGGAGCAGTGCTTGTAACGCCGGTACGCAGGTCCTTCACGAGCTGGTAGGGCTGCAGAACGTAGGAGCGGATCTGGTGGCCCCAGCCGATATCCGTCTTGGAGGCGGCTTCGGCGTTTGCGGCCTCTTCGCGCTTCTTCAGTTCGGCTTCATACATGCGGGCACGCAGCATTTCCCAGGCCTTGGCGCGGTTCTTATGCTGTGAGCGTTCCTGCTGGCAGGCGACGACGATACCGGTCGGAATGTGGGTGATACGTACGGCCGAGTCCGTCGTGTTGACGTGCTGGCCGCCGGCACCCGACGAGCGGTAGGTATCGATACGGCAATCGCTTTCATTGATCTCGATGTTGATCGAGTCATCGACGACAGGATAGACCCAGATCGACGAGAACGAGGTATGGCGGCGCGCATTGCTGTCATAAGGCGAGATGCGCACGAGGCGGTGCACGCCCGATTCCGTCTTCAGCCAGCCATAGGCATTGTGGCCCTTGACCAGCAGGGTCGCGGACTTGATGCCGGCTTCTTCGCCGTCATGCACCTCCATGAGCTCGACCTTGAAGCGCTGGCGCTCAGCCCAGCGGGTATACATGCGCAAGAGCATGTTCGCCCAGTCCTGGCTTTCCGTGCCGCCTGCGCCGGAATGGACTTCCAGATAGGTGTCGTTGCCGTCGGCCTCGCCTGACAGCATGGCTTCGACCTGTCGGCGGGCGGCCTCGGCCTGCAGGCCTTTCAGCGCGTCCTCGGCTTCCTTGACAATGCTCTCATCGCCCTCTTCCTCGCCGAGTTCGACAAGCTCGATATTGTCGGAAAGCTGCTGCTCCAGCGACCTGACGCCATTGATGCCGTCATCGAGCTGCTGGCGCTCGCGCATCAGCTTCTGGGCTTCCTGCGCATCGTTCCAGAGGTTGGGATCCTCTGCCTTGTTGTTCAACCAGTCCAGTCGTCTTACCGCCTGGTCCCAGTCAAAGATGCCTCCTCAGCAGGGTGATAGCCTGCTTGGTTTCATCGACTACGTTCTGGATTTCCGCTCGCATTTTCCTGCTTCTTTGCTTCGGTATTCTGTGAGTGCCCGGGTATTCTGTAAGGCTGGTGACATAGAGACGCCCGCCGCGGATGTAAAGAGCCGTGGCGGGCGCAATGGAAATCGGTTGTGATCAGAACAGGCCGGGCGTGTTGGTCTGGACTGCCTGGTTTGCCTGCGGTGACGTGCGCAGGATTTCTTCCGGCGCCATCGTGCCGTCCATGCCGATGACGGAGAGGCTGTCGGCCGGGCCGGTGCCTGGCTTGAAGGCTTCGATGATGGTGCCTGGATCCCCATCGACAGCCGCCATGCCGGTCTTGCGGTTGATCGCGATCATGTTCATTCCGGCCGGGACCACGAATTTGGACTCAGGCATGTCCTTGACAGCCGCCTGCATGAATTCGTTGAAGATCGGCGCCGAGAGACCGCCACCCGTGCCGCCGCGGCCGAGCGGAGCCGGCGTATCAAAGCCCATGTAGAGGCCTGCGACCAGATCCGGCGTGAAGCCGACGAACCAGGCATCCTTCTCATCGTTGGTCGTGCCGGTCTTGCCGGCAACGTCGCGGCCCGAAAGATCGATCTTGCCGGCAGCGGTACCGCGCTGGATGACGCCCTGCATCATTGAGGTGATCTGGTAGGAGGTCATCGGATCGAGAACCTGCTCGCGGTTGTCGACGATGTTGGGCTCGTCCTGGCTCTGCCAGTCGCCAGCATTGCAGCCTTCGCAAAGACGTTCCTCATGCTTGAAGATCGTCTTGCCGTAACGGTCCTGGATACGGTCGATCAGCGTCGGCTTGATCTGCTTGCCGCCATTGGCGATGACTGAATAGGCCGAAACCATGCGCAGTACCGTCGTTTCACCCGAGCCGAGCGACATGGCGAGCAGCGGCGCCATCTTGTCGTAGATGCCGAAGCGCTCGGCATATTCGGCGACGATATTCATGCCGAGATCGTTGGCGAGGCGCACCGTCATCAGGTTGCGCGAATTCTCGATGCCGGAGCGGAGCGTCGAGGGGCCGCCGACTTCACCGCCATAGTTTTCCGGCTTCCAGACCTGACCGCCCGAAACGATCTCGATCGGCGCGTCCATGATGACCGAGGCCGGCGTGTAGCCGTTGTCCATCGCGGCAGCGTAAACGAAGGGCTTGAAGGAAGAACCCGGCTGGCGCATCGCCTGGGTGGCACGGTTGAATTCCGACTGGGCATAGGAGAAGCCGCCGACCATGGCGAGAACGCGGCCTGTCTTCGGGTCCATGGCGACGAGACCGCCCTGCACTTTCGGTGGCTGGCGCAGACGATAGGAGGTCGAACCGTCGCCGCCGAGACGCTCGACATAGACGACATCACCTGCCGAGACGGCGCCGACCGGCGATTTCGTGGTCTTGCGGTCACCACCGGCGGAGCGGAATGCCCACTGCATGTCCTTGGCGGCAATCGTGCCACGCTCACGTACGGCCGCAACCTTGCCGCCTCCATCCTTCGGCGGCTGGAGGCCGATGTCGACAGCCTCACTGGAAACGGCAAGCACGACCGCAAGGCGCCATTCCGGCACGTCGGAGAGAGCTGGTACTTCGGCGAGCGGCGGACCCCAGTCGCCAGACGTGCTGATCTGCTTGATCGGACCGTGGAAACCGCGACGCTCGTCATAGGTGATCAAGCCGTCCTGCAGCGCCTTTCTGGCCTCAAGCTGCATCTGCGGATCGAGCGAGGTGCGCACCGAAAGGCCGCCCTCATAGAGCGCCTTTTCGCCATACTGGTCGATGAGCTGGCGACGGACGGCTTCGGCGAAATAATCGGAGGCAAAAAGAGATGAGCCGCTGTTGCGGGCGGTAACGCCGAGCGGCTGCTTCTTGGCGTCCTCGCCATCGCTCTGGCTTACATAGCCATTTTCAACCATGCGATCGATGACCCAGTTACGGCGCGTTATGGCGGCATCGGGATGGCGGAACGGATGGTAGTTGGCCGGCCCCTTCGGCAGCGAGGCGAGATAGGCCGCCTCGGCAATGGTCAGTTCACTGACGGACTTGTTGAAATAGGTCAGGGAAGCGCTGGCAACGCCGTAAGAATTCAGGCCAAAGAAAATCTCGTTCAGATAAAGCTCGAGAATCTTGTCCTTGCTGTAGGCCTGCTCGATGCGGAAGGATAGGATCGCTTCCTTGGCCTTACGCTCCATGGTCTGTTCGCTCGACAGCAGGAAGTTCTTGGCCACCTGCTGGGTGATGGTCGAACCGCCCTGCGTCGGACCGCCGGTCAGATAGGCAACCACCGCGCGCATGAAACCAGTGATATCGATACCCGGATGCTGGTAGAAATTCTTGTCTTCGGCCGAAAGGAAGGCCGCCTTCACGCGGTCGGGCACGGCCTGGATCGGTAGGAACAAGCGCCGCTGCTTGGCATATTCGGCCATCAGCGCGCCGTTGCCGGCATGGACTCGCGTCGTAACCGGCGGCTCATAGCTGCTCAAAACGGCGTAGTCCGGAAGATCCTTCGTGACGCTGCCAAGATAGACGGCGACGACAGCCGCAGCGCCCAGGAAACCGACGCACGCTATTCCGAAGAAATATCCAAGAAGTCTAACCATATTTTCAGCTACCGGTACTTCTAATCTCTGATCGGCGCAGCCGCTACAATCGCATAGACGATGCTGGTTTGCACGTTGCGCGGCTTACTCCATGCGCGCTGGCGCCACAAGACGATTCCGTCTCACATATGTGCGAAACATATAGACCGGAGTAACGGCGTGAATGTGAGCAAAATAGGGCTCGCCCCACCACTTTGCCTTTCCCTTCCGCCAAGAGGTCCGGTTTAGGCCTGGGTGTCGCTTCCGGGCAACGCCTGGTTCAGCCGCCGTTGGCCATAAGGCGTGTGCGGTAACGCTTCACCGCATCGGTCAAAAGATCGGTTATCTTTCCGCGCCAGCCCTCATCGAGCAGGAGCTTCTCGTCGTCGACGTTGGAGAGGAAGCCGAGTTCGAGCAGGATCGAGGGGACGTCGGGCGCCTGCAGCACACGAAAGCCTGCATGACGGTGCGGATTGTTGATCGTGCTAACCTGATCCTTGAAGGAAGCGAGTACGCTTTCGGCGAGCGAGATCGAGAAAGCCTGCGTCTCGCGCCGCGTCAGGTCGAGGAGGATATCGGCGACTTCCGGCGGCTCGGCGACCGTTTCCTTGCCGGCGATCTGGTCGGACAGATTTTCGCGTTCGGCGAGATCGGCGGCGAGCTTGTCCGAGGCTTTGTCGGAAATCGTGTAGACAGTCGCGCCGCGAATGTCCTTTTGCTTCAGCGTATCGGCATGCAGGGAAATGAAGAGACCGGCGTGGTTCTGCCGAGCGATGAGCACGCGCTGCGAGAGCGACAGGAATTCGTCACTGTCGCGCGTCAGGAAAGCCTTGATGCCCGGCTCCTTGTTCAGGCGGTCGGCGAGCGCCTTGGCGAAGGCAAGCGTCACCTGCTTTTCCTCGGTCTTCGTATCGACGCCGATAGCGCCCGTGTCGATACCGCCGTGGCCGGCATCGACGGCAATGACGAAATCTCCCGGCACGGTCTTTTCTGGCTGGGGAATGGCGCTCGTCGTCTGCGCTGCACTGGCCTGATCGGTCCAGGACTGAGTCTTCACCAGTTCGGCGAATTTCTGTTTGTCGATCATCTCGGCATCGAGCACCAGCCGGTGACCGCCGCCGTTCTCATCCGTCTGTACCTTTGCGAGTGCGAGTTGGACCGGGCGTGCCGCCGTCAATACAATGCGGGCGCTCCCCTCGTCCATGGCACCGTAGCGGATGTCCTTGAAGAGGCCGCGGGCTTCGAGGTCCTTGGCTGGGAAACCAAAGGCCGTTGCCGGCAGGTCGACGACAATACGCTCGGGATTGGCGATGTAGTGGACGGAGAAACGCGGCTCGCGGTCGAAATCGATGACGATGCGGGTTCTGGCATCGTCGCCGACGATGCGCGCTCCATAAGCCAGCAGGGAATCCTTTGCACCGGCTGCGCTGCCCGGAACCGTGCAAAGCGCAGCAAAGGCGAAAAGCCACGCCGCAAATCCCAGTTTTCGCCCTGCGGACAACCCCGCCGCGACCCAGAACCTCTTAAACAATAGCCCGCCACACCCTATTTATTGCTGCGATGGACCCTGCGTCGCCACGGCGCACTCCCGCCAGAGGCGAGCGCGCATACACCGACCCGCGAATCAGGATCGCTTATCCCCCAGGAGTTTATGCGATACGAAATCCATCAATATTATGGCACATTTGGCTTTTCCCTTGCTATTGTGACAGAGAAAACATACAAGGAATTTCAGGGTAGAAGTGTTGACGGGATAGAGTCGCCGCGAGGCAGCCAGCCGGCCCCTGGACCTGGCGCCACAACCGGTAATCGTCCGCCGTCGAATGCATTTCCACCCGGGAACTGGATCCTGATTTTCCGGCTTCATGCTGGGATTTCATCGGTGGATCAGCCACCACGCTCTCAGGGAGCAAACTCATCGGACCCGAAATGGGTCTTCGTCATTGTCGATCACGCTTGGTTGTTGATGGTTTCGCAGCAGGTTTTATCTGAAGTGTACAGGCCCCGGAACGAAACTGTTCCGCTTGCGGTCTGGCTGCTGCCCTCTCCCCCGCACCAATCGCGACTTTCATTATCCGGCGCGGCCACGGCGGACCGCATTCTTTCTGTGTCAATAGCAGTCGGGAATGCGCTCTCGCGGCCTCGCCGAGGAGCTCAGCTTACATGGCAGACAAAATGCTTATCGATGCGTCTCACGAGGAAGAGACGCGCGTCGTTGTCGTTCGCGGGAACCGCATAGAGGAATTTGACTTCGAGTCGCAGCACAAGAAGCAGATTCGCGGCAACATCTATCTTGCAAAAGTAACGAGGGTCGAGCCCTCGCTGCAGGCCGCTTTCGTAGATTACGGCGGCAACCGGCACGGCTTCCTTGCCTTCGCCGAAATCCATCCCGACTATTACCAGATTCCGCTTGCCGACCGTCAGGCCCTGCTTCGCGCCGAAGCCGAGGAGCACCGCCGCGACGAGGATGTCGAGCATGTCGAGACGGCTCCTGTCGTCGATCTCTCGACGCAGGATCAGCCGGATATCGGCATCGTTCCAGTCGAACAGCCCGAAGTCGCAGCGGCGGATGAAGCGGCACCAGCAGAGGCAGCACCCGTTGGCGAAGAGGCGCCCGCCAAGAAGCCACGCGCCCGCCGCAGCCGCAAGAAGGTTGCCGAACCTGTCGCCGAGGAAACCGCGACGCCGGAAGCATCGGTTGCCGATAACGACGACGAAGGCCCGGTCGGCGGTGAAATGGCCGCGATGGTCGAAACGGACGCCATTTCCGAAGACGTAGACGTTTCCAAGCGTCGTCACGACGATGATGACGATGATGACGACCACGGCGAAGAGGAAGTCATCGAATCGGTCGGCGCCGAAGATGCGATGGAAGAGGTTCCGGACCGCGTGCAGCGCAAGCCGCGCAAACAGTACCGTATCCAGGAAGTCATCAAGCGCCGCCAGATCCTGCTGGTGCAGGTTGCCAAGGAAGAGCGCGGCAACAAGGGTGCGGCTCTCACCACCTATCTCTCGCTTGCAGGCCGCTATTCGGTTTTGATGCCGAACACGGCGCGTGGCGGTGGCATTTCCCGCAAGATCACCAACCCGCAGGACCGCAAGCGGCTGAAAGAAATCGCCCGCATGCTGGAAGTTCCGCAGGGCATGGGCGTGATCCTGCGTACGGCCGGCGCGAACCGCACCAAGGTCGAGGTGAAGCGCGACTTCGAATATCTTATGCGCTTGTGGGAGAACGTCCGCACGCTGACGCTCGCCTCCACGGCCCCCTGCCTTGTCTACGAGGAAGGCTCGCTCATCAAGCGCTCGATCCGTGACCTCTACAACAAGGATATCGGCGAGATCATCGTCTCCGGCGAGGAAGGCTATCGTGAAGCGAAAGACTTCATGAAGATGCTGATGCCGAGCCACGCCAAGGTGGTTCAGCCCTACCGCGACATTCATCCGATCTTCTCGCGCTCCGGTATTGAGGCGCAACTCGATCGCATGCTGCAGCCGCAGGTGACACTGAAGTCCGGCGGTTACCTGATCATGAACCAGACCGAAGCGCTGGTTTCGATCGACGTCAACTCCGGTCGCTCGACCCGCGAACACTCGATCGAGGACACGGCCCTCCAGACGAACCTCGAAGCAGCGGACGAAGTCGCCCGCCAGCTTCGCCTGCGCGACCTTGCCGGCCTCATCGTTATCGACTTCATCGACATGGAAGAGAAGCGCAACAACCGCGCTGTCGAGAAGAAGCTGAAGGAATGCCTGAAGAACGACCGCGCCCGCATCCAGGTCGGCCGCATCTCGCATTTCGGCCTTCTGGAAATGTCGCGCCAGCGCATCCGCGCTTCCGTTCTCGAATCGACGACGCAGGTCTGCTCGCATTGCGGCGGCACCGGCCACGTCCGTTCGCAGTCCTCCGTCGCCCTGCATGTTCTGCGCGGCGTCGAGGAATATCTCTTGAAGAACACGACGCACAACATCACCGTGCGCACGACGCCTGACATCGCGCTCTACCTGCTCAACCACAAGCGCCAGACGATCGTCGATTATGAAAACCGCTTCGGTGTGGCGATCATCATCGATGCCGATGGCTCGGTCGGTGCACAGCATTTCGCGATCGATCGCGGCGAGCCGGTCGAAAACCCGGTCAAGATCGAAAGCCTCTTCAACTTCGCAGCCATCCCCGATGACGATGATGACGATGTCGTCATCGAGCATGACGAGGAAGAAGACGAAGAGCTGGAAGAAAAGCCCGCTGCTGCCGAGCGCCCTGCTGCCCGTGCAGAGAGCGAAGGCGAAGGTGGACGTAAACGCAAGCGCCGTCGCCGTCGCCGCGGCCGCAACGGGGGCGTCGAGCAACAGGTCGCTGCCGATGCCGTCTCCGACGAGGCTGACGATAGCGAAGAGGGCGAGGACGACGGCAGCGAAGGGGACAGCGATGCCGCCGAAGGTGCCACAGAGACCCGCGCCGAAGGTGATGACTCCCAGCGCCGCAAGCGCCGCCGTCGCGGCAAGCGTGGCGGCCGCCGTAACCGTGGTGAGGAAGGCGCTGAGGGCGCAGCTTCCGAAGACGGTAGCGCGGACGAAGACGATGACAGCGTAGCTGAAGAGACGTCTGCGACCGAGGTTGAGGTGGTCGAAGTCATCGCGGCCGAAACCAATGAAGGTCAGTCCGCGGCGGCTGCCATCGAAGGCAGCGAAAGCGTTGCCGAAGTGGTCAAGCCGGCACGCGGCCGTGGTCGCCGTAAGGCCGCCGCCCCCTCGCCGGTCGAAGAGCCCGTCG
This sequence comes from Rhizobium sp. WYJ-E13, assembly GCF_018987265.1. NCBI lineage: Bacteria > Pseudomonadati > Pseudomonadota > Alphaproteobacteria > Hyphomicrobiales > Rhizobiaceae > Rhizobium > Rhizobium sp. WYJ-E13. The sequence continues at coordinate 1,081,270 of NZ_CP076853.1, read as the reverse complement.
TTGAAGCCTCGGTCGCCAAAGCGCCTGTTGCCGAAGCCGAGCCGGAAGCAGCGGAAGCCTCTGCGGATCTCGCCGCGCCGGCACAGGACGAGGCAAAGCCTGCTCGTGCCAACCGCGGCTCCAACATCTCGTCTTCTGAACCGACGGTCACCTCGAACCGTACCGACAGCGCGGAGGCTGACGGCGAAGGCAAGCCGAAGAAGGCAGGCTGGTGGCAGCGCCGCGGCTTCTTCTGAAAGCTTATTTTCGGGAATAAGTGACATGATCCGGCTGCGGTGACGCGGCCGGATTTTTTATGCAATTGAATGAGAGCGTTCAGCCCGCTGTCGGTTGGACGAAGCTCAGCCTTGAGCGTACGGCCAAACCAGACGGTGGTTTCCGAGAGCGAGACGAGCGGGAGCCGGCGCACAAAGCCCGCGAAGATCAGAAGCGCAGACCGCCCTGATTGCCGGCGTTGATGTCGGGATAAATGCAGCACATGCTGCACTTTCGGGCCTGCGACACCCAGATGGCTCGCATCCTGCCCGCCGTCACGCTACGCAGCAGGCGGGTAAAGCAGATCGACGATATAGCTCGCGTCGAAGCGCGAATCGAGCATGCCGTAGGTCGAGCGCCAGCCGCCGGCAAGACGGGTCTCGATGAAGGCATCGGCAATTCGCCCTGCCCCGAGACGATAGAGTTCGGCGGCGCCAGCAGCAAGCGCCAATTGTTCGACGAGCAGGCGGGCCGCACCCTCATCCTGTTCGCAGAGCGCGATCGCCGCGCGCAGCACGTCGATCGTTTTCTTGCCGGCCGGGCCGAGATCGCGCGCAAAGCCTGCGAAAACCGTCTCGAAGAGATCCTTGCCGCGGTTCAGCACACGCAGCACGTCCAGCGCCATGACATTGCCCGAACCTTCCCAGATCGCATTGACCGGGGCCTCGCGGTAGTGGCGGGCGATCGGGCGCTCTTCGATATAGCCGCTGCCGCCGATGCATTCCATCGCCTCGTAGATCAGCGACGGGGCGATCTTGCAGCACCAGTATTTGGCAACCGGCGTCATGACGCGGGCATAGGCCGCGTCTTCGGCATTGCCGCGCGCCTTGTCGAAGGCATCGGCCAGACGGAAGGAGAGAGCCGTGGCCGCGGCGACATCGAGCGCCATATCGGCGAGCACACGCGTCATGATCGGTTGGTTGACCAGCATCTTGCCGAAGACGCTGCGACCGCGGGTATGGTGCACCGCCTCGGCCAGCGAGGCGCGCATGATGCCGGAAGAGGCCAGCGCGCAGTCGAGGCGTGTCAGCGTCACCATATCGAGAATGGTGCGGATGCCGGCATCGGGGCCACCGAGCAGGAAACCGAACGTATCGGTGAACTCCACTTCGGATGAAGCGTTGGAGCGGTTGCCAATCTTGTCCTTCAGGCGCTGGAATTGCAGGCCATTGGCTGAACCGTCCTCCAGCAGGCGCGGCACCAAGAAGCAGCCCATGCCCTCCTTGGTCTGCGCCAGCATGATGAAGGCGTCGCTCATCGGCGCGGACATGAACCACTTGTGGCCGGAGAGGCGGTAAATACCCTCGCTGACTTTTTCGGCAGCGGTCTTGTTGGCACGGACATCCGTGCCGCCCTGCTTTTCCGTCATGCCCATGCCGATCGTCACGGCCGATTTCTGCATTGCCGGGCGATTGGACGAGTCATATTTGCGCGACAGGATCTTCGGCGCCCAGTCCTTCTGGACAGCCGGTGACGCCGAGAGAGCGGCAACGGATGCGCTCGTCATCGTCAGCGGGCAGAGATGGCCGGATTCGAGCTGTGCCGTCAGATAGAAGCGGGCCGCGCGAATGTGGTGGGACTGGTCCTTGGCCTCGGTATCGGCCTGCGGATCCCAGACGGAGGAATGCAGGCCCGAAGCCATGGAACGGCGCATCAGCGCATGCCAGGCGGGATGGAATTCAACGATATCCAGACGCTCGCCGCGCGGACCGTGGGTGCGAAGCTGCGGCGTGCCCTGGTTTGCCATGCGCGCCAGTTCCTGGGCCTCGGGCGAGGTCACGTAACGGCCCGTGTTTTCAAGATCATCACGGATGGAGCGCGGCAGCGTGGAGGTCAGATCGACGATCAGCGGATCGGATCGATAGGCATTGATTCCCGACCAGAGGCTCGGCTGGTTGAGTTCGGCGAGTTTGGCTTCAGTCCGGTTTGCGGCGGTCATTATTCGCTTCTATTTCAAGAGCCCGGCAAAAGGAAACCGGAAGTTCATGATTCGCAGATTTCTGCTCTACAGCGCCGCGCGTCTTTTCAGACGCGCGAAGGACGCTGTAGCATCTTAAATTGCTGCATAATTTTATCCTTAAATCGATTCCGATTTAAGGAATCATGCAGTAGCGGGATTCGACGGAAAATGCATGGGGAACATAGGGATTTGCGCATAGCGGATGCTTGCCCCTTCCCCCCGCACTCTTTATAGACCCCGCGAAGACAATAAGAGGCAGGGTCATGGTCTTTTTCCCCCACCGCCACCTCATTGGCATCAAGGGCCTCACCGAGCAGGATATTACCTATCTTCTCGACAAGGCCGACGAAGCCGTCAAGATCAGTCGACAGCGAGAGAAGAAGACGTCGACCCTTCGGGGACTGACGCAGATCAACCTCTTCTTCGAGGCATCGACGCGCACGCAATCCTCCTTCGAACTTGCCGGCAAACGCCTCGGCGCCGACGTCATGAACATGTCGGTCGGAAATTCCTCGGTGAAGAAGGGCGAGACGCTGATCGACACTGCGATGACGCTGAACGCGATGCGGCCGGACGTCTTGATCATCCGCCACTCCAGCGCCGGTGCCGCAGCGCTTCTCGCCCAGAAGGTCTCCTGCTCCGTCGTCAATGCCGGCGATGGCCAGCATGAGCATCCGACGCAGGCGCTGCTCGACGCGCTGACGATCCGCCGTGCCAAGGGCCGGCTGTCGCGCATCATCGTGGCGATCTGCGGCGACGTGCTGCATTCGCGCGTGGCGCGCTCCAACATCCTGCTTCTGAACGCCATGGGTGCCAGGGTGCGCGTCGTCGCCCCTGCGACGCTGCTGCCGGCCGGCATCGCGGAGATGGGCGTCGAGGTCTTCCATTCGATGAAGGAAGGGCTGAAGGACGCGGATGTGGTGATGATGCTGCGGCTGCAGCGCGAACGCATGTCCGGCGCCTTTGTGCCGTCGGTGCGCGAATACTATCATTTCTACGGCCTTGATGCGGAAACGCTGAAGGCGGCGAAGGAGGATGCGCTCGTCATGCATCCCGGGCCGATGAACCGCGGCGTGGAAATCGCTTCCGAGGTCGCCGATGGTCCGCAGAGCGTAATTGCGGAACAGGTGGAAATGGGGGTCGCAGTGCGCATGGCCGTCATGGAGACGCTGCTTGTTTCCCAGAACCAGGGACCCCGCACGGATGGAGTGAGCGCATGAGCAATCTCGTCCTCAAGAATGTCCGCATCGTCGACCCCTCCCGCAATCTCGATGAGATCGGCACTGTTATCGTCAAGGACGGCCTAATCGTTGCGGCCGGCAAGGATGTGCAGAACCAGGGCACGCCCGGAGGCGCCACGGTACGCGACTGCACCGGCCTCGTCGCAGTGCCTGGCCTCGTCGACGCCCGCGTCCATATCGGCGAACCGGGCGGCGAACATCGCGAAACCATCGCTTCGGCAAGCCGCGCCGCGGCGGCAGGCGGTGTGACCTCCATCATCATGATGCCGGACACACATCCCGTTATAGACGACATCGCGCTCGTCGAATTCGTCAAGAAGACGGCGCGGGATACGGCCGTGGTCAACGTCTATCCGGCAGCGGCCATCACCAAGGGGCTTGCCGGCGAGGAGATGACGGAAATCGGCCTGTTGATGCAGGCAGGCGCCGTCGCCTTCACCGACGCGCATGGCAGCATTTCCGATGCCCAGGTGCTGCGCCGGGTGATGACCTATGCACGTGAATTCGGCGCCGTCATTTCCTGCGCAACGCGCGACAAATACCTCGGCGCCAACGGCGTCATGCATGAAGGCCTGCTCGCAAGCTGGCTCGGCCTTTCCGGCATCCCGAAGGAAGCAGAGCTCATCCCGCTCGAGCGTGATCTACGCATCGCCCAACTGACGCGGGGCAATTATCACGCAGCAATGATCTCCGTTCCGGAATCGGTTGAGGCGATCGAGCTTGCCCGCTCGCGCGGCGCGAAAGTCACCTGCGGCGTGTCGATCAACAATCTGGCGCTGAACGAGAACGACATCGGCGAATACCGGACCTTCTTCAAGCTCTATCCGCCGCTGCGCTCAGAGGATGACCGGGTGGCGATGGTGGATGCGCTGGCGAAGGGCGCGATCGATATTATCGTCTCCTCGCACGATCCGCAGGATGTCGATACCAAGCGCCTGCCCTTCGGCGAAGCCGAGGACGGTGCGGTCGGGCTCGAAACCATGCTCGCGGCAGCTTTGCGGCTCTATCACAGCGAGCAGGTCAGCCTGATGCGGCTGATCGATGCGATGTCGACGCGACCGGCGCAGATCTTCGGTCTTGATGCCGGAACGCTGAAGCCCGGCGCCAAGGCCGATATTGCCTTGATCGACCTGGAGGAGCCTTGGCTTGTCGCCAAGGACATGCTTCTTTCCCGCTCGAAGAACACGCCGTTCGAGGATGCACGCTTCAGCGGACGAGCCGTCGCGACCTATGTGGGCGGCAAGCTGGTTCACGCATTGCAGGGCTGAGGGCTGCACAGCCCTTCTGGGCAGCCTCTCGGCAAAGGATTGGGGAACAAAAATGATATCTGATCTTGTTACCTGGCAGATTACGCTGCCTCTGGCGCTTGTGGCTGTTGTCGTCGGCTACCTGCTCGGCTCCATCCCGTTCGGCCTCATCCTCACACGCGCCGCCGGCCTTGGCGACGTCCGCAGCATCGGTTCCGGCAATATCGGCGCGACGAATGTTCTGCGCACCGGCAACAAGAAGCTTGCAGCCGCAACGCTGCTGCTCGATGCGCTGAAGGCGGCCGCAGCCGCCTGGATCATGGCCTATTTTGCGGGCGAGGAAGCGGGTATCATCGCCGGTTTCTTCGCCTTCATCGGCCACCTTTTTCCGGTCTGGATCGGCTTCAAGGGCGGCAAGGGTGTCGCCACCTATATCGGCACGCTTCTCGGTGTTGCGCCGTCAATGGTTCTCCTCTTTGCAGCCGTCTGGCTGGGGACCGCCTTTATCACCCGCTATTCCTCGCTTTCCGCGCTGATTGCGATGCTTGTCATTCCGGTTGCATTGTGGATATTGGGTGATGAAAAGGTTGCGGCAATCATGGCGATCATGACCGTCGTCTCCTACTGGAAGCACAAGGCAAATATTTCCCGCCTGATGAATGGCACGGAAAGCAAGATCGGGGCTAAGGGGTAATGGACGCGCTCAGCGCAAAGCCAAAGGGAATTGCGCTGACGGAGAGACAGAGGATCGCTTGGCTGAGGCTGATCCGCTCCGACAATGTCGGCCCTGCGACCTTTCGTGATCTCATCAATCATTTCGGTTCAGCGGAAGCGGCACTTTCCATGCTGCCGGAGCTTTCGGCGCGCGGCGGTGCGACCCGTTCGATCCGCATCGCCACCGAGGCTGAAGCGCATCGCGAACTCGAGGCGGCCCAGCGTTTCGGCGCCCGTTTCGTCGGCATCGGCGAGCCCGATTATCCGCAGGCGCTACGCCAGATCGACGGCGCGCCGCCGCTGCTCGCGGTCAAAGGCGATCTTTCCGTGCTAAACAGGCCGGCGGTCGGCATCGTCGGTTCGCGCAATGCCTCCATCAGCGGCGCGAAGTTCGCGGCGATGATTGCCCGAGACTGCGGCCGGGCTGGCTATCTGGTCGTCTCCGGCCTTGCCCGCGGCATCGATACGGCCGCCCATCGGGCGAGCCTCGATACCGGCACCATTGCCGCAATGGCCGGAGGGCTCAACCAGCCCTACCCGCCTGAAAATGTCGGACTGCTCGAGGAGATATGGAATGGCAACGGGCTTGCCGTCAGCGAGATGCCTTTCGGCTGGGAGCCGCGTGCGCGTGATTTTCCCCGCCGCAACCGGCTGATTGCGGGAATCTCGCTCGGCGTCGCGGTCGTGGAGGCAGCAGTTCGCTCCGGTTCGCTTATCACGGCGCGGATGGCCGGCGAATTCGGGCGGCTGGTCTTTGCCGTGCCAGGTTCGCCGCTCGATCCACGCTGCCACGGCACGAACGGCCTTCTCAAAGAGGGAGCGATGATCGTCACTTCGCCCGAGGATGTCGTGGAAGCGCTGGCGCCGCTCTCCCAGCCCGATCTCTTCTCGCTGCCATCAGCCGAAGAACCGAAGCGCGAGGGCGGCAGGATGTCGCTTCCGCCCGACGAAACGGATCGCACGCTCGTCAGCGATGCGCTCGGTCCGACGCCTGTGGAGGTCGACGACATCATCCGTCACACCGGTCTTTCGGCTTCCGCAGTCTATCTCGTTCTCCTGGAGCTGGATATGGCCGGGCGGCTTCACCGCCATGCCGGCGGGTTGGTTTCAATTTCCATGACCGACTGAGCCGTCATGCATGCGTGACTGCAGGTCTCCAGCCTCGACATAAGCCATCTCGATGAGATAGCAGAGCATCTCCGCCTTTTCGCGTTCTGCCACCTGGTGCAATTCGCCGAGCATCTGCCGGATGAAAGTAATGTTCTCAAGCGATGCCAAGCGATCGATGTCTTTTTCTGCAACCTTGGGCGCCATAATTGTCTCTGTGAAATCAGAAAAGGCTGCTTTACAAGGAGCCCGAACCACGCTTCAAAAACGATAGAGCAATTATCTTGAATTGCAACATACTTTCTATCTCGCAATGGTTGCGACGCATCGGAAAGAGGTAAAATTAGAGCAAACCTCTTGACCGGAGCGAATTCCCTGTCCATGTCGGAGGGCCGGTATTCATGTTGCAGTGCGTGTTCCGCCTGCTTGTTCGCCGGATCGGCATCTTTTTTAGAGAATCATCATGAATGTTGTAGTGGTGGAATCGCCTGCCAAGGCCAAGACGATCAACAAGTATCTGGGTCCAGGATACAAGGTGCTCGCCTCTTTCGGCCATGTGCGCGATCTGCCTGCCAAGGATGGATCAGTTCTTCCGGATCAGGATTTCGAGATGCTCTGGGAGGTGGATGGCGCCTCGTCCAAACGCATGAAGGATATTGCCGACGCGGTGAAATCCTCCGATGCCTTGTTTCTGGCAACCGACCCCGATCGCGAAGGCGAAGCAATCTCCTGGCATGTTCTCGATCTTCTGAACAAGAAGCGTGTCATCAACGGCAAGCCGGTCAAGCGCGTCGTCTTCAATGCCATCACCAAGAAGGCCGTGCTCGATGCGATGGCCGATCCGCGCGACATCGACGTCCCGCTGGTCGATGCCTATCTGGCACGCCGCGCGCTCGATTATCTCGTCGGCTTCAATCTCTCGCCCGTTCTCTGGCGCAAGCTGCCCGGCGCGCGTTCGGCAGGCCGCGTGCAATCGGTTGCGCTGCGCCTGGTTTGCGACCGTGAATCCGAAATCGAACGTTTCATATCCGAGGAATACTGGAACCTGTCGGCGCTGCTCAAGACGCCGCGCGGCGACGAGTTCGAGGCAAGGCTGGTTTCTGCCGACGGAAAGCGGTTGCAGCCGCGCTCGATTGCCAATGGCGAGGAAGCCGGCAAGCTGAAGGCGCTGCTGGAAGGTGCAAGCTACGTCGTCGAAAGCGTCGAGGCAAAGCCCGTCAAGCGCAATCCGGCACCGCCCTTCACGACCTCGACGCTCCAGCAGGCGGCGTCCTCCAAGCTCGGCTTCTCGGCCTCGCGCACCATGCAGATTGCGCAGAAGCTTTATGAGGGCGTCGACATCGGCGGCGAGACCGTCGGTCTCATCACCTATATGCGTACGGACGGTGTGCAGATGGCCCCCGAAGCGATCGATGCGGCGCGGAGCGCCATCGGCGAACAGTTCGGCGACCGTTATCTGCCAGAGAAGGCGCGTCTTTACTCCACCAAGGCGAAGAACGCCCAGGAAGCGCACGAAGCGATCCGCCCGACCGATTTCAATCGTTCGCCCGACCGAGTCCGCAAGTTCCTCGATGCCGACCAGATCCGCCTCTACGACCTGATCTGGAAGCGCGGCATTGCCAGCCAGATGGCATCCGCCGAAATCGAGCGCACCACGGCCGAAATCCTCGCCGACAAGAACGGCCAGAAGGCTGGGCTGCGCGCCGTCGGCTCCGTCATCCGTTTCGACGGTTTCATCGCCGCCTATACCGACCAGAAGGAAGATGGCGAGCAGAGCGACGATGCCGATGACGAGGATGGCCGTCTGCCGGAGATCAATGCGCGCGAAAACCTCGCCAAGCAGAAGATCAACTCCACGCAACATTTCACCGAACCGCCGCCGCGCTATTCGGAAGCCTCGCTCATCAAGAAGATGGAAGAGCTCGGCATCGGCCGTCCATCCACCTATGCCGCGACGCTCGCGACTTTGCGCGACCGCGATTATGTGACGATCGACAAGCGCAAGCTGATCCCGCAGGCAAAGGGTCGTTTGGTCACCGCCTTCCTCGAAAGTTTCTTCACGAAGTATGTGGAGTACGACTTCACGGCCGATCTCGAAGAAAAGCTCGACCGGATTTCGGCCGGCGAACTCAACTGGAAGCAGGTCCTTCGCGATTTCTGGAAGGATTTCTTCTCGCAGATCGAAGATACCAAGGAACTGCGCGTCACCAACGTTTTAGACTCCTTGAACGAGGCGCTGGCACCGCTGGTCTTCCCCAAGCGCGAGGACGGCAGCGATCCGCGCATCTGCCAGGTTTGCGGCACCGGCAACCTGTCCCTGAAACTCGGCAAGTATGGCGCCTTCGTCGGCTGCTCGAACTATCCGGAATGCAACTATACCCGCCAGCTTTCTTCCGAAAACGGCGGTGAGGCTGAAGGCGTCGCGCTGAACGAGCCGAAGAACCTCGGCACCGATCCGACCACCGGCGAGGAACTGACGCTAAGGTCCGGCCGTTTCGGACCCTATATCCAGCGCGGCGACGGCAAGGAGGCCAAGCGCTCGTCCCTTCCCAAGGGCTGGAAGCCCGAAGATATCGACTACGAAAAGGCGATGGCACTGATCTCGCTGCCGCGCGACATCGGCAAACATCCGGAATCCGGCAAGATGATCTCTTCCGGGCTCGGTCGCTATGGGCCATTCCTGCTGCATGATGGCACCTATGCCAATCTGGAGAGCATCGAGGACGTCTTCTCGGTTGGCCTCAACCGCGCCGTGACGCTGATTGCGGAAAAACAGAACAAGGCGCCGGGCGGAGGCCGCAGCACACCGGCAGCATTGAAGGAGCTCGGCGATCATCCCGATGGCGGCGCGATCACCGTTCGTGACGGGCGCTATGGTCCCTATGTCAACTGGGGCAAGGTCAACGCGACGCTGCCAAAAGGCAAGGATCCGCAGGCCATCACCGTCGAGGAAGCGCTGGTGCTGATTGCGGAAAAGGCCGGCAGGGCCCCTGCCGCTAAGCCCAAGACTAAGACGGCTGCGAAGCCTAAGTCCGCCACAAAGCCGAAGGCTGCCGCAGCTGAAGCCAAGACGACGAAGACTGCCGCAAAGCCGAAGGCGACCAAGGCAAAAGCACCGGCGAAAACGAAAAAGAGCTGAGAGTGGCGAGAGACCCGCGCGAGACTACGAAACCCATGGGCAAACGCCCGGGAAAGATCAGCCGCGCGAGCAGGGAAGCTGCGCCTGAGCCATTGAATATCGCGCACGGCGTCCTGCCGCCGCGCGAGGTCATCCTGCGCTTCATTGCCGAGCATCCGCAGAAAGCCTCCAAGCGCGAACTCGCAAAGGCCTTCGGGCTGAAGGGTGAAAGCCGTGTCGAGCTCAAGCATCTGCTGCAGGAATTGGAGCAGGAAGGCATGCTGCAGAAGAGCCGCAAGTCGCTGATCAGGCCAGGCGCGCTGCCGCCCGTCACCGTGCTCGACATCACCACCCGCGACAAGGACGGCGATCTGATCGGCCGGCCGGCCGAATGGCCAGAGGATCAGGGCGTGGCGCCCGCCGTCGCCATCCGCCAGCAATCTCCGGCAGGGCGCCAGGGCAAGGGCAAGTCGCCCGTTGCCGGCCTCGGCGACCGCATCCTCGCCAAGATATTCCCCGCTGTCGACCGGGGCGGACCGGCCTATACCGCCCGCATCATCAAGGTGATCGACAAGCGGCGCGGCGCCACCATGGGCGTCTTCAAGGATGCGCCCGGGGGCGCCGGACGCCTGCTGCCGATCGACCGGCGCGGCGAGGAAATGGTGATCGATCCCGACTACAAGGGCGATGCCAAGGACGGTGATCTGGTCGAGGTAGAGATTGCGCGTCTCGGCCGTTTCGGCCTGCCTCGCGCCAAGGTTCTGTCGGTCGTCGGCTCGGTTGGCTCGGAAAAGGCGATCTCGATGATCGCCATCCATGCGCACGGCATTCCGCATGTGTTCCCGCCAGCCGTCGTCGCGGAGGCGGATGACGCCAAGCCTGCCACGATGTCGCATCGGGAAGACTGGCGTGGCATGCCGCTGATCACCATCGATCCCGCCGATGCCAAGGACCATGACGACGCCGTCTATGCCGAGGATGATCCATCGGAAGACAATGCGGGCGGTGTTATCGTCACTGTCGCGATTGCCGATGTCTCCTGGTATGTGCGCCCGAATTCGCCGCTCGACCGGGAGGCATTGAAGCGGGGCAACTCGGTCTACTTCCCCGATCGCGTCGTGCCGATGCTGCCGGAGCGCATCTCCAACGATCTCTGCTCGCTGAAGGAAGGCGTCGACCGCCCTGCCCTTGCCGTGCGCATGATCTTCTCGAAGGAAGGCCGCAAGATCGGCCATACCTTCCACCGCATCATGATGAAGAGTGCTGCGAAGCTCTCCTACCAGCAGGCACAGGCAGCAATCGACGGCAAACCCGACGACAAGACCGGCCCGATGCTGGAGCCCATCCTGAAACCGCTGTGGCACGCTTACGAGACGATGAAGCGTGGCCGTGAGCGGCGACAACCGCTCGAGCTCGACATGCCCGAGCGCAAGATCCTGCTGACGCCCGACGGCACCGTCGACCGGGTCTTCGTGCCGCCACGCCTCGACGCGCACAAGCTGATCGAGGAAATGATGATCCAGGCGAATGTCTCCGCTGCCGAGACGCTGGAGAAAAAGCGCCAGCTGCTGATCTATCGCATCCACGATGCGCCGACACTCGCCAAGCAGGAAGTGCTGCGCGAGTTTCTCGCTACCCTCGGCATCTCGCTTGCCAAGGGCGGCAACGTGCGCGCCAACAGCTTCAACGGCATTCTCGCCAAGGCGGACGGCACCGCCCACCAGACCATGGTCAACGAAATGGTTCTGCGCTCGCAGAGCCAGGCAATCTATAGCCCCGACAATATCGGTCACTTCGGCCTGAACCTGATGAAGTATGCGCACTTCACCTCTCCGATCCGCCGCTATGCCGATCTTATCGTGCATCGTGCGCTCGTCGGCTCGCTCGGCTTCGGCGAAGGCGGCATCACACCGGAAGAGGAGGCAACGCTCGACGATATCGCGGCCGAGATCTCTACCTTCGAGCGCCGCGCCATGGCCGCCGAGCGCGAGACGGTCGATCGCTTGATCGCTCATCATCTTGCCGGTCGCATCGGCCAGGAATTCGAAGGACGCGTTTCGGGCGTCACCAAATCAGGCCTGTTTATCCTGTTGCCGGACTATGGCGCTGATGGTTTCATCCCTATATCTACGCTTGGCACCGATTACTTCATCTATGACGAAGCGCATCAGGCTCTGAGCGGTGAAAAAACCGGGCTCGGCTATCGTCTTGGCGATAATGTGACCGTGCGACTGGCAGAGGCGATCCCGCTTGCGGGCGCCTTGCGTTTTGAAATGCTGAGCGAGGGACGCAAGATGCCGACGGCTGTGCGCTCCTTCCACAAGGCGGGACGGCGCGATGCAAGCCGCGCTCGCAAGAAGGTCGGAACGAGGCCGCCGCGCGGGCGGCGTTGAAGCAATTCCAGCAAAAGTGCGCAGCGGTTTGCGTCCGGAATTGCGTGAAGAGAAAGAAACAGAGCCTTTCCATATTTCGAAGAAAAATGAAAAGGCTCTGTTTCCGGGAAGGGAAAGATCGATGAGCACACCGACAGACGAGGTCGTCCGCTACGGGGATACGCCCGATGCCGAGCGCTCGCTCGGACGCTCCATCATGCGCGGTATGCTGAACCGCTGTCCGGCCTGCGGCAGCGGCAAGCTGTTCCGCGCCTTCCTCAAGCCCGTCGATCACTGTGCGGCCTGCGGCGAAGCGATGCACCACCATCGCGCCGACGACCTGCCGCCCTATCTCGTCATTCTCGTACTCGGTCACGTCGTCGTCGGCGGCTTCATGCTGACGGACATGGTCTTCGTGCTGCCGGTCTGGGTGCATCTTGCCATCTGGGCACCGATTACCATCATCACGGCGCTCGTCTCGATCCAGCCTATCAAGGGCGGCGTCATAGGCTTGCAGTGGGCGTTGAAGATGCATGGCTTCGGCGGCCATGATGACGAACCTGATGATTACGACACACCCGGCCGGCAAGCTTGAACACCTTCACCTTCCAGACATATTTCGCGTGTAGTGGCAGCGGCCAGAGCGTCAGGGCCTGTAGCCGACTATCTGCAGAGGAACGATACGCTCATCATTTCTTGTACGGGGAAAGCTTAAACTCAAGAAATCGCCGGCAGATGCCGGAAATATTATGAAACCCTGCCCGTCACCTGGATTTGGCATGCCTATGTCTTTCTATGTGACACCAGACGGACGATTCGTCCGCATACTTCTCTAAGGATGGATAAATGTCTCAGCCGAGGAACGGCACAGCGGGCGATGTCGAGGAAATCCATTGGCCTTCTCTGGTGGCTGCCGTCTCTTCCATCTCCGCCGTTGGCATAGCGATCGGCCTGGGGCTGCCTCTCCTCAGCATCATTCTCGAAAAACGCGGCATTTCCTCCACCCTTATCGGTCTTAACACCGCAATGGCCGGTATCGCGGCGATGGCGGCGGCGCCGATCACCACCAAGCTCGCGCATAAATACGGCGTGGCGCCCACCATGCTGTGGGCGGTATTGATTTCGGCCCTGAGTGCGCTCGGCTTCTATTACGCGCAAGATTTCTGGATGTGGTTTCCGCTGCGCTTCGCCTTCCACGGCGCGACGACCACACTCTTCATCCTCTCTGAATTCTGGATCAACGCAGCCTCGCCGCCATCCAAGCGCGGTTTCGTGCTCGGCATCTATGCGACGGTGCTTTCGCTCGGCTTTGCCGCAGGCCCGCTGATCTTCTCGCTGCTCGGCAGCGATGGCATCCTGCCCTTCCTGGTCGGCGCCGGCGCGATCCTGCTCGCGGCCATTCCCATCTTCATCGCCCGCTATGAAAGCCCTGTTCTGGACGAAAAGCCGGAACTGCATTTCATGCGCTACGTCTTCCTGGTGCCGACAGCAACTGCCGCCGTCTTCATTTTCGGTGCGGTCGAAGCCGGCGGCCTCTCGCTTTTTCCGATCTTTGCGGTGCGCGCGCATTTCACCGAATCGCAGGCGGCCCTGCTGCTTACCATGATGGGTGTCGGCAACGTCATTTTCCAGATCCCGCTCGGGTTGCTTTCGGACCGCATCAAGGACAAGCGTCCCCTGCTCGTGCTCATGGCGTTCACCGGTTTCATCGGCACGATGATGCTGCCGATTCTCGTCAACAACTGGCTTCTTATGGCCGGGCTTCTGGTTTTCTGGGGCGGCTGCGTTTCCGGCCTCTACACAGTCGGCCTCAGCCATCTCGGCTCGCGACTGACAGGTTCGGACCTTGCGGCGGCCAACGCGGCCTTCGTTTTCTGTTATGCCGTCGGCACCGTTGCGGGTCCCCAGGTGATCGGCGCTGCCATCGACGTTGCCGGGAACAACGGTTTTGCCTATGCAATTGCCGGTTTCTTCGGGCTTTATGCCCTGCTCGCAGGCATAAGGCTGCTTTTCATCGGAAAGCGGGCTTGACTTTTCGGGCTAGATTCGTAGTTTCGCGCCAGAATTTGCCGTGGAGCCTATCCGGCTTTCCACGGCTTTCATTTTCTTAAAGGCAGGACGACCATGGCCAAGGCTACCACTATCAAGATCAAGCTTCTGTCGACGGCCGACACCGGTTTCTTCTACGTCACGACGAAGAACAGCCGTACGATGACGGACAAGATGACGAAGACCAAGTACGACCCGATTGCAAAGAAGCACGTCGAGTTCAAGGAAACCAAGATCAAGTAATTACCTGATCACGGCTCTTTCGAAAAGCGCGCGCCTCCGGGTTGCGCGCTTTTTGTTTGCACCGGATCTGCTGACGACAATGTTAGCGCAAACAAAGAAAAACGCCGCCCTTCCATCTTCGGGAAGTGACGGCGTTTTTGCGAAAAGGGGGTCGGCCAGCATGCAAAACGGCACGAGGAACCGCTTTAAATTGCGTACCAGCCGACCGACCCCACGACCCAGGAGATGCGGCGGACCTGAGCATCATGGGGTATCGACAGCTCCTCCATGGGAGCGTTTTCTGTTCTGAGCCGATAATTTGCGCAAAAATGAAAGAAAATCAACAAATTCTTAATGGTAAAATTTCAAGGCATGATTCTATGGTTAAAAGTCCAGTTTTGGTACGTGTAAAACGTCATCAAATTCTCTTTTACCAAGAGGACAATATTTGAACATGCCAAGAATTTCATAAATATATTGCAATAACACCACCACCCCTACCCTTACGTGAGGCACCGGCGTTACGTTTTCTGAAATACGATCTACGCGAACAAACCGCTCGGAAGGCTGTTATAGTCCGCTCTTCTTTCTTCATTCCCTGCTTCTAGCTTCCGGAAGCAGGCGATACGCATTATCGGAAGAAACGCGCTTTAAAGTCCTTTTTTGGGCTATAGGGTTGAAAAACAAGCGTCCTCGTTGCAGCCGTCAATATTAAATATTCGTAAGGTTCAGTCATCGCCAGTGGATAACCGAAAGCGATGCGTTACGGCACATTGTGTGGTCAGGCGGCCGAGGCCACCACCCGGTTGCGCCCGGTGTTTTTCGCTTCATAAAGCGCAAGGTCTGCCTGCTTCATCAGTTGGTCGGGCGTTATGACCGAGGCGATACGCGAGGATATACCGAACGAGGCCGTGATATTCAGTATTTCGCCTGACGACTTCAGCAGGAAGGGTGTGTTTTCGATGGCCGCGCGCAGGCGCTCGGCAACGGCCGCGGCAACTTCGGGCGAGGTGTCCGGCATGACGACGACAAATTCTTCCCCGCCGTAACGGCAGGCAAGATCAGCGCCGCGGACGGTCGAGCGCACGCGGTTTGCGAACTCCTTCAGCACCTGGTCGCCGCCGTCATGGCCATAGGTATCGTTGACCTGCTTGAAGCGGTCGATATCGGTAATGAGGATCGACAGCGGCCGACCCCGCGCCATCGAACGGTTGAAGAGCACGTTGAGATGGTTGTCGAGATAACGGCGATTGCTGAGACCGGTCAGTGGATCGGTGACGGCAAGCTCGATCGTCTGCTTGACACTGGCGCGCAGGCGGTCGTTGTAACGCTTGCGGCGGATCTGGGTCAGGCTGCGGGCGACCAGCTCGTTCGGATCGACAGGGCGCACGATATAGTCGTTGACGCCAAGATCGAGGGCCCGGATCACCATCTCGTCGGCGCCCTGCTCCGTGATGATCAGGATCGGCAAAAAACGGGTCCGCTCCAGCGAACGGAACTGCGAGCAGAGCCGCAGCGGGTCGTAATCATCGAAATTGGCGTTGACGATGACAAGTTCGAAGGCGCTCTCGGCCGCTTCGAAAAGGGCAGCCTGCGGATCGGAAATGGCGAGAACATCGGCGACAGGCTTCAGCGTCTTGATGATACGTTCCTGCGAGTTGGCGCGGCTGTCGACCAGCAACACCTGCCCAGCCTCGTCGGAGCGTCCGTCGCCAGTGCGCATCAACTCATCCATGCCCATCGTATGGGCGGTCTCGGCGCGCACGCGCAGTTCGTCACTCAGTGTCTTCAGGCGCAACAGGCTTTTGACGCGGGAGATGAGCTGCAGGTCGTTGACGGGCTTCGTCAGGAAGTCATCGGCACCGGCCTTCAGGCCGCGCACGCGGTCGGCCGACTGGTCGAGCGCGGTCACCATGACGACGGGAATATGCGCGGTCTTGGGATTGGCCTTCAGCCGCTCGCAGACTTCGAAACCGTCAATGCCGGGCATCATGATGTCGAGGAGAATGAGATCGACCTGGTTGCGGTCACAGATCGCTAGCGCCTCGTAGCCGTCGGCCGCGGTCAACACGTCGAAATATTCCGCCAGCAGGCGCGCTTCGAGCAGCTTCACATTCGCTGGAATATCATCAACCACCAGTATACGCGCAGTCATAATCTCTTCCGACGCCTCAGGCGTCGCCCAAATAAGTCTTGATCGTCTCAATGAATTTCGGAACGGAGATAGGCTTGGAGACATAGGCCTCGCAGCCGCCCTGTCTAATCCGCTCTTCATCGCCCTTCATGGCAAAGGCCGTGACGGCGATGACCGGGATCACATGCAGTTCGTCGTCTTCCTTCAGCCACTTGGTGACTTCGAGACCGGAAACCTCCGGAAGCTGAATATCCATAAGAATAAGATCGGGACGATGTTTGCGCGCAAGATCAAGCGCTTCCATGCCGTTGCGGGTCTGGATCGTGGTATAGCCCGAGGCCTCGATGAGGTCGCGAAAGAGCTTCATGTTGAGCTCGTTATCTTCTACAATCATCACCTGTTTGGGCATGATCAGTTGTCCCTACGTCCGCTCTTGAAGCCAAATGTCCATAATAATGACATTAGCTGACAAATGGCTCCATGAAACCGATAGTGCAAGCTACCGGTATTTGGTTGAAGAAAAGGTAACTCGACCACCGCAATGCAAAGCAATTTCAAGACTTCGAAACAACTTGGGGCGACAGCCGATCCGCAAGAAACGGCCATCGCCGTCCTTGGCTGGCTTGCGAACGACCCGGATCTCTTCGGTCGCTTCCTGGCATTGACCGGCGTGGAACCGACCCAAGTGCGCAATGCCATCAATGATCCCGACTTTCTCGCCGGTATGCTGGATTTCCTCATGAACCACGAGCCGACGGCGATCGCCTTCTGTGAGGCGACGGGCACGACACCCGAAGCGCTGACGGCGGCATGGCGCCACTTCTCGCCACCCGGCCTCGATTCCGGAGAATATTGATCGTGAACGACAGCGCCGAACTCGACATCTCGCATATCCGCCTTGGCGACAGGCCGCTCATCGTCTGCGATGTCGATGATGTCGTACTGCAATTCATCGATCCCTTTCAGTTATACCTCAAGAGCCTCGGCCACGAATTCCTGCCGCGCTCTTTTCGGCTTCACGGCAATATCGTCTCGCTTGCCGACGGGCTTGCGCTCGAGGATCAGCATGTCAGTCGGCTGATCCTGGAGTTCTTCGAGGCCCAGGAAAACTGGCAGACGCCCTTCGATCCTGTCGTTTCGACACTCGAACGCCTGTCTGACGATGCCGACGTCCTGTTCCTCACCGCGATGCCGCCGCAGTTTTCCGCTCATCGCCGCCGCCTCCTGGACCGCACCGGCCTCACGTTCCCGCTGCTGGCCAGCGAACAGCCGAAAGGACCGATCGTGCAGGCTCTGCATGCCGGTCGCGACCTCCCAGTCGTCTTTATCGATGATATGGCGCGCAACCTGCATTCGGTGAAGGAGCATGTGAGTGATTGTTTGCTCATCCATCTCATGCCGGACTCGCTCGTTCATCGCCTCGCACCGGCGGCTGCTGAGGATATTAAGCGGGCACGGGACTGGGCGCACGCCGCCATGCTCGTTGACCAGCATCTTGCGGCAGACACCATCAGGCGCGCAAATCCAGCCGCATGAGCGGCCGGCCGTCCTTGCGCCGCGCAATCGTCTCGAAACCGGCAGCATCGAAAATAGCCGTCGAGCCGATGCAGAGTGTAACGGATTTCGACTGCTTCACATGGTCGATCGGACAGGCTTCCAGCAACCGCGCACCTTGGCTGCGGGCATAATCGACGGCGCCGGCAAGCAACCTGTGACTGACCCCTTTCCCGCGCAGCTTCGGCAGCAGGAAGAAGCAGCTGACCGCCCAGATCAAGGGATCGTGCGCATCGCTATCCTCCAGCGGCCGCGAGACCGTGCGCGGCGAATTGAACTGCGGCACGTCATGGCGTGGCCCCACTTGCACCCAGGCAACCGGCTCGTCTTCGACATAACAGAGAATGCCCGGCGGCGGCCCCGCCGCGATGCGGCCGTGCATATGTGCCTTGCGCTCAGCGGGCTCCATCTTGGTGCGGACAGCATGCGGAAGGCGTAGCGCCACACACCAGCAATTATAGAAGGCACCCTGCGGGCCGAACAGCGTCTCGAAGTCACCCCAGTATTCGGCGGTGACAGGCTCGAAACGAAGATCGATATCCACGGCCAAGCTCTCCTCCCTCTCTTGAGACTCGAAAGCTTAGGGCGTAATGTTGCAATGTTCAACTTTTGTTCTCACCATGACGCCAGCACCTGACAAGACACCCGGCTTCTGTCGCGACTGCCTTGCCGGGCAGATGGGTAAGGCGCGCCGTTGCCATGCCTGCGGCAGCCCCCGCCTCGTGCGCCACAAAGAGCTCTATGACCTGACGCTCGCGCATATCGATTGCGACGCTTTTTATGCCGCCGTGGAGAAACGCGACAACCCGGAACTCTCCGACAAGCCCGTGATCATCGGCGGCGGCAAGCGTGGCGTCGTCTCTACTGCCTGTTATATTGCCCGCATCCATGGCGTCCGCTCGGCCATGCCGATGTTCAAGGCGCTGGAGGCCTGTCCGCAGGCGATCGTCATTCGTCCCGACATGGAGAAATATGTAAAGGTGGGCAGGCAGGTTCGCGCGCTGATGCAGGAATTGACGCCGCTGGTGCAGCCGCTCTCTATCGACGAGGCCTTCCTGGAACTCGGCGGCACCGAGCGGCTGCATCACGATCCGCCGGCCCGAACGCTGGCGAAGTTCGCCCGTCGCATCGAGAAGGAAATCGGCATCACCGTTTCGGTCGGACTTTCCTATTGTAAGTTCCTCGCCAAAGTCGCCTCCGATCTACAGAAGCCGCGCGGCTTTTCCGTCATCGGGCGCGAGGAAGCGGTCGAGTTCCTGGCGCCTCGCCCGGTGACGACCATCTGGGGCGTGGGCAAGGCTTTTGCCGCGACGCTCGAAGCAGACGGCATCCGCACGATCGGCCAGTTGCAGGGGATGGAGGAGAACGACCTGATGCGCCGTTACGGCAGCATCGGCCAGCGGCTGTCGCGCCTGTCACGCGGTATCGACGACCGAGAGGTGCATATCAACGATGCCGCAAAGAGCGTTTCGGCCGAAACCACTTTCTTCGACGATATCGCGCGTTATGACGATCTGGTGCCGATCCTGCGCAATCTCTCGGAAAAGGTCTCCTGGCGGCTGAAGAAGAACGGCATCGCCGGCCACACGGTTGTACTGAAGATGAAGACGGCCGATTTCAAATCCCGCACCCGCAACCGCCGCCTCGAAGACCCGACACAGCTTGCCGACAAGATCTTCCGCACCGGGATCGAGCTTCTGGAGAAGGAAGCCGACGGCACGAAATTCCGCCTGATCGGCATCGGCGTTACCGATCTCGGCGATGCCGGCCGCGCCGATCCGCCCGATCTGATCGACCAGCAATCCGGCCGGCGTGCGGCGGCGGAAGCTGCCATGGACAAGCTGCGCGACAAGTTCGGCAAAGGCACGGTCGAAACCGGCTACACATTCGGCGGCAAGGGCTACCGATAGCTACGCCGGCACGGTCTCCATCTCCTGAAGCGCTGCGTCCCGGTTCTTTATTGCCTGAGCATAGCCCGGATCGATCGCGATCGCGCGGTCGTAGCTCTCCACCGCCTCGTCATGGCGCCCCAGCCGCCGCAGCACATTGCCGCGATTGTTGAAGGCGATGGCATGGCCGGCATCCAGCGCGATGGCCCGGTCGTAGCTTCCAAGCGCTTCTTCGAAATTCGAAAGACGCGCAAGTATATTGCCGCGATTGCAATAGGCCGAAGCGGAGACCGGTTTCACCTCGATCGCCTTGTCGACACAGTCCTTGGCCTCGCCGAGATCGCCTTTCTGTAGCAGCAGCAGCGCCAGGTGCTGCAGAGCATCGAAATGCCCAGGCACGATCGCGATCACATCGCGGTAGCCCGCTTCCGCCGCGACGAGATCGCCGGCCCGGTGCCGTTCGGCAGCCGCGCTGAAATGGGCAGCGGGATCGCTCACCAGCCTCGGCCGCTGCGTTGCTTCTATTTTCGCCAGCAGTGAGGTTGCGGGCGCATGTGCATCGTCGGCGACAAGAATCTGCCGGCAGCAGAGTTCTGCCGACTCCGGGTTTCCACTTCTGAAAAAATGCACCGCCTGATGCATGGCGATATCCAGCGAGCGCGGGTCGAGGCGATCGCCGATATTGCGGCCGGAGAGCGTGGAGACCTGCAGCTTCTCAACGAGATGGTGTTCGGAGCCCAAAAGATCCTTGTAGCCGTAATTACCTGTGCCGAGGTCGTAGGTTCGGTAGCCATTCTCGATGCCCCAACGCATATTGTAGCAATGGAGCATGAAGCCGGGGCTGATCGAGCGGCGGAAAGTCAGGTCGCGGCTTCCGAGGAAGCACATCATCGATTTGCGGTGGGGATCCAGGAAGCAGATGAAGATGCAGACCGGCTTGTCCTGATGCCAGAGGATCGGCATGAAGACCGAACCGTCCTCTATGCAGGCCGGCAGCATGTGACGGCTGTTGTCGAGGATGAACTTGCCGTAGCGCGGCTGACGCTCACCCCATTGGACGTTCCACATCTGGTAGAAGATTTCGAGATCGCGCTCCATTGTCTCTGGTGTCACATGAGTGATGCGCAGCTCATTTTCCGGCGCGACGAGATCGCGCAGCGCCTTTCGCGCATTGCGCCGCGTCTTGGCACCGATGCGCTCATCCAGGAAGGTTTCGAAGACCTCGCCAAGCGGGACGTAGACATAGACGTCATGGTCGATGTTTTCGCCATCAGCCGTGATATGCGGCCGGCGCGGGACCTTCCTCCTTGAGAATTCCGAGGCAGAAAAGCCCGCCAGAAACGCCTTCAGTCTCGCCTCAGACATATAGACATCATCAATATCGAGATGTTTCCAGTTGAAGCTCTGCAGGCAATCGGCGAAAACGCCGAGCACCGCCTCCGCGTCCTCAGGATGCGTCAGAAGGCCGTTATAGCCGGCATAGGGCGTGCCGCCGAGGCGCACGATATTGCCAAGACCCTGGCCTTCCTCGAAATCGACGTGGAGCTGAATGGGAAGGAAAGCTACATAGCGGTCATCCGCCTGCCGCCGCTTGGCGGCAAGAACGAACCATAATGACCGCCGCTGCAGCCATTGCGCCATCCAGTGCCAGGAAAGGAAATAGTGCCCTTCCGGGTCGGCGGCGTATACCTCGTTCCAGTTATCCTTCAGGGCATGCAGATCATCGAACGCAGAAACAATATCGACATGCATTTCCAAGTCTCCCCCAAGACTTCCCTTGCTTTAGATTTGCATAAAATTGAATACCCCACAATCTCGTGATCGAAACGCGATGGCGTATTCAAGCCTTCGTTAAACTTCGCATGCTTAACTCGCGTGGTTTTTGTGCATGTGGTGTATTGCGTCATGTCTGTGCGTGTAGGTGTCCTTATCGGGTTGCTGTCGGCGACCGCCCTTGTCGATCCCGCTTTTGCTGCCGATGCGCGCACGCTGCAGATATTCGTTTCCAAGGACAGGCAGTCGCTGACCGTCTATGACGGCGCGGAGGTCGTGGCGACCTCCAGGATCTCGAGCGGCAAGGACGGGCATACGACGCCGAGCGGCATCTTCTCCGTCATCGAGAAGCAGAGATACCACGAATCCAACATCTATTCGAACGCGCCGATGCCCTTCATGCAGCGGCTGACATGGTCCGGGATCGCGCTGCATGAGTCCAATTCCGTGCCGCGTTACCCGGCCTCGCATGGCTGCGTGCGCATGCCCGACGCCTTTGCGAAATCGCTCTACAAGATGACAGAGATGGGCGTACCCGTCATCATCACAGACAATGAGCTGACGCCCGAGCCGATCGACCATCCAACACTTTTCCATCCCGACCGGCCCGAGCCGTCACCGCTGCTTTCCGACGTCGAGCTTCGCCCTGCCATCGGCGATGCGAAGACGCAGGTGCAGGTCGCCATGAACGAGACGACGGCTGCCCTGCCGATGCCGATGATCCAACTGCAGGCGCCCTCTGCGGATACCACGCCGATCAGCATGCTGATTACGCGCCGGACGCTGCGTGAAAACGTTATCGACATCCAGACCCTCCTGAACAAACTCGGCTTTGCTGCCGGCGAGCCTGACGGGCTGGCCGGTCCTGCGACCGTTCAGGCCATCAATGCCTTCAAGGCGTTGCGACCAACCGAATTTGCCCGTGACAAGGGCTTGGTCACAGATACTCTCCTGAGGGAAGTTTACGCTGCGGCAGGCAAGGGCGAACCGCCGAATGGCGTCATCATGGTGCGGCAGGATTTCAAGCCGCTCTTCGAGGCGCCGATCACCATTGCCGATCCGGGACTTGCGCTTGGTACACACTTCTTCTCGCTGCATGCAGTGGATGAGGTGGCCGGTACGGCCGATTGGCTGGGCGTTACGCTGGAAAACAATCTCTCTCGCGAAACGGTGAAGCGGCTCGGTATCGCCAATCAGGAAAGCTCCATCATCAGCGGCCGTCCTATCGCGAGAGCGCTCAGCCGCATCTCGATGTCAGAAGAAACCCGTCACCGGATCGACGCACTGATTTCGCCCGGCTCGACACTCACAATCACAGATACCGGCCTCGGTTCGGAAACCGGCGAGGGCACGGAATTCATCACAATCACGCGCGAGAGCTGAGACCTACCAGAGCTTCTCACTGGCGCGCTCGTCGTAACTTCGGCGGGCGGAGATGATCTTCGCCTGGTTCGTCTCGGTCCAGACGACGAGCGCCTTGATGGTCTCATGCAGCGTACAGCCGAGTTCCGTCAGAGCGTAATCGACCCTTGGCGGCACCACTGGATAGACTGTCCGCTCGATCAGCCCGTCGCGCTCGAGCTGGCGCAAGGTCGTCGTCAGCATGCGCTGGCTGATGCCATCGATGCTCTTGCGCAATTCGGTAAAGCGCAGAGTGCGCTTTTCAAGCAATGCGATAACCAGCAGCGACCATTTGTCGGCGATGCGATCCAAAATCTGACGCACTTCGCATTCCTCCCGCGCATCCCACTGGAGGATGTCGTAATCGCGCTCGGTGCTGCAGCAGTCACTCGGTGAGTTTGAAGCGCCTTCTTCCATGGGTTCGAACCATGCCCTATGTCTCTCTTGGTTACAATAGGGAACTGAGGATCAATATGTAACTTGCTCTTCCCTGCTTCACGGACAAGGAAATCATGATGTCTACAAGTCCTCCACTTACGGCGGAGAGCGGAAGAATGAGCCGCAGTGCTGCCGGCATGCTCGTCGTTCTCTGCGGCGCGATCTTCCTCGAAGGCGTCGATGCGGCCATGCTCAACATCGCCCTGCCCTCGATCCGGGCCGAGCTCGGCCTCTCGACCACGACGCTGAGCGCCGTTGTTTCGGCCTATGTGCTTGCCTATGCCGGCCTGATGCTGCTCGGCGGGCGCGTCGCCGACATGTATGGCAAGCGCAAGGTCTTCCTGATGGCGCTGAGCGTATTCCTGTTCTTTTCCGGCCTCGGCGGCCTTGCGACCGAAGGCTGGATGTTGCTGACGGCACGCTTCGTGACGGGAGCAGCAGCCGCCTTCATGACGCCGGCCGGCCTTGCTCTCATCAATGGAAGCTTTCCCGAAGGACCACAGCGCAACAGGGCCGTGCTGATTTATGCCGGCACGGCATCGGCCGGATTCTCGCTAGGGCTCGTCATCGGCGGGCTATTGTCGGCCGTCGGTTGGCGATGGGTGTTCTTCGCTCCGGTCATCTTCTCTACCATCCTGCTTCTTGTCGGCATGAAGCTGATCGTGGAGAAGAAGGAAGAAGTCGCCGCCCCGCGCCAGAAATTCGACATCGCCGGCGCGGTGACGCTGACTGGCGCCATGTTGCTTGCCGCCTATACACTGACTCGGCTGGAACACGCGACCAACGACCTGAATTGGACGATTGCGGCAGCCGGCGCAAGCGCGCTGCTCTGGCTCGCTTTCATCCTCATCGAACGCAATTCGCGTGCGCCGCTCATCCGTCTCGGGATTTTCCGGTCATCGACGCTGGTGCAATCGAACCTCGGAGCGATGCTCTTCACCGGCGCCTTCTTCGGCTTCCAGTTCATCGTCTCACTCTATCTGCAGGAACTGTTGGGCTGGTCCTCGTTCGAAACCAGCCTTGCCCTGATCGTCATCGGCATGGACGCCATTCTAGCTCCATTGCTGACGCCTCTGCTCGTCGAGCGTTTCGGCAATGGACGCGTGGTGCTTGGCGGCTTTGCACTCGCTGTTGCGGGCTACGCGCTCTTTCTCGGCATGGGGCTCGACTGGACCTATGCGGCCATGCTGCCATCGACGATCCTTCTCGGCCTTGCCTTCTCCCTCGGCTATGGCCCACTGACGATCATCGCGACTGAAGGTATTGCCGAAAACGAACAGGGCCTGGCGAGCGGGCTCGTGAACACCTCGTTCCAGTTCGGCGCAGCACTCGGCCTCTCGGCCGTCAGTGCTGTCGGCACACTTTCTCTCGGCGATGGTGACGGTCCGTCCGAGCGGCTGGAGGCTCTGCGGACCGCTTTGCTGGTGCCGGTCGCAGCCACGCTGATCGGCATGGCCCTCATGGGCTTCGGCAGAGGCCGCTGTGCCGATGCATCCTGCCGATTGCAGGCCGTCTGAAAGCAAAGGCAACCGGCGCAGTGCCGGTCGCTTTCCCGTTCAGACGAGTTCGACGTCGACGACGCCAGGGGCAGCCCGCAAGGCCGCGGCGATCTCCGGCGTGATGCGATACTTGTCCTGCAACACCACCTCGACCTCACGCTTGCCCTCTTCCTTGATGACGATGAAGGAGACGAGGCCGTCGCCCTTGGCGTTCAGATGTGCTGCGACAGCGCGCAGCGGGCCGGAGTCGCGGACATAGACGCGCAGCGCCTTCTGCATCTGCAACGACTTTTCTTCCAGCGACTGGATGGTCTGCAGCCGCAGGCTGACACCTTCCGGCCGTTCCTCGCCGATCGCGGTGATGACGAAGGACTTTCCGGGCTCCAATATGTCACGATACTGGTTCAGCATTTCGGAGAAGAGCACGGCTTCGAACTGGCCGGAGGAATCCGAAAAGACGATGATACCCATCTTGTTGCCGGTGCGCGTCTTGCGCTCCTGTTTGGAAATCACCGTACCCGCCAGTCGCCCGTTCGCAGCGCCCTGCTTCACCGCCGTCGAGAAGTCCGCGAAGGTCTGTACGCGCATCTTCTGAAGGATGTTGTTGTAGCTGTCGAGCGGATGGGCGGTCAGGTAGAAGCCCAGCACCTGGAATTCCTTGAGCAGCCGCTCCGAGGCAAGCCACGGCGAGAATGGCGGCAGGGCGATCTTTTCCGGACCTGAGGACAGCGCACCGCCGAAGATATCCGACTGGCCGCTCAGCTTGTTTTCCTGGGCGCGCTGTGCATAGCCGAGCACGCGGTCGAGACCAGCCGAAAGCTGGGCGCGATCCAGGTTGAAGCAATCAAAGGCGCCGGCATAGATCAGGCTTTCCAGCACGCGGCGGTTTACCTGGCGTGGATCGATGCGCAGGCAGAAATCCTCGATGCTGGCGAAGGGCTTATCGCCGCGCATTTCGACGATGTGATCGACGGCGGATTCACCGACCCCCTTGAGAGCCGCAAGTGCGTAGTAGATACGGTTGTCACCGGTCTCGAACTGACGGAAGGAGGTCTGGACGGAGGGCGCGATGACCTCGATACCAAGGCGCTTGGCATCCTGACGGAAGTCGTTGACCTTTTCGGTGTTCGACATATCGAGCGTCATCGACGCTGCCAGGAACTCGACCGGATAATGCGCCTTCATATAGGCCGTCTGATAGGAGACGATGGCGTAGGCGGCAGCATGCGACTTGTTGAAGCCATAGTTTGCGAACTTTGCCAAGAGTTCGAAGATGTTGTCGGCCTGCGGCTTCGACACGCCGTTCTTGACTGCACCGTCGACGAAGCGTTCGCGCTGCTGGTCCATTTCGGCCTTGATCTTCTTACCCATGGCGCGGCGCAGAAGATCGGCTTCGCCGAGCGAATAGCCCGACAGGACCTGGGCGATCTGCATCACCTGTTCCTGGTAAACGATAACGCCCTGCGTTTCCTTGAGAAGATGGTCGATCGTTGGGTGGATCGATTCCAGCTCTTCGTCACCGTGCTTGCGGGCATTATAGGTCGGAATATTCTCCATCGGGCCGGGACGGTAGAGCGCCACGAGCGCGATGATGTCTTCGATGCAGTCCGGCTTCATGCCGATCAGCGCCTTGCGCATGCCCGCACTTTCAACCTGGAACACGCCAACCGTCTCGCCGCGCGAGAGCATCTCATAGGTCTTCTTGTCGTCGAGCGGGATCTTGGCGAGGTCGACCTCGATGCCGCGCTTCCTGCAGAAGTCGACGGCGACCTTGAGCACCGTCAGCGTCTTCAGGCCAAGGAAGTCGAACTTCACCAGGCCCGCCTGCTCCACCCACTTCATATTGAACTGGGTGACCGGCATGTCGGAGCGCGGATCGCGATACATCGGCACGAGCTTCGACAGCGGGCGGTCGCCGATCACGATCCCGGCGGCGTGGGTCGAGGCGTGGCGATAGAGGCCTTCGATCTTCTGGGCGATATCCAAGAGCCGCGCGACGACCGGCTCTTTGGCGGCCTCTTCCTGCAGCTTCGGCTCTTCCTCGATCGCCTTGGACAGAGGCGTCGGGTTTGCTGGGTTGTTCGGCACGAGTTTGCAGATCTTGTCGACCTGGCCATAGGGCATTTCCAGCACGCGGCCGACGTCGCGCAATGCGGCGCGCGCCTGCAGCGAACCGAAAGTGATAATCTGCGCCACCTGCTCGCGGCCGTATTTCTTCTGCACGTAACGGATCACCTCTTCACGGCGATCCTGGCAGAAGTCGATATCGAAATCCGGCATCGAGACGCGCTCCGGATTGAGGAAGCGTTCGAAAAGCAGCGAGAAGCGCAGCGGATCCACATCGGTAATCGTCAGTGCGTAGGCGACCAATGAGCCCGCACCCGAACCGCGGCCCGGGCCGACCGGGATGTCATGCTGCTTGGCCCATTTGATGAAGTCCGCAACGATCAGGAAGTAGCCGGGGAACTTCATGCGCTCGATAACGCTGAGCTCGAATTCCAGCCGCTCGCGATAATCCTTCTCCTCGTAGCCGGCCGACATGCCGAGCGTGGCCAGACGCATGTCGAGCCCCTCCTCCGCCTGCCGGCGAAGTTCTAGCGACTCTGCGCGCTC
Organism: Rhizobium sp. WYJ-E13; assembly: GCF_018987265.1. NCBI lineage: Bacteria > Pseudomonadati > Pseudomonadota > Alphaproteobacteria > Hyphomicrobiales > Rhizobiaceae > Rhizobium > Rhizobium sp. WYJ-E13. Next base: position 1,053,684 of record NZ_CP076853.1, on the reverse strand, counting down.
GGCCTCTTCGGGATCGTCTGTCGCGCCGGTGAAGCGCGGCAGGATCGGCTTGCGGGTCTTCAGAACGAAGGAGCAGCGCCGGGCGATCTCAACGGTATTATCAAGCGCCTCAGGCAGGTCGGCGAAGAGCTTTTCCATCTCCGCGCGGCTTTTCAGATAGTGATCCGGGGAGAGACGGAAACGGCTGTCGTCGGACACGATGGCGTTATGGGCGACCGCCATCAGCGCATCGTGGGCGTCATAATCGTCGCGCGTCGGGAAGAAGGCTTCATTGGTCGCGACCAGCGGCAGGTCGTGCTTATAGGCAAGGCCGACAATTTTCTGTTCGTGCCGCTTGTCATAAGCGCCGTGCCGCTGCAGTTCGACATAGAGCCGATCCCCGAAGATCCGCTTCAGCGTCAGCAGCCGGGTCTCCGCCGCAGCGGCGTGGCCGTCCTTGAGCGGCATGTCGATCGGCCCGGTCGAGGCACCCGTCAGCGCTATCAGGCCCTCCGTGCCGATCTCATCAAGCCACGAGGCGCGGACATGAATTGTCGAGTTGCCCTCGCCACCGAGATAGGCGCGGCTGACGAGATCGACCAGCCGTTCGTAGCCTGCATCGGTGGCGGACAGAAGCACGATGGAAGGCAGCTTGACCAGCGCCTGCTGGCCTCCCCGCTTCTCGGTTTCGAGACCGTCTTCCATATCGATCGACACCTGGCAGCCGATGATCGGCTGCAGCCCGTCATCCATCGCTTTCTGGGAGAACTCCAGTGCAACGAAAAGATTGTTGGTATCAGTGATGGCAATCGCCGGCTGGTTGTCGCCCGCTGCCTTGTAGAGGATCTTTTTGAGAGGCAATGCGCCTTCGAGCAGCGAATAGGCAGAGTGAACCCTCAGATGAACGAAGCCCGGCTTGCCGCCGATCGCACCCTGTTCCGCATCCGCCATAACATGCCCTTCCAACTGCCTCATTGAAGAGTGCGCATTGTCGGCATTGAAGGCGATTCTGTCCAGAAAAAGTCCCGCCGCGGGATCGCATGGCTGCCATGCGATCCCCTGAATTCTTACATTGCCATGACGATCAACGAGAAGCTGGCAATGAACATTGCGATGGAGGTGAATGCTGCGATATCACGGATCATGTCAGTCATCTGGCTCTCCTTTGCTCTTATGTTTTTACTTTGTTCCATGTATGTTCTATTGTCAACAGGGTTACCCCCCACTTCCGCGGGACATGGTTAACATCGGAGCAAAGGGACTATGGACGTTTTGGAACTCAATAGCTTCATTGTCGAAGCCAAATCGCAGACATATGTCGCCGGCGCGAAGTCGCAGCCATCCTACCGGATCGGTGCCCACGACATCGGTTATAAGCGCGGCATCTGGCGCTATCTCGACAGCTATTTCGGCGGCACGGATTTTGCCGGTCAGGAAGTTGTGTGGCTGGAGGAAAAGCCGGTCTGGGCGATGAACTATTTCGGGCGGATCATCGAGCCCGGGATCATCGACGGGACTGTCGCAGGCACCATCATTAGCGCGGCGCTGTCACAGCTCTACAAGCAGGGGCGCTTCCTCGGCGGCATGGTATTCGATCATTCGCTGGGGCGCTATGTCGATACGAGCGAAGGCGACTGCACACATTTTCGCGGTCACGAATTCATTCTCGTGGATGGCCAAAAGGCCTATGAGCTCGACTATCGCGGCGGGCTGATTATTCCCTGATAATCAGAAATCCACGACCTTGCCGTCGGAGATCGTTACGCGCCGGTCCATGCGCCGGGCAAGCTCGTGGTTGTGGGTGGCGATCAGCGCGGCAAGGCCGGACTGGCGCACCAGGGCCTCCAGAGCGTCGAAGACATAGCTGGCAGTCTCCGGGTCGAGATTACCGGTCGGCTCGTCGGCCAAAAGCAGTCTAGGCGCATTGGCGACGGCGCGGGCAATCGCCACACGCTGCTGCTCGCCGCCGGAAAGCTCGCCCGGGCGATGCGTACCGCGGTGGCCGATGCGCATATAATCCAGAAGCATCTTTGCGCGCTCGCTCGCTTCCTTCCATGAGAGGCCGGCGATGAGCTGCGGCATCATGATGTTCTCCTGCGCCGAGAATTCCGGCAGCAGGTGATGGAACTGATAAACAAAGCCGATCTCACCGCGACGGATGGCCGTGCGCTTGTCATCGGAAAGGCCGTTACAGGGGCGACCGTTGACCGATACCTCGCCGCCGTCAGGATGCTCCAGCAGCCCTGCGATATGCAGCAGCGTCGACTTGCCGGTGCCTGACGGCGCCACCAGCGCCACCATTTCACCACTCGACAGGGTGAAATCGGCGCCCTTGAGGATAGTCAGCAGCGTTTCGCCCTGGCCATAGTGGCGCTCGACGCCCGAAAGCTTGAGAACGACATTGCGTTTCATGAATGCGGCATTCCTTGGATTTGGCCTTGGATCATGCATGACCTTGGATCTCGGCCTTATTCGGAACGAAGGGCCTGGACGGGGTCGAGGCGGGAGGCGCGCCAGGCCGGGAAGATCGTCGCGATGAAGGAAAGCGTCAGCGCCATGGCGACGACGGAAATCGTCTCGCTCACATCCATTTCCGCCGGAAGCTGACTGAGGAAGTAGAGCTGCGGATCGAAAAGCACCGTGCCAGAGACCCATGAGAAGAACTGGCGGATGGACTCGATGTTGATGCAGACGAACACGCCGAGCAGCACGCCGGCGATCGTGCCGACAATGCCGATCGCAGCCCCCGTCATGAAGAAGATGCGCATGATGGCGCCGGAGCTTGCGCCCATTGTGCGCAGAATGGCGATGTCGCTTCCCTTGTCTTTCACCAGCATGATGAGGCCGGAGATGATGTTGAGTGCGGCGACGAGCACGATCAGCGTCAGGATCATGAACATCACGTTGCGCTCGACCTGCAGGGCCGAAAAAAAAGTCTGGTTGCGCTGGCGCCAGTCGGTGATGGCAATCTGCCGGCCGGCGGCCTGCTCGACCTTGGGTCTCAAATTATCGATGTCGTCAGGGTTGTCGACGAAGAGCTCAATCGACTGCACCAGCCCGTCGGCATTGAAATAGAGCTGCGATTCCTCGAGCGGCATGTAGATGATCGAGGCATCGTATTCCGACATGCCAATCTCGAAGAGGCCGGAAATCTTGTAGGATTTGATGCGCGGGTTGACGCCCATCGGCGTCACATCACCTTCCGGTGATGTCAGCGTAATCAGGTCGCCCGCCCTGAGTCCCAGCTGATCGGCCATGCGGCTTCCAACCAGAACGCCGTCGCCCGCGGCAAAACCCACCATATCACCGGACTTGATGTTATCGGAGACCGTCTTGAGCTTGGTCAGGTCCTCGGCCCGTGTGCCGCGCACGAGCGCGCCGGTGCTGCCGCCCGTCTGCGAAGAGGCCAGCACCTGACCTTCCACCAATGGCAGCGCCATCTTGATACCGGGCACCGCCTCGAATTTCTTCACGAGATCGGCATAGTCGGTGAACGGACCATCGACCGGCTGGATGATCATGTGGCCGTTGATGCCAAGGATGCGGGAGACGAGTTCCGTCCGGAACCCGTTCATGACAGCCATGACGATGATGAGCGTCGCAACGCCCAGCATGATGCCGACGAAGGAGAAGCCGGCGATGACCGAGATGAACGCCTCCTTGCGGCGGGCGCGCAGATAGCGCCACGCCACCAGGCGTTCGAATGTGGAGAATGGCTTGCCAGCCGGACCCAAGCCGGATTTGGAACTCCGGTCCACTGCTGCCTCTGCCATTTCGCCTCCGTCTTTCTTAAGCCACGAACCTGTTGATCGCCGCCTCGATGGTCATCGTTTCGCGGGCACCGGTCTTGCGGTCCTTCACTTCCACTTCGCCGTTCGCGACCGCGCGCGGACCGGCAATGATCTGGTACGGCACGCCGATCAGATCGGCAGTCGCAAACTTGGTACCCGCGCGGTCGTCCGTGTCGTCATAGAGCACGTCCTTGCCCGCCTTGGTCAGCGCCGCGTAGATCAGCTCGCAGGTGCCGTCGCAGGCCTCGTCGCCGGCCTTCATGTTGATGACCACGACATCGAAGGGTGCGACCGACTCCGGCCAGATGATTCCGTTCTCATCATGCGATGCTTCGATGATGGCGGGAACAAGGCGCGTCGGGCCGATACCGTAGGAACCCATGTGAACGAAGTGTTCCTTGCCATCAGGCCCTTGCACCTTCGCGCCCATCGGCTCGGAATACTTCGTACCGAAGTAGAAAATATGGCCGACTTCGATGCCGCGCGCAGAAAGACGCTCGCCTTCCGGAATGGCATTGAAGGCCGCCTCGTCGTGCATTTCCGAAGTCGCGGCATAAAGCGACGTCCACTTGTCGAAGATCGATTTCAGGCCGTCGACGCTGTCGAAATCCGTGTTTTCCGCGGGGATATCGAAGTTGACGAAATCCTTGTGGCAGAAAACCTCGGACTCGCCCGTATCGGCAAGGATAATGAATTCGTGGCTGAGATTGCCGCCAATCGGTCCGGTATCGGCGCGCATCGGAATGGCGCGCAGGCCGAGACGATCGAACGTGCGCAGATAGGCGGTGAACATCTTGTTATAGGAATGCTCTGCCCCTTCGCGCGTCAAATCGAAGGAATAGGCGTCCTTCATCATGAATTCGCGCGAGCGCATGGTGCCGAAACGCGGACGGATCTCGTCACGGAATTTCAGCTGAATGTGATAGAGATTGAGCGGCAGGTCCTTGTAGGACTTGACCGAAGAACGGAAGATATCCGTGATCATTTCTTCGTTGGTCGGGCCGTAGAGCATCGGACGGTCCTGGCGGTCCTTGATGCGCAGCATCTCCTTGCCGTAGGCGTCATAGCGGCCGCTCTCCTGCCAGAGTTCGGCCGACTGTAGCGTCGGCATCGAAAGCTCGATGGCGCCCGCCCGGTTCTGCTCTTCGCGGATGATATTGTTGACCTTGTCCAGCACCTTCTTGCCCAGCGGCAGCCAGGAATAGATGCCCTGCGACTGCTGGCGGATCATGCCGGCGCGCAGCATCAGCCGGTGGGAGACGATTTCCGCCTCCTTGGGATTTTCCTTGAGGATGGGTATGAAGAAGCGGGACAGACGCATGGCGGATTCCGGTACAGTTGAGACGCCGCTTACCCAAGCGGAATCGACGGTCTTTGATAAAGATGGGAGCGTTCATAACCGCTTCGCGACAGGAAAGAAACCCGCGACCGGCGCGAGCACCCTCCCGCAGACGCATGTTAGCGCCCACAAATTCAGCAGGCGCGAAAAAGCGCGTATTTATAAGGACTTGAAGGTAAATCTTGTCAACAGAAAAATTTTGCGTGAGTGTAGCAAAAATGCAAAAAAAGCTGATGACAAAGCACAATCTTTGGGCTAGTTTTAGCTCACAAAACAGGCAAGAAGGTTAAATTCTTGCCGAATTCGCGGTCAAGTCTTGGGAGGATCAGATCTTAGGCGCGCTTGTCGCTGCCCCGGTAACGGTTAAGGATCACGCGATACTTAAAACAAGGCTTTTAGCCTTGTTTTTTTTTGCTTTTTCGGCTCCCGATTGCCCCGAAAATCGAGCCATCCTACGTTAGGTGAGCCCGCTTTCCGTTACGCAAGCTCTTTGCCCACTTGCGTGACGTGCATATGACAGTTTTTCGCGGTCGCGTTTACATTTGCTCAAAGTTTGAGCAAAAGACATCCCTAATAGAAGCTAGGCCCTATTTGTGGAAGTGCGTCGAAGCCGAAACCGAAATAGGTCGAGCAGACGTACCAGATGCCGTAAATGGCGCCGGAGACGAGTGTCGTCAGAGAGAAGACGAAAAGCGGACGAAAGCGCGTCGGCGCGCTTGGAACCGTGCCAAGCACGATGTCATTGTCCTCCGCCTGCGTGCGCAGGCCGATCGGCAGGACAGCAAAAAGCGTGATCCACCAGATGATGAAGTAGACCGCGAATCCCTGGAGGAAGGCCTGAAACATGTTGGTTCCCGTCGATATGCGCCTTACAGCATCAGGTTTTCCGAAAATCGGAATCGATTTTCGGAAAACCTGAAGCGTTGATTCAAAGAGCTAGAGCGCCCCTGATGCGCCCGAATGGATGCACGGCGCTCTAGCACTTCGTTGTGCGTGCTTATAAGCGGGAATGCTGGCCAATTCAAAGGCTGTGGATAATTTGGGTCACTCTGCCGCAGCGCGGTCAGATCTGCTCCAGCTCAATGAGCGTCCCGAAGAAATCCTTCGGATGAAGGAAAAGCACCGGCTTGCCATGAGCACCGATCTTTGGCTCGCCGTTGCCAAGCACTCTCGCCCCTGACGCCGTAAGCCGGTCTCGGGCGGTGAGGATATCCTCGACCTCGTAGCAGATGTGGTGCATGCCACCCGCGGGGTTCTTCTCGAGGAAGGCTGCAATCGGCGAGGCGTTACCGAGCGGCTCCAGCAACTCCACCTTGGTATTCGGCAGCTCTACGAAGACGACCGTGACACCATGCTCCGGCAGCGCCTGCGGCTCGGAAACCACGGCGCCCAGCGTGTCACGATAGCTTGCGGTCGCAGCAGCAAGATCGGGCACGGCGATGGCGATATGGTTCACCCGGCCGAGCATCGTTCAGACCCTGGTGATGAAAACGGTGACGACGGGCTTCTTGCCCCAGATGTGATTGGCGGCAGCGCGCACGGCACGGCGCACGGCCTCCTGTACCATGTCGATATCCTTCCGGCGGGCGCGTGGAATGCTCTCAAACGCACCGATCGCGGCGTCGAACAACGCATCTTCCATATCCTCGCCCTCGTCATCATAGGCCGGCAAGCCGATCGCGACGAGATCGGGCTCCCCGATGATGTCGTAACGGCCGTCGAGCACGATGCTCACGGCGACATGGCCGACATAGGCAAGCTTCTTGCGCTCGCCGATACCCATCTCATCAAAGTCACCGATCAGCGACCCATCCTTGTAGATTCGGCCATGCGGCGCTTCGTCGATCACCTCGGCCGGCCCCGGCGCGAGCCGCAGCACGTCGCCGTTGCGCACACGCGGGACTGTCGCGATACCGGATTGTTCGGCGAGCTCCTTGTGGGCCGTCAGATGCGTCGCCTCGCCATGCACGGGCACGACGATCTTCGGCCGTGTCCATTCGTACATCTTCTGCAGCTCGTTGCGGCGCGGATGGCCAGAGACATGCACCAGCGCCTCTGTATCAGTGATGATGTGAACGCCCTGCTCCACAAGGCCGTTCTTGATATCCTGGATTGCCTTCTCGTTACCGGGGATGGCACGCGAGGAGAAGACGACGATATCGCCGGCGGTGAACGCCACGTTGCGCATCTCGTCACGGGAAAGCTTGGCAAGGGCAGCGCGCGGCTCGCCCTGGCTGCCCGTGAGGATGACCACGACCTTGTCGCGCGGAATGAAACCGTAATCCTCCTCGGAGATGAACGGCTTTATGCCCTCCATCAGTCCGATGTCCTGAGCGACATTGCACACACGCTTCAGCGAGCTTCCAAGCAGCAGTACCTCACGGCCCGCCGCCTCGGCGGCTTCCGCGACGGTGCGGATACGGCCGACATTCGAGGAGAAGGTGGTGATGGCCACGCGTCCCTCGGCATCTTCGATGATCTTGCGCAGGCTCTCCGAGACATCCTTCTCCGAGGGCGACACGCCATCGCGCAGCGCATTGGTGGAGTCGCAGAGCAGTGCCAGCACGCCTTCATCGCCAAGCTGGCGGAAACGCATCTCGTCGGTCAGCGGTCCAAGCGATGGCTCGTGATCGATCTTCCAGTCGCCGGTGTGGATGACATTGCCGAGCGGCGTGCGGATCATCAGCGACATCGGTTCGGGGATGGAGTGATTGACGGCAACACCTTCGATGCTGAAGGGACCGACATTGATCGTATCGCCCGCCTTGAAGATCGTCACCGGCACTTCGCCGATCGCATCCTTCTCGAAATTGCGCTTGGCTTCCAGCAGGCCGGCGGTGAAGGGCGAGGCGTAGACTGGAACATTCAGGCCCGGCCAGAGGTCGGCGAGCGCGCCGTAGTGATCCTCATGAGCGTGGGTGATGATGATCGCCTTGAGGTTCTTGCGCTCATTGGCGAGGAAGCGGATATCCGGCAGGACGAGATCGACACCCGGTAGATCCGGCCCCGGAAAGGTAACGCCGCAATCCACCATGATCCACTGGCGATGATCCGCCGGGCCGTAGCCGTACAGCGCGAGATTCATGCCGATCTCGCCGACGCCGCCCAGGGGCAGGAATACCAGTTCGTCCTGTTTCGCCATAATGTCTATTTTTTCCACTATCCAAAGAATACATCGCCGGCCGCAATCGGCATCATCCTGCCTGTGCCGGTATCGAGCATCAACAGGCCATTATCATCTATCCCGGCGAAATATCCGGAAATCGACCGGTCGGGCAGATTCACGGTTATCTTTTCGCCGATACCACAGGCGACGGCACGCCACCGCGCCGTGACCTCGGCAATACCCTGTCCTTCATTCCAGATATCCAGCACGTCGGCCATCGAGGCAAAGAGATGGGCGAAGAGCTCTTCGGGCGAAGCTGCACTTCCCTGATCGCGCAGGCAGGTGACGGGATAGATAGGATTGTCGGGCATGACCGACACATTGATGCCGATGCCGATCACGACAGCGTGACGACCATCCGCCAGCCGTTCACCCTCCACGAGGATACCGCAGGTCTTCTTGCGTCCGATCAGGATATCGTTCGGCCACTTCACCTCCAGCGGCTCGGCGCCGGGCGGCAGCACGCTGCGGACCGCCTGATGCACGGCGACGGCGATTGCCAGCGGCAGGGAGGCAAGGCGCTCCATCGGCGCCGGATCGATCAGAAGAAGGGAAGCGTAGAGATTGCCGCGTTCCGAAACCCAGGGACGGCCCCGACGGCCCCGGCCGCCGGTCTGTCGTTCGGCGGTCACCCAGAGCAGGCCGCCGTCCCCTGCCCGAGCCCGGGCAAGGCATTCCGTGTTGGTCGACGACGTATCCGACAAGGCCTCGTGCCTGATATCGCCGAGCGATATCCGGCGCCGCTTGTCGAAAGGCATCAGAACAGCGTTGCCGCAGCGAGTTCGGCCGCGCCGCCGATCGGGCCGCCGATGAGAACATAGGCGGCGACGAAAAGACCGGAGAGACCGAAGACGAGACGCAGCGAACCGGAGACGCGGGCGAATTCGCCGGTCGCCTCATCGAACCACATCAGCTTGATGACGCGCAGATAGTAGTAGGCGCCGACGACCGAGGCCAGAACACCGATGACGGCAAGCGCATAGAGCTTTGCCTCGATGGCGGCGACGAAGACGAAGTACTTCGCGAAGAAGCCTGCGAGCGGCGGGATACCGGCAAGCGAGAACATCAGCGCGGTCAGCACGACAGCCATGAATGGGTTCGTCGTCGACAGGCCGGCGAGATCGCTGACGTTTTCGACAACCGTGCCGTCCTTGCGGCGCATCGACATGATGATCGCGAAGGAGCCGAGCGTCATGACCATGTAGATCGCCATGTAGAGCATGACGCCGGTGACGCCCGTCTGGTTGCCAGCGGCAAGGCCGACCAGCGCGTAACCCATATGGCCGATCGACGAATAGGCCATCAGTCGCTTGATGTTCTTCTGGCCGATCGCCGCAAACGAGCCGAGCAGCATGGAGGCGATCGAGATGAAGACGATGACCTGCTGCCAGTCGGTCAATACCGGCTGGAACGCGCTGATGACGATGCGTGTCATCATCGCCATGGCGGCAACCTTCGGTGCGCTTGCCAGGAAGGCGGTGACCGGGGTCGGCGCGCCTTCATAAACGTCCGGCGTCCACATGTGGAAGGGAACGGCCGAGATCTTGAACGCGATGCCGGCGAGGATGAAGACGAGGCCGAAGATCAGGCCGAGCGAGCGAGCGCCCTCGACCGTCAGAGCCTGGGCTACATCGGCAAAGTGCGTGTGGCCGGTGAAGCCGTAGACCAGCGACATGCCGTAGAGAAGCATGCCCGACGACAGGGCGCCGAGCACGAAATACTTCAGGCCGGCTTCCGTCGACTTCAGGCTGTCGCGGTTAATCGCAGCGATGACGTAGATCGCCAGCGACTGCAGCTCGAGGCCGAGATAGAGCGCGATCAGGTCGTTTGCCGAGATCATCAGCATGATACCGAGCGTGCACAGCACCAGGAGAACCGGGAACTCGAACTTGTCGAGCTGGTTTTCCTTCGCCAGGCCCATCGACATGAAAAGCGCGACAAACGAGCCGATCAGCGCCAGCACCTTCATGAAGCGGGCGAAGCCGTCAGCGAGGTAGACACCGCCATAGGCGAGGCCGTCACCGGGAACGAAGATCAGCCAGAGGCCAGAGATGGCAATCACGATCATCGCCAGCGTGCTGACGAGCGGACCGGACCGCTCACCCGCAAAGACGCCGATCATGAGCAGGACGAGGGCACCGATCGCGAGGATGATTTCCGGCGCGGACAGGTACAGGCTCAGGGAGATTGTTTCAGCAGTCATGTCCTAAAGTCCCGTCATTTCATCGACAGCGCAACATTCTGCGCTGCCTGCACTGCGGCCGAATAGCTGTTGATCAGGTGGTCTACGGAAGCCGCGGTCGCATCGAAGACCGGAGCCGGATAGACACCGAAGAAAATGGTGAGCGCGATCATCGGGTAGAGGATGATCTTTTCACGCGGCGAAAGGTCGAGCAGGGCCTTCAGCTTTTCCTTCTCCAGCGCGCCGAAAATCACCCGGCGATAGAGCCAGAGCGCATAGGCGGCCGAAAGGATGACGCCGGTGGCGGCAAAAAGCGCAACCCAGGTATTGGCGCGGAAGACGCCGATCAGCGTCAGGAATTCGCCGATGAAGCCCGACGTGCCCGGCAGGCCGACGTTCGCCATGGTGAAGACCATGAAGGCGACGGCGTATTTCGGCATGTTGTTGACCAGGCCGCCGTAAGCCGCGATCTCGCGGGTGTGGGTGCGGTCATAGACGACGCCGACACAGAGGAAGAGAGCGGCCGAAACGATACCATGCGACAGCATCTGGAAGATCGAACCCTGCAGACCCTGTGCATTGGCCGCGAAGACGCCCATCGTCACGTAGCCCATGTGGGCAACCGAAGAATAGGCGATCAGCTTCTTCATGTCGTCCTGCATCATCGCAACCAGCGAGGTGTAGATGATGGCGATGACGGACATGGCGAAGACGAGCGGCGCGAAATAGTCCGATGCGACCGGGAACATGCCGATCGAGAAGCGGATCAGACCGTAGCCGCCGAGCTTCAGGAGCACGCCTGCCAGGATGACCGAACCTGCCGTCGGCGCCTGGACGTGTGCGTCCGGGAGCCAGGTGTGGACCGGCCACATCGGCATCTTTACCGCGAAGGAGGCGAAGAAGGCGAGCCACAGCCAGGTCTGCATCGCCGGCGGGAACTTGTAGGCCAGCAGTTGGGCGATATCGGTCGTGCCGGCCTGCCAGTACATGGCCATGATGGCGAGCAGCATCAGAACCGAGCCGAGCAGCGTGTAGAGGAAGAACTTGTAGCTCGCATAGACGCGGTTCGCACCACCCCAGACACCGATGATGAGGAACATCGGAATGAGGCCGCCTTCGAAGAAGACGTAGAAGAGAACGATATCGAGCGAGACGAAGACACCGACCATCATCACTTCGAGGATGAGGAAGGCAATCATGTATTCCTTCAGACGCTTCTCGATCGAGAGCCAGCTTGCGAGCACGCAGAAGGGCATCAGGAAGGTCGTGAGGATGATGAACAGCATGGAAATGCCGTCCACACCGACATGGTAGCCGATGCCGGTGCCGAGCCAGCTATGCTGCTCGATCATCTGGAAGCCTGGATTGGCGTTGTCAAAACCGATCCAGATGAAGAGCGAAAGGATGAAGGTGAAGACCGTGGTGATCAGCGAGATCCACAGCACGTTCTTGCGGCCATTCTCGGTTTCGCCGTTCATCAGCAACAGGAGCACCACGCCGACAAGCGGCAGGAAGGTGACCGTTGAAAGAATAGGCCAATCGGTCATCAGAAGGAACTCCCGAGCATCATCCAGGTAACGAGCGCCGCAATGCCGATCAGCATCGCGAAGGCATAGTGATAGAGGTAGCCGGTCTGCAGGCGCACGACGCGGTCGGTCACGTTGACCACGCGAGCAGCAACGCCGTTCGGACCGTAGGCATCAATGACGCCGACGTCACCCTTCTTCCACAGGAAGCTGCCAAGCGCCTTGGCAGTGCGGACGAAGAGGAAGTCGTAGAGTTCGTCGAAATACCACTTGTTGAGCAGGAACTGGTACAGAACGCGGTGCTGCTGAGCGAGCTTGCGCGGCGTCGACGGCGACCTGATGTACATGTACCAGGCAATCACGAAGCCGAGCAGCATGGCGATGAACGGGCTGAGGCCGACCCATACCGGAACATGATGGAATTCTTCCACCAGTTCGTTCTCGGCGCCGGTGAAGAGCGCGCCCTTCCAGAACTCGGCATATTCTTCGCCGTAGAAGCGGCCTTCGAAGAGCACGCCGGCAAAAACTGCACCAATGGCGAGGAGGTAGAGCGGCACCAGCATGACCTGCGGTGACTCGTGGACGTGATGCATGACCTCGTGCGAAGCTCGCGGCCTGCCGAAGAACGTCATGAAGATCAGGCGCCAGGAATAGAAGCTCGTGAAGAGAGCGGCAATAACCAACAGCGTGAAGGCAAAGCCCGCGACCGGCGAATGCGACGCATAGGCGGCCTCGATGATGACGTCCTTGGAGAAGAAGCCGGCAAAGCCGATCGGCGTGAAGGGAATGCCGACGCCTGTGATCGCCAGCGTGCCGATGATCATCATCCAGAACGTCACCTTGATGTGCGGACGCAGGCCACCCATGTAGCGCATGTCCTGCTCGCCGTCGACGGCGTGGATGACCGAGCCGGCGCAGAGGAAGAGCAGGGCCTTGAAGAAGGCATGCGTGAAGAGGTGGAAGATTGCCGCGCCATAGGCACCGACGCCGAGAGCGACGAACATGTAGCCGAGCTGCGAGCAGGTCGAATAAGCGATGACGCGCTTGATGTCGTTCTGCACGAGGCCGACGGTCGCCGCGAAGAAGGCGGTGATCGCGCCGATGATCGTGACGACCACGAGCGCATCCGGCGAGTGTTCAAAGATCGGCGACATGCGGGCGACGAGGAAGACGCCGGCGGTCACCATGGTTGCGGCATGGATGAGTGCGGAAACCGGCGTCGGGCCTTCCATGGCGTCCGGCAGCCAGGTGTGCAGCAGGAACTGCGCCGACTTACCCATCGCGCCCATGAAGAGCAGCAGGCAGGCGCCGGTCAGCGCATGCGCCTTGTCGAGATGCATGCCGAAAAGGTTCAGGATCACTTCGCCGGCTTCACCGCCGCCTTCCGCCGGAGCGAAGGTCGCAGCATTGGCGAAGATCGTATCCAAGTTGATCGAGCCGAACAGCACGAAGACGGTAGCGATACCAAGCACAAAGCCAAAGTCGCCGACGCGGTTGACGATGAAGGCCTTCATCGCAGCAGCCGATGCCGAGGGCTTCTTATACCAGAAGCCGATCAGCAGATACGAGGCCAGACCGACGCCTTCCCAGCCGAAGAACATCTGCGCGAGGTTGTCGGAGGTCACCAGCATCAACATGGCGAAGGTGAAGAGCGAGAGATAGGCGAAGAAGCGCGGGCGATGCGGATCGGTGTGCATGTAACCGATCGAGTAGATATGCACCAGCGTCGAGACCGTGTTGACGACGATCAGCATGACCGAGGTCAACGTATCGACACGCAGCGACCAGGAGACGTCGATGCCGCCGGACTGGATCCAGCGCAGAACCTCGACCTTGATGGCGCCCTCGGGATGACCGAGCGCGACCGTGAAGAAGACGACCCAGGACAGGACGGCGGCGACGATCATCAGGCCGCTAGTGACATATTCCGACGCCTTGGCGCCGATCGCGCGGCCGAAAAGGCCGGCGATGATCGCGCCGATCAGGGGAAGGAAGACGATAGCCTTATAGAGGAACATGAGCCGCTCAGCCCTTCATCATATTGACGTCTTCGACCGCGATCGAACCGCGGTTGCGGTAGAAGACAACGAGAATTGCAAGACCGATCGCCGCTTCTGCAGCAGCAACGGTCAGGATGAACAATGCGAACACCTGGCCGACGATGTCGTTGAGGAACGATGAGAAGGCGACCATGTTGATGTTGACCGACAGCAGGATCAATTCGACCGACATCAGGATGACGATGATGTTCTTCCGGTTCAGGAAAATACCGAAGATGCCGATCGTGAAGAGGATGGCGCTGACCGTGAGATAGTGGGAGAGTCCGATGACCATGTTCTTTGTTCCTTGACCTCTCGGTTCAGTTCACGCCCTGCCCCGGCTTGACCTTGACCACCTCGACGGCAGTCGCGGGCGTGCGGGCAACCTGGCGGGAAATATTCTGCCGCTTGATGTTGGTGCGATGCCTCAGCGTCAGCACGATCGCGCCGATCATGGCGACCAGCAGGACCAGACCGGCGATCTGGAAGAAGTAGACGTAATTCGTGTAGAGCACGTCGCCGAGCGCGGCCGTATTGGTGCGCTCGGTGAGAGCCGGGATCGGCATGGCGACCGTCTTGGCGACCTCCGGCGAGATCACGCTGCCGCCGACAACGACGATCAGCTCAGCCGCGAGGATGAGGCCGATCAGCGCGCCGATCGGCGCATATTCGAGAACACCGGCGCGAAGCTCAGTGAAGTCGATGTCGAGCATCATCACCACGAAGAGGAAGAGAACCGCGACCGCGCCGACATAGACGACGAGCAGGATCATCGCCAGGAATTCGGCACCCAGCAGCAGGAAGAGACCGGCCGCATTGAAGAACACCAGGATCAGGAACAGAACCGAGTGAACCGGGTTCTTCGCCCAGATAACCATGAACGCCGACGCTATCGCGACAAAGGCGAAAAGATAGAAAAATAGAGCCTGCAGACCCATGTTGGTGCCTTTTTCATCTTCCCCCGGGCAGCCGGGAGTTTCCCTGCCCGATAGGACCTCGCACAGCTTTCGCCGGCAAAGCCCCGGTGCATGTTGACCGCGGCAGGCAAGAGCGCCCTCTCCACGGCATTTCAATCTCAATCAGCGGTACGGCGCATCGATCGCAATGTTGCGGGCGATTTCACGCTCCCACCGGTCGCCGTTTTCGAGCAGCCGCTGCTTGTCGAAGTAGAGCTCTTCACGGGTTTCGGTGGCGAATTCGAAATTCGGGCCTTCGACGATCGCATCGACCGGGCATGCCTCCTGGCAGAAGCCGCAATAGATGCACTTCACCATGTCGATATCGTAACGCACCGTGCGGCGCGTGCCATCGTTGCGGCGCGGGCCGGCTTCGATGGTGATCGCCTGAGCGGGACAGATCGCTTCGCACAGCTTGCAGGCGATGCAACGCTCTTCGCCGTTCGGATAACGGCGCAGCGCATGTTCGCCGCGGAAGCGCGGGCTGACCGGCCCCTTTTCGAAAGGGTAGTTGATCGTCGCCTTCTGCTTGAAGAAGTAGCGCATCGACAAGAAGAAGGCGCCGACGAATTCCTTAAGGAAAAGCGAGTTGATGGAGGCGGACAGGCTTCCCATCTTATTCTCCCATTTTGCCGGAAACGAGGTTGGACATCAGCCGGCCCATCCCGTCAGTTTCAGCACGAATGCAACGATGACGACCATGGCGAGCGACAGCGGAAGGAAGACCTTCCAGCCGAGACGCATGAGCTGGTCGTAGCGGTAACGCGGCACGAAAGCCTTGACCATGGCGAACATGAAGAACACCAGGCACGCCTTCAGCATGAACCAGATGATGCCGGGCACCCAGTTGATGAGCCAGAAGTCGACCGGCGGCAGCCAGCCACCGAGGAAGAGGATCGTCGTCAGCGAGCACATCAGGACGACGGCCGCATATTCGCCGAGCATGAACATCATGTAGGGAGCAGAGCCGTATTCGACCATGAAGCCGGCGACGAGTTCCGATTCGGCTTCCGGAAGGTCGAAGGGCGGGCGGTTCGTCTCGGCGAGCGCCGAGATGAAGAAGACGATGAACATCGGGAAGAGCGACAGCCAATGCCAGTCGAGGAACGATGCCGGCAGGCCGAGCATGGTGCCAAGGCCCGTATGCTGCGCATTGACGATATCGGTCAGGTTCAGCGAACCGACGCAGAGAAGTACCGTGACAATGACGAAACCGATCGAAACCTCATAGGACACCATCTGCGCTGCCGAGCGCAGCGCGCCGAGAAACGGATACTTCGAGTTCGAAGCCCAGCCGCCCATGATGATGCCGTAAACCTCAAGCGAAGAGATCGCGAAGATATACAGAATGCCGACATTGATGTTGGCAATCACCCAGCCGTCGGCGAGCGGCACGACCGCCCAGGTCGACAGCGCCAGAAGCACGGTGACCAGCGGAGCCAGCAGGAAGACCGCCTTATTGGCTCCGGCCGGAATGACCGGCTCCTTGAAGACGAACTTCAGAAGGTCGGCGAAGGACTGGAACAGGCCGAAGGGACCGACGACGTTCGGCCCGCGGCGAAGCTGGACGGCAGCCCAGATCTTGCGGTCGGCAAGCAGGACGTAAGCGATGAAGACCAGCAGGCAGACGAGCAGCAGCAGCGACTGACCGATCATGATGATCGCCGGCCAGACATAGGTCGAGAAGAAAGAATCCATGAGTTCCTGCCCTTACTCTGCCGCGACTTTGAAATTGTTGCGGGCCAATGCCGAGCACTCGGCCATGACAGCCGAGGCGCGCGCTATCGGGTTCGTCAAATAGAAGTCTTTGACCGGCGACGCAAACCCGGATTTGTTCATCTTGCCGGCTTTTTTCGCCAGTGCGGCAATTTGGGCGCTGTTACCTTCGGCGATCTCGTCGACAGCCGCAAAATGCGGGAATGCCGCATAGAGCTTGCCGCGCAATTCGCCGAGCGAATCAAAGGAAAGCTTCTTGCCGAGCACGTCGGAAAGGGCGCGAATGATCGCCCAGTCCTCGCGGGCGTCGCCCGGTGCGAAGCCGGCGCGGTTGCCGATCTGGACGCGGCCTTCGGTGTTGACCCAAGTACCGGACTTTTCCGTATAGGCGGCAGCCGGCAGGATGACATCGGCACCATGTGCGCCGTTATCGCCATGCGAGCCGATGTAGACCGTGAACTTCGCGGTCTTGGCTGCGAGGTCGAACTCATCGGCACCGAGCAGGAAGAGCACGTCCATGGCTTTCAGCATGTCGGCAGCGTTGACGCCGTTGGCGCCCGGCACGAAGCCGAGATCGAGGCCGCCGACGCGGGAGGCCGCAGTGTGGAGCACGGCAAAACCGTTCCAGCCTTCGGCGAGCGCGCCGACATTGACGGCGAGCTTGGCGGCTGTTGCGAGAACGCCTGCGCCGTCGGTACGGGTCAGAGCACCCTGGCCGATAATGATCATTGGCTTGGACGCCTTGGAAAGAACCTCTGCGAAGGCGTGGCCGCCGTCGAGAATGTCCTTCAGCGTGTCCGGACCAGCACCGAGATAATCATACTTGTAACGCATCTCGCCGCCTTCACCGATCACACCGATCGGGAAGCCGCCGCGACGGTAACGCTTGCGGATGCGAGCGTTGAGGATTGCAGCCTCGAAGCGCGGGTTCGCGCCGATGATGAGCAGCGCGTCAGCCTGTTCGATGCCCGCAATGGTCGGATTGAAGAGGTAGCTTGCACGGCCGAGCGACGGATCAAGTGCCGCCCCATCCTGGCGACAGTCGAGGTTCTCGGAACCAAGCGACTTCACCAATTCGGAGAGCGCGTACATTTCTTCGACCGAAGCGAGGTCTCCGGCGATCGCACCGATTTTGTCGCCCGATGTCGCAGAAACGGCTGCCTTGATGGCGCCGAAGGCTTCGCCCCAGGTCGCCGGCTGCAGACGGCCGCCCTTGCGGACGTAGGGCCGGTCGAGGCGCTGCGTCTTCAGGCCGTCCCAGACGTGGCGGGTCTTGTCCGAAATCCACTCTTCGTTCACGGCTTCATTGACGCGCGGCAGAATGCGCATGACTTCGCGGCCACGCGTATCGACACGGATCGCGGAGCCGACGGCGTCCATGACGTCGATCGATTCGGTCTTGTTCAGTTCCCACGGACGGGCCGTGAAAGCGAAGGGTTTGGAGGTCAGGGCACCGACCGGGCAGAGGTCGACGACGTTGCCCTGCAGCTCCGAGGTCATGGCCTGCTCGAGATAGGTGGTGATTTCGGCGTCCTCGCCGCGGCCGATCAGGCCGAGTTCGGAGATGCCGGCGACCTCAGTCGTGAAACGGACGCAACGCGTGCAGTGAATGCAGCGGTTCATGACCGTCTTGACGAGCGGGCCGATATACTTGTCCTCGACGGCGCGCTTGTCTTCCTGATAGCGCGACGTGTCGATGCCGAAGGCCATGGCCTGGTCCTGCAGGTCGCATTCGCCACCCTGGTCGCAGATCGGGCAATCGAGCGGATGGTTGATCAGCAGGAATTCCATCACGCCTTCGCGGGCCTTCTTGACCATCGGCGTGTTGGTGAAGACTTCAGGCAGTTCGCCGTTCGGGCCGCCGCGGATATCGCGCACGCCCATGGCGCAGGAAGCCTGAGGCTTCGGCGGGCCGCCCTTGACCTCGACGAGGCACATGCGGCAATTGCCGGCAACCGACAGACGCTCATGGAAGCAGAAGCGCGGAACTTCAGCACCGGCTTCTTCGCATGCCTGAAGCAGCGTGAAATGATCCGGAACTTCGATCTCGTTACCGTCAATCCTCAGTTTTGCCATCGTCACTCAGTCCTGTTTCCCATTCGCCGGGTACCGGCAAACAAACCTATTTTTGCAACATCCATATTGCCAAGGCGGTTATTTCATCCGTCCTGGCGCTGGTATTGCCCAAATTTTCCTTTGCCGGTTCCGAGACCCGGAACCCGCCATCGGTTTTACGACCCGGAGTCCCTGCCCCGTCGATCGATCCGCCACTCCTCCAGCCATCGCATTCGGCCGGAAATTTACTTCTTCCTGCGCCCCCGCGTCGCCAGCACCTTGGCCTGGCCGACCCAATCGTCGCGCAGGATACGGCCGTCGACGCCGAGTTCGGCATCCAGGCTCGCAATCTCAGCATCGCTCCATGCCGCGATATCGGCGAAGGTACGGATGCCCTTTCCGTTCAGCACCTGCTCCAGCTTCGGACCGATGCCGGCGATCAGCTTGAGATCGTCAGCCTTCCTGGACCTTGCGGCTGGCTTGGCCTTGGCAGCTGCAGCAGGCTTTGCACCCTTCTCGGCCGGGGCCTTGGTGGAAACCACCGTCAGCTTCGGCTTTGCCGCCTTGCGAACCAGCTCGGTCTTTTCAGCCGGCCGGCGGATATTCTCCGGACGGACATCCATCTCCGGCGCGTCTTCATCCGGCGGCGTTTCGTCGAGCGCTGCGGCAGCCATGTTTGCCGTTTCGAGCGCCCCCTGCAGCGCGCCGAAGAAGGCGCCAGCCATCTGTGTGGAGAGGCCGAAACCGATCGCCGTTGCCGCGGCGAATGCCGCCGCCGGATGTGCCATCAGTGGATGAATGGGCATGGCACGCGCATTTTCCAGCATACCGGCAGCAAGACGACCGAAGTCAGCCGCGAAATCGGCGGCCCCTTCCCTCACCTTGCTGTCGGACGTGCTGGTCGTCATGTGCTTACTCCGCCGCCTCCAGAACCGCACCGTGATCGAGGGCATTGGCCGTGTACTGGTCGATGCGGGCTTCGATTTCCGGACGGAAGTTACGGATCAGACCCTGCACCGGCCATGCGGCGGCATCGCCGAGCGCACAGATGGTGTGGCCTTCGATCTGCTTGGTAACCTGGAACAGCATGTCGATTTCGCGCTTCTGCGCGTTACCGCGCGCCATACGCTCCATCACGCGCCACATCCAGCCCGTGCCCTCGCGGCACGGCGTGCACTGGCCGCAGCTCTCATGCTTGAAGAAGGCCGAGATACGGGCAATCGCCTTGATGACGTCGGTGGACTTGTCCATGACGATCGAGGCAGCCGTACCGAAGGAGGAGCCGACGGCGCGCAGGCCGTCGAAGTCCATCGGGCAGTCGATGATGTCCTTGGCCGGAACGATCGGGCACGATGCACCGCCCGGAATGACGGCAAGCAGGTTGTCCCAGCCGCCGCGGATACCGCCGGCATGCTTGTCCACCAGCTCGCGGAAGGTGATGCCCATTTCTTCTTCGACGGTGCACGGCTTGTTGACGTGACCAGAGAGCATGAACAGCTTGGTGCCGACATTGTTCGGACGGCCGATGGAGGAGAACCAGCCGGCGCCACGGCGCAGGATTGTCGGAGCAACGGCGATCGATTCAACATTGTTGACCGTCGTCGGGCAGCCATAGAGACCCATGTTTGCCGGGAATGGCGGCTTCAGACGCGGCTGGCCTTTCTTGCCTTCGAGGCTTTCGAGCAGCGCGGTTTCTTCACCGCAGATATAAGCGCCGGCGCCATGGTGGACATAGATGTCCATGTCCCAGCCGAGCTTGTTGTTCTTGCCGAGCAGGCCGGCATCGTAGCATTCGTCGATTGCGGCCTGCAGGGCTTCGCGCTCGCGGATATATTCGCCGCGCACATAGATATAGGCCGCATTGGCACCCATAGCGAAACTTGCGATCACGCAGCCTTCGATCAGCGTGTGCGGATCGTTGCGCATGATGTCGCGGTCCTTGCAGGTGCCGGGCTCCGATTCGTCGGCATTGACGACGAGGTAGTGCGGACGGCCGTCGCTCTGCTTCGGCATGAAGGACCACTTGAGACCGGTCGGGAAGCCTGCGCCGCCACGGCCGCGAAGGCCGGATGCCTTCATCTCGTCGATGATCCAGTCGCGGCCCTTTTCGAGGATCTGTTTGGTGCCATCCCAATGGCCGCGGCTCATCGCGCCTTTCAGGGATTTGTCCTTGAGGCCGTAGATGTTGGTAAAGATGCGGTCTTTATCTTGTAGCATGTCTCACACCTCTTACCGCGGCTTCTTGCCGAAGACCTTGATATATTCCGCTTCGCCGCCCTTGGCGAGCGCCTTGGCCTGTTTGACCCAGTCGTCGCGCTCAATGCGGCCGCGGAAATTCAGGAAGCTATCGACCCATTCGCGTTCGGCCTTCTTCCAGCCCGCGATCTGCGCGAAGGTGAAGATGCCGATTTCATGTAACGTCGCTTCGATCTTCGGACCGACGCCGGAGATCATCTTGAGATCATCGGGAGCAGCGGGCTTTTCGATGCCGGCCGGGCGATTCTTGTCGGTCAGCGACGGCTTTGCGGTGGTTTCAGCAGCAGTCGCCTTCGGCGCCGGCTCGGAAGCGGCAGTGCCCGACAGCGGCTGAACTTCGGCAGCCTTCGCATTCTTGGCCGATGCCTTGGGCGACGTCGCCGGCGTCTTCAGCGAGGCGTTGGTCTCGGCATCCGTACTCTTCGGGCGAGCGGCCTCAGAGGGAGGAACCGGCGCGCCGTCGACAGCAGCAGCCGGGGCTTTGCCAGTCCGGGTGCGGGGCGCAGTCACGTCGTCGAGAAGCGTCGTCCGGCCGCCCTCGGGCGAGGACAGGTGACGGTCGATCTGCGGACCGACCTTGACGCTGGCGCCGTTGCCGGCAGCAAACGTATCGATGATCTCTTCCAGGCGTTCCGGCGTCAGGTCCTCATAGGTGTCCTTGCCAATCATCACCATCGGAGCGTTGACGCAGGCCCCGAGACACTCGACTTCTTCCCAGGACAAAGTGCCTTCGGCGTTGCGTTCGAACGGGTGCTGGTGGATCTTGCTGCGGCAGACGCCCATCAGCTTTTCCGAGCCACGCAGCATGCAAGGTGTCGTGCCGCAGACCTGCACGTGAGCGCGGGTGCCGACCGGATGCAGCTGGAACTGGGTGTAGAAGGTCGCGACTTCGAGAACACGGATATAGGCCATGTCCAGCATATCGGCGATCTTTTCGATCGCCGGGCGGGTGACCCAACCATCCTGCTCCTGCGCACGCATCAACAGCGGAATGACCGCGGACTGCTGACGGCCTGCGGGATATTTCTGAATCGTCTTTTCCGCCCAGACCGCGTTTTCATCGCTGAAAGCGAATGCGGCCGGCTGGAATTGATCTTCGGCTAATCGACGAACGGACATTCTTCCTCACGCCTTGTCAGTTTAGCGTTCCACACCGCGAAGCAGTCAGAGACTGCATTTCACAGGCATAGGCCGACTGGTCTTTTTGCATAAATACCACAAACTTGCCGCCGTTCGGCACGGCGGCCTTGATTTGATAGCCCTTGGACAAAAGGTCGCCCATGGACGATTGCTCTGCCGGCGGCTGCGCTTCTTCGTGGCCCAGCGGCGTGCCGAGCTTTCCGGCTTCCTGCGCAAAGGCAGCGGAAGCCGAAAGAAGGAGAGCTGCTGCAAGCGACAGAGCCTGCATTACCGGTCCACCTCGCCGAACACGATGTCGAGCGAGCCGAGAACGGCCGCGACGTCGGCAAGCTGGTGACCACGGCACATGAAGTCCATCGCCTGCAGATGCGCATAACCCGGAGCACGAATCTTGCAGCGATAGGGCTTGTTGGTGCCGTCGGAAACGAGATAGACGCCGAACTCACCCTTCGGCGCTTCGACGGCAGCGTAAACCTCGCCGGCGGGAACGTGATAGCCTTCAGTGTAGAGCTTGAAGTGGTGGATCAGCGCTTCCATCGAACGCTTCATCTCGCCACGCTTCGGCGGAACGACCTTGCCGTCGATCGAGGAGAACGGTCCCGTCTTGGCATCACCGAGCAGGCGGTTCACGCACTGCTTCATGATCTTCACGGATTCGCGCATCTCGATCATGCGGATCAGGTAACGATCGTAGTTGTCGCCGTTCTTGCCAACCGGAATGTCGAACTCAAGATCCGAATAGCATTCATAGGGCTGCGCGCGGCGCAGGTCCCAGGCCGCGCCCGAACCGCGCACCATGACGCCCGAGAACCCCCAGGCCCAGCAATCTTCCAGCGAGACGACGCCGATATCGACGTTACGCTGTTTGAAGATGCGGTTGCCGGTCAGAAGGTCGTCGATATCGTCGAGCTTGCCTGGGAATTCGTCGCACCATTTGCCGATATCCTGCACGAGCTGTTCCGGCAGGTCCTGGTGAACGCCGCCCGGACGGAAGTAAGCGGCATGCATGCGGGAGCCGCTGGCGCGCTCATAGAACACCATCAGCTTTTCGCGCTCTTCGAAGCCCCAGAGCGGCGGCGTCAGCGCACCGACGTCCATGGCCTGCGTGGTGACGTTCAGCAGATGCGACAGGATACGGCCGATTTCCGAATAAAGGACACGGATGAGCTGGCCGCGAATCGGGATTTCCAGGCCGATCAATTTCTCGACGGCCAGCGCATAGGCATGCTCCTGGTTCATCGGCGCCACGTAGTCGAGGCGATCGAAATAGGGAACGGCCTGCAGGTAGGTCTTGGTTTCAATCAGCTTTTCGGTCCCGCGGTGCAGCAGGCCGATATGCGGATCGACGCGCTCCACGATTTCGCCATCAAGCTCCAGCACAAGACGCAGAACGCCGTGCGCTGCCGGATGCTGCGGCCCGAAATTGATGTTGAAGTTACGGACGTTATGTTCGGTCATGGCGATGGGCTCGCTTTTTTGGGTAGTCAGTGAACGGCGGGCAAAAACCCGCCACACGCCTCAAACTTACTGCTTCGCCTTTTCGTCGCCCGGCAGCACGTATTCCGTGCCTTCCCAGGGGGACAAGAAATCGAAATTACGGAATTCCTGCTTCAGCTCGACAGGCTCGTAAACGACGCGCTTTGCCGCATCGTCGTAGCGAACCTCGACGAAACCGGTCGTCGGGAAATCCTTGCGCAGCGGATGCCCCTCGAAACCGTAGTCGGTCAGGATGCGGCGCAGGTCCGGATGGCCGGTGAAAAGCACGCCGTACATGTCCCAGGTCTCGCGTTCGAACCAGTCGGCACCCGGATAGACGGCGCAGGCAGACGGAACCGGCGTATCTTCGTCGGTCGCCAGCTTCACGCGGATGCGCAAGTTCTTCTTCGGAGACAGAAGATGATAGACGACGTCGAAGCGCAGTTCGCGCTGCGGCCAGTCGACGCCGCAAATATCCGTCAGGTTGACGAAGCCGCAATTGGCGTCGTCGCGCAGGAAGGTCAGCAGCGGGATCAGATTGTCGCCAGTCGTCGTCAGCGTCAGCTCGCCATATTTGAGCTGCGAGGCGGCAATCAAATTGCCGCGCGCTTCCGAAAGGTACGACGAAAGCTCAGTGAGGGCTTCGCTCATGATGTCCTGTCCTTGCCCTTAGCGTTCGATCGTGCCGGTGCGGCGGATCTTCTTCTGCAGCAAAAGCACGCCATAAAGCAGCGCCTCCGCCGTGGGGGGACAGCCCGGCACGTAGATGTCGATCGGCACGACGCGGTCGCAACCGCGAACAACCGAATAGGAATAGTGATAGTAGCCGCCACCGTTGGCGCAGGAGCCCATCGAGATGACATAGCGCGGCTCCGGCATCTGGTCGTAGACCTTGCGGAGAGCGGGCGCCATCTTATTGGTCAGCGTGCCGGCGACGATCATGACGTCCGACTGGCGCGGCGAGGCGCGCGGCGCGAAACCGAATCGCTCGACGTCGTAACGCGGCATGGAGAGCTGCATCATCTCGACGGCACAGCAGGCAAGACCGAAAGTCATCCACATCAGCGAGCCGGTACGAGCCCAGTTGATCAGCTCATCGGTCGAGGTAACGAGAAAACCCTTGTCGGCGAGCTCGTTGTTGATTTCGCCGAAGAACGCGTCGTTGCTGCCGATCGGCTTGCCGGTCGAGGGATCGATGATCCCCTTCGGCTGCTGCGCTACGAGCGTCTGATTGCCAGCGGGGGCTACTCCCATTCCAGGGCTCCCTTCTTCCATTCATAGATAAAGCCGATGGTCAGCACAAGGAGGAAGACCATCATGGACCAGAAGCCGAACCAGCCGATGGCGCCGAAGGAAACGGCCCACGGAAAGAGGAAGGCAACCTCGAGGTCGAAGATGATGAAGAGAATCGACACGAGGTAGAAGCGGATGTCGAACTTCATACGAGCGTCGTCGAATGCGTTGAAACCGCATTCGTAAGCCGAGAGCTTTTCCGAATCGGGCGCCTTGAAGGCAACGGCAAACGGCGCAATGAGCAGCGCCAGGCCAATGACAAGCGCGATACCGATGAAAATAGCGATCGGAATATAGGAACTGAGCAGTTCAGTCATCATGTTCATCCCTGCTTGCCGGCGGCGCCGAGCGGCGCGACTGGGCAAATGCCCGGCAAGCGAACGTGCGTTGCAACAAGCCGTGGTTAGCGCAGCCGGAGCCCCGGCGCAAGACTTTTACAGAAGCTATTCGAACAGTGTCGGACGGACATTATCAAGCAGATGCAACGATGTCGCGACAAATCCCTAAAAGTTGCGGAAGGCCGCATGGCTGACCCTCGGAAACTGCATGGCTTTTTGGAGATGAGTGGCGCGAGTGACGGGGCTCGAACCCGCGACCTCCGGCGTGACAGGCCGGCACTCTAACCGACTGAGCTACACCCGCGCATTGGACCTTTCGGACCTGAGGATAGCATGAAACCGGATAGACAGCGACGATTTGCCGCCTGCTTTGAAATGGCGCGAGTGACGGGGCTCGAACCCGCGACCTCCGGCGTGACAGGCCGGCACTCTAACCGACTGAGCTACACCCGCATTCTTTCAAGCAATCCGGTGCCTGAGCACCCTCCCCGAACGGGCTGGCCGTTGGGATGAGCGGCTAACTAAGGGGTTCGCCTTTTAGTGTCAAGCAGGTTTGGAGACAAAACCATGACAGTCCGGAAATTGTTTCGCAAAGCCTCCCCAAACCCCTCAGCAAATCGGCGATCTGCCGCGCCAAGTTTTCCACATACAGCCGACGTGGATGCGGCTGAGGCGTCTGAACCGTCCCCTCGCCGCGACGGAGATCACGACGCAGGCTCGAATCGCACACGCACTCTCAGAGCCTGAGGCCTTTCTCAACCGCCTTGAACCTTGCCGGCATATTGCTCGTCGCTGACTTGCTCCAGCCAATCTGCGACGCTGCCGTTCAGCGCTTCCTGGATGGCAATGTGGCTCATGGCCGTCTCGGGGCTTGCGCCATGCCAGTGCTTCTCGCCCGGTGGGAACCACACGACATCACCCGGGCGGATGTCCCTGATTTCCCCGCCCCATGTCTGAACGAGCCCCCTGCCTGACGTAACGATCAGCGTCTGCCCCAGGGGATGCGTGTGCCAGGCTGTGCGCGCGCCGGGCTCGAAGGTCACGTGAGCGGCCCGCATGCGTGCCGGCTCCTGCGCTTCGACGAGAGGATCCAGGCGAACGGAACCGGTGAAATAATCGTCCTGGCCTTTCGTGGAGGGGCGCGAGCCTGCTGTCTTGATATCCATGATCTTTCCCTGTTCTTCCGTCGTCTGCGGTTGAAGCCGTCGTGGGCAAGGATATTTGATCGCAGCAGGCGATCCAAGCGGCATCGGCGATTGTCGCCCCAACCGGCACCTGCTACTGCGAGGCCTTTCATTACGAACGGAGGATTTCCATGAAACATCATGCTTTCGGCCGCCTGCCCTTTACCGTCACGAATGTCGGCTTCGGCGCCTGGCAGATCGGCGGCTCCTGGGGCGATGTCAGCGAAGCGGACGGCCGCGCTGCGCTGAATGCCGCGCTCGATGCCGGCATGACCTTTATCGACACTGCCGACGTCTATGGCGACGGCCGCTCCGAAAAGATCATTGCGGACGTGCTGAAGGCGCGTGGCGGCGAGCGCCCGATGGTCGCGACCAAGGCCGGCCGCCGGCTCAACCCGCATGTCACGGAGGGCTACAACAAGGCCAATCTGGAAGGTTTCATCGACCGCAGCCTGAAGAACCTGCAGGTGGACAGCCTCGACCTCGTGCAGCTCCACTGCCCGCCGACGGAGGTGCTCTATCGCCCTGAAGTCTTCGCCGGGCTGGACGAATTGCAGAAGGCCGGCAAGATCAAGGGCTACGGCGTCAGCGTCGAGAAGGTCGAGGAAGCGCTGAAGGCGATCGAATATCCCGGAGTCGTCAGCATCCAGATCATCTATAACATCTTCCGCCAGCGTCCTGACCACCTGTTCTTCGCCGAGGCCCGCCGCAAGAACGTGGTGATCATCGCCCGCGTGCCGCTCGCAAGCGGCCTGCTCTCCGGCAAGATCACCCGTGACACCAAATTCGCCAGCGACGATCACCGCAACTTCAACCGCCACGGCGAAGCCTTCGATGTTGGCGAGACCTTCTCGGGCGTGCCCTTCGAGGTCGGTCTGCAGGCGGTGGAGGAAGTGCGCAAGCTCGTTCCGGCAGGGGCCAGCATGGCCGCATTCGCGCTGCGCTGGATCCTGATGGCGGATGCCGTCACCGTCGTCATTCCCGGCGCGCGCAATGCCGATCAGGCCAAGGCGAACGCAGCCGCTGCCGATCTGGCGCCCCTCTCGGCCGACGTTATGGCCGCAACGCGTGAAATCTACGGGCGGCTGATTGCGCCGCATGTGCATCAGCGCTGGTAGGCCCTGGCAGACCCCTCACGGTCAGCAAGGCTCAACAGAAGAGGCCGGGCAAGACCCGGCCTTTTCAGTTCAAGGGATGATCGATCAGTTGGTAGCAGTCAGGTTGACTGGGAAGAACAAGGTCTCGCCGGAAGAATCGCTCACACCGTCGTTGTCGGTCACGGCATAGGCCTTGCCCGATGCGTCGAAGGCGAAGCCTTCCAGCTTGTCGAGAACGTAGCCGTTCGTGGCCGACTTCAGGTCGCCGATGAAATCATGGGCTTCCGTCTTCTTGACGACGGGCAATTCGCCGCCGAGCTTGCCCGCCTTCAGGTCGGAGATTGCGACCTTGTAGAGCTTCTTCAGCTTGGCCGCATCGCCGACGAGGTTGTCCCGCTCGATGATGTAGACGCTGTCGCCCTGGGCAGTGATTTCGGATAGGCCGACCCAGCCGCTCTCGGTCTTGTCGAGCGGGTAGCGCACGGCGCCCCATTCCTTTTTCTTCGGATTGTAGGAGACGAGCTTCACGAAGCCCTTCTCATCGTCATTCCACTCGCGCTGGACAGCCATCCAGAGTGTTGCGTCGTCGCCAGTGCCGACGATCGTCACACCTTCGAAGCCATAGCGGATTTCGTTGGCGAGCAGTTCCTTCGGCAGGGCGATCTCGGTCTTGATGTCGCCCTTGGCGGTGACGTTGTAGAGCGCGTGCGGTACCAGACGCTCGGTATAGCCTTCCGAAGCCAGCCAGAAGGAGCCGTCGGCAGCGACAGCGATGCCTTCGATGTCGAGCTTCTGGGCCGGAGCGCCATCACGCTTGACGACGAGCGCATCGGTGATGACGGCCGGCTTCTTGGTGGCGTCGATCGTGTAGATCGTCGGCTGCGCGCCGAGGAAGCTGTCGCTGACGGCGTAGAGCATGCCCGGCTTGCCCGGAACGGCGGCGAGTCCCGAAAGGGCTGCAAAGCCGATCGGGTTGCCGTCCTTCTCGGCAGACACGATCTGCGGATAGGCCTTCTCGCCTTCACTGCGCTCGTAGATCATGACGTGCGAACGCGTACCACCATCTTTGCCGAGGTCGAGTTCGTTGGCGGTGGCAAGCAGGTTACGCTGCGGAATGGCAATCGCGCCTTCCGGGGAAATGCCCGACGGCAGGATCTGCAGCAGTTCCGGATCAGCACCCGTATCCTTGTAAACGCCGACGACGGAAGCGCGCTCGGCGAGCAGGAAGAACAGATTGTCATCGCCGAACCTGGCGGCTTCCAGACCTTCCGGCTCGACACCCTTCGACGAGGACCGGCTTTCCGGATAATGGCCGAGCGCGGCCACGGCGCGTTCGAAGGAGCTGCCAGATTCGAAGAGAACCTTGCCGGTCTTGTCGAAGATGGTGAAGCCGCGCGAGCCACCCTCATAATCGCCTTCGTTGGCGACGACGAGACGGTTGTCATCCAGCCACTTTACGGCATCCGGCTCGCGCAGGACGCCCTTCTTCTCGGCGGTGAACTTCAGGGCGCCATCACGCTTGGTGTCGACGCCCGAAAGGTCGACGCTGCCAGCGGTAAAGTGCGTCTTCACCGTGCCGGTCGCACCGTCGAGAATGATGATCTCGTTGTTTTCTTGCAGCGTCAGGGCGATTTCGTTCTGGTTGTTGAAGGCAACGAATTCCGGTTCCGGATCTTCGGGGGCAACGCCTGTGAGACCAGTCAGGGCGACATGCCTGATCGTGCCGCAATCGACGGTGCCATCGGCCTTGACCTGGAAGACGACGAGGTCGCCCGCCGGCATCTGCGGGATCTTGCCGTCGTTGACCTCTTCATCGCGCTCGTTTTCGATCGCGATCGTGCCGAGCGTCCTGTCCTTGTTGAGAGCGATCGAATCGGGCTGACCACCGAGATCGCAAGTCGCGTCGATCTTCTTCGTGGCGATGTCGACGATCGCCAGGCGGCCCGACGGCTTCTGCTTGCTTTCGCCGGTGTTGACGGCGACGAGCGCCTTGCTGGCTGCTGTCGTGACAGAGGTCGGCTCACCATCCATCATCAGCGCGCCGCCGGCCTTGGGGGCCTTGGCATCGGTGATGTCGATGAAGCCGATGGCGCCGAGCGGGCTGTCGCTGTAGATCAGCGTGTTGCCATCCTGCGAAGCGGTGATGATCTCGGCCGAGGTGGTCGAAAGCTTGTCCTTGTCGGCCGGCAGGTTGGTCGCGACCGGGAAAGAGGCGATGCGGTTAAAAACCGGCTCAGCCCCTGCCGGGAAGGCAACAGATGCGAGAAGCAGGGCGGCGAGCGCTGCCTTGCACGAGAAAGTTGTCATTGAAATCCCCCAATGTCGAAAGAATCGAACAGAGGGTTTTTGCGGGACTGCCATGACAGAGACATGACAGCCTGCGACATTTTATACAGTTTGCGTCAGCCCGATTCCCTCTCCCGGCGCATCTCGTTGCGCATGATGAAAAGCGATGCGCCGAGAGTGCGGCGCCCAGCCACAAATAGCCGGCCCCGCCCTGAGAACGTCATCATCGCAAAACGAAGCACTGCATGCGGCAGACGGCCAAAGAAAAAGGGGCTCGGCAATGCCGAACCCCTTAAAATCCTGCACGGCCGTTCTCGTTTACGACCGGCGGACAATCTCGTATCAGCCGTTGACGGCGTCCTTCAGGCCCTTGCCGGGCGTGAACTTCGGCACGTTGCGTGCCGGGATGTCGACTTCGGCGCCGGTCGACGGGTTGCGGCCCTTCGTGGCAGCGCGATGAGAAACCGTGAAGCTGCCGAAGCCGGCGAGACGGATGTCGCCCTTGTTCTTCAGCTCAGCCTGCACAACATCGAAAACTGCGTCGACGGCAGATGCTGCGTCAGACTTCGTCAGTCCAGCCTTTTCGGCTACTGCGGACACGAGTTCATTCTTATTCATGTTTCCACCCCTTTCTAAATGGTTTGAAACAACTCAATCTGTAAGCTAGGCGCAGAAATCGCTTTCATCAGGCCCGCCGAGAACCCAAAAGCCCTGCAAATCAAGGAAAAGCAAGCGTCTACATGACGTTTTCACAAAAAAAGGCCGGCGTTTCCGCCGGCCTTTTTGTTGATTTGCAACAATTGGGCACAAATGTGGCAGCCACCAGCTCAATGAGCTATGGCGGCGCCCGCATCATCAAGCCCTTCGACCGTGGCGATGACAGGCGTTTCGACCGTGCCATCCCATTCGATCGGCTCGGGGCGGCGGATCAGCGCATGCTTGATCACTTCGCCCATGCGGGAGACCGGAATGATCTCCATGCTGTTCTTCACATTGTCCGGAATCTCTGCCAGATCCTTGGCGTTCTCTTCCGGAATCAGCACCTTCTTGATGCCGCCGCGAAGCGCCGCGAGCAGCTTTTCCTTCAGGCCACCGATCGGCAGGACACGGCCACGCAGGGTGATCTCACCCGTCATTGCCACATCCTTGTTGACCGGAATACCGGTCATGATCGAGACGATCGCGGTTGCCATGGCGACACCGGCCGAGGGGCCATCCTTCGGTGTGGCGCCTTCCGGCACGTGCACGTGGATGTCGCTCTTGTCGAAGCGCGGCGGCTCGATGCCGAAATCGACGGCGCGCGAGCGGACGTAAGATGCCGCTGCCGAGATCGATTCCTTCATCACTTCCTTCAGGTTGCCTGTGACGGTCATGCGGCCCTTACCGGGCATCATGACGCCTTCGATCGTCAGCAGTTCACCGCCGACTTCCGTCCAGGCAAGGCCCGTAACCACACCGACCTGATCCTCACGCTCGGCTTCGCCGTGGCGAAAGCGCGGAACGCCCAGATAATCGTCGATGTTCTCGGCCGTTACATGAACCGACTTCGTCTTGCCCTTGATAATCTCGGTGACCGCCTTGCGGGCGAGCTTCATCAGTTCGCGCTCGAAGGTACGAACACCGGCTTCGCGGGTATACTGCTGACTGATTGCCATCAGGGCATCGTCGCTGACCGAGAATTCGCTCGGCTGCAGCGCATGCTCCTTGATGGCCTTCGGCAGCAGGTGCCGCTTGGCGATTTCGCGCTTCTCGTCTTCGGTGTAGCCGGCGATACGGATGACTTCCATGCGGTCCATCAGCGGAGCCGGAATATTCAGCGTATTCGCCGTCGTGATGAACATCACGTCCGACAGGTCGTATTCGACTTCCAGGTAGTGGTCCATGAAGGTCGAGTTCTGAGCCGGGTCGAGCACCTCCAGCAGAGCCGAAGACGGATCGCCGCGATAGTCCTGGCCGAGCTTGTCGATTTCATCGAGCAGGAAGAGCGGGTTGGACCTCTTCGCCTTCTTCATCGACTGGATGACCTTGCCGGGCATCGAGCCGATATAGGTGCGGCGGTGACCGCGGATTTCGGCTTCGTCACGGACGCCACCGAGAGCCATGCGGACATATTCACGGCCGGTTGCCTTGGCGATCGACTGGGCGAGCGAGGTCTTGCCGACGCCCGGGGGGCCGACGAGGCACAGGATCGGACCCTTGATCTTGGTAGCGCGTGCCTGGACCGCCAGATACTCGACGATGCGCTCCTTGACCTTGTCGAGACCGAAGTGATCGGCTTCGAGGATCTTCTCGGCATTGTTGAGATCGGCCTTGATCTTCGACTTCTTGCCCCAAGGGATACCGAGCAGCCAGTCCAGATAGTTACGCACGACGGTGGCTTCAGCCGACATCGGGCTCATCTGGCGCAGCTTCTTCAGCTCTGCGTCAGCCTTTTCACGGGCTTCCTTGGACAGCTTCGTCTTGGCGATGCGCTCTTCCAGTTCGCTCATCTCGTCGCGGCCTTCCTCGCCGTCGCCGAGTTCCTTCTGGATCGCCTTCATCTGCTCATTCAGGTAGTATTCACGCTGGGTCTTCTCCATCTGGCGCTTGACACGCGAGCGGATGCGCTTTTCGACCTGCAGAACCGAGATCTCACCTTCCATGAAGCCGAGAGCCTTTTCGAGGCGGGCCTTGACGCTGGTGGTTTCCAGCATCTCCTGCTTCTCGGTGATCTTGATCGACAGGTGCGAGGCGACCGTATCGGCGAGCTTGGAATAGTCGTCGATCTGGCTGGCTGCACCGACAACCTCGGGCGAAATCTTCTTGTTGAGCTTCACGTAGCTCTCGAATTCCGAGACGACGGAACGGGAGAGCGCTTCCAGCTCGACCGGATCATCATGCGGCTCTTCGAGCACATGACCGAGGGCTTCGTAGAAATCTTCGCGGCTCGTGTAGCTGTCGATCTCGGCGCGGGCGCGGCCTTCAACCAGAACCTTGACTGTGCCGTCAGGCAGCTTCAGGAGTTGCAACACATTCGCGACCGTACCGACGCGGTGGATCGCAGACGGGTCCGGATCGTCGTCGCTGGCGTTGATCTGGGTGACCAGCATGATCTGCTTGTCGGAACCCATGACCTCTTCGAGCGCACGGATCGACTTTTCCCGCCCGACGAACAGCGGCACGATCATATGGGGGAACACCACGATGTCGCGCAGGGGAAGAACAGGATAGGCGGTGCTGGTGCTCGCTACAGACGTTTTCTTCGTCATTTTTATTCCTTTCCATCGTCCCGTTACCGGGCTCTTTGGCGCGGCCGCTTGGGACCGGCCGGCACTCTCACTTGTTGTTACAAGTGGAGGTTCTGACTACGCTTTTCAAGCCACGTTAACGCCCGCGTTCCACGGTTGTGACAGCTTTATTACATGGAACGCCAACACAATGAAGCGCCTATCTGGAGCGACGCTTACCATTTCCGAACCGCCTAAAATAACAACGCCAGCAACACGCTACGGAATCACAGCATCATTGCCAAGGGGTATCGTTTGCGCAATATCGGCCAAGGCTGTTTTTCAACCTTGCCCGCAACTATTATCAGCGCCCGGCACCTGTTTTCAAATAGAAAGGGGCCCGCACAAGGCAAGCCCCTTAAAATAGCGGTTCTCAACGCAAGCTTCAGGCCGAAACGTTTGCCTTCTCGTCCTGGCGGTCGGCGTAGATATACAGCGGACGGGCCGAACCGCGTGCGACCTCTTCGGAGATGACGACTTCGCGAACGCCTTCCAGCGCCGGCAGTTCGAACATCGTGTCGAGCAGGATCTTTTCCATAATCGAGCGCAGGCCGCGGGCGCCGGTCTTGCGGATGATCGCCTTTCGGGCAATTTCGCGGAGCGCGTCCTCGTGGAAGGACAGTTCCACGTCTTCCATCTCGAACAGGCGCTGATACTGCTTGATCAGCGCGTTCTTCGGCTCGGACAGGATCTGGATCAGCGCATCCTCATCGAGGTCTTCCAGCGTTGCCAGAACCGGCAGACGACCGATGAATTCCGGGATGAGGCCGAACTTGACCAGATCTTCCGGCTCCAGTTCGCGTAGCACTTCGCCGACGCGGCGGTCGTCCTGTGCCTTGACGGTCGCACCGAAGCCGATCGAGGTCTTCTCGCCGCGGGCCGAAATGATCTTGTCGAGGCCAGCGAAGGCGCCGCCGCAGATGAACAAGATGTTCGTCGTGTCGACCTGCAGGAATTCCTGCTGCGGATGCTTGCGGCCGCCCTGCGGCGGTACGGAAGCAACCGTGCCTTCCATGATCTTCAGAAGCGCCTGCTGCACGCCCTCGCCCGATACGTCACGGGTGATCGACGGGTTGTCGGACTTGCGGGAGATCTTGTCGACCTCGTCGATGTAGACGATGCCACGCTGGGCGCGCTCGACATTGTAGTCCGCAGCCTGCAGAAGCTTCAGGATGATGTTTTCAACGTCTTCACCGACATAGCCGGCTTCCGTCAGCGTGGTCGCATCGGCCATCGTGAAGGGAACGTCGATGATGCGGGCGAGCGTCTGGGCAAGATAGGTCTTGCCGCAGCCGGTCGGGCCAACCAGCATGATGTTCGACTTCGCCAGTTCGACATCGCCATTCTTGGAGGCGTGTGCGAGGCGCTTGTAGTGGTTGTGAACGGCGACCGACAGGATCTTCTTCGCCTGACGCTGGCCGATGACATATTCATCGAGAACCTTGATGATGTCCTGGGGCGTGGGAACGCCGTCACGGGACTTGACCATCGAGGATTTGTTCTCCTCGCGGATGATGTCCATGCACAGTTCGACGCATTCATCGCAGATGAACACGGTCGGTCCGGCAATAAGCTTCCGGACCTCGTGCTGGCTCTTTCCGCAGAAAGAACAATAGAGGGTGTTCTTACTGTCGCCGCCGTTGCTGCCGCTGACCTTGCTCATATCACTTTCCTTCCAGCACGCCGCATTTCGAACGCGAAATTGCGGTCCACTCAATCAGCTCCCTGACAGCACTCCCTACCCGGAGTTCTGTCGACAAGGGCTTCAGGGGCTACGAACCGGGTCCGATCCAATCATGTCCGGGTACCGGCGGCAACGAATTCCCCTTCGAATGCCGAATGCTATGTCACAAAAATTCAACATAGCATTAATAGTTACTATTAGCGTCTCCGCCGCCAGATGAAACCCCTAGTTCAATCACAAATGGGATAGAACTGTGGCGGCGAAAACACCATCCCTATTAATTACTAGGCCTGATCGCCTTCCATTTCGATGCGCGATGTCAGAACCTTGTCGATGACGCCCCAGGTCTGGGCCTCGTCCGCATCCATGAAATGATCGCGATCGAGGGTCTTTTCGACCTCCTCGTAGCTGCGTCCCGTATGCTTCACATAGACTTCGTTGAGGCGGCGCTTCATCTTCAGGATGTCGCGGGCATGACGCTCGATATCCGATGCCTGGCCCTGGAAACCGCCTGAAGGCTGGTGAACCATGATGCGGGAATTCGGGGTGGCGAAACGCATGTCCTTATGGCCGGCGGCCAGAAGCAGCGAGCCCATGGAAGCGGCCTGGCCGATGCAAAGCGTCGAGACAGCCGGCTTGATGAACTGCATCGTGTCGTAGATCGCCATGCCGGCGGTAACCACGCCACCTGGCGAATTGATGTAGAGCGCGATTTCCTTCTTCGGATTTTCGGCCTCGAGGAAGAGAAGCTGGGCGCAGACGAGTGTCGCCATATGATCCTCGACAGGGCCTGTCAGGAAGATGATGCGTTCCTTGAGCAGGCGGGAATAGATGTCGTAGGAGCGTTCACCGCGGTTGGTCTGTTCCACAACCATCGGCACGAGGGCCATAGCGGTATCGACTGGGTTTCTCATGTGCGTCCTTTTAACGTCTTTCCGGCGAATGCCGGGAATCAAAGAAAAATGCCTTGTCCCTACATAGAGTGTCCCAGCCCCCCTCTTCAAGACACGCATAAGGATAACGTTAAGAAGCGGGCGCGGCATATGGCTTTGGCATTTCCCTATCCCGTTTCTCCCAAACGCCTGTTAACGGCGAGGCCCCGCTTTTGCCCCTCACAATTTTTCTCTGTGACAGGATGAAGGAAGGCTTACCGCATTCGACTGAACTCATGGACATTTACCGGACGGAAAGCTTACCGGCAGATATCGCCGAAATTGCCGATCGCGGGTTTGTGCCATTAATCAAACAGCGAGCTTCTTCGGCAAGGATATGGCCAACACTCAAGGGGTTATGCCGTGTTCAATGTCACTACAGGTCTGTCCATCTGGTGCTCCGAAGCCCTTACGCTGGCTCTGGTTCTGTTCGTGGCCTGGCACCACAACCGGAAAAGCGGCGCCTACCTTTATTGGGGATTCGGTTTCCTGTTCAGTGGCATCGGCTTTGCGCTTGCTGCGGCCCGCGGCGAAATCCCCAATCTGCTTTCCATCGAAATCGGCAATGCCGTTGCCCTGCTTGGGCAAAGCGCCTGGGTCGCCGGTTTTCTGGCTCTCGACCGCAGGAAGATAGAATGGTGGGCGCTGTTGCCGCCGGCGATCTGGCTCACAGGTGTCTTCCTGCCGTGGATCAACGAGGATTATTCCAACCGCGTTATTCTTTACAATCTCTCCTCGGCGACCGGCGCCACCGCGCTTGCCATGGCGGTCGCCACCGGCGACATCCATCGTGAGCGCACACGCATCAAGCTGATGGCCGTCTTCGTGCTGCAGGCCTTCCTCTGCTTCGGCGTGGCGCTGACAATGGCGCTTGTTCTCCCTTCGGATGGGGAAGCGACGAATTTCGGCGGCGTGGCCGCCATGGCCACCGCCTTCCTGCTCATCATCGCCTTTGCGCTCACCTGCCGCCTCATCATGGAACGGTCGGAACGCCACCTGCGTTTCCTGACGCTAACGGATTCGCTGACGGGCGTGCTGAATCGCCGCGGCCTGCTCGGCCATTTCGGCAAGATCCAGGAAAAGGCCCATGACGACCAGCACCAGGTCGGCGTCATCCTCTTCGACCTCGACCATTTCAAGCGCGTCAACGACCGTTTCGGCCATCAGTCGGGCGACGCCGTCCTCACCGCCTTCGCCCGCCTTGCCCGCCAGTATATCCCGAACAATATCTTCGGCCGGATGGGCGGCGAGGAATTCGCAGCCTTCGTGACCATCCGCGACCAGACGGAAGCGGAAGCGCTGGCGGAATCGATCCGTGCCGAATTCTGCCGGCTGCCGATCAATACCGGCGAGGCACTGATCCCCGCCACCGTCAGCGTCGGCATCGCCCTATCCTCGGCGATCGAAGCCAATATCGACCGGCTGGTGTCGGCCGCCGACCGGGCGCTCTATTCGGCGAAGGCTGCCGGCCGCAACTGCACCGTCGTCTTCGGCGCGGAGGAAACCGCGGCACCGGCGCCTGGCGAACCGAACACCAATGCCGGCGAACTCGTGCCGACCGTCGACGATCAGGTGGAAGCACTGCGCCGCATGGGCGTGCTCTCGCGCGCCGGCTAAACCACTATCTTTATCACTATCTTTCCGGGGCCCGGCAAATCCGCTAAGCCTCTGGCCATGATGATACCGCCCTTCCTCAAGATCGATCCAGCAACCCGCCGCGTGTCGCTCGACGGCAGCGACCCGGCCTTCTACGGCAATCCGAACGCGGTTTATGCCGCGCTTCATGCCCATTGTCCCACCTTCTATTGGGAAGAGCAGAAGCAATGGTTCGTCACCGGCTACGATCATGTGAACGGGCTGCTGCGCGACCGCCGCTTCGGCCGGCAGATCCTGCATATCGCCAGCCGCGAAGAACTCGGCCTGCCCGAACCGGAGCCGCATCTCGCCGCCTTCGATCTCGCCGAGCGCTATTCCCTGCTGGAGCTGGAACCGCCGGAACACACGCGGCTGCGCACCCTCGTCAACCGCGCCTTCGTCTCGCGCCATGTCGAGAAGATGAAGCCGGAGTTGGAAGAGCTCGCGAATAGACTGATCGACGGCTTCGCCGACAAGGGCGAAGTCGAGCTTCTATCGGCCTTCGCCGATATCATTCCGGTGACGATGATCGCCCGGATGATCGGCATTCCCGAGGAAATGGGGCCGCAGCTGCTGAAATGGTCGCATGCCTATGTGCGCATGTACATGTTCGGGCGCACCCGCGCGGACGAGGACGCTGCCGAGCAGGCGGCGAGGGAGTTTTCCGATTACGTGAAGACTGTCATTGCCGAGCGCCGTGCCGAACCGCGCGACGACCTCTTGACCCACATGATCCATACCGAGCACAAGGGCCAGTACCTGACGGAAGACGAGCTCGTTTCGACGACTATCGTGCTGCTCAATGCGGGCCATGAAGCGACGGTCCACCAGATCGGCAATTCGGT
The DNA here is from genome assembly GCF_018987265.1 of Rhizobium sp. WYJ-E13. Classification (NCBI taxonomy): domain Bacteria; kingdom Pseudomonadati; phylum Pseudomonadota; class Alphaproteobacteria; order Hyphomicrobiales; family Rhizobiaceae; genus Rhizobium; species Rhizobium sp. WYJ-E13. Next base: position 1,015,503 of record NZ_CP076853.1, on the reverse strand, counting down.
GCGCATCATTCTCGACAGCGGCTACGATCCATCCGAGCTATTCCGCGACGAAGCTGCCACCGAGCGGACGGTCGAGGAGTCGCTGCGCATCTGCGCGCCTGTTCATATCTTCCAGCGCTGGGCGCTCGAACCCGCAGAGATCGACGGGGTGGAGTTCAAGCGCGGCGACAAGATCAGCATGATCCTGGCCGCCGCTAATCTGGATCCGGCGAAATTCAGCGATCCGCTCACCTTCAGGCCCGACCGCAACGAGGCGCCCAACCTCTCCTTCGGCGCGGGCATTCATTTCTGCATCGGCGCGCCGTTGGCGCGGCTGGAGCTCAACGTCGTGCTGCCGATCCTGTTCCAGCGCCTGCCGAGACTGAAGCTCGCGAGGACGCCCGTCGTCAAAGATGTCTATCATTTCCACGGCCTCGATCGCCTGGATCTCGTCTGGTAGAGCATCGATCCGACACCCGAAAATAAAAAGGCCGGCATGCTCATCGCGTCCCGGCCGTTTCTTTTCCGCAAGAGAAAGTCGTATCAGCCGTAGCGGCCGGTGATGTAATCTTCCGTGCGCTTGACCTTCGGCGACTGGAAGATCTGCGCGGTCGGGCCGTATTCGATCAGCTCGCCGAGATACATGAAGGCGGTGTTGTCGGAGATGCGGCTTGCCTGCTGCATGTTGTGGGTGACGATAACGATCGTAAACTCACCCTTCAACTGCGCGACCAGCTCTTCGACCTTGGCCGTCGAGATCGGATCAAGGGCCGAGGTCGGCTCGTCGAGAAGCAGGACTTCCGGACGCAGTGCCACGCCGCGGGCGATGCAAAGGCGCTGCTGCTGGCCGCCGGAAAGACCGAGGCCGCTGCCTTTCAGCTTGTCCTTGACCTCATCCCAGAGGGCGGCCTGACGCAGCGCCTGCTCGACACGGACGTCCATGTCGGCTTTGTTGAGGCGCTCATGGTGGCGAATGCCGTAGGCGATGTTGTCATAGATCGACATCGGGAACGGCACCGGTTTCTGGAACACCATGCCGACGCGGGCACGCAGCTCGTTCATCGAGAAGCTTGGATCGAGGATGTTCTTGCCATCGAGCTTGATCGAGCCGGTGGCGCGCATCTTCGGATACAGCATGTAGATGCGGTTCAGGATGCGCAGAAGCGTAGACTTGCCACAGCCGGATGGACCAATCAGGGCAGATACCTGGCGCTCGGGAAAGCTGAGGCTCACATCCTTGATCGCGTGGGCATCGCCGTAATAGAAATTGACTTTCTCGAGGGCGATCTTGTCTTTTGCCATCGGCTTTTCCAGCTTGCCGGTGGCATCGAAAGTGTCTGCAGACTGGAGCATCATTTCCTACCTTTTCGGTTCAGGACAGAGCGCGATACGACGCTCAGGATCAGAACGACGGCCGTCATCACGAAGGCGCCGGCCCACGCGAGATGCTGCCACTGCTCATAAGGGCTCATAGCGAACTGGAAGATGACGACGGGGATGTTCGCCATCGGCTGCGACATGTCCAGGCTCCAATACTGGTTGTTCAGAGCCGTGAACAAAAGAGGTGCAGTTTCGCCCGAGATGCGGGCGATCGCAAGAAGGACGCCGGTCAGGATGCCGGTGGAGGCAGCGCGGTAGAGGACGTTGAGCGTTACCTTCCAGCGCGGGATGCCGAGCGAAAGCGCCGCCTCTCGCATGACATCGGGAACCAGCCGCAGCATCTCGTCGGTCGTGCGCACGACGACCGGCAGGAAGATGAAGGCAAGCGCGATGCCGCCGGCAAAGCCGGAGAACCGCGCCGTCGGGCGGACGACCAGTTCATAGACGAACAGGCCGATGATGATCGACGGCGCCGAGAGCAGGATGTCGTTGACGAAGCGGATCGCCTCGCCGAGCTTCTTGCCTCGAGCGAATTCCGACAGATAGGTGCCGGCCAGCACACCGATCGGCGTGCCGATGACGACGGCCAGAGCGACCATCAGCAGGCTGCCCATGAAGGCATTGCCGAGACCACCGCCGTCTTCACCGGGAGGCGGCGTCATTTCGGTGATGAGGCTGGGGCTCAGCGCAGACAAGCCATGCACAAACGTCGCCCAGAGGATCCACACCAGGAAAACCAGGCCAAGTACGGTGGCGATGCCGCAGAGCGTCAGCGCGATCATGCTGCCAATCTGGCGGCGGCGGTAAAGAGAACCTGAATAGGTAGCCATGATTACTCTCCCCTCTGCCTTGCCATACGCACCAGCATGAGCTTGGCAGCCGCCAGAACGACGAAAGTGACGACGAAGAGGATGAGGCCAAGGGCTGCGAGCGACGACCGGTAGAGGTCATCCGAAGCCTCGGCAAACTCGTTGGCGAGCGTCGCTGCGATCGAGGTGCCCGGCTCCATCAGCGACACAGCAATGTTATGGGTGTTGCCGAGCACGAAGGTCACCGCCATCGTCTCGCCGAGCGCGCGGCCGAGGCCAAGGAAGATGCCGCCGACGACCGCCGTACGGGTGTGCGGAATGACGATGTCGCGTACCACTTCCCACTTGGTCGAACCCAGCGCATAGGCCGATTCCTTCAGCTGTGCGGGGACGACCAGAAAGACATCGCGCATGACCGAGGAGATGAAGGGGATTATCATGATCGCCAGAACGATGCCTGACGTCAGCATGCCGATGCCGAGCGGAGCTCCGGAAAATAGCGCGCCGATCAGCGGGATCGGGCCTAGCCAGTCGATGAGCACTGGCTGGATGTAATCCGACATGAACGGAGCGAAGGTGAAGAGACCCCACATGCCGTAGATAATCGAGGGGATACCGGCCAGAAGCTCGACTGCACCGCCGATCGGCCCACGAATGGAGCGAGGCGCAACTTCAGTGATGAAAACTGCGATACCAAGGCTGACAGGAACGCCGATGATCATGGCGAGTGTGGAGGTGACCAGCGTGCCGTAGATCGGCACGAGGCCCGAAAACTGTTCAGCCACCGGATCCCATTCCGTGCCGGTCAGGAAGCCGAAGCCGAAGGTCCGGAACGCGAGAAGCCCGCCCATGGCCATTGAGATCGCCGCTGCCAGAAGGGCGGCGAGAACGAACAGGCCGCAGCCCAAAACTATCCAGAAAAAAATGCGATCGCCTGCGGCGCCGTCGCGGCGCTTCACGCCCGCGGTATCGGCGGGCAGCGATGCCAATGCTTCGCTCATATCCGTACGCTCTGCTGCTTTGAGGGGGTGTCAAAGGCATCAGGGACGAGAAGCAAAGCCTCCCGCCCCGACGGCAGTTTCGTCAGGATCAGCTCTTGAAAGAAGCCGTCCAGTAATCTTCGATCTGCTTCACCAGCGTGTCCGGAAGCGGAACGTAGTCAAGCGAGGACGCTTCCTTCTGGCCCTTTTCGAGAGCCCACTTGAAGAAAGAGAAAGCGGCCTTGGAGCGCTCGGCGTCCTTCGGCTCCTTGTACATGATCGCCCAGGTGGTTGCCGTGATCGGCCAGGCCTTTTCGCCCGGAGCGTTGGTCATGATCAGGTAGAAGTCCTGAGCCTTGCCCCATTCCGCGCTGGCAGCGGCAGCCGAGAAGCTTTCAGCGTTTGGCTTCGGATACTGGCCGGCAGCGTTCTGGATGAGAACGTAGGGCAGCTTGTTCTGCAGGGCATAAGCGTATTCGACGTAGCCGATCGAGTCCTTGACGCGGGTGACATAAGCTGCAACGCCTTCGTTGCCCTTGCCGCCGATGCCGACCGGCCAGTTGACGGCGGTGCCTTCACCGACCTTCGACTTCCAGTCCGGGTTTACCTTCGAGAAGAAGTTCGTCCAGTTGAAGGAGGTGCCCGAGCCGTCCGAACGGTGGACAACGGCGATCTGGCTGTCGGGCAGCTTCAGGCCCGGGTTCAGATCCGCGATGGCCTTGTCGTTCCACTTGGTGACGTTGCCGAGGTAGATGTCGGCGAGAACCTTGCCGGAGAGCTTCAGTTCGCCTGATTTGATGCCCTTAACGTTGATGACGGGTACGATGCCGCCGACAACGAGCGGGAACTGGCCGAAGCCGCCAGCCGTCAGATCTTCCGGCTTGAGCGGGGCGTCGGAAGCGCCGAAGTCAACCGTTGCAGCCTTGATCTGGGCGATACCGCCACCCGAACCGATCGACTGGTAGTTCAGCTTGTCGCCGGTTTCCTTGTTGTAGTCTGCCGACCACTTCGAAAGAACCGGGTAGACGAAGGTGGAGCCAGCGCCGGTAATATCTGCGGCAGAGGCCGAGACTGCCAGAGCGGCAACCAGGCCAGCGCCGAGGCAGGCCGAAAGAAGTTTCTTGGTGAGCATTTGCGACTCTTCCCTGATGGAACTAGAGGACGACGAGGTCCGGCGCCATGGAGGGGGTGTCCATTGTGGAGGGCGCTGAATTTCCTCGTCACGGGAAGGCGGGCTAGGCGCGTATTATTACGGTTTGATGACAGTTTGTGACGAGCGACAGGAAATGCAAAGCTGTGCATAAGCCTCTGAAGGCACTGACTTTCCCTATGAATCGCGCGCTGACAAAGCCTTGATGAAAGAGGTGCGGCCATATTGCCGCAGGACTGCGGTCGATTGCCGCAGCAATGTGTGAAAATGTCGTTTTCAGACGCCAAAACGCTCCGAAGACCGCCAGAGTGTGCTGCCGCAATCTACGCGGCATGCTCTTGAAGCTTGCTGGATATTTCGAGTGCCGACATAGGTTTTCCGATCAGATAACCTTGCAGTTGGTCGCAGCCGGCTGCACGCAGAATCGCCGCCTGGCGTGTATTCTCGATACCTTCGGCTGTCACGGGAATCTGCAGAGCGGTCGCCAGGGAAATCGTGGCCCTCAGAACATCGGTGCCATTCGAGGCTTGGTCGAGAGCGGACACGAGCGAACGGTCGATCTTCATGCGATCAAACCCGAACTCCGCAATGCGCCGATGCTTGCATAACCGCAGCCAAAGTCATCAAGCGCGAATTTCATGCCGACCTGTTTGAGGTGATCTATCGACCGGCGGCCTGTTCCGGGTTTGTCATCAGGACGCCTTCGGTGATCTCCAATGTCAGGCGCTTCGGATCGAAATCCAGCTCCTGCAGAAGCAGATCTTCGGCGGCAAATTCCGCGAAACGTTACCGACAGTGCCAAACCGGGGCCAATTCTTGGCGCTCGATCGATGTCTTCAGCATATGAACGCCGAGTGCATCGATAAGGCCGCACCTTTCGGCGAGCGGGATGAAGATCTCCGGGCTGATGTTTTCCGTTGGGCGCCGTCAACGTGCAAGTGCTTCAAGACCAGTGACGGCGCCTGTGGTGGCGGAGACGAGCGGCTGGAAAAAGGCTTCGATCGTACCATTACTGATAGCGCTCCGGAGCAAACCTTCCATTTCTGCGACCCTTTGGCGCTCCCGATCCAGCTCTGGATCGTATTCGATCACCCGGCCTCTGCCGCTCAAACCTTGATCACATAATCCTTGCGAGTCGTTTCGACGACTTCCCAGGTCCCCTCGAAGCCGGGCCTGAGGATCATCCGGTCGCCCGCCTTCAGATGAATCGGCTCGCCGCCGTCTTCGGTCACGATGGAATGGCCGGAGAGGATGCTGAAATATTCCCATTCCTCATAGACGATCCGCCACTTGCCCGGTGCCGCCTCCCAGATGCCGGCATAGAGGCCGCCGTCGGCCTCCTCGAGATTCCAGGTTCGAAATTGCGGATTGCCGGAAACGATGCGCTCGGCGGCGGGAGCGCCGACTTCCGGTTCGACGCCGTCGATATCGAAGGAGATCATGTTTGCCATGGTTATCGCACCGAGGTCAGAAGTTTCAGGCCGAAGCCCATGAAGATGACGCCGGCCGCAGCATCGAGTGTCTTGCGGCCGCGCGTATAGGCGTCAGCAAGGGCAGGGTTGCGCAGCACCGTCAGCACGAAGGAGTACCAGAGCGAGGAGACCAGAACCATGGTGGCGACGGCAGCAACACCCTGCATCCAGCTATGCTCGGCCGGCAGCGTTGCCGCAAAGAGCGAGGCGACGAAGAAAGCCGATTTCGGATTGGCGAGGTTGGTCGCAAGCCCTGAATAAAAAGCCTGCTTGGGGCCGATCCCCGCCCGCGCGGCCTGCGGCTCTCCTCGGCCAGCCTTCCGCCAGGTGTGCCAGACGAGCTTTGCACCGAGGAAACAGAGATAAAGCCCGCCCGCGACCTTCAGGAACAGATGGGCGAAGGGCGCCGCCGCAAAAAGCGCACTGATCCCCAGCCAGCCGGCAAGCCCCCAGCAGAAGGTGCCGAGGATGACGCCGGCGATGACGGCCACCGCGGCACTTCGCGACCCCTCCAGCGCCGTTCTGACGACGATGAAGAAGTTCGGCCCCGGCGTGATGGCGGCCACCGCCCAGATGGCTGCAACGGAGAGCAGGAACATGCAAGCCTTTGCTCAGATCTTCGACAGCGACTGTTCGAGATCGGCGATGATGTCCTTCACATCCTCGATGCCGACGGAGAGGCGCACCACGTCCGGCCCGGCGCCGGCGGCGATCTTCTGCTCGTCGGTCAGTTGCCGGTGCGTGGTGGAGGCCGGATGGATCACGAGGGAGCGCGTATCGCCGATATTGGCGAGATGCGAGAAGAGTTCCAAACCCTCGACCAGCGTCTTGCCTGCCTCGTAACCGCCCTTGACGCCGAAGGTGAAGACGGAACCTGGGCCTTTCGGCGAGTAGCGCTGCTGAAGAGCGTGATTCGGGTCGTCCTCCAGACCGGCATAGTTTACCCAGGCGATCTTCGAATGAGCCTTCAGCCATTTGGCGACATGAAGCGCGTTGTCGCAATGGCGTTGCATGCGCAGCGGCAGCGTCTCGATGCCGGTCAGGATCAGGAAAGCGTTGAAAGGCGAGATCGCAGGGCCAAGGTCGCGCAGGCCGAGCACGCGGCAGGCGATCGCGAAGGCGAAATTGCCGAAAGTCTGATGCAGCACGACGCCGTTATATTCCGGCCGCGGGCTGGACAGCATCGGGTAGTTGCCGGTCTTCGACCAGTCGAAAGTGCCGCCATCGACGATGATGCCGCCCATGGAGTTGCCATGGCCGCCGAGGAATTTGGTCAGCGAATGCACGACGATATCGGCGCCATGCTCGATCGGCCGAATGAGATAGGGCGTGGCCATTGTGTTGTCGACGATCAGCGGCAGATCGTGACGATGGGCGATTTCGGCGATAGCCGCAATATCGACGAAGGTCCCGCCGGGATTGGCGAGACTTTCGATGAAGACCGCCCGCGTCTTGTCATCGATCTTGCTCTCGAAATCCTCGGGATTGTCGGGATCGGCCCAGCGCACCTGCCAGCCGAAATTCTCGAAGGCATGGCCGAACTGGTTGATCGAACCGCCATAGAGACGGCGGGCGGCGACGAAATTCTCGCCGGGGCGCATCAGCGTATGGAAGACGATCATCTGCGCCGCATGGCCGGAGGCAACGGCAAGAGCCGCCGTACCGCCTTCAAGGGCTGCGACACGTTCCTCCAGAACCGCCTGCGTGGGGTTCATGATGCGGGTATAGATATTGCCAAACTGCTGCAGGCCGAACAGTGCCGCGGCATGGTCGGAATCGTTGAAGACGAAGGCTGTCGTCTGGTAAATAGGTGTTATCCGCGCGCCGGTCGCCGGATCGGGCTGTGCACCCGCATGGATTGCCAGCGTGTTGAATCCCGGATCGTTTTTGGCCATGTCGTCCTCCCGTATTGTTGTTGACGGGCGCGATCATAACCACTCGAATGTGAAAGTTAACCGCGATCTTTTTCAACCGCGGCGCGTTCCGAAGAAAATCCATCCCGCCTGGCAGCGTCAGCCGAAAAGACGCGGATATTCGATCGCCGGGCAGCGGTTCATCACGACTTTAATGCCACCGGCTTCCGCCTTGGCGGCGGCTCTATCGTCGCGCACGCCGAGCTGCGCCCATACGACCTGCGGGCGGGGCTCGAGTGCCAGCGCCTCATCCACTACCCCGTCGAGATATTCGGATGCGCGGAAGACATCGACCATGTCGACCGGCTCGGGAATGTCGCCAAGGCGGGCATAGACGGTCTGGCCGTGGATCTCCTTGCCCGCCTGCCCTGGATTGACGGGAATGACCCTGTAGCCGCGCGACAGGAGATAGCCCATGACACCATTGCTAGGCCGGGCCGGATTGGGCGAAGCCCCCGTCAGCGCGATGGTTTTCACGGATTTCAGAATGCCGGAGAGATAGTCGTCGGCATAGTCATCATGGTTCATATCTGGTGTCTCCAGTCTGGTGTCAGGAGGCGGATCTGACAGTCGCTGATCATTGAAACCGGGCGGCTCGTTTCAACGTATATATAGGTGCCGGAAATATCAGGGAGAATTTGTGCCATGAAAAAAGTAATCCTTTCGCTCGCGCTCGTGCTGGCGGCCTCGCCGACGCTTGCGATCTCACGCTACAATCCGCTTGCCATGAGCTGCCAGAGCGTGCGGGCGGCGATTCACAACGAAGGCGCCGTCATCTTTCGCTACACCTCGCCGCGCGGCCTTCCACTCTACGACCGCTATGTCCGCAACAGCAACTACTGCGATGCGACCGACTATGCGGAATGGACGAGCATTCCCTCCAAGGACAATCCCAAGTGCCGGGTGCTGAACTGCCAGAACCTGGACAACCTCGACGGGATGCTCTTCATTCCACACTATAGTCTCTAACCCACCGTTTATTCAGAAATGTGAATATTATCGATCCTTTCGCACCCGCGAAAGGATCGAGATTCAATCCAGGGATACAAAAATCTCAACAAAATCTCTTTCGGTTGCAAATTTATAACCATTTCAAAGTTATAGAATAATGTCTATATTTCAGCATCATAAGATTGCCGACATTCTCTTTCTCCACGAGAACTTCACCTTTCATGCACAATTTGATCACGATATGTTCACACGTTCATTAGAAACATCTCATAGTTGAATAAGGTGAGTATAATTGACGTATTTCGAGCGCACGCAGAAATTGCTACAACAGTGGGCAATTGTTCACCTCACCAATCCATGTTATTCATATTTTGTACATGCGGAATACACCTTCAGATTAAATCGCGCAGACAAAGGTTGTATTTTACAGGGCATGATTAAACGGAAAAGTTGCGATACTTTCCCATATTTTGTTGCACCGCTCCCGGACCATCCATCTTGCCCCTCGACGTCGTTCTTCTCGTCCTTTTCGGTGCTCTTCTGCATGCGACTTGGAATGCCATCATCAAAGCGGGCAATGACAAGTCGCTCGATGCGGCGCTGATCTCTGCAGGCGGCGCGGTCGCCTCGCTGCCTTTCCTGCCGCTGCTTCCCCTGCCGCAGCCGCAGGCCTGGCCTTTCATCGGCGTCTCCGCCATCCTGCAATTTGCCTATTTCCAGCTGGTCGCCGCCGCCTACAGGGCGGGCGATATCGGCCTCGTCTATCCGCTGATGCGCGGGGCAGCGCCGCTGCTCATCGTCGCTACCAGCGGCTTCATCCTAGGAGAGAACCTGACGGGTGGAGCGCTTGCCGGCACCATGACGATCTGCGCCGGGATCCTCACACTCGCCTTCGAAGCGCGCCAAGGCAGCCGCCATGCGATCATGCTGGCCCTCGTCAACGCCTGCGTCATCGCAACCTATACCTATGTGGACGGTATCGGCGCCCGGCTTTCCGGCAATGCGGTTTCCTACACGCTGTGGATGTCGCTCCTGCCGCCGGTTCTGCTCCTTACCTGGGCGGTCTCCCAGCGTGGTCTGGCGACTGTCGGCAAGCACGTCAGGCGCAACTGGTGGCGTGGGCTGATCGGCGGGGCGGGCTCGATCGCGTCCTACGGGCTGGCACTCTGGGCGATGACGAAGGCGCCGGTTGCGACCGTGGCGGCGCTACGCGAAACCGCCATCCTGTTTGCGCTTGCCATCTCGGTTCTGGTGCTGAAGGAAAAGGCGAGCGTCTGGCGCTATCTTGCCGGCATCATCATCGCGCTCGGCGGGCTGGTCCTGAAGCTTGCCTGATCAATCGTCCTTCCACTCGGGTGTACGCTTGCCGAGGAAGGCCCCGATGCCTTCTTGCGCATCGCCGGTCAGCATGCTGTCGACCATGACGCTGGCGGCATAATCATAGGCCTCCTGAATGGGCATCTCCAATTGCCGGTAGAAGGCCTCCTTGCCGATCCTCAGCGCCTGCGGCGACTTCGAGGCGATGACGGAAGCATATTTGCTGACGACCTGCGTGAGATATTGCTTCGGCACGATGCGGTTGACCAGACCGAAATCCTTGGCAGTCGAGGCATCGATCGTCTCGCCCGTCAGAAGCATTTCCATCGCCTGCTTGCGGTGGGCGGCGCGGGAGACGGCGACAGCCGGCGTCGCGCAGAAAAGGCCGATATTGACGCCCGGCGTGCAGAAGGTGGACGTATCCGTGCAGATCGCGAGATCGCAGCTTGCGACGAGCTGGCAGCCCGCTGCCGTCGCCAACCCGTCGATCTCGGCAATGACGGGCTTCGGAAGGCGGCCGATCTCCAGCATCAGGTCGGCGGCCAGCGCGAAGGTCTCCTCGAAGAAGGCGACGCCATCATCCTCGTCGGCGCGGTGGGCCGTCAGTTCCTTGAGGTCGTGGCCGGCGGAAAAGATATTGCCGGTCGATGCGATGACGACGATGCGCACGTCCTCGTCGTCGGCCGCGCCCTGCAACTCGCCCATCAGCGTTTCCATTGTCGATATCGACAGGGCATTGGCCGGCGGATTGTTGAGCGTCAGGCGCAATATGCCGTCGGAAAGCTGACGGAGCACAAGGGCGCCCTCGCCCGAATTGTTGTTGTCCCTGCGGAAGGATACGATCTCGGCCATGGCACATTCCTATACGCTGTCTCTATCCCGCCCTTGTGCCACAAGGGTGCGGCGATTTCGAGCCGAATACGGCATCGCAGCGCCTCCTGAAGGGCAAAACCTCCTGCTTTTGGATGCATTAAAGTGAGGTATTCAGATACCCTGCATTTAAACCATTGTTTTCACATATCTATTTTTACGGCCTTCAGAATCGCTTATATTGACCCAATGGGGGTTTGCCGCTATAAGCCGCGCCGGAAATCCAGCCTTTCGGGGCTGTTTTCTTTTTTGGTCTGTCTTTCGATCGGCCAAGCCAAGCAACAAGAAACGCCCCTTCGCCTTCGGGCATGGGGATCCAAGAGAGAGTGACAATTATGGCAACCTTCTCCCAGAAGCCTGCAGAGGTGGAGAAGAAGTGGGTCGTCATCGACGCCGAAGGGCTCGTCGTTGGCCGTCTCGCTTCCGTTATCGCTATGCGTCTGCGTGGCAAGCACAAGGCAACTTTCACGCCTCACGTTGACGACGGCGACAATGTTATCGTCATCAACGCTGACAAGGTCGTTTTCACCGGCAAGAAGTATTCCGACAAGGTTTACTACTGGCACACCGGTTATGCCGGTGGCATCAAGGAGCGTACGGCTCGCCAGATCATCGAAGGCCGCTTTCCGGAGCGCGTCCTCGAGAAGGCTGTTGAGCGCATGGTTCCCCGCGGCCCGCTCGGCCGTCGCCAGATGAAGAACCTGCGTGTTTACGCCGGCCCGAACCATCCCCACGAAGCCCAGCAGCCGTCCGTCCTCGACGTCGCCTCGCTGAACAAGAAGAACGTAAGGAGCGCCTGATAAATGGCTGACCTTTCCTCCCTGAAGGATCTCGGCACGTCGTCTGAAGCAGCAGCTGCTGCTCCGGCTCACGTCCGCAAGGTCGACTCGCTTGGCCGTTCCTACGCGACCGGCAAGCGCAAGAACGCCGTTGCCCGCGTCTGGGTCAAGCCGGGCTCCGGCAAGATCATCGTCAACGGCAAGGAATTCGCGGAATATTTCGCACGTCCGGTTCTGCAGATGATCCTGCGCCAGCCGATCGTTGCTGCTGCCCGTGACGGCCAGTTCGACATCATCGCCACCGTTGCTGGCGGCGGCCTTTCCGGCCAGGCCGGTGCCGTTCGCCACGGTCTGTCCAAGGCCCTCACCTACTTCGAACCGGGCCTGCGCTCGGTCCTGAAGAAGGGCGGCTTCCTGACCCGCGACAGCCGCGTCGTCGAGCGTAAGAAGTACGGCAAGGCCAAGGCCCGCCGTTCGTTCCAGTTCTCGAAGCGCTAATCGCTTTCTGGATATGCTTTCATGGGAAGGCCGGGTTTTCGCCCGGCCTTTTCGTTTATTCGGGCTTGTTGAAGAAGGCTTCGAGCCGATAACCATCGGGATCGATGATGAAGGCCGCATAATAGAACTGGCTGTAGTCGGGGCGGATGCCCGGCGGACCGTTGTCCTCGCCGCCATTGGCCAATGCGGCAGCGTAGAAGGCGTTGACGGCTTCCTCACTCGTCGCGACGAAGCAGAAATGCAGTCCCGAGCCGCGATCCGCCGGCACCGGGCGCTCCACTTCGCTCACCCAGAAGGCAGGCCTCTCGGCGCCGTACCCCATCGTTCCCTCGAAATTCGACAGCCGCTCGTAACCGAGCGGCGCCAGTGCCGCATCATAGAACTGGCGTGACCTTTCGAGGCTTTTAACCCCGATCGAAACGTGATCGAACATTGCCTGTGGCTCCCTGGTGATTTGCTTGCAGCAGCTTCTTGGAAGCGATTTGCGAAGTCAACGCATGGGCAAGCCAAAGCCGCATCTGCTTGCAATCGACCTGCCGCTCGCCTACCCCTTCCTGTCCAGACAAGGAACCTGAGCATGTCGACCACCCAACCCTCGCCCTTTGCCACCACACCCGAACCGCCCTATTACGTCGTCACCTTCTCCTCCGTTCGTACCGAGGGCGACAATGGGTACGGCGCCATGGCCGACCGAATGACGGAGCTGGCGCTGCAGCAGCCGGGCTGTCTTGGGGCCGAGAGCGCGCGGGATACCGATGGCTTCGGCATCACCAATTCCTATTGGGCCGACGAGGAAAGCCTCAAGGCGTGGAAACAGGTCGTAAGCCATCTGGTCGCCGAGCGACTTGGTCGCGAGCGCTGGTACAAGCAGTATAAGGTTCGTATTGCGCGAGTAGAACGCGCCTACGAATTTACTGCAGCGGAAGGAGCCTCCCTTGGCGAATAAGACCATCGACCATGCCTTCACGGCGCAGAGCCTGACATCGGCCGCCTCCGACCCGACCTTTGCCGGCGCGCTTTCCTTCATGCGCCGCCGCTTCACCAAGGATCTGACAGGAGCCGATGCTGTCGTCTGGGGCATTCCCTTCGATGCGGCGACCTCCAACCGGCCAGGTACACGCTTCGGGCCGCAGGCGATCCGCCGGGCTTCGGCGATCTTCGATAATGATCCGCAATATCCGTTCCAGCGCGATCTCTTCGCCGAGATGGCCGTCATCGACTATGGCGACTGCCTGCTCGACTACGGCAATCATCAGGACACGCCCGCGGCCATCGAGCGGCAGGCGAGCGCCATTCTCGACAGCGGCGCCTTCCTGCTCACCCTCGGCGGCGACCACTATGTCACATGGCCGCTCTTGAAGGCGCATGTCGATCGACACGGCCCGCTGGCGCTCGTGCAGTTCGATGCACATCAGGACACCTGGTTGGACGACGAGCGCCGTATCGACCACGGCTCCTTCGTGGCCCGTGCGGCCCGCGCCGGCCTCATCGATCCCGATCGCTCGATCCAGATCGGCATCCGGACGCACGCGCCGGAGGATTTCGGCATCCACCTGCTCTACGGTCATCAGGTCGAGGATATGAGCGCGACCGAAATCGCTTCCACAATCATCACGCATACGAAGGGCTCGCCCGTCTACCTGACCTTCGACATCGACTGCCTCGATCCGGCCTTTGCGCCCGGCACCGGCACGCCGGTTTCCGGCGGCCCGTCCAGCGCGAAGATCCTCTCCGTGCTGCAGCGCCTGAAGCAGCTCGATGTCAGAGGTGCAGACGTCGTCGAAGTCTCCCCGCCCTACGATCACGCCGATATCACCGCCATTGCGGGGGCGACAGTCGCGATGTATATGCTGGGTCTTCACGCCGAACGGCGCGCAACGGCAGGATGACTGCTGTTATCAAATTGATTCAACTTCATGGCAAACTGATTCCGGAAACAATCCGAACCCACTGAAAGTGCAGGATAATCATGGCAGCAAAGATCTTCATCGATGGCGAAGCTGGAACGACGGGTCTGCAGATCCGCGAGCGTCTGGCGGAGCGCCGCGATCTTGAGCTGCTGTCGATCCCGACCGAAAGCCGCAAGGACAAGGCGGTGCGTTCCGCCTTGCTCAACGAGGCCGATATCGCCATCCTCTGCCTGCCAGACGATGCCGCCAAGGAAAGCGTCAGCCTGATCGAGAACGACCGTACCAAGGTAATCGACGCCTCCACGGCGCATCGCGTCGCCGAAGGCTGGGCCTATGGCTTTCCGGAAATGAGCAAGGAGCAGGCCGGCATCATCGCCTCGGCCAAGCGCGTGTCCAATCCCGGCTGCTGGCCGCAGGGGCCGATCGCCACGCTGCGCCCGCTGATCGAAGCCGGGCTCATTCCCTCGGATTTCCCGGTCACGGTCAACGGCATCTCCGGTTATACCGGCGGCGGCCGCACCATGATCGAGGATTATGTCGCCAAGGGCGAGGATGCGCCGGCATACATGCCCTACGGCCTGAGCTTCAAGCACAAGCATCTGCCGGAGCTGCAGCGCTATGCCAGGCTTGGACGCGTGCCCTTCTTCCAGCCGGTCGTCGGCAATTTCGCACAGGGCATGGTCGTGACCGTGCCGCTGCAGCTCTCGCATCTGCCCAAGGTGCCGAAGGGTGCTGACCTGCATGCCGCCATCGCCGATTATTATGCCGGCATCAAGGGTTTCGTGGAGGTCGCCCCCTTCGAGGCGTCGGAGCGCACGCCGGAGCTCAACCCGGAAATCTATAACAACACCAACCGCATGCGCCTGCACGTCTTTGCCAATGACGATATCGCGCAAGCGCTGCTCGTCGCCGTCTATGACAACCTCGGCAAGGGCGCTTCGGGTGCTGCCGTGCAGAACATGGATCTGATGCTGGGCGCGTGACGTCAGGCATTTGCCTGTTTCAGACGATTGCACCAAGACAGGGCGCTCTGCCCTGTCTTCCCATCCGCAATACGGAGCCTGATCGATGACGCTGGAAGCGCTGATGGCCGGCCTGCGCGCCTGGTTTGATGCCGCGTTACCCGATCACGGCATCTCTGCGCTGATCGTCTTCGCTTTCGTCGCCGGCCTTGCCCGCGGTTTTTCCGGCTTCGGCGCAGCGCTCATCTTCATTCCGCTTGCCGGCGCGGTCATCGGGCCGAAGCTCACCTCGCCGGTGCTGCTCGTCATCGACGGGCTTGCGACGCTCGGTATGATCCCCGCCGCATGGCGCGGGGCGGACAGGCGCGAGGTTTTCGCGATGGCAGCAGGCGCGGTTCTCGGCGTTCCCGCGGGAACGGCGGCTCTGGCGCTCATGGACCCGCTCTTGCTGCGCTGGGCCATTTCAGCCATCGCCATCTGCCTGCTGGCACTGCTCGTCTCCGGCTGGCGCTATCATGGCAAGCCGGTTGCACCACTCAGCGCCGCGATCGGCCTCATCGCCGGTCTCTTCAGCGGCGCAGCACAGCTCGGCGGGCCGCCAGTTGTCGCCTATTGGCTCGGCGGGAAAAGCGATTTTACCCGTGTGCGCTCGAACGTCATTCTCTACTTTTCAATCTCCACGGTCTTCGGCTTCGTCAGCTATTATTTCGGCGGGCTCTTCGTCTCCACGGTCTTGGCGCTCACCGTCGTCACGCTGCCGGCCTATGCCGTCGGCCTCTGGGGCGGCTCAAAGCTGTTCGGGCTCGCGAAGGAAAGCACCTTCCGCATGACCTGCTACATTCTGATCGCCGTCTCGGCGATCGGCGGCATGCCCATCTTTGACAGCCTGCTTCGGTAGCACCCGGTACGATTGCCCGTCTGCCGCGAAAGCCGTACACTCCCTCGCAAGGGGAGCTTCATGGCGTCGGTTCTGATCGGCATTGCCATTATTGGAGGAACGACCGCAACCGTGCTTGCGGCCTATTACATTATGCATCTGGTCATGGGCGGTGACCCGGGCGGGCGGGACAGGGAGCTGGCAAGCTCGGTCATTACCCGCATCGCCAGCCTGCATGCGCTGATCCTCGCTCTCGTTTTCGCGCAGGAGATGATCGAATACCAGGCTCTGCGGACGGAAAGCGCAGTGGAAAGCAATGCAGTCGGCGATGTCTTCTATGATGCCGAGCGCTATGGCCCGGAGGCGCAGGCACCGATCCAGAAGGCGCTGAAAGACTATGTCCGCATCGTCATCGAGGAGGAGTGGAACGAACTCGGGCGCACCGGCGAACTCTCATCGGCGGCCTGGGATCAATGGAACAACGCCTATCTCAAGGTTCTCGAACTGGCTCCCGCCAATTCCAAGCAGGAGAGCCTGCGCGGCCACATGCTCGAAGAGATTCATATGATTTCGGAGTCCCGCGACCGGCGGGAAAATAGTGGCACCGACTCCATCAGCCTGATCTTCTGGTTTGCCGCGGTTTCGGGCGTGATCTTCACCGCCATCGGCTACTACCCTTACGCGCCCGACGGCCGCAACCTGCTGCTGCTATCAATCTTCGGCGTTTTTACCGGCATCATCCTTTTCTTCATCTACGCCTTCTCCAATCCTTACGGCCCACCCGCCACATTGTTTCCGACAGCTTTCGAGCGATTGCAGGAAGAGATCAGCGGGCCGGATCCGTGAGCGGAAATGCTCCACACACCTCGTCCAAACCTATCGCCGTCATGCGCCATAGCAAAAGACTGTCGCCTTTTGCGGTGTTTTGCGGTAAAACCGACACGCTGTCAGCAAGGCTGCGCTGCTTGAAAGGCGCGAGGCCCCTGTTTCACGCCGATGGGAGGCATTCATGAAAACGATCCTGAGCAACCAGAAGAATAAGATCAACACTCAGGATATCCGTCTTCATGTCCAGTTTGCTTTCACGCGCGAGGAAAAACCCGCAGCGTCTTAACCGCAGCCTCTCAACCGCATCGCACATCCACAACAGGCGCCAGTTGCGCCTGCGCAAGTTCCTGTCCTATTTCCGGCCGCATCTTCCGCTGCTCATGGCCGATATTGCCTGCGCCGTCGTCGTCGCTGCCGCCGCAGTCGCCTTGCCGCTCTGCGCCAACATCGTCATGGGCCACCTCATCGCGCTCAACGATACGACTTCGGCCTACTGGCAGATCCTCGGCATGGGCGGCGTCATGCTGGCCATCGTGGCGGTCGAGACGGCCGCCATCTTCTTCGTCGATTATCGCGGCCACATGATGGGTGCGCATATCGAGGCGAATATCCGGCAGGAACTGTTCGATCACTGCCAGAACCTCTCCTTCGGCTTCTATGATCGGCACCGCACCGGCCAATTGATGAGCCGCATCGTCGGCGACTCCTTCTGGTTGGGCGAACTTTTCCATCACGGGCCGGAAGACCTGCTGATCGCCATTCTGAAGTATGGCGGGGCCATGACGGTCCTGTTCTTCATCGATCCGAAGCTTGCGTTTCTAATCCTCCTGCTGACACCCTTTGCGGTGGCCTATGCGCTGCATTTCAACAGGCGCATGAATCGTGCACTCGAGGCGAGCAAGCAGGAGATCGCTGCCGTCAACGAAAGGGTCGAGGATGCGCTGGCCGGCATCCGCGTCGTCCAGTCCTTTGCCAACGAGGATCTGGAGCGGAAACGCTTTGCCGCCCTGAACAGTCGCTTCCTCGAAAGCCGCTCCGATGGCTACCGCAGCGAAGCCTGGTTCTCCGCCGGCGCCGAGACCTTCGCCCAGATCATCACGCTTCTGGTCGTCATCCTCGGCGGATTGCGCATCCTTGCGGCGGAACTCACCATTGCGGACCTTCTGACCTTCCTGCTCTGCGTCGGCGTTCTCGTCGATCCGGTCAAGCGGATGGCCAATCTCGCCCGGCTCTGGCAGGAGGGTTATACGGGGTTCGTGCGGGCGATGGAGATCCTGGAGATCGATCCGGACGTGGTGGATCGTCCCTCGGCCCGCGCGTTGCATACGCCGAAGGGTGAGATCCGGCTCTCGAATATCGATTTCAGCTATGATGATGGGGCAGACGTGCTCAGCAACCTTTCGCTGACCATCCGGCCTGGTGAATTCGTGGCGCTCGTCGGCCCGTCCGGTGTGGGGAAAAGCACGCTCTGCGCGCTGCTTCCCCGCTTCTATGATGTCACTGGCGGTTCGATCGAAATCGATGGTACCGATATCCGCGATGTAACGCTCGCCTCGCTGCGCCGCCATCTCGGCGTCGTGCAGCAGGATGTCTATCTCTTCGCCGGCACCGTGGCGGACAACCTCCGTTACGGGCGCCCGGATGCGACGGACGAAGAGGTGGAAGCCGCAGCCCGCGCCGCCCACGCGCATGAGTTCATCATGGCCTTACCGCAGGGCTATCAGACCGATATCGGCCAACGCGGCGTGAAACTCTCGGGCGGCCAGCGCCAGCGGCTGACGATCGCTCGCGCTTTCCTCAAGAACCCTGCCATCCTCATCTTCGACGAGGCGACGAGCGCGCTCGACAATGAAAGCGAGCGGGCAGTGCAGCAGGCCTTCATGACGCTTGCAAAGGGGCGCACGACGCTCGTGATCGCCCATCGCCTTTCGACGATCCGCCACGCCGACCGTATTCTGGTGCTGACCGGCGACGGTATTGTCGAAGAAGGCAGTCATGACAGGCTGATGGAGAGCGGCGGCATCTATGCCAATCTCTATGGGCTGCAGGCGAGCATCTGAGGTTCGAGACAAGGACATGCGGAACAGTTCGGCAGACAGGCCTGAACTGTTCCGCAGATCGATCATTTCTCTTCAGGCAGAGGGAGAAACACCATGACAGTGCTGCGCATCGTCCCGAATATCGCCGCCGCCTCCATTGAAGAGGTGCGCAACTTCTATTCCGAGCTGTTCGATCTCGACATCGTGATGGATCATGGCTGGATCGTCACTCTTGCATCCGACAGGCGAGCACTCACCCAGATCGGCATCGCGACAGAAGGCGGCTCGGGAACCGCAGTGCCCGACATCTCGATCGAGGTCGATGATGTGGACGAGGTCCATCAGCGTGCGGTGACATTTGGGCATCAGATCGTCTACGGGCCGGCTGACGAGCCCTGGGGCGTTCGTCGTTTCTATATTCGCGACCCCACCGGCAAGCTGCTGAATATCCTCTCTCACGCAGGCTAATCGGCTCCGTCAGACGCAGGGACGATTATTGCAATGCCTGCGAAAGCCTCTATTCTGCGACAGCCAATGCGAGAGACGAAATAACTGCTTTCATTGAGAATTTTCGGAAATAGCCGGATTACGCCATGACCATATTAAACCGCCCGGACTTGAGCGATATTCATCAAGGTGACTGGGTGGACCGGCTGTTGCCGGGTACATGGCGGCCTTACACGAGGCTCGCGCGGCTCGATCGTCCAGTCGGAATATGGCTGACGCTGTTTCCATGCTGGGCGGCGCTGTTTCAGGCGGCCCATGGGCTGCCCGATATCCGGCAGCTGGCCGTCTTCACGCTCGGCGCCCTGCTGATGAGAAGCGCCGGTTCCACGATCAACGATATCGCGGACCGGAAATTTGACGGTCATGTCGAGCGAACCCGTTTTCGGCCCCTGGCAAGCGGGCAGATCGGCGCCGGTCAGGCTTTGACTTTTCTGGCCATCGAGCTCGCCCTGGCGGCGTCTCTCCTGTTGTTTCTGACGCCCTACACGCGGCTCGTCGCCCTATGCGTCCTGCCGCTCGTGTTCGTCTATCCGCTCTGCAAGCGCTTCACCCATTGGCCGCAGGCTGTGCTGGGCGCAGCGTTCAACTGGGGCATGCTCATGGCCTGGTCCGAAATTGCCGGTGATGTTCCTGTCGGCGCCGTCCTCATGTGGGCGGGAGCCATCGCCTGGCAGATCGGCTACGATACCATCTATGCCTATGTCGACGTGAAAGACGACAGAAGCCTCGGCCTGAAATCGACAGCGATCCTCTTCGGCCAGCGCGGCAAGCTCATCATCGGCCTGTTTTATGCTTTGACGGTCGTCGCGTGGTCGCTCGGCGGCTGGCTGTCGGGCATGTCCCTGCTCTATGGGTTTGGAATGCTCGTCATCGCCGCGCACCTTGCCTGGCAAACCCGGCGGATCGACCTTGCAAGGCCGGAAGTGAATTACCGCCTGTTCCTGGCAAATATTCTGACCGGGCTATTGCTGGCAGCCTCGGCCTTTATGGGAACCTGGTAAGCCCGTCGGCTCAATAAGAGCAGGGACGATTGTCGCTGGGACGGAAACCGCCGGCGCAGGCCGGGTTCAGGGACGTATCCTCGCGATAGTCGTACCTCTCCGTTGAGGTGCAACTCGAGGCGATTGCGGAAAGCGCGATCAGAGCGCCCGCCATTACGAATGTGCGCAATCTGTTCATGTGAACATCCCCCTTCATAGGATCGCCCATGCGCCAAGCCGATAATCTAGCACGTCACGGCAAATCCATGCGAGGAGCATCGCATTGATCCCATTCACTCTTCCGCGAGCCAGGGGATAGGACGTCTCTATCCCTGCTCAGTCGCGCTCGTCGATAACAGTCGCGCGGGGATATTCGCCGTAGTAGCCGCGCCAGTTGGCGACGGCGAAACCGAATACCACCAACGCACCTGCCTGATGCAGCAGACCCCAATGCAGCGGCACCTCAAGCAGCAGCGTGGTGATGCCGATTGCCGCCTGGATCGTGATAAGCACGAAGAGCACCACGGCCCGGCGCGCATGGGTGGTCGAGGCAGCGGCGCGCAGTGCGATCACCATATTGATGAGCGCGATCGCAAAGAGCGTGTAGGCGCCAAAGCGATGGATGAACTGCACCGTCTTCGGGTTTTCGAAGAGATTGATCCAGAAGGGCTGCTGGATGAAGAGATCGGAGGGCACAACGGCGCCGTCCATCAGCGGCCAGGTATTATAGGTGAAGCCGGCATCGAGGCCGGCGACCAGCGCACCGAGATAGATCTGGAAAAGCGAGAAGATGGCGATGGCGGCCGCCCAGCGGTGGGAATTCCTTGTCGGGGCCGCATCATCGGAATGCGGCGAGAGCCCGCGCATGATCCACATGCAGGAGGCAAAGATCAGGCAGGCCATGACGAGATGGGTGGCAAGCCGGTACTGGCTGACATCCGTGCGCACCGCGAGGCCGGAGGAGACCATCCACCAGCCGATGAAGCCCTGCAGGCCACCGAGCGCCAGGATGCCGGCAAGCGGCCAGCGCAGGCGCCTCTCGATCCTGCCGGTCACCCAGAAAAAGACCAGCGGCAGCGCGAAGATGACGCCAATGCCGCGCGCGATCAGCCGGTGTGCCCATTCCCACCAGAAGATGCTCTTGAACTCATCGACCGTCATGTCGCTGTTCAGCTGCTGGAATTCGGGGATACGCTGATAGAGCTTGAACTCCTCTTCCCATTCGGCGGCATTCAGCGGCGGAACAACACCATGGATCGGCTTCCATTCGGTGATGGATAGGCCGGAATTGGTCAGCCGCGTCGCGCCGCCCACAAGCACCAGACAGAAGAGCGCCAGAAGCACGAAGCCCAGCCAGATGCGCACGGCGCGGCGGTTATTATCCTGCCTGCGCACTTCGGTGCGGATCGCCTGCTCGGGGCTCAGGTTCGCGACGGCCATGATCTCTCCTTTTATCCGGCAGTTGATTTGCCCCAGCGGCTGATGCAAAACAAGCCCCGAACCTTTGCGGCATGCCGTCGCGCCGGTTCAATCCCATCCGCTCGAAAGTTATACGATGCCCGTCCGCCTTCGCAAATTCATCGGCACGATCCTGATCATCATCCTCGTGCTTTTCTATGCGATTGTGGCGAATACGATCGCGGTCGCCACACTTGGCAATGCGCCGTGGTGGGGACATCTGCTTTACTTCGCGCTCACCGGCCTGCTCTGGGTGCTGCCGGCGATGGTCATCATCAAGTGGATGGCCGGCCCGAGACAGCAGTAGGGCGGATTAACGGCGGAATAACCCTGATCTGCGGAAAACCGCAGCCAGGCGCAGCGGTTAAACCAAATATACGTCTCGGCGCTCTACCTTCCTCTGCAACACATCTCTTGACCGGAGAAAGACCAGTGCAGACGCAGAGGCTCGATATTCTGGAACAAAAGTTTGACGCTGCTGCGCAAGCCGAAGCCGGCATTTCCCGGCTGCGACAACTCAGCGTGAAACTCGCCATGGCCGAACTCGATATCAAGCTTTTCGACAGGATGGAGCCCCTTGAAGAGGAATGGCGCGCGCTGGAGCGCGACAACCTTTCCTCGCTGCATCAGAGCTATGACTGGTGCGCGGCTTGGGTGGCCGCCTTCCGCCGTCCGCTCGCCATCCTGCGCGGCAGGAGCGGCAACCACACCGCCTTCATCCTGCCAGTGGAAATCGTCGCCGCGCGCGGCATGCGGATCGCCAAATTCATCGGCGCCGACCACAGCAACATCAATACCGGCCTGTTTTCGCAAGCCTTTGCCGAAGATGGTGATGCGGTAGACAGCCATCGCCTCGCCGCCGGCCTTCGTGCAGCACTCGCCGGCAAGGCCGATTTGCTTCTTTTGCAGAATATTCCGCTGGAATGGCGCAGCCGTCGTAACATGCTTGCCGGCCTGCCCATGGTGCAGAACCAGAACCACGCCTATCAGCTTCCGCTCCTCGATACGTTCGAGAAGACGCTGCAGCAGCTCAACGCCAAAAGCAGGCGCAAGAAATTCCGCACGCAGAGCCGGCGGCTGGAGGCGGTCGGTGGCTTCGACTACATCGCGCCGGAAGCATCCGCGGAGCAGCATGAACTGCTCGACATGTTCTTCCGCCTGAAAAGCGCCCGCTTCGCCTCGCTCGGCCTGCCCGATGTCTTTGCGGATGCCGAGACCAAGGCCTTCCTGCACGGGCTGATCGACAAACGGATTGGCGACAATTTCGGCCTGCAGATGCGCGCCCTGCGCCTGAAGGGCGAGTATGAGGGACGCATCGCCGCGCTGTCGGGGATTTCCCGCAAAGAGGACCACGTCATCTGCCAGTTCGGTGCGATCGACGAGGATCTGGTTGCGGATGCAAGCCCCGGCGAATTCCTCTTCTGGCAGATGATATCGAGCCTGCACGGCAAGGGAGTGGCACTCTTCGATTTCGGTCTCGGCGACCAGACCTACAAGCGCTCCTGGGCGCCGGTCGAAACGGACCATTACGATGTGGTTCTGCCGATCTCAGGCATCGGCATCGCAGCCGGCACGGCGCACCGGGCAATTACCCGCGGCAAGGCCTTCATCAAGGCCCGCCCTGGTCTCTATAAATTCGCCCAGAGCATCCGGGCCAAGATTGGCTGAAGATCAGGCAGCATGGCGCGCGGGGCTGCGCATCGCGACCTCTTCGCCAACCGACATCAGAACCACACGCTCGTAGCCGGCGTCCTGGAAATCCTGCATCAGGCCGACGAAGGCAGCTTCTTCGATCTCAGGCAGAGACAGGATAATCTCGATCTCCTTGCTGCGCGTCAGTCTTGACACGCTGGCGACATCGGCCGCGCCGCATTCCACGATGACGATATCGTAGGCCGATGACAGCGCATCGAGCAGCAGCGACAGCCGATCGGCGCCTCGCATGGCGCGACGTACATCGCTCACACCCTGCGGGATCAAGTGCGCATCGGAAAGCCGGTCGCCATGGATCGTCTCGCCGAAGGCAGCCTCGCCGCAGAGAAGATCGGTAACGCCCGGTGCCTCGGGGTTTTCAGCCATGAGTTCGGTCGGATAGCCGGAGCCGGTCATGTCGATCAGGATCACCCGGCGTCCATCATCGGCCAGCAGGCGTGCCAAGGCAACAGTTGCGGCGGAGCCATTATCACCGGTCGGGGATATGGAAACGGCGAGCGGAGCACGGCAGTCGGCGAGATAGCTTGCGACGGAAGAGACGGAGAACTCGTTCTCGTCGGCAGGCGCTTCCTCGACCGGCTCGACTTCGGGCTCCTCGTCGTCGTCGACGGCTGCCGTCAGCATACTGGGCTTGGCAGGCCTTGCTGCGGGAACGGGAGCCGTTCCCGCAGGAATGGCAGCTGCTCCGCCCTGCTCTTCCTCCTCGACGCTGTCTTCGATGGTGCGAGATTCGACTTCCAGAGGCTCGACCGGGCGAAGCGCGCGGCCACTGAAGAGTTCGGAGAGCATGACGACGATCGCGCTCATGATGAGGGTTGCGACGGCAGCAACGATGACGATAGGCACGACTTTCGGGAAATAAGGATCGACCTGCTCGATCGCTTTCGAAACGATACGGGCGTCCGCCGGGCTGGAATTCCGGTCGGCACGGGACGCGGCTTCGCGGTAGCGAACGAGGTAGGTTTCGAGAAGCTGGCGCTGGGCGTTCGCCTCCCGCTCCAGCGCGTTCAGGCCGACTTCGTCCTCGCCTGCCCTGGCGCTGTTGGCCTGCAGCTTATCGGACTGCTGCTCAAGTTCCTTGGCGCGCAGATCGGCGACCTTCGTCTCGTTTTCGATGCTGGCAAGGATCTTCTGCGTTTCCTGGCGGATCTGCGTGCGGATATCGGCAAGCTGGGCACGCAGGCTCTTCAGCCGCGGATGGTTGTTGAGCAGGCTCGTCTGCAGGTCTGATATCTGCGATTGCAGGCCGGATTCGGTCGCCTTCAGCCGCTGGATCGACTGCGACGACATGATGTCACCTAGCGTATCGGAGGCTTCGCCTGAAGACAGCGCATTGCGCACGGCTTGTGCCCTCGCCTCGGCATTCGCCTTGTCTGTACGCACGCGGGTCAGCTCGACGGAAATGTCGTTGAGCTGCTGCGCGGTGAAGGTCGTCGTGCCATTGGTCTGCAACAGGCCGTGGGTCGTGCGGTAATCGGCGACCTTTTTCTCGGCCTCGCTCACCTTCTGGCGCAGGCTGTCGATCTCGGGTTCGAGCCAGCGCGTCGCTTCCGAGTTGGAGTCGAGCTTGGCGCCGCTCTGGATCGCCAGGTAGACCTGCGCCATGGCGTTCGGAATGCTCGCGGCGAGCTTCGGATCCTTGGAGGTGAAGGTAATGCCGATGACGCGCGAGCCCGGCACCTGATAGACCTGCAGACGCTGGGTGAAGGCGTCGATGACACGCTCTTCCGGCGGATTTTCCAGCGGGTTCTTCTTCAGGTGCAGCGCCACGAGGATATCGGTGAGCGCGGAGCCGTTCGCGGCAGCATCGAATTCCGGCAGATTGTAGAGCTTCAGATTGTTGATGACCTGCTTAATGAGGTCGGCCGATTGCAGAAGCTGCACCTGGCTGGCGATATTCAGCTCATCGAGCAGCGGTCCAGCATTGGCGTCACTCGTCTGCGTATTGGCAAAGGCCGGAGCGCGCGGTTCGATGAGTACGCGTGTCTCGCTGCGATATTGCGGCGAAACGATCTTGGCGCCGGCAAAAGCGACTGCCGCACCGAATGCGGTGATCGTCAATATTCTCAGACGACGTGCCCAGACCGCGCGCGCAAGCTGGCCGAGGTCGATGTCCACATCCTGATCACTCGCTACGCGGGACATACTCATTACTCCAATACGAACTGCCCGAAGCGTAAACGACCATGGTAACTCAACGGTTAATGGCAACTCCCTCGCAAACAAGATGCTCCTGATAAAGGATTTGAGGAAATCGGCGGTTTTTTTACCGGGCATTAACCCTAATAGATCGATAACGGCTCGACCGAATTATCTTCCTGTGAGCAAGCGGATGCCCTTCGTCCAGCCCAAGATCCTGATGGCTATGAGCCTTGTCGCCATGATGGCTGCACTGGCGGGCTGCACCACCTATCGGCCGGCGCCGAAGGCCTTCAACCAGGCGACGATCCAGCCCTATTCGCTCGACAGCGGCGACCGCCTGCGCATCACCGTCTTCGATCAGGCAACGCTGACCAATACCTATACGGTGGATCAGGCCGGCTATATCGCATTCCCCCTTATCGGCCAGGTCCCTGCCCGCGGCCGCACCCTGCAGCAACTCTCGGGCCAGATCGCCCAGAAGCTGCAGCAGGGCTATCTTCGCGATCCTGATGTCACCATCGATGTCGACCGGTATCGTTCCGTCTTCATCATGGGCGAAGTCGGCCAGCCCGGCCAATATGCCTATGTGCCCGGCATGACCGTTCAGAACGCCATCGCAGTTGCCGGCGGCTTCACCAGCCGCGCCAACCAGAGCATGGTCGACGTCACGCGCAAGATCAACGGACAGGTGCTGACGGGCCGCGTCAATATTTCCGGCCCGATCATCGCCGGCGACACGATCTATGTCCGCGAACGGCTTTTCTAGCCGATGATAGAACAGAGGCCCCTCCGCATTCTTCACTGCTTCCGCTCGCCGGTCGGCGGAATTTTCCGCCATGTCCGCGATCTCGTGGAGGAACACAGCCGGGCGGGCCATGACATCGGCATCATCTGCGACAGTTCGACCGGCGGCGAATATGAGGACAGCCTCTTCGACGATATCCGCCCCTATCTTTCGCTCGGTCTGATGCGCATTCCGATACGGCGCTCCATCAGCCCGTCGGATGCAGCGGTTCTCTGGAATACATTCAAGGAAATCAGGAGCTTGCGGCCGGATGTGCTGCATGGGCACGGCGCCAAGGGCGGCGTGCTCGCGCGGCTTGCCGGCTCAGCCCTGCGGGTCAACAGGTATCGCGTAGCCCGCCTCTATACTGCGCATGGCGGAAGCCTGCATTATTCCCGCGCCTCCATGCTCGGCCAGTTCGTGCTGCGCATGGAGCGGCTGCAGGAGTATTTTACCGATGCGCTGGTCTTCATCTGCGAATACGAGCGACAAACCTATGCGACCAAGGTGGGCCGGCCCCGGGTCATGAACCGGCTGATCTATAACGGCATCGGCGCACGGGATTTTTCCGATATTCCGACCCGCTCCGACGCCGTACATTTCATCTATGTCGGCATGCTGCGCGATCTCAAAGGCCCGGATCTTTTCATCGACGCCTTCGCCAAGACCGAGCGCCTGCTCGGCCGGCCGCTTTCGGCGCTGATGATCGGCGACGGACCGGAACGCGACCGTTATCGCGAGATGATGGTCGAGCGCGGCCTCGGCAAGCGCATCGGCATGCTGCCCGCCATGCGCGTGAGGGAGGCCTTCTCCATGGCGCAGAATCTCGTCGTCCCCTCCCGCGCCGAAGCCATGCCTTACATCGTTCTGGAAGGGCTCGGCGCCGGCAAGACGGTCATCGCCTCGCGTGTCGGCGGCATTCCCGAGGTGCTTGGAACAGACAGTCCCGCACTGGTGACACCGGGGGATTCCGACGATCTGGCGCGGGTGATGGCGGAGGCACTGACAGTGCCCGGCTGGCACGACAAGGTCATGCCTTCTCCTGAAGCGGTCAAATCGGTCTTTTCCGCGCCGGTCATGGCCCGCGAAGTGCTGAAACTCTACGGCGAGCTCGTCAATCCCGCTACGGCACAGGCAATCTCGGCCGCCTCGTAAAAGTTTCTTAGGGGCTTTCTGTTATCCCGCTCACATCAACGAGCGATGAAGCCCCATGAACAAGCTGGAAAAGAGCGGACAGTTCGACGTGGAAGCCCTGCGCAAGCAGGTTTCTGATGTAGAGACGCGCGGCGACGCCTCTATGCATGCTGCCGGCGATACGCCTCCCATCAATCCCTATGCCCGTCAGATTGCCGAGCA
Organism: Rhizobium sp. WYJ-E13; assembly: GCF_018987265.1. Lineage (NCBI taxonomy): Bacteria > Pseudomonadati > Pseudomonadota > Alphaproteobacteria > Hyphomicrobiales > Rhizobiaceae > Rhizobium > Rhizobium sp. WYJ-E13. Next base: position 987,849 of record NZ_CP076853.1, on the reverse strand, counting down.
GTTTCGTGACGGAACCTACTCGCCTGTCATCATTATCGGCCAGTTGCGGCTGCTGGAATTCCTGACGCAGTTCGTCATCGGCCTTGTCACCTTCTATTTCGCACCCGGCGACGGCAGCGACAGCATCGCGATGCGGGCCGTCATGGCGGCTGTCGTTTCAGCATCGACCGTCGTGGCGATTCAACTTGCCGATACCTATTCCATTCCGGCTCTCAGAGCCCGCGTGCGATATCTGCCACGTGCGTTCGCAGCATTCGCCATCGTCTTCGTGCTGACAACAGGCAGCTTCTCGCTCTTGCGCGGCCTCAGCGCAGCTACTGCGGAATCCTACGGTATCTGGTTTATTGCAGGTGCGCTCTTTCTGGTTATCGAGCGCTTCCTCGTGGCGCAGGGCATCCGCAACTGGGCGCGCAACGGCATCATGGAGCGCCGCGCCGTCATCGTCGGCGGGGGCGAGCCGGCCAAGGAACTGATCCGCATGCTGGAGCAGCAGGCGGATAACGACATCCGTATCTGCGGCATCTTCGACGACCGCGGCGAGAAGCGCTCGCCGATCATGGTGGCGGGCTATCCGAAGCTCGGCACGGTGAGTGAACTCGTCGAATTCGTGCGGATGACGCGCATCGACATGCTGATCATCGCACTGCCGCTGTCTGCCGAAGCACGTATTTTCGAACTTTTGAAGAAACTCTGGGTGCTGCCGGTCGACATTCGCCTTGCCGCACACGCCAATCGCCTGCGTTTCCGCCCGCGCGCCTATTCGCATGTGGGCGCAGTGCCGATGCTCGATATTTTCAAGAAGCCGATCCGCGACTGGGATTCCGTTGCCAAACGGGCATTCGATATCTTCTTCACCATCATCGCGCTCTGCCTGCTCTGGCCGATCATGCTGGCGACAGCGATCGCCGTGAAGGCGACCTCGGAAGGGCCGGTCTTCTTCATGCAGAAGCGTCATGGCTTCAACAACGAGATCATCAACGTCTTCAAGTTCCGCTCCATGTACGCCAGCATGGGTGATCCGACGGCAAGGGCTGCCGTCACCAAGGGTGATCCGCGTGTCACACCCGTCGGCCGCTTCATCCGCAAGTCCTCGATCGACGAGCTGCCGCAGCTCTTCAACGTGCTGAAGGGCGAACTTTCGCTGGTCGGCCCGCGTCCGCACGCCGTGCTCGCGCAGGCGCGCGAACGCGCTTTCGCCGATATCGTCGACGGTTATTTCGCCCGTCACCGCGTCAAGCCCGGTGTCACCGGCTGGGCGCAGATCAACGGCTGGCGCGGCGAAGTGGACAATGACGAGAAGATCAAGTTCCGCACGGCCTACGACCTCTATTATATCGAGAACTGGTCGCTCTGGTTCGACCTCAAGATCCTGTTCCTAACGCCGATCCGGCTGCTCAACACGGAAAACGCCTATTGAGCGCGATCGACGCATCCCATGTGCGCGTGGCCCAGCCGCAACGGCAGACGCTGCGCCTCATCGGCTCGGCGGCGGTCGCTTTCGGGGTCTTTCTTTCCGGCTTCGTCATCGACGAGCCGGCGCCTTATGAATTGTGGATGGCGGGGCTGATCGGACTCTGGTTCATCCTCGGCCTGAAGATATCGCGCACCACCGCGCCGCTCATGGCGCTGCTTCTGACCTTCAATATCGGCGGCATGCTGTCGCTTACTCAGATGCGGGACCTGGCGACCGGCCCGATGTATATTGCCGTCTCCACCTTCCTGGCTCTGACCTCCATCTTCTACGCCGCGATCATCGAGGACAGCCACAAGCGGCTGCCGCTGATCTTCAATGCCTGGAGTTTTGCGGCTGTTATCACGTCCCTACTCGGCATACTCGGCTATTTCCACGCCTTTCCGGGCTCGGAAGTCTTCACGCTCTACGACCGCGCCAAGGGCGCCTTCCAGGACCCGAACGTCTTCGGCCCCTTCCTCGTGCCGCCGGGGCTTTACCTCGTCCACGGCATTCTCGCCGGAAATCTCAAGACGTCACCGATCAGGGCGGGAGCGCTGCTCATCCTGGCGCTCGGCATCTTCCTCTCCTTCTCACGCGCAGCATGGGGCCTCTTCGCCTTGGGTGTGGTGGTACTGATCTTTATCATGCTGCTGAAGGAGCGCAGCGGTGCCTTCCGGCTGCGGGTGCTGGTCCTGTCGCTCGGCGCGATCATCCTGATGGTGGCCTCGCTGCTGGTCGCGCTGCAGGTTCCCAAGGTCAGCGAGCTCTTCTCCGCCCGCGCCCAGCTCGTGCAGCAATATGACGGTGAACACCTCGGCCGTTTCGATCGCCATCGCATCGGCTTCCAGATGATGATGGAACGGCCGCTCGGCATAGGACCGCTGGTCTTCGGCACCATGTTTCCGGAAGACGAACACAATATCTGGCTGAAATCGCTGACGACCTATGGCTGGCTGGGCTTCGTCAGCTATGTCGGCATGCTGTGCTGGACGCTCTATCTCGGCTTCCGCAACATATTGCTCGACCGGCCGTGGCAGCCTTTTCTCATGGTCGCGTGGATTTCCGTTCTCGGCCATGCGGCGATCGGCAACGTGATCGACATCGACCACTGGCGGCACGTCTACCTGTTGTTCGGCATCGTCTGGGGTTGTGCGGCGCTGGAAGTTCGTCACAAGCGCTCGAGCCGCTCACAGACACTTGAGAAGTTCGGCAAAAGCGCTAGATCTCCGGCATGATTACAGGGACACAGATACGTGGCGCACGCGCCATGATCGGCATGAGCATCGAGGATCTCGCAGCTCATGCAGGACTTTCCGTCGAAACAGTCCAGGCGCTGGAAAACGGCGAATCGGTGGGCGAGACGCGCGCCACGATCGACGTGCGCAATACGCTGGAAGCCCACGGCATCATCTTCATCGCCAGCGGCAACCAGGATGAAGGCGGCCCTGGCATACGCCTGCGCGCCCGCAGCTCCAACGATGACGGCATCAGGCCGGAAAACCTCAACGCTGCCAATGACGATTGACGGACCAGGCGCCTCTCAGGCGTCATATCGTCCACGAAGCGAGCAAACCCGAAGGCGTCGAGATGAGCATCGGCAAGAACGGTGTCTCGGTCGAGCAGACCTGAGCTTTAGAGATAAGTCTTGGCGAGAATGCTCAGCTTGCCGCTGTCCTTCACGCCCTGCCTGTAAAGCTGGATGAGAGCTGCACCGATCCGGTCGGCTTCCGGCGTGCGGGGAGTGATGCCGCTGTCGTCGCAAACCTGGCTTAAAACCCGCGACAGCAAGTCGATATCTTCCGAGAAGAGCGGTAAATCCTGGGGGTGAACTGACGATTTCAACATCGCGCCACATTTCCCTTAGAGGGCACAACGCATCGTTATTGTTGCGCAGCCGACGCCCTCCCTGTCAGCCTCGTTCGCATTATGCGCGTAGCCCGAAATTTTAGCAACCGAGCAATTAAATCGTCGGGAACAATCTCGTGCTTCGTGCGTTACGGGCCGTTTGGAATACATATGGAATGCGGAGCCGTGAACGAAAAGCGCTTCCGTTTGCCCGTGAGGGTCAAATCTCCAAGCAACGGCTTCATTGTCGCAACCGCCTGGGATGCCGTCGAAATATCTCGAGCGCTGACCGGCCAAGCGGCCGCGAATACCGCATAGCGCTCCAGCACTGCCTCTATGCGGTGGATCGGCTGAAAAAGCGAGCGCAGCACAGGCCTCCCTTCGTGTTGGCCGCCGGAACCGCTGAACAATTGGTGTAAGAATTGAAGATTCGGCTCAGAATTTCAGCCGGTCGCTCGCTGCATAGAGCTGAAACTGGTTAAAGCCTTCGATGATCGCCTTGGCGCCGACCTCGGCCACATACTCTTCGGCAAGCTCCGCAAGCGCAAGGGCAACATCCCCTTCCGGCCAGCCGGCTTTCACGGCCTCCTCGGAGAGGGCCTTGAACGCAACGGCAAGGGTCTGCCGGCAATCCTGACTGTTACTGTCGATCGTCATACGCCCGAAACTACGCTTTCCTACGATTTCCCTTTCTTACACGTTCAGCAACAAAATTGCGAATAAATTCCAATTTCAAACGTCAAAGATTGGAAATGTCGCAGACGCTTGGCCTCAGCCAAAGGTAGACTTGACTGAATATACAATAAATCTCCTTCTTTAAGCAGGAATATTTAGTCACGATATTAAGGAAATATTTTACCGGAAATTTATCGGCTTAAAAACTGCAACCGGAAATCTATATTATTTCAGCACGATGCCGTCTCTAGCTTAACGCCATATTGCCCAGCAGCGAAAGAATTTCCATGCCACGTCGGCGTATGCAAGGACTTTTGACGCTTTGCGCAGACTTTTTTCGGCAGTCATCCGCCGGTTTTGAGGATTCCAGGCAGCACCGGAGAGGCAGAGTAAAAGCTGCCTGACAGACATTCCATTGGACAAGTTCCGTTTTATGATCACGCCGGCATTTTTCCCTTGCGTCCAAAAACCGAAAAGTCTAACAGGAGCAAGCCGTTTCGGCAGGTCGGGGCGTAGCGCAGCCCGGTAGCGCACTTGACTGGGGGTCAAGGGGTCGCTGGTTCGAGTCCAGTCGCCCCGACCATTTAATCCCTTGAAATCTCAGTCTAAAACAGCCGGTTGACTTCGCGGCCAACCGGACGGCGGAGCGTAGCGCGCATAGCGTCCGGATTTGAGCGATCAGTCCTGGAAATTCCCATATATCGCCTCCCGCGTCTGACCAAAATCATGTGGCGTGAAGCCGACCCCGCTCTTCATCCTTGCTCCGCCAAATGACACGTCGCCGTCCGGCGTGAGGGCGCGACGAGCCAGCGGATGCCTCAGTGAATGGTGTGGGGTAATCCGTCCCAGGAGGACGTCAGGTCTTCAAGCAGGACGAGGAGTTTTTCGAATTCGGCAAGCACGGAGCGGAATTCTTCGTTGTCCAACAAGGCGATCTGCGAAGCCTTGGTCGAAAGGGATGCGATCAATCGCTCGATCCATGTGCATCGGTCCGCAGGCACGTGTCCGAGAATATCGTCCCGGTATTCCTGGAGGTAGCTGTGGATGCGCGCCACGATCACACGGCGGTCGGTCGCCCCGAGCGTGGCAAGATTGCTTCGAGCCGTCTGCAGTTCCGCGATGATCGATATCTGCATCTCTCTCCCCTTGGTTCGTCACCACTCCTGACGCGGCCGAATACCACGATCACGGAGCGTTCGACACGGACCAAGGTCTGACGACATCGAGGGGCGTGGTTTGGTTGCTATCTTACACTGCCGAAGGTCTAACGGAAGATCCCGGTCCAAGAGCAAAACGAGGTGCTTAGCGCGAATCATCCGTCCATATGCGGCGCTGGCCGCGATAGATATACTGTCCGGAGCCCTGGCGCGTATTGTCGCGATAATAGTCACGGCGGTTGCGGTTGCGGTCGTCGCCGGCGCAGCGCTCCGGAAAACGGCGGCAATCCTCGCGGTTTTGGCGGTCGACGCGCGGATTAGTCGGATCAACAGCCATTGCATTACTGGCAAGCATTGCTAAAGCTAAGGCAAGAACGACCTTGATCATTTCACTCTCTTCAATCTGCCGCAGACCATTGCGTGGAGTTTACCACATGCTGCCAAGCCGCTCACTTCTCATCGGCGTGATCGTAACGCTGGCTTCCTCGCATATCGCATTGGCAGAAAACGTCCAGTTCCGGAACGCCAGGGAAAATGAAATCCGGCAGCTTCTGAACGGCGCCAGCGATCTACGGAAGGCCTCCAACGGCTACGAATACCGCCAAGGCAACAAGAACGGCTACAAGATTTCAAACGGTCAGATCTGCGTTCTTTTTCCCAACAAGCAGACCGACTGCGTCTCGATCAAGACGGATGGCAAGGTGCTGCAAATGATCGATAACAAGGGCAATCGCGTCAAGCTCTGAGCCCGGCGTGCTACAAATCGGCTGCCATCATAGCGCGGCCAATGTGAGCTTGCCGTCCGCCATCGTACGCGGCTGCCAAGAGACATAGTTGTAAATCGTGAAGTGCGGCGTTTCGAAGGGCGTCGCATGGGTTTCAGCGATGACGGTGACATCTGCGCCGGCAGCTTCGCCGGCGAGAATGCCGGCAACCGCGTCCTCGAAGACCAGGCAGCGGGCGGGATCGACGCCGAGACGGCTTGCGCCAAGCAGGTAACATTCCGGGCTCGGCTTGCCTGCCGATACTTCCTCACCACTGACGATCATTTTCGGCATGGGAATGCCCGCTGCCGCCATACGGAGACGGGCGAGTTCGATGGGCGCGGAGGTGACGATGCCCCAACGATCGGCGGGCAGTGCATTCAGGAAGCGGATGGAACCCGGAATCTCGATGATACCTTCGAAATCCTCCATCTCTTCCTTCAGAAGGAGCTTGGCCTCGGCGACCGGATCGACACCGGGAAGACCGAGCTGCCTGATCGCATCGGATGCACGAACGCCGTGGATGGTCTTGAGCAGGACTTCCGGCTCGAAGCCGTGGCGGACAGCCCACTCGCTCCAGACGCGCTCGACGACGGCGATGGAGTTCAGCACCGTGCCGTCCATATCGAAGAGGAAGGCATCGTAGGTCTTATCGAGAACGCGATGGGAAGCGGACACAGGAGGTTCCTTGCGAAGCGGAGGCGTCATGCCTCCGCGACTAAACGAGCGCGGGAGCGGCGTCAACTCGGCTCGCACGGTTGACCTCGGGATGGGAATGCTCTTGATGTCGGCCTGTGCGCCGGGTCGGCGGGGACCATGAAGCATGGCTGGCGTTCTCTCCGATGGTTGGCTCCGCAGCCTTGACGAGCAGCCGGCTCAGGACACATAAGCCGTGACACCCAGCAAAGGGCCTGGCACGAGTTGCGCAAGGGCGGACGGGACCATGAAAGACATACTCATCGTCGAAGACGATGCGCTGATCGCCATGCTGCTTGAGGAAATGCTTGGGGATCTCGGCTATCGCGTGACCGCCAGTGTCCCGGATCTGGAGCAGGCGCTCGATGCAGCCGAGAACAAGGAATTCGACGCAGCTATCCTCGATGTATCGCTGGCTGGAAAGAGTTCGCTGCCGGTCGCGAAACTGCTTGAGGCACTTGGCAAGCCCTATGTCTTCGCGACGGGATATGGCAGCGCGCCCGAAGGCACCAATTCAAGCCAGCCTATCCTCAGAAAACCGTTTCAGCTCTCCGATCTCGAAAAAGCGCTCAAGGGCATGCAGGCCTGAAGCGAATCGCGATCTCCAAGATTCGCCGGTAACGCTTCAGCTTCCTGCCGCACGCCTGTCGTCACTGTAAAACCGCTGCGCGACGTGCCTTATCGCACCTGATCAAGCAGGCGCTTGCATTCCAGGAGATCGTAAAGCGCCTCCTGGAGAAGCGCACGGTCCTCCTTGCCGACACTCGACTTGCCGACCGAGATTTCCGGCTGATCGTCCTCGCCGCTGACGAAATTGAAGAAGCGGCGCGTGATCGGCGGCTTGGCGCGACCGACGATCTGGTCCTCTTCCGCCATAGCGACGCGCGGTTCGCCTGCGACAATATCGCCCACGTTGGTCGAGAGTGCCTCGACGCTTGCAAGATCGCCGTGACCAACCGCGACGACAAACTTGTTGCCGTTGGTCTTCAGCAACTTCTGCACGCCCTTGATCGTATAACCATGATCATAGAGCAGATGGCGGATGCCTTTCAGGAGATCCACATCCTCCGGCCGGTAATAACGCCGGCCACCGCCACGCTTCATCGGCTTTATCTGCGGAAAGCGGGTTTCCCAAAAGCGCAGCACATGCTGCGGCAGGTCAAGATCATCAGCAACTTCGCTGATGGTGCGAAAGGCATCCGGGCTCTTGTCCAACGTCATACTGCTACGCGACCTCGCGGATCCATCCAAAACGGCGACTCATCATATTTCAACGGTTTGGAGCCGCGAATTCAAGTCACGTCTTCGCGTTGCGCACAGCCGGAGGAGCGACGCGGCAAAAGTTTCCGTTCAGCGGGAAAAAAGATGATCAGGCAGCCGGGTTTTGCGGCTTGGTTTTGCCCTTCCGGGCAACATGGGACTTGAGAATGCGCGTCTTGAGCACATTCGACGCCTTGAAGGTCATGACGCGACGGGGCGAAATCGGAACTTCCTCGCCGGTCTTCGGGTTGCGGCCGATGCGCTCGTTCTTGTCGCGCACCTGGAAGGTTGCGAAAGAGGAGAGCTTGACGGTCTCGCCGCGTACGATGGCGTTGCAAATCTCGTCGATGACCGTTTCGACGAGCTCAGCAGATTCCGTCCGGGAGAGACCGACCTTCCGAAAAACGGATTCCGCCAGGTCTGCTCGCGTAACTGTCTTTCCGGTCATGGTTTCCCCGCCCAATAGAAAATATTTTGTGAAAGTGGACGAAGATTATTTGTCTTGTGCCTCACGGTCAAGCTCTTGTTCGCCGCCAGTTTTTTAGGATTCGTGCCTACCAGCGCAGCAAAGCCGCGCCCCAGGTGAAGCCGCCGCCCATCGCTTCCAGCATCACGAGATCGCCCTTCTTGATGCGTCCGTCGCCGGCAGCCGTCGCAAGAGCCAGCGGAATGGAGGCAGCGGACGTGTTGCCATGCAGATCGACTGTTATGACGACCTTTTCCGGGGCAATGTTCAGCTTCTTGGCCGAACCGTCGATGATGCGACGATTGGCCTGGTGGGGGACCAGCCAGTCGAGATCCTCTGATGTCGTGCCGGTCGAATCGAAAGCGGCCTGGATGACGTCGGTAATCATACCCACGGCATATTTAAAGACCTCGCGGCCTTCCATGCGCAGTTTGCCGACCGTACCGGTCGAGGACGGACCACCGTCGACATAGAGCTTGTCCTTGTGCGAACCATCGGAGCGCAGATGCGCGGTCAGCACGCCGCGGTCTGCCGCCGTCCCCTTGCCCTCGGCTGCTTCCAGCACGATCGCGCCGGCGCCGTCACCGAAAAGCACGCAGGTGGTGCGGTCATTCCAGTCGAGTATGCGGGAGAAGGTCTCAGCGCCGATGACGAGCACGCGCTTGGCAAGACCGCCACGGATATAGGCGTCAGCCGTCGTGACCGCATAGACGAACCCCGTGCAGACGGCCTGGACGTCGAAGGCGAAGCCATGCGCCATGCCGAGACGGTTCTGGATGTTGACCGCCGTCGCCGGAAAGGTGTTGTCAGGCGTCGAGGTCGCACAGATGATCACGTCGATATCGTCAGGCGTCAGGCCGCCATTTGCCAGCGCAGCACGTGCTGCCGCCTCGCCGAGCGATGCCGTGGTCTCGTCATCACCGGCAATGTAGCGCTGGCGGATGCCGGTCCGCTGGACGATCCATTCGTCCGACGTGTCGACGATACCTTCCATTTCACGGTTGGTCATTACGCGCTTCGGCAGTGCAGCCCCGAAGCCGCGAACCACAGATCGGATCATATTGCTTGAACCTCGTTGCTCACGCGGCTTCCGGCCCCATCGGGGGCAGCCGCTTGGCATGGTATTTTTTGAGATCGTTTTCTATTTTCTGTGTCAGGCCATTCTTGGCCATGTCATAACCGACTTCGATGGCCGCGGCGATGCCTTCGGCATTCGCCCCGCCATGGCTCTTGATGACGATGCCGTTGAGGCCGAGAAACACGCCACCATTGACCTTGCTCGGATCGAGCTTCTCACGCAGCATGTCGAAGGCGCTCTTGGCGAGGAGATAGCCGATGCGGGCAAGCAGCGTGCGCGACATGGCAGCGCGCAGATAGCCGGCGATCTGCCGGGCCGTACCTTCCGCAGCCTTCAGCGCGATATTGCCGGAAAAGCCTTCGACAACCACGACATCGACGGTACCCTTGCCGAGATCATCACCTTCGACGAAGCCGGAATATTCGAGCGAATCGAGATTGGCTTCCCGCAGCAGGCGGCCGGCTTCCTTGACTTCTTCCTGCCCCTTGATTTCCTCGACGCCAACATTCAGCAAGCCGACGGTCGGACGCTCAACCTCGAAGAGCGCGCGCGCCATGGCGCCGCCCATGAGCGCGAAATCCATCAATTGCTGCGAGTCGGCGCCGATCGTGGCGCCAACATCGAGCACGATGCTTTCGCCCTTCATCGTCGGCCAGATGGCGGCGATCGCCGGGCGTTCGATATTGGCCATCGTGCGCAGACAAAACTTGGCCATTGCCATGAGCGCGCCGGTATTGCCTGCGGAAACGGCGACATCGGCCTCGCCGGACTTCACCGCTTCGATGGTGCGCCACATGGTGGAGACATAGCGGCCGCGGCGCAACGCCTGGCTCGGCTTCTCTTCCATGCTGACGGCAAGTTCGCAATCGTGAAAGGTCGACTTTTCCCTGAGCTTGGGAAACTTCGCCAGAACCGGGTCGCACTGTTCCTTGATGCCGTAAAAGACGAAGGAAATATCCGGGTGCCTGTCCAGCGCCTTGGCAGCACCGGGGATGACAACCTGGGGACCAAAGTCGCCACCCATGAGGTCGAGAGATATTCTGATCACGCGTCCCTGATCCTTCTTTTTCGCCTCAGGGGCGAAATTTCGGCCAAAATACCGGTTTTGGCGTCGCTTACAACTGAATTATGGCAAATGCCGGTGTTGCTTCAGTCCTTTTTCCAGTCTTTGAGCGCGGCAAACGCTGAGGGCTTCCGGTCATTTTCCCCCGTATCCTCGATATGAGCCTCGAACTCCACGCCTTCCTTGCGCGGATAGGGATCGATGGCGAGTGCGGCGAATTCCGCGACGATCTCGCCGGCATCGATCGTATCGCCGGTAAAGATTTCAGGCAGGTCCGGACCGTCGGGATCCAGCACCATTTCCCCGGTATCATTGGCGGGATGGCGGGCGAGCTTGGAATTTTCCGGCACGAAGATCTGCTCGAAGGTCTCATCGATTGCAGATTCGACCGGCTCGAGCGTGACGATGCAGGACTGGACGATCTTCGCCTGTACGCGTCCCTTGACGCGGATGCCGTCGCGCTTCCACCTGTTGATCTGCAGGTCGGCATGGAGATCGTCCACCGACACGACGTTCCAGCTTTCGGCCAGCGCCTTCAGCTCGTCCTTGTCGGCGCTCACGCGGACCTCGACAGGATTGGCGGAGATGTGTCCGACCTTGACCGGATATGAAAAGGGAATCTCGCTCAGATCTTTCTTCATGATTCTACTCCTCAGGCGACCCCGGGGATCGTCGCCGAACCGGTGGCGATCGCCTCTTCGGGAATGGCCGACAGGTGGGCCTCCGCCGCCACCATCCATTGCGCCAGCCCGCTCATATCGGCGGGCTCGGCTGCTTCGGGATAAATATTGCGCTGGAGGGCCACGGAAAGTGCGGCAGCATCGCCGGCATCCATAGCCTTCGAATAGGCTTCCAACCGTCCATAAAACATGCCTGCGAGCTTCTTCATGCGCTTCGGCACGCTGTTATCGCCGATTCCGAGCTCGCGGATCGAATAGTCGATATCCTGAAAAAAAGCATCGACGATTTCCTGGGCGATCTCCTGGCCGCTCGTCCCGGAGGTGCGGGTACGGCGGAAAAACAGGATCATGGCGATCGACAGCATCTCGAAGCGGCCCATGACGGTATCGGGCACGTCAAGGCGCTCATAGAGCTCCGGCATGCGGGCGGCAGCCGTCAGCGCGGCGTATTGCCGGTCGATGATGGTCTGGTTGCTGTTTCTCTTACCGAAGAGCCCGAAGATCATTTGTTTTTTCCGGAAATGCCGCATTCTTGGCGCCGAGCGGCACCGGGCCTTGTTGCATGATTTCGAAAGCTGGTTTACCGAAGCAGGCGCGAATTGCAATGCCGTTCGTGGCCGGTTTCGAGACAGGTGCGCTCCGGTGCACAACGAGACAGATCGGGAGAATTCGACCCCGGAATGGCCACAATGGTTCTGCAGGAGGAAGCACGCAGTGTTTGGAATGGCTGCTATCGATACTCAAGGGAGTAGATGTCGTTGAAGAAACGGTATTTCAAGTCTGACATGAAATTCTTCAGCAATGCGGCCATTGCCATCATAATCGCCTCCGCCACCACACTCTCAGGATGCCAGACGAGCACCGTGCTGAACGGCGGCTATATCGTCGACGAGCAGTCGTTGGCGCTGGTGCCTGAAGGTTCCAGTCGTGAGCAGGTGCTGCTGTCGCTCGGCACGCCGTCGACCACGGCAACCTTCGACGGGGAAGTCTTTTATTACATCTCGCAGCGCCGCCAGCGCTCGATGGCATTCCAGAAGCTGCGCGTCACCGCCCAGAGCATTCTCGCCATCTATTTCGACAAGGACGGGGTTGTTGCCCGCCGCGCCAACTACACCCTGCAGGACGGCAAGGTATTCGACACGATTTCCCGCGTCACGCCGACCGGCGGTCGCGAACTTACCTTCCTGCAGCAGATGCTGTCCGGCGGCAGCGCAGCGAATGCGGCCAAGAGCCTCTTCGGTGGCGGCGCCGGCGGCACGCCGCAGAACCCGTCCAGCCTGCGCTAAAACAAGCTGTTTCCTATACAAAAACCCGCCGGAATCGCTTCCGGCGGGTTTTTGTATTGTTGGCTAGCGCACCTTAATGCGCGAGAATCGCCAGAAGCAGCAGGGCTACGATATTAGTGATCTTGATCGCCGGGTTGACGGCGGGACCGGCCGTATCCTTGTAGGGATCGCCGACGGTATCACCCGTCACCGATGCCTTGTGAGCATCCGAGCCCTTCATGTGGCGCACGCCGTCCTTGTCGACGAAGCCATCCTCGAAGCTCTTCTTGGCATTGTCCCACGCGCCGCCGCCCGAGGTCATCGAGATCGCGACGAAGAGACCGTTGATGATGACGCCAAGCAGCGATGCCCCAAGCGCTGCAAAGGCCGACGCCTTGGAGCCGGAGATGATGAGCACGCCGAAATAGACGACGATAGGCGCTAGCACCGGCAGCAGCGACGGGATGATCATTTCGCGGATCGCAGCCTTGGTCAGAAGATCGACGGCGCGGCCGTAATCAGGCTTTTCCGTGCCCTGCATGATGCCTGGCTTTTCACGGAACTGCTTGCGCACTTCCTCGACGATCGCGCCGGCGGCACGGCCGACAGCGGTCATGGCGATGCCGCCGAAGAGATAGGGAATCAGGCCACCGAACAGCAGACCGGCAACCACGTAAGGGTTAGACAGATCGAATGAGATCGTGCCGATATTCTGGAAATAAGGATACTGGTCGGGATGCGCGGCAAAATATTGCAGGTCGTTCGCATAGGCCGCAAAGAGCACCAGCGCGCCGAGACCGGCCGAACCGATCGCGTAACCCTTGGTGACGGCCTTCGTCGTGTTGCCGACGGCATCGAGCGCATCCGTGGACTTGCGCACTTCCGGCGGCAGGTGGGACATTTCCGCGATGCCGCCGGCATTGTCCGTGACCGGACCGAAAGCGTCGAGCGCAACAATCATGCCGGCAAGGCCGAGCATCGCGGTGACCGCGATGCCGGTGCCGAACAGGCCGCCGAGCTGATAGGTGGCAAGAATGCCGCCGACGATGACGATTGCAGGCAGCGCCGTCGATTCCAGCGATACCGCAAGACCCTGGATGACGTTGGTACCGTGGCCGGTAACCGATGCCTGGGCGATCGACACGACCGGGCGCTTGCCGGTGCCGGTATAGTATTCGGTGATGACGACGATCAGCGCTGTGACGACGAGGCCGACGAGACCGCAGAAGAAGAGCTTCGTGCCGGTAACGTCAAAACCGGCGACCTGACCGAGCGAACCCCAGCCGACCGTCAACGAGGTTGCGGCACCGAGGCCGATGACAGACAGAAGGCCGGTGACGATGAGGCCCTTGTAGAGGGCGCCCATGATCGAGCCGTTGGGGCCGAGCTTGACGAAGAAGGTGCCGATGATCGAGGTGATAATGCAGGCGCCGCAGATCGCCAGCGGGTAGATCATGGCCGACTGCAGGATGGGTGCGCCGGCAAAGAAGATTGCCGCCAGAACCATGGTCGCGACGACGGTCACGGCATAGGTTTCGAACAAGTCGGCCGCCATGCCCGCGCAATCGCCGACATTGTCGCCGACGTTATCGGCAATGGTTGCCGGATTGCGCGGATCGTCTTCCGGAATACCGGCTTCGACCTTGCCGACGAGGTCGCCGCCGACGTCGGCGCCCTTCGTAAAGATACCGCCGCCGAGACGGGCGAAGATCGAGATCAGCGACGCGCCGAAGCCGAGCGCCACGAGGGAGTCGACGACTTCACGCGAGCCGGCCTCGTGTCCGAGCACGATCGTCAGCACGTAATAATAGATCGAGACGCCGAGAAGCGCGAGGCCGGCAACCAGCATGCCGGTGATCGCGCCCGATTTGAAGGCGATGTCCAGGCCGGCCTTGAGGCTCGTGGACGCTGCCTGGGCGGTGCGCACGTTGGCGCGGACGGAGACGTGCATGCCGATGAAGCCGGCAGCACCCGAGAGGACGGCGCCGATCAGGAACCCGATCGCGGCCGTGGCGGAAAGGAGCAGCCATGCTGCAATGAAAACAACAATGCCGACGATGGCAATGGTTCTATACTGACGCGTCAGATAGGCCTGTGCGCCCTCGCGAATATAGCCCGCGATCTCCTGCATGCGGCTGTTTCCCTGATCGGCAGCAAGCACCGACCGGGTTGCCCAGATGGCATAGACCACCGAGAGCAGGCCACATGCGATTACCAATAAAAGAATGGTCATTCGCTCTTTCCTCCCATAAGCCGGAACTCACTCCTTCTCCGGCGACGAACGCTGCTGAATCGACTCCTCTCCACAGAAACGCCCAGCAGGCGAGTGGAGATTGCGTGGTCGATAACGTCGCGTCAAGACTGCAAAACCTCAAAAGCCTTGCAGTTCCGCAGAAAGAACGGGAGGGATCGTTTGGCGGCTAAGTGCCTATTTCTTCTGGTCGCCGCGCACCTGCTTGGCGATGCGGTCCAGAACGGCATTGACGAGCTTCGGCTCATCATCGTCGAAGAAGGCGCGAGCGATCTCGACATATTCGGTGACGATGACGGCGACCGGAACGTCCTTGCGGTCGACGAGTTCGAAGACGCCGGCGCGCAGGATGGCGCGGACGGTGCTGTCCAGACGCGACAGCGCCCAATCGTCCTGCAGGGCGGAGGCGATCAGCGGGTCAAGGCGTAGCTGGTCGCGCACGACGCCTGAGACGATCGAGCGGAACCAGCCGGCATCGGCCTTCAGATAGGTTTCGCCGTCAAGTTCCTGGCCGAGGCGATGCGCCTCGTATTCCGCCACGATTTCCAGAACGCCGGTGCCGCCGATATCCATCTGATAAAGCGCCTGCACAGCCGCAAGACGCGCAGCACCCCGCTGGTTGGCAGCCTTGACCGGTCGTTCGGTATTTTCGTCAGTCATTCTTTATGCACCCAACTTCTTCTTCAGCTCGATCATGGTGAGAGCTGCACGGGCGGCGAAACCGCCCTTGTCCTTTTCCGAGCGGCGCACACGCACCCAGGCCTGTTCATCGTTCTCGACGGTCAGGATGCCGTTGCCGATGGCAAGGGACTCGCTGACGGCGAGATCCATGAGCGCACGCGAAGACTCGTTCGACACGATGTCGAAATGATAGGTTTCGCCGCGGATGACCATGCCGAGTGCAACGAAACCGTCATACTGCGTGCCGTCATTATCCGCGCCATCGAGCGCCATGGCAATCGCCGCCGGAATTTCCAGCGCGCCGGGCACAGTGACGACATCAAACGTGGCGCCGGCTTCTTCCAGCGCGAAGGTCGCGCCCTCCAGAAGAGCATCGGCCATGTCGTCATAGAAGCGCGCTTCGACGATCAAAATATGGGGAGCGGTCTCTTTCGGCATGGTTCACCTTCGGTTGGAGGGGCATTTTCCACTCGGGCAGGCCGCGGTCAAAACATGCCTTCGAGCGAATGGCAAGCAAATTCGGGTAGCGCTCCAAAAGGAAAGACAAAATATCTGCAATGGGATAGCGGAGCTCGGCATTGTCGGGTGTAACGACGTGAAAAACATGCTTAGCCGGGTGACGCAAAAACGGCAAATCCAAGGCGGATTTCATGAACAATTTTTAATTGATTTTCAGTAACTTACACCATTGAAACGCCAATGCTGCGGTGCCAAATCCCAGTCGTAACACCGACGATCCCCTGCAACGACAGCCGACCGTCACAGCAGACGAAAGGATACGATCATGAACCGCGTTGCTAAAATCGCCATCGCCGCCGCTTTCTCCTCCCTTGCATTTGCAGGCGTCAGTCGCGCTGAAAGCCTCGACATGAACACCGCACAGGGTATCGAGCGGACACTTCGCACCTTCCATGGCGACTTCGACATCCAGCCGGTTTACAACTGGCACAACCTCGACGACGAAATGACGGGTCCGCGCTCCGTCATTCAGCGCCCGCAAAGCGCTGTCTATGCCATCCAGGCCTCCATCGACGCCAACAAGTCGCTGGCACACAAGCTCAACAATGACGGCGTCAATATCCGCAATGTCGTGAATGCAGAACAGGCAGCCGACGGCAGCATTACGTTCTACGTTCGCTGAGGCTGCCAACTTGGAAGGCGAGCATGGACGGCTGATCTCCTCACCGCCCATACTCGCCTTTTCTCGAAATCGCTGTTGCATTTTCCGTCGGATAGGATTGTCTTCTCGCCAAAGCGGAGGACCCGATGGCGACGAACGCAAAACCGGTCATCAATACGGCCGATCTCTCCCTCGAACACTGGACGAGGGGAAGCCTCTTCGAAAGCCGCGACACGTCTTTCGGAAAAGATCTCGGGCTTGCCAACCTCGGCATCAGCTACAGCGAAGTGCCGCCCGGCAAATCCGGCTGCCCCTTCCATAATCACCATGTCGAAGACGAGCTCTTCTACATCATCGACGGCACGGGCGAATATCGCTTCGGCGAGCTGCGCTATCCAATCAAGAAGGGAGACGTGCTGGGTGCGCCCTCGGGCGGGCCGGAAACGGCTCATCAGATCATCAATACCGGATCGACGCCGCTGATCTATCTGGGCCTGTCGACCAAGGCGAAGACCGAAATCTGCGAATATCCCGATTCCGGCAAATTTCTCGCCAAGACCAATCGCGACGGCAGTTCCTTCGATCATATCGGCCGGGGCGAGAACGCTCTCGACTACTGGGACGGCGAACCCGGCTTCTGATATCAGCACCTTCATCGCAAATCGTTTCAGAGCATCCTATTCATGATCGATATCCCGACACTGGAAACCGGACGGCTTATTCTGCGCGCGCATCGGCGTGACGACTTCGATGCACATTTCGAGCTCTGGCGCGACGAAGACGTCGTGCGTTTCATCAGCGGCGTACCCTCCAGCCGCGAGCAGAGCTGGTCACGGCTGCTGCGTATTGCCGGCATGTGGCATCACATGGGCTTCGGTTTCTTCGCGATCGAAGACAAGGAAAGCGGCCGCTTCATCGGCGAAGCCGGTTTTCTCGAGGCCAAGCGGGACATGCAGCCTTCGATCGAAGGCACGATGGAGGTGGGCTGGGCAATAATGCCATCTGCGCATGGCAAGGGTTATGCCACCGAGGCGCTGACGGCGATCATCGGCTGGGGAGAGACACAGTTTCCGGGACGGCCGATGACCTGCATCATCAGCCCGGACAATATGCCGTCGCTCAGGGTTGCCGAAAAGCTCGGCTTCAAGGAGGCGGCGCGGACTGACTATAACGGCCCGATCATTCAGTTTTCGCGCTAGGAAACTCAGCAAGGCGGGCGGCATAACGCGCCATGGTATCGACCTCGAAATTGACGAAGTCGCCGGCCTTGCGTTCACCCCAGGTCGTGACCTCGAGCGTGTGGCGGATCAGGAGCACGTCGAAATCCGTACCATCTACGGCATTGACGGTCAGCGACGTGCCGTCCAGCGCGATGGACCCCTTGGGCGCCACGAATTTCGCGAGATGGGCCGGCGCACGCAGACGGAAGCGCGTGGCATCGCCTTCCTCCGTCACCGACAGGATCTCGGCCTTGCCGTCGACATGGCCGGAGACGATGTGGCCGCCCAGCTCATCACCGATCTTCAGCGACCGTTCGAGATTGATATGGCTGCCCGTCTGCCAAGTGGAAATAGTGGTGAGGCGCAGCGCCTCTTCCCATGCCTCGACCTCGAACCAGCGGCCGTTGCTGCCCTCCTGCGGCAGTCCTGTTACGGTGAGGCAGATGCCGGAATGGGAGATGGAAGCCCCCATATCGATGGTCGCCGGATCGTAATTCGTCGCGATACGGAGCTTGATGCCCTCCTTGAGGGTCGAAACGGATTCGATCGTGCCGATATCAGTGACAATTCCGGTGAACATCAAGTCTCTCTTTCGTATTCGTCCAGGCGATCAGCGCCAAATATATATGTGCCCCTATGGGCAAAGCCGGATGGTATGTCGGTTGCCTGCAATGGGGATTCAATCCCCCCCTCGCCGATGACGAGAGGCGCCTGGTAGAGCTGGATGCGATCGACGAAACCGGCTTCGAGAAAAAGCTTCGCGGTCTTTGCGCCGCCTTCGACCAGAAGCGAGGAAATGCCGCGCGTAGCAAGCGCCGGCAGCAGGACTTCGGGGTGATAGGGATTGCAGTAGAGGATCTCGACGCCGGCGGCTTCGAGTGCGGTGCGGCGAGAATCGGTTTCGTCGGTGGGTGGGGCACCCCCCTCTGTCCTGCCAGGCGTTCGGTGCTGCGATCGATTCACTGGATCGATCGCTCCGGCTTCGCCGGAACGCACCTCACCCCCCACAAGGGGGGAGATTGGCTGGGTGCCAGCTCCCCCTTCCTCAGACCCTAACGGCGATATCTCTTCACTCGCCACCACGATAACAGGCACGTCCCGCGCTGTCTCGACGAGCTTGCTCGTCAGCGGCAGTGCCAGAGCGGGATCGAGCACGATCCGAACAGGCGACTGCGCCTCAAGACCCGGCGTCCGCACCGTCAGCAGCGGATCGTCAGCAATCGCCGTGCCGATGCCGACAAGGATGGCATCGGTTTCGGCCCGCAGCGCCTGCACCTGAGCGCGGGCTTCCGGGCCAGTGATCGCCACCTGCCCTACCCCTGCTCGACCGATCATGCCATCGGCGGAAACGGCAAGTTTGAGAGTCACATAGGGGCGGTTCTTCGTCTGACGGGTGAGGTATCCGGCGAGCGACTGCCTGCCCTCTTCCTCCAGCACGCCCGAGGTCACCTCGATGCCGACATCGCGCAGCATGGTAATGCCGCGGCCGGACACTCTGACATCGGGATCGGTGACGCTGATGACGACGCGGCCGACGCCATGGGCAATCAGCGCCTCGGCGCAGGGCGGCGTCTTGCCGTGATGGGAGCAGGGTTCGAGCGTGACATAGGCCGTCGCACCGCGGGCAAGTTCGCCGGCTTCGGCGAGCGCCTGCGGCTCGGCATGCGGGCGGCCGCCGAGTGCGGTCACGGCGCGGCCGACGATCGCGCCATCGCGAACGATGATGCAGCCGACGGATGGATTGGTGGAGGTCTGGCCCGTGTGCCATCGCGACAGGCGGATCGCAGCTGCCATGAAGCGTTCGTCCTCAGGCTGCATGATCCCCTCGCCCATGGTCAGCCGTCCAGTGGATCGCGGGCGATCTTGGCGTTGAGCTCGGCGATCAGCTTTTCGAAATCCTCGGCATGCGAAAAATCGCGATAGACCGAGGCGTAACGCACGAAGCCGACATCATCGAGGCTCTTCATCGCTTCGAGCACCTGCAGGCCGATTTGCTCGGAGGAGATTTCCGTCTCGCCCGAGCTCTCCAGCCGGCGCACGATGCCGGAGACAGCGCGCTCGATGCGATCGCGATCGACCGGACGCTTGCGCAATGCCACATCGAAGGACCGGACGAGCTTGTCACGATCGAAGGGAACCTTTCGGCCGGTCTTCTTGGTGACCATCAATTCGCGAAGCTGCACGCGCTCGAAGGTCGTGAAGCGGCCGCCGCAATCCGGACAGATGCGGCGCCGGCGGATGGAGGTGTTATCCTCCGCCGGGCGGGAATCCTTGACCTGAGTGTCTTCCGAACCGCAATAGGGGCAGCGCATGCCTTCTCCTTGAGCATCGGCCCGAAAATCGGAACCGATTTTCGGAAAGCCTGATGCGTAGATTCAAAGAATTAGAGCGACTTGTGCGCCCGAACGGGCGCACGGCGCTCTAGCCCATGTAGTCATACATGGGGAAGCGATCGGTCAGATTCACCACCTTGCCGCGGACTGCAGCTTCGACGGCGGCATTGCCTTCGTCGGAATTGGCGACCTTCAGACCATCGAGAACCTCGACGATGAGGTTCCCGATTTCACGGAATTCGGCTTCCTTGAAGCCGCGCGTCGTGCCGGCCGGAGCGCCGAGGCGAACACCCGAGGTGACGAAGGGCTTTTCAGGGTCGAACGGGATACCATTCTTGTTGCAGGTGATGTAGGCGCGGCCGAGTGCGGCTTCTGCGCGCTTGCCGGTGGCGTTCTTCTTGCGCAGGTCAACCAGCATCAGGTGGTTGTCCGTGCCGCCCGAGACGACATCGAGGCCGCCGGCGACAAGCGTTTCGGCGAGCGCCTTGGCGTTCTTGACGACCTGAGCGGCATAATCCTTGAATTCCGGCTGCAGGGCTTCGCCGAAGGCAACGGCCTTGGCGGCGATGATGTGCATCAGCGGGCCGCCCTGGAGGCCGGGGAAAACGGCGGAGTTGAACTTCTTCGCCAGATCTTCGTCATTCGTCAGGATGACGCCGCCGCGCGGGCCGCGGAGCGACTTGTGGGTAGTGGTGGTCGCAACATGGCAGTGCGGGAACGGCGACGGATGCACGCCACCGGCAACGAGACCCGCAATGTGGGCCATGTCGACCATCAGATAAGCGCCGACGCTGTCGGCGATCTCGCGGAAGCGCTTCCAGTCCCAGATACGGGAATAGGCCGTGCCGCCGGCGATGATCAGCTTCGGCTTGTGTTCTTTAGCCTTACGCTCGACGTCATCCATGTCGAGCAGATTGTCGCCTTCACGCACGCCGTAGGACACGACGTTGAACCACTTGCCGGACATGTTGACCGGCGAACCATGCGTCAGGTGACCGCCGGAATTCAGGTCGAGACCCATGAACGTATCGCCCGGCTGCAGCAGCGCCAGGAATACGGCCTGGTTCATCTGCGAACCGGAGTTCGGCTGAACGTTGGCGAAGTTGACGCCGAAGAGCTTCTTGGCGCGCTCGATCGCCAGTTCCTCGGCGATATCGACGAACTGGCAGCCACCGTAGTAGCGCTTGCCCGGATAACCCTCGGCGTATTTGTTGGTCATGATGGAGCCCTGGGCTTCCAGAACGGCGCGGGAAACGATGTTCTCGGATGCGATCAGTTCGATCTCATGCCGTTGACGACCGAGTTCCTTTCCGATCGCGCCGAAGATTTCCGGATCGACGTCCGCAAGCGAGCGATTGAAGAAGGATTCGGTGGAAGCATTGGTCATGGGCTGGCTCCTACGGTGGAATGCGGCAAGGTATTAGCCTTCCGCCGATGCGAGGGCAATACGAAGAACGACATTTGCTGGGCTAAGCGCGCGGGGTGAGTGGTTTGCGTTGGCTACGGCCCCGCTGGAATGAAAAAGCCGCGCACATGGCGCGGCTTCTGAGGATCGTTTGATGTTCGGATTACTGAACCGGCTGCTCCATGCCCGAAGTCGTGTCGAGCGCCAGTTCGGCATTGCCGTCCATCTCGTAGATATCGTCGCGGAACTGGACGACGCCGTCGGGCATGCCCCAGGCCGAGATGTAGACAAAATAGACAGGAACTTCGGTCGCGAGCTTGATCGGCGTATTGACGCCGCTTGCGATCACCTGCTCCATCTGCTGGCGGTTCCAGCCGGGCGTTTCCCGCAGCAGCCAGGTCGTGAGGTCGCGGACGTTCTGGACGCGCACGCAGCCCGAGGATTCGAAGCGCATGAGCTTGTTGAACAGGCCCTGCTGCGGCGTGTCGTGCATGTACTCGCCGTTCTTGTTGTAGAAGTTGATCTTCGTCGATGCCATGGCGTTGATCTTGCCGGGGTCCTGACGGAACATCAGGTTCGGCGCCTCGCCGTTCCAGTCGACGGTTTCCGGGGCAACTTCATTGCCCTTGCCGTCGATCAGGCGGATGGCGTTCTTTTCGAGATAGGTCGGATCCTTGCGCATCAGCGGCATGATGTCCTTCTCGACGATCGAGCGGGGTGCCGTCCAGTACGGGTTGAGGATGACTTCGTAGACCTTCGAATTGACGAGATGCGTCGGGCGGCTCAGACGGCCGACAACCGCGGTATGGCGCGTCGCGACGCTGCCGTCTTCAACGGCTTCCACATAGGCGGCCGGAATGTTGACCATCAGATGACGGCGGCCCAGGTCTTCCGGGAAAGTCTGCAGCCGGATGAGGTTGGTGTTCAGCTGCTGCAGGCGAACATCAGCCGGGATGTTCATCGCCTTCAGCGTGAATTCGCCGAGCACACCATCGGCCGGCAAGCCGTGACGGGCCTGGAAGCGTTTGACGGCGCCGTCGACATAGGAATCGAAGGCGTTGGAAAGGCCGGCCTCACGTGGCAGGTCGCCGGTGATCGCCAGACGCTGGCGCAGGGCCTGGACGGCGGGGGAGCTGACACCGAGCTGCAGGCGCTGATCGCCCGGATTGACCTCGGGCCAGCCGCCGGCGGACGCGATCTGCTGATACTGCCAGATCGCCTGCTGCGTGCTCGGCACCGACTGTGGGCTGAGGATCGGGGTATTGGAAAGGACGGCCGTCGCCGTGCGCGAGGCGGCCTTGGCATCGAACTGGTCGTCCCAGTTGCCGCGCCTCGGGGCATTCAGGAGCCCATCGAGCGCCGATTGCGCGAATGCGGGCGCGGCAAGCGCGCCGGCACCAACCGTTGCCGCCGACGCCAGGAAGGCGCGGCGCGAGAGAGCTTCAATTCCGTTCTTCTTAGACATTCGTCCCAACCACTCAATGCCACGGCGGAGGAACCCGCGGCCCTTTGCGATATCCTGCGCTTTAACGCAGATCCCTATCCGTTCGTTCTTCCGGCGCAGCAGGAAATTCCGCCAGTCCCATCACGAGATTGCGAGCAACCTGGATGGCGCCAATGGTCCATCGAGGACGCCGGCTATCGAATATTCCGCTGTCACATCAATATGGCCAATTCGTGTTGCCGGGCCGGAAGACAGACTGCCGGTTGCCGGAAACCGCATGCAACGAACCATATGACGGGTAAACCGTGAGGGTTAATAACGACTAAAAAAGGGCTTGAATACCGGGCTTTGCGCTTGTCTGGCATGCGTTGCAAAGATGCCACGCAGAGGGGAGTGGATACGGCCTATGCGAGAGAGGAGCTTTGCGCCGAGTTGGGTTCCTCCTTCCTCTGCGCTCGTCTCGATATCCCGGCGGCCTTCCGGTCAGCCAGATACATCGAGAGTTGGCTGAAGCTACTGAAGGAAGACAACTGCGCAATCTTCAACGCCGCCAGCTATGCCGGCCAGGCTTCGGACCGGCGTTGGAAGAAGGCATTCCGGGAAACTGACGAGGATAATCGCGAAGCCGCCTGATAACGAATATTGCTCGCTGCACCCTCAACGGTGTGGCGAGCTATCTTCGTTGCGAAGATGGTGATGAGGCGCGTGTCATTCGCCTGATTACGATCCCCGCTTCGGCCGGGCATCATTTCGGCAATTTGGTGCGCCGAGGCCGTTGTGAAACCTCCCGGTGCCGCAGAATGGTTAGAGTAACGAGATAGATCGTAAGCAGCGCCAGAAGTCCGGCAACGGGCAATGTGCCCAAGGCGGTTGCCTTGATGCCAAAACCTTCAAATGCGAGGGAGTTTTGTTCCATGAGCACACTTCTCCATTAATTTGAGAACATCGTGCTCTGCTGCTGCTGCGCATAGTCTGAAGCAATTTGATTCGATGCAAGAGCGTGGACGCAACCGAAAACCGCAAACGCTGCTTTTGTTAAGAATTACACAACCACGTGAATACGATAGCGCACTGTTTCATGAGCTTTTTCGTCGTCTAAATCGCGACTCTCGTTTTCTGCAATCGTTCCGGTTGGACCGGCATTTACGAACAGGCATAACGTTATTCGACCTTATCTCGATATGGCTGGGGTCTATTTTTCGATTGAGGCTGTTGTCACGGGGCTATACCGGTCGAGGAGCTGTGTACCGCCGAAGTAGGTCACGCCAGCCATGAAGGCGAAGACAAAGCCGAGAACGGCAACGATTGCAAACCGGCCTTTAGCCGTTGCCTTCATCTTCCAAATTTCAATGATGAGAGAATTTTCAGGTTCCTGCATGGCGGACTTCTCCTTAAAAAAGAAATTCGCCTGCTACTGCTACGCAATACGCCTAAACCGCTGATTCGTTCAATAGGTTCAGGCCCGCAAATGCCGTTTAACGCCCACCTTGATGTCATTACTAACAGGTGATTCGCGTCCTATATCGCTGTTAATTCTTAGGAATTAGCGAAACCTCTCAAATTTATTGTTTGCGCTAAATCCGTTTATTCGACTTTCCCACAGTGCAATGCTCACAGCCCTAAGAGAAAAAGCAGCCGTGCTCTTGCTGCCATTTCTTCGTTTCTCGTTGCGTTAATTTTTATCGACCGCTGGCTTGGACGCCTCGTAGACCTGCACTGCAACATGACGCCCTGCCATTATTGCAGCTACAATCAATCCACTTTCCCCAAGTACCTTGAGGATAATCCGGCCAAACGCCACTTTTCCATGACGGGTCAGTTTCTGGCTGCCTATCGTGCTGCTTGGCCTTGTGCCCCGAAGTAAAGCAGAAAAGCGCATCGCGGAGGGAAACCGCGTGCGCTTCAGGTGCCGATTGGAGGTCGGAAATCGCTGGCGTTCAAGCGGCGCATGGATCCGCGCCACCTGTGCCCTCTCGTGCCCTTTGATGCGGTCAGTGCCGACCAGGGCATTCTGGTGTTCATGCCTGGGGACAGATGGTCGCCATCTTAGAGGCGGTACAAGATCTGATCGTTCCAGAAGCGATCCAGCCGCTGCAGGAGCTTGTTCATCTGCGTGAACTCGTCGGTGCCGATGCCGCCGACCTTGTCGATTGAGGCGATGTGGCGTTCGTAGAGCCGGGCCACCGTTTCGGCGATGTCCTGGCCGGTTTCGGTCAGGCTGATGCGGACCGAGCGGCGGTCGATGCGGGAGCGCTGGTGGTTGATGAAGCCGAGGTCGACCAGTTTCTTGACGTTGTAGGAAACGTTCGAGCCGAGATAGTAGCCGCGGGAGCGCAGTTCGCCGGCCGTCAGTTCGGAGTTGCCGATGTTGAAGAGGAGCAGCGCCTGGATGGCGTTGACATCGCTGCGGCCCTGACGGTCGAACTCGTCCTTGATGACGTCGAGCAGACGACGATGAAGGCGTTCAACAAGATGAAGGGATTCCATGTAAAGATCACGGATGCCCTGTTCGTGTGCATGGAAAGTCGATGCCGCCTGCGGCTTGAGTTTCGTGTTCATTTGACTGCCTCACTGTTTTGTTTGGCGGTGTCGTTTTCTTCCCGCCTTGAGTGAGACCCTATCGAATACATATAAAATTCGACTTAAACCGCAGGCTTAACAGAGGCTTACGAAAACCCCTTGATGTATCAGGGTAAATCAACGCTTACCTGGCGACGCTGCCGGCGCCGCTCCAGCCACAGAGAAAGCCTGAAAATCCAGTAGATGACGGCGACGATCACGTGGAGCAGGATGATCAGCCGGTTGGGTCCGAAGATCTGCGGAAGCAGGCCATACATGAGGATCTGGCCGCCGGCGGCAAGCACCCAGATGACCGGCCCCCAGGAGACCGTGAGCCAGAGGCCGAGCGAGGCGACCGGGAAAAGAACGGCAAGGGACGTGCTTGCGACCCTCCACGGCAGGCTCAAGAGATCGAAGCGGCCGGCGCCGACCAGCGAATAGCCGACGAGCATCGCCCAATATTGCAGGCCGAACCAGAAGCAGGAAACGGCAACGAGCCGCAGAAAGAAGATGAAGAGGATATCCGTCAGTGTTCGTTTCGGCATCGTCGGAGAATCGGGTTCCATGGCGAGACCTCACGTTCGGATCGCAGCTTCATTTTTCCGGGTTTCATCCGCCGCGGCCAATCGTCCGGTTTGGATTTCCCGGCGCGCATGATAATGACCGCTCCGATAAATGGAATGGCCCAGGGGCAGATATCATGCAGGACAAGACGCATCTCGTCGATGAAATCACCGGTCACCGCCGCATGCGGCGCAACCGCAAGGCGGACTGGACGCGCCGGCTGGTACAGGAAAACCGCCTGACGGTTGACGATTTGATCTGGCCGATCTTCATCGTTCCGGGAACCGGCATCGTCGATCCGATCGCCGCGATGCCCGGAGTGAACCGCATGAGCGTCGACAAGGCGGTCGAGGCGGCGAAGGAAGCGGCCGATCTTGGTATCCCTGCCATTGCCACCTTCCCCGATATAGAGATGGAATTACGCGATGAGACAGGGTCGAACAGCCTCGTCGCCAATAACCTCATCAATCAGACGACGGCAGCCATCAAAAAGGCCGTGCCCAATATCGGCATTATTACCGATGTCGCGCTCGACCCCTTCACCAGTCATGGGCATGACGGCATCCTGCGCGACGGCCAGATCGTCAACGACGAGACGGTCGATCAGGTCGTCAAGGCGGCAATCCTGCAGGCCGATGCCGGCGCCGACATCATCGCCCCCTCGGAAATGATGGATGGGCGTATCGGCGCAATCCGCCGGGGCCTCGATGCCGCCGGACACCAGAGCGTCGGCATCATGTCCTATGCCACCAAATTCTCTTCCGGCTTCTATGGTCCCTATCGCGAGGCGATCAACACCAAGGGCCTGCTGAAGGGCGACAAGAACAGCTATTACATCAATCCGGCAAACGGCACGGAAGCGATCCGCGATGCCGCGCTCGATGTCGAGGAAGGTGCCGACATGCTGATGGTCAAGCCGGGGCTCGCCTATCTCGACATTTGCTGGCGCGTGAAGGAAGCCTTCGGCCTGCCGACCTTCGCCTATCAGGTCTCCGGCGAATATTCGCAGATCAAGGCCGCAGCGATGAACGGCTGGATCGACGGCGAGCGGATCATGATGGAGACGCTGCTGGCCTTCAAGCGCGCGGGCTGCGACGGCATCCTCACGTATTTTGCGCCGGAAGTGGCCAAAATCCTGGCAAAAAGGTGATTTTCAGGCGAATTATTGTATTTCCCCCTGACAATACCATATCAGCGGCATCGGCTTTCGAAGGGAGATATGGATGAGCTACAACCCCAATCCGCTTTATGCCGCACCGGAGGACTGGCGCGCCTATAGTGGTGTGCTCAGCCGTCGCGTCTTCGCATTCATCCTCGACTATGTCATCGTGGCCCTGCTCTGCATTCCCGCGGCGATCGTGGTGTTCTTCCTGGGGATCGTCACGCTGGGGCTCGGCTTCATTCTTTATCCGGCCCTGTTCGTCATCGTTGCAGGCCTCTATTTTGGCATGACTGTCGGCGGTCCGTCGCAAGCTTCGCTTGGCATGCGCGCGATGGGTATCGCGATCGTGCGCGTTGATGGAAGGCCGATGGACTTCATCCTGGCCATTGCTCACCTGGCGCTCTTCTGGATTCTGAACTCGGTGCTGACGCCGCTGATTCTGCTGGTCGGCCTCTTCACGGAGCGCTCGCGCCTGCTGCACGATTTCCTCGTCGGCACGGCTACGATCCGCATCAGCTAATACCGGCCCGGCGGGGACGAAATAAAGTCTCCGCCCGCCCTTTGCCGGCCACAAAAGGGCGCCATATCCAAGAAATCGAATATTCGATTGCGCGGCACTGAATGTCGCGCTGTTGACGTTTTTTATTCTTGCGTCATGCTGTCTGGAATGACAGGTGCCCCGAAAGGAAATCTCCGCAAGAGATGAATACGCAGACCACGCCATCCCCTCAGTTTTATCTGACGGCTCCGGCAACGTGTCCGTATCTGCCGCATGAGATGGAGCGCAAGGTCTTCACCCATCTCGTCGGCCCCCGGGCGGCGGAGATGAACGATATCCTGACCCAGGGCGGTTTCCGCCGTTCACAGAACATCGCCTATCGCCCCGCCTGCGAGGCCTGTCGCGCCTGCGTGTCCGTGCGCATCCTGGCGCAGGAATTCGAGCCCACCAAATCGATGAAGCGGGTGCTGGCGGCCAATTCCGATATCATTTCCACGGAGTTTGCGGCCCAACCGTCAAGCGAGCAATATTCTCTGTTCCGCCGCTATCTCGACTATCGCCACCAGCAGGGCGGCATGTCCGATATGACCGTGCTCGACTATGCGATCATGGTGGAAGACACGCATGTAAACACCAAGATCATCGAATACCGGCGCCGCGAGGAAGGCTCGGGACTGGAAACGCGGCCGAAGGGCGAGCTGCTTGCCGCCGCGCTGACCGATACGATGAGCGACGGTCTTTCGATGGTCTATTCCTACTTCAATCCTGATCTCGACCGGCGCTCGCTCGGCACGTTCATGATCCTCGATCATGTGCGCCGCACGAAAGCGCTCGGCCTGCCGCATGTCTATCTCGGCTACTGGGTTCAAGGATCGCGGAAGATGGATTACAAGACGCGCTTCCAGCCGCAGGAACATCTGACGCCGCGCGGCTGGGAACGCTTCGATCCCTCTTCTCTCCAGGACGATCCGCAGGACTGATGCTTCCTCCCCACCTTGGAATTGCCGGAAAAACCAGTTGCTGACGGTAGCCGCGGACTGGTATTTTTCCATGGACCCCAGCTGGCTGGGAGCCAGGAGCGTTCATCTGGCTTGATCGGCAATCGGTTGTTGTCTACTCTACGTTATAACGTCGTTATCACAGGAGACGGCAATGAACGTCACTATCCGCAAAATCGGCAACTCGGAAGGCGTGATTATTCCCAAGGAAGTGTTGGACCGTTTCGGCCTAAAGGCTGGAGATTCCCTCGATCTTCAGGCCGAAGGCGGGGTGCTTTCACTGAAACCTGTTGATGAAGACATGTCAGAGGAGCTTAACGCAGCCCGTCTCTTCATGGAGAAGTATAAGGTCGCGCTCAAGAAGCTTGCCGAATAATGACATTCAAGTTTCTAAGTAGACGGCTGGTCGAGCAAATGCACGCGATGCAGATCGAACGGTTTGGCGGCCTCGCCGGCCTTCGGGATGAAGCATCGCTGGAATCCGCTTTGGGGCGCCCCATCAACAAGGCAAACTGCGGATGCAATGACATCATTGAGCTTGCCGCCGCATATCTTTTCGGTTTGGCGCGCAATCATGCGTTTCTTGACGGAAACAAACGGATCGCCATTGTCAGTTGCGGTGTCTTTCTATTGCAGCACGGCTATTCGATAGAGACGACCGACGCCCACCTGTACACTTTTGTCATAGGTGCAGCAGCAGGCGAAATCGATGAGGAGGGCGCCACGCGCTTCCTGCGCGACCACACGATCCCGCTCACGCCGTAGCGCCTGCAGACTGGCCGGCTTCGGGATTCGATCGTTTCGAACCTGCGGAAAGCTCCAGTTCCCGATCCAGCCCTTCGACGATATGCGTCCAGCCCTGACGGGTCTTTTCCTCGTATTCCGCCCATTCCGCGCACATCTCGTGCGTAAGGGTCAGGCGGCTGCCGCTGCCGAGCGGTTCGATGTCGATTTCGACACGATCACAATTATGGTCGTGCTCCTCGACCGAAAAGCAGAAGACGATGCGCTTGGGGCGCTTCAATTCCAGGAAGACGCCGTGATGAAAGGCATCGCCGATTGGGCGCCGGTCGACGACGATGAAACGGCCGCCGACGCGCGGATCGATATCGGCGCGGATGACATGGCCGTCGTCGGTTGCAAATAAAAAGCGGCGGGCGATTTCGGGATTGAGCCAGGCATCATAAATGGTAGCGGGCGGCGCCCTGTAGCTGTGGGCGACATGCAGTTTGATGGTATTGGCGGCAGGCATCGACGATCCTCCATTGTTCGCACGCTTTCAGCGCACGGTTCACGGCCATCCCGCCCGCCCACGGAACGACGTTGCCTTTCTTTTTAGGCCCTTCTTTTGGTGACAGGACTGAGATAGAGGAGTTGCCCCGCCTGCCAAGGGCGGAGCCTCAAAATTCCGGGATCATCCGGCGAATTTACCGCTGCGCGGGAAGCCCTTCGGTACGGTACGGCCGGCGGTAGCGCGGTCGGCCAGCCATTCGGCAAGCTCGTCCTTGTTCTTCGTAAAGGTGCGGCCGGCGCTGTCTTCCCAGTTCAGGCCATCGGCGATCGCAAAGCAGCGAATGTCGGAAATGCCGCCATCCTTGTAGCGCTGCAGGCGCACACCCTTGCCGCGCGTCATCTCCGGCACTTGGCTCAGCGGGAAGACCAGCATCTTGCGATTTTCGCCGACGACCGCGACGTGATCGCCGTTCACGGGAACGAGAAGTTTCGTCTCGTCAGGCATGGAGACGTTCATGATCTGCTTGCCCTTACGGGTATTGGCCACCATTTCCGCTTCCGGCACCACGAAGCCATTGCCGGCAGTCGAGACGAGCAGCATCTTGCGCGCCGGGTCGTGGACGAAGGCGGTCAGCACATCCTGATCGTTATCCATGTCGATCATGATGCGCAGAGGCTCGCCGTGGCCACGGCCGCCAGGCAGTTTGTCACCACCGAGCGTGAAGACCTTGCCGCCGGTGGTGACGATCAGGATCTTGTCCGTCGTCTGCGCCGGGAAGGCCACTTTCAGGCCGTCGCCTTCCTTGAAGGTCAGCGCCGAGGTATCGGAAATGTGGCCCTTCAGAGCGCGGATCCAGCCCTTTTCGGAGACAACGACCGTGATCGGCTCCTTCTCGATCATCGCATGCTGGATGGCTTCTTCGTCGGCCTCGGGCGCTTCGGCAAACTGCGTGCGACGACGGCCGATCTCGGTCGCCTTGGCGAATTTCTTCTTCACCTCGCCGATTTCCCAGGAAACCGTCTGCCATTGCTTTTCATCGGAAGCGAGCAGCGCTTCGATATCAGCCTTTTCCTTGGTGAGTTCGTCGTGCTCTTTGCGGATCTCGAATTCTTCGAGCTTGCGCAGGGCGCGCAGCCGCATGTTGAGGATCGCTTCGACCTGAACGTCAGTCAGATCCCAGCGCGCCATCATGACGGGCTTCGGCTCATCCTCTTCGCGGATGATGCGGATCACCTCATCGATATTGAGGTAAGCGATAAGCAAACCGCCGAGGATTTCGAGGCGCCTGTCGATGGCGGCAAGGCGGAAGCGCGAGCGGCGCTGCAGGACTTCGCGGCGGTGTTCCAGCCACTCCTTCAGCACTTCATTCAGCGCCATGACGCGTGGGATCACGCCCATCGAGAGCACGTTCATGTTCAGCGGGAAACGGCTTTCGAGCTCCGTCAGCTTGAACATGGATTCCATGAGGATGGTCGGATCGACGGTGCGGCTCTTCGGCACCAGGACAATGCGGATGTCCTCGGCCGATTCATCCCTGATGTCTTCCAGCAGCGGCAGCTTGCGGGCAATCAAAAGCTCGGCGATCTTTTCGATCAGGCGCGACTTCTGCACCTGGAAGGGAATCTCGGTGACGATGATCTGGTAGCCGCCGCGGCCGAGATCTTCCGTCTCCCATTTCGCACGCACGCGAAAACCGCCGCGGCCGGTGCGGTAGCTCTCGATGATGCTTTCCTTGTTGTCGATGATGATGCCGCCGGTCGGGAAATCCGGGCCGGGAATGAATTCGACGAGCTTCTCGACCGTGGCATCGGGATGCTTGATCAGATGCAGTGCCGCGTCGCAGACCTCATGCACGTTGTGCGAAGGAATAGACGTCGCCATGCCGACCGCAATACCCGAGGAACCGTTCGCCAGAAGGTTCGGGAAGGCGCCGGGGAGAACGACTGGCTCAGAATTGGATTCG
Source organism: Rhizobium sp. WYJ-E13 (assembly GCF_018987265.1). Taxonomy (NCBI): domain Bacteria; kingdom Pseudomonadati; phylum Pseudomonadota; class Alphaproteobacteria; order Hyphomicrobiales; family Rhizobiaceae; genus Rhizobium; species Rhizobium sp. WYJ-E13. Next base: position 956,014 of record NZ_CP076853.1, on the reverse strand, counting down.
TCGTAGGTGTCGCGGAAATCGACGGCGTCCTGATCGATGCCCTCGAGCAGCAGTTCGGAGACCGCGGTCATCTTCGATTCGGTGTATCGCATGGCGGCAGGACTGTCGCCGTCGATATTGCCGAAGTTGCCCTGCCCGTTCACCAACGTGTAGCGCTGCGAGAAATCCTGCGCGAGGCGTGCCAGCGCATCATAGATCGACTGGTCGCCATGCGGGTGATAGTTACCCATCACCTCGCCGACGATCTTGGCGCATTTCCTGAAGGCCGCATTCGGCCGCAGGCCCATGTCGTTCATCGCATAGACGATGCGGCGATGGACCGGCTTCAGGCCATCGCGCACGTCCGGCAGCGCACGGTGCATGATGGTCGACAGCGCATAGCGAAGGTAGCGCTCTTCGAGCGCCGCCTTCAGGTCGACCGGATGAATATTGTCGCCGTCTCCGCCAGAAGGCGGTAAAATCTCTTGTCCCATGAAATCCTGACTAGCTCAGAAGTGCCTGTGGGGCAAGGAATCCGGGCATTCCGGCTGTGGATGACGTCTTCGTGCTGACACGAAAGACAGGAAAAAGTATCACTTGAATTTGGACTTCGTTTGCCGATCCTCTCAACAGAAATTTAGGGGTCTGCAAATATAAAGGCGGACCGTTCCGCAGTCGCTTCTTTGTAATATTCAACGGCACTTGCCATCCAGGGGACTTTCTCATGACCTTTTACCGCACAACGCGGCTGATGCTGTCGAGCGCAGCCATTCTTTCGTTCGCCGGCTCCGCTTTCGCGCTCGACGGCCAGGACCTCCTGAAGAAGATCAATGCCGCCTACAGTCAGCAGGGCGGGATGACTGTTGCAACCGATGGCATCGATATCGACGGCACGACCGTCACCCTCAAGAACCTCAGCATCAAGCCGGCTGGCGGCGAACCGCTCTCCATCGGCGAGGTCACTCTCTCCGGCGTGGAAGAGCAGGATGATGGCGGGTACTATATTGAAGAGGCTGCCTTCCCGGACATCAACTCGTCCAAGGATGGCGTCACCGTCAGCGTCCAGGAGATGAGCCTCGGCGGCATCTCCGTTCCCGCTGAGCCCGGCGATACGATCGATTCCATGTTCTTCGCCGAGAGCGCCCATACCGGTGCGATCAAATTCGTTAAGGATGGTACTGAGGTCTTCTCGGTGCTGGAAAGCGAGGCAAACGCGACGCTGCGCGAAGACGAATCCGGCTTCGATTTCGACGGCGCTTTCAAGAGCATCAAGGCCGATCTCAGTCAGGCGGGTGATACTCCGGAAAGCAAGGAAGCGATCGAGAAACTGGCGCTTCAGCACGTCCAGGGTGACATCACCATGAAGGGCACCTGGGATCTCGAGCCGGGCACGGTCGATCTTTCGGAAATTTCCCTCGACATCACCAATGTCGGCAAGCTGAACTTCGGCCTCAAGATCTCCGGCTATACGATGGCCTTCATCAAGGCGATGCAGGACGCGGTCAAGCAGTCGGAAGCCAATCCGAACAAGGAAGAAGCCCAGCAGGCGGTCGGCCTCGCCATGCTCGGCCTTGCCCAGCAGTTGACCTTCGATTCCGCTCAGATCCGCTTCGAGGATGCATCGATTACCAAGCGCGCACTCGACTATGCCGGTTCGAAGCAGAACGTTTCGGGCCAGCAGATGGCGGATTCGCTGAAGGCCATGACGCCGATCATGCTGGCGCAGCTCAACATCCCGGAACTGCAGAACGCGATTTCGGCTGCCGTCGGCACCTTCCTGGACAATCCAAAGAGCTTGACCGTCAAGGCCACGCCGGACAAACCAGTCGCCTTCCCGATGATTGTCGGCGCTGCCATGGGCGCACCCAACACGGTGCCGCAGATGCTCGGCGTGAAGGTTTCGGCCAACGATTGAGCCTGTTCTGGATCCAACAAAAAGCCCGGCGATGATCTCGCCGGGCTTTTTGTTGAAGAGCTTGCGCCTCAATCCTTCTTCTGCGGCGGGATCGGGCGGATCGCCAGCTCGCGCAGTTGCGTGGGCGTTGCCGGGGTCGGCGCGCCCATCAAGAGGTCCTGAGCCTGCTGGTTCATAGGGAAGAGCGAGATTTCGCGCAGGTTCTTCGCGCCGACGAGCAGCATGACGATACGGTCGATACCGAAGGCCGCACCACCGTGCGGAGGCGCGCCATACTGGAAGGCACGGTAGAGACCGCCGAAACGATCCTCGACGTCCTGCTGGCTCAAGCCCACCTTTTCGAAGGCGGCGACCATGGTTTCCGGCGACTGGTTACGGATCGAGCCCGAAGCGATTTCGAAGCCATTGCAGACGGCGTCGTACTGGAAGGCCTTGATCGTCAGCGGATCCTGGTTCTGCAGCGCATCGAGGCCACCCTGCGGCATCGAGAAGGGGTTATGGGCGAAGTCGATCTTCTTCTCGTCTTCGTTCCATTCGAAGAACGGGAAGTCGACGATCCAGCACAGCTCGAAGCAGTCGCGGTCGATGAGATTCAGCTCGTCGCCCGCGCGGGTGCGGGCTTCGCCTGCGAACTTGTAGAACTTTTCCGGCTCGCCGGCGACGAAGAAGCAGGCGTCGCCGTCATCGAGGCCGAGCTGCGTGCGGATAGCATCGGTGCGCTCTTCGCCGATGTTCTTGGCGAGCGGACCGGCACCCTCGAGCTTTTCACCCTCCTTGCGCCAGAAGATGTAGCCGAGGCCCGGCTGGCCCTGGCTCTGCGCCCAGGCGTTCATGCGGTCGCAGAAAGCGCGCGAACCACCGGTCTTGGCCGGGATCGCCCAGACCTGAACCTTGGGGTTGGAGGCGATCATGTTGGCGAAGACCTTGAAGCCGGAGCCGGCGAAATGGTCGGTCACGGCTTCCATGACGATCGGGTTGCGCAGGTCCGGCTTGTCGGAGCCATATTTGCGGATCGCCTCATCATAGGGAATGCGCGGCCATTCCTTGGTGACCGGCTTGCCTTCGGCGAATTCCTCGAAAATGCCGGTCATCAACGGACCCATCGTGTTCCAGACGTCTTCCTGGGTCACGAAGCTCATTTCGAGGTCGAGCTGGTAGAACTCGCCCGGCAGGCGGTCGGCGCGCGGATCTTCATCACGGAAGCAGGGCGCGATCTGGAAGTAGCGGTCGAAGCCGGCAACCATCAGCAGCTGCTTGTACTGCTGCGGAGCCTGCGGCAGCGCGTAGAAGGTGCCGGGATGGATACGGCTCGGCACGAGGAAGTCGCGCGCGCCTTCCGGCGAGGAGGCCGTCAGGATCGGCGTCGTGTATTCGGTGAAGCCGACATTGCCCATTTCGCGGCGCATGGCGGAAATCACCTGCGTGCGCTTGACGATGTTCCTGTGCAGCGTCTCGCGGCGCAGATCGAGGAAACGGTACTTCAGGCGAACATCTTCCGGATAATCCGGCTCACCGAAGACCGGCAGCGGCAATTCCTTTGCAGCAGAGAGAACTTCGATCTCCTGTGCGTAGAGCTCGATCTCGCCGGTCGGCATGTTCTTGTTGACGGTATCTTCCGTGCGAGCCTTGACGAGGCCGTCGACGCGGATGACCCATTCGCCGCGAACAGTTTCTGCCTGCTTGAAAGCCGGCGAATCCGGATCGGCAACGATCTGCGTCGTGCCGTAGTGGTCGCGAAGGTCGATGAACAGCACGCCGCCATGATCTCGGACACGATGGACCCAGCCGGAAATACGGACAGTCGAGCCGACGTCCGATTTGCGAAGAGCGGCGCATGTGTGGCTGCGGTAGCGGTGCATGATCTCAATTCCTGGCATTTGGCTTAAGACGGCGGCATGGTTCGCAGACCTGCAGCGCCGACAAGAAAATCGGGCGGACAAGCGCATGGACGCTTTGATTTGTCAAGACTTGGCGGGACCAACGGGCCGTTTGCGTCAGCGTTTCCGAGGGAGTTGCGGTGCTCGCGCTGCGGCAGTTTGGCAGAAGCCGACATATTGATGAAGACGGCAGTCAACTTTAAAAGGAGGCATCATCAAAGACGGAGTTTCCGATGCCCCTGCTCACACGCCGCAACCTCATCAAGGCTTCCGCTGTGGCCGGCGCCTATGGTGCTGGCATGGCCATTGCGGGACGGTTCGGGCTGGCGGAAGCCGCACCCGAGCCGCGTGTGCTGACGGCACGCAGGACGGAAGCACAGATCGTCGATGCAGCGGCAACCAAGGATATCATGACATGGGGAGACGAAGGCCTGCCGCCGGTGCTCAGGATGCCGCGGGGAAAAACTTATGCGGCGCGGCTGAGCAACAGTCTCGACGAGCCGACGACGATCCATTGGCACGGGCTACGCATCGACAACAAGATGGACGGCGTGCCCTTCCTGACGCAGCCCTATGTCTATACCGGCGACAGCTTCGATTATCTCTTCACGCCACCGGATGCCGGCACCTTCTGGTATCACCCGCACTGCAACACGCTGACCCAGATGGGCCATGGGATGACGGGCGTGCTTGTCGTGGAAGATCCATCGGATCCTATCTTCGATGCGGAGGTCGTACTCAACCTGCGCGACTGGCGGCTCGGCGGCGACGGACAGTTCATCGCGCCGTTCCGTCCGCGCGATGCGGCCAAGGCCGGCACGTATGGCACGGTGCGCACCGCGAACTGGCATCAGGAGCCGGCATATGGCGCACCTGCGGGCGGGCTGATCCGCCTGCGCATCGCGGTCACCGATGTGACCCGCATCTTCCAGCTTAAAATGGAAGGCGCCGATGCAACGGTCATTGCCATCGACGGCAATCCGGTGCCGAAGCGCTTCCCGCTCGACCTCCTGCAGGTCGGTCCGGGGCAGCGGCTCGATCTTGCCGTTCGCATGCCCGACAGCGAGGGTGCCGTCGCAACGCTGGAAGATATCCGTGGTACGACGCCGAAGGTGATCGCGAGCCTGCGAGCCATCGGCCAGTCGCTGAAACGCGATATCGGCGATCTCGGCACGCTAGCGGAAAACCCGGTGCCGAAGGCCGATCTCTCGTCTGCGGAAGCAATCCCGCTCGTGCTGTCGGCGACCGCGGAGAACGCGGCCGTCGACAGCATTTGCGGCACACTCGGCTACAGCTTCTGGGCCATCAACAAGGTCCCGTGGCCGGGCGACACGTCCGATCCGACCGCGCCGCTCGCCGAGCTGAAACTCGGCAAGAGCTACATCTTCAATCTGGAAAATGTCACGCCGCATACGCACCCGATCCATCTGCATGGCATGAGCTTCACTGTCATCTCGTCCTCGACGCGCCAAGTCATGCCGCTGGTCTCCGACACCTACCTCGTGCAACCGGATGAGAAGGTGCAACTCGCTTTTGTCGCCGACAATCCCGGCGATTGGGTGCTGCATTGCCATATCATCGAGCATCAGAAGACCGGCATGACAAGCTACGTTCGCGTGGTTTGATATGATGACGCTTTCGGCTATCGTCCAGGCGATTCATCTGGAGGCAGGCGACAGTGCGTGAGATCGAGCGTACCAAATATCTGGCCAATGCGATCGACAGGGCCTCAACGTCCTGTCTGACGGTCGGGGTTTTCGCCCCGATCGCCGCAGCGCTTTACTCCGCAACCGGAACCATTGCCGCAACCTTCACGTTCGTGATCGGTGCCTTCTGTTGGCTTTCCGCTGCGGTTGCATTACATTTAGCAGGAAGACGCGCACTTAAAGGTGTGCCCCAATGAGCGGCATTGAAATCTTCGCCTTTATCATCCTGCCGGCGATGGTCGCCATCGGCGGATGGGTTGCCGTGCTCGCGAATGAACGCAGCAACCGCAGAAAACATCGCCTGCATCCCGGCGAATAAGACTTCGCGAAGGTGAAGCCCGCTCACCGTATTGACATATCTCTTCGAAAGGGGAAGGAAGGTTTAATCGACCTCTTCCTTGCGAATGAACTGATATGATCGAAACCACCGCCGATCTGGCGGCCGCCTGCAAAGAGCTGGCCAAGTCCGATTTCATTACCATCGATACTGAATTCCTGCGTGAGACGACCTTCTGGCCGGAACTGTGCCTGATCCAGATGGCGAGCCCGACGGTGGAAGTGCTGGTCGATCCGCTGGCGAAGGATATCGATCTTTCACCCTTCTTCGAACTGATGGCCAATCCTGATGTGCTGAAGGTGTTTCATGCAGCGCGGCAGGATATTGAAATCATCTTCAATCGCGGCAACCTGATCCCTCACCCGATCTTCGATACGCAGGTCGCCGCCATGGTCTGCGGCTTTGGCGACAGCGTCTCCTACGACCAGCTCATCAGCCGCACGAAGAACGTCCATATCGACAAGTCTTCGCGCTTCACGGACTGGAGCCGCCGGCCGCTCTCCGACAAGCAGCTCGAATATGCGCTGGCCGACGTCACCCATTTGCGCGACGCCTATCTCTACCTCAAGGCGGAACTGGAGCGCGAAGGCCGCGCTTCCTGGCTGCGCGAGGAAATGGACATTCTGGAATCGCGCGAGACCTACGACATCCATCCTGACGATGCCTGGCAGCGGCTGAAGCTGCGCCTGCGCAAGCCGCAGGAACTGGCGATCCTGAAATATGTTGCCGCCTGGCGGGAGCGCGAGGCCCGCTCCCGCAACGTGCCGCGCTCGCGCGTGCTGAAGGATGACGCGATCTACGAGATCGCCCAGCAGCAGCCGAAGGATGCCGAGGCATTGGGCCGCCTACGGACAATTCCGAAGGGCTGGGAGCGTTCGGCTACCGGAGCGGCGGTGCTCGAAGCAGTCAACACCGCGCTCGCGCTGCCACGGTCCGAAATGCCGCATGTACCGCGCCAGGCACAGCCGCCGGAAGGTGCTGCAGCGGCTGTCGAGCTTCTCAAAGTACTGCTCAAGCTGATCTCCGAAAAGCATGGCGTGGCACCCAAGGTGATTGCCAACAGCGACGACCTCGACAGAATCGCGGCTGAGGGCGAAACGGCCGATGTGGGCGCGATGCATGGCTGGCGGCGCGATCTTTTCGGTGAGCCGGCGCTGCAGCTCATCCGCGGCGAGATCGCCCTGCGCTTCGCCGGCCGCAAGGTCGAGACCGTCGCGCTGCCGGCTTAACAAAGCAGTTGCACGCCTTCAGGTTCGCCGGCCACACTTCAAATCGTTGTTACGCATGTCGTTGTCGCAAAACAACTGCACAGTTTTTCGCGACCTGCCTTAAATTCGAAATGTCTTGACCATAGCACTGCGCGGGAAACAATAGCCGAATGACGTGCTTCGGCGAAAGGGCGGCATGAGAGAGATATCCCCGACGCAGAACTGGATCCTGATCGCGCTCGTCCTAGCACTCAGCGGCGTGGTCTACGATCTGTACTACTATAGCGGCCAGACGCCCATCATCGGAGCGATCTTCGCGCTCTTCATCGGCATGCCGATCCTCGCCTTCGAGCGTAGGGTATTCTTGCGCGGCCTCTACCGGCGCATCCAAAGATTTCCGACACTGCTCTTCATCATCACCGAGCTCGTCATCTATGAAATCCTGATGAGCATCGGCTTTGCGGCTGCCGGTTTCCTTCTCACTCTGCTGGGCGCTCTGAAGCCACCGAAGATGATCGACGTGCTGATCATGCCGTTCGATATCTTTCTCTATGCGCTTGCCGTCTGCGCCACGCTGATCTTCCTGCTCAGGGTGCGCGAATTGCTGGGGCGCGAAGTCTTCGTCAGCATGCTGGTCAGCCGCTACCGCAATCCGGCGAAGGAAGAGCGCGTCTTCCTGTTCATCGATCTCGCCGAGTCCACCGCCTTTGCCGAAAAGCATGGGGATCTGCGCGCGCAACAGCTTCTGAGTTCACTGTTTGCGGCCTTCGCGGAGCCGGTGCGACGCCACAAGGGCATGATCAACGACTATGTCGGCGATGCCGCGATCATCACCTGGCCCTTAGCGCGCGGCGTGAAGGATGCACGCTGCGTGCGCTGCCTTTTCGATATCCTCGCCGATATCGAAGCCAATGCCGCAAGCTGGAAGAAGAGTTATGGCCAGGTGCCGAAACTGAGGGCCGCTCTTCATGGCGGCAGTGTCATTACCGCCGAAGTCGGCGTCGATCATCACAAGATCAGCTTCTTCGGCGATACCGTGAACACCACGGCGCGGCTGGAGTCGCTTTGCCGGACGCTGAACCGGCCGGTGTTGATTTCCGCAGAGCTTGCCCAACGTATGACGCTTCCCGAGGATATCGTCGGCGAAAACCTCGGCAATCACGCGGTGCGCGGGCGCGGCCAGGGGCTTGATGTCGTCGCCCTTTCTTCGCGCGCCGTGACCGTTCTCAACCAGCCGGCAAACCTGCGGCGCGGTTGAGCCGGCGCTTCGTCGACACTTCACCAAAGCTTCACCCAACCGTCAATGTGCCGATATGAATGCCCTGCTAAGCGGATGGCGCCTCTGCAATCCGTTCTATGGGGACATCATGAAGAACGTTCTTTTTGCTTCCGCATCATTTTTCATGCTCGTCGCAGGCTCCGCCTCCGCCGACCAGCAGCTTTTCCCGGCGAAGCTCGCCGGCCAGGCGATCCTGCCTGCCAATACGCTGACCCCGGCCCCGGCCGATGCACCGGCCTTCCTGAAGACCTCCGGCAAGTTCATGACGCCGGACCGCAAGCGCACCGAAAAGCTCGGCACGATTGCCGGCAAGGACGGCGCCCGGGTCACCGACGTCAAGCTGCCGCTCGACGGCCAGCCGATCCAGGGCTTCTCCGGTATCAAGACCATGCCCGACGGCACCTTCTGGACACTCTCGGACAACGGCTTCGGTTCGAAGTTCACCTCGTCCGATTCCATGCTGTTCCTGCATCAGCTGAAGTTCGACTGGAACGCCAACAAGGTTGACGTCGTCAAGAACGTCTTCCTGTCCGACCCGAACAAGATCGCTCCATTCCCGATCGTCACCGAAGCCTCCGATACACGCTACCTCACCGGCGCCGATTTCGACATCGAATCCGTTCAGCCGGTTGCCGACGGCTTCTGGCTCGGCGACGAGTTCGGCCCGTATCTCCTGAAGATCGACACCGAAGGCCGCCTGACGGACGTCATCCCCACCACGCTCGACGGCAAGCCGGTCCTGTCCCCCGACAATCCGCTGATCCAGCTGCCGGGCAACCCGGCCGCCAAGATGCCGGTCTTCAACCTGAAACGCTCCGGCGGCTTCGAGGGTCTGGCCATGTCGAAGGACGGCTCCAAGCTCTACGGCCTGCTCGAAGGCGCCATCTACCAGGATGACGGCAAGATGGAATCGGTTGACGGCCACGCGGCCATCCGCGTCATCGAATTCGACGTCGCCTCCAAGAGGTGGTCGGGCCGCAGCTGGCTCTATCCGTTCGAAGACAAGGGCGCTTCGATCGGTGACTTCAACATGCTCGACGACAGCACCGCTCTCGTCATCGAGCGCGACAACGGCGCCGGCACGAAGGACAAGGCCTGCGCCGATCCCAAGCAGCCGAAGCCGGACTGCTTCGAAGCTCCGGCCGAACTGAAGCGCGTCTACAAGATCGAGTTCAACGACGCCAATGTCGGCAAGGCCGTTCGCAAGATCGGCTACATCGACCTCCTGAACATCCAGGATCCGGACAACAAGAAGAAGGCCGGCGATATCGCTGGCGTCTACAACATGCCGTTCGTGACGATCGAAAACGTCGACCGGGTCGACGCCACGCACATCATCATCGGCAACGACAACAACCTGCCCTTCTCGGCCGGCCGCGCCGTCGACAAGGCTGACAATAACGAGTTCAGCATCCTCGAGGTCGGTGAGTTCCTGAACGCGAAGTAATCGTGTTTGAAGTGAAATTGAGAGGGCGGCGCAAAAGTGCTGCCCTTTTTGCTTGGCTATCGGGGGCTGGAGTTCGGCGTAAGGCAACACTAAGTCGGATCGACCTATTCGAACCGGAACGCCAGCCGCTTGTTCGTCAGCCGCGACAATTGCTGCAAGCGGCCATCGAGCCGTTCGCCAGCGAAATCGCGATATTCGTGGGGCACCACGAACTCCAGATCGAGATCGGGGGACGCGGACTTGCGGAAGGTCAGGTCGCGTACGATGCCCGGCATGGAGGCCGAGAAGAGGTAGACGACGCGCAGCATGCCGCCGAGCAGCTTGGCGCGTTCGATGAATTGCGGGCCGGCGATTGAGGCGAGCGGCGCCGTCGAACCGTCGTCGTGAAGACCTTCGAAGCGATAATAGTTCGTCAGCGCGATGAAGGCGCGGCCGGGATGGCTGATGCCGACGAAGGACGAGTGGGCGATAACGTTCAGCGCCTGAGCACCGCGATAATCCGGGTGGGCACGCCAGCTGATATCGGCAAGCAGGCAGGCGGCCTGACGATAGCGGCTTTCCTCAGCGGTTTCCTGCACGCCAAAGAAGGGCATCATGCGGCCGGTCCAATCGGCAAGCTCGCGGGCATGTTCCGGTGAACGGGCACGCAGGATGGCAAGCTCGCCTGCAGCAGCAAGCAGCGGGTCCGACCGGCGCTCGGATTCTGACAGCAGCGAGTAGAGGTAACCCTCGCGCACACCCTGCGCGGAGAAGGATATCACTGAAGGCCTCATGGCGTTCAGCACTTCCTTCATGGCAATGGCGCCGAAGGGCAGCAGCGAACGGCGATGCTTGGAAACCGCCTGAAGTGCCGGCTCCTTGGAATCCTTGGCAGTGACGACCTGATCGAGGAACTGCGTCATGCCTTCGAGGGAAACCTCGTAGCCCTGCATCATGTGCAGCGGATAGCGGGTGATCTCCATGTGTAGCTTGGCGATGTTTCGCCACGTACCGCCGACAGCATAGAAGGTGCGCCCTTCCCCCTTGGAGAGAAGCCTGGCGGTCTTGACCTGCTTGCGGGCAAAGGCTCGCGCCTTGGCGAGTGATCCGCCGGCATATTCGGACAGACGCAGACCGCCGAGCGGCAGGGTAATGCCGCCGCTTACATCCTTGCCCCTGATATCGATGAGCTCCAGAGAGCCGCCACCGAGATCGCCGGCTATGCCGTCAGGATTGTAAAAGCCGCTGATGATGCCGAGCGACGCAAAGCGCGCCTCTTCCTCACCCGAGAGTATACGGACGTGCCGCTGCAGGATCGTCTCTGCCTGATGGATGAAATCGGGGCCGTTGCTCGCCTCGCGCGCCGCAGCCGTCGCCAGCACATACATGGTGGCGGCGCGCGCCTGATCCGAGAGGGCCTTGAAGCGATGAAGGGCCTGAAGCGCCCGTGCAACGCTTTCTTCATCCATCTTGCCGGTGAGAGCTATGCCCTTGCCGAGGCCACAGAGGACCTTTTCGTTGAAGAGGATGGTGGGAGAACGCGACAGACCTTCGTAGACGACCAGACGGATGGAGTTCGATCCGATATCGACAACGGAGACCGGGGCGATACCCGGAAGTCGCCCCTGGGCTTCAGATTCAACCATTAGGTCCAGTTTACTTGTTGTTTCGGCCTTCGAGCAGACCGGCGATCAGCTTCGGCGCACTCGATTTCAGAGCTTCACCGCGGCCGGACAGGCTGGGATTGGTCATGAAATATTGCTGCGCATTGAACGGTTCTTCGCCCTTGCGCACTTCCATGCGCCGTGACGTACCGTCGGGCAATATCTCGTAGCTTTGTTGATTGTCAATCACGTTGCCGAGCATAATCTGTGACAAAACCTGCTCGTGGACGGTCGGATTCGTCAGCGGAACGAGCGTTTCGACACGGCGATCGAGATTTCTCGGCATCATGTCGGCCGAGCCGATATAGACGAGGGCCTTGTCGGACGGCAGGCCATATCCATTGCCGAAGCAGAAGATGCGGCTGTGCTCGAGGAAGCGGCCGACGATCGATTTGACGCGGATCTTGTCGGAGAGGCCTGGCACTTGCGGACGCAGGCAGCAGATGCCGCGCACGACGAGATCGATCTCGACGCCGGCGCGGCTCGCCGTATAAAGCGCGTCGATGATGTCGGGGTCGACCAGCGAGTTCATCTTCATCCAGATCGCTGCCGGACGACCGTTGCGGGCGTGCTCGATCTCTTCGTTGATGTGGCGAAGAATGCGCGGGCGCAGCGTGTAGGGCGAAACGGCAAGCTTCATCCCTTCTTCCGGCTCACCGTAACCGGTGATGAAGTTGAAGATGTTGGCCATGTCGTGGGCGATCACAGGATTGCACGTGAAGAAGGACAGGTCGGTATAGATCTTCGCGGTGATCGGATGATAGTTGCCGGTGCCGAGATGGCAGTAGGTGCGCAGCTTGCCCTCTTCGCGGCGCACGACTAGCGACATCTTGGCGTGGGTCTTGAGCTCGATGAAACCGAAGACGACCTGCACGCCGGCGCGCTCCAGGTCGCGCGCCCAGCGGATATTGGCTTCTTCGTCGAAGCGGGCCTTGAGCTCGACCAGCGCCGTCACCGACTTGCCGGCTTCGGCGGCGTCGACCAGAGCGCGCACGATCGGGCTGTCGTTGGAGGTACGGTAGAGCGTCTGCTTTATCGCCAGAACGTCAGGATCGCGCGCAGCCTGGAGAAGAAACTGGACCACCACGTCGAAAGACTCGTAGGGATGATGGACCACCATGTCCTTTTCGCGGATAGCGGCAAAGCAATCACCGGCGTGTTCACGGACACGTTCTGGAAATCGCGCATTGTAAGGCGGAAAGCGCAAATCGTCGCGCGGCGCCTTGGTGATTTCCGAGAGTGTGTTGAGCGCCAGCAGGCCGGGCAGAACCGCAACGCGGTTATCCGGAATGCTGAGGGCGTGGACCACGAACTGGCGCAGCGAAGCCGGCATCTCGGAATCCGTCTCGATACGGATGACCTTGCCGCGGCGGCGGCGCTTCAGCGCGGTCTCGAAGAAGCGGACGAGATCTTCAGCCTCTTCCTCGACTTCGATATCGCTGTCTCTGATGACGCGGAACGTACCCGAGCCCTGTACCTCGTAACCCGGATAAAGCCGGTGGATGAAGATGTTGGCGACATCTTCGAGCGTGATGTAGCGGATCGTGTTGCGGTCATCAGGCAGGCGTATGAAACGGTCGAGCGCCGGCGGCAGGCGCAGCAGCGCCGTCATCGGCTCGCGGCCATTGCGGCTGACAAGCTGCAGGCCGATCGAGAAGCCGAGGTTCGGAATGAATGGGAACGGATGGGCAGGATCGATGGACAGCGGCGTCAGCACCGGGAAGATCGACTGCTCGAACTCGTTTGCCAGCCACTGACGGTCGGAATCGCTCAGCGCGCCGGGGCGCACGATCAGGATGTCTTCCTTGGCGAGATATTGCTGCAGGACGGCAAGCGAGGCCTGCTGTTCCATCTGCAGATGATCGATCTCGCTGAGGATCGAGTCCAACTGCTCGGCGGGCGTGCGGCCATCCGGGCTCTTGACCACGATGCTCTGACGCACCTGGCCTTCGAGGCCGGCAACGCGCACCATGAAGAATTCGTCGAGGTTGGCAGCCGAGATCGACAGGAAACGCACGCGCTCCAGCAGTGGATGCTCGGTATTCAGCGTCTCTTCGAGGACACGGCGGTTAAACTGCAGCCAGGAGAATTCGCGGTTGATGAAGCGCTCGGGACTGGAGAGAAGCTGGTCCAGCGGCGGCAGGTCTGCGCCGTTTTCCGGGGCGAGTTCCTGATGTTCCTGGTATGCGCTGTCCATGATCCACTCACCCCGCTTTCAATCGCTTTGGCGAATATATCAGTTTCACGACGGAACTGTGACAGTCAATCGCCCGAGCCGGAATTGCCCAATTCATTCAATACTTCGGCAGCTAGAGTGCGGGTAATCCCCGTGCCTCTGGAAAGCGCCAGCCGATCGAGCCTTTCGACAATCGTCTGGGCGGCGTTGAGTGACCGCTCCATGCGATTGACGATATAAAGGACGAGTTTGTCATCTATATAAAGCTGTCGGTCGGCAAAGAGCTTGACGATGACCTGCGACAGCAATTCCTCATCGGGCTCGCCGATCTCGACGACAGTCGCAGCCTTCAGGCGCGAACGCAGATCGGGCAGCGTGACCGGCCAGGACATGGGCCAGAGGCGGCTCGTCATCAGGAGGCTGGTGCCGTTTTCCCGCACGCTGTTGATGACGTGGAAGAGCGTGGCGTCATCGAAACCCGCGCGGTCGACGTCCTCGAAAAGGACGGGGCCGTTTGCAGCCGCGATCGCGGCATCGGAACCATCAGCGGGATGAATGGCCTCCGCTCCACTCAATTGCTTCCAGATGCCGGCGAGATGCGATTTGCCCGACCCGACAGGCCCGGCAAGGATCACGACCGGTGACGGCCAGTTCGGCCAGGCATCGACGATCGAAACGGCAGCGGCGAGACGCTCCGAGACAAGCAGGTCATCGCGCCCTGTCGCGGCGTCATGCGAAAAGGCCAAAGGAAGCTGTTCTCCGGCCTTGCGCTTCGGATCAGCGTTCGTCACGTCATTCATCGGAAACAGATTTCATCTTCCCGGCCCGGCCGCCCGGCGACCTGCCATAGTAGAGATCACTTTGAAGGTAGCGCGAAAGCGCAAAGCGGACAAGGACGCCGACGGCCGCTGCCGCCGGTACAGCGACCAGCAGGCCGACGAAACCGAAGAGCGCACCGAAGGCAAAGAGCGCAAACATCAGCCAGACAGGGTGCAGGCCGACGCTGGAGCCTACGAGCTTCGGCTGCAGGATATTGCCTTCAAGGAACTGGCCAGAGAAGAAGACCGCGAGAACTGCGATAATCCAGATATAATCAGGCCAGAACTGGACGATCGCCACGCCAACCGCAAGCACGAGCCCAACCAGCGAGCCCACATAGGGAATGAAGCTGATCATGCCGGAGAAGAGGCCGATGAGCAGCCCGAAGTTCAGGCCGACGATCGAGAGGCCTGCCGCATAATAGATGCCGAGGATGAGGCAGAGCGAACCCTGCCCGCGGATGAAGCCGGCAATCGCCTGATCCATTTCGCTGGCGATCTGACGGACGTCTTTCACATAATTACGCGGAACCCATTCATCGACCTTGGCAACCATGCGGTCCCAATCGAGCAGGATATAGAAGGCGACGACCGGCGTGACGATGAGCAGCGAGATGACGTCAACGATCGCCTTGCCGGAATTCCAGATCTGCGAGAAGAGCCCGGTGAGGAAGCCCATGCCCTCCGACAGGATAGTCGAGAAATTGTTCTTGATGGTGCCGAGCTGGCTCTTGATCCAGCCCGGCAGCACGGAATCCTGGTAATGGGCGATGAATTCCTGCAACTGGCTGATATAACCCGGCACGCGCTGGGCGAAATCGTTGAACTGGTTGATGAGAACGGGGATCAGGATCACCAGCGCCAGCGCAAAGACGATGACGAAGGCCACCAGGATGACGATGGTCGCCATAAGCCGGCTCAAGCCGAGGCGCTCCAGCCTGTCTGCTATGGGATCGAGAAAATAGGCGATCGACATGCCGGCGATGAAAGGCAGCAGGATCGAGCTGAAAATATAGAGGAAGGCGATGAAGATGAGCAGAACCGCCACCCAGAAGATGACCTGGCGCTTCAGTATCGTTCCGCTGACCTGTTGTGGCATCGCTTCCCCGCTGACCGCACGCCTTGCCCGTGCCCATCCAGCACATAGGATGGAGGCGCAAAGATGGTCAACCCCGTTGCACCAAATCCGGAAAGCGCACAGGGATTAGCTGGAAAATGGGGGCTTTTCCCTTGCAACGCTTGCATAAAGCGCACTCTCATGCAATTGCGACCGGCATGTGACGCGGTCTTTTATCCGCAGCTTCAAATCCTCTGGAGATCATCATGAGCCAGTCTGGAAGAAACGGTCTGACCTACAGCGATGCAGGCGTCGACATCGATGCCGGCAACCTGATGGTGGAGAAGATCAAGCCAGCCGTGCGTTCCACGCGCCGTCCAGGCGCGGATGGCGAGATCGGCGGCTTCGGCGGCCTCTTCGACCTGAAGGCTGCAGGCTTTACCGATCCGGTGCTTGTTGCCGCCAATGATGGCGTCGGCACCAAGCTGAAGATCGCCATCGATGCGAATTATCACGAAACCGTCGGCATGGACCTCGTTGCCATGTGCGTCAACGATCTCGTCGTGCAGGGCGCGGAGCCGCTCTTCTTCCTCGACTATTTCGCGACCGGCAAGCTTGATCCGGATCAGGGCGCAGCCATCGTCGGCGGCATCGCCGCCGGCTGCCGCGAGGCGGGTTGCGCGCTGATCGGCGGTGAAACGGCCGAAATGCCGGGTATGTATTCCTCCGGCGATTATGATCTCGCCGGTTTTGCGGTGGGTGCCGCCGAGCGCGGCAATCTGCTGCCATCGGGTGATATTGCCGAAGGCGACGTCATTCTTGGCCTTTCCTCCTCCGGCGTCCACTCCAACGGTTTTTCGCTGGTGCGCAAGATCGTTTCGCTTTCAGGCCTCGGCTGGGATGCGCCGGCACCGTTTGCCGAGGGCAAGAAGCTCGGCGAAGCGCTGCTGACGCCGACCCGCATCTATGTGAAGCCGCTGCTGAAAGCGATCCGCGAGACGGGTGCGCTGAAGGCGCTAGCCCACATTACCGGCGGCGGTTTCCCGGAGAATATTCCGCGCGTGCTGCCGAAGCACCTCGCTGCCGAGATTGATCTCTCCGCCGTCGAAGCTCCAGCAGTCTTCTCGTGGCTGGCCAGGACGGGTGGCGTCGAAGCCACGGAAATGCTGCGCACCTTCAACTGCGGCATCGGCATGATCGTCGTCGTCGCCGAAGAGAATGTTGCCGCGGTCTCCCAGGTGCTCGAAGCGGAAGGTGAAAAGGTCGTAGCGCTCGGCCGCATGGTTGCCCGCGCCGAAGGCACTGCCGGCACCATCTATAAGGGCACGCTCGCCCTATGAACTCGCCGCGCAAACGCACCGTCGTCTTCATTTCCGGCAGCGGCTCCAACATGATGGCACTGGTGCAGGCGGCGAAGGCTGCGGACTATCCGGCCGAGATCGTCGGCGTGATCTCCGACAAGGCGGATGCAGGCGGGCTTGCCAAGGCGGCGGCGGAGGGCATTCCGACCTTCGCCTTCGTGCGCAAGGACTATGCGAGCAAGGACGAGCATGAGGCGGCAATCTTTGCCGCTCTCGATGAGCTTTCGCCTGATATCATCTGTCTTGCCGGCTATATGCGGCTCCTCTCAGCCGTCTTCATCCAGCGCCATGAGGGTCGGATCCTCAATATCCACCCTTCCCTTCTGCCGCTCTTTCCGGGGCTGCACACGCATCAGCGGGCGATCGACGCCGGCATGCGGATCGCCGGCTGCACCGTGCATTTCGTCACCGAAGGCATGGATGAAGGCCCGGTCATCGGCCAGGCCGCCGTGCCTGTACTTGCGGGCGATACGGCGGAAGCGCTGGCAGGACGCATACTGACCATCGAGCATCAACTCTATCCGCAGGCGCTCAAGCTCTTTGCCGAAGGCAAGGTGAAGATGGAAGGCGGGAAGGCAGTCGGGGCGGCAGCTTCCACCGCCGCCGCCCCCAAATCCCAGCTTATTTCGCTGATCGGCGACTAGAGAACTTTCGTTTTTCTTCGAATCACGAAAGCGCTCTATCTGCTTGTTTGTACGCAATTCCGGGCGCAAAACCGCTGCACACTTTTGCTGGAATTGCTCTAAACCCTGACCTCAGGCCGCAAGGGTCTGCAGCGGGTGCAGCGTGCCGTCGCTGTAGATGAACTTGCCGCCGCGGAAGGTGGCGCGGATGCGATGAACGTCACCCGGCTCGATCACAACCGTATCGGCGCGCTGGCCGACGGCGATCTCGCCGCGATCCATCAGGCCGGCTGAACGGGCGGCATTAGCCGTCGCCATGGCGACGGCAGCGGGAAGCCCACCCTCAACCATTTCCGCCAGCTTGAAGATGCCGGGCACGAAGGCAGCCGGATGGTAATCGGCAGCGATCACCGTCAGCAGGCCCGCCTTTGCGGCGTCGAGCGCGCTCAGATTGCCGGACATGGATTTGCCGCGCAGTGCATTCGGTGCGCCCATCAGTGTCCAGAGGCCGCGGCGGCGGGCTTCTTCGGCGGCAGGCAGCGTGACCGGGAATTCGCTGATCGTGACGCCGAGAGCGAACATTTCGATGACCTTTTCGACGCTGTCATCGTCATGAGAGGCGAGCGAGAGACCATGCTTCTTCGCGAGGGCTACGATATGCTTCAGCTTGGCATCGATCTCGGGATTGTCACGCATGGCGATGCGCTTGGCAACGACCTCCGCAGCCATTTCCTCCGATATGGCGCGGCGCTCGGAAATGCTCAGGATATAGCTCTTGATGTCGTTGTACTGGCCCTGCCCCGGCGTGTGGTCGGTCAGCGAAACCATGTCGATATGGCCGGCTTCCAGCAGCCGCTCCAGCGTCGGTGCCGCACCGATATTGGTGATCTCGTAGCGGGCATGGACACGGTGATCGATCAGCAGGTTATCGCGCAGCGTGTTGATACCCTCGATGACGGCCGAGGTCGTCTCCAGCGAACGGACATGGCCGTAGACGCTTTCCGTCGCGAAGGAGACGGCGGCAAAAGCCGTCGTTACGCCGGCAGCGGCAAGCTTCTTGTCGAGTTCGTGTATGCCGAAATCGATCGGCATCTGGGCGTTCGGGCGCGGCGCGATCTCGCGCTCGATCATGTCGCCATGCAGATCGACGAAACCGGGCATCAGCAGACGCCCGCCGCCGTCAATGACGGCATTGGCGACCGGCTCCGGCCTGATTTCGGCGATCACGCCATCTTCAATCCGCACGGAACCTTCACTCACCACCTCGCCTGGGAGAACGAGGGTGAAATTGCTGAGCCACATGGGCTTTCTCCTGACGTATCCGATGATTGTCAAATGGCAGCGCTTAGTCCCGCTTCGTGACAATTGGATGAAGAATTCCAAGGAATTCAGGCGGTGCGCATGGCCCCCAACCGTCACGCTTCAAAGCCGGACTTTCAGGCGCCAAGCAGGCTCTTGTTTGCCACCGTCCATTGCAGCAGCATGATCGTCTTGAGATCGATGATCTCTCCTTCTTCTATCATCGCGAGAGCCTGCGGCAGCGGGATTTCCAGCACTTCGATATCCTCATGCTCGTCTTCCAGCCCCCCGCCGTCGGACGTGCGGTCGGCGGTATCGATTGCCGCTGCGAAGAAATGCACGATCTCGGTGATGGAGCCCGGTGCTGTGTAGGATCTGAACAGGAAGCGGATATCGCGAACCGTGTATCCCGTCTCTTCCATCGCCTCGCGACGGATCGCGGCCTCGGGTTCATCGCCGTCGAGCAGGCCGGCCGGGACTTCGATCATCCAGGCGGGATCGCCGTTCACATGGGCCGGCAGGCGGAACTGCTTCACCAACACGACCACGTCACGCTTGGGATCGTAAAGAAGGATACAGGCGGCGGGCGTGCGGTGATAGACCTCGCGTGGCAGGCGATGGGTCACGCCATTCCGGTCGGTGTAATCGATCATGTAGCTGGTCAACTTCGTCCAGCCGTCGGACAGGATTTCCTTGCCGACGATTTCCACTTTTGCCTTAGATTGCGTCATATGACGTCCTTGCGAAGCCAGACCTTGTTGTCATGGACGGCAGCACCGCCATAGGGCGCAACGGGATCGGCACCGGTGAGAACGTTGATGCCTTCGCCATCGACATGCGCCTTGTTGGGCCAAAGGCCCTCTGCAATCAAAACGCCTGGCTTGACCTCGGTCGTTACGCGGGCGTGGATCCGCAGGTCACCGCGCATATTGCCAATACGGACGAGGTCGCCATTGCCGACACCGTTCGCCTCGGCATCGACAGGGTTGATCATCACTTCCGGACGGCCTTCCTTCTGGCGTGAGGTCTTGGTTTCCGAGAAGCTCGAATTCAGGAAGTTGCGCGCCGGCGAGGTCGCCAGGCGGAAGGGATGCTCGGGATCGGCGAGCTCGATGACATCGACCTGATCCGGGAAAGGCGGTAGCTCTGCGTAGGGGCCGAGCGCGCCGACGGAAGCCGACGGCTTGTTCGGGGCGGGGTCGTTCACCCAGTCCGGCCGGAAATGGAACTTGCCGTCGGGATGGGCGAAACCATTGAGATAATGTGCGTCTTCGAAGGCGGGCTGGCGGTCGAACCACTTATGCTCGAGGAAATAGTCGTAATCCGGCAGATTGCTCGCGGCCAGCACGCGGTCGACCAACTCGCGCGCCGTGAAACCGAAGCCGGGGCGATCGGCGACGCCGAGGCGTTTTGCCAGTTCTTCGATCACGAACAGGTTGCTTCGCACCGTCGGCGGCGGTTCGACGAGCTTCGGGCCGAGCAGGATGTGGTTCTGGCCGCCGGCGCGGTAGATATCGTCATGCTCGACGAACATGGTGGCGGGAATGACGATATCGGCCATGTCGGCCGTCTCGGTCATGAACTGCTCATGGACGGCAACGAAGAGGTCGTCGCGGGCAAAGCCGCGCTTCACCAGCCGCTGTTCCGGGGCGATGTTTACCGGATTTGTATTTTGGATCAGCATGGCCGTCACTGGCCCGCGATGGCGGAGCGCCACGGCATCACCGGTCAGCGCACGGCCGATCTGCGACTGGTCGATCATGCGGATGTCGGCATCCTTCATCGATTTGCCGGTCAGCTCCGCATTGTTCATGCGGAAGATATCGCTGTTCGAATGGAAGGCGCCGCCACCCTCATATTGCCAGGAGCCGAGCACGGTGGCGACCGAGGCGGCGGCATGCATGGCGACCGCGCCATTGCGCTGGCGGG
This sequence comes from Rhizobium sp. WYJ-E13, assembly GCF_018987265.1. Classification (NCBI taxonomy): domain Bacteria; kingdom Pseudomonadati; phylum Pseudomonadota; class Alphaproteobacteria; order Hyphomicrobiales; family Rhizobiaceae; genus Rhizobium; species Rhizobium sp. WYJ-E13. The sequence continues at coordinate 935,360 of NZ_CP076853.1, read as the reverse complement.
TAAACCCGTAACCGAGGCGGAAGAAAGTCTTTTTGGTCGTGCCGACGAGTTTGGCGAAGGCTTCGATCTCCTCGACCGAAAGACCGGTGATGGCGGCGGCCCATTCCGGCGTCTTCGCCTTCAGATGCGTTTCGAGGCCGGCGGGATCGTCGGCGTATTTCGCCATGTAGGCACGGTCGGCATAACCGTCGCGGAAAGCGATATGCATGACGGCGCAGGCAAGGGCTGCATCGGTGCCGGGCTTGACGATGAGGGCCATGTCGGCCTGCTTCATCGTCGGATTGTCGTAGATGTCGATGACGACGATCTTGGCGCCACGCTCCTTGCGCGACTTGATCGCGTGGGTCATCACGTTGACCTGCGTCGCAACCGCATTGGTGCCCCAGATGACGACGCAGTCGGTGCGGGCCATTTCCCGCGGGTCCGGGCCGCGCAGCATGCCGGTCCCCATGGTGAATCCGGTCCAGGCGGGGTTGGTGCAGATCGAGGAAAAGAAGCCGGAATAGCACTTGGCGTGGCGCAGGCGCTCGATCGAGTCGCGCTGCACCCAGCCCATGGTGCCGGCGTAGAAATACGGCCAGATCGCTTCGCTGCCATCCTTCGCCTCAGCCTTCACGAAGGCTTCGGCAATCTCGTCCAGCGCATCATCCCAGGAGATCTGCTGCCATTGCCCTGCCCCCTTGGCGCCGGCGCGGCGCAGCGGATGCATCAGGCGATCGGGATGATAGAGGCGCTCGGCATAACGGGCGACCTTGGCGCAGATGACGCCCGATGTATAAGAATGATCGTTCGCACCCCGGACGCGACCGATGCGGCCGTCCTCCGTAATATCCACCTCCAGCGCGCAGGTGGAGGGACAGTCATGCGGACAGGCCGTATGACCGATCCGGGATTTGGCGTTGATGGGGGTCGCAATGTTCATGCGATTTCTATATGCCAAGGCTCGACCGCCCAAAAGGCACAAAAACTCCCAATGATCCGAATTCATAACAGGCATCAGCGAAAATGAACTATCGCCACATCTACCATGCAGGCAATTTCGCCGATGTCCTGAAGCATGCGGTGCTGGCGCGTTTGATCCGCTATATGCAGAAGAAGGACGCCGGCTTTCGGGTGCTCGACACGCATGCCGGCATCGGCCTCTACGATCTCTCTTCCGAGGAAGCGCAGAAGACCGGCGAGTGGCAAGGCGGTATCGGCAAGCTGCTGGAGACCGATCTCGGGCCGCAGGTTTCCGAACTGCTGGAACCCTATCTCTCCGCGATCCGCGAACTCAACCCGCAGGGCGGCCTGCGTTTCTATTCGGGCTCCCCAAAGCTTGCGCGCATGCTGTTTCGCCCACAGGACCGGCTTTCGGCGATGGAGCTGCACCCGGAGGATTTTGTTCGCCTGCATCGCGTCTTCGAAGGCGATCACCATGCGCGCATCATCGAGCTCGACGGCTGGCTGGCGCTCGGCGCGCATCTGCCGCCGAAGGAAAAGCGCGGTATCGTGCTCGTCGATCCGCCTTTCGAGGAGGACGGCGAATATGAGCGGTTGGTGGATGGCCTCGCTAGGGCTTACCGGCGTTTTCCGGGTGGTACCTATTGCCTCTGGTATCCGCTGAAGAAGGGCGCACCGATCAAGGACTTCCATGAGGCGCTGCAGGCGCTGGACATTCCGAAGATGCTCTGCGCCGAACTTGCCGTGCGCAGCGACCGCGAGACGACGGGGCTGACCGGCTCGGGACTCATCGTCGTCAACCCACCCTTCACGCTGAAGGACGAGCTGCACCAGTTGCTGCCGGTCCTGAAGGACCATCTGGCGCAGGACCGTTTCGCCTCGCAGCGTGCCTTCTGGCTGCGCGGAGAGACGAAGCCTGCCAAGGCCGATTGACCGAATCTGTAGCGCGGGGGAATAGTCCCGGCAATCCGCATTTCAAAAGGTGCCCTATGAAGCTTCTCTGCTCCCCGACCTCCCCTTTCTCCAGCAAGGTGGGCATGGCCGCCCGCCATCTCGGTCTCGAGATTGCGCAAATCCGGGTCGATACGAATGCGGGACCGGCGATCCTCGTGGACAACAATCCGCTCGGCAAGATCCCGACGCTGCTGACGGACGACGGCGTTTCCATCTTCGACAGTATCGCCATCATGCATTATTTCGACCGGATGACGAAGGGCGCGCTCTATCCCTCCAAGAAGCGCAAGCGCACGGACGCCGAAGTACTGGAAGCGCTCTGCGACGGCGTCTGCGACTGCCTGCTCGCGATCGTCTACGAACGCCGCTTCCGCAATGAAGAAAAGGTGCATCAGCCCTGGCTCGACCGGCAATGGAAGAAGGTCGAGACCGCACTGAACTATCTGGCCGCCAACACGCCGAAGCTCGGCAAGAAGCTGCATGGCGGGCATTTCGCGCTGGCGGCAACGCTCGGCTATCTCGACCTGCGCTTCAAGGGCCAGTGGGAAGAAGACCATGCCGAGCTGATCGGCTGGCTCAAGGAATTCGAGAAGAGGTTCGACGGCTACGATCAGCTGAAGCCACAAGCCTGAAAGATTTGAAGGGCCTGAAAGATTTGAAGGGCCTGAGAGATCTCCAGGACGCGTGAGATTTCAGATCGACGCAGCAACAAAAAGCCGGGCACGAGGCCCGGCTTTTATCATGTCAGATACAATTCTTATCAGAACTTGACGCCGATACCGACCTTGACGCTGTTTTCGTCGAAGCCGCGCGAAACGCTGCCGGAGTCGAGATTGTAGTCCTTGTCCTGGTAGTCGGTGTAGCGGTATTCGAGGCGCGTCGTGATGTTGTTGGTCACGAAGGCTTCGACACCGGCGCCAACCGTGTAGCCGTAGGCGGTCTTGCTGTCGGAAGACGTGCCGTCGGAAACCTTGGTGTTGGCGAGTGCCAGACCTGCCGTACCATAGAGCAGGAAGGGGTTCAGGTCGTAACCGACGCGGCCACGGACGGAGCCGTTCCAGCCGGTCTTGTTCTTGATGCCGTCCTGGGTGACGTCCGCATCGCCGTAGCCGAGATCGGCTTCAGCGCCGTAAACGATCTGGCCCTGCTGGAAGTTGTAACCGGTGAAGAGCTGACCGCCCCAATCATAGGTGTCGCGATCGGAACCAAAGCTGCCCATATTGTAGGTCGCTGCGCCACCGAGGTAGAAGCCCTGCCAGTTGTTGACCGGAGCCGGGGTTTCCTCAGCGACCGGGGCCTGCGGAACCTGATCCACGGCATCAGCTGCGTGGGCTACCGAGAAACCGCCAACGGCGAGAGCGGAAGCCATGAGGCCAGCAAAGAGTATACGCATACTTTTCTCCTTTCAGTCCCGCGCGCCCGTCAACTCAAATTCGGCGAAGCATTCACGGGGGATTATTAAATGTCCCTTCCGGTTCGAGAGTGAAATTGGAATGCAAATGCGGATTTGAAAGAGCCAAATTGTGATATCATTGTGGCTGCGCGACGGCAGAAATTCGATGTTGCTTGGTTGCAACATACCGTTTATTAAGGATAATAATCAGTTAAACTTACAATACCTGTTTTAATAAATCGCGACTGCAAATAATACATAGAATATCCGCACGGCACAGGCAATGATTTCGGCCTATTTATATAATTAGAGCCTGCCCTTATATAGTCAGCAAACGGACTCGCAGGATCAGAAGGCTATCTCTTGACCCAGAAAAGACTTCGCGCGGCGCTCGTGACGGGTGCCGCCAAAAGAATAGGCCGGGCAATCGCCGAAGACCTTGTTGCTGATGGATTTTCGGTCGCAATTCACGCCAACGGCTCGCTCGCCGAGGCCGAAGATTTTGTGGCGGAATTGCGGCAGAAAGGGCATCGGGCGGTTGCGATCAAGGCCGATCTCGCCAAAATCGATGAGGCCGGCGGGCTTGTCGGGAAGGCGTGCGAGGCGCTCGGCCCGATCGATCTTCTCGTCAACAACGCGTCGATTTTTCTCGAGGATTCGCTTCGCAAATTCGATGCCCAGGTGTGGGACGAGCATTTCGCCATCCATGTTCGCGCGCCGTCAATCCTTGCTGCCAAATTCGCCGAACAACTGCCGGAGGCGCATGAGGGGCTGATCGTCAACGTCATCGACCAGCGTGTCTGGGCGCTGCGGCCGAGCTTCTACTCCTATACTCTGTCGAAATCGGCGCTGTGGACGGCGACGCAGACCATGGCGCAGGCGCTGGCGCCGCGCATCCGCGTCAATGCAATCGGCCCCGGCCCTTCGATGCCGAGCGAACGGCAATTGCAGGAGGACTTCCAAGCGCAGGTTTCAGCCCTTATCTTGAAGCGAGGACCTGAGCTCAAAGAATTCGGTCGAACGATTCGTTTTCTGTTCGAGACTCCTTCGATTACGGGTCAGATGATTGCACTCGACGGCGGCCAGCATCTCGCGTGGCAGACGCCGGATGTGCTGGAGATCAAGGAATGAATGCCAAGAAGCTGCCCGATGGCGGTGTTCTTTATGATGAGACCGACGAAAACGACGACGATATCATCGAGGTGGAAGGTGATGCCTCTGCCTCGCCGATTTCTGCAGCGGTCGACTGGAATGCCGGCAGCGTCAACGAAACAGGCCTTGTTGGCGCCGATCTGATCGCCGAATTCGTCAAGCGCCTGCCGAACAGTCCCGGCGTCTACCGCATGTTCAACGAGGCGGGCGACGTGCTCTATGTCGGTAAGGCCCGCAGCCTGAAGAAGCGCGTCGGCAATTACGCGGTTGGTCGTGTGCACTCCAACCGCATCGCCCAGATGGTGCGCCAGACAGCCAATATGGAATTCGTCACGACGCGGACGGAAACCGAGGCGCTGCTGCTGGAAGCGAATCTGATCAAGCGCTTGCGGCCGCGCTTTAACGTGCTGCTGCGCGACGACAAGTCGTTTCCCTATATCCTGATAACAGGCGATCATCGCGCGCCTGCCATCTTCAAGCATCGCGGCGCCCGCGCGCGCAAGGGCGACTATTTCGGCCCCTTCGCGTCTGCCGGTGCGGTCGGCCGCACGATCAACTCGCTGCAGCGCGCCTTCCTGATCCGCACCTGCACCGACAGCGTTTTCGAGACGCGCACCCGGCCCTGCCTGCTCTATCAGATCAAGCGCTGTTCCGGGCCGTGCACGCATGAAGTCAGCGATGAGGGCTATGCGGAACTGGTTCGCGAAGCCAAGGATTTCCTGTCGGGCAAGAGCCAGAATGTGAAAGAGCATATGGCGGAAGCGATGAATGCTGCCGCCGAGGACCTCGATTTCGAGCGGGCGGCCATTTATCGCGACCGCCTTGCCGCACTTTCGCATGTGCAGAGCCATCAGGGCATCAATCCGGCCGGCGTCGAGGAAGCCGATGTCTTCGCTATCCATCACGAAGGCGGGATTTCCTGTATCCAGGTCTTCTTCTTCCGCACCGGGCAGAACTGGGGCAACCGCGCCTATTTCCCGAAAGCCGATCCGCAACTGTCAGGCGCCGAGGTGCTGAATGCGTTCCTCGCTCAGTTCTATGACGACAAGCCGGTGCCGCGGCAGATCATGCTGTCGGAAACGGTGGAGGAGTTGGAACTGCTGGCCGCAGCACTCAGCGAAAAGGCCGGGCACAAGGTTTCGATCCTCGTTCCGCAGCGCGGTGAAAAGCGCGATCTCGTAGAGCATGTCATCGCCAATGCCCGCGAGGCGCATGGCCGCAAGCTTGCCGAGACGGCATCGCAGTCACGGCTGCTGGAAGGTTTCAAGGAGACGTTCGGCCTGCCCTATGTGCCGCAGCGTGTCGAGATCTACGACAACTCGCATATCATGGGCACAAATGCGGTCGGCGGCATGGTGGTCGCAGGGCCGGAAGGCTTCGTGAAGAACCAGTATCGCAAGTTCAACATCAAATCGACCGAGATCACCCCCGGCGACGACTTCGGCATGATGCGCGAGGTGATGACGCGGCGTTTCTCGCGCCTGCTCAAGGAAGAAGGCATTCCTGATCGCAGCGCGCAGGTCTCTGCCGCAGATGCGGCCGACATGCCCTTCCCCGCCTGGCCCGACGTGATCCTCATCGATGGCGGCCAGGGGCAGATGACGGCGGTGCGCGCGATCCTGGAAGAACTCGGCATTACCGACAGCGTGATCGCCATCGGCGTTGCCAAGGGTGTGGACCGCGAGGCAGGGCGCGAGCGTTTCTTTGCGCCGGGCAAGGGAGGCTTCACACTGCCGCCGCGCGATCCGGTTCTCTATTTCATCCAGCGCATGCGCGACGAGGCGCACCGTTTTGCGATCGGCTCCCACCGCGCGCGGCGCAAGAAGGAGATGGTCAAGAACCCGCTCGACGAGATCGGCGGCATCGGCCCATCCCGCAAGCGGGCGCTGCTGCAGCATTTCGGCACGGCAAAAGCGGTGTCGCGCGCCGCCCTTTCCGATCTCATGGCCGTGGAGGGGATTTCCGAGACCGTCGCCAAGCAGGTCTACAATCATTTTCACGACGACGCCGCGAAATAAGCGGCGCCGGTCGCAAATTCCACGCAAAGGCAGCGAAAAAGCAGAAAGAATGTTGACGGTCGAGGTCCAAAGCCGTCATCTACCGCCGCATCATCACAGAGAACCGCTCCATGGCATCGCGTGCGTATAACATCCCCAATCTCCTGACCTACGGCCGCATCCTGGCTGTGCCGCTGATCGTTCTCTGCTTCTTCATCGAAGGCAAGCTGTCGATCAGCAACACTGCGCGTTGGGTGGCGCTGTGGATCTTCGTCATCGCCTCGCTCACGGATTTCCTCGACGGTTATCTCGCGCGCATCTGGAACCAGACGTCAAATATCGGCCGCATGCTCGACCCGATCGCCGATAAGCTGTTGGTCGCCTCGATCCTTCTTCTGGTCGCGGCCGACCAGACCATCGCCGGCTGGTCGATCTGGGCGGCGATCACCATTCTCTGCCGCGAGATCCTGGTTTCGGGCCTGCGGGAATATCTGGCGGCGCTGAAGGTCAGTGTGCCGGTGACGCGCATCGCCAAGTGGAAGACGACACTGCAGCTTGTCGCCATTGCCTTCCTGTTGGCCGGCCCCGCTGGCGACGAGATTTTCCCCTATACGACGCAGACAGGCATCGCGCTTCTGTGGATCGCTGCGCTGCTGACGATCTATACGGGCTACGACTATTTCCGCGCCGGGCTGAAACATATCGTGGATGACGAAGAATGACACGGCTTGTCTATTTCGCCTGGGTGCGCGAACGCATCGGCAAGGGAGAAGAGGAAATCGAGCTCCCCGCCTCCGTCGTCAGCGTTGCCGATCTTCTGAATCATTTGAAGGGCCTGGGCGAGGAATATGAGATGGCTCTTCAATATCCCGATGTGATCCGAGTGGCGATCGATCAGGAGCATGTGGAGCATGACGAGCCGATAACAGGCGCCAAGGAAATCGGCATTTTCCCACCGATGACGGGTGGCTAAGAACGGCAAATCCCGCCGGGCGGAGGAGCCTGCTGTGACCATTACCCCCACCATCCGCGTCCAGCGCGAGGATTTCGACCTGCAGGCGGAGGTCGACCGGCTGTCCAAAGGCAAGCCTGGCATCGGCGCGGTCGTTACCTTTTCCGGCCTCTGCCGTGACGAAGGCGGCACGCTATCGGCGCTGGAGCTCGAACATTATCCCGGCATGGCGGAAGCGGAGATGACCCGCATCGGCGAACTCGCGATCGCGCGTTTCGGGCTCGACGGCCTGACGGCCATTCACCGTTTTGGAAAGATTGCAGCCGGGGAGAATATCGTGCTGGTCGTCGCCGCGGCTGCGCACCGGCAGGCGGCCTTCGACGGCGCAAACTTCGTCATGGATTTCCTGAAGACCTCGGCTCCCTTCTGGAAGAAGGAACATGGCAAGGATGGAAATACGGGCGACTGGATCGCAGCAAAGGACGCCGACGACACGGCGCGCGACCGCTGGAAATAGTCAGAGCACGACGCGCTCGCGGCGACTCAGCACCAGCAGGAAAACCAGCAGCGAGAAAATGGCGAGATCGCGCCAGATGAAGGAGCCGTAGGCGCCCCAGAACGTTTCGACAAGCGCCAGGCCGGCAGCGCCGCCCGCCGAGCGCAGCGGATCGGAATAGCCGCCGACGGCCGCAATCATCAGCACCTTCAGGCCGAACATCAGTCCCGCGCCGAAATCCATCGATCCATAGTAGAAGGTAGCAAGGATGCCGCAGCAGGTGGCGACGAGGGCCGCCGCTGCATAGGATACCAGGAAGACGCGGCGGGCGCTGGTGCCGCAGAGTTCGGCGGCGAGCGGATCGTCGATGACGGCCCGCCACAGGCGGCCCCATACTGTGCACTTCAGGATCAGTGTGCCGATCGCGATAATCGCACACATCAGGACCGTATCCAGAAGCTGGATATAAGTGAGCGTCACCCGGAAGGTGCCGTCGCTCCAGAAAGTGACAGTGTCGTTCAGGAGCGGTGGCAGCCAGATGGCGCGGGTATTGGCGGCAAGGCGTGCCGTTTCCATCAGCACGATCATCATGCCGAGTGCTGCGACCATAACCGTGTTCGGCGATTTGCTGGCGAGCGGCTGCATGATGGAACGACCGATCCAGGCCCCTGCCCCGACCGAATAGATCAGCGAGGCGCAGACGCCGATCGCTATCGCCGCAGGCAGCACCAGCCATAGCCGGTTATACGCCATGTCCGTGAAGAGCAGAAGCATCTGGCCGGCAAAGGCGATAATCGCCCCATAGGTAATGTCGGCTCGCTTGGTGACGCCGAAGGCAATCGAATAGCCGAAGGCAAGCGTAGCGTAGAGTGCCGCGAGCGGCACCGCATTCGCCAGTTGCTGCAGAAGATAGGCCATTCCCGAAACTCCGGATCGGCTCAAAATAATAACTGGTAAAATGCGGTTTACCAGTTATATTTTTCCCATGAGCTTCTCCTGGACCCCTCACCGTTTTTCCGGCGGCGCATTGGCGCTCGATGTCGCCAACAGCGTCATCCTGCGTCACGATCCTGCGCGCCGCATCGACCGATTCGAGGCCGAAGGACAAATGGAGCGCTTCCCCGATGCGGCACAGGAATTCTGCGCCGAACGGGCACTTTTCGGCGACATAGTGCCGGTCCGAGCGCAGAATAGGGCGAACTTCATCGAACTGCGGGAAGCAACGGACCGCTATTTCCGCCGGCGCGTGATCGAGGAAAACGACAACGGGCTTCTTGCCGAACTGCTGGAGGCGCTGGTGCGGACGCTCCGCGGTGCAGCAGGGAAGGGACTCGATGCGGCGACGGCCCATTCGGTTCTGCGGCTGATCGCCATGCCCGATCCGGAGCGGATGAAGATCTGCGGCAATTGCGGCTGGCTTTTCATCGACCGCAGCAAGAACAAAAGCCGAGCCTGGTGCGACATGGCCGTCTGCGGCAACCGCGCCAAGGCAAGCAGGCATTACCGGAGGAAAAAGAAGGAGGAGACGCCATGAAACGGCGTTCGATCATCACGGCCCTCGCGGCAGCGGGGCTGATGCTTTCCGCCTGCCAGCGCCAGGCCGAAACCATGCTGGAGGTGACGGGCCATCTCTTCGTCTTCAACTATCGAAACGCCAGCGCCACCTACCTGCTGACGATGAAGAAGACGGCGCCTATTCCCGACGGCTCGACCATCGTCGCGGAGTTCGATAACCCGCAGGGTGGCGCGCCACTGGTTCTGAACCAGAAGGTTTTTCCGATGGATGACAAGATTTCCGTCCAGAGCGAAAACCTGCACTGCGTGGTCAAGGACCGGCCCTATTCCGTTACGATCAAGCTCGTCGACAAGGATGGCAAGCTCTTGCAGGAACTGAAGGCGCAGTTCAAATCCGATCTCGACCAGACCGTGCTCCCGAGCAAGCCGCTGGTGCTCGGTGCCGGATACGAGAAGAACCCCGAGGTTTTCAAGCCGGATGGGACGACGGATTTTTTGAATACGGACAAGTGTCCGGCCTAACAAAAAGCCGGGACGAGCCCGGCTTTCATGAGTCAATTCAATGCATTCCCAGGGAATGCTCCGGCGCTCAATCAGCCGACGATTTCGGTGTCGGAGAACCAGTACTTGATTTCCTGGGCAGCCGTTTCCGGAGCGTCGGAACCATGAACCGAGTTTTCGCCGATCGAGAGAGCATGAACCTTGCGGATCGTGCCTTCGGCAGCGTTTGCCGGGTTGGTTGCGCCCATGATTTCGCGGTTCTTGAGGATGGCGCCTTCGCCTTCCAGAACCTGAACGACGGTCGGGCCGGAGGTCATGCCTTCAACGAGTTCGCCGAAGAACGGACGTTCCTTGTGAACAGCGTAGAAGCCTTCAGCTTCGCGCTTGCTCATCCAGACGCGCTTGGAGGCGACGACGCGCAGGCCGGCATCTTCGAGCATCTTGGTGATAGCGCCCGTCAGGTTGCGCTTCGTTGCGTCCGGCTTGATCATCGAGAAGGTGCGTTCAATCGCCATTGTCAGGTCCTCATACTCGTAAGGGAAAAGTGGGCGGTCTTTACCCGCCTCACCGCCTGAAAACAAGGGGTCTCCGGCAATTTCACGCCGCTGTCACAGTCCGGCCCCGGCTTTCATGAAGATCGAGGCAGCGTTCGAACCAGGCCATGACGGGGTCATCCGGGGCCAGCATGGCGAGGCCGGCGGCGATGCGCAGCCACTGCAGCGCACCGAAGACGACGTAATCGGCAAAGAGCGGGGTCTCACCGCCGATGAAAGGCTGAAACTTCAGCATATGGCGCATCGGCTCGAGCTTGGCGGCAAAGGCTTCTCTCTCCGCGTCGCGACCGGCGGCGAATTCCTCCAGCGGCTTGCCCAGGCGGTCTTCGCGGCTCGCCCGGAAATAGGCCTTGTCGCCCTCATCCAGGATCGAATGAATATCGAGAAGCGCAATCCGCATGATCGCCGGATGGACCACCATCTGCGAATAGCCCTCGACCATGCGCGACAGGGCCTTGCCGCCCTCACCCTTGAAGAGCGACGGACGGTCGGGATAAGCCTCTTCCAGATAAAGGGCGATATCGAAACTGTCTGATATCAGCCGGCCGTTGTCATCCAGAACGGGCACGGTCTTGGAAAAGCCGCCGCCGATATCGGCAATGCGGCCATAGGTCGTCGGAACCTCTTCGAAATCGAGGCCCTTATGGGCGAGCGCCATCACCGCCTTCCAGCAGTGCGGCGAGAAGAAGTGACGCTCGTCGGCACCACACAGGGAATAGAGAGCTCTGGTCATATCAGTCCTTTCGCAAACGCAATTGGTTCATTCCACGCCCAAAAGCCGGTGCGATCAAATCAGGAATTTTCATGGCGCCATCACCGCTGCTGTTGAAACGGATACGGCCACTCCCGATCGGGACGCAGCAAGGGTGCATTAACCGGTTTTGCGGCTTCCCGCGGGAGAAGGTTTGAAAATTCAATGTCTCTTAAAAGCTTGCCTGCATAGCGGAAGCAGAAGAGCCGATGGCCCAAGAGAACCGATGGCAATGAGGGGATCGTCATGCCGACTGCCGCAAATGCATTGAATGCGCGCGAGGCTGCCCGGCCCACGGCGGCGACCGATATCCAGAAGATCGCTCAGCACATGATGCGGCTCAATGTGGCAGGTCTGCCGCGCAACTATGAACTGTTCTACGAAGCGCTGATCGGTTTGAATGCCGGGCTGGCACAGGATATCGCGGCCCTTGGCCCGCATCCGCAGCAGGAAGCTCTGGACGAGCTCGGTCTGCGCTACCGGCTCGTCGGCCATTACGGGCTGGCTGGCGACCGTTCGCGCATCGAGGCGAGCCGCATACTCAAAGAAACGGCCGAGCGGCTCGCCGAGGGGCGCCTGCATCACCGGGCCTTCACGCGTGCCTGTGAAACCATCCTCAAATCCGTCTCGGGCCAGCAGGATCACCAGAGCCTTGCCGATTTCATGGCAGAGGTCGAATATCTCGCCTCCTCGCTTTCGGCCGTCCTTGCAGCAGAACAGACGATCGGCACCAGGCTGGAAGAGGATATCGAGCGGCTGACGGCGCTGGAGCGCGGCATTTCGGCGGTGCAGGCTGCTGCCGTCACCGACAGGATTACCGGCCTGCCGAACCGTATCGGGTTCAACCGCGCGCTCGACGACCTCTATGGTCAGGAGGACGGTGCGGCCGGCAACGCGCTGATCATGATCGATATCGATGATTTCAAGGGACTTACCGCACGCTACGGCATGCAGACCGGCAACAGGCTTCTGAAGAAGCTCGCCGGCCTCTTCCGCAAGACCGTGAAGAAGAACGATTTCATTGCGCGCCTGGAGGCCGACGAATTCGCCTTCCTCTTTGCCAATGTCGGCATGCAGGATGCGCTGGCGATCGCAGAGCGGCTGCGCGGCTCCGTCGAGGACAATCTCGTTTTTGCGGCATCCGACACGTCGGAGGCGAGCTGCCTGACGATATCGGTCGGTGTGGCGCTGAGCGGCGATGCGGCAACGCCGGGCCAGCTTCAGGCCAATGCCCGCGTGGCGCTGCTGGCCGCCCAGTCCAACCCACGCCAGCCGGTGCAGGCCTTCGGGCGCTGACACGCCAAACATGAGCAATTGACGACAGAGAACGGCGAAGCGCCGCTGACCCATCTTGCCTTGGCGGCGGCTTTCGGCCAAAACCGCGCGCATGATCACGATTTCAGACATCTCCGCCCGCATCGCCGGCCGCCTGCTCCTCGACCATGCCAGCGTATCGTTGCCTTCAGGCACGAAAGCCGGGCTCGTGGGACGTAACGGCGCCGGCAAGTCCACCCTCTTCCGTGTCATAACAGGCGATCTGGGAGCGGAAAGCGGGACGATATCGATCCCCAAGAATGCGCGCATGGGCCAGGTGAAGCAGGAAGCGCCAGGTACCGAGGAATCGCTGATCAATATCTTACTGTCCGCCGACAAGGAGCGCGCGGCACTGCTTGCCGAGGCGGAGACGGCGACCGATCCGCACCGTATCGCCGAAATCCAGATGCGCCTCGTCGATATCGACGCGCATTCGGCGGAAGCGCGCGCCGCCAGCATCCTCTCAGGCCTCGGCTTCGATCAGGAAGCGCAGGCAAGGCCCGCCTCCTCCTTCTCGGGCGGCTGGCGGATGCGCGTGGCGCTCGCCTCGGTGCTCTTTACCGAGCCGGACCTGCTGCTGCTCGACGAACCGACCAACTATCTCGACCTCGAAGGCACGATGTGGCTGGAGGATTATATCCGCCGCTATCCGCACACGGTCATCATCATCAGCCACGACCGCGATCTGCTCAACAACGCGGTCAATTCCATCGTGCATCTCGACCAGAAGAAGCTCACCTTCTATCGCGGCAACTACGACCAGTTCGAGCGGCAGAAGGCGGAAGCCGACGAGCTACAGATGAAGGCCAAGGCGAAGAACGATGCGGCGCGCAAGCACCTGCAGAGCTTCATCGACCGCTTCAAGGCCAAGGCCTCCAAAGCGAAGCAGGCCCAGTCGCGCGTCAAGGCGCTGGAGCGCATGGGCACGGTGGCCGCCGTGATCGAGGATCACGTCCAGCCGATCACCTTCCCCGAGCCCGAGAAGCAGCCGGCCTCCCCGATCGTCGCGATCAGCGGCGGCGCTGTCGGCTACGAGCCGGGCAAGCCGATCCTCAAAGGGCTCAATCTGCGCATCGACAATGACGATCGCATCGCCCTGCTCGGCTCGAACGGCAACGGTAAATCGACCTTTGCCAAATTCATCTCCGGCCGCCTGGCGCCGGAGAGTGGCGAAGTGCGTCTGGCGCCGAGCCTGAAGATTGGCTTCTTCGCGCAGCATCAACTCGAAGACCTCGTGCCGAACGAGACGCCTGTCGAGCATGTGCGACGGCTGATGCCGACCGAACCGGAGGCCAAGGTGCGCGCCCGCGTGGCGCAGATGGGCCTTGCGACCGAGAAGATGGCGACGGCGGCGAAAGATCTTTCAGGCGGTGAAAAGGCACGCCTGCTGATGGGGCTTGCCGCCTTTCATGCGCCGAACCTCTTGATCCTCGACGAGCCCACGAACCATCTCGACATCGACAGCCGCCGCGCACTGATCGAGGCGCTGAACGACTATGACGGCGCAGTCATCCTGATCTCGCACGACCGCCACCTGATCGAAGCGACCGTCGACCGCCTCTGGCTGGTCAACAACGGCACGGTGACGAGTTTCGAAGGCGATATGGAAGAGTATCGCGACCTGATCGTCGCTTCCGGGAAAAAAAAAGACGACGAAAAGCAGAAACCGCCTGAAGAACAGTCCTCGAAAGCCGACCAGCGCAAGCTGAATGCCGACAAGCGCGCCTCGCTCGCCCCTCTCAAGAAAAAGATCAATGAAATCGAATCCTTGACGGGCAAGCTGGAGAAACTGATTCAGGCTCTTGATGCAGAGCTTGCAGACCCGGCGCTCTACGAAAAAGCGCCCGCCAAGGCCGCAGAAAAAGCCAAGCAGCGCGGCGAAGCCGCCGCCAAGCTCGCTGCCGCCGAAGAGCAATGGCTGGAACTTTCCGCCGAATATGAGGAAGCGATGGCGGGCTGAGGTGCCATCGACCGTGCTTCGGACAGCCGGGCCTCTCGCACGCCCGGCTTTTTCATGCCTGAGAGACCGGATGCACGACATCCATATAAGCGCACCGCAACGATGTTGCCGACACTTCTTTCGAAACTCGAGGCGGAAGGTTACAAGGTAGTGACGCTGAAATTCAAAAAGAGCTCCACACCGGTGGAAATGGCTTTGCTCTGACAAGGGCGGCTTGCCCGCGGATCGCTTTCTGATAAAACGGCGCGCAATAAGTCATACTTTTAGCGAAACACCGAACGCGAGCCAACACCATGTCAGCCATCAATCTCGCCATCGTCGGCGTCGGCAAGATCGTCCGCGACCAGCATCTCCCCTCCATCGCCGCCAATGCTGATTTCAAGCTGGTAGCGACGGCAAGCCGCCACGGCACGGTCGACGGCGTTACCGCCTATACGTCGATCGACGACATGCTGGGCGCAGAACCATCGATCGATGCAGTTTCGCTCTGCATGCCGCCGCAATATCGTTATGAGGCCGCCTACAAGGCGCTGGTCGCCGGCAAGCATGTCTTCCTCGAAAAGCCGCCGGGCGCGACGCTGAGCGAAGTGGCTGATCTGGAAGACCTCGCGAACAAGCAGGGCGCGACACTGTTTGCGAGCTGGCATTCGCGCTATGCAGCGGCCGTCGAAGCCGCAAAGTCCTTCCTTGCCTCGACGGAGATCAAGAGCGTGCACGTGATCTGGAAGGAGGACGTGCGCCACTGGCATCCGAACCAGGAATGGATCTGGCAGGCCGGCGGCCTCGGCGTTTTCGATCCTGGCATCAATGCGCTCTCGATCGTCACTCATATCCTGCCCAAGGCAATGTTCCTCAGCGCCGGCACGCTGGAATTCCCAGAGAACCGTGACTCGCCGATCGCTGCCGACCTGCATTTCCGCAATGTCGACTATGTTCCCGTCCATGCCGAATTCGACTGGCGCCAGACGGGCAAGCAGAGCTGGGACATCATCGCGGAAACGGCTGCGGGTCAGATGGTTCTGTCGGAAGGCGGTTCGAAGCTTTCGGTCGATGGCGAGCTGAAGTTCTCCGCGCCGGAAGCCGAATATCCGGCGCTCTATCGCCGTTTTGCCGAGCTCATCAAGGCGGGCAAGTCGGATGTCGATCTGGCACCGCTGCGTCACGTCGCCGATGCCTTCATGCTCGGCAAGCGGAAATTCGTCGAGGCGTTTTACGACTGATCGGCCTTGTCGGCAGATGCCATCGCGCCTGCAAAATGCTAGGATAGCGGCGCCGATATCAAGGGGCCGTTTCCATGCAGCAGGAGCAGGATGAATCATTTGGTTTGGGCGTCCGGCATCTCGCCGTCAGGCTTGCCGACGCCAATGCCAGATGGCGGGAGGCCTATCTGCTGGAAGAGGCCAGGATTCGCGATGCGCTCGGCCCTCTGGCACTCGATATCCAGCATTTCGGCAGCACTGCCATCCCCGGCATCAAGGCGAAGCCGATCATCGACATCCTGATCGGCGTGCGCCGCCTCGAAGACGGGCTTGCCTGCATCGAACCGATGGCAAAGATCGGCTATGATTACGCCGGCGCGGACATCGTACCCGACGACCATCTCTTCGGCCGCGGCATTGCGGGCGAGACGCGCACGCATCTCGCCCATGTCGTCGAATATCAGGGCTTCAACTGGCGGCGGAACATTTTTTTCCGTGACCGGCTGCAAAACGATCCGGCACTCGCGGTGGCCTATGAGGAGCTGAAGATCGGCCTTGCGCAGAAATATGCCGAGAGCCGCGCCGCCTATACCGGAGCGAAGAAGGATTTCATCGACACCGTTCTGGCGGAAGCGGGCCTCGCCTGACGACCTAATGCGTGTCGCGAACTTTCAGATTCGCTTGCCACGCATTAGGCTTTTGCTTCTGCATGTCGTTATCGCAAAACCGCGGCACACTTTTGCGCGACATGCTCCAGTCAGGCCTTCTTCTCCCACCGCCCTTCCGGCGTCTGCTGCCAATAGGTGAGGTTATGCCCCTCGCCTTTCAGCTTCTTCCATTGGGCGCGTGCACCTTCAAGTTGCTCCTGATCGTAACCGTCGAACATGAAAACGATCCGCTCATAATCGGCGGCGGGCGGCGGCTCGGCGCCGTCGACGATGAAGCGGACGGTGGCGGCATTCGAATTGTCAGGAGAAATGGTCAGGAGAACGGGCTGATCCCCGGCGAAATCGGCCTCTTCCGTGCCATGCGGCAGGAAGCTGTCTTCCCGGTAGGTCCACAGATGCGTATCCAGCGCATCGCGTCGCGCAGCTTCCTTCATCTGGACGGCGACGCGCCAGCCGCGCTCGACACTCTTGTCAAGCAGCGGCGGAAGCGCGTCTTCCAGCTTCGATTCCGTCAGATGGTAGAAGAGGATTTCCGTCATCGTGTTTCGTAATTCACACGGACCAGTTCATCGAGCAGACGCACGCCGTAGCCGGAGCCCCAGGACTGGTTGATCTCATCCTGCACCGAGCCCATCGCCGTGCCGGCAATATCGATATGCGCCCAGGGCGTATCCTGGACGAATCGCTTCAGGAAATGCGCAGCCGTGATGGAGCCGGCAAGGCGGCCGCCGGTATTCTTCATGTCGGCGAACTTGCTGTCGATCATCTTGTCATATTCCTTGCCGAGCGGCATGCGCCACAGCTTCTCGTTGGTCACGAGACCGGCCGCGGTCAGCTGTGCCGATAGCGAATCATCGTTCGAGAAGAGCCCCGCATGGCTGTTGCCGAGCGCGACCATGATGGCACCTGTCAGCGTTGCAAGGTTGATCATGAACTGAGGCTTGAAGCGGTCGTTGCAATACCAGAGCGCATCGCAGAGCACGAGGCGGCCTTCGGCATCGGTGTTGATGATCTCGATCGTCTGGCCGGACATGGAGGTGACGATGTCGCCCGGACGCTGGGCATTGCCGTCAGGCATGTTTTCCACAAGGCCGATGATGCCCACGACATTGACCGGCGCCTTGCGGGCGGCAAGCGTGTGCATGAGGCCGGTGACGGCAGCCGCGCCGCCCATGTCGCCCTTCATGTCTTCCATATTGGCGGCCGGCTTGATCGAGATGCCGCCGGTATCGAAGACCACGCCCTTGCCGATGAAGGCGATCGGCCGGTCCTTGCTCTTGCCGCCCTTCCACTGCATGACCGCCAGGCGCGGCGGACGCACGGAACCCTGAGCAACGCCGAGCAGCGCACCCATGCCGAGACGGCGCATTTCGCGCTCGGTGAGGATTTCCACCTCGATGCCGAGCTTTTCCAACTCCTTGGCCTTGGCGGCAAATTCGACCGGGCCGAGAACATTCGGCGGTTCGTTGACGAGGTCGCGAGCAAGGTTGACGCCGGCGGCAATCGCTTCCGCATCGGCAAAGGCCTTCTTGGCGGCAGCAGCGTCCGCCGTGACGATCGTCACCTTGATCGACTTCGCCTGCTTGTCCTCATCGTCATTTTTCTTCGTCTTATAGGTATCGAAGCTGTAGGCGCGCATCAGCATGCCGAGGGCAAAATCCACTGCAGACTTGGCACTGACCTCCACACCCGGCGAATCGATGAAGATCGTCGCTTTCTCGGTGCTCTTGATCCGCGAAGCGGCGCTGCCGCCGGCCTTCAGCCAGTCGTGGACGGTGAGGTCCGAGGCCTTGCCGAGGCCGATGACGATGATCCGCTCGACCGGCGCGCCTTCCGGCGCGACGAGATCAAGAGCAGCCAACGACTTTGCAGAGAAGCGTGCAATTTTCGACGCCTTGGCGATCACCCCCGCCGGATCGGCAATATCGGCTCCAGCCGCCATATCAGCCTCTGAAGCCTTCAGAAGGATTGCGAGACCACCGCTGAGCTTTGCCGATTTTGAGAATGAAATTTCGAATTTTGCAGACATGTCTTCTCCGATGGGATTCATTAAATCCGTTCCAGGGGGATAATTTCGCGTTTGGCGGGTCTGTCAATGGCCGGCGACAGTTGTTATGTTCCGCGCGGCCGCCCGGCCAAAAGGTTTTCGTCAGTTTCGTAGATGTTTGCGTTGACAGTTTTTTCGAAAAATCGATGGCGGGGTCCGGCAATTCGCCTGCCGCAAACGGCATTCGGCGTCTTTGTCCTGCTCTTCTGGGCGTGGTGGCTTCTGCTAGGCCTCTTTCGGGCCTTTCCCGAGATAGATATCTATTTTTCCCGGCTTTTTTTCGTCCAGGAGGCATGTGGCGCATCGGCACCCGCGACGCAGGTCTGCGGCTCCTTTCCCTATCGGAGCGAGGCAATCCTCAGCCTGCTGCGCACCCTCTTCTTTTACGTTCCCTATGTCGTCACCGCCGTAATGCTGTGGAAGCTAGCCGAATGCTATCAACAGCATGGCGCGACATTCAACGCCCCGCGCGCCCGCGATCTGAAGGTCGCGCTCGGCACGCTGCTCATCGGCCCCGTTCTTCTCGTCAATGTGATCCTCAAGGAGCATTGGGGCCGGCCGCGCCCGGTGCAAACGGATTTCTTCGGCGGTACGCTTCACTTTGCCGAAGCCGGTTCACTCGCCGGCAAATGCATCTCGAACTGTTCCTTCATATCAGGCGAAGCGGCGAGCGCGGGCTGGCTGTTCTGCTTGCTGATCTTCGTTCCGAAGTCGGTGCGCTATGCGCTTGTGGCACCCGTTGCCGCCGTTTCCATCCTGACGCCGGCGATGCGGCTTTCCTTCGGCGCACATTATTTATCCGATGTGGTGCTGGCGTGGCTCTCCTCGGTTGTCATATTCGCAGCGCTGATGGCACTCGCTGAGTCGCCACAGCGACAAAAAAATTCTGAAATTTGAATGAATTTTTGACACGGCCTTGTCGCAAAACCGCGACAAACAGCGTAGAGGGAATCTCCTGTTGGCCATATCGGCCTGCGGGTGCTTTCAAGGGCGAGCATGAAACTACTTGAGACATATATATTGCGGCGTGTCGGCCAGATGTTTCTCGTGGCCCTGCTGCCGGTGCTTGCGATCATCTGGACTACCCAGGTTTTGCAGCGCATCAACCTAGTGACCGACAGCGGCCAGTCGATCGGCTCCTTCGCCACGCTTGCGACGCTGATCCTGCCGTCGATCATTCCCATCGTGCTGCCTTTCGCTCTCGTCATCGGCATTACCCAGACGCTGACGACGATGAACAACGATTCGGAGCTGACCGTGATCGATGCCGCCGGCGCCCGCCGCACCATCCTGGCGCGGCCGATCCTGCTCCTTGCGGTCCTCATCAGCGTCTTCTCGTTCTTCGTCGACAATGTCGTCGAGCCGCGCGCGAAGACGGTCGTGCGGCAGATGATCGCCGCCACTTATGCCGATCTTCTTTCGTCGGTGATCGAGGAAAAGACCTTCCGCAAGATCGATGAAGGCCTCTATGTGCAGATCTCGCAGCGGCTCGCCGGCCGCATGCTGAAGGGCCTTTTCGTCGCCGACGAGCGCGATCCGAATAACGAGCTCATCTATTATGCGCGCGAAGGCGCCGTGGATGATATCGGCACGTCGCTGATCATGCATGACGGCGAAGTCCATCGCAAAACGCCCGATGGAAACGTCTCCGTCATCAAGTTCGATTCCTATTCCTTCGACCTTTCGGACATGACGGAAAATAACGGACAGGCGACGCTTCGCGCCAGCGACCGCGATCTCGCCTTCCTGCTCAATCCCGATCCGAAAGATCCTGACTATATCGCCAAGCCCGGCAGCTATACCGCCGAACTGCATCGCCGCCTGACCGACTGGATGCTTCCCTTCGTTTTTGCGCTTTTCTCGCTTGCCATAGCCGGGGATGCGCGATCGCATCGCGAGGCGCGCATGCATCCGATGGTTGGAGCGCTGGGCCTCGCATTCATACTGCGCTGGGCGGCGTTTTACGTTGCCAACCAGATCGACAAGAACACGATCTATATCCCGATCCTCTATGCGATCCCGATCGTGACCGGCCTGGTTTCGATTATTTTCCTGAACATGCATAAGCGGCTTGCCATGCCGCTCGCCGTCAGAAATCGCACCTCGAGACTCTGGAAGCGCGCGCAAAAGCGGGTACTTGCCGTGACGGGTTGGACCGGCGGAGGCGCTGCGCGATGATTTTCGGAACGTTGTCGCGGTATTTCTTCCGCCGGTATGTCGTGACCACGATGTGGTTCCTAGTCGGCATGAGCGCCATCACCTTTCTGCTCGACTTCAGCGAGACGGCGAGTCGCATCTCCAGCTTTCCCGGCTACACGCTGGGTGGTGCTGTGCTGCTCACTGCCGCTCGACTGCCGTTGATCCTGCAGCAGACCATCCCCTTCGTGGCGCTGTTCGTCGGCATTACCGTGCTGATCGGGCTCAACCGGAAATATGAACTCGTCGTCACCCGTGCGGCCGGTATCTCGGTCTGGCAGTTCATGCTGCCTTTTATCGCCGGCTCCCTGATTCTCGGCGTGCTGACGGTGGTGGCGCTCAATCCGCTCGCCGCCTGGGGCCAAAGGCAGGCAACGCAATTCGAAACGGCGTGGCGCGGTCAGGACAATGCCATGATCAGGGCGCTGCAGGTTCCGTGGCTGCGCCAGATCAGCGGCCGGGACGATGTCATCATCGGCGCGAAGACCGTACTGGAGAACGGCACGCTGCTCATGGACGCGGTCCTTATCCACTTTGACAGCAGCGGTCAGGTCATTCTGAGGCAGGATGCCTCATCGGCCAAATTGGAAGATGGTTACTGGCAGCTTAACAACGTCATGGAACGCAAGCCTGGGGAAATCCCGGTGCGTAAGGTTTCGGAACAGCTTCGTACGAACCTGAAGCAGGACTTCATCAAGGAGCGGCTCACAGCGCCGGAAACAATTGGTTTCTTTGATCTTTCCAACCGTATCGCTGCCGCCAAATCCTTCGGAATCTCCACGAAGGCGCTTGAGACTCAATTCAACTCACTGCTGTCGCAGCCGCTGCTCCTGGTGGCCATGACTCTCATTGCTGCAACAGTGTCTCTAAAATTTAGCCGGTTCAACCAGTCACGCTCTGTGATTCTGGGTGGAATCCTTTCAGGCTTCATGCTTTATGTCGTCACCGTGCTTGTAAAGGCATTTGGAAGCAGCGGTGTCGTGCCGCCGTTTGTGGCGACTTGGATACCAGTGATCGTGGCGCTCGCTTTAGGCGCGACGATCCTGCTTCATCAGGAGGATGGCTAGTGGCGGTAGGCGACCGCAAGGTGTTTAGTAAACAGTTGGTTGCCCTGCTCTTAGGCGCGGCTCTGTGTTCCTATTTCGAAAATGCTCCGCTGGCCTACGGCCAGGAGAACAGTACAGGCATGCCTGCAATCGGCCAGAATATCTCGCCGGATGCGAAGCTGATGCTGTCTGCGAACGAGCTTGTCTATAATAGGGACCAGGAGCTCGTCTCTGTGATCGGCGGCGTGCAGATCAACTACGGCGGCTACAGGCTGGTTGCCCAGAAGGTCGACTATAACCAGAAGACCGGCCGCATGATGGCGACCGGCAACATCGAGATGGTGACGCCCGACGGCAACCGAATCTATGCCGACCACCTCGATGTGACCGACAATTTCGCAGACGGCTTCATGAATGCGCTGCGAATTGAAACAAGCGACAATACCCGCCTCGTTGCCGAAACCGGCCAGCGCGTCGGCGGCACGCAGATGATTCTCAATAAAGGTGTCTACACGGCCTGCTTGCCCTGTGCCGAAAAGCCCGAACGCGCGCCCTTCTGGCAGGTCAAGGCGCAGCGTGTCATTCAGGACAACCAGAAGCACACGATCCGGCTCGAGCACGCCCGCTTTCAGCTGCTTGGCCGTTCGATCGCCTACGTTCCGTGGATCACGGTCCCCGATAATACCGTGAAGCGCAAGTCGGGCTTCCTGTTCCCGACGATGAGCGTTTCGCAGAATATCGGCTACGGTCTGCACGTTCCCTATTATTACGTTATCTCCCCGAGTTCGGATTTCACCGTCACGGGCACCGGCTATACCTCGCAGGGCTTCATGCTCGAGGGTGAATATCGCCGCCGCTTCGAAAACGGCACGGTGACGATGCATATTGCCGGCATCGATCAGATGAACCCCGGTAATTTCAGCGCCGGTACAAGCGATGCCGAAGCCAAACAGCGCGGCATGGTCGCGTCGACAGGGAGCTTCAGGATCAATCCCCGCTGGACCTTCGGCTGGGATGTGATGGTGCAGAGCGACAACAACTTCTCGCGCACCTACAAGATCGATGGTTACGACAACACGCCGCACGCCAATACCGTCTATCTGACGGGTCTCGGCAAGCGGAATTACTTCGACCTGCGCTCTTTCTATTTCGACGTTCAGGACGCCGACCCCAACAACACCGCGGAAAAGCAGCAGGCGATCGTCTATCCGACGCTTGACTATCACTATGTTGCGCCGCAGCCACTCGCAGGCGGTGAGCTTTCGGCAGATGTCAATCTCACCAATATTTCGCGCACCCACGACGATTTTTATAATGTCGCAGGTTTCGACCGCTTCCGTGGCCTGGAGGGTCAGACCACCCGCTTGAGCACGGAACTGCAATGGAAGCGCACCTTCGTGACGCCGACGGGGCTTGTGATCACACCGTTGCTCGCGGCACGCGGCGATGCTTTCGCGCTCAACATGGACAGTCCGGTCGATGCCAACGGCATTCCCTATGCCGGCAACTACGACGAGGATAACGCGGCAGCGCGCGGAATGGTGACGGCCGGGCTGGAAATGCGCTACCCGATCCTGTTCACGACCAGCAACAGCACGCATGTTCTGGAGCCGATTGCCCAGATCTATGCACGGCCGGATGAACCACTCGCCGGCCGGCTGCCGAATGAAGATGCGCAGAGCTTCGTCTTCGATGCGACCAACCTTTTCGATCGTGACAGATTCTCCGGTTACGACCGCATCGAGGGCGGCACGCGCGCAAACGTCGGCTTCCAGTATACGGGCACCTTCGACAGCGGCTACAAGCTGCACGGCATCTTCGGACAGTCCTACCAGCTCGCCGGTCAGAATTCGTTTGCGACCGACGACCTCGTGAATGTCGGCGCCGATTCCGGCCTTGAGACCGACCGTTCCGACTATGTTGGCCTCGGCGGCATCGAAATGCCTTTCGGCCTCTCCGTGGCAGCATCCTACCGGCTGGACGAAAAGGATTTCTCCTTCAATCGCGGCGACCTGACAACGGCCTATCAGAACGATACTTTCTCGGGCCAGCTCACCTATACGCACGTGAGCGCCCAGCCGGCATACGGCTTTGCTGAAGACCAAGACGAGATTCAGGCGAGCAGCAGCGTCAA
This sequence comes from Rhizobium sp. WYJ-E13, assembly GCF_018987265.1. Taxonomy (NCBI): domain Bacteria; kingdom Pseudomonadati; phylum Pseudomonadota; class Alphaproteobacteria; order Hyphomicrobiales; family Rhizobiaceae; genus Rhizobium; species Rhizobium sp. WYJ-E13. The sequence goes on along the minus strand of NZ_CP076853.1, from coordinate 911,589 downwards.
GTTCAAGGACTATTGGTCGATCTTCGGTGGTATCGCCTGGGATCTGAACAATGACGTCGTTGTCAGGCGTTCGCTCGGCATTTCCTATCAGGACGAGTGCACCATCTTCACCATCGCCTATGTGGATAGGCGGGATACGACGGATCAAACGGCAAGCGACTGGACGATCGCCGCCCGTCTGACCTTCCGCACGCTCGGCGATATCCGGTTGGGCACGGGTGACGCTGCAAATAGCCTCTGACGACAGATGCCGGCCGGAAATCTCCGGCCGGGCCATTCTTTCGCCGTAAGCCTGTGCAGGACATTGCGACCAATCGTTATGTGAGGCATAGGGTGTCGCGGAGCCAGAGATGCGATTTCCGCTCGTCTCAGTCTATGGTAAGAACGCCGCGCGCCGGATCGTCGGCGCTATCGGGAGGTCAACAGATGATTGACGCGAAGAAAACCGTAACCACGCTCATTGCAGGCGCAGCCTTCATGCTTGCTGCCTTCAGCACCCCTGTCTTCGCCGCAAGCGAAGTGAAAGCGGTGGTAAACGGTACTGCGATTACCAGCGGCGATGTCGCCAAGCGGCAGGCCTTCATGCGACTGCAGCGCCAGAAACCTGATGCCAAAGCCGCAGAAGAACAGCTTGTCGATGAGACGCTGAAGCGGCAGGAAATCGCTCGCGTGCGCATGTCCGTCTCGCAGGATGACGTCAATGCCTCATTCGCCCGTTTCGCCGCCAGCAACAAGCTTTCCGTCGAGCAGATGTCACAGATCCTCGACCGCGCCGGCGTGGGTGTCGATCATTTCAAGAATTTCATTGCCGTGCAGATGAGCTGGCCGCGCATCGTCAATGCGCGCTATGGCTCCAGCGCACGCATTTCGAACTACGATCTTGTCAACCGCATGATGCAGAACAACAAGCAGAAGCCGGTGACGACGGAATACATGCTGCAGCAGGTCATCTTCGTGGTTCCGCCAGCCAAGCGAAATGCGATTACGGCCAAGCGCAAGAGCGAGGCTGAGGCATCGCGCTCCAAATATCCTGGCTGCGATCAGGCGAAGACTTTCGCCGCCACGATGCGGGACGTCTCGATCCGCGATCTCGGCCGCATGCTGGCTCCGGAAATTCCCGCGGACTGGAAAGATCTCGTCGCACAGGCCAAGGGCAACACGACGGCAACGCGCGTGACCGACAAGGGCGTAGAATATCTGGCAATCTGCAGCCAGCGTCAGGTTTCGGACGATCAGGCAGCCGAAATGGTGTTCCGCCAGGAAGATCTCGACAAGGCCAAGTCGGACAAGTCCGCAGCGCCGGAAAACGAAAACAGCACCAAATATCTGGATGAACTGCGCAAGCACGCGCAGATCATCTATCGCTGATTTTTCCATGGCGACACCGTTTTCGCGACCGCTTGCGTTGACGCAGGGCGATCCGGCCGGCGTGGGGCCTGATATCGCCCTTGTGGCCTGGCTTCGCAGACGCGAGCTTGGGCTGCCGCCGTTCTTCCTGATTGGCGATCCCGACGTGCTTACGGCGCGGGCGCGACAGCTGAGGCTTGACGTTCCCCTGCGCAGCATCGGCAACGCAATGGAGAGCCTCGGTATATTTGCGGAAGCGCTGCCGGTCATGCCTATACCGGCCGGCATCGATGTTGCCGCTGGAGAGCCGCATGTCGCAACGGCAAAGGGCACGATCGCCTCGATCGAGACGGCCGTGGCGCTGGTGATGCAGGGCGAAGCGCTGGCGGTCGTTACCAATCCGATTGCCAAGTCGGTGCTCTACGAGACAGGCTTCAAGTTTCCTGGTCATACGGAATTCCTTGCCGATCTCGCCATGCATGCGACCGGCCAGTCGGTCACGCCCGTCATGATGCTCGCGGGGCCGAAACTGCGCGCCATTCCTGTCACCATCCATATTCCGCTCAAGGATGTGCCACAGGCCCTGACGCTCGGCCTGATCGTCGAGACATGCCGGATCGCAGACAAGGATCTGAAGCAGCGGTTCGGCATCGCGGCTCCGCGGCTCGCAATCGCAGGGCTCAATCCGCATGCCGGTGAAGGCGGTGCAATCGGCAAGGAGGATGAGGCCATCATCCATCCGGCGGTCCAAATCCTTCGTGACGAGGGTATCGATGCGATCGGCCCCCTCCCCGCCGATACGATGTTCCATGACGAAGCGCGGGCACGTTACGACGTCGCGGTCTGCATGTATCATGATCAGGCGCTGATCCCGGCCAAGGCGCTCGGCTTCGATGATTCGGTGAATGTAACGCTCGGCCTTCCTTTCGTTCGCACCTCCCCCGATCACGGCACCGCCTTCGGCATTGCCGGCAAGGGCCTTGCACGCGAGACGAGCCTCGTTGCGGCCCTCAAGCTCGGCGCTCAGCTTGGCCGTACTGCGGAAAGCCATCGTTGATGGCTGCACTCGACGGTCTGCCGCCGCTTCGCGAGATTATCCAGCGTCATGGGCTCGATGCGCGCAAAGCGCTCGGGCAGAACTTCCTTCTCGATCTCAACCTGACGCAGAAGGTTGCCCGCACAGCCGGTGCGCTGGATGATGCGACGGTCTTTGAAGTCGGCCCCGGCCCTGGCGGGTTGACGCGGGCGATCCTGGCGCTCGGAGCAAAGAAGGTCATCGCGGTCGAGCGCGATGCACGCTGCCTGCCGGCCTTGGTCGAAATCGCCGATCATTATCCAGGCCGGCTGGAGGTCATCGAGGGCGATGCGCTGAAGATCGATTTCGAGGCGATAGCGCCGGAAGGCCCTGTCAAGATCATCGCCAACCTGCCCTACAATGTCGGAACCCAGCTATTGGTGAACTGGCTGCTGCCGAAGGCATGGCCGCCCTTCTGGCAATCTCTGACGCTGATGTTCCAGAAGGAGGTCGGCGAGCGGATCGTCGCCTCGGAGGATGACGATCACTATGGCCGTCTCGGCGTGCTCACGGGATGGCGCACCCATGCCCGCATGGCATTCGATATTCCGCCACAGGCTTTCACGCCGCCGCCGAAAGTCATCTCGACGGTGGTCCACCTGACGCCGAACGAAAACCCAATCCCCTGCTCCGTCGCCAATCTGGAGAAGGTGACGCAGGCCGCTTTCGGCCAGCGCCGCAAGATGCTGCGCCAGAGCCTAAAGCCGATCGGCGGGGAAAGCCTGCTCGTCAAAGCCGGCATCGATCCAGCCAGGCGTGCAGAGACACTGTCGGTGGAGGAATTCTGCCGGCTGGCGAACAGCCTTTAGAGTATTGGCGTTTCCTCAAGCAATTCCCGGACGAAATCGAACATGCCGTGGCGGCGGTCGCGACGCAGACGTTCTGCCTTGACGATCGACTGGACGGCATCGAGGGCGGCGTTCAGGTCGTCATTGACGATGACGTAGTCATATTCGCGCCAGTGGGCGATTTCGGCACGGGAATTTGCGAGGCGCGTCTGGATGACCTCCTCGGAATCCTCGGCACGGCGGTGCAGGCGGGACTGGAGCTCGGTCATGGTCGGCGGCAGCACGAAGATCGAGACCACATCGGCCTGCATCTTCTGTTGCAACTGCTGGGCGCCCTGCCAGTCGATATCGAAGAGCATGTCGCGGCCTTCGGACATGGCCTGCTCAACCGGCTCGCGGGGCGTGCCGTAGAAATTGCCGTGAACCTCGGCCCATTCCAGCAGAGCATCGGAATCGCGCAGCCGCTCGAATTCCCGCACGGACTTGAAATGATAGTGAACGCCTTCCACTTCACTCGGCCGGCGCTGGCGTGTCGTGACGCTGACGGAAAGACCGATCTGCCTGTCCGTTTCCAAAAGCGTACGCGCGATGGTGGATTTACCGGCGCCCGAGGGCGACGAGATGACCAGCATCAGACCGCGACGGGCGATCTGGATGGGCGAGATTTTCGCCGGGCTCATGTCCTACTCCAAATTCTGGACCTGCTCGCGGAACTGATCGATCACCACCTTCAGCTCGATCCCGGCTGCGGTGACGGCCGAAGCGTTCGACTTCGAGCAGATCGTATTCGATTCGCGGTTAAATTCCTGTGCAAGGAAATCGAGCTTTCGTCCGACAGGCCCTCCTTTGACCAGGAGATCACGAGAGGCAGTCACATGGGCCTTCAGCCGGTCGATCTCTTCGCGCAGATCCGCCTTGGTGGCGAGCAATGCTGCTTCGGCATGCAGCCGGTCGCGATCGAGCGCGCCGGCACCTTCCATGAGGAGCGCGACTTGTGCCGAAAGCCTTGCCGCGATCTCCTGCGGCGAGCGCGAGGGATCGGCCTCGATCGTGCTCGTCAGGCCTTCGATCGTCGCGATCTGTCCAAGAAGCACGCGGGTAAGCGCTGCTCCCTCTTGCTCACGCATGATCCTGAGATCGGAAAGAGCAGCCATCAGTCCCGACAGGATATCGGCATCGCGCGCGGCAATCGCCTCTTCGCTGTCCTGCGTCTCGCGAAAATCGACGAGGCCGCGGATGGAAAGCAGCGTGTCGAGCCGCAGCGGTGCCGGATCGATCAGGCCCTCCAGCTTGTCGCGCATGGCAAGAACGGCAGCGAAGGCATCCTGATTGAGCACGGCCTCAAGTTGGCTTTCGCCCGTCGTCAGGGACAGCGTGGCCTGCAGATTGCCGCGGCTGAAATTCTCGCCGGCAATGCGGCGAACATCCGCTTCGAGGCGCTCCAGGCCGGGCGGCAGGCGAAGTCTGACATCGAGCCCCTTGCCGTTGACCGAACGCAGTTCCCATGCCCAGCGCCAGCGGCCGGCCGTTCCCTCGCGCCGCGCAAAACCGGTCATGGACTGCAATGCCATCGAAGGCCTCCCGATATCAGTTGATCTTCTTTTTCTTCGACGGAACCGCGGATGTGTTGTCCGCAGGCTGGCCTTCCGGCTGTCCGTCGACGACAATTTCGGGATCGGCGCCCTTGTCGGCTTCCAGCTTGCGCCAGCGCTTGACGTTGGCATTGTGGTCTTCGAGCGTCGCCGCGAAGACATGGCCGCCGGTTCCGTCAGCGACGAAATAGAGATCCTGCGTCTTCCAGGGATTGGCGACGGCTTCCAGCGCGTCCTTGCCGGGATTGGCGATCGGTGTCGGCGGCAGGCCCTTGATGACGTAGGTGTTGTACGGCGTCTCTTTCTTCAGATCCGACTGGTAGATTGGCCGGTCGGAGGGTTTGCCCCCGCCACCGAAGAGACCGTAGATGATCGTCGGATCGGACTGCAGGCGCATGCCCTTGCTGAGACGGTTCAGAAAGACGGAGGCGACATGGGCGCGTTCATCCGGCACGCCGGTTTCCTTCTCGACGATCGAGGCGAGCGTCACGAATTCTTGCTTGCTCTTCAGGAGCAGCGAAGGATCGCGCCGTTCCCAGATCTGGTCGACCAGCTTCTGCTGGGCGGCAGCCATCTGGTCGATGATCTCGGACCGCTTGGTGCCGCGCGAGAATTTATAGGTATCGGGCCGCAGGCTGCCTTCCGAAGGAAGAGCCGCCGGCAGGTCGCCTTCGAGAACCGGATCGTCCAGCATGCGATCGAACATCTGCCGCACCGTCAGCCCCTCGGGGAAGGAGACGGAATAGAGGATCGACTTGCCGGATTTCAGGAGTTCCATGATCTCGTTCATGGACGCATGCGCCTTGATCTCGTATTCACCGGCCTTGAGGCTTTCGCCGGCGTTGAGATGAGTCGCCGTCAAATAACGAAAGATGCGGGCATCCGAGATGATGAGATTGCGCTCGAGATTCGAAGCGATTTCCGAAAGGCCTGCGCCATTGCGGATGATGAAGTTGGTGTTCGTCTGCAGCGGACCGGGGCTCTGATAAGCGGTGATGGCGTAATAGAAGCCGATGAGACCGGCGATACAGACGACCACCGCCATGGTCATCACGAAATTCAGGAAGAGGATGACCTGGCTGCGGGCATTCCTGGAGCGCTTCGGAGGCTCGGGAACGCGTTCCGGGCGCAGGGCTTCGCTCGGGGACTTCGGGATGATCGGTCCCTTCTGCGCCGGCTGGCCGTTCTGGCCATTCTCGCTGCTCTGGTTGGTCGTATCGCTCACCGGCAATCCTCTAAAACTAGGCCCCGCTTCACTATTTCGCGAAGTAATGCGGCAAAAACAGGTTCTGCCGCGCTTCTCGACGCCGTTTGACGTTCGCCCGCGCTCGCAAACCGCCTGTTACGCGACGTAGCGGCGCAGCACGAGCGATGCATTCGTGCCGCCGAATCCGAACGAGTTGGATAGCGCCACATTGATTTCTCGCTTACGAGCCTTGTGCGGAACAAGATCGATCGCGGTTTCTCGCTCAGGATTGTCGAGATTGAGCGTCGGAGGGGCGATGTTATCCCGGATTGCGAGGGTCGTGAAGATCGCCTCGATGGCGCCGGCAGCACCAAGCAGGTGGCCGGTCGCGGATTTGGTCGATGACATGGAGATCTTCGATGCCGCATTGCCGACGAGGCGCTCGACGGCGCCGAGTTCGATCGTATCGGCCATGGTCGAGGTACCGTGGGCATTGATATAGTCGATATCGGCAGGCGTCAGGCCGGCGCGCTTCAGCGCCATGGTCATGCAGCGGAACGCGCCGTCGCCGTCTTCCGACGGCGCGGTAATGTGGAAGGCATCACCGGAAAGCCCGTACCCGACCACTTCGGCATAGATCTTGGCACCGCGCGCGATCGCATGGTCCAGCTCTTCGAGAACCACGATACCGGCGCCCTCGCCCATGACGAAACCGTCACGGTCCTTATCGTAGGGACGTGAAGCCTTCTGCGGGTCGTCATTGTGCTGCGTCGAGAGCGCCTTGCAGGCTGCAAAACCGGCGAGCGAGATGCGGCTGACCGGGGATTCCGTGCCGCCGGCAACCATCACATCGGCATCGCCGAGCGCGATGAGACGGGCGGCATCGCCGATGGCATGCGCGCCGGTGGAGCAGGCGGTGACGACCGAATGGTTCGGGCCGCGCAGCTTGTGACGAATGGAAACCTGGCCGGAGACGAGGTTGATCAGACGGCCGGGAATGAAGAAGGGGGAGATGCGGCGCGGGCCTTTGTCGCGCAGCGTATAGCCAGCTTCGACAATGCCTTCGATGCCGCCGATGCCGGAGCCGATCAGCACGCCTGTCGCGATCTGGTCCTCATCGGTCTCGGGATGCCAGTCGGCATCCTTGAGCGCCATGTCGGCGGCAGCCATGCCGTAGATGATGAAAGGATCTACCTTGCGCTGTTCCTTCGGCTCCATCCAGTCGTCGGCATTGAACGTACCGTCCGAACCGTCACCAACGGGAATGCGGCAGGCAATCTTGGCGGGAAGGTCTTCGACCTCGAATTCGGTCACGAGGCAGGCACCGTTTGTTCCCGCGAGCAGGCGGGACCAGGTAACGTCCGTTCCGCATCCCAAGGGCGATACCATGCCGGTACCTGTTATGACGACCCTTCTCATCGACTGCTTTCCCCCGTCTGTTATGTTTTATGGAGAAACATGCTCAAAAGAAAAGGGCGGACTCTTGGCCCGCCCTTTCTCGAATGCACAGTATCAGGCCTGAGCCTTCTCAATAAATTTCACGGCATCGCCGACCGTCAGGATCGAGTCAGCGGCATCGTCGGGAATTTCAACGCCGAATTCTTCTTCGAAAGCCATGACCAGTTCGACCGTGTCGAGCGAGTCAGCGCCCAGATCGTCGATAAAGCTGGCGCTCTCGACGACCTTGTCGGCATCGACGCCAAGATGATCAATAACAATTTTCTTTACGCGTTCTGCGATATCGCTCATGTCGGTTTCCTCGACCTTATGTCCTGATCGGAATGTCCTTCTGACACCCCTACCCTGTTTCAGCCTGCGATGCGTTCAGACATCCTCGGCAAACTCGTTTACCCAGCTTTAGAGAAGTCCCAGGCTTGCGAAAAGCCCGCCGGTCCGTCTGCTTTTTTCGGGACGACTGTTGACAGTCATGGCCCGCTTAACATGCTTTAAGTCTGCCGCAAAGCCAGAAAATCAACCGTTCGTGATTGCTCAACACGCTATTGGCTGAAATCGACGGCTGCGGCAGCTAATCGTTTCAGATCATGGCCATGCCGCCGTTTACGTGCAGGGTCTGACCCGTCATATAGGCTGCTTCAGAGGAGGCGAGATAGAGGACGGCAGACGCCACTTCGGCGCCGGTGCCCATGCGCTTCATCGGGATCGCCCCCATGATCGTTTCCTTCTGCTTCTCATTCAGCTTGCCGGTCATGGCGCTTTCGATGAAGCCTGGAGCAACGCAGTTGACGGTCACGTTGCGGGTAGCGATTTCCTGCGCCAAAGACTTCGAGAAGCCGATCATGCCTGCCTTGGAGGCACAGTAGTTCGCCTGTCCCGGATTGCCGGTGACGCCGACGATCGAGGTGATGTTGATGATGCGGCCATAGCGGCGGCGCATCATCGGGTGCGTAAGCTCGCGCGTCAGGCGGAAGGTCGCCGTCAGGTTCACTTCGAGAACGGCATCCCAATCCTCGTCGCTCATGCGCACGAAGAGACCGTCCTTGGTGATGCCGGCATTGTTGACGAGAATATCGACGCCTTCGAGATCGGCTTCCGCCTTCTGGCCGAGAGCCTTGACCTCATCGCGATCCGACAGGTTCGCCGGGAAGATCTTGACGCGCTCGCCCAGCTCGTTTGCCAGGGCTTCCAGCTTTTCGACGCGGGTACCGTGCAGGCCGACAATGGCGCCCTGCTTATGGAGAAGGCGGGCGATTTCCTCGCCAATGCCGCCCGATGCGCCGGTGACGAGAGCCTTGCGGCCGGAAAGATCGAACATGAGAACGTTCCTTATATCAAATGGGGCAATCAGGCGGTGAGAGAGGCAATGGCAGTGTCGATATCGGCAGGGCCGTTGACCGAGATACCATTGATATTCTTGTCGATGCGGCGTGCAAGGCCGGTCAGCACCTTGCCGGCGCCGAGCTCATAAAGCGTGGTGACGCCGTTTGCGGCAAACCATTCCACGGTCTCGCGCCAGCGGACCTGTCCGGTAACCTGCTCAACGAGAAGATTGGCGATCTCCTCTGCATCAGTGACGGGGGCGGCGCGGACATTGGCGATGACAGGTACGACCGGGTTGGTCTTCTTCACGCCGGCGAGCGCCTCGCGCATGGCGTCTGCGGCCGGCGCCATCAGCTTCGAATGGAAAGGAGCGGAGACCGGCAGCAGGATGGCGCGCTTCGCGCCCTTGTCGGTCGCAAGCCCGGCCGCTTTTTCGACGGCGGACTTCTCGCCGGAAATGACGAGCTGGCCACCGCCATTGTCATTGGCGATCTGACAGGAGCCAATGGCCGAGGCCTCTTCGCAGACGGCCTGCACGTCGGCATGTTCGAGGCCGATGATGGCCGCCATGGCACCGACGCCGACAGGCACGGCTGCCTGCATGGCATTGCCACGGATGCGCAGAAGTCGCGCCGTATCGGCAATCGAGAAGGTGCCGGCGGCACAAAGGGCGGAATATTCGCCGAGCGAATGGCCGGCGACGTAGGCGACCTTGGCCTTCAGATCGAGACCCTTGGCTTCGAGAACACGGATGACAGCCATGGAGACAGCCATCAGCGCCGGCTGGGCGTTTGCCGTCAGCGTCAGCTTGTCTTCGGGACCGTTGAACATGACGTCGGAGAGCTTTTCGCCGAGCGCTTCATCGACCTCTTCGAAAACGGCGCGGGCTTCTGCAAAATTCTCGGCGAGATCCTTGCCCATGCCGACGGCCTGGCTGCCCTGGCCGGGAAAAGTGAAAGCAATGGTCATTTTTTCGGTCCCTCGATGATGCCCATTGGGCCATTTCGCCTCCAATTGACATTCTTTCTTTCAGAGTCAAGTGGCGGCGGATACTCTCCAAAGCGTTTCACCCCAGCGGGAAAGGCCGGTTTTTTCTCTTGCGCTTCAGTAAATCCAGCCTAGATTTGCGCGGCTCCTCCCACGCCCTTCCTTTCTTAGCTGACGTCCAAGGTCCCCGATGAAATACAATAAATTAGGCCGCACAGATATTTCCGTTTCCGAGATTTGCCTTGGCACCATGACCTGGGGCACGCAGAACAGCGAGGCGGAAGCCCATGAGCAGATGGACTACGCCGTCCAGGAAGGTATCAATTTCTTCGATACTGCCGAGCTATACCCGACCACGCCGGTTTCGGCCGAAACGCAGGGCCGCACGGAAGACTATATCGGCAGCTGGTTCGAAAAGACCGGCAAGCGCAAGGATATCGTCCTCGCTACCAAGGTTGCCGGCACCGGCCGCTCTTACATCCGCAACGGCGAAGGCGCCGACGCCAAGAATATCCGCATCGCGCTCGAGGCCAGCCTGAAGCGACTGAAGACCGATTATGTCGATCTCTACCAGATCCACTGGCCGAACCGTGGCCATTTCCATTTTCGCCAAAGCTGGCACTACGATCCCTTCAAGCAGGATCGCGCCAAGGCCATCGCCAACATGACCGACATTCTGGAGACGGTGGGCGAACTGGTGAAGGAAGGCAAGATCCGCTCCTTCGGCCTCTCCAACGAGACGACCTGGGGCACGCAGAAATATGTGACGCTTTCCGAGCAGATGAACCTGCCGCGCGTCGCCAGCGTCCAGAACGAATACAATCTTCTCTACCGCCATTTCGATCTCGACATGGCGGAACTCTCCCACCACGAAGATGTCGGTCTGCTGGCCTATTCGCCCCTTGCCGCCGGAATCTTAAGCGGCAAGTACATTAACGGCGAGAAGCCCGAGGGCACGCGCGCGTCGATCAACGGCGACCTTGGCGGACGCCTGCAGCCGTTGCAGGAAGCGCCGACGAAGGCCTATCTCGACATCGCATCACGGCACGGCCTCGACCCCGCCCAGATGGCGCTTGCCTTCTGCCTGACCCGCCACTTCATGACCTCCGTCATCATCGGTGCGACCTCGATGGCGCAGCTGAAGACGGATATCGGCTCAGCGAACGTGCAGCTCAGCAGCGATGTGCTTGCTGAAATCGAGAAGGTTCACCGGCAGTATCCGATGCCGCTTTAAAGACATCGTCAACGGGCGCTCTGCGTCCTGGCGCCTCTGGCTCGCAAGCGCATGACCTGCTTTTCCGCCATATGCGCTTGCCTTTCGCTCAAAAATCCGTATAAGCGCGCCTGTTCGTTAACCCGGTCTTCTGGCTGGTGGCTGAACGGAGGGCCGGTTTGCTTCTTGCGAGCCGTTCGGAACGGAAGCGTTCCAGCCTCCCGTGTCTCCGCTCTCGACCGTCTCGGAAACGCTTTTCTTGCTTGGCGCCTGGCGCCTCTCAGGAGCAGTCGTTGAGGCTTAGCCGCCGAATGCCGGGTTCTGATCAACGCAAGAAAGGCAAAGCTGTCATGGCTCTTTATGAACATGTATTCCTTGCCCGACAGGATATTTCCACGCAGCAGGTCGATGCCCTCGTAGAACAGTACAAGGGCGTGATCGAAGCTAACGGTGGCAAGGTCGGGCGCATCGAAAACTGGGGCCTCAAGTCCCTCACCTACCGCATCAAGAAGAACCGCAAGGCTCACTATGCCCTGATGGATATCGATGCACCGGCAGCTGCGATCCAGGAAATGGAACGTCAGATGCGCATCAGCGAAGACGTTCTTCGCTACATGACCATTGCTGTCGAAAAGCACGAAGACGGCCCGTCTGCCATGATGCAGAAGCGCGACCGCGACGACCGCGGCCCGCGTGAAGGCGGCGACCGTGGCCCGCGCCGCGAATTCGGTGATCGTCCGCCGCGCCGTGACGGCGACTTCCAGCGTGGCCCACGCCCTGACCGCGCTCCCCGCGAAGACCGTGCATAAGGAGAAATAAGAATGTCTGAATCTTCCTCCGCTCCGGTCCGCCGTCCGTTCCATCGTCGTCGCAAGACCTGCCCGTTCTCCGGTGCAAACGCTCCGCGCATCGACTACAAGGACGTCCGTCTCCTGCAGCGCTACATTTCCGAGCGCGGCAAGATCGTTCCGTCCCGCATCACGGCCGTTTCCCAGAAGAAGCAGCGCGAACTCGCCCAGGCGATCAAGCGCGCTCGCTTCCTCGGCCTGCTGCCGTACGTCGTCGCCTAATTTGGATATCGGAGCCCCGGATTTCTGATCCGGGGCTTTCTCCCTTCCGCGATGGGCGCGGATCGGAACCTTAAAACCCATGTTGAGGCTCTCCCGAACTCTCTCAGGGAAATCCTCTAACTGCTTGATGAAGCAGGACAGCGAAGTGACAAGACCGAACCTGAAAACGCTTGCGACCGGCGCACTCGCCGGATTGACCGCCGCCTTGCTGGTGCTTGGCGCGAGCATGCAGCCGTCGTTCAGCGCCGTGCTTTATGCCGCTTCCGCGCTTCCGATCCTGCTCGTCGGCCTCGGCTGGGGCAATACAGCCGCAATTTCGGCCGTCGTCACCGCCGCCGTGCTTGGCGCCATCGCCATTTCCCCGTCCTTCGCGCTCGTCATGACGCTGGTGACGCTGCTGCCGGCAGGATGGATCAGCCACCTTGCGAACCTCGCGCGCCCGGCTTCCGAACTCGGCGGCCCCGACCATCTGCTCGCCTGGTATCCGCTGTCCGATATCCTGCTGCATCTGTGCGGTCTCGTCACCTTCGCCGTCATCGTCACCGGCATCATGATCGGTTACGGGCCTGAGATTACCGATCAGATGGTCGATGTGCTGATGGCCTCGCTGCAGGAGCAGCAGCCGACATTCATCCCCGATCCGGCCGCGACCGCGCAGACGAAGTCGCTCGTCGTGCTCATGCTGCCGGCCCTGCAGGGCGGCATCTGGGTGGTGATGCTGTTTGCCGCCTATTACATCGCGACCCGCATCGTCGCCGCTTCCGGCAAGGGCCTGCGTCCGCGCGAGGACATTCCCTCCTCGTTGCGCATGAACCGCAATTCGATCTTCATCTTCCTCGCCGGTCTTGCCGCCACGTTCATGGGCGGCGTTCCGGCGATGATCGGCGCCACGGTTGTCGGAGCCTTCGGCGCCGGCTTCCTGATGTCCGGCTTCGCCGCGCTGCATTTCCGCACCCGCGGCAAGGACTGGCGCCTGCCGGCCCTCATCCTCAGCTACCTGGCATGCACGATGATGCTGCCAGCTCTTTTCATCCTCGTGCTTGGTCTCGCCGATACCCGCAAGGCAATCGCCCTGACCCCGACCAAGGATGCTGATGCCCCCAAACAACCCGATACCGAAATCTGAGAACAAGAAAGGAAAAACACCATGGACGTCATTCTTCTCGAACGCATCTCCAAGCTTGGCCAGATGGGCGAAACCGTAAAGGTTCGCGACGGCTTCGCACGCAACTACCTTCTGCCGCTCGGCAAGGCACTGCGCGCCAACGCTGCCAACAAGGCCCGTTTCGAATCCGAGCGCGCAACGCTCGAAGCCCGTAACCTCGAGCGCAAGTCCGAAGCCCAGAAGGTTGCCGACGTTCTCGACGGCAAGTCCTTCATCGTCGTCCGCTCTGCCGGCGAAACCGGCCAGCTCTACGGCTCCGTCGCTGCCCGTGACGTCGTCGACGTTCTGGCCGCAGAAGGCTTCAACATTGCCCGCAACCAGGTTCACCTCAACACGCCGATCAAGGCGATCGGCCTGCACAAGGTCGAGCTGCAGCTCCATGCTGAAGTTGAGATCAACATCGAGCTGAACGTTGCCCGCTCCACCGAAGAAGCCGAGCGTCAGTCCAAGGGCGAAGAGCTCACCTCTGTTGATGCCATCTACGGCGTTGACGAAGATGCCCTGCGTCCGGAAGATTTCTTCGATCCGGAAGCCGACGGCGTTGCCGAAGACGAGGCATAATTCCTGTCTTCAGACTGAACGGAAAGCCCGGCTTCGTGCCGGGCTTCAGACTGCTGACAAACCCCTGGCCACAGCCAGGGGTTTGTGATTCACTGGGACATGTTGAAGAAACCTGCTCCCGAACAAACGGCTCTCGAGATGGTGACGCTCGACAGCCTGGTGCCGAAGGATCACCTGCTTCGCAAGATCGATGCGGTGATCGACTTTTCCTTCATCCATGATCGTGTTGCCGGGCTCTACTGCGCCGACAACGGGCGTCCGCCGCTCGATCCTACCTTAATGTTCAAGGCTCTGTTCATCGGCTACCTGTTCGGGGTTCGCTCGGAGCGGCAGTTGGTGCGCGAGATCGAGGTCAATGTCGCCTATCGCTGGTTCCTTCGGATGAAGCTGACTGAGCCGGTCTTCGATGCCTCGACGCTGTCGCAAAACCGTCGCCGCCGCTTCAACGATACGTCCGTGGTCCAGGACATCTTCGATGCGATCGTGAAGCAGGCGATCCGGCACGGCCTGGTCGACGGCACGGTACTGTATACGGATTCCACGCATCTGAAGGCCAATGCCAACAAGGGCAAATATGATCTTGAGATGCTCCAGAAATCGCGGGCCGATTACTGGGCCGATCTTGACCGGGCGATCGAGGCCGAACGGGCCGCGCATGGCCAGAAGCCGCTGAAGGAGAAGGCGCGCGAGCCCGAGGTGAAGGAAACCAAGGTCAGCCGCACCGACCCTGAAAGCGGCTACATGGTGCGCGACGGCAAGCCCAAGGGCTTCTTTTATCTCGATCATCGGACCGTCGATGGTCGCCATGCCATCATCACCGACACGCATGTGACGCCGGCCAATGTGCATGACTCGATCGTCTACCTGGAGCGGCTGGACCGGCAGCGCGACCGCTTCGACTTGCATGTCGGCGCGGTCGGGCTCGATGCCGGCTATGCGACATCAGGCATCGCCAAGGGACTGGAGGACAGAAAAATCCTCGGCGTCACCGGCTATCGCAATCCCACCCCACCCAAGGACGGGATGATGCGCAAATCGAAGTTCGTGTTCGAGCCCGAGACGGACGGCTATCGCTGCCCCGAGGGCCAGTTGCTGACCTATGCCACCACCGACCGCAACGGCTACAAGCACTACCGCTCCGATCCTGCCATCTGCCGAAACTGCCCGCTGCTTGCCTCCTGCACGTCCAATGCCAAGGCTGAGCGCACCATCACCCGCCATGTCTGGCAAGACGCCCGAGAACGAACAGATGCCAACAGAAAGACACCCTGGGGCAAGGCAATCTATAAGCGGCGAAAAGAGACCGTCGAACGTTCCTTTGCCGACGCCAAACAACTTCACGGCCACCGCTACGCCCGCTTCCGAGGCCTCGTCAGAGTCCGCTGCCAATGCCTGCTGGCCGCTGCCGCCCAGAACATCAAGAAGATCACCATAGCGCTGACCAAGACCCCAAAGCCAGCCTGGGGATAAGGCCAGACAGCCGTAATTCTCATCAGACCAACCTCATCGGCAAAACGTCACTTCACCGGGCGTTCCGACAAAAAACCGCCGACAAAATCGACGGGTTTGTCAGCGGTCTGAGCCCGGCTTCGTGCCGGGCTTTTTTGCTGCGCCTTCCAATCGGGGGCGCTAAAATAGCAGCGTGCTTGAATGAGAAAGTGAGTCGCCGCGGGCGGCGTGTCCCGCAAGCGACAGTCAGGATATTTCTACTCAGCGGGTCCGCCGACTGTGGAGAAGTCGAAGAATGTGCAAAGCGCTGCCGATTTGACCATCGCGTGAAAGCTGTTGCTGCGCGACACTTGATTTTATGTGGCCCGCCCTGCAAATCCGAGTTTTGGATAAAAGACAATACGGATGACGATGAACGAAGCTGCACGAAAGATTGCCGCCGTTGCTCCTGCAGAGCAGCACTATCGCGAAGCGCCGAACAACATCGAGGCCGAACAGGCGCTGCTCGGCGCCATCCTGATGAACAACGACGCCTATTACCGGGTGTCGGACTTCCTCAAGCCCACGCATCTTTACGAGCCGCTGCACCGGAAGATCTTCGAAGTCGCCGGCGACATCATTCGCATGGGCAAGATCGCCAACCCGGTCACGGTCAAGACCTTCCTGCCGGCCGACGAAAAAGTCGGCGATATCACCGTTTCGCAATATCTTGCCAGCCTCGTCACCGGAGCCGTGACGATCATCAATGCCGAAGACTATGGAAGGGCGATCTATGACCTGGCGATCCGCCGCGCGCTGATCACCATCGGCGAGGATGTCGTCAATATCGCCTATGACGCGCCGCTCGACATGCCGCCGCAGGCGCAGATCGAAGATACCGAGCGCCGGCTTTTCGAGCTTGCCGAAAACGGCCGCTACGATGGCGGCTTCCAGGCTTTCAACGATGCGGTGGCGCTCGCCATCGACATGGCGGCCGTTGCCAAGGAACGCGACGGCGGCCTGTCCGGCATTTCCACCGGTATCCATTCGCTCGATTCCAAGATGGGCGGCCTGCAGCGGTCGGACTTGATCGTGCTCGCAGGACGTCCGGGCATGGGCAAGACTTCGCTCGCGACCAACATCGCCTATAATATCGCAGCCGCCTATGAAGGCGAAGTGCAGTCCGACGGCAGCATGAAGGCCAAGAACGGCGGCGTCGTCGGCTTCTATTCGCTCGAAATGTCGTCCGAACAGCTCGCCACCCGTATCATCTCCGAGCAGACGGAAGTCTCCTCCTCAAAGATCCGCCGCGGCGATATCAACGATGCCGATTTCGAAAAGCTCGTCGCCTGCTCGATGATGATGCAGAAAGTGCCGCTTTATATCGACCAGACCGGCGGTATCTCGATCGCTCAGCTTTCGGCGCGTGCTCGCCGCCTGAAGCGCCAGCGCGGGCTTGACGTGCTCGTGGTCGACTACGTGCAGCTGATGACAGGCTCCGGCAAATCCAGCGATAACCGCGTTCAGGAAATTACCCAGATCACCACTGGCCTCAAGGCGCTCGGCAAGGAACTGAACGTTCCGATCATCGCATTGTCTCAGCTCTCGCGTGCCGTTGAAAGCCGCGAAGACAAGCGCCCGCAGCTTTCCGACCTTCGCGAATCCGGCTCGATCGAGCAGGACGCCGACGTCGTGCTCTTCGTGTTCCGCGAGGAATATTACGTGAAGAATATGGAACCGCGCGATATCCACGATCCGAAATATCCGGAATGGGAAGCGCTTTTCGACAAGGTGAAGGGCACGGCAGACGTCATCATCGCCAAGCAGCGTCACGGACCGACCGGCACAGTGAAGCTCGCCTTCCAGTCAGAATTCACGCGCTTTGCCGATCTCGCCGATCCGTCGTTCACGCAGTATGAGGAGCATTGACGCAGGTTTTCCGCGTCAATTTCCTTCAGATTCCTTCAGAGCCCCGCCGCCCGTAGCAAGGCTACCGTCGCGACGCCGATGACAACGCTTGCCAACATCGGCAGGCGGCTGGCGGCAATCGCCGTTACCGCGCAGGCCAATGTCTCAGCCCAGCCGGTCGCAAGGGCAGTCGGGGCGATGACGGCCATCAACACAGCCGGCGGGATGGCTTCGATTGCCGTTCTCCTGTTCTCATCGATCTCGACGTAGCGGATCAGCACAAGACCACTGACGCGGGTAAAGATCGTTGCGACGGCCATCGCCAGGATGGCAAGCAGAGTGTTCAGATCGAGCGTCATACCGCCTGCTCCTTCGCCCTGCCCTGCCAGAGAGCGGTCGCGAGCCCGGCCAATGCGCCGGCCGCGATGTACCAGACCCCGGGCACGAAATGGTTGATGGCCACGGATGCGACTGCGCTTGCGGCAAGCACGGCACCGGTTTCCTGTCCCTTCCAGAAGCCCATGACCAGCACGACGAAAACGGCCGGGAAGGCGAAGTCGAGGCCGATGACCGCCGGATTGCCGAGGAAGGCACCGAGCAGAGCGCCCGCGAGCGACGAGCCGACCCAAGTAAGATAGAAAGGCGTGACGATGCCGGCATACCAGGCCGGTGTGAGCCGTGTGCTGCCGGCTCGGAATTCCCCCATGGCCCAGAGCTCATCAGCCAGGAAGAGCATGGCGATATAACGCTTGATACTGGAGAAGGACTGCATCTTCGTGCCGATCGACGTGCTCATCAGCACGTGACGGATATTGACGAGCAGTGCTGCGAAGCCGACGCCGATCCAGCTCGCCGGATGGGTCCAGATATCCATCGCCACGAATTGCGAGCCGCCGGCGAAGACGAACGCGCTCATCAGGGTGGTTTCAAGCGGGGAAAGGCCTTCGGTCGCGGAGACCGCACCGAAGACGAGGCCGATCGGCAAGACGGCGACGATCAGTGGGAAAATGGTACGCATTCCGGCTATAAATTCGCCGGCCGGCCGGCTTTGCTGAAACATGGCAAGCTCCTATCAAGACGGCGGAGACATAGCCGGGCCTGACAAGGGCTGTATTGAACGAAAGTGATTACCCGGCGCGGAACTGGCCGGGAGTGACGCCGGTTCGCGATTTGAAGTGGCGGGTGAAATGCGCCTGATCGGCGAAACCGCATACTGCGGCGACATCGGCCGGCATGCGGCCTTCCCGCAGCAGTTGGCGGGCGACAAGAATGCGCCGGTCCGTCAGGAAGGCGTGCGGGGTAATGTGATATTCCCTGCGGAAGGCGCGGATCAGGTGAGCGCGGCTCAGCCCCGCCACCCCGGCCAGTTCCTCGAGGTTCACATCGCTGTCGAAATTTTCGATGAGATAATCGCGAGCGCGGGCAACGGCGCTGCGCTCCTTCGTATCGACTGGTACGACGATGGTGCTGCCGTGACGGGCGAAGATCGCTGCCAGCACCGAAAACATGCTTCCATCGGATTCCAGTGCGCCGGCCCCGCCTTCGAGCGTGCGGTGGGCGGCATGGAAGGCCTTGGCAAGCTGCGGATCGCGGGGCAGCCCGCCGGCAAAGGAGGGCGTCGCATTGAAGGCCTTGCCGGTGACATCCTCCAGAATATCGATGAAGAGTTTCGTATCCGGGTAGATCATGCGGTAGCGATAGCCCTCACCGCCCGGAGCGCCGTCGTGAACGACGCCGGGATCGATCAGATAGAGGTCTCCTGGCCCGGTTTCTTCCCGCCTTCCACTCAGAGTCGCGATCTGGCTGCCACTTTCGATCGCGCCGATGCTGAATGTGTCATGGGCGTGCGGCGCATATTCATGCGTGAGAAAACTGGCGCTCAGGCACTCCATGTCGCGGAAGCGGCTATCCCGCCAGAAGCGGGCCGATTCCACCTTGGCGAGCGGCATGGCGTCTGCCGCCTCTTTCTGCGAAACGTTCTGCATCTCATCAGACTAACGCGCCGGCTGATCCACGTCTTGAACAAAAGTGATCGCATGTGGGGAAAGGTTCGTATGTGACCGCCCATGCTTTCTCTTTGCCACAATGCTCTCTAGTGTATTTTGAACAATTTCCTTTCCCTTTCATCGCGGCGATCATGACAGATTTTTCCATCCCCTTCGAAGACGACGACCTTTTCGCCTCCGCCGGCCTACGGCTGACCGTCGACCTGACGGCGCTGACCGACAATTGGCGGGATATGGCTCGCCGCTCCGGAAAGGCGCGCACGGCGGCCGTCGTCAAGGCGGATGCCTATGGGATGGGGATCGAGGATGCCGGCGAAGCGCTCTACCTTGCCGGGGCGCGGGATTTCTTCGTGGCAACCGTCGATGAGGGCGTGACGCTGCGCATGTTTGCGCCTGAGGCGCGCATCTTCGTGCTGGCCGGCATCTGGCCCGGCACCGAGCGTCGCTTCTTCGAAAACGATCTGGTGCCGATCATCTCTTCGGAAGAGCAGCTTGCTTTCTGGATGGCGGTGCTTGCCGACTATGGCGATTATCCTTGCGCGCTGCATGTCGATACCGGCTTCAACCGGCTCGGCCTGACGGTTGATGAAGCCATCGCGCTCGCTAAAGACGTGTCCCGGCCAGCGAGTTTTGCGCCCATGCTTGTCATGAGCCATCTCGCCTGCGGCGACGATCATTCCTCAGACATGAACAGGCAGCAGCTTGAATCATTCCGAATGGTTAGCGCTGCCTATGAAGGTATCGATTCAAGCCTTGCGGCCTCCGGCGGCATCTTCCTCGGTGACGATTATCACTTCGATCTCACCCGGCCGGGCATCGCGCTCTATGGCAGCCAGGCCGTCAACGGCATGGCGAACCCGATGCGACCGGTGGCGACGGCCGAGGCGCGCATCATCCAGATCCGCACGGTCAAGGCCGGAGAATCCGTCAGCTATGGGCGGGCGCTGCAGCTGACGCGCGACAGCCGGCTGGCGATTGTCGCGGCCGGTTATGCCGATGGCTATATGCGCAGCCAGTCGAGCGCAGGCGTGCCGCTGCGCCAGACCGTGCCGCAGGGCGGACAAGGTTTTGTTGCCGGCCATAAGGTGCCGGTCGCAGGGCGCATCACCATGGACCAGACGATCTTCGACGTGACCGACCTGCCGGAAGGTGCGGTTCGTGCCGGCGACTATATCGAGCTCTTCGGCAAGAATATTCTCGTGGACGACGCCGCCAAGGCTGCCGGAACAATCGGATACGAGATGCTGACGAGCATCGGCCTGCGCCATGAACGCAAATACGAGATGGATGAGGAATAGTCTCTATCTAGCGTGTGGTCAGCGCGAGGCGAACGCCGAGCGCCACGAACAGCGCGCCGAGGCCGCGGTCTAGCCACAGGCCAATCTTTGCATTCCGTTTGAAGGCATCGGCAAGGCGTCCTCCCGCAAGGATCAGCGGCGGTTCGATGAAGGCGGCCACGACAATGATGAGGCCGCCGTGAATGGCGAGTTGCAGCCAGGCCGGGCCTGCGCCCTCAACGACGAATTGCGGCAGGAAGGCGAGGAAGAAGATCGCTACCTTTGGATTGAGAAGCGAGACCAATACGCCTTGGCGATAGATACGCCGCCAGCCGAGCGTCTCACCCGCCGCACGCACGACACCGCCCTCGCCCTTCGATCGGAGTGCCTGAATGCCGAGCCAGACGAGATAGATCGCGCCCACCCATTTGACGGCCGAAAAGGCGATTGCCGAGGCGGCAAGGATCGCCGACAAGCCGAAGGCGGCGAGAAGCACATGCACGCAGGCGCCTGTCCAGATGCCGAAGACGGCCGAGAAGCCGGCCCGCGTGCCGCTCTTGATCGTATGGCCGAGAATGAAAGCCATGTCGGGACCTGGCGAGATGTTCAGGAGAACCGCCGCGGTAAAGAAGCCGATCCAGTGAGCGAGCGAATAATCGAGCATGGCCTATCCTTTGAGTGCGCGGCAATGCTGCCAGCCCGTTCGCTAATAGGAAAATCATTAGTTTTGATCGATGCAGGAAGCCATTATCTAGGGCAAAGCTCCGATTCGGGCGCTTGCCGCGCCCCTTTACCCGAAAGCAGTCATTGATGGCCAAGGCCAGAACACAATTCATCTGCCAGAGCTGCGGCGCGGTGCATAATCGCTGGGCCGGCAAATGCGACAATTGCGGCGAGTGGAACACCATCGTCGAGGAAGACCCGATGGGCGGCATCGGCGGCGGCCCCGCCAAGACGCCGAAGAAGGGCCGGCCCGTTGCACTGACCGCTCTCTCAGGCGAGATCGAGGAAGCGCCGCGTATCCATACCGGCATTTCCGAACTCGACCGGGTGACCGGCGGCGGCTTCGTGCGCGGCTCGGCCGTTCTCGTCGGCGGCGATCCCGGCATCGGCAAGTCGACGCTGCTCATGCAGGGAGCAGCCGCCCTTTCGCGACGCGGGCACCGGATCATCTATGTCTCGGGCGAAGAGGCTGTGGCGCAGGTGCGGCTGCGTGCCCAACGGCTGGCGGCGGCCGATACCGATGTATTGCTGGCCGCCGAAACCAATGTCGAGGACATTCTCGCGACGCTCGCGGACGGCAAACGCCCCGATCTCGTCATCATCGATTCCATCCAGACGCTCTGGAGCGAGCTTGCCGATTCCGCGCCTGGTACGGTGACGCAGGTGCGCACCGGGGTGCAGTCGATGATCCGCTTCGCCAAGCAGACGGGTGCTGCCATGGTGCTCGTCGGCCATGTGACCAAGGACGGCCAGATCGCCGGTCCGCGTGTGGTCGAGCACATGGTCGATGCCGTGCTCTATTTCGAGGGCGACCGCGGTCACCACTACCGCATCCTGCGCACCGTAAAAAACCGCTTCGGGCCGACCGACGAAATCGGCGTCTTCGAAATGTCGGACAAGGGGCTGCGCGAAGTCGCCAACCCCTCGGAACTCTTCCTTGGTGAGCGCAACGAGAAATCGCCGGGTGCTGCCGTCTTTGCCGGCATGGAAGGCACGCGGCCTGTTCTCGTCGAAGTGCAGGCGCTGGTGGCGCCGACCTCGCTCGGTACGCCGCGGCGCGCGGTCGTCGGCTGGGACTCGGCGCGTCTCTCGATGATCCTTGCGGTTCTGGAGGCCCATTGCGGCGTTCGCCTCGGCCAGCACGACGTCTACCTCAATATTGCCGGCGGCTTCCGTATCTCGGAACCGGCGGCCGATCTGGCCGTCGCATCGGCCCTGGTTTCATCGCTTGCCGGTATTGCCCTTCCGGCCGATTGCGTCTATTTCGGCGAAGTCAGTCTGTCCGGCGCTGTCCGGCCGGTTGCGCAAACAGCCCAGCGTCTTAAAGAAGCCGAAAAGCTGGGGTTTTCGGCGGCTCTGTTACCGTCCGGCTCCGCCGAACTGCCAAAGGGCGGCGGCCGCTGGAGCGAGGTCGAGAGCCTGCCGGATCTGGTCGCGCGCATAGCCGGATCGAAGGGGGCGCTGCAGCGTGTGGAAGAAGACGTTTGATCCTTCATCCCCGATAGCGGGGATGCTATAGGATCAGCCAAACAAAGCGCGACGCGGCCCGCAAGGCAGTAGTCTGGAGTGGAATTTACATGCCCATTACGATTTTCGACGGTATTGTCATCGGCGTCGTGCTCTTCTCCGCCGTTTTGGCAATGGTCCGCGGCTTCTCGCGTGAGATCCTCTCGATCGCGAGCTGGGGCGGTTCGGCAGCCGCCGCCTACTATCTCTACCCCTACCTCGTGCCTTATGCGAAGAAATATACCGATGACGATCGTATCGCCATCGTCGGTTCGGCCGCCGTCGTCTTCCTGATCGCGCTGATCGTCATTTCCTTCATCACGATGAAGATCGCCGATTTCATCATCGACAGCCGTATCGGTGCGCTCGACCGCACTTTGGGCTTCCTCTTCGGTGCTGCGCGCGGCATACTTCTGCTCGTCGTCGCCGTTGCCTTCTGGAACTGGCTGGTCGATGCCGATCATCGCCCGGCGTGGGTCAATAATGCCAAATCGAAGCCGTTCCTGGATTCTCTCGTCGTTCGCCTGCAGGCGGTCCTGCCGGATGAATTCGCCCAGATGATCCAGAAGAGCATCACCGAGAATCTTGGTGGCGCGAAGCCGACAGAAGACAATGCGCCGGCCAGCGATCAGGCTCCGGCGGAAGACGCAGCACCCGCGCCTAACAATGGCGCACAGCAGCCATCGAATTGACGCAGTGTTCACTAGCTTGACCCGCAGCCTGGCAATTGCCATTTGAGCGGGGCGTAAGACCAAAGGTCCGGCCGGGCATTTCGCTTTGCCGGGCCTCAACCGTTTCAGAGCCGGCGAACCGACTTTGAGACAAGTGTCGTTGAGCGTGAGGCTATCGGAAAGCTCAGAGATTTCCGGTATCATGCAATTGGAAATGCCGATCCATTCTTGTGAGAGCAGAGGCCCGCAGAAATGAACCAGTCCCATTCCTTCCCGACTGACGATCCGCTCGACGGAGATACGCTGCATGAAGAATGCGGCGTTTTCGGAATTCTGGGACATGACGATGCCGCAGCGCTGACAGCGCTCGGCCTGCACGCCCTGCAGCATCGCGGGCAGGAAGCGGCCGGTATCGTTTCCTTCGACGGCAAGCGCTTCCATCAGGAACGCCATATGGGCCTCGTCGGCGACCATTATACCAATCCGATGACGCTCGCTCGCCTGCCCGGCAGCATATCGATGGGCCATACGCGCTATTCGACAACAGGCGAAGTGGCGATGCGCAACGTGCAGCCGCTCTTTGCCGAACTGGAAGAAGGCGGTATCGCCATTGCCCATAACGGCAACTTCACCAACGGCCTGACGCTTCGCCGCCAGATCATCGCAACCGGCGCCATCTGTCAGTCGACATCCGACACCGAAGTCGTCCTCCACCTCATCGCCCGCTCCCGTCATACATCCACAGCCGATCGCTTCATCGACGCCATCCGTCAGATGGAAGGCGGCTATTCGATGCTCGCCATGACGCGCACCAAGCTGATCGCAGCGCGCGATCCCACCGGTATCCGCCCGCTGGTTATGGGTGAGCTCGACGGCAAGCCGATCTTCTGCTCGGAAACCTGCGCGCTCGACATCATCGGCGCCAAGTTCATCCGCGATGTGGAAAATGGCGAAGTCGTCATCTGCGAAATCCAGCCCGACGGCTCGATCACCATCGATGCGCGCAAGCCCAGCAAGCCGCAGCCGGAACGCCTCTGCCTGTTCGAATATGTCTATTTCGCTCGTCCGGACTCGGTCGTTGGCGGCCGCAACGTCTATACGACGCGCAAGAACATGGGCATAAACCTTGCCAAGGAATCGCCCGTCGATGCCGACGTGATCGTACCGGTTCCCGATGGCGGCACGCCGGCTGCGCTCGGCTATGCGCAGGCAAGCGGCATTCCCTTCGAATACGGCATCATCCGCAACCACTATGTCGGCCGCACCTTCATCGAGCCGACGCAGCAAATCCGCGCCTTCGGCGTGAAGCTGAAACATTCCGCCAATCGGGCGATGATCGAAGGCAAGCGCGTGGTGCTTGTCGATGATTCCATCGTGCGCGGCACGACCTCGCTGAAGATCGTACAGATGATCCGGGAAGCCGGCGCCAAGGAAGTGCATATCCGCGTCGCGAGCCCGATGATCTTCTTCCCGGATTTCTATGGCATCGATACGCCTGACGCAGACAAGCTGCTCGCAAACCAGTATGCCGATGTCGAAGCGATGGCCAAATATATCGGTGCGGATTCGCTCGCCTTTCTGTCGATCAACGGCCTTTATCGCGCCGTCGGTGGCGAGGATCGCAACCCGGCCCGTCCGCAGTTCACCGACCACTATTTCACCGGTGACTATCCGACCCGCCTGCTCGACAAGAACGGCGAGTCCATGGGCAACAAGATTTCCATGCTTGCCAGCAACGGCTGAGCCGCTTCCACTTTGACTTTCCTATCTGGGGCGCTTATTGCGCCCCTTACCTTTTCAAGCATATCCGGAGCCGCGGCAGATGAACATCAATCTTGAAGGCAGGATCGCGCTGGTGACCGGCGCATCGCGCGGCATCGGTTATTTCACGGCGCTCGAACTTGCCAAGGCCGGCGCGCATGTGATCGCCTGCGCCCGCACCGTCGGCGGCCTGGAAGAACTCGACGATGCCATCAAGGCGGTCGGTGGTTCTGCGACGCTGGTTCCCTTCGATCTCGCCGACATGGAAGCGATCGACCGCCTCGGCGGCTCGATCTTCGAGCGTTGGGGAAAGCTCGACATTCTCGTCGCCAATGCCGGCGTGCTCGGCGTGATCTCGCCGATCGGCCATATCGAAGCGAAGGTTTTCGAGAAGGTCATGAACATCAATGTCAACGCCACCTGGCGGCTGATCCGCTCGGTCGATCCGCTGCTGACGCGCTCGGATGCCGGCCGCGCCGTGATCATGTCCTCGGGTGCGGCGCATAAGTGCCGTCCCTTCTGGAGCGCTTACTCGGCGTCCAAGGCCGCCGTCGAGGCGCTGGCGCGCACCTGGGCCGGCGAGACACAATCAACGCCGCTGCGCATCACCAGCGTCGATCCGGGCGCAACCCGCACTGCCATGCGCGCGCAGGCCGTTCCGGGTGAAGACCCGATGAGCCTGCCGCATCCGTCCGAGGTGGCAAAAGCGATCCTGCCGCTGGTCGGGCCTGGTGTGACCGAGACCGGCAAGCTGTTCATCGTGCGCGAGAACAAGCTGGTTGATTACCAGCTGCCGGGGTGAAGCCTTGGTTGAGAAGGAAATTTGGACGAACGAAGACTTTGATGTGATGGGCTGGCATGATTGCCGCCTCTATTCAATCTCGCTTCCCAACGAGAGCTTCGACCTCAAAATCGATATCGACTATATTTTCAAATGGGAAAAACGAGGCGATCGTTTCTTCGGTTTCTGGGTCTCCGAATGCGATCTCACATTTCACCAAGTCTTCGATTTCAAGATTACAATCGAGCCTGAAAACACTACTCCGACGATCATATCGGACATCACGCGGAAAAATGTGCGCCCCACTCCAAGCGGCGAACTGTTCGTTTGGGATTACGAGATCGAGTTGGACAAGGGTGTCATCTGCTTTTCGGCAACCGGCTTCACTCAAAAATTGCGCTCTCAACCGGTTTTCTCAGAGAGCCAAAATCTCTGCAACCGATAACATCTTGACGGTATCAAGGGATCAAATTCGCTGTTTCGGGTCGCTTTATTCTCCTTGACCAAACCTCGATCCCGCGCCATAAAACGCCTCATGAAAACGGTTACCTGCATTATTTGCCGGAAGATTATTCGCTAGCCCAAAGCTGGCCTGGCCGTTTTCGTCTCCCGAATGTCCAAGATGCGAAACGCCCCGGCCTGCCGGTGGCGGTATTTTGTGCTTGTGCATATCGGGAGAGTGAAATGGGCGGCACGCCGGAACTGAAGCTGTACAACACGCTGACGCGGGAGAAATCGGTCTTCAAGCCGATCGATGCCGAAAACGTCCGCATGTATGTGTGCGGCCCGACGGTCTATGATTTCGCCCATATCGGCAATGCGCGGCCGGTCATCGTCTTCGACGTACTGTTCCGCCTGCTGCGCCATGTCTATGGTGAAAGCCACGTCACCTATGTCCGCAACATCACCGACGTCGATGACAAGATCAACGCGCGGGCGCTCAGGGATTATCCCGGCCTGCCGCTGAACGACGCGATCCGGGCGGTCACCGAAAAGACCGAGACGCAGTTTCTCGACGATGCTAAGGCGCTCGGCTCCCTCGAGCCGACGGTGCAGCCTCGCGCGACCGACAATATTGCGCAGATGATCGAGATCATCGAGCGGCTGATTGCGCGCGGCCATGCCTATCAGGCATCAGGCGAAGTGCTGTTCGATACGAAGTCGATGGCCGATTACGGTCAGCTTTCCAAGCGCAATCTCGACGAACAGCAGGCCGGCGCCCGCGTCGCCGTCGATGCGCACAAGAAGAACCCCGGTGACTTCGTGCTCTGGAAACTGTCTGACGACAACGAGCCCGGCTGGGAAAGCCCCTGGGGCCGCGGCCGTCCAGGCTGGCATATCGAATGCTCGGCCATGAGCGGGCGCTATCTCGGCGATGTCTTCGACATCCATGGCGGCGGCCTGGACCTGATCTTCCCGCATCATGAGAACGAGATCGCCCAGTCACGTTGCGCCCATGGGACGACCGTGATGGCGAATGTCTGGATGCATAACGGCTTCCTGCAGGTCGAAGGCCGCAAGATGTCGAAATCCGAAGGCAATTTCGTCACCATCTACGAGTTGCTCCACACGGAGACATTCGCCGGCCGGCAATGGCCGGGCGAAGTGCTGCGTCTTGCGATGCTGATGACGCATTACCGCGAGCCGATCGATTTTTCGGTCAAGCGGCTGGAAGAGGCCGAGCGGCTGCTCGCCAAGTGGCCGGCGGCCGAGCTTGGTGATGCCAAGCCGGACGAGACGGTGCTGAACGCCCTCGCCGACGATCTTAATACGGTCGCAGCCGTCCAGGCGCTGCATGCGCTGGCACATTCCGGCAACGACGCCGTCTTTGCCGCCAGTGCGGCCCTGCTCGGTGTGCTGCCGACGAAGACCGAGATCGACGAGGCGGTAGCGGCGGAAATCGATGCGCGGGTCAAGGCCCGGCTGGAGTTGCTCAAGGCGAAGAATTTCGCCGAAGCCGACAAAATCCGCGATACGCTCGCCGCCGAGGGCATCCAACTCAAGGACGGCAAGGATCCGGCAACGGGCGAACGTGTGACGACGTGGGAGGTGAAGAAATGAACACCTATACCGGCGGATGCCAATGCGGAGCCATTCGTTTCCGGGCGCGGGGGACGCCGACGGATTCTTCGATCTGTCACTGCCGCATGTGCCAGAAGGCGTTCGGCGCCTATTATGCGCCGCTGGTTTCCGTACGCGGAATGGAGTTCGAATGGACCAGAGGCCAGCGCAAGACCTTTCGATCCTCGAATTTCGTCAACCGTGGCTTCTGCGGCGATTGCGGCACGCCTCTGACATATGAAGCTCCGGACGGTATGGCCGTTGCCGCCGGCGCGTTCGACGATCCGTCGCTGTTGCCGCCGACCATTCAGTGGGGGGTGGAAGGCAAGGTCGACTTCGTCGACCATCTGCACGAACTGCCGGGGGAACGAACCGAAGCGGACCTTGCTGCCGGCTCTTTCCTTCATCAGATCGTATCCTATCAACACCCCGACCATGATACGGCGGTCTGGCCACCGGAGGATCAGGCTTGACGGCAAAGATGGGACTGACCGGCGGATGCCAGTGCGGCGCGGTTCGTTACCGGGCGAACGGCGAACTCGACTATCCGCATATCTGCCACTGCCGCATGTGCCAGAAGGCCGCCGGCAATTATTTCCTGCCGCTTGCAGGGGTGATGCGGGTCGATTTCGAGCTGACGCGCGGCGAGCCGAAATGGTTCCACTCCTCCGGTCTCGTGCGGCGCGGCTTTTGCGGCGACTGCGGCACGCCGCTTTTCTACGATATTCCCGATGCCGATTCCATCAACATCGCGCTCGGCTCGCTGGATGACCCACAGGCGGTAAAGCCGGTCATGCAGTCCAATCTCGACAGCAAAATGGCCTGGTTTCATGCGCTCGATGGCTTGCCTGTCGAGCCGGAACCGGAAACAACCGATCGCGAGGACAGGATCGCGGCGAGCAATCATCAACATCCCGACCACGATATATCCCACTGGCCTTCAGGAGATCATCCATGACAGAGACGACGAGAACAGGCGGCTGCCAGTGCGGCGCCGTGCGCTTCCGCATCACCGGCAAGCTCGGACGCCCGTCCATCTGCCATTGCCGCATGTGCCAGAAGCAGTTCGGCGGTTTCTTTTCCGCGCTGGTGACGGCGCCGGAAGAAGGCATGGAATGGACGCGCGGCGAGCCGGCCTATTTCCAGTCCTCGGTCAATATCGAGCGCGGCTTCTGCAGGGATTGCGGCACGCCGATGACCTACCGCCATCCGGGCGGTCTGGAGCTCGCGATCGGCACCTTCGACGACCGCAGCGACCTCGCGCCGCAGATCCAGGTCAATTATGATGCCCGCCTGCCATGGGTCGAGACGATCTTCGACGCGCCTGTTCACAAGGATCCGGATTTTTATGCCCGGCAGGAAGCGATCATCTCCTTCCAGCATCCCGATCATGATACCGCAGTCTGGCCCGCGAAAGGCGTGAAGATATGACTGAAGTGCTGCGCACGCTCTATCCCGAAATCGAACCCTATGCCTCCGGCCATCTCGATGTCGGCGATGGCCATGTGATCTATTGGGAACGCTCCGGTACATCAGGCGCCAAGCCGGCGGTTTTCCTGCATGGCGGCCCCGGCGGCGGCATTTCGCCTGTTCATCGCCGCCTGTTCGACCCGAAGCTCTATGACGTTGTCCTGTTCGACCAGCGCGGCTGCGGCAAGTCCACACCGCATGCGAGCCTCGAGGCGAATACCACCTGGCATCTTGTTGCCGATATCGAGCGGCTGCGCGAAATGGCTGGTGTCGACAAATGGCAGGTCTTCGGCGGCTCCTGGGGTTCGACGCTGGCGCTCGCCTATGCCGAGAAACACCCGGAGCGGGTTTCCGAACTCGTCGTGCGCGGCATTTACACGCTGACCAGGGCCGAGCTCGACTGGTATTATCAGTTCGGGGTCTCCGAAATGTTCCCGGACAAGTGGGAGCGCTTCGTGGCACCCATCCCGCCGGAAGAACGCCATGAGATGATGCTCGCCTATAACCGCCGGCTCACCGGTTCGGACCGCGCGGTTGCTCTCGAGGCCGCGCAGGCCTGGAGCCTCTGGGAAGGCGAGACGATCACGCTGCTGCCGGAGAAATCGACGAGCGGCAAGTTCGAGGAAGCCGATTTCGCCTATGCCTTTGCGCGCATCGAGAACCACTTCTTCGTCCATGCCGGATGGATGGATGAAGGCCAGTTGCTGCGCGATGCCCATAAGCTAAAGGATATTCCCGGCGTCATCGTCCACGGACGTTACGACATGCCCTGCCCGGCCAAATACGCCTGGCTGCTGCACAAGGCATGGCCGAAAGCCGACTTCCACCTGATCGAAGGGGCTGGTCACGCTTTCTCGGAACCGGGCATTCTCGACCAGTTGATCCAGGCGACGGACCGGTTCGCAGGCAAACAATAAAAGCCGCAAGGCGCGACGGGAAACACCACCATGACACGCGAAAGAATCTATCTCTTCGACACGACGCTTCGGGATGGGCAGCAGACACCCGGCATCGATTTTTCGGTCGAGGACAAGATTGCGATTGCAAGCATGCTGGACGATTTCGGGCTCGACTATGTCGAGGGCGGTTATCCGGGAGCAAACCCGACCGATACCGCCTTCTTCGCCGAAAAGCGTACGAGCCAGGCATCCTTCGTCGCCTTCGGCATGACGAAACGGCCAGGTGTTTCCGTTTCCAACGATCCAGGTATCGCTGGGCTCCTGCAGGCGTGCAGTGATGCTGTCTGCTTTGTCGCCAAGAGCTGGGATTATCACGTGCAGGTGGCGCTTGGCTGCACCAACGAGGAAAATCTCGAATCCATTGCCGAGAGCGTCAAGGCAGTCGTTGGCGCCGGCAAGGAGGCGATGGTCGACTGCGAGCATTTCTTCGATGGCTATAAGGCCAATCCGGAATATGCGCTCGCCTGTGCGAAGACTGCCTATGAGAACGGCGCGCGTTGGGTGGTGCTCTGCGACACCAATGGCGGCACGCAGCCGCCGGAAGTGCGCGCCATCGTCGAGGCGGTGATCGCCTTCGGCGTACCGGGCCACTGTCTCGGCATCCATGCGCATAACGATACCGGCCAGGCCGTTGCCAATTCGCTTGCTGCCGTCGAGGCCGGCGTGCGCCAGATCCAGGGCACGCTGAACGGCATCGGCGAACGCTGCGGCAATGCCAATCTGGTGACGCTGATCCCGACGCTGGCGCTGAAGAGCGCCTACAACACGCGTTTCGAGACGGCAATCGACGCGGATCGGCTGACCAATCTCACCCGCCTCTCCCATGCCTTCGACGAACTCCTGAACCGCTCGCCGGATCATCAGATGCCCTATGTCGGCGCGTCTGCCTTCGCCACCAAAGCCGGCATCCACGCCTCGGCCCTGCTGAAAGACCCGCGCACCTACGAGCATGTGCCGCCAGAGAGCGTGGGCAATTTCCGCAAAGTCATGGTCTCGGATCAGGGCGGCAAGGCGAATTTCATCAATGCGCTGAAGCGGCGCGGCATCGACGTCGTCAAGGACGATCCGAAGCTCGATCTCCTGATCTCCATCGTCAAGGAACGCGAAGCATCCGGCTACGCCTATGAGGGTGCGGATGCGAGCTTCGAGCTTCTCGCTCGCCGCACCATGGGCACCATCCCGGACTTCTTCTCGCTCGACGGTTTCCGAGTGATGATCGAACGGCGCTTCGATTCCCACGGCCGCATAAAGATCGTCTCCGAAGCGGTCGTGAAGATCAGCATCGACGGGCAGACGCTGATGTCGGTTGCGGAAGCCGAAGGCCCGGTCAACGCGCTCGACCTTGCGCTGCGCAAGGACTTCGGCAAGTACCAGCATGAGATCGACGATCTCGTGCTCGCCGACTTCAAGGTGCGTATCCTCAATGGCGGTACTGACGCCATCACCCGCGTTCTGATCGAATCCACCGATTCCAGCGGCGTGCGCTGGTGGACGGTCGGCGTTTCCGACAACATCATCGACGCCTCGTTCCAGGCATTGATGGATTCGGTCATCTACAAGCTGATGAAGAACCGGCAGCTCGCCGGCAAGATCGCCGCCGAATAAAGTTCAGAGGAGGCCCCAGTCCTCCTCCTAATACCATTCGCCCTCCTCCTTCGGCGTCTTCCAGCGCAGGCGCGTGACCTCGTCCATGCCGCCATGCCGGAAGGTGTCCTCGAGCGCCTTGTAAGTCTCGAGCGTGCCGGTCGCGCCATGCCCCCAGACGAAAAAGGTGGGGCTCAGATAACGGGCGCGATAGTCCTCCGGCGCGCGCTCAATCAGGAAGAAGCCGCCGCGGGCGCTGCGCGGGCGCAGGTTGTCATTGCCGTCGCGGGAGGGTGCGCAGAGCGGAAAGATCAGCCTGCCGCCGACAGCGAGATTGTCGATCCAGGCTTCGGCCGGCCTGTGGACCGCGAAATTAACGTAGATCGCATCAGCAGGCGATTGCGGCCATTCCAGACCGTTGCCGCAGATGACCTCGACATTGTCATGGGGAGTCAGACTGGCGGCGGCGCGGGCGGCGAGATCCCGGTCATATTCGATTGCCACGACATGGCCGTCGTGACCAACCAGATGCGACAGCATAGCGGTGTAGTAGCCACCGCCGGCCCCGATATGGCAGGCCGTCTCGCCGGGTTTCGGCGCGAGCCAGTGAAGGCCGAGCGCATGCAGCGAGGGGCTGCCGTTGTTGACCTGCCGCCCCTCCTGCAGCGCAATCAGAACATCCTGATAGAGGATGACGGGGTCGGTCGACGGCATATCCCGATAGCCGATCCCGTTTGCCATGCGCCACGGCGGCGGGTCCAGGAAATCCTCCCGCGGCACAGTGGCAAAGGCCTGCCACAGCCGCTCGTCGCCTGCGATGCCCATCTTCGTCAGTATCTGAGTGGCATAGGCCTGCCGACAGATCGCCAGTTTCGTTTCGTCCATGTTCGCCTCTTCCGGCGGCCAAATAGACACCGGTCCATTCAAGGAAATGAATTGGCCTATTCACGCCGCTTAAGCTAATCCGGATCAGAAACAGAACAAAGACGGAAACATCCAATGTCAGCTGACGCCAGCGCCCCGCTCATCAAGAACGAAGACAGTCCACGCGGATTTGCCTTCGCGCTTACGGCCTATCTTCTGTGGGGGTTCCTGCCGATCTACATGAAGGCGGTGGCGCATATATCGCCGGCCGAGGTCATCGCCCACCGTATTCTCTGGTCGCTGCCGCTCGCCGGCATCGTGCTTTTGGTCCTGGGGCGCACGCAGGATATCGCAGCGGCGCTGCGTTCTCCCCGCATGCTTGCCATGGCGGCCATGACCGCGGCGCTGATCACCGTGAACTGGGGCACTTATGTCTGGGCGATCGGCGCCGGCCATTCGCTCGATGCGGCCATGGGCTATTTCATCAACCCGCTCTTCAGCATCTTTCTCGGCGCGGTGCTGCTCAAGGAAAAGCTGCAGCCGATGCAGATCGCAGCGATCTGCCTTGCAGGCCTGGCGGTCGTTGTCCTTGCTTTTGACAGCGGCGGCATTCCCTGGGTGGCGCTGACGCTCGCAATCAGCTGGGGCTTCTATGCGCTCTTTCGCAAGACGCTGCCGCTCGGGCCGAACCAGGGCTTCTTCCTGGAGGTGCTGATCCTCAGCCTGCCGGCCCTGCTTTACATCCTGTATCTGGAATTCGTCAGCGGCGAAGGACACCTGTACCGGACCGGTCTTGCCGACACCGCCCTGTTGCTCGGCTGCGGACTGATTACCGCCGTGCCGCTCATGATCTACGCCAACGGCGCCAAGCTGCTCAAGCTCTCGACCATCGGCATCATGCAGTATATCGCGCCGACGATGATCTTTATCATAGCCATATTCGGCTTCGGAGAAGAGCTGGACAGGGCGCGCATGATCGCCTTCCCTCTGATCTGGGCAGGCCTGTTTTTCTATACCTGGTCGATGCTGCGGACGACGCGCGGGCGCTGAGCCTACATCTTCGAGATCACCTCGTCCTCGCCGCCGCGGTCGGCGGCAAGTTCTGCCGCCTGCGCCATGATGGCCGGGATGATACCGGAGATCTCGTCGACCACCAGAGGCTGGACGCGATGGGCGGTGTGCAGGAAACCCTCGCCCGTCATATGACGCAAAAGCTCCATCATCGGATCCCAGAAACCGTTGATATTGGCGAAGACCATCGGCTTCTCGTGGCGGCCGAGCTGAGCCCAGGTCATGATCTCGACGATCTCTTCCAGCGTGCCGATCCCGCCCGGCAAGGCCACGAAGGCATCCGAGCGCTCGAACATCGTGTGTTTGCGCGCGTGCATGTCAGGGGTTACAATAAGCTCGTTGAGTTGGCCGAGCGAATGGCGGGTCGCCTCCATGTCGATCAGGAACTCGGGAATGATGCCCGTCACCTGCCCGCCGTTGGATAGGGTCCCGCTGGCCACAGCGCCCATGATGCCTTTCGTGCCGCCGCCATAGACCAGGCGAAGACCATATTCCGCGATCTCTTTTCCAAGTGCGCGGCCGGCAGCCATGTGGGCAGGATCGCGTCCCGGCCGAGAGCCGCAGTAAACGCAGATGGATCGAATCGATACAGATTGTTCGGTCATAAGGGAAAAACAACTATTCCATTTCAATGCAGTCAAGAAAATTGACTGAAAAGCGGCGTGCCGGGCTTATGTAATTGCTTTGAATGCTTGTGAAAAGCAACGGGAATCGCTAGCAATTTCTGGATACTACGGCAATTTGCCGCCTTGGGAGACGTAATGATGAAAAACCGTGCCGGCTTGCTGGCCCTCGCAGTGCTCGTAATCGCAATCATACTGATGGTGTTTTTCGTCATGCCCCGGCTCGGCCCTGATGTGGCAAAGGTTGGTGACGCCATCAACCAGGCCGGCACCGAGGTCAACAATACGGTTAACGAAGCGTCTAAGACTTCCCGCTCGGCTGTCGCCGATGCCGCAGCCGCCGTTCAGAAGATCGGCAGCCTCACCGCCGATGCCGGCCAGTCACTCTCCGGCCTGAAGTCGCTGTTTGCCGATGGCAAGGTGCCCGCCGCCGATGCGCTTTCAGGCGCCAAGACAGCAGCCGTGAATGCGCTGACCGCGATCGTCGATTTCGCCGCCCCTGACGGTCTCGACACCGCAACCGCGGGCCTCGTCTCCAAGGCCAAGGACGGTGCAGGCAAGGCGCGCGACATCATCCAGAATCTGCCTGAAAATGCCGCCGATGCGCTGGCCGCACTCGCAAAGGCCGAAGCCGCGCTGACCGGATCGCCGGAAGCTGCCGGTCAGCCGGTCGCTTCCGACACAGGCCCGAAGATCCCGGCGTTCGACGTGCTGCGCGTCGAGCCCGATGGTTCGACCGTCATTGCCGGCTCGGCCGAACCGCATGGCAAGCTGGAAGTGCTTGACGGCGACAGGGTGGTCGTGACGACCGATGTCGACGGCACCGGCGATTTTGCCGCCGTTCTCGACAATCCGCTTCCCGCCGGCGACCATCAGCTCGTGCTGAAAGTGACGGGCAAGGACGGCAAGACCACTCTCTCGGAAGAAGTCGCGACCGTTTCCGTACCGAAGGACGGCAGCGGCAGCGAACTGCTCGCCATGGTCTCCAAGCCGGGCACGGCAAGCCGCATCATTACGGCGCCTACGGCTGAGGTCGCCAGTGCCCAGCCGCCGACCGCCAACGACGCATCGGCCGCACCTGCCGGCAATCAGCCGGCGCCGAATGGCGCTGCGAATGATCAGGTCGCCGTGCAGACCCCGGATGTGCCTGCAGACGCCAGCGATAACGCCAAGACGGCGCCGGCGGTTCCCGGCACCCAGCAGGGTGGCGGCGGCACGGCCGACGTGATGGTCAATGCCGTCGAGATCGAGGGCAACAAGATCTTCGTCGCCGGCACGACGCGCGCCAACGCCAAGGTCGTCGGCTATGCCGATGATGCGCTCATCGGCCAGGATACCGCAGGGCCGGACGGTCACTTCGTCATCGAAGGCGTGATGAACCTGTCGGTCGGCGACCACAAGATCCGCGTCGACGTCGTTGACGGCGCCGGCAAGGCGCTCGTGCGCGCCACCGTCAACTTCAATCGTCCGGCGGGCGATCAGGTCACGGTTGCCGCCCAGTCCGGCAACAATGCGAATACCAGTCAGGCGCTGGTGCCGCTCGATGAGGGCCAGCTCGGCAAGCTCGAGAGCGACGCAACGAAGGCCTTCGGCCTGCTGAAGGGCCTGTTTGCAGACGGCAAAGTGCCGGGTGCAGAACAGCTTGCGGCGGCTCGCTCGGCGACCGAATTCGCACTGCGCTCGATTGTCGATTTTCGTCCGGGTATCGATGCGACCGACGCCATCAAGCAGGCATCGGCTTCCGCCTCGCAGGTTGCCTCGAACGCACTCACAGTGCTGCAGGGCCTGCCGAAGGATGCAAAATCAGTCGGCGCGGCGCTCGACCAGCTCGGCGCGATCATTGCCCAGCTGACGGTTCCCAATGCCGCGCCCATGCCGTCGAACGAAATATCCGACGCCGGCCAGCCGAAGACGATCGAGCAGGCGCCGCTGACGGAAAACAACAATGCGGTCATCATCCGCCGCGGCGATACGCTGTGGCAGATTTCCCGCCGCGTCTACGGCCTCGGTGTGCGCTACACGACGATCTACATCGCCAACGAGGACAAGATCGTCAATCCGGACCGCATCCGCCCCGGCCAGATCTTCGGCCTGCCCAAGGATGCACTGCCCAACGCAGAGGAGCTGCATCGCAAGCGGCTCTCCGGTCAGCATCCCTGAATATCAAAACGGCGGCCCATTGGTCGCCGTTTTCCTTAGCGCGGGCGCGCAACACTTCGCCTATAAAATCCCTATCAATGTTGTATTCCGCCAGCCGGTATCATATCTCGCGGGAACGGCGACAGGCCGCGGCGAGAGCGGCCCTTCGGGCTGGAGACAGGCATGGCAAACGGCAAGACAGTTTCTGATACCAACCTGCTGGGAACGCTCTACAATCTCTGGCCCTACATGTGGCCGGCGGACCGTCCGGATCTCAGGATGCGGGTCGTATGGGCTTCAGTCTATCTGCTGATCTCGAAGTTCGTCCTGCTGCTGGTGCCCTATTTCTTCAAGTGGTCCACGGATGCGCTGAACGGCAAGATGGACCTGCAGGGCACGTTGCCACCGCTGCTCATTGGCGTCACCGCCCTCGTCATCGCCTATAACCTGACCCGCCTTATCCAGCTCGGCCTCAACCAGCTCAGAGACTCGCTCTTTGCCAGCGTCGGCCAATACGCGGTGCGCCAGCTTGCCTACCGTACCTTCGTGCACATGCATGAGCTTTCCCTGCGCTTCCACCTGGAACGCAAGACGGGCGGGCTTTCACGCATCATCGAGCGCGGCACCAAGGGCATCGAAACAATCGTGCGTTTCACGATCCTGAACTCGATCCCGACCGTCATCGAATTCCTGCTGACGGCAGCGATCTTCTGGTGGGGCTATGGCTTCTCCTATCTTGCGGTCACCGCCTTTACCGTCTGGGCCTATATCTGGTTCACGATCCGCGCTTCCGACTGGCGCATCTCCATTCGCCGGGCGATGAACGACAGCGATACCGACGCCAATACCAAGGCGATCGACTCGCTCCTCAACTTCGAGACGGTCAAATATTTCGGCAACGAGGAAATGGAGGCCAAGCGCTTTGACAAGTCGATGGAGCGCTATGAGAAAGCGGCGACCGATGTGTGGACCTCGCTCGGCTGGCTGAACTTCGGCCAGGGCGTGATCTTCGGTATCGGCACGACCATCATGCTCGTTCTCTCGGCCTGGTCGGTGCAGCGCGGCGAACATACGGTCGGCGATTTCGTCTTCGTCAATTCCATGCTGCTGCAGCTTTCCGTGCCGCTGAACTTCATCGGCTTCGTCTATCGCGAAATCCGCCAGGGGCTGATCGATATCGAGCAGATGTTCGATCTTCTGGAGGTCAAGGCCGAGGTTCTGGACGCGCCGGACGCGAAGGATCTTGCCATCGGCCAGGGCGCCATCTCGTTCAAGGACGTCCATTTCGCCTATGATGCGGCCCGCCCGATCCTGAAAGGCATTTCCTTCGACGTGCCCGCCGGCAAGACGGTCGCGGTCGTCGGTCCCTCGGGGGCCGGCAAATCGACGCTGTCGCGGCTGCTCTATCGTTTCTACGATATCCAGAGCGGCGCGATCACCGTCGACGGGCAGGATATACGAGGGATCACGCAGAAGAGCCTGCGCTCGGCGATCGGCATGGTGCCGCAGGATACGGTGCTGTTCAACGACACGGTGGCCTACAATATCCGTTATGGCCGCCCTTCGGCCAGCGAAGCCGACGTGAAGCAGGCCGCCGAGATCGCCCAGATCGCACATTTCATCGAGACGCTGCCTGAGGGTTTCGAAACCAAGGTCGGCGAGCGCGGGTTGAAGCTTTCCGGCGGCGAAAAGCAGCGTGTGGCGATCGCCCGCACCATCCTGAAGGCGCCGCCGATCCTCATTCTGGATGAGGCGACC
Source organism: Rhizobium sp. WYJ-E13 (assembly GCF_018987265.1). NCBI lineage: Bacteria > Pseudomonadati > Pseudomonadota > Alphaproteobacteria > Hyphomicrobiales > Rhizobiaceae > Rhizobium > Rhizobium sp. WYJ-E13. The sequence continues at coordinate 873,237 of NZ_CP076853.1, read as the reverse complement.
TCGGCGCTCGACACCACGACGGAGCGGGAAATCCAGACTGCGCTCGATGTCGTTTCCAAGAACCGCACGACGCTGGTCATCGCCCATCGCCTGTCCACCGTCATCGGTGCCGACGAGATCATCGTTTTGAAGAGCGGCGAGATCGCCGAGCGCGGCACGCATGCCTCCCTTCTCGAACAGAACGGCCTCTATGCCTCGATGTGGAGCCGCCAGCGCGAGGCGACGCAGGCCGAAGAACACCTGAAGCAGGTTCGCGAGAAAGACGAGTTGGGCATCGTCAACCGGTTGGCGCCGGCAAGCTGAGCATCGAAACAGGCCAAAGTGCCCGTTTTGTTGTTCAGAACCGGCGCATGAGAGCCTCGCCGGTATCCGCGGCATTGCTCCTGGTGTCGTTTTTCTGTAACCAGCGGATACGAAAAACGACAGGAGGCCGGCATTCATGAGCTTGTTCGATACGGTTCGCAACACGATCGTTCCGGTGCACAAGGAAGGTTATCCCTTCGTCGCCGCCTTCTTCGTCGCGTCGCTCGTATTGGGCTGGATCTTCAAGCCGCTCTTCTGGATCGGCCTTATCCTGACGCTGTGGTGCGCCTATTTCTTCCGTGATCCGGAGCGTGTGACGCCGCAGGACGACGATCTCGTCATCTCGCCGGCCGACGGCAAGGTCTCCTCGATCCAGATGGTCACGCCACCGGCCGAGCTGAACCTCGGCAGTGAACCGATGCTGCGCATCTCCGTCTTCATGAACGTCTTCAACTGCCATGTGAACCGCGCGCCGATGCGCGGCCGCATCGTCAGCATCAACCATCGACCGGGCACTTTCGTGAATGCCGAACTCGACAAGGCGAGTGAGGAGAACGAGCGCAACGGCCTCGTCATCGAGACCCGTCACGGACAGATCGGCGTGGTGCAGATCGCCGGCCTCGTGGCACGGCGCATCCTCTGCTTTTCGCATGTCAACGAACCTATCGATGCCGGCGAGCGTTTCGGCCTTATCCGCTTCGGCTCACGGCTCGACGTGTTCCTGCCCGCCAATACCGCGCCACGCGTTTCGCTTGGCCAGACGGCGATAGCCGGCGAGACCGTCATTGCCGAATTCGCCTCGGCAAAGGGTCCGGTCATCAGTCGCCGCAGCTAATTTCCAGGAGCGCGCGATATGGAACCCCCTTTTCCGCCCTTCGAACCGAACGGCCCAAACGACGATTCCGCCCGCGGGCCGCGCCTTCGCGAGATTCCGATCCGGCTCGTTGTTCCGAACCTCATCACCATCCTGGCGATCTGCGCCGGCCTGACCGGCATACGGCTCGCCTTTGAGAACCGCTACGAGCTGGCTGTCGCCATGGTGCTGGTCGCCGCCTTCCTCGATGGCATCGACGGCCGTGTGGCAAGACTGATGAAGGCTACGTCGAAATTCGGCGCGCAGATGGATTCGCTTGCCGATATCGTCAATTTCGGCGTTGCTCCTGCCCTCGTGGTCTATGTCTATGCGCTTGATGCGGCACGCTCGCTCGGCTGGATCGCAGCACTCATCTACGCGATCGCGGCCGGCCTGAGGCTGGCGCGCTTCAACGTGATGTCGGAGCGTGAGAACCGCGCGCCCTGGCAGTCGGAATATTTCGTCGGCGTGCCGGCACCGGCCGGCGCCATGCTCGTGCTGCTGCCAGTCTATCTGGGCTTCCTCGGCCTCTCCACCGACCGTAGCTTCGCCTTTTTCTCCTCGGGCTACACGATCCTCATCGCCTTTCTGCTCATCAGCCGCCTGCCTGTCTGGTCCGGTAAATCCGAGAGCCGGATGCGACGCGATCTCGTGCTGCCGGCCATGCTCGGCGTCGTCATCTACGTTGCGCTGCTGATGAGTTTCACCTGGGAAGTGATGGTCTTCACGGTCTGTGCCTACCTCATTTCGCTGCCCTTCGGAGCACGGAAGTGGAAACGCAAATATGGCACGCTGACCATCGAGGAACCCGGCGTCGGCGAGGATGACATCGGCCGCCACATCTGAGCGTTTACTTTTATTAAGTAAGTATTAACGCACGCAGGCTTCGGTTAAGCCTCGCGAATTATGGTCCGTATTTACATTTCCTGATAAGCAATGCCTCTGTTTTGTCGCTATTAGGGACAAAAGAGCAAGATACATAAAATTCTAGGGAACCACGTAAGGAGAGTATCGTGACCTCGAAGAAGTCGGAACAGCAGCAGCAGGCAGCCAAGCCGGATCTCGCGACCAACTACCGCCCGCTCGGCCTCAAGGCCGTGGCTGCCGCCTCGATGATGGCAAAGCCGGCGCCGGTCAAGAAGCTCGCCTGAGCAGGTGCGAAGAACCGCACGCGCAGGCTGATCGCCAGTAGGCTCACGACAATGCCGTTAATGACATCCGGAACCCGCCATGCGGCGGGTCTGGCAAATATGGGCCGCAAGAGACGCGCCCCAAATTCCAGCCCAAAGAACCAGACGAACGACTCCGTGGCAGCACCGAGGCTGTAGGCAAGACGATCCGTGTCATTATGGCGGCCGGGCAGCTTTACGCGACGTGTTTCAGAAGAAACTGAGCTGCCCGTCATCGTGCGTTTTCTTCTGGAGAGGCTTCGGCAGCTTTTCGAGCGGCACCGGATCGTGCAGATCCGGCCCCATGTTCGCGACCTTGTTGACCTTGTCGGAGACCGGGACCGCCTCGAAGAAATCGTCCTGAACCGGCTGCATGAGGTCGACGACCTCGCGCGGCTCCTGCGTCTTGCAGTCCAGCCACCGGGAAAAATCCTCCGGCTGGATGACGACGGGCATGCGGTCATGGATCGAGGAAATGGCGCCGTTGGCCTTCGTCGTCAGGATGGCGCCGGTATCGACCTCGGACCCATCGGCCGAGGACCATGTTTCCATCAGGCCGGCAAAGGCAATGACGCCGCCACGGCGCGGCCTGATCCAATAGGCCTGCGCCTTCTCGCCGCTTTCCTTCGAAGGACGATGCCATTCATAGAAGCCGGAGGCCGGGATGAGGATGCGGCGATGGCGCATGGCAGCACGGAAGGAGGCCTTGCCGATCGCGGTTTCCGAACGCGCATTGATCAGCAGCGGAAATTCCTTGGGGTCCTTGACCCAGCCCGGGGTGAAGCCCCAGCGCACCAGCAAAGCGCGGCGATCCGGCAGGTTGCTGCCCGGTTCCTGCCCCTCACCTGATATGACGACGAGAATCGGCTGCGTCGGCGCGATGTTATAACGCGCCGGAAAGCCCTCCAGCTCGGCAAGACTGAAGGCTTCAGCGATATCCTTGACCACTGCTGTCAGGGCAAAACGTCCACACATAAGGGTTTCTTTGCACCGTGCCCGGCATCGGTCAAGGCGGATTGTCCTCAAGCGATTCCGAATGGGAAGGCGCTGCAGATCTTTCGCGGAAGTCTTTGTTTTACGCATGTCGTTACCGCAAAACCGCTGCACACTTTTGCGCGACATGCTCTAGCTACGCGGCGCAAAGAGGATGATCGCCGTGCCGGCGAGGCAGACCAGCGCGCCGCCGATATCCCAGCGGTCGGGAACACGATTCTCTACCAGCCAGAGCCACAGCAGCGAGGCGACGATATAGATGCCGCCATAGGCCGCGAAGGTGCGGCCGGCCGCTTCGCTCGGCACCAGCGTCAGCAGCCAGGCAAAGAGCGCCAGCGACACCATGCCCGGCGCCAGCCACCAGACGGGCTTTGCCAGCCGCAGCCAGGCCCAGAAGGCGAAGCAGCCGGCAATTTCGAATGACGCGGCAAAGGCATAGATCAGGTAGGTCACAAGCAGGTCACTGGCAGGTCACTGGCATCTCGCAGGAATCGAGAAGCATATTTCGCGCAAGCCAGACGGTTGCGCAAGGTGAGCCGCCCGTGGGATAAGGCGGGCATCACAGCAAAGCGTGCGAAACAATGACCTCCCAAGCCAAACCCGCCTCCTCCGCCATCCTGGAACGTGATGGCCGGTTCCTTCTCGTGCTGCGGCGCAACCCACCGTCTGCCGATATGTATGCCTTTCCGGGCGGGCGCGGAGAGCCGGGCGAAACGCCTGAGGAGACGGCACTGCGTGAGTTTTTCGAGGAGACCGGCATCCAGGCGCGCAATCCTCGCCTGTTCTCCACCTATGACCTCAAGACGCATGCGCCCGACGGCGGCATCAGCAGCCATTTCTTTCTGTCCGTCTTCCGCGTCGAAGCGGACCGTCATCTGGTGGCCGAAGCCGCCGACGATGCAGTTGCACTCGGCTGGTACAGCGTGGAGGAGATCCGCCGCATGCCGGTACCGCAGAGCGTGCTCGAATGTGCGGAGCAGGTGGCTGCCGCCGAATAAGATCACGGCGGGGACAGCCGGCAGAATAGAAGTGGAAACTGCTGCATCCGCCTTGTTCCCGTCATGCTCCCTGTATCAACTGGATGCATGATTCCCGTTCGACGCGTTGTCTTGTCATTGCTCGTCTTTGCCGGCCTTGTCTCGGCTGGTCCCACAATGGCGCAAGGTGGGGCGCAGGGCGGCAAGAATGCGGTTCCGCCGCCAGAGGAGATCGTGCCGCAGGCTGCGATCGTACCCTATGACGACAAGCTGGCGCGGCTGGCGGAGATTCTGGGTTCGGTGCATTACCTGCGCACGCTGTGCAAGGCGCCGGGGGCTGACGAATGGCGAACCGACATGCAGCAACTGCTTGATTCTGAAACGAATGGAGAGCAGCAGCGCAAGGAAAAACTGACCGCAGCCTTCAATCGCGGCTACCGCGCTTTTGCCTCGGTTTATACGGATTGCACGCAGGCGGCCATCGTGGCAGAAGAGCGCTACCGTAACGAAGGTGCAACACTTGCCACAGAAATTACTTCGCGCTTCGGAAATTAACGTTTAATTAACCTGTTTTCGCATGCGCACGTGTCGTTTTGGGAAAAGGCTGTTAGTGTTGTTAACGTAGCGGTAAGACATGAGAAGTTCTGAGGAAAAGATAATGGAACCAAGCCTCAACGACATCGACGACATGATCGTCCACGAAAAGATGCAGGCGGCTCTGGAATACCAGAACGAGGCTTGGGCCGACGGCATGGCCGACGGCATCGAGCCTGAGATCATTGCCGATGCCGCGATTGCCCATGCACTGCGCGAGACGATCAGACTGCATGGAGAAGGCAGTGCCGAGGCCTTGCTGGACTCGCTGCGTGATCGCATGCTGGCAGGTGAGTTTTCCACCAACAGGACCCTGCAATAAGGGCAATACAGAGAGTCTCATGCGTACCGGTAAAGATATTTCTTCGCGAATCCCGCTCGCGCCGGTGCTGCTTGCCGTCGGCCTTGCCGCAGGCAGCGTGCTGTCCGCATCTTCCGCCTACGCGCTTTCCGAACTTCAGAAGATTCCGGGCCAACCCGATGCAGCGACCACGGCGCAACAAGGCCAGCAGCAGCCGGCTGCACCACAGAACGGCTCTTCCGGCATTCCCCAGCCCGACCCGCTCGTCAACAAGCAAGGCGGCCAGAGCGTCGACAAGACACCGGGTGCATCCGACGATTCCAAGCCCGTCGAAGTGATCTACGACATCAGCAAGGTGCCGGAGCCAGTGCGCAAGATGCGCGAACAGATCGTCGAGGCGGCAGCATCAGGCGATCTCGAACGCCTGCGCCCGCTGATGGGAACTGGTGCCGACCAGACGCAGGTGACGGTCGGAGAACCCACGGACGATCCGATCGGCACGCTGAAGGACCTTTCCGGCGATCCCGAGGGCGACGAAATCCTCGCCATCATGCTCGATGTCATCTCGACCGGCTTCGTGCATGTCGGCCAGGGCACGGCTGATGAGATGTATGTCTGGCCCTATTTCGCCGAGAAGGACCTGAAATCGCTAACCCCGCCGGAACGCGTGGAACTGCTGCGCATCGTCACGGCAGGCGATCTTTCCGACATGCAGGAGTTCGGCGGCTATAATTTCTATCGTGTCGGTATCGCGCCCGACGGCAAATGGAAGTTCTTCACCGCGGGCGACTGACGCTACTGCATAATCCTCAAATCGGAATCGATTTTAGGAATTATGCAGCAATTCAAAGTGCTACAGCGTCCTTTGCGCGTCTGAAAAGACGCGCGGCGCTGTAGGCGCCGAGCGTCCATTCCGGCGCACCAAGGATGCTCTAACTCTTTGAATCGACGCATCAGGTTTCTGAAAATCGATTCCGATTTTCGGGCCGATGCTGTAGAGCGCTTGCACCTTCAGCCTCAAAGACATACCTCTGAGCGATCACCAACGCGACAGGTTTCGCCATGCCAGCCGTATTCCTGAAAGACCGCTCGCTGATTGCCGTCGGCGGCGCGGAAGCAGAGTCCTTCCTGCAGAATCTCATCACCACCGACATCGTCTCGATGAGCGCCGATGAGGCGCGGCCGGGCGCGCTGCTGACGCCGCAGGGCAAGATCCTCTTCGACTTCATGATCTGGCGCGACGGTGACGGCTTCATCATCGAAACGGATTCGGCCCAGCGCGAAGCGTTGCTCAAACGGCTGACCATGTACCGCCTGCGCGCGCCGGTGACGCTGACGCCCGCTGTCGAGGATGGTGTGACCGTTTCGTGGGGCGAGGATGCCAAAGAAGGCGTTAGGGATAGCCGCTTTGCGAAGGCTGACGTCACTGTTCTGCGTCGCGCCGGTCATCATGGCAGCCACAATGCGACCCTCTACGACGCGCTGCGCATCGCGAATGGCATCGTCACGTCAGGACCTGACTATGCGCTGCAAGACGCCTTTCCACATGACGTGCTGATGGATTTCAACGGTGGCCTTTCCTTCAAGAAGGGCTGCTATGTCGGCCAGGAAGTGGTGTCCCGCATGCAGCATCGCGGCACGGCAAGACGCCGCGTCGTGACTGTGTCGGCAAGCGCCGCACTGCCGGCCAGCGGCACTGAAATCACGGCCAATGGCAAGCCTGTCGGCACGCTCGGCTCTGTCGAGGGACAGCGTGGGCTGGCAATCGTGCGCATCGACCGCGCCGGCGAGGCGATGGCATCAGGCACGCCGCTGCTTGCCGGCGATGTTTCCGTGACGCTCAGCTTGCCGGCCTGGTCCGGTCTCAGCTTCCCGACCTCATCGGACGAGGCCAGCGCGTGACCACTGTGAAGGTTCCACGCGCCTGGCAACGCATGCTGTCCGGCCGGCGGCTTGATCTGCTCGACCCCTCGCCGCTCGATGTCGAGCTGACCGATATCGCCCATGGGCTCGCACGCGTCGCCCGCTGGAACGGCCAGACGTCGGGCGACCATGCCTTTTCGGTTGCGCAGCATTGCCTTGTCGTCGAGTCGATCTTCCGGCATTTCAACGAGGCCACGCCCGGCGATTGCCTGATGGCGCTGCTGCATGACGCGCCGGAATATGTGATCGGCGACATGATCTCGCCCTTCAAGGCCGTTGTCGGCGGCGGATACAAGACCGTCGAGAAACGGCTGGAGGCCGCCGTGCACCTGCGCTTCGGCCTGCCGCCGCACCCTTCGCGCGATCTCAAGGACAAGATCAAGAAGGCCGACACGATCGCCGCCTATTTCGAAGCGACGGTGCTTGCCGGCTTCACGCCTGCGGAAGCGCAGAAATTCTTCGGCCAGCCGCGCGGTATCACCAGGGACATGCTGTTGATCGATCCCCTGCCTGCACTAGAAGCGCAGCGGCTCTTCTGCGAGCGCTTCGCCGAGATCGAGGCGGAGCGGGGCATGACCCCATGACCGTGATCGTGGTCTCTCCGCTTTCGCGCATCGCCGAGATGGCGGTGCGGCACAAGGCGCGCGAAATGATCAGTCTGATGGCGAAGGAACAGGCCTTTCACCGGCCGGGCATCATCCAGGCCGACCGGCACCTGCTGCTCAATATGAACGATATCTCCTTCAAGGGCACGGGCGATCTCGTGGCGCCTGATGAGAAGCATGTACGGGCGATCATCGCTTTTGCCGCCGGCTGGCAGCAGAAGGCACCGCTCCTCGTCCATTGCTGGATGGGCGTATCGCGCTCGCCCGCCGCAGCGCTGATTGCCGCCCTGTCGCTGGCGCCGGACCAGGAAGATACGGCGCTTGTCCGCCGGCTGCGTGCCGCCTCGCCCTATGCGACACCGAATGCACGGATCATCGAAATCGGCGATGCGCTGCTTGACCGGCGCGGGCGGCTCGTCGATGCCGTGAGAGCGATCGGCCGTGGTGCGGAGGCCGACGGCAACGCGCCCTTCGTACTGTCCGTCAGAGACAATTCAAACGGTTGACGCCCCTCACCCCTGCCCCATCTTGCCCTCGACGAGGCATCCGAGGAGCATGTGATGGAACAGCAGGCCACAGACATTATCATCGCAACCCGCTCGGCACTTGATCAGGCGAGCGCGCTTGCCGTGCAATATTCCTTCTCCATCCTCGGTGCGATCATCCTGCTCATCGTCGGCTGGGTGGCGGCGAGACTCATCAGCCGCTGGGCCTATGAGGGCATCTCGCGCGTGCGCGGCATCGACGAGACACTCGCCCGTTTCTTCACCAATGTCGTGCGCTATGCGATGCTGGTGCTGGTCTTTGTCACCGTTCTCGGGCAGTTCGGCGTACAGACGGCATCGATCATCACCGCTCTCGGCGCCGCCGGCCTTGCCGTCGGTCTTGCGCTGCAGGGGACGCTGCAGAATATCGCTGCCGGCATCATGCTGCTCGTGCTGCGGCCCTTCCGGGTCGGGGAATATATCGAGACGAGCAGTGTCTCCGGAACGGTGCTGGAGATCGGCCTGTTCGCCACGGAGCTGAAGACGGGAGACGGCCTTTACCGGCTGGCGCCCAATTCGACGCTGTGGAATACGCCGATCACCAATTACAGCCGTCAGCCGACCCGGCAGAACGACCTGAAGATCGGCATTGCCTATGAGGATGATCTCGATCTTGCCATGGAAACACTGGTGGGGCTCGCGACAGCCGACAAACGCGTGCTGAAGACGCCGACGCCAAGCGTCTTCGTCGACAGTCTCGGTGACAGCGCGATCTATGTGACGCTGCGCTACTGGACATCGACCAGCGACTGGTGGACCGTCAGCCGCGACATGATCAAGCGTGCCAAGCTTTCCTTCGACGACAAGGGGATCACCATCCCGTACCCGAAAGTGACCTATAATCCGGTACAAATGCAGGCGCCGGATGCACCCGACCTGCAGACGGTGGCGGATCGGGCCCCCGTCAAGGCTCCGGCCCGCAAGAGGAAGGTGTCCCCGCAGACCCAGTCATAAGCTATTTGATCACGCCGCAGGCAATCCTGTCGCCCGCGCCGCCCGAAGGCTGGCTTCGGTAATCGTCGGAATTGGCATGCACCATCAGCGCACGGCCACGCACGCCATCCGTCTTGCCGTCAAGCGAGATCATGGTGTCGAAGACCTGGGCGCGCAGGATACCGTCCTGCCCGACATACTGGTTCGGCATGTCGCCAGCATGCGGGCCTTTGGCGGCGAGGAAGCCATGCTCGGCCTTGGTCGGATTGAAATGCCGCCCGGCGGATTCGTGATGGGTTGCGGCATCGCAGCGGCCGGTTTCATGGATATGGAAGGCGACCCATTTATTGATCGGCAGGCCGGAGATTTCCGCCTCGATGAAAACGCCGCCATTGGCGGCAGCCGTCAGCGTGGCGCGTCCGGCCTCCTTGCCGTCAGGGCCGACAAAATTCGCCGTGGCCGTCTGCTTGTCCTGGGCAAAGGCTTGGGGCGCCGCCGCAAGCAGGCCGAGGGCAGCGATGGTGCATATGATTTTCATCGGGTTTCCTTCCGTTTCGGGGACCTGGTCCCAACGCCTCACGAGGGAAGGTGTTCCTGCCTGCATAAAAGGCAAGAAAAAGCCGGCCACGGGGCCGGCGGGATCATTCAGCTTGGTCCGGCCCAGACTCAGGCGGCGATATCAAGATCGAATTCGCCGTAGGTATTGCGATAGATCTGCATGGCCTGATCATCGGCATCAGGGAGAACCTGCTGCAGTGCATAGGGAACGGCCAAGCCGGTCGCCGAGCCGTTGTCGCGATATTCCATCACCAGCGCGACGAGGCTGCTCGGATATTTCGGCTGCATATTGCCAGCATCATCGTTTTCGAGAAATTCCCGGATGATGCCGGGCTTCTCATCTGCCGCGCGTTCCGTGCGGCTCAGAACGCCGTCGCCATTGGCGTCGAGCCGCGAGAGCGTTGCCAAATATGCATAAGAGATGTCTGAAACTGATGAAAGAGCAGTCATACAAACCTCCGTTCACCGCGTCTTCCGGTGAGAGTCTGCACGCAATACACGGGTGGAAAATACCAAGGCTGATCTGTTGGTTAAACTGATTTGCAGCTTCGGTCAATAAGCTGTTAACTCTCGATTAACCATAGTTGACAAAGTGTAACGACCCATTCCAGCGGCAATTTCAATTTCCCTTGGGAAACCGGGTTTCTTCATTATTTCAGTAGTTTGCGAGATACAAACAAATTGCCGGCTAGCGATAAAGAGCCGCCTAGCTGCAACCGATTATTAATCGGGGCGGTAGAAGATGCCGCATGCGATTTGCCGGAAGTTGCCGCTTGCCGCTTACAAAAATTTGATTCTCGCATTCATTTTAGAAAGGTCTTTTTTATGCACGGCGCGATATGGCATCTTTGCCAATCGAAGACGCCTTCGCCTTTTGCCATGCTTCCACCGCAGCCGTCCCAAGGGGACTCGTGCGCATGAAAGCTGAGACGCTTTTCTGGCAACAGTGCACGCAGGCCGTCAAGGGGGACGGATCGATCGATGCCGAGCATCTGATGGAGCTCGTCATCGCGACCTATCGCAGCCATGAAAGCGAATATGATGAAATCGAGCATAGCGCCGAGACGCTGCTCAATGAAAACCGCAACCTGAAAAATACGATCAATTCCGCCACACAGGCGCTTGCAGAACAGCGCGAACTTTTCGAAATCGTCCTGAACAACCTGCCGCTCGGCCTCAGCGTGTTCGATGCGGATCAATGCCTTACCCTTTCCAATCTGCGCTTTCGCCAGCTCTTCGACTTCACCGAAAAGGATGTTGCGCCCGGCACGGCGATTGCGGAGCTGATCAGCAAGACGCGTGGCACGGAACAGGCCGATAGCGGGGGGCGTCGCAAGAAAGAGGGGCAGCAACCCTCCTCTAAGGCAGGGCGCATCCGCAGACGCGAATGGCTGATGGATGACGGCCGCATCATCCAGAGTGTGGTCACCATCCTGGCCGACGGCAGCAACATCGCCATTCATGCCGACGTTACAGAAGACCGAAAGGCTGCCGAGCGTATCACCTATCTCGCCCATCACGATCCCCTGACCGGCCTGCCGAACCGCATTCGCTTCCGCGAGCAGCTAGATACCGCCCTTGCCGAACGGAGGGAGGATGAGCAGATCGCCCTCGTGCATCTCAATCTCGACCGGTTCAAATCGATCAACAATACGCTGGGTGTTTCAGCCGGTGACAAGATCCTGCAGCAGGTGGCAGAGCGCATCCGCGCCTCGGCCGGTTCAGAGAATATCCTTGCCCGTCTCGGCTCGGACGAATTCGCAATCCTGCAGACGCGACGCCAGCAGCCGTGGAACATCACCGCGCTCGCCGACCAGATCCGCCGTGAGCTCAGCGAACCCTTCTTCCGCGGTGACAAGCAGGTGGAGCTCAGCGTTTCCATGGGCATTTCGATCGCCCCCGACGACGCTGTCGAGACTGACAAGCTGCTGCGCAATGCGGCGGTCGCCCTTTCCCATGCCAAGGCGGACGGGCGCCGGCACGAGCGCTTCTTCACCGGCGAGATGGACGAGAAGATGCAGGCCCGCCATGCGCTGGAAGCCGATCTGCACGCTGCGGTGCAGAAGGAGGAATTCGAGCTTCACTACCAGCCGCTCTACGACCTGACGCAGCATCGCATCTGCGGCTTCGAGGCGCTGATCCGCTGGAATCATCCGGTGCGCGGCCGCGTCTCGCCGATGGAGTTCATTCCGCTGGCTGAAGAGGTCGGCCTCGTCGTCGATATCGGCCGCTGGGTTCTGCGCCGCGCCTGCTACGATGCAGCGCAATGGCCCGAAGATATCAAGATCGCCGTCAATGTCTCGGCCATCCAGTTTTCCAGCAGCGACCTGCCGCGGGATGTCAACGAGGCACTTGCCGCCGCCGAGCTCTCGCCGTCGCGTCTCGAACTGGAGATCACCGAAAGCGTGCTGATGGAAAATCTCGATGAGGCATTGCCGATCCTGCATGCGCTCAAGGAGCGCGGCATCCGCATCTCCATGGACGATTTCGGAACCGGCTATTCGTCGCTGAGCTATCTTTCGAGCTTTCCCTTCGACAAGATCAAGATCGACAAGTCCTTCGTCAACGACATCGTCGAGAACAGGGAAGCGCATGCGATCATGCGCGCGATCATCCTGCTCGGCGATGCGCTCGGCATGCGCGTGACCGCGGAGGGCGTGGAAGCCGCAGAGCAGATGGCGCTGCTCGAACGCGAGGCATGCGACGAAATCCAGGGCTATTACATCAGCCCGCCAAAACCCTTCTGCGACGTAGCTCACATGCTTTCGATGCCGCCAAAGAAGAATGGCAGCGTTACGCCGCCCGTCAAACCCCGATACTGATTTCGGCGCGTTGCGACTCACCGGCGAAGCCGTTATCGACAGGAAACGATCCCTTCGAAAACCGGTGACGACGATGTTCAAGGCCGAAGCCTTCTTCCCCCATGAAGCGCTTGCTGCGGATCTCATTCCACATGCGACCGAGGGTGACGACGGGTCTCACGATCTCGCCCATATCCTGCGTGTCTTTCGCAATGCCATGCGCATCCATGCCGCAGAAGGCGGCAAGGGCGAGGTGCTCGCAGCTGCCGTGCTGCTGCACGATTGCGTCGCCGTCGAGAAGAATTCACCGCTGCGTGCCCAGGCCTCGGCGCTCGCCGCGGAAAAAGCGTCACGGATATTGAAAGAGCTCGGGTGGGACGATGAGGATATCGCTGATGTCGCCCATGCGGTGATGGCGCACAGCTTTTCGGCGAATGTGCCGCCGGAAACGCGGGAGGCGAAAATCCTGCAGGATGCCGACAGGCTGGATGCCATCGGCATGGTGGGTGCGGCGCGCTGCTTCTACATCGCGGGACGCCTCGGATCGGGCCTCTATGATCCTTTCGACCCCGCCGCCGAGGGCCGAGCGTTCGACGACAAGCGTTATGCGATTGACCATTTCCAGACGAAGCTGTTCAAACTGGCGGATGGTTTCCAGACGGCGAAGGGCCGCGAGCTTGCGGCCGCCCGCGACAGGAGCCTGCGCGAGTTTCTTGCGGCATTCATGGAAGAAATCTAATTGGGAAGAAATCCAACCGGGATGGAATCTAGGAGCCTATGATGCGTGTCAGCGATCTCTTCATCTATCCGCTCAAGAGCGCCCGCGGCATCGCCCTGCCCTTTACGGACATCGACGCCTATGGCCTGCCCGGCGACCGGCGCGCGATGGTGACGGACCCCGACGGCCATTTCATCACCCAGCGCGAGCTCCCTCCCCTTGCTCAGATCGACGTTCGGCCCGAAGCCGGCGCCTTCCGGCTGCTGATGGAGGGCAAGCAGGAGATCGCCGTGGCACCGCCGCATCCGGACCGGCGACTCGATGTCATCGTCTGGAAATCGGCCGTCAGCGCCGCCGTTGCTGACGATGAGAGCAATGCCAGACTTTCGGAATGGCTCGGCCGCGCAGTGAAACTCGTCTTCTTCGACGGCAAGGCAGAACGGATGGCCAATGCCGAATGGGCGGGCGAAGGCACGCCGGTGACCTTTGCCGATGGCTATCAGATCCTGGTGACGACGACGGGATCGCTGAAGGCGCTCAATGCCGATCTCGCCGACCATGCCGAAGGCGGCGTCGGCATGGAGCGCTTCCGGCCGAACATCGTCATCGACACAGACGAGGCCTGGGCCGAGGACCGTTGGGCGGCAATCGAAATTGCCGGCATCCGCTTCGACCTCGTCAAGCCCTGCGCCCGGTGCATCATGACGACGCAGGACCAGTTGACAGGCTCACGCGAAGTGCCGAACCCCATGCCCGGCATGGGCCGCATCCGCATGTCGGGCGACCGGCGCGTTCCCGGCCCGCTTTTCGGCTGGAACGTCACGCCGCGCGGCACCGGCAGAGTGACGATCGGCGACGAGGTGAAGATCCTCGAGGCACGGCCGGAGGGCTGGACCTTGAAGGTTCGCGCCCGAGCCTAGAGCACTTTCGTTTTTCTTCGAATCACGAAAGTGCTCTATCTGCTTGTTTTTACGCAATTCCGGACGCAAAACCGCTGCACACTTTTGCTGGAATTGCTCTAACCCGGTCTCAGACGCGGGCCAGCGCCGCGTCGATCTCTACCATCACCTCGGCCGGCAACGGTCCCTTTTCCAATGCGCCGGCATTTTCCTCGACCTGCGCGACCGTCCGGAAACCGGGAATGGGCAGGGTGCGCGGCGAACGCGCCCAGAGCCAGGCAAGCGCGCCCTGCGTCAGCGTGCGTCCATCGGATGTGAGGAGGCTACGCACGGCATCGAGCCTTGCGGCAAATTCCGGCGCGATACGGCCATCTTTGAAATAGACCATCCATTCGAGTGCTGCACCGCGCACGTCCTTGGCGCCGACGGCCTTGTCCGGCGTAAACTTACCTGTCAGCAGGCCCATGGCCAGCGGGCCGCGATTGATGGAGATGAGACCGTTCGTTTCGACGACATCGATCATCTGAGGCACGGGTTCGAAGACGTTCATCGTGTGCTGGATCGAGACGAAGCCCGGCCGGCCGGCATGGCGGGCGGCGCGGTCGGGAAAATCCGTGCTCCAGCCGAAGGCATCGATCTTGCCCTCTGCCCGCAGGGCCTCCAGCGTATCGAAGACTTCGTCGGATTGTTCCAGCGGAAAATCGTTGAGGTGGAATTGCAGGAGGTCGAGACGCTCCCGCTTCAGCCGGCGCAGCGAGGTCTCGACCGACTGGCGAATGAAGGCCGGATTGGCAAAGGCGCCGGTCGCCTGTTTCGTCTCCGGATTGGTGGCAAAGCCGAACTTGGTGGCGATAATGATATCGGCGCGATTGCCGATTGCCTGCCCGATGACCTCTTCCGAATGGCCAGCACCGTAATTCGAGGCCGTATCGAAGAAGCGGATACCAAGGTCGATCGCGCGATTGATCGCGGCAGCGGATTCATTGTCGTCCACCTCACCCCAGCCGAGCGGCGTATCACCGGCAAAGAACGGACCGCCGATCGCCCAGCAGCCCATGCCGAGGCGGGGAACTTCCTGCCCATTCCAGAGCTTGATGGTGGTCGATGTTTCGGGCTTGGTCAGCATGGCTTCCTCCTCGAGCACTTAAAGACTTTCCTGATCGAAGGAGAGATAGGGGCGCTGGGGATAAGGGTAAACCGCCAAGACTGAAGACTATTTTGCAGGGATGAAAAGCCGCTCAGGCAGAAAGCCCGTCCGGCCGAGAAAGCGTCCGTGCAGCCGGGTTCAAGGCCTTGAGTGCCGCCTGAACGAAGCCCTCACGCGCTGCCGAAGCCTCAAGGCCCCGCGGCTCATAGACATGGCGATGCAAAAAGAATCCAGTCAGACGGAATGCCGCCGTGAGGCTCTCGTAATCGGCCGCCTGGTTTTCCTGAACACTCAGAAAGGCCGGCAAAAGCAGCATCTTGTCGGCCCAGGGTTCTCCGGCGCCACGACTGACGGCGCGACCGGATTTCGGCGATACATAGGCGAGATCGGTGCGGGTGCCGGTCGCTGCACATTCCGAGAGGTCGAGGCCGAAGCCGAGATCGTTCAACACAGCGAGCTCGAAGCGAACGAAGAGTTCGCCGGCATCGGCGGGATTGTGGAGATGATCGAGAATGACTTCCAGCGCCTCGAAGAGATGCGGATGCGGATCGCGCTCCGGCAACAGGCGCAGCAATGCGCCCATGGCCTGCACACCATAGACGGCGGTTGCCGTCTCCATCAGCCGCGCGGCGCGCAGCTTCACCGGCTCGAGGCGGAATTCGCCGAGATGCTCATCCAGCCGGGCGCGCCAGGTGACTTCCACCTCGTTGCCGGGCTGCAGCACCGGCTGCATGGTGCGCGAACGGCCGGAGCGAACGAGACCAAGGTGACGGCCGCGGTCGCGCGTCATCACCTCGGCGATGACGCTTGTCTCACCGTGGCGCTTGACGCCAAGAATGATCGCCTGATCCTGCCATTGCATCGGAAAACCGTCCTTCAGTCTGCCGATTCATTCTAAAGCAAGGTCCGGACTATGTCATTCCGCCGGCGACGGGAAAAGCTTTTGAAGGAAGTCGCGCATCGCATTCTCGTCGAAAGGTTTGACGAGAAGCGGCACGTCCTGAAGGTCGATCGGAAAATCCTGAGTATCGGAATAGCCACTGACGAAGCCGAAGGGGATATTGGCCTGCGACAGATCACGCGCGAAATCGAAGCTCAGCGCCTCGCCGAGATTCACGTCGAGTAGCGCGAAATCGTAATCTGCGACCTGGATTGCGTCCCTGGCCTGATCGAGGCTATTGGCGATATCGATGGTATCGGCGCCAACGAGACGCAAAATATCCTCCGCCTCCATGGCGATGATCAGACTGTCTTCAAGGACCAGAACACGGGTTGTTGCGTTCATGATCTCCATGCCCCTCGTGAAGCGCAAATATTGCAGCGGCCCTGCCCCTTTAGCAAACATCATTCCGTCGGCGCCCGGCTGGAGCGTTGAAAGTGGTCGCCCACCACAATTGAATAGCGGCATTTTCGCGTCCGGTCGATAAAAACGAAATCGGAATAAAGATGACGCGATCTTAGTTTTCCCGGCGTCATTTTGCATTTAAAAAAGACATAGTGCTGCTCAAGCAGCTATATGAAAGGACGTTTTCCGTCGCTCAGTCCTTCCCAGCCGGCCATCCGCATCAAACCCTCGCCGTCCCGCACCTCGCAGCCACGCTCCTGCCAGCGGATGAGGTTGCGTGCCGTAAGCTTTTTCAAAGTCTTGTTGGTGTGGACGATCGATAGACCGAGTGTGTCGGCGATATGCTGCTGGGTGATCGGAATGATATTGCGGCCGTTGAAAAGGCTGAGCTTTCTGGCGCGTTCGAAGAGGAAAGCAATCAGATAGGCGGCTCTTTCGAGCGCGGTGCGACGGCCGATGCTCAAGAGATGTTCATCGAGAATACGCTCTTCCTGCGCCGCGATCCAGGTTATGTCGAAGGCAAGCGAGGCGTGCCGGTTATAAAGGGTCATCAGTTTGTCGCGCTCGAAGACGCAGAGCGATACCGGCGACAGGGCCTCCACGGAATGCTGCATCTCGCCCATGATCGTGCCCTGCAGGCCGATCAAGTCGCCCGGCATGACATAGTTCAGGATCTGCCGACGGCCATCCTCCAGCATCTTGTAGCGGAAGCCCCAGCCGGACAGCACGGTAAAGAGGTGAGCGCTGTGGGCGCCTTCGACCAGGATGGTTGCGCCGGCATCGGCCGCCAGTTCCCCTCTCTTGAACTTCGAGACGAATTCCAACTCGTCCCGGCTGAACTCCCGGAAATGCGGCAATGACCGCAACGGACACTGCTCGCAGGGCGTCTTGAAGGAATGGGTAGGTTTTGCCGTCGCCATCTTGTCCCTGCCGTCGCAAAACCGGCGCTGCAGAGTGCAGCGCCGTTAGCAGATCAATGCGCATGCAGGCCGATTTGTTCCTTGGAACAGGCGGCGATTTTTACACGGAAACAAGGGGCTGAGTGCCCGTTGTCAATTTTCTTGTCGAACTAGCGCGGAAATTCGAGGCCCATTTCACGGAAGCGCTCGGGATCATCACCCCAGTTCTCGCGCACCTTGACGAACAGGAAGAGGTGGACGGGCTGTTCGAGGATTTCCGACAATTCCTTGCGTGACGCCGACGAGATCGCCTTGATCGTTTCGCCACCCTTGCCGAGCGCAATCTTCTTCTGGCTGTCTCGCTCGACATAGATGACCTGTTCGATGCGTACGGAGCCGTCCTTGCGCTCTTCCCACTTCTCCGTCTCGACATGCGAGGAATAGGGAAGCTCCTGATGCAGGCGCAGGAACAGCTTCTCGCGCGTGATTTCGGCGGCAAGCTGGCGCATCGGCAGATCGGAAATCTGATCTTCAGGATAATACCAGGGGCCTTCCGGCAGGGTCCTTGCCAGATAATCCATCACGTCGTCGCAGCCGGAACCGTTTTCGGCCGAGATCATGAAGGTCTGGTCGAAATCGACCTTCTGGTTTGCTGTGGCGGCGATCGCCAGAAGCAGTTCGCGATTGACCCGGTCGATCTTGTTGAGAACCAGGATCTTCCGTTGCGGAACGTCCTTCAGGCTTTCGAGGATGGCTTCGGCATCGCCGCGCAGGCCACGCTCGCTGTCGATCAGCAGCATGATGAGATCGGCATCCTTGGCGCCGCCCCAGGCAGAAGTCACCATGGCGCGATCAAGACGGCGGCGCGGCTTGAAGATGCCGGGCGTGTCCATGAAGACGATCTGCGCATTGTTGTGGATGGCAATGCCGCGCACGACGGCGCGCGTCGTCTGTACCTTGTGGCTGACGATCGACACCTTGGCGCCGACGAGGCGATTGACCAGCGTCGATTTGCCGGCATTGGTGGGGCCGATCAGGGCGACGAAGCCCGAATGCGTCGTACCATTGCTTTCAGCAGCACTCTCAGCCGCCATTTCGTTTTCTTCTGTCATTGATCCCGTCAATTTCCGGCAGATGTCGACTGCCAAATGCCTTCGCGCTCGAGCATTTTCGTCGCGGCGACCTGTTCTGCGGCGCGCTTGGAGCGCTCTACTCCCGTCTCCGGTGCAACGCCAGCGACTTCTACAGTCACCTTGAAGCGCGGATCATGATCCGGTCCGCTGCGTTCTTCAACCCGGTAGACAGGGGTGACGCCATATTTGGCGTGCGACCATTCCTGCAGCTCGGTCTTGGCGTCACGGCGGGCGCCATCAGCACGCACTGCCCTGCCCTCCCAGTAGCGCAGGATGAAACGACGGGCGACTTCCAGGCCGCCATCGAGATAGAGAGCAGCGATCAGGCTTTCGACGACATCGGCGCGCACGTTCATCATGCGCTTGCCGGTGAGTTTCTTCACATCGGCGCCGGTGCGGATATAGAGATGGAGACTGAGTTCATCGGCAACTGCCGCGCAGGTCTCGGCGCTGACAAGCTGGTTCAGGCGCACCGAAAGTTCGCCCTCCGCCGCTGCCCCGAAAGTGCGGAACAGCAAATCGGCGATACAGAGCCCAAGAACCCTGTCGCCGAGAAATTCAAGCCGCTCGTAATTGCCCTTGTCGGTGCGCGCGCTGGCATGGGTCAGCGCGCGGTCCAGACGTTCCTTCTCGGCAAATTCATGCCCGATCAGGGTTTCAAGCTTTGCGCGGTCCGCCGCTGAGAGCGTCTGCGCCTTGCTCATTCAACAACCTTGAAGAGGCGGTCCCAACGCATGTTGGTCGGCCATTTCCAGATTTCGCGGAAGGACGTGTCGTTGCCGAGCGAGAAGAAGATGACGCTGGCGCGGCCGACAAGGTTTTCCGCCGGGACGAAGCCTACATCGAAGCGGCTGTCGAGCGAGTTGTCGCGGTTGTCGCCCATCATGAAGTAATGGCCTTCCGGAACGATGAACTCGCGAGTGTTGTCGCCGCGCGACACCGGCGACTGGTCGAGCGTGTCATAGGTCTTGCCATCATCCAGCGTCTCGCGGAATACCGGTACGTCCTGGCCCGGATCGAGCTTGTAGTCGGAATTGAAAGTACCATCCGGCACCTTCGGAACCGGCTTGCCGTTGATGTAGAGAATACCGTCGGTGACCTGGATATGGTCGCCGGGAAGGCCGACGAGGCGCTTGATGTAATCGACATCAGGATTCGGCGGGAAACGGAACACGACGATATCGCCGCGCTTCGGATCGGAACCGAAGATGCGGCCGCTGAAAATGTCGGGCGAGAAAGGCAGCGAATATTTAGAATAGCCGTAAGCGAACTTGTTGACGAAGATATAGTCGCCGACCAGCAAGGTCGGCATCATCGAGCCCGAGGGGATGGTAAAGGGCTGGAACAGTACAGTCCTGATAACCATCGCCAGGAGGAGAGCCTGGATGATAACCTTGATATTTTCCCACAGGGCATTCGGCTTGGCTTCGACTTTTTCGGACACGCAGTCTTATTCCTTCAAGACGCCACAAGGCGCATTTCTTTCTGATGTTCTCTCTAGCGGCTTCGACCGGTGGCGGCAATAACGACGACATTAAAAGCGACGAGAGGTCGCCATCATACGGTATCCGGCAGCGCCTCGATGATCACAAAAGCCTGAGCCAAGGGATAATCATCGGTTATTGTCAAATGAATGGCGGCCTTGTGCCCCGCCGGCAGCATGGCCTGAAGGACAACGGAGGCGCCACCCGTCAATTGCATGGTCGGTTTCCCGCTCGGAAGGTTGACCACGCCCATATCCTTCCAGAAAACGCCCTGCGAAAGTCCCGTGCCGAGCGCCTTGGAGCAGGCCTCCTTGGCGGCGAAGCGCTTGGCGTAGGATTCGGCGCGGTTGGCGCGGCGATCCGAGCGGGCACGCTCGATCTCGGTGAAACAGCGATGCGTGAAGCGGTCACCAAAACGCTCGATGGATTTTTCCACGCGGCGGATGTCGATGAGGTCGCTGCCAATGCCGATGATCATGCGAGAGGCCTTTCAGGATGGTTCTGCTTCGGGCTCAGAGGGTCGGCATCTCGGTGGCGGGATCGGCGAACCGAAGACGCGCACGCTCCATAAGCCGCGCACGGCGGCGCGTCTGAAAACCCCTGACGGTGTAGAATGTCAGCGCATAAAGCGCAACCGAGGTGAGAGCAGCCGGCGGGATGGCGCCGATCAGCATCGGCTCCAGGACCGGTTTCCAAAGCTCGGTGAAGTGCAGCTTATGAAAGAGTTCGGCGAGATCGATCGTCTGTCCGCCCATCTGATCCTGGCGGCTGAGCAGGAGGTGACCGACTTCCCAGGTGATGCCCCAGATGAAGGGATAGGTCAGCGGATTGCCGAAAGCCGCGCAGCCGAGGGCCGCGGCCACCATGTTTCCCGACAGGAAATAGGTGATGACGAAGGCCATGACGAAATGCACGCCGATAAAGGGTGTCCACGAAACGAAGACACCCGCGGCGACGCCCACCGCAACGGCATGCGGCGAAGCTGACAGGCGCAGAACGCGCATCATGATATAGCGTGCAGGGCGCAGAAAACCTTTTCGGGGCCATAGAAGCTCCCGCAGCTTTTCTTTAAATCCTGCTGGTTTGCGACGGCGAAATAACATGGCGCGTATTTAGTGCAGCGCACATGACAATGACAAGAGCGGCAAATGGAACCGCTTAACAAACAGGCCGTCTCTTTTTCTTTTCTTCCAAGGGGCGTTGATCATGCATAGCGCCCCCTTCCTTGCGTCAAGTATATCTCAGCGATCAGCGATTGCGGAAGATGCCGCGATCGACCTGGCGCTGACGATATTCAAGATCAATACGGTCCTGCGAGCCGTTGAGATATGCCATTTCACGTTCCTGAGCGGTCGGAGCGCGAAGGGCGCGGGCGAACTTTCTGATCGGTTCAAACATTGCTTTGCCTCATCTTCGTTTCATTTCTTGATGACCAGAAGATAGTCGCGGCAATGGTTAATTACCAACGCTGTAACCTGAACGCAGCCATGCAAATGACGCATGTCTTGCCATTTCGATGTGCCGGCTCGGCCGTTAAATGATCACAAAATGTGCAAATCGCAATTCCGCGAGCGGCAATAATTTAATGAAATCCTACTCATAGAGACGCCGGACCGTCGCGATGCATTCCAGGTCCTTGAGCTGGGCGAGAAGCTGGTTGAGCTGACGCAGGTCCCACACCTCCACTTCCAGCATCATTTCGGTGAAGTCGGTCGCCGCCCGCACCGTATTCAGCATGCGGATGTTGACGTCGAGGCTTGCCACCGTCTGCGCCACCTTGGCGAGCGTGCCGGGTTCGTTCAGCGCGTTGACCAGGATGCGGGCCGTGAAGCGGGACTTGTTGGCTTCGTCGAGATCCCAGCGCACGTCGATCCAGCGGTCCGGTTGGTCATCGAAGCGCTGCAACGCCGGCGACTGGATGGGATAGATGGTAATGCCCTTGCCCTTTTCCATGATGCCGACGATGCGATCGCCGGGTACGGCGCCGGTCGGCGAAAACTTGACGCCGACATTGCCGGAGAGCCCGCGGATCGGCACGATATCGGGATCGCTCTCGGTGGAGGCGCGCTCGCCATCGAGACCGGCCTTGGTCTTGCCGGGAATCTTGAAGATCATGCCCGCGGCGCTGCGGACATTGAACCAGCCCTCGTCGCCGGCCGGCTTGACGGTGACGCGCTCGTCCTGATGGTCGGGATAGACGGCACGCAACACGTCGAGCGAGGACATCTCACCGCGGCCGACGGCGGCGATCGCGTCTTCCACATCCTTCTGCCCGAGGCGGTGCAGCGCCGGCTTCATGGCGTCGCGCGAGAAGATCTTGCCGGCGCGCTCGAAGGTGCGCTCGAGAATGCGGTGGCCGAGGCCGGCATATTGCTTGCGGATCGCCATGCGCGTCGCGCGGCGGATGGCGGCGCGCGCCTTTCCGGTGACGACAATTTCCTCCCAGGCAGCCGGCGGCACCTGCACGCCGGAGCGGATGATCTCCACCTCGTCGCCATTGTTGAGGCGGGTCACCAGCGGCATGATGCGGCCATTGATCTTGGCGCCGACGGTCGTGTCGCCGATATTGGTGTGAACGGCATAGGCGAAGTCGATGGGGGTGGCACCGCGCGGCAGCGCGATCAGCTTGCCCTTCGGCGTGAAACAGAAGACCTGGTCCTGAAACAGCTCGAGCTTGGTATGTTCGAGGAATTCTTCCGGGCTGTCGCCTTCGGCCAGAGCCTCGATCGTGTGGCGCAACCAGGAATAGGCGTTGCTTTCCCGCGAGAGGATATCGCCGTCCGCATTGGTGGCGCCATCCTTGTAGAGCGTATGGGCGGCGATACCGAACTCGGCGATCTCGTGCATGCGCTTGGTGCGGATCTGCAGCTCGATGCGCTGCATCGACGGGCCGACGATGGTGGTGTGCAGCGACCGATAATCGTTCTGCTTCGGCGTCGAGATATAGTCCTTGAAGCGGCCGGGAACGACGCGCCAGCGGGTATGGACGATGCCGAGCGCGCGATAGCAGGAGGGGATATCCTCGACGATGATGCGGAAACCGTAGACATCGGAAAGCTGTTCGAAGGAGAGCGACTTCGACTGCATCTTGCGGAAGACCGAATAGGGCTTCTTCTGGCGCCCCTTCACATAGGCGCTCGTCAGCCCGCTGGCGATCAGCAGGTCGCGCAGTTCAGCCTCGATCTTCTTGACCAGCCCCTCGTTGCGCTTCGACAGTTCCTCGAGGCGCTTGGTGACGGTCTCATAGGCTTCGGGGTTCATGTGCCGGAAGGAGAGCTCCTCCAGTTCCTCGCGCATGTCCTGCATACCCATGCGGCCGGCAAGCGGCCCATAGATCTCCATCGTCTCTTCGGAAATGCGCGCGCGTTTTTCCTGCGACATATGGTCGAGGGTGCGCATGTTGTGGAGACGGTCGGCGAGCTTGACGAGCAGGACGCGCACGTCATCGGAAATGGCAAGCAGGAGCTTACGAAGGTTTTCCGCCTGCTTGGCCTTCTTGGTGACGAGGTCGAGCTTCTTGATCTTCGTCAGGCCTTCGACGAGACGGCCGATATCCTCCCCGAAGAGTTCGTCGATTTCGGCGCGGGTCGCCGTCGTATCCTCGATCGTGTCGTGCAGGAGGGCGACTGCAATCGTCGATTCATCGAGATGCATGTCGGTCAGGATGGCGGCCACTTCGAGCGGATGCGAGATATAGGGATCGCCGCTCGCCCGCTTCTGCTGCCCATGCTTCTGCATGGCGTAGACATAGGCTTTGTTCAGCAGAGCTTCGTTGGCATCGGGCTTGTATTTCTGAACCCGCTCCACGAGCTCGTACTGCCGCATCATTCCAAAGCCACTCCAATAAAATAAAAGCGCGCCAATCGCAGATTGGCGCACACATGGGCAATATTATGCCTAAGCTCTACAGGCGCAAGATTGATGATTGGTAATCGTCGATCTTTTGCCGCGCAGGAAGCCCCGACCAGATAACGGCCAGGGATGCGCTTAGTAATCGTCGCTCTTTTCCGGCGGGACGAGACCTTCGATGCCGGCCAGAAGCTCTTCTTCCGACATCTGGTCGAAGGTGATCGTTTCCGGCAGATCGTCCTGCTCTTCGCTGTCGGCAGAGGCAGCAGCGCCGGCGGCGATCAGGCTTGCCGGATCGGGCTCGGGCTCGTCCACTTCCACGTGCTTCTGCAGCGAGTGGATCAGGTCTTCCTTCAGGTCATCAGGCGACAGAGTCTCATCGGCGATTTCGCGCAGAGCCACAACCGGATTCTTGTCGTTGTCGCGATCGATGGTAATCGATGCACCCTGGGAAATCAGCCGGGCGCGGTGGCTGGCGAGCAGAACCAGTTCGAAGCGGTTCTCTACCTTGTCAATGCAATCTTCTACTGTGACACGGGCCATTGCCTGTCCTTTGCGGTCGTCTTTTCAGGATTAAAACGCCCGATACAATTAAAACCGGGCAAATTCAAGTTTTTCGTTAGGGTCCCCTCGCCTTTATCCGCGTGCGGTCTAAATTTCCATGCACAATATGACATTTCCACCGGGGGTTGCTTGGAATATCCCGAATCGTGCCCTAAATCTTTCATATATGAATAATTCATAAAGTAAGAAACAGCTCGACGCCACATCCACAAGCCGCTGTTTTTATTGGGCTAAGTGGCTTATGGATTTGGATTACTCTCTTTGGATTGGTAAGCGATGTTTGACCCACGCGAAAAAATTGCACTATTCATTGACGGCGCCAACCTCTACGCTGCATCCAAGAGTCTCGGCTTTGATATCGATTACCGCAAGCTCTTGAAAGCATTTCAGAAACGCGGATACCTGCTGCGCGCGTACTACTATACCGCGCTTATTGAAGACCAGGAATATTCCTCGATCCGTCCACTCATCGATTGGCTGGATTATAACGGCTACAAGGTCGTCACGAAGCCTGCCAAGGAGTTTACCGACTCCATGGGACGCCGCAAGATCAAGGGCAATATGGATATCGAGCTCGCAATCGATGCCATGGAACAGTCCGAAACGGTCGACCATCTTGTCATCTTCTCCGGCGACGGCGATTTCACAAATCTGGTCGAAGCGCTGCAACGCAAGGGGCGCAAGGTTTCGGTCATTTCGACCATGTCGACCCAGCCGCCGATGATCGCCGACGATCTGCGCCGGCAGGCCGATCATTTCATCGATCTCCTGTCGCTGAAGGCCGAGATCGGCCGGGATCCTTCCGAACGTCCTCCCCGTCCTGCCGAAGTGGCACCGGCCAGCGATTTCGAAGAGTGAGCTTCATTCACGGATAGCCTGACGCTGCAGGCAAATGGTCAGCCGTTGTCTTTCAACAGACGGCTCTTCTGCCTGTTCCAATCGCGCTCCTTCTCGGATTCGCGCTTGTCATGGAGCTTCTTGCCCTTCGCGAGCGCAAGCTCCAGCTTGGCGCGGCCTTGATCGTTGAAGTAGACCTTCATCGGGATCAGCGTCATACCTTCGCGATTGATGCCTGCACGCAATCGGTTGATCTCACGCGCCGACAAGAGCAGCTTGCGGCGGCGCCGCGGCTCGTGATTGAAGCGGTTCGCCTGCAGATATTCCGGCAGATAGGAATTGATCAGCCAGATCTCGCCATCCTCATCGGAGGCGTAGGATTCGGCGATATTGGCCTTGCCTTCGCGCAACGATTTGACCTCGGTGCCCATCAGCACCAAGCCCGCCTCATAGGTATCGATGATCTCGTAGTTGAAGCGGGCCTTGCGGTTCTCCGCGACGACTTTCTTCACGATACGCTGGCTGCCTTTGGGGGCCATGACGATAATTCCAATCCAGAGGCGCGAATGCCGCGCCCTCATTTCCTGTCATCTATGTAAGAGAACGGCTCGATTTTGTGAAGACGGGCCGTTTTTGACCTCAGTTGAGCAGGCCCGCGTGACGCATGGCGGCATCGATCGCCGCTTCCGTTGCCGGTTCCAGCGAAGACATCAGCGGCGAGCGGACAGTGCGGCCCATGCGGCCGAGCTTCGACAGGCCGTATTTCGCACCACAGACGCCGGGCTCCATGAAGACCGCCTTGTGCAGCGGCATCAGCCGGTCCTGCAGTTCCAGCGCCTTGGCATAGTTGCCGGCAGCCGTCGCCGCCTGGAACTCCGCACAGAGGCGCGGCGCGATATTGGCCGTCACCGAGATGCAGCCGAGGCCGCCGTGAGCGTTGAAGCCGAGCGCCGTCGCATCTTCACCGGACAACTGCTGGAACTCCTTCCCGCAGGTGATGCGCTGCTCGGAGACACGCTCAAGCTTGCCGGTGGCATCCTTGACGCCGACGATATTCTTGTGCGCCTTGGCAAGCGCACCCATCGTCTCCGGCGTCATGTCGACAACCGAGCGGCCGGGAATGTTATAGATATAAATCGGCAGGGCAACGGCTTCGGCGATCGCCGAATAATGGGCGATCAGACCCTTCTGCGTTGGCCTGTTGTAATAGGGCGTGACGACGAGGACGGCATCGGCACCGACCTTTTCGGCATGCTGGGCAAGCTCGATCGCTTCGCGCGTATTGTTCGAGCCGGCGCCGGCCATGACGGGCACGCGTTTGGCCGCAACTTCGATGCAGAGCTCCACCACCCGTTTGTGCTCGGCATGCGACAGCGTCGGCGACTCACCGGTCGTGCCGACCGGAACGAGGCCGCTGCTGCCCTCCCCGATCTGCCACGTGACGTGAGCGGCGAAGCTGTCTTCGTCGATCAGGCCAGCATCGGTGAAGGGAGTGACGAGAGCGGGGATGGACCCATTGAACATGCAAAGCTCCTCACGGCCGATATCCTTGCTTCAGCCGCATTCCATGAATAAGAGTTGCGCACCATAGAGCGGCAATATGGCCGCGACAAGCGCGCATAGATCGGTTTAGGGCAAAATCCGATAGCAAATGTGAATGAATTTTACCTGGTTTGGTAAGGTTTCGTTAATGTGCCTCCAGCCAAATGGAAGGGCGTATTTTCGTTGCGAGTCATCCGGATGAAGAGAGCCGTTCTGATCCTGTCCGCCTTCGGTCTGGTGGCCGCGGCCTGGGGCAGCGCTGCATCGCAGCTGCCCGGCGAAGGGGCTCCCGTACCCGCCGTCAGGCCGCTGGGCTTCGTGCCGGAAACCGCGTCCTTCCCCGAGGCGATCACGACCGGCGCCATTCCGCGCAATCGGGCGATCGCGCCCGCGCCTGTCAACAGTGACCTGAAGGCAGGTCTCGATGCGCTGTCCAACAAGGATCCGCAGCAGGCGCTCGCCATCCGCAATACCATGGCGGCGGGAACGCTCGACCGCCATATCCTGACCTGGGCAATCGCCACCTCCGGCCTGAAGGGTGTTCCCTCCTACGAGATCGCCAGTGCTTCGGACGAGCTGAAGGGCTGGCCGGGTCTCGAGCGGCTGCGCGGCAATTCCGAACGCGCGCTTTATGACGAAAACCCCGCTCCTGCCGCGGTGCTGAACGCCTTCGGCGATACGGCGCCCGAGACGGCGCAGGGCGCCATGATCCTGTCGCGGGCGCTTGTGGCGACCGGCAAGCCTGCGCAAGCGGCGAAATATATCGGCAAGATCTGGCGCGGACAGGCGCTCGACAAGGCAACCGAAGACAAGATCCTGGCCGAATTTGCCGGCTTGCTGACTCCGGCCGACCACAAGACGCGGATGGATTATCTCATGTATCGCGGACGTGTGGCGCAGGCCAAGCGCTTCGGCGACATGGGCCAGGCGCAGTCGCTCTACAAGGCATGGGCTGCCGTCGACAACAATGCCGGCAACGCCGGCGCATTGCTGAATGCGGTCGATGCCAAGTGGCGCAGCGATGCGGGCTTTCTCTTCGCCCGCATCGAATATCTGCGCAAGCAGGACAAGTATCTCGACGCCGCCAAGCTGCTGCAGCAAATACCCCGCGACCGGACCGAGCTGATGAATTCGGGCGAATGGTGGAACGAGCAGCGGATCGTCAGCCGTGGTCTCGTCGATCAGGGACAGTTCAAGGCGGCCTACCAGATCGTCGCCGCCTCCGTCGCGACGGTGCCGACGGATGTCGTCGAAGCGCAATTCCATGCCGGCTGGTATGCGCTGCGCGGTCTGCAGGACCCGACGACGGCCGAGACGCATTTCCGCAAGATCCTGCAGGTTTCCAACGGCCCGCTCTCCGTTTCGCGCGCCTGGTACTGGCTTGGGCGCTCAGCCGAAGCCGGTGGACCGGGCAAGGCCAGCGAATTTTTCGCCAAGGCCGCGAATTTTCCGGGCACTTTCTACGGCCAGCTTGCCGCCGAGAGGCTTGGACGAAAGACGCTTAACGTCACTTATCCGTCACCGACGGCTGGCGACCGGCAGAATCTCCAGCAACGTGAGGCCGTGCAAGCGATCGGACGGTTGGAGGCCGCAGGTCATGGCTGGCGTGCGGCAGCCCTCTATCTGGCACTTGCCGACCAGCTCCAGAGTCCCGGCGAGCTCGCAATCCTGACGGCGAAGGCCGAACAGGCAGGCGACCATCATCTCTCGCTGCAGATCGGTAAGATCGCCTATGGGCGCGGCATCGATGTTGCGGCGCTGGCCTTCCCGGTTGGCGTCATTCCGGCGAACGCCAATATATCCGGTTCGGGCAAGGCGCTCGCCTATGCGATCGCCCGCCAGGAAAGCGCCTTCAATCCGGCTGCTGTCTCCGCCGCCAATGCCCGCGGCCTGCTGCAACTCCTGCCGGGCACAGCGCAGGCCGTCGCCAAGCGGCACAACATCACCTATTCCAAGGACAAGCTGACGGCTGATGCCGGCTACAACGCGACGCTCGGCGCGCATTATCTCGGTGAGCAGATCGACGCCTTCGGCGGTTCCTACATCCTGACCTTCATCGCCTATAATGCCGGACCGAAGCGCGTGCCGGAATGGATCACCCGCTATGGCGATCCGCGCGGAAAACCGGTCGACGAGATTGTCGACTGGATCGAGCGCATCCCCTTCCCCGAAACACGCAATTATGTGCAGCGGGTGATGGAAAACTACGAAGTCTACAAGGCTCGCCTCGGCCAGACCCCGGATATCGAGCGCGACCTCATCGGGGGCCGTAGCGCCACCTGAAGCCGATTGGCAGTCCTGCCGAAAGCACGCTACATCTCGTTTTGGCAGACGGGATGGAGATGTGATGGGTGACGCAATCACGAATGGGTTTACGGAAAAGTTCTATGGATCGACCGGTGGGCTAAGGCTTCACGCCCGCATCTACCCCCCGACCGTTGAAGATACCAAGCGATTGCCGGTCGTCTGCCTGCCAGGCCTTACGCGCAATGCCCGCGATTTCCACGAGCTTGCATTGGTCCTGTCGCGGGACCGAGCTTTCCCACGGCGCGTCATTGCATTGGACTATCGCGGACGTGGCTTGTCTGACCGGGATGAGAACAAGGCGAATTACAATCTTGCTGTCGAATGCGGCGATGTGATTGCTGCCTGCACTGCATTCGGCATCGACCGCGCCATCTTCATCGGGACCTCGCGCGGCGGGCTAATCCTGCATCTGCTGGCGGCAACGAAGCCGGATCTTCTCGGAGGCGTCATCTTCAACGATATCGGCCCGGTCATCGAGCAGGCCGGACTGATGGCGATCCGGGACTATCTCAATCGTGACTGCAAAACTCTAAGCTGGAGTGAGGCGGTCGATATCCTCAAGGAGAATCACGGCGCCGCTTTTCCCGCTCTCAGTCTCGCCGACTGGCAGGACATGGCGCACGCCATCTATCGGGAACAGAATGGCGTACCTGTCGCCGACTACGACCCGGCCATTGCCGAGCAGCTGAAAACAATCGATTTCGGCAATCCCTTGCCCGACCTCTGGCCGCAATTCGAAAACCTGGACGCCATACCGCTGCTGCTCATCAGGGGAGAGAATTCCAACCTGCTATCGCGGCGGACGGTGGATGAAATGGCGAAGCGCCATCCTGACATGCTGCAGATCACCGCAGGTGGCCAAGGTCATGCACCGCTTCTGCACCTTGGAGATATTCCGGAAAGGATTAGGATGTTTGTCGCCAAATTCGGCTGATCCGGCTCGTCGCTCCCCACGGCTCATCTATTTCCAGGCCGCCCCATAGATCGGCCTTCCGGCATGAAATGCAAAAAGCCCGGCTCGAAAGCCGGGCTTCCCTGAATGACCGAAGTCAGATCAGATTAGAATGCACGCTGCAGGCGGAAGTAGCCCGAGGTAACGTCGTCAGCATCTTCCGGATCGAGGTACTGAACCGAAACCTTGGCAGAGAAGTTGTCGACGATCTGGTAATCGATCGTTCCGCCAGCCTTCCAGGCATTGTTGTCCGAGAAATCCGCGTCGGTCGCGGCGTTAACTACGCCATAGTTGCCGTAGTACTGAACGCCGGGGGTGATCTTCAGCTTGTCGGTCGCCTTGATCGCGTATTCGGCAGCAACTGCCCACTCAGACTTGTTGTAGTAGGCGTTCGGATTCGTGGAGTAGACAGCTGCGAGGCCGAGCGTGCCCGGGCCAACAGCAACCGTACCCATAGCGCGAACAGCGCCTTCTTCGTTGTCGGTGTCGTAACCAGCCGTGATCTGGTAGGTGAAGGCGCCAGCCTTACCGCCGAGGCCGATTGCTACGCCGAAGTTGTTAGGCTGCTCGCCGTTGTAGAACGGGCCGTCTTCCAGTTCGTCAACGCTGATGCCAGCGTAGAAGTCACCGGTTTCGTACTGATAACGGATGGAGTTATGCAGCGTGACCGGGGAGCCGATGTCATCCGTTTCGCCGGAGAGACCATCGTCCCACCAGGAGTAGAAGAGACCAGCGCGGAAGCCCGCGATGTCGAGGTAAGCAGAGTCAAGCTGCGTCTTCTGGTTGGTCGCGTTGTCAGCGTTCGCCTGGATAACGATAACGCCGGTGAGCGGGCCGTATTCGGTGTCGCTCTTAGCCGTAAACTGAACCTGACCACGCGTACGAGCGTCCCAGTCCGAGTCGTTGGCAGTAGAACCGCCGCCGCTGGCGCTGATCGAGCTAGCGTTCGGAGCAACGTCGACCTGGAAGCGGATGTAACCGTTGATCTTCAGGCAAGTTTCCGTGCCCGGGATGTAGAAGTAACCGGTGCCGTAGGCGTCGCAGACGCGAACGTATTCAACCGGTTCCGGCTCGGCTGCAACGATAGCGTCAGCAGCCTGAGCGCCGGAAACTACTGCCATAGCGGCAGCAGAGCCAAGAAGAAGGCTCTTGATGTTCATAATGACCTCCAATTCAAGTTTCGATCGAAGATAGGATCACGCCTGGACAGCGTTTCCCTGCCCCATCTCCGGTGTTTGAAGAAGTCGGGCGGTCAGGCCCTTGCTTCCGAAAGTGAAAATACAAGACGAAAGCTGTCACGCAATCACCAACTTGTGTTCGAGAGGGGTTTACGAAGGCCTTACCGAAACGCTGTTGCTGAAAGGCCACAAGTTGGGCAACGGCACCGCCATTTGTTTAAGCTTTGTTAAGAAAGCGCTTATTTTCCCAGTGTTTATGGGGAATTCATAAAACACAGAGGCATCCAGTCGTGCCAAATTGGCACCATTTTCTCGCCAGATTCGGCTTTTGCCAGTAACCGGCTAATGACTGACGCCAGGCTCGCCGATGCGAAAACCGAAACCGATTTCAGCTTTGGCCGGCGAGAGACGATTGATTCCCCTATGCGATTCGCCCGGCGCCGATCGCGATTCTGGAACGTGACATGCGACAGGGAGAATTCCGAACAGGAAAATTGACGGCGGATACGGGACGCTGCGCGCGAAAAGACCGCGACATTATCAATGAAGGAAAATGGCGGAGACCGATGTCTGCCAACCGGATCACCACCACTCCAGCATTGTGGCCGGCTCGCCGGCGATTCTAATGCGTGTCGCGATCTCCAAGATTTGCTTGCCACGCTTTAAGTCTTTGCTTCACGCATGTCGCTATCGCAAAATCTCTGACCACTTTCGCGCGACATGCTTCAGGCCGCTCGATAGACGCAGGCGTTCATTGCAGGTTCATGCCTGGTAGCGCAATCTGAAAACCTGAGAGGATACGTCGATGAGGAAGCTGTTATCAGCACTCGCAGCCGTTGTCCTGGCTGCATCTTTCGCCCCGCCGCTAAACGCGGCTCCGATTTTCGTGCCGAGAGCCGAACAAGTGCAGATCGGCAGTGTCGAGTTGGTCAGACACCGGAGCCATCGTCATTGGCGTGCGGACCGCCACTGGAACCACCGGTACGCTTACCGTTCCTGCCGGTATTATGGCAGGTGCTACAATAGATATCCTCGGCATTACGGCTATCGATATCCCGGGTATTACGGCTATCGGGGTTACGGTTATCGGGATTATTACCATCGGCGGCCAGGAGTGACTTTATATTTTCGCTTCTAGCCTGCGACACTCGCCCGGCCTGTCGCAGGGTGTAGCATCTGCCGGTTCCTTGAAGACCGATGGGGGTCGGCCAATGCTCCCCCGGCATCAGCGCTGGTGCTCTCGGGCAGAACATCTTCACCAAAACCACCACGGACGCCTGCTGGCTCACCACCCGACGGGCATTTTTACGTCCAAGGACCGATCACGATTCGAGAGAAGTGGAAAACTTGCAGCCTAAACGCAGCCCAGCCCGACTGAGGCAAGCGAAAATCGTCTTCCGGCAAATGTTATGGCTGCATTGATACACGCGGCCATCTATCTGATTCACTGATAAAAAAGATAGATGGCGGAGAAGATGGGATTCGAACCCACGATACCCTCTCGGGTATACTCCCTTAGCAGGGGAGCGCCTTCGACCACTCGGCCACCTCTCCGGTGGGAGCCCTGATATGGGTATTCTCCCGTGCGATCAAGCTCTTTTTGAAGTTTTCACACGTCCTTTAGATAGGCCACCGATAGAATGATGACAGTTCAAACGCAAAGCGCTTCAGAGGCGCTTGTGCGGGTTGCCCGGTCAGGACAGCAATTGTTTAAGATCGGCCGAGGGATCGGCGAGAATGGAGCGATCGGGATTGATGCCTGATTCCAGCATCTTCTTGCCCGTCACATAGGCCTTTGCGTCATTGATGGCGTCGACGGCAACCAACCTGCCTTCGCGGAAATACCAGACGGAGCTTGCGCCTTCGCGGGCGCCCGGGCGCAGAAGCGTGTCGTCATAGCCCATATTGAAGCCGGCGATCTGCAGCTTCACATCATATTGGTCGGACCAGAACCAGGGCTTCGGGTCATAGGGTTCGTTGCCGCCGGCGATAACGGCGGCTGCGGCATCTGCCTGATCGACGGCGTTCTGGACGGATTCGAGCCGGATGCGGCCGCCCTGCCACGGCAGGCTCGCGCAATCGCCCGCCGCGAAGATCGACGGATCGGATGTGCGGGCGAACTCATCGACGATGATTCCATTGCCGACGTCGAGCCCTGCCTCCTTGGCGAGAGTATCGTTCGGCACCACACCGATACCGACGATGACGAAATCCACGTCGATGGTGCTGCCATCTGAGAGTTCGGCACCGGCTACCCGGCCATCCCTACCGATCAGATGCTTCAGACCGGTCTTTTCCCGAATCGCCACATCATGGCTCTCATGAATCGCACGCATGATGTCGGCCGTCTCCTTGGCGGCGACGCGCTGCAGAATTCGGTCGGCCATTTCGATGACGGTCACTTCGAGGCCGAGATGGCGGGCGACGGCTGCTGCCTCCAGACCGATATAACCGCCACCAATGATGAGCGCGCGACGGCCGGGGCGCATTTCGGCGGCCAGAAGATCGGCATCACGCTTGTCGCGGGCGACGTAGACCCCCTCCAGATCGCCGCCGATCGCTGCAGGCAGGCGGCGAGGCGTCGAGCCCGTCACGATTGCCAGCGTGCCGTAATCGATGATGGAACCATCCTGCAGCAGGACCTGCTTGGTCTCGCGCTTGATCTGCTCGGCCCAGGTCGAGAGGCGAATCTCGACATTATTATCGGGGTACCAATGCTCGGGACGGAACAGCAGGCGATCGAAGGCCATCTCACCGAGCAGATATTTCTTCGACAGCGGCGGGCGCTGATAGGGAAGCACGTCTTCGGCGCCGATCAGCGTGATCGGACGCTCGTCCTTCAGCGCGCGCAACTTGGCTGCCAATGCGAAGCCCGCCTGCCCCGCGCCGATGATGACCAGTCTGTCCGTCACGATGTCACTCCCGAATGTGCGCCTTCACCAGAGCCAAGGCCTAGCCCCTGCCCCAAACGCCGTCAACGGAAGCGAGATGTGGCTTCAGCCGATCTCGATCCAGCGGCGCTCATGGAAGGACTGTGCCATGGCATGAACCGACTTCTCTATCCTGAGACCGTCTTCGAATGTCACGATAGACGCCGGCTCGCCGGAAATCGCCCGGATCAGTTCCCTGCATTCGATGACCTTTAGGTCGTTGAAGCCGAGACCATGGCCAGGGGCCGGAATGAAGCGATCATAGGGCTGATGGACGGGCGCCGCCAGTATCTTGCGGAAGCCCTGTTCGGAGCCTCGCCCTTCGGCCTGATAGAGCTCGAATTCGTTCATGCGCTCCTGATCATAGAGGATCGAACTCTTCGAGCCATAGATCTGCAGGGCGATTCGGCCCTTGCGGCCCCAGACGGCTCGGTTTGCCATCAGCACAGCGGAGATGCCGCCGTCAAGGCGCATCAGCACATTGGCCGCATCATGATTCTCCACCGCGCGGCGGCCGCCTTCTTTCAGTGGGCGATCGGCATAGGGCTTCACCATATCCGTGGTGACAGTCTCGACATGGCCGAAGAGATACCAGAGCAGCGACAGGGGATGGACGGCGAAATCGTCGAGCGCGCCGTAGCCGGCCGACAGCTCGCTCTTCCAGTAGAAGAAGACGTCAGGGTCGGCCATGAAATCCTCGTCCATTTCGACGCGGATATGATTGACGGAGCCGATCGCGCCTTCGCCGATTAGCTTCTTTATATGCCGCATGATCGGGTTCTGGATATAATTGTAGCCGAGCACGGCGACCTTGCCGGACTGCCTCGCAACGGCAAGCATGCGCTCGGCATCCGCATAGGCAGGCGCCATCGGCTTTTCACACCAGACATGCTTGCCGGCCTCAAGTGCCGCAATCGCCATTTCGGCGTGGAACTGGTTGGGCGTGGTGACGGAGACGACATCCACTTCAGGATCGGCGATCAGCGTCCGCCAGTCGGCCGTCGCCTTCTCGAAGCCGAACTCGGCGGCGCGGGCGCCTGCGAGCTCCGCATTGGCCTCGGCAAGATGCACCAAGCGCGGCCGCTCGACATCGCCGAACACCGTTTTCACCGCATTCCATGCCAGTGCGTGGCACTTGCCCATATAACCGGTGCCGATCAAACCGATGCCGAGTGGCCTCATGTCGGGGTCTCCTCCTCAAGTCCGCATGGATTTTTGGAATATTTGGATCATTTTGACAAGCAGGCAGCGATGCATCATTTCGTCTCGCCGCCTCCGAAACTGTTCAAAGCCCTTGATTTTCAGGAGATTAAAAACAATTAGGCGCCTTCGCAGAAATCGTTTATGCTTCAGAATATGGAATGTTTGTTTCATCTCCTGAGCCGTCAGCATGGATAGTGATCCCCAGAGAGCGCGCGTGCCGCGCGATTTCGAAAGCCTGCGCAGCACCATTATCGAGCGCAAGGCCAACATGCCGAAACGGCTGGCGCAGGTGGCCGCCTTTGCACT
This sequence comes from Rhizobium sp. WYJ-E13, assembly GCF_018987265.1. Lineage (NCBI taxonomy): Bacteria > Pseudomonadati > Pseudomonadota > Alphaproteobacteria > Hyphomicrobiales > Rhizobiaceae > Rhizobium > Rhizobium sp. WYJ-E13. The sequence continues at coordinate 837,389 of NZ_CP076853.1, read as the reverse complement.
CGGCAATCCCGACGAGATCGCCTTTGGCACGACGGCGAGCATTGCCGCCGCTTCGGAGGTGCAGCCCTCGACGCTGGTGCGTCTTGCCCACCACTTGGGCTATGAAGGCTTCTCCGACCTGCAGAGCATCTTTCGCGAGCGGCTGCGCGACCGGACACTGAGCTATGAGGAACGCCTCGTCACGCTGGAACAGTCCGGTGGCGACGACGAGGATGCAACGCTGCTTTCCGGTTTCATATCGGCCGCCAGCCAGTCCGTGAACCGGCTTGCGGCAACGGTGCAGACCGACACGTTCGCCAAGGCGGTCGATATTCTGGCGGCTGCCGAGACCATCTATCTCATCGCCAAGCGGCGCTCCTATCCGCTGACGGCGCATATGACCTACGCCTTTTCCAAGTTGCATATCCGCCATCAGATCGTCGCCTCGCCGAATGGCGTGGATCCCGAGATGGTGCAGTTCGCCACGCCGCGCGATGCGGCGATCGCAGCGAGTTTCTCGCCCTATGCCGCCGACAGTCTCAGCCAGAGCCAGGAGCTTGCCGATCGTGGCGTGCCGGTCATCGCGATCACTGATTCGGCCTTTTCGCCGCTGGCTGCCTGCGCGACACACTGGTTCGAGGTAGCGGAGGCTGATTTCGGCGGTTTCCGTTCGCTCTCGGCATCGATGGCGCTCGCCATGGCGCTGCCGGTTGCCATTGCCGAGCGGCGGCGCAAGCTGCAACATTCCAAACCCTGAAGATGGAATAAACATTCCGAATTGACAAATAGACGGAACCGATGTTTCATTATTCAAAATTCGCGGGCGCCCCAGACCGTGTAAGAATCTAGCGGGAGGACATCATGATACAATCGAATCCGGGCTCGCCGGAGCCGTCTCTCGACGTGATCACGATCGGCCGATCCTCCGTCGATCTCTACGGCCAGCAGATCGGCTCGCGGCTCGAAGATATCGGCTCGTTTGCCAAGTCCGTCGGCGGCTGCCCGGCCAATATCGCGATCGGTACAGCGCGGCTCGGGCTGAAATCCGCACTGATCACGCGTGTCGGCGCCGAACAGATGGGCCGCTTCATCATCGAGCAGTCGGCGCGCGAAGGCGTCGAGACCAAGGGCATCAAGACGGACAAGGAGCGGCTGACGGCGCTGGTGCTGCTCGCGGTGGAGGCCGAAGGTGTCTCGCCGATGATCTTCTACCGGTCCGATTGCGCCGACATGGCGCTCGACGAAGGCGATATCGACGAGGATTTCATCAAGTCGTCGCGCGCCGTGCTCGTCTCGGGCACGCATTTCTCCCGCCCGAACACGGAAGCCGCGCAGCGCAAGGCGATTCGCATTGCCAAGACGAATGGCCGCAAAGTGATCTTCGACATCGACTACCGGCCGAACCTCTGGGGGCTTGCCGGCCATGCCGAAGGCTTCGAGCGTTATGTGAAGTCCGATCGCGTCTCCTCGAAGATGAAGGAGACGCTGCCGGATTGCGACCTGATCGTCGGCACGGAAGAGGAAATCCTGATTGCGTCGGGTGCGGACGATGTTCTGGCCGCACTGAAGGAAATCCGCCGCATCTCGCCTGCGACCATCGTGCTGAAGCGCGGTGCCATGGGCTGCATCGTCTATGACGGCCCGATCAGCGACAATCTCGAAGACGGCATTGTCGGCCAGGGCTTTCCGATCGAGGTGTTCAACGTGCTTGGCGCGGGCGATGCCTTCATGTCCGGCCTGCTGCGCGGCTGGCTGAAGGATGAACCGCTGAAGACCTGCGCCACTTGGGCGAATGCCTGCGGCGCCTTTGCGGTTTCCCGCCTGCTCTGCTCGCCGGAATATCCAACCTGGGCGGAACTTGACTTCTTCCTGAAGAACGGCAGCAAACACCGCGCGCTGCGCAAGGACGAGGCGATCAACCACATCCACTGGGCCTCGACCCGCAAGGGCGACATCCCGCTTCTGATGGCGCTCGCCATCGACCATCGTTCGCAGCTGACTGCTGTCTGCGACGAGCTCGGCGTCGACTACAAGCGGATCGTCGCCTTCAAGCGGCTGGCGGTGGAAGCCGCTGCCCGCGTTGCCGATGGCCGGCCGGGCTATGGCATGCTGATCGATGAGCGCTTCGGGCGCGATGCCTTCTTCGATGCGGCCAAGAAGAATTTCACCTGGATCGGCCGGCCGGTCGAGCTTCCGGGCTCCAAGCCGCTGCGCTTCGAGTTCAGCCAAGATATCGGCTCGCAGCTGGTGGAATGGCCGCTCGAGCATTGCATCAAGTGCCTGTGCTTCTACCATCCCGACGATCCGGCCGCGCTGAAGAGCGAGCAGCAGGAGAAGCTGCGCACGCTCTTCGAAGCGGCCCGCAAGGTCGGCCGCGAACTGCTGGTGGAAATCATCTCGAGCAAGAACGGGCCGCTGACAGACGATACGGTGTCGACCGCGCTGGAGGAACTCTATGCCCTCGGCATCAAGCCGGACTGGTGGAAGCTGGAGCCGCAGGCCTCAACCGGCGCCTGGAAGAAAATCGATGCGGTGATTGCCAAAAATGATCCATGGTGCCGCGGTATCGTTCTGCTGGGGCTGGAGGCTCCCGCCGATGAACTGGTGAAGGGGTTCGAGGCGACGCTGGCTGCCCCGTCGGTCAAGGGTTTTGCGGTCGGCCGGACGATCTTTGCCGATGCGGCGCGCGGCTGGCTTTCGGGCAGGTTGAACGATGAGGAAGCGATTGCCGATATGGCAGGCCGCTTCAAACAATTGACAGAGGCCTGGCTGAAAACGCGCGGTCTCAATTAAGTAGAGTGAATTTGGGAGGCGCCCGATGGGCAAGACGGTAAGATTGACGATGGCGCAGGCCGTCGCGCATTTCCTCAAAAAACAGATGACCATCGTCGACGGCAAGACAGTGCCGATCTTCGGCGGTGTCTGGGCGATCTTTGGCCACGGCAATGTCGCCGGCATGGGCGAAGCGCTCTATCAGGTGCGCCAAGAGCTGCCGACCTATCGCGCGCATAACGAACAGGGCATGGCCCATGCCGCCATCGCCTATGCCAAGGCGAGCTTCCGCCAGCGTTTCATGGCCTGCACCACCTCCATCGGCCCCGGCGCGCTGAACATGGTGACGGCCGCAGGTGTGGCGCATGTCAACCGCATTCCGGTGCTCTTCCTGCCCGGCGATATCTTCGCCAATCGTGCGCCCGATCCGGTGCTGCAGCAGATCGAGGATTTCGGCGACGGTACGGCATCGGCCAATGATGCCTTCCGTCCGGTCTCGCGCTATTTCGACCGCATCACCCGACCGGAACAGATCATTACGGCGCTGAAGCGGGCCATGCAGGTGCTGACCGATCCGCTCGATTGCGGCCCGGTGACGCTGTCGCTCTGCCAGGATGTTCAGGCGGAAGCCTTCGATTACCCAGAGAGCCTGTTTGCGGAAAAGGTCTGGACCGTGCGCCGCCCGCAGCCGGATGCCGACGAGCTTGCCAATGCTATCGCGCTGATCAAGGCGTCGCAGAAGCCTGTCATCGTTGCTGGCGGCGGCGTCCTCTATTCGCAGGCGACCAAGGAGCTTGCGGCCTTCGCGGAAGCGCACGGCATCCCCGTCGTCGTCACCCAGGCCGGTAAATCGGCGATCGACGAGCGTCATGCGCTGGCGCTGGGCTCGGTCGGCGTGACCGGCACGTCTGCTGCCAATGCGATTGCCGAGGAAACCGACCTGGTGATTGCCGTCGGCACGCGCTGCCAGGATTTCACGACGGGCTCCTGGGCACTCTTCAAGAATGAAGGCTTCAAGCTGCTCAGCCTCAACATCGCGGCTTATGACGCGCTGAAGCATGACAGCCATCCGCTCGTCGCCGATGCGCGCGAGGGGCTGAAGGCGCTCTCATCCGGTCTCTCCGGCTGGAAGGCGCCGGCGGCACTTGCCGAAAAGGCAACGAAGGAAAAGAAGGTCTGGATGGAGGCTGCCGCCAAGGCGATGGGCACCACCAATGCCGCCCTGCCCTCCGACGCGCAGGTCATCGGCGCCGTTGTCCGCTCGATCGGTGGCGAGAAAACCACGCTTCTGTGCGCGGCCGGCGGCCTGCCGGGCGAATTGCACAAGCTGTGGCCGGCAACCGTCCCCGGCAGCTACCACATGGAGTATGGCTTCTCCTGCATGGGCTATGAGATCGCCGGCGGCCTTGGCGCCAAGATGGCGCATCCGGAAAAGGACGTGGTCGTCATGGTCGGCGACGGCTCCTACATGATGATGAATTCCGAGCTTGCGACCTCTGTCATGCTGGGTCTCAAACTCAACATCGTGTTGCTCGACAACCGCGGCTACGGCTGCATCAACCGCCTGCAGATGGCAACCGGCGGCGCCAACTTCAACAATCTCTTGAAGGACGCCTATCACGAAGTGATGCCCGAGATCGATTTCCGGGCGCATGCTGAAGCCATGGGTGCGATTGCGGTCAAGGTATCTTCGATTGCCGAACTCGAACAGGCGATTGCCGATTCGAAGAAGAACAACCGCACCTCGGTCTTCGTCATCGACACAGATCCGTTGATCACCACGGATGCCGGCGGCCACTGGTGGGATGTCGCGGTACCGGAAGTCAGCCCGCGCGGCGAAGTCAACAAGGCGCATGAGGCCTATGTCAAGGCACGCGCCGCCCAGCGCGTCGGCTGATCGGATTGCTAATTTATGGAGGAGCGGCACCGCTCCTCCGCACTCGATTTAAGGAGACCATTGATGAAGGCCAAACTCGGCATGTCGCCCATCGCCTGGTGGAACGACGACCTTCCCGAACTCAGCGACGATGTATCCCTCGAAGAATGCCTGCGACAGTCGCGCACAGCCGGCTTCACCGGCATGGAACAGGGCCGCCGCTTCCCAAGCAATCCGCAGGAAATGCTGCCCATCCTGCGCGCCGCCGACGTGACGCTCTGCGGCGGCTGGTTTTCGGGTACGTTGGTCAATGAGGAGCTTGCGGCCAACAAGGACCGCATCGCGCCGATGATCGAGCTCTTCAAGGCAGTCAACGCGCCCTGCATCGTCTATGGCGAAGTCGGCCGCTCCATCCAGGGCGACCGCTCCAAGCCGCTCGCGACCAAGCCGCGGCTTGGCGATGACGAGATGAAGGCCTATGCGCGCCGCGTCACCGAATTCGGCGAATGGTGCGCCGACCAGGGCATGCCGCTCTCCTATCATCATCACATGGCGGCAGTCGTCGAAACCGAACCGGAACTCGACGCCTTCATGAAGAATTCCGGCGCCGGCATTCCGCTGCTGCTCGATGCCGGGCACCTGGCCTTTGCCGGCGGCGATGTGCTGCGCGCCATCGACCATCACCACGCCCGCATCAACCATGTGCATGTGAAGGACATCCGTAAGGCCGTTGTCGACGGTCTCGACCGCAGCAAGCAGTCCTTCCTTGATGCGGTGGCGCTTGGCGCCTTTACCGTGCCGGGCGACGGCTCGCTCGATTTCGGCGCGATCGTCAAGCGGTTTGCCGATTATGGTTATGAGGGCTGGTTCGTTGTCGAAGCCGAGCAGGACCCGCGCAAGGCACCGCCGCAGAAGATGGCCGAGATCGGTCATGCGGAATTGATGCGGGTGATGACGGCGGCTGGTTATACGGTGGAGACCGAGGGTTTTCCGAAGGGGTAACCAAGCGAGAAGGCCCTTCCTAAAGGGAGGGTAAACGAGACAGCTGGAGCTCGGAGCCCACCAATTCAGGAGGAAAACACCAATGCCAAACCTCAAGGTAAAACCATCAGGCACGCATGGCCGCGTCACCCATGTGACGCCGGAAAGCGCCGGCTGGACCTATGTCGGATTCGACATGTACCGGCTGAAGCCGGGCGAAACGGTATCGGGCGAGACCGGCGAGCGCGAGATCTGCCTCGTCTGGGTGAGCGGCAAGGGCAAGGCTTCGGCCGGCACGAAGGATTTCGGCATGCTCGGCGAGCGCATGAGCCCCTTCGACGGCGCGCCGCATGCTCTCTATATTCCGATGGAATCGACGTGGTCTGTCACGGCCGAGACCGATCTGGAACTTGCCGTCTGCTCGGCGCCAGGCGGCGGCACCTATGAAGCGAAGGCCATTCCGCCCGGCACGCACCCGCCGTTGACACGCGGCAAGGGTACGAATGTGCGCCATGTCAACAATATCATGCCTGAGGACGACAGCTCGGCGCATTCGCTGCTCGTCGTCGAGGTCATTACGCCCGGCGGGCACACCTCGTCCTATCCTCCGCACAAGCATGATCAGGACAATCTTCCACATGAAAGCATGCTGGAAGAGACCTACTACCACCGGCTCAACCCGCCGCAGGGCTTCGGCTTCCAGCGCGTCTATACCGACGATCGCTCGCTCGACGAAGCGATCGTCGTGGAAGACGGCGATGTGACGCTGGTGCCGAGGGGATATCACCCCTGCGCGGCGACGCATGGCTATGATCTCTATTATCTCAATGTCATGGCCGGGCCGAAGCGTGTGTGGAAGTTCTACAATGCGCCGGAACACGAGTGGCTGCTGAAGACCTGAACCGGTCGCAGATCGCTCGGGGATGCGGAGGCTGCTACGGCATCCACACCCGCAGCCAGCAAGGATTGAAAAGCAAGGCCGCGCTGGACAGGCGCGGCCTTGTTGGCTTACGCGGGCAACAATCCATAGCGCCAGCCGAGCCGCTTGGCATTCCTCGCAAGGACGGCAAAGGCCAACAGGAACATGCAGGCCTCGGCAAAGACCGGCACCATCCAGATGCCCATTTCGCCAAAGGCATGCGGCAGCAGGAAGGTCAGCGGCAGCGTGAAGAGATAGGCCCGCGACAGGCCGAAAATCGCAGCACGCCTGGCATCGCCGATCGCCTGGAAATAACCCGACAGCACAATTATCTGGCCGAACAGGAAATAAGCGCCGACCGTCCAGGGCAGGATGCCCGAGACCTCGGCGATGACGACGGGGTCGGCGACGAAGATATGGCCGAGGCGGGTGGCCAGCAGCTCCACCGTGATCTCGACAGCGGTGCAGTAGACGAGTGCGGCGGCCAGGGCGATCTGCAGGCTGCGGCCGACGCGTTCGGCAAGACCTGCCCCATAGTTATTGCCGCAGATCGTCTGGAAGGCGATGTTGAGGCCAAGCAGCGGCAGGTAGGCGACGGTCATGACGCGGGTGATGATGCCATAGGCGCCGACGGTCGCGACATAATCCCCCTCGCCCCAGATCGACAGGTTGAAGATGACGGCTGCCGAGCAGAGCGAGATGCCGATGAAGCCGAGGCTCATCGGCGCGCCAAGTGCGAGGATCGGCCGCCAGTCGGCAAGCGGGAAGCGTGTCGCCGGACGCAGGGCACGCTCGTTGCGCCAGCGATGGATCAGCAAGGCGGCCAGGCAGATTGCCTGTGCGAGCACGGAGCCGAGTGCCGAACCCGCAACACCCCATCCAAGGATCGCCATGAAAAACCAGTTCGCGGCAATGTTCAGCCCTGTCGCGGCCAGCATCACCATGGTCATGAAGCCGATCCGGCCTTCGCTGCGCAGGGCGTCGATGTTGAGCGACAGGAAGAAGGCAATGGGTGCTGTGCCGACCATGATCCCCATGAAGATCCGGGCATTTCCGGCAACGGCGAGGTCTCCTGCCGCGGCATTGTCGACGATCCGCCAGCCGACCGTCCAATAGATGACGTTGACGACAAGCACGACGACGATTGCCAGCACATGGGCGGCGGCGAAGGTGCGTCGCGCGGCATCGCGATTGCCGCCGCCAAGCTCGCGGGCAAGGATGCTTGCCATGCCATTCGAGACGAGCGATTGCAGGGCGACGAGCATCATCAGGCCGGGAAAAATGAGCGTTACGGCGGAGAGTGCCCCGGCGCCGACATAGTCGCCGAGGAAATAGGCGTCCACCACGGCAAAGAGGCCATTGATGGTGGTGATGAGGATGATCGGCAGCGCCGTGCGGGCAAAGACTGATGGCAGCGGACCGGCCAGGAAGGTATTGGTTTGCGAACTCGAGGTCATCGACGGAATCCGGATGTTACGGGCAACGACAGGGCTGTCAGATATCGAGGACGAGATGCGGCAGACCGTTGGAGGTCTTGCGCGGCGATATGCCGTTCTCGTCGATCTGGGCGTGGATGCGCTGGCGGAAGGCCGAGAAGCTCTCGAAGGTCACCACATCGACAGGCTCGTCGAAATGTATGGTGATCCTGTAGAACTCGCTGCCTGCTACAGCCGAAAGCGCCAGAACCTTGCCGGTGAAGGGCTGGTTCAGGTAGCGAGCGCGAATATGCGCGCCGACGAAGATCGGCGAGGCGGGCTTATCGTTGGGTTTGGCGGCAAGGGCGGAGAGCGTATTCCAGTCGCGCGCGCCATGCTGGCGGGCGATCAGTTCCAGAGCGGCGGCGTGGGTAATCTCGCTGCCGCGCTCAGTCATAGCCTGGCGCAGGCGCTTTGCCTGGGCCTTGAGTTCGTCGACCGCAGGGTAGGTCATAGTCATAGGTTCAGCCTTTCAAAGGCATGCCATTCGACCGTCAGGGGGGCTCGCATTGCCGTCAGTCAGCATGCACAGGGGCTGTGACCATGATTGCGAGGGCTTCACCATGGATTTTCATCCGCGAGCGGCCGGTGCCTCGAACCGGCTTCTCTATGCGCGACGACAGGCCGCAAGTCAATGGCGGCACCGAAATGGCGGAAAATTGGGCAGATTCTGGACAGAATTGCCCGCAATAAATGCGTTTTGCCAACAGATTTCGCATAGATTCTCAATTTTAAAGATATTGTTCAGCAGATGTGAGCAATCCTGCGTTAAAGTCCGATCGTACAACAAGCGGAGGCTGATATGGCCTTTCAGATGCACCTCGACACAGAACATCCCAAGCCCGAACAGGCCTACAGGGAATTCAATCTCGACCGGCCCGGCAACATCATCTTCGTCGGCCACCACTTAAGCACCGGCACGCAGGTCCGCTGCCTGATCCGCACGATCACGCTCGCCGGCGCGCTGCTGGAAGTCAGCCCCAGCCTGGAAATGCCGCAGCATTTCTTCCTGGAAATCCTTGGCATCCATGACGAGATCGGCTCGACCGTGGTCAAGCGCGAAGGCGAGTTCGTGACCATCAGCTTCAACATGCTGCTGAACCCCGAATTCCTGCACCACGTGCTGCGGCTGAGCTTCGAAACCAGCCTCTGATTTTCGCCCTTTTCCGGATAAGAAAATGCGGGCCTTGCGACCCGCGTTTCAAATCGCGATGGCGTGTGGCGATCAGGCCGCGAGATGCCGCTCGATCTGGTCGACGGGAAGGTTGGTGTAATCCTTCGCCACTTCCGCCGAGATCGCCGCCTGGGCATCGGGGCTGAGATTGGGCCGCAGCGTGCCGAGCGCACGTGGAGGCGCCACCAGAACGATGCGGCTCGCCTCTTTCTCATGCACGAGTTCATCGAGCTTTACGGCGACTTCCTTCAGGAAATCGGCTTCGGCCTGGTCCTGCCAATTGGTCTCTTCCATGGCGCTGCCGCTGAGCCCGTCCGGGGCGTAGGCGCGGCCCGGCTTGTCGGTGCCGAGTTCGCGCGTCGGCTGGTTGGGCTGCGTGAGAGTTTCACGGACCTGGAGGTTCATCAGCTCGGCGTCGCCGGCATTCTGCAGGATCAGGGCTTTTGCCCCATCGCACACGACGACCCAGGATTCCCAGGGAACTTTGACATCTGTCATTTCAGTTTCCTCGCTTTCTTGATTGGAAGCAGCACACCGCGAAGAGAAAACGTCCGGCAATTGAAAGAGTTCGGGAAAAATCTGCGCAAAGAGAATCAACGGCGATCCGGAGGTCAGGCCACGGCGTAGAAGGGGGCAAAGCGGGAGATCCAAGACGATGAAGACAGCGCTTGTCGCCTATGCCGGTTGCCTTCTTACCCTTGCCGTACTCGACGCAATATGGCTCGGCATCGTAGCCCGTAGCTTCTATCGCGATCAGCTCGGCGAACTGATGCTGCCGTCACCGAACCTTGGCATCGCAGCCCTTTTTTACCTGCTCTTCACGGCTGCGATTGTCGTACTTGCGGTTTTGCCGGCTCTCTCCAGCGGCTCCATCGGCACAGCGCTTCTCTATGGTGCCATTTTGGGACTGGCGGCTTACGGCACCTACGACATCACGAATTTGTCGACACTGAAGAGCTGGCCGCTCGCCATGAGCCTGGTGGATATGGCCTGGGGCACTTTCCTTACGGCACTGAGTGCCGTTGGAGGCTATTGCGCGGCAAGATTGCTTGCCTGAGCGATAAAGGTTTATTCCCGAGAGTGCACAATAGCTGTGCCGCTAACGCACAAATTTCAAACTCGTTAAAATTGTAGTTTTATATTTGACGAATGTGAAAAACATTCGTGTGAGCCTCTTCGTCGAACAGCCCGAAATTTGAACTGCCTGACGGAGAATGCGATATGGAAATGCTCCGCGCAACGCACCTCGCCACGGTGAAGTCGGCTGTCTACGACATTCGCTGGGAGGAGTTCAACGTCAAACGACCGGCTCGTATCGTCGCCGTTCGTCCCTGTCTGACCGGAATTTCGATGCGCAGCGCCGAAATTCTCGACATTTCCCAAGGTGGCGCGACCTTCGTCGTGTCGACCACGGCAGGCCTGCCCAAACATTATTATCTCAACATCCTGGGGCTCGCCTACCGCATCGGCTGCGCCGAGGTCTACCGCCATCATGAGCGTATCGGCGTTCGCTTCATCAACCTGATCGAGCCGGATGTTCTACGCAAGGTAGTGCGCGCCGACTTCATGATCGGCAATACGGAAGCGATCGACGCGCGCCGCAACGGCAGCCGCGTCTGAGCCGTCGCGAACGAGAAATAATCTTGCTTGCCTTGGAAAAGCGAGGGCCTATTGTTGCGCGGCTTTTTCAATAATTCCGGGAAATTGCCGTCGCATGTCTGCCTTCTCGCGCTTTACGCCGCTTGCCAGCGCCCTGCCCTCCACCGTCCCCTTCGTCGGCCCCGAGGCCATCGAGCGCCAGCGCGGTCTGAAGGTCGAAGCGCGCATCGGCGCCAATGAAAACGGCTTCGGCCCGGCTCCCTCGGTCATTGCCGCCATGCGGGAACAGGCCGGCGATATCTGGAAATACAACGATCCGGAAAACTACGCGCTTCGCGAAGCACTCGCCGCCCATCTTGGCGTGACGCCGGCCAATATCGCCATCGGCGGCGGCATCGACGAGTTGCTCGGCCAGATCGTGCGGCTGGTGATCGAGCCTGGCGGCACCGTCGTCACCTCGCTCGGCGCCTACCCGACCTTCAATTTCCATGTGAACGGTTTCGGCGGCCGGCTGGTCACCGTTCCCTATGCCGGCGATCGCGAGGATCTCGACGCGCTGCTCGATGCGGTCAAGCGCGAGAACGCGCCGCTCGTCTATTTCGCCAATCCCGACAATCCGATGGGAAGCTGGTGGGATGCCCAAGAGATCGTCGCCTTTGCACAGGCGCTACCGGAAACCTGTCTGATGATCCTCGATGAAGCCTATAGCGAAACCGGCCCGGCCTCCGCGCTGCCGTCGATTCAATCGCTCATCGACCTGCCGAATATCGTGCGCACCCGCACCTTCTCCAAGGCCTATGGGCTTGCCGGCGCCCGCGTCGGCTATGCCATTTCCACACCGGGCACGGCGCAGGCCTTCGACAAGATCCGCAACCATTTCGGCATGAACCGGCTGGCGACGGTCGCGGCACTCGCAGCCCTCAAGGATCAGGCCTATCTGTCCGAAGTGATCGGGAAAATCCATGCCGCGCGCGACAGGATCGCTGATATTGCCAGGGCGAACGGCCTGCAGCCGCTGGTATCAGCCACCAATTTCGTGGCAATCGATGCCGGGCGCGACGGCGCTCACGCGCGGGCCATCGTCGACGGGCTGATGGAACACGGCGTCTTCATCCGCATGCCGGGCATGGCACCGCTCAACCGCTGCATCCGTGTGAGTGTTGGGCCGGAGGCCGATATGGCGCGGCTCGAAGCAGCCTTGCCGTTGGTCCTGAAGAAATTGAGCTGAAACAGGTAAACCGCGGCCGGCAGAGGACAAGCCAGTCGCGGTTTCCTTCTCCTGGCATCGACCCCGTCCAAGGCGCCCCGCCAGTTCCCCCTCTTTTGAGGTTGTTATTTTGCTCTTGTCGATTTGTTACCGGAGGGACGACGTTTAGTGGATCGTCATCCATTCGCGGGCGGCGCGCAGCGCCTCCGCAAGCTGCATCTTGCTCATCGTCGCGGCGACATCGGCGCGCAGCTCTGCTGCGCGGTCGTTGCCCTTGATCGCGGCAATATTCAGCCACTTGTGAGCGGCGATGAGGTCGATATTGCAGCCGCGGCCGGTCGCATACATCAGACCCATTTCGCAGAAGACATCGGCGCTGTTGTTGTCGCCACCCATGGTGGCCATTTCAGCATTGTGCATTTCAAAGCGTGCCATCGGTTCTATTCCTGTTTAGCCTGTTAAGACGTACCCTGTTTTACCTTTGGGCCTTGCCGTCTTCTGCGGCTTCCGGCCTCTCCGGTCCGGCGGGTTTTCCCCGCTCGTTTGATGGGTTCACTATGCCGAACGGCCTTCAAAAAACGCCTAAAATGCATGATTAATTTGACGCAAACAAAGTGCAAATGCTTGGTAAAATTGGATTTTTGTTAAACATCGGAATCCCTGGAAATTAAGGATTTTCGCGCACCTTTTACGAAAAATTAGGATTTGGAAATTGAGGAATTGTTGACCATGAAATCAGCATGGATCAGGCTGCCGACAGAAAAAGCTTTGCACAAAAGCCGGATTTCGGACCTTTCCCGCAGCGTATTTACCTTTACGTTCGCGTCAGTTATTTTCGCGCCAATCAGCTTCATGGAGGAAAAGATGATCCGTACTCTCGTTCTCGCCGGTGCGGTGGCACTTGCGGCAGGCCTTGCGCAGGCGGAAGAACCGATCGTCGGCAAGTGGAAGACGGTCGCCGGCGATATGGCAGTGATTGCTCCTTGCAGCGGCGGATACTGTATCACGCTCAAGTCGGGGAAATATGCAGGCAAGAAGATCGGCACGCTGGCCGGCACGGGCGGCAGCTACAACGGCGAGATCACCGACCCCTCCGACGACAAGACCTATAGCGGCTTTGGCAACATTTCCGGCGGCTCTCTGAAGCTGAAGGGCTGCGTGATGAACGTCCTCTGTAAAACGCAGACCTGGACTCGCCTTTGACGGGTCCCTCTTTAAGGGGACCCGTCTCTGAGGACCTTAGCCGGCCTCTGAAACTGAACGCCAAATGAACCGCCATCTCAGCACCCGTTCAGCCGCATCATGGCAAAACAGCACCATGAAAGGCGCATATCGGGGTAAGGACGTGGACGTGTTCATTCTGGCGAGACGGTTTACAATCATAACGCTGTTTGCGGCGATCTTCGCGATCTCGTTTTCGGCGGTGGTCGTGCGCACGGGCGGCGGCGGGGCACAGCAGTCGCATTTCGGCGCGAACTATACGTGCCTGGAAAGCAACGGCGGTTACTGCACCGCCATCCGCTGAGAGTTGGAAAGATATTGCGGAAAATATCTGGGTCTCAGCCTTTGCGCGTCGTTTGCTTGTTAAAAACGACTCTCTATAATGCCTCATGAGCAAACGAATCTCTCCCCTGTCCGCGTTCGACATTTTGTCGCCTCCCCCTTTCGAGCCGCAAACCTTTGATGATCCGGCAAAAGCCGTCGAGGCGCTGACGGCACTTTACGAGCGCAACACCTCCTTCCTGATCGACAGCTTCACGACGCTCGCCCAGGGTGCGCCGGTCACCTCCCGCTACCGGGCTTTCTACCCGCAGGTCAGCATCGAGACGACGAGCTTCGGCCATGTCGACTCCCGCCTCTCCTACGGCCATGTGACGGCACCGGGCGTCTATACGACGACGGTGACGCGGCCGAAGCTCTTCAAGCATTATCTGAAGGAGCAGCTTTCGCTGCTGATGAAGAGCCATAATGTGCCTGTCGTCGTCTCGGAATCCTCGACGCCGATCCCGCTGCATTTCGCATTCGGCGAAGGCGCGCATGTGGAAGCGTCGGCGGCGGCTTTCGTCGATATTCCGCTGCGCGATCTCTTCGATACGCCGGATCTCAACACGACGGATGACGAAATCGCCAACGGCGAGTATCTGCCGCCGCCGGGCGAGCCCTCGCCGCTTGCGCCCTTCACCGCGCAGCGCATCGACTATTCGCTCGCCCGCCTGTCGCACTATACGGCGACCGGTGCCGAGCACTTCCAGAACTTCGTGCTGTTTACGAACTACCAGTTCTACGTCGACGAATTCTGCTCCTGGGCGCGCAAGCTGATGGCTGAAGGCGGCGACGGCTACACCGCCTTCGTGGAACCGGGCAACATCGTCACGCTGGCAGGATCGAGCGTTCCGGAAACGGATGCCGTGCTTTCCCGCCTGCCGCAGATGCCGGCCTATCACCTCAAGAAGAAGGGCCATGCCGGGATCACCATGATCAATATCGGCGTCGGTCCTTCCAACGCCAAGACGATCACCGACCATGTGGCCGTGCTTCGCCCGCATGCCTGGCTGATGCTCGGCCATTGCGCCGGACTGCGCAACAGCCAGCGCCTCGGCGATTATGTTCTGGCGCATGCCTATATGCGCGAAGACCATGTGCTGGACGACGACCTGCCGGTCTGGGTGCCGATCCCCGCACTTGCCGAAGTGCAGGTGGCGCTTGAGGGAGCCGTTGCCGAGATCACCGGCTACGAAGGCTTCGAGCTGAAGCGCATCATGCGCACCGGCACGGTTGGCACGATCGATAACCGCAACTGGGAACTGCGCGACCAGGCAGGCCCGGTAAAGCGACTGTCGCAGGCCCGCGCCATCGCGCTCGACATGGAGTCGGCAACGATCGCCGCCAATGGTTTCAGGTTCCGCGTGCCCTACGGAACGCTGCTCTGCGTGTCCGACAAGCCGCTGCACGGCGAGCTGAAACTGCCGGGCATGGCGACCGCCTTTTACCGCACGCAGGTGAACCAGCACCTGCAGATCGGCATCAGGGCAATCCAGAAACTCGCCGCCATGCCGCCGGAAGCGCTGCATTCACGCAAGCTGCGCAGCTTCTTCGAGACGGCGTTTCAGTAAGATATCAGGCGCGGCCCGGCCTTGTCCGCCGGGCCGCGCACTGTTTTCAAGCGCTTGCGGCAAGCTGCAGCGCTGCGATGAGGCCGGCAAACGCCGCCAGCGCAATCCCGGTCCTGACCAGCATCTTTATCACCTCGGCATTCTCAAGCGGCGGCATCTCGCGTGCGCCGCGTGTGACGATCAGATGTGCTATTCCGAATTCAAGCATGCTCATTGCTCCATCTCCTCGATGTTGTCGATGGAGCTTTGTCGAGCGCTGCTCCGGCCTTTCGACATTCAGGCCGCTTAAAAGATATTTTTCTTCCCTGTCGAAAAACGCCTAGGCTGTTCGTCTCTAAGCATCGGCCCGAAAATCGAGATAGATCTTCGGAAAGCCCGATGCGTAGATTCAAAGATTTAGAGCGTCCTTTGTGCGTCCGAATGGACGCACGGCGCTCTAAGGGCTGTGAAAGCACAGCATGGAGGACAAGGGATGAAATATCTTTGCCAGGTCTGGTTCGACGGCACGGTGCTGTCGGCCTTGTCTCAGGAAGAGAAGAACAAGCTCGGCCGGGATTCGCTCGCCTATGACCGCGATCTTGCCGACAGCGGTCATATGATCGTTGCCCAGGCGCTGCAGTCGCCGCAATCGGCGGTCACGGTCAGGGTGCGCGGCGCCGAAATGTCGGTCACCGATGGCCCCTTCATCGAGACGAAGGAAGCGCTCGGCGGCTTCATCCTGATCGACGCCAAGGATCTCAACGACGCGATCCGGGTTGCCGCCGGCATTCCGCTGGCGAAGCTCGGCGCGATCGAGGTTCGTCCCATCCATGAATTCGGCTGAGGAGTCATGCCATGAAGTTTCTGGGCCAGGTCTGGTTCGATACCGAAAAGAGCAGTCAAGTTACCCGCGAGGAGTGGGATGCAGTCACGCAGCAATGCATCGTCAGCGACGACCACTGGCGCGACAGCGGCCATATGCTGAGCGCGCTGGCGCTCTATGAGCCGGAGCAGGCCGTGACGCTCAGGGTTCGCAACGGCACTGTCGCCGCGACGGACGGTCCCTTCGCCGAGATCAAGGAGCATCTCGGCGGCTTCGTGGTGATCGACGCCAAAGATATGGAGGAAGCGAAGGCGATCATTTCCACCTTCCCGATCCTCAAATATGCATCGATCGAGATCAGGCCTGCCTATTCGATCAAGGATGGGAGATAGCCATGCGGTTCGTCTGCCTCATCTATAATTCCGCCGATACCGACGGCACACTCAGCCAGGCCGAGGGCGACGAGCTCGTCAGGGCACATTTCCAGTATGACGAGGAGCTTGAGCGCAAAGGCATCATGATCCATTCCGATGCATTGGAAGGCCCCGACAGCGCCTCGGTCCTGAGGGTGCGCCATGGCATTCTGTCTTCGACCGACGGCCCCTATGTCGAGACCAAGGAACATCTGGCCGGCATCTACATCATCGAGGCGGCCGATCTCGAAGATGCACGCAATGTCGTTGCGGGCATTCCGAGCGTCCGGGTCGGGGCGGTCGAATTGCGGCCGGTGAGACTGCTCACCCTGCCGCAATGAGGGCTGGCCCTTGAGACAGCTGATCGGGGAACAGGTGATCGAAGAACTCTACAGGCAGCATTCGCGCCGGGTTCTGGCGACGCTGATCCGCCTGCTCGGTGATTTCGACCGGGCGGAGGAAGCGCTGCACGATGCCTTTGCGGCGGCGGCGCGGACATGGCCGGTCGACGGCATGCCCAACAATCCCGTTGCCTGGCTGGTTTCGACCGGCCGCTTCAAGGCGATCGACCATCTGAGGAGACGAGCGCGCTTCAACGCCTCGCTGCGGCATATTGAGGACGGGCTCTACCCTGGTGGCACGGAAACGGAGATCGGCGACATGGAACCGATCGAGGACGACATGCTGCGGCTGATCTTCATCTGCTGCCATCCGGCCCTTGCGGCGGATGCGCAGATGGCGATGGCGCTGCGCGAGGTCTGCGGACTGACGACGGAAGAGATCGCCCATGCCTTTCTGGTGCCGGCGCCGACGGTCGCACAACGCATCGTGCGCGCCAAGAACCGGATCAGGACGGAAAAAATCCCCTATGAGGTACCTGTCGGAGCCGAACTGCCCGAAAGGCTCGACCGGGTACTGCATGTCATCTACCTCGTCTTCAACGAGGGCTATTCGGCATCCTCGGGCAGCGCGATCGTGCGCTCCGACCTGACGGCAGAGGCGATCCGGCTGGCGCGGCTGCTTGCCGCCCTGCTGCCGCATCCGGATGTTACTGGCCTTCTGTCGCTGCTTCTGCTGCAGGAATCGCGTCGCGCCGCCCGGCAGGATGGTGATGGCGCGCTGGTGCTGCTTGCCGATCAGGATCGCTCCTGCTGGGACCGGAGCAAGATTTCCGAGGGGCTGGCGCTGCTTGCAAGCGCCATGCGCACGCCTGAGATCGGCATCTATACGGTTCAGGCGGCAATCGCGGCGGAGCATGCGAAGACAGGAAGCATCGAGGAAACGGACTGGCGGCGCATCGCCTTCTACTACGACCTGCTGATATCAGCCCATCCCTCTAATATTGCGGAGCTCAACCGCGCGGTGGCGATTGCCATGGCCGATGGGCCGGAGAAAGGGCTGGCGCTCGTCGATGCCGTCATGGGCAAAGGGGAGCTTTCGACCTATCACCTTGCCCATTCGGCGCGGGCGGATTTCCTGCGCCGGCTCGGACGCAGGGCCGACGCGATTGCGGCTTACGAGACGGCGCTGACACTCTGCCGGCAGGAGCCGGAACGGGCCTTTCTGCGCAAGCGCATCTTGGAGCTTACGGCATCGTCTTGAGGCGCGGTCAGGCCTTGCGGCGGCCGAGCGGCAGCGAGATGGCGGTGCCTGCCAGGGCGGAAACGATGATGAGCAGATGCGCGCTGACGCTTGCCTGCGCCAGCGCATCCAGGGCCGACCGTTCGCTCGATGCGCCGAAGGCGATGGCACCGGCGGTGATGCCGGCCGGATAGGTGCCGACGCCGCCTGGCGCATGCACCGGCAGGACCGAGGAAAGCTCGCCGCCGAGCGCGCCGCCGAAACTCGCGGCCATCGGCAGCACGCCCATCAGGCCGAGTGCCCACGCGAGCACGAGCACCTTCACCAGCCAATTGACGATGGTCATCGCCCAGGCGCGTGCAAAGGCAACGGCATCGAAAGGCAGTCCGTTCTCGATTTCATGAAGCAGCGCCTGCGCCTTGCGCGGCAGCAGTTTCCCCCCGAGGCGCAGCAGCGGCATGCGGGCAGCGAAGGCGAAAACCGGCAGGAACAGGAAGAGCACCCAGACCAGCCAGGCAAGCGCGGCATTGGAGGCGGCCGCCGCAACGCCGAGGCCGGCGGCGGCCAGCAGCGCATGCAGGTCCAACAGCCGCATGACCAGCAGGGCGGAGGTGCCGCGCGTCAGGGGAATGCCGAATTCCGTGCGCATCAGCACCGGAAAGCTGGTCTCGCCGGCGCGGAAGGGCAGCATGATGTTCAGAAGGTTATGGATCTGCGTGACGCGAAAGAGCGTTGCGAAACGGCCTGCCGTCTCGCGTGGAAAATAATCGTAGATGCGCCATGTACGCAGGAAATAGGTGCTGGTCAGGAGTATCAGCGCGCCGATAACGGGCCGAGGACCGACGGCAGCCCATTGCTCCAATATGACAGCCCAGCCCCAGAACCATTCGATGAAAAGCGCATAGGCTGCGACGATTGCGACCGTCAGAAGGGTCATGCGATTGCGCAGAAACCAGGATTGCCCGCTTTCAACACTCGGGGTCTTCATGTATCAGGCTTCCTAAGTTTGGCTGCGGCGGCTGGTTTTCACCGGTCTTCCATTGCCGCGCCTTTTAGGAGAAATGAAAGTTGCAGACAACGGTAGAGTCCATTCGCAATGCGAATGATCAGATACAACCGCTCGAGCTGTCGCTGGTCGTTCCTGTTTTCAACGAGGAAGAAAGCATCGGCCCGCTCGTCGAGCGCATTGCCGCGGCCATGGCCGACTATCCGCACCGCTGGGAACTGATCCTCGTCGACGACGGCAGCACGGACGCAACGCTCGTCAATGCCCGCAAGTTCGTCAATCGCGAGGGGCTGACGCTGCGTATCGTCGAGCTGCAGCGCAATTTCGGCCAGACGGCCGCCATGCAGGCCGGCATCGACACGGCGCAGGGCCGGCTGATCGCCACCATGGACGGCGACCTGCAGAACGACCCGAAGGATATTCCCTCGATGGTCTCGGAGCTGGAACGGCGCGAACTCGACCTGCTCGTCGGCTGGCGCAAGAACCGCCAGGACGGCCTGCTGCTGCGCAAAATCCCTTCGTGGTGCGCGAACTACCTCATCGGCCGCATCACCGGCGTCAAGCTGCACGATTATGGCTGCAGCCTGAAGATCTACCGTGCCTCGATCATCAAGCAGGTGAAGCTGATGGGCGAAATGCATCGCTTCATCCCGGCCTGGGTTGCCGGCGTGGTGCCGAGCTCGCGCATCGGCGAAATGGCCGTCACCCATCACGCACGCCAGCACGGCATGTCGAAATATGGCATCTCGCGCACTTTCCGCGTGATCCTCGACCTGCTGTCGGTGATGTTCTTCATGCGCTACAAGGCGCGTCCGGGGCATTTCTTCGGCTCGCTCGGCCTCGGCCTCGGCGGCCTTGCAGCGCTGATCCTCCTCTATCTCGGCATCGACAAGTTCATCATGGGCAATGACATCGGCACAAGACCGATGCTGATGGTCGGCGTCGTGCTGCTGCTTTCTTCGGTGCAGATGATCACGACCGGCATCCTGGCCGAGATGATCGCCCGAACCTATTACCGCGACGACGCCTCGCCGAACTATATCGTGCGCCAGATCTTCTCCCGAGAAAGCTGACGTGCAGGGCCTTTTCAGCCGCCGGCCCAATCTGATCCTGGCGGTGCTCGGAACCTATTTTCTGCTCCACCTGATCGTGCGGCTCAGCATCCCCAATGCGCTGGAGCTGGATGAGGCGGAGCAGATGCTGCTCTCGCAATGGTTCGCCTTCGGCTATAATTCGCAGCCGCCCTTCTACAACTGGGTGCAGTACGGCGTGACATCGCTCATCGGCGTGTCGCTGTTTTCGCTGTCCCTCCTCAAATGCACGATGCTGTTCCTGTCCTATGTCTTCTACTGGCTTACGGCGCGGCTGACATTGAAGAACAGCAGCCTGGTGGTGATGGCGACGCTCGGCCTGCTCACCATGCCGCAGATCGTCTTCGAGGCGCAGCGGGACCTGACGCATTCGGTGGCGACGATCTTTGCCGGCTCGCTGTTCCTCTACGGCTTTTTGCGCACGCTGAAGTCGCCGTCGGCCATCTCCTATGCCATCGTCGGCATTGCGACCGGCATCGGGATGATATCGAAGTATAATTTCGCGCTTCTTCCGGCCGCGGCATTCGTCGCTGCGCTGATCGATACCGATTTCCGCAAGCGCTTGCTCGACCGGCGGCTGATACTGACCATCGTGATTTCGATCGCCATCGTCACGCCGCACGCAATCTGGTTCCTGCAGCATTTCGACCTTGCCGTCGATCGTACGCTGCACAAGATGACCGGTGACGAGGAGAGCTTTCTGGCGCAGGTATCGACCGGCATTTCTCGCTTCATCTCCGCAATGGTCGGCATCGCCGGCGTCTCCGTCGTCATCTTTCTGGCGCTCTTTGGCAAATCGCTGCGGGCAATGTGGCGCGCGTCCAGCCGCTGGACAAGAATGGCCGGTCGTATCCTGCTGATCGAAATCGGCGCCATTGCGCTGATGATCCTGCTTGCCGGCGTCGACAATGTCGCCGACCGATGGCTGACGCCGCTCTTCCTCATCCTGCCGCTCTATATTTGCATGAAGGCAGACAGTGCCGAGGTCGACCCGGCAGTACCCTTGCGTGCATCGCTGGCGGTGAGTGGCGTGATCATGGGTATCGTGCTGGCCGTGCTCGCCACGCGCGCCTATTACGGCCCGCTCTTCGGCAAATATCAACGGCTGAACATTCCCTATGCCAGCTTCGCCGAGACGATCCGCAAGGAAATCGGCGGCGAGCCGGGGCTGATCGTCGGTTACGACCCGCATCTCGACGGCAATATGCGGCTGCAGATGCCCGACACCCCGGTGCAGTCCTATTTCTATCCGGACTTCAAGCCGACATTCCAGCTGGATGCAAAACATCCCGTCGTCTTCGTCTGGCGCGACGACAAGGGCGGGACGCCGCCCGCCTGGCCGGATTACTATTTCAAGGATGTCATAGCGCAAAACGGCTTGAAGCCGCCTGAAATCCATGTCGTCGCGCTGCCCTACATCTACGGCCGGCCGGGCGACACCTATCAGTTCGCCTACGCGGTGGCTTATCCCTAGCGTGCGAATGCGTCGAAAGGATTGGCCTCTGTGAGTTGGCGCACCGTGTCCCTGCTCGCGCCCGCGATCTCAAGCATTGGCAGAAGACTCTCGACAAGGTGCGTATAAGGCCTCGGGGTCCCGCCACCCGGTTGCGCCGGATCATACCAGCCGAGATCGTGGCTTATCAAAAGACGCTTGCCCAATCCTGCTTCAAGGGCATCCATTATCAGCGCAACCACGTCTTCATCCGGTGCCCTGCCGACGTGGTCGTATTCGATCCACGCGCCGCGTTCCACCAGTGCCTTGTGAA
The DNA here is from genome assembly GCF_018987265.1 of Rhizobium sp. WYJ-E13. Lineage (NCBI taxonomy): Bacteria > Pseudomonadati > Pseudomonadota > Alphaproteobacteria > Hyphomicrobiales > Rhizobiaceae > Rhizobium > Rhizobium sp. WYJ-E13. The sequence goes on along the minus strand of NZ_CP076853.1, from coordinate 815,635 downwards.
GCTGGAAGTCCTTTTCCTCCTGGGTATGAATGGATATGAACCGCTCGGCTGCGCAACCTTCTGACTGAAGGATGTCCAGCTGCTCCATCACGACCCTTCCCCGGATCGTGTGCGAGCCGATGACCGCACCGGTTCGCACGGATGCTCTTGCGGCTGCACGCAGGATGCGGGCCTCCAGTGGCGTAATGCCATCGTCGCCGGCGCTCAGTTTTATCCATCCGGCTAGCACGCCGGTATCTTCGATGCCCTCGGTAAGCTCAGCCACCATCCATTGTTCGAGATCGACGTCGCTGGCTTCTGCTACCCAGCTGGGTATCCATGGTTCGCGATAGTTGCCGGTCGGCACGACGATCGGAAAGTTGGCGGCCTTCGATACGGCAAGATCAATATCTGCACGTCTTCCAACGCCCCCTGTGGTGCATTCGACGAGCAGTGAAATGCCTTGTCTTTTGATTGCCTCTATTTGTGGGACCATCAGCGCCACGACATCGTCTACCTCCGCCTTGGCGTAGCCGGGCCGGTCGGGGGTTCGGAGATCGACAAACACATGCTCGTGCGGAAGAATCATGCCGAGTTCTTCGCGGCGTTTTGGTCCCAGAGTGGTGTAGATCTGCTTCATTGGTTGAGATCCCCCCAAATGATCGACGTTCAATGACGGTCGTCGCTAGCCGCGGAGTTCCTTCCAGGCTGCGTCCAGCGCGATCTTGGCGATGCTGGCCATCTCGTCCACTTCCTCGTGACGGATGACGAGCGGCGGTGAGGCCAGCATGCGGTCGCCGGTGGCGCGCAGCACGAGGCCGTTTGCGAGAGCGTGATTGCGCACCAGCGAGCCGATCGGATCGGGCTTTTCGAAACGGGTGCGGGTCTTCTTGTCGGCGGCAAGCTGCAGACCGCCCATCAGGCCGATGCTTTGCGCCTCGCCGACGAAATCATGATCGGCGAGCGCGGCCCATTTCTTTGCGAAATAGGGGCCGATATCGTCGCGCACGCGCTCCACCAGTTTCTCCTCCTCGATGATGCGCAGATTTTCGAGCGCGGCGGCAGCGCAGACCGGATGGCCGGAATAGGTGAAGCCGTGGTTGAAATCGCCGACATCGTTGATCAGCACGTCGGCGATGCGATCGCTGACGAGCACGCCGCCGATCGGCAGGTAACCCGAGGAAAGCCCTTTGGCGATCGGAGCAAAATCCGGCTCGACGCCGAAATATTGATGGCCGAACCATTCGCCGAGGCGGCCGAAGCCGCAGATGACTTCGTCCGTCACGAGCAGGACATTGCGCGCCTTGCAGATGCGGTCGATCTCCGGCCAGTAGGTCTCCGGCGGAATGATCACACCAGCCGCACCCTGGATCGGCTCGGCGACGAAGGCGGCGACATTCTCCTCGCCCAACTCATCGATCTTGGCGTCCAGCTCGCGGGCGACCTTCAGGCCGAATTCGGCGGGAGAAAGATCGCCACCCTCGCCATACCAATAGGGCTGGCCGATATGGACGATGCCAGGGATTGGCAGGTCGCCCTGCTCGTGCATGTATTTCATGCCGCCGAGGCTGGCGCCGGCAACCGTCGAGCCGTGATAGCCGTTGCGCCGCGCAATCACCATCTTCTTCGAGGGCTTGCCGACGGCTGCCCAATAGACGCGGGCCATGCGGAACCAGGTGTCGTTCGCTTCCGAGCCGGAGCCGGTGAAGAAGATATGGTTGAAGCGCGGGCCAGCCTTGGACGTCACCTTCTCCGCGAGCAGCGTGGTCGACGGTGACGTCGTGCCGAAGAAGGTGTTGTAGTAGGGGAGCTCGTTCATCTGACGCGCGACGGCATCGGCGATTTCCTTGCGGCCATAGCCGATATTGACGCACCAGAGGCCGGCGAAGCCATCGAGATACTTTTTGCCGTTGTTATCGAAAATATGCACGCCCTCGCCGCGCTCGATGATGCGCGTGCCGTCGGCATTCAGCTTCTTCATGTCGGAGAAGGGATGCAGATGGTGGGCGGCATCGATGGCTGCGAGGTTGGACAGCGGGTAAGTATCGGACATGATTGGACCTTCGGATTGAAAGGCTTTCGGCGATGGTTTACGACCTTGGCCTTCTGCGAGAGGATTTTCAAGGTCATGGCGAACAAGGGCAAAGAGGTTGAGCAGGGCGATCCGCGTTTCGAGATCCTTGTTGTCGGTATGAACGGCGATCTGCGCGGCAAACAGCTGCCGCTTTCGGCCGAAAAGAAGGTCTGGGCGGGCGATATCCGCCTGCCGACCTCGACGCAGTCGCTCGATATCTGGGGCGACGACAATGACGATATCACCGGCCTGTCGCTGACGATCGGCGATCCCGATGGCAATCTCATTGCCGATAGGCGCAGCCTTGCGCCGATGCCCTGGGCGCCCGAAGGATCCATCCAGGTGCTCGCCACCATGCACGAATTCGACGGCAGCCGCAGCTTCATGGATCCGCGCGGCATTCTCGCCTCCGTTGTCGAACGTTATGCCGAGCGTGGGCTGACGCCCGTCGTGGCGACGGAATTGGAATTCTACGTGATCGAAGAGAACTGGCGCGAGACGGGCGTGCCCTCGCCGCCTGCAAGCTTGACCTATCGCGGCGATCCGAACGGCTTCCAGCTCTATGACATGAGCGCCGTCGATGCGCTCGACGACTACCTGCGGACCCTGCGCGCCTATGCCAAAGCGATGAACCTGCCGGCGGAGGCGACGACGGCCGAATTCGGTCCCGGCCAGTTCGAAGTGAACCTGCTGCACCGGCCCGATGCCCTGGCGGCCGCCGATGACTGCCTCTACCTGAAGCGCGTTGCCGAGCAGGCGGCACGCAGACACGGGCTGAAATCGACCTGCATGGCCAAACCCTATTCGGATCATGCCGGTTCCGGTCTGCATGTGCATGCGAGCATCATCGACAGGGACGGCAACAATATCCTCGATGCTGCCGGAGGCGAACCGACCCTTCTGAAATCGGTGACGGCAGGCATGCTGCAGACCATGCATGAGGCGCAGCTCGTCTTTGCGCCCTTCGCCAATTCCTACCGCCGGTTCCAGCCTGGCTCCTTTGCGCCGACCGACCTCACCTGGGGCACCGGACATCGCGGCACGGCAATTCGCATTCCTGATACAAACGGGCCAGCGGCGCGCATCGAGCATCGCGTGGCGGGTGCCGATGCCAATCCCTACCTGCTGCTGGCGGCCATCCTCGGCGGCATGCTGCTCGGTCTCGACGGCGATCTCGATCCCGGCGAGGAAACGACGCCCGCCTATACCCCACCGGGCGCGAAGCGGCTGACGCATGATTTCCTGACGGCGGTCGAGATCTTCCGGCAGTCGGCCTTCATCGCCAATATCTTCGGCGACAAGTATCAAAAGTTGTATGGCGATACGAAGTACAAGGAAGCAATAACGCACCTGCGCACCGTGTCGGATTTCGACTATCGCACATATCTCGCGCGCCTGTAGTTAATAGAGCCCGTCACATCACTTTCACTTGGGAAGTTTTCTTAACCCTGTTGGCATTATCGATGATCTATACTCGAAATCGGTAATATATTCCCGATATCAGCATGTTCAATAAACCGGCAACGGAGCCGGCGCGGATAACGGGACGGGAAAGGGATCGGTTTGATGAACCGCATCACTCTTGAGGGAAAGCTGCTGTTTGCGACCGTCATCGTCGCCTTTCTCATCCTTGTTCTGACAGCGAGCGCCCTCATTCCGACCTATGAGAGCTACCGTTCGACTTATGACAGTCTGCTTGCAGTGGAACGCTTCCGCCAGGTTTTGGAGGCTGGCACCCAAGTGTCCGCGGAACGTGGCCCGGCCAATGATATCATGGCGATCGAGCCGGACAGCAGCGCCCCGGCAACGGAGCGCCTGAGGTTCTTCCGGCGCAGCAGCGATCAGGCTCTCGAGGCTCTCGACGAGCCGTTTGCCGTCGATGTCTCCTCCGCCCTGCCCGGCCTGCAGAAGGCGCTGGCCGATACCAGGGACCAGCTTCGCAAAGCTCGCGAGGCCGTGGACCGGGTTGCCGCAACGCCGCTTGGCGAGCGCCGGCCGGAGGATGTCCAGGCCGCGATCGGCGAAATGATCGAGGTGATTGAAACCTTCCAGGCTGTCGTCGACTGGCATGTGGCGGCCTTCACGAGCCGCCAATCGGAACTGACTGCTCCGTTCCTGACGGGGCGAATGATCAGCGACATGCGCGAATATGGCGGCCGGGCCGCCTCGCAGATCATGGGGCCGATCGCCACGCGCCAACCGCTCCGCGACAGCCATGTCACCGATGCCAGCCGCACCATCGGCCGGCTTCTGGAATTGCGCACGCTGATGCAAGGCCAGAAGATCGTCAGCGATAACGACACGCTGTCTGCCGACCTCATGAAGGATGTCGATGCGATCTTTTTCGGATCCGGCCTCGACCTCGTGAAGATCCTCATCGAACAAGGCAAGATTTCCGGCGACTATTCGATCTCTGCCGTCGATCTGACGCGCAACTATGTCCCGACGCTGCAGCCGCTGGCGCGGCTGCGCACGATCTTCCTCAACGATGTCGTGAAGCGCTATCGGACCCAGCATGACACGGCCTCCTACCGTCTGGCCGTCATTGCGCTCATCACAGCCTCTGCGCTCGCAGTGCTGCTCGCCCTCGTCCGCTCCATCCGCCTTCATATGCTCGATCCGCTGCTGACGGCGCGCAGACAGATCATCGCGCTTGCCGAGGGCAGCGCCATGACAAACCTTGAGACGATCTCCAAGGCACCGGAGATGCGCAGCCTGTTCGAAGCACTGGAACTGCTGCGCGGCAAGCTTGACGAACGGGCCGAATATGAAGCCCGGCTGAAGGCGCAGGCCGAGAAAGATGGGCTGACCGGCGTCTGGAACCGCCGGGCGCTGGAAGGCTTCGGCAATGCGCCTTCGGAGCGCGAGGAAGATGTCTGCCTGATGCTGATCGACATCGATCACTTCAAGACGGTCAACGATACCTATGGCCATCTGACGGGCGATGCCGTGCTCATCGAAATTGCGTCACGGCTGCAGGGTGCGATGCGGCCGACGGATATCGTGGCGCGCTATGGCGGCGAGGAGTTCGCCGTTCTCGTTTCAACATCGGATCTTTCGAACACCGTGGATTTTGCCGAAGAACTGCGCAGCCACATTCAGGCGCATTTCATCCGCGACGCGGAAACCGGTATGGATCTCTCCATTACCGTCAGCATCGGCGTCGCCTCCGGCCAGTGCGGCGCAAATGGCTGGCGCCAGCTCATCGCATCGGCCGACGAGGCGCTTTACTGCGCCAAGAAGAAGGGACGCAATCGCACCTGTGTTTTCGGAGACGAGGCGGACCGGGATATCGTCGAAGGCGCTCTCATTCCCTTCAGAGCCAGGCGCACCGCTGCGCTTTAGAGCCTTTCATGGTTAGATTGAAGCATTCTGTCGGCTCAAACGGAGTCGGATGGTCGACCGGCCGGCGCGCGTCGTAGCCCAGATCTACGGCCAAGCCGGCCGGTCGATCAGACGGCCCGTTTCAGCCGACAGAATGCTTCAATCTAACCATGAAAGGCTCTAAGCGTCAGGCCGCCGGCTCGCGCCGCTCCCTTTCGCCTTCCTGTGCAGCCAATCCCTGCTTGACCAGCACCTTCAATTCACCCGGATGCAGCTTGATCGTGATATCGCGCTCCAGCGGCAGAAGCTCGCCATCCATGACGCAGTTCGCCTTGGCGCGCAGCTTCGGAAAGTGCAGATTGACTTCGGCCGGATGCATGACCATGACCGCATCGTTTTCGCGGAACCTGCCACGCAGCATGTCGATCGCCAACCGTGCGACGCCGAGCGGTTTCAGCGGTTTTGCCGTATAGAAGCCAAGCTCGCCGCTGCGCAGATTGTCGGCATAGAGCAGCGCGTTTTCGCCGAAGGGATTATTGGAGACGGAGATGGCGGAGACGCGGCGGGTTTCCTTCATGCCGGCCGCCTCGAACTCGACCTCGAATTCGGGCGGGTTGAAAACAACGCCGAAAGCTGCGCGGGTGCTGGCGCGCATCTTTCCGAGGCGGGAGCGGTAGCTGTAGGAATTGCGGTAGCGCACCATGCGCGCATGCAAGCCGGCGGAGAACTGGTGGACGAACGGCCTTCCGTTGGCACTGGCGATATCGATATTGTCGAGCTCGCCGAAAGCCAGCACGTCGAGCGCCTGCCAGATATCGAGCGGCACTTTCAGCGAGCGGGCAAAGAGGTTCATGGTACCGGCCGGCACGACGCCAAGCGCCACGCCGTTCCTCCAGGCAATCGATGCGGCCGCCGAAATTGTGCCGTCACCGCCGCCGGCAACGATGCCGTCGATATCGTCGCGCCGAGCGGCACGTTCCATGGCGGGAACAATCTCGCCGCCGGAAAAGACGATCGCTTCGAAATCATGCCCGGCCTCACGGAAGACCTCCTCCGCGCGCTTCTCGTAAGCCTGCATGTCCGTCGTTCTGAAGGTACCGCCGTCGCGATTGAAAAAGCCGACGAGCTTCATGAGGTGCTTGTTTCCTATCCTCGCTGTCCCTGCCCTCAAGAGATGGTTGATGCACCTGCGATTTCAAGCCGTATGGTTGGCACAGCTACATCGCCGAAACGCAAATATTGCAATGGACGTATGCAGATAGCAGGACGCTGCACTGCAAAAAAAGCACTCGACGCTCCCGGTTTCGCGTTCAATAGATGGGATGCTGGAGATCATATCTCCGCCTCCCGCCATTTCTGACCATCAAATGCAAATGACCGGCCCTGCGCGTCCCGCCAGCGGCCGTCGCCAAGCCCAGATCCTCCGAGGACCGCCCGTGAGCCAGGTTGCCGTCAACGATTCCATCGATGATTCTATCGCTTCCGGGCCGGAGGCAGGCCTTCCCTCTTCCATGACCGTCGCGCTGGTGCAGTTGGCACTCGCGGCTGGCGGTTTCGGCATCGGTACGGGCGAATTCGCCATTATGGGTCTGTTGCCTAATGTGGCCGATACCTTTTCGGTCACGACACCGCAGGCAGGTTATGTCATCAGCGCCTATGCGCTGGGCGTGGTGATCGGTGCACCCGTTATTGCTGTGCTCGCGGCCAAGATGGCACGACGCACGCTGCTGCTCTGCCTCATGCTGCTCTTTGCCGTCGGCAATATCCTGAGCGCCATCGCGCCGAGCTTCGAAAGCTTCACGGTGCTGCGTTTCATCACCGGCCTGCCGCATGGCGCCTATTTCGGTGTGGCGGCCCTCGTCGCGGCCTCCATGGTGCCGGTGCATCGCCGTGCGCGGGCCGTCGGCCGCGTCATGCTCGGCCTGACGGTCGCCACCCTGCTCGGCACGCCGCTCACCACCTTCTTCGGCCAGGCGCTGGACTGGCAGGTCGCCTTCCTGACCGTCGGCATCATCGGCCTCGTGACGGTCGCTCTCATCTGGTTCTACGTGCCGCATGACAAGGTTGCCGAAGGGGCAAGCGCGCTGCGCGAACTCAGCGCCTTCCGTCGCCCGCAGATCCTGTTGACACTTGGCATAGCGGCGGTCGGTTATGGCGGCATGTTCGCCATGTTCAGCTATATCGCTTCGACCACGACGCAGGTGGCAATGCTGCCGGAAACGGCTGTTCCTTTGATGCTCGTGCTTTTCGGCATCGGCATGAATGCCGGCAATGTCATCGGCTCCTGGCTGGCGGATAAATCGCTGCTCGGCACGATCGGCGGTTCGCTGGTCTATAATATCGTGGTGCTGACGATGTTCTCTCTGACGGCTTCCAACCCCTACATGCTCGGGCTTTGCGTCTTCCTCGTCGGCTGCGGTTTTGCCGCCGGTCCGGCGCTGCAGACGCGTCTGATGGACGTCGCGGCCGATGCACAGACGCTGGCTGCCGCCTCCAACCATTCGGCCTTCAATATCGCCAACGCCATCGGCGCATGGCTCGGCGGCCTGGTCATTGCCTGGGGTTACGGTTTCGCAGCAACCGGCTATGTCGGCGCCGTCCTGTCTTTCCTCGGCCTCTTCGTCTTTGCAGCGTCCTTACGCCTGGAGCTCCGCAGCCGGAGCGCCTAAGGCCCTTGCGACACGCAGTTCCCGACCTTCCGGGCTGCAGAAGACGAATTCATCGCCCCAGGCGGCAAGAGCTCGGATCACCGGTTTCAGCGTGGAGCCGAGCGGTGTCAGAGCATATTCGACGCGCGGCGGCACGACCGGGTAAACTGTTCGTGAGATCAGGCCGGATTCTTCCAGTTCGCGCAGCTGCTTGGTCAGCATGCGCTGGGTGATGGCTGGCAGATGGCGTCTCAGCTCGTTGAAACGCAAAGTCCTGTCCATCAGATGGAAAAGGATTACGCCTTTCCACTTTCCATCGAGATAGGTCAGCGTCGCCTCCACGGGGCAACCCGGAAAATTCGTGACCAGTTTGGCGCGCGGGCGTGACATTTACAGTATCCTTTTTGGTACTACGTACAGAATTTGTGCATTCTTGCGTTGCCGGAACATAGGTCGCATCTAGCTCTCGTGCAATGAACACAGGAGTTACCAAGATGCGCGCCATCGCCTACAAGACCCCACAGCCGATCGCGGCCGAAACCTCGCTGATCGATGTCGAACTGCCGACGCCCGAGGCCAGGGGCCACGACCTGCTGGTCGAGATCAAGGCCGTCTCCGTCAATCCAGTCGATGTGAAGGTTCGCGCTCATATGGCGCCGCCTGCCGATGAGCTGAAAGTGTTGGGCTTCGATGCTGCCGGCATCGTCAAGGCCATCGGTTCCGATGTCACCCTATTTGCGCCCGGCGACGAGGTTTTCTATTCCGGCGTCATCAATCGTCCCGGCTCGAATGCCGAATTCCAGCTGGTCGACGAGCGCATCGTCGGCCACAAGCCGAAGAGCCTCGATTTCGCTGCAGCCGCCGCCCTGCCGCTGACCTCGATCACAGCCTATGAAGCGCTGTTCGACCGCCTGCGCGTCACCGATCCCGTACCGGGTGGCGCCCCTGCCGTGCTCATCATCGGTGGTGCGGGCGGCGTCGGGTCGATCGCCATCCAGATCGCCCGGACGCTGACGGATCTGACGGTCATTGCCACGGCTTCACGCCCGGAAACGCAGGACTGGGTGAAGGCGCTCGGTGCCCATCACGTGATCGACCATTCGCAGCCGATCGCGCCGCAGGTCGCGGCGCTCGGCATCGGCGCACCGGGCTTCATCTTCTCGACCACGAATACGGACAAGCATGTTGCCGATATCGTCGAGGCGCTGGCACCGCAGGGTCGTTTCGCGTTGATCGACGATCCCAAGACCTTCGATATCGTTCCCTTCAAGCGCAAGGCTGCGTCCGTTCACTGGGAGCTGATGTTCACCCGTCCGCTTTTCGCGACACCCGACATGATCGAGCAGCACAAGATCCTCAACAGGATTTCCGAGCTGGTCGACACCGGCAAGATCCGCACAACGCTGTCGGAAACGGTCGGGACGATCAATGCGGCGAACATGAAAAAGGCGCATGCCATGGTCGAAAGCGGCAGGATGAAGGGCAAGGTGGTTCTTGCCGGATTCTGAGGTTTTCGAGGTCGAAAATCCGCCTTTTCCGGCCTTCGAAACATTGCGTAAATGATGCTGACATATAATGCCGCGCAGAGGGTGCGGCATTCTGGCGTTAAACATCTAAGCAGCTTGACTTTTTCCGCATTCGAGACCACCTAGTGCAACACGTGCGTGACATACGTCGCGCACGGATATCAACGGAGCCATCATCAAGATGCCAAGCGACAGTAGCAGTCGATTGCCTTTGCCGTACGCGGCCGTGGCGCGCTGACCTGGATGCTCCAGGCTCGCCCGTTCGGACGCTACGGCGGATCGACGGAAAGGCGAGCCAATGAATATCAATCGCTTCCCCCTGCGGGCCGGCTATGCCGCCCGTGCCTTCATGAATAACAGCCGTATCGCGACCATCGCCGAGCGCGTGGAATCGCTGAACGGGCTCGCACCGGCTGAAGCCGGCCGCATCCTTTCGCGGATGCCGCAGGACCATGCCGTCAACATTCTCGACCGTCCGGAGCTGCGCAACGCATCGGCCATACTGGCGCTGATGGACGGCACGGATTCGGCCCGCCTGCTGCACGGCATGTCGAACGACCGCGTCGCCGACGTCCTGCTGGAGCTCGGCGTCGACGACCGCGTGCGCCTGTTCTCCAGCCTGGAAGAGCCGGTCCGCATCGCCATCCAGCATCTGATGGGCTACCCGCCACGCACGGCCGGCAGCATCATGACGACGGAATTCGTCAGCGTGCCCGACGACTGGACCGTCGCCCAGACGCTGGACCATGTCCGGCAGGTCGAACGTTCGCGCGAAACCGTCTATGCCATCTATGTGCTGGACCATAATTCCGGCGCGCTGATGCATGTCGTCACCCTTCGCCGCCTCATCACCGGGGAGCCCGAAGCCTCGATCCTCTCGGTCGCGCAGAAGGGCATGCCGGTTTCGGCCAATGCGCTGATGAAGCAGGAAGATGTCGCACGGCTGATCCGCAAGCATGACCTGCTGGCGCTGCCGGTGATCGACGATCATGGCCTGATCCTCGGCATCGTCACCGTCGATGACGTCATCGACACGATGATCGCGGATACGACGGAAGCCGCCCAGAAATTCGGCGGCATGGAAGCGCTCGGCAAGCCCTATATGAAGATCGGCTTCGGCGGCATGATCCGCAAGCGGGCCGGCTGGCTCTGCGCCCTCTTCCTCGGCGAAATGCTGACGGCAAGCGCCATGCAGCATTTCGAAGGCGAGCTGGAAAAGGCTGTCGTGCTGACGCTCTTCATTCCGCTGATCATGAGCTCCGGCGGCAATTCCGGCTCGCAGGCAACCTCGCTCATCATCCGGGCGCTCGCCGTCGGCGAGTTGAAGCTGACCGACTGGTGGCGGGTGCTGCTGCGCGAACTGCCAACGGGCATCGTGCTCGGCGCCATCCTCGGGCTCGTCGGCATGATCCGGGTGATCTTTTGGCAGACGGCCGGGCTCTATGATTACGGCCCGCACTGGCAGCTGGTCGGCCTGACGGTCTTTGCCGCATTGGTCGGCATCGTCACCTTCGGCTCCATGTCCGGTTCGATGCTGCCCTTCCTGCTGCAGAAACTGCGGCTCGATCCGGCAACGGCATCGGCTCCCTTCGTCGCCACGCTGGTCGATGTCACCGGGCTCGTCATCTACTTCTCGGTGGCGCTGCTCATCCTTAGCGGGACGCTGCTGTAGTTCTTTGATCAGAGGCGGATGATTCAGGCTGGGCTGAAACCATCCGCCTCTGGTGTCCCGCAAGGCGCGTCAATTGCGCTCCGGCAGCTTCAGTGGTCCATGTGTCTTGATGCTGCGGATGGCAAAATTCGAGCGGATATCGGTGACATTCGGCAGGGTCAGCAATGTCTCCGTCAGCAGCCGTTCATAGGCCGAGAGATCTTCGACCACGACTTCGGCCAGGAAATCCGCCGTGCCTGAAATCAGGAAGCAGGATACGATCTCGGGAATGGCGAGCAGTGCTGCCTGCTGCGCCTCGGAATTCTCCTTGCTGTGACGGGCGACCTTGAACTCGACGAAGACGGTAAGCCCGAGCCCGACCTCCTTGCGGTCGATATCGGCCGTATAGCGGCGGATGACGCCGAGCTTTTCAAGATTGCGGATGCGGCGCAGGCAGGGCGACGGCGAGAGGTTCACCTTCTCGGCGATCTCGACATTGGTGGCACGCGCATCCTCCTGAAGGCACTTCAGGATGGCGATATCGAATTTATCAAGATTTGGCATATTTGCGAAATCCATCAGCATGAATTGGCAGATCATTGCGCATAGCACGATTTCTGCGCCACAGATAGCAAGGACATGCCTCGGCCTCCGGCGCTAATCTTCTTGTCAATCGGAGTGGATCCGGATGGAAGAGAGGACAGGACGATGAGCACGATCGCATTTTCAAACGAGAAATCGCCTTCACAGACACTGGGTTATGCCGCCGGCACGATCACCGTACTGATCTGGTCGACATGGTTTCTGGCAACCCGCCATAGTGCTGCAACGCCGCTCGGCTCGATCGATATCGGGCTGATCCGCTTCGGCATACCGACGCTCGCTCTCTCGCCTGTCTGGCTGCGCACGGGGCTCTTGCCAAAGGGCCTTCCGCTGCATCTTCTGGCGATCATGGTCGCCGGCTGCGGTGCGATCTTCTTCCTGGTGACGACGCTTGCCATTCACTCCACGCCGGCTGCCTCGTCGGGCATCCTGCTCGGCGGTTCAATGCCGCTCGCTACCGCACTGATCGGCATTCTCATGTTTCGTGAAAGGCCGGAGACGACCCGTATCGCCGGACTGTTGGCGATCGTCGCCGGTGTGATGATCCTGCTCGTTCGCAGCCTTGCCGATGCTTCCCTGCCCTGGACGAGTTTCGTGCTGCTGCCATCAGGTGCCGTTCTCTGGGCAAGCTATACGCATGCCTTTCGCCGCTCGGGTCTTTCGGCCATCCAGGCCAGCGCGCTAATTGCCATCTGGTCCTTCCTGATCATGGCCGTGCTAGCGCTGGTCTTCGGCATCTCGCTGCCGCAGGCACCACTTCCGGAAATCGGCCTGCAGGTGCTGAGCCAGGGCATTCTTTCCGGTCTGGTCGCGATGGTCGCCTACGGTACGGCAGTGCGCACCCTCGGCGGAACACAGGCGGCGGCCTTTACGGCGCTGACGCCGGTGCTGGCGACACTTGGTGGTGGTTTCTTCCTCGGCGAGCAAATGGGCCTTGCCGAAATCTGCGCCGCCGTCATCACCGGCATCGGCGTGGCGCTCTCGACCGGCATTGCCGCCAAGCACCGCTGAGCATCCGCCCAAAACAAAAGCCGCCGACGGCGATGCGCTGCGGTGGCTTCTTTGTGACTTTATATCAGGCTGTCGCCTGGATGACGACGACCCTGGCGCCGACTTCGACGCGGTTGTAGAGGTCGATGACGTCGTGGTTCATCATGCGGATGCAGCCGCTCGACATGGCAAGGCCGATCGATTGCGGCTGGTTGGTGCCGTGGATGCGGAAATGCGTGTCGTTGCCGCCGCGATAAAGATACAGCGCGCGGGCACCGAGCGGATTGTTCGGGCCGCCCGGCATGCCTCCGGCGAGCTTGCGATAACGCTCCTCGCGGCGCTGCATGTTTTCCGTCGGCGTCCAGCTCGGCCATTCCGCCTTGCGGCCGACATAGGCATTGCCGGCAAAGGTAAGGCCCTCGCGGCCGACGCCGATGCCGTAACGCATCGCCCTGCCGTCACCGAGGATAAAATAGGCGCGCCGCGCCGGCGTATCGATGATGATCGTTCCCGGCGCATAGCTGCCTTCATAGGCGACTTCGGTGCGGCGAAGCTCCGGCTTGATCTGATCGATCGGCACCTGCCTCAGCGGAAACCTCTCATCCGGAAGTGCCGCGTAATTCGTCTGGCTGTTCAAGGTGGTCGAAGAGCAGCCGGCAACGAAAAGAGGCAGGGCGATCAGGAAGCCCCGGCGCGAGATCGTCATGAACGTGTCCTTAGTGCGTCAAGAAGATGTCGCAAGCTAAGGAGATTATGGTTAACGAAACGGTAATTTGGACGATGAATTGGTTGCCAGGGCTTAGGAAGGCCGTCTCGCCGCCCTCTAATAGCAAAGTGTGCGCAACATTCCTTCGAAGTTCGGCTTGGACTTGCAGCTCTCCATATTCGGCCGATGCGCTGCCTGACGGCTTTGAGTCGGCGCCGATTGGGATGCTGCGGGAGATTGTGTCGAACATGCCGAACAGGCAATCGCAATTACCGGCACGAGCAAAAAAAGTCTCATCTCCTATCCTCCGAGAAAAGGCCGGTAGCCCCAAAGCAGTGGCACAGGTGCCACGCTTCCCCGTCCGTCCACCATTCGGGCGGGCCTAACAATTCCGAGACTTCACGCATGGTCGAACGGTGCTTCAGCGACCGCGAACTCTCCTGTGCGAAGGAAGGAAAGCATGGAAACCCTGTCCAATTTACGGCGACGAAGAACCACCCTGCGTCACATATTCGGATAGACCGGCCCCTCGCCGCCCTGCGGCGGCACCCAGTTGATGTTCTGGTTGGGATCCTTGATGTCGCAGGTCTTGCAGTGGACGCAGTTCTGGGCGTTGATGACGAAGGTCTCTTCGCCATCCTTTTCCACCCATTCGTAAACCCCGGCCGGACAGTAGCGCGTCGACGGGCCGGCATAGATGCCGAGCTCGGACGATTTCTGCAGCGGCATGTCCTTGACCTGCAGATGGACCGGCTGGCCCTCTTCATGATTGGTGTTCGACAGGAAGACGGAGGACAGGCGGTCGAAGGTCAGCACGCCATCGGGCTTCGGATAGACGATCGGCTTATGCTGCGAGGCGGGTTCCAGCGAGGCGGCGTCGGTCTTGCCGTGACCAAGCGTGCCGAAGAAGGAGAAGCCGAAGAGCTGGTTGGTCCACATATCGAGACCGCCGAGCGCCACGCCCAGGGCCGTGCCGAATTTCGACCAGAGCGGCTTGACGTTGCGCACCCGCTTTAGGTCCTTGCCGATATCGCTCTTGCGCCAGTCGGTTTCGATCTCGGCTACTTCGTCATTGGCGCGGCCGGCGGCGATTGCCGCCGCGATGCGGTCGGCCGCCATCATGCCCGAGAGCACGGCATTGTGGCTGCCCTTGATGCGCGGCACGTTGACGAAGCCCGCCGAACAGCCAATCAGCGCGCCACCGGGGAAGGAGAGTTTCGGCACCGACTGATACCCGCCCTCGGTGATGGCACGCGCACCATAGGAGAGGCGCTTGCCGCCCTCGAAGGTGCCGCGGATCGCCGGATGGGTCTTGAAGCGCTGGAACTCCTCGAAGGGGTAGAGATAGGGGTTCTTGTAGTTCAGGTGGACGACGAAGCCGACGGCGACGAGATTGTCTTCCAGGTGATAGAGGAAGGAACCGCCGCCTGTGCTCATGCCGAGCGGCCAGCCGAAGGAATGCTGTACGAGGCCGCGACGGTGGTTCTCGGGCTTGACCTCCCAGAGTTCCTTGATGCCGATGCCGAATTTCTGCGGCTCGCGATCCTTCTGCAGGTCGAACTTGGCGATCAGCTGCTTGGCAAGCGAGCCGCGCACGCCCTCCCCGATCAGCACATATTTGCCCATGAGCGCCATGCCGCGCGCATAGTTCGGGCCGGGCTCGCCGTTCTTCTCGATGCCCATGTCGCCGGTCGCCACGCCGATGACGGCTCCCTCGTCATTGTAGAGCACTTCGGTCGCGGCAAAGCCCGGATAGATCTCGACGCCGAGTTCTTCGGCCTTGCCCGCCAGCCAGCGACAGACATTTCCGAGCGAGACGATGTAGTTGCCGTGATTGCTCATCAGCGGCGGCATCATGATGTTCGGCAGGCGCAGCGAACCGGCCGGGCCGAGCAGCAGGAAATGATCGTCCGTCACTTCGGTCTTGAAGGGATGACCCTCCTCTTCGCGCCAGCCGGGCAGCAGGCGGTCGATGCCGATGGGATCGACGACGGCACCCGACAGGATATGGGCGCCGACTTCAGCGCCCTTCTCGAGCACGACGACCGACAGTTCCGGATTGACCTGTTTCAGGCGGATGGCGGCCGAAAGGCCGGCCGGACCGGCGCCGACGATCACGACGTCGAATTCCATGCTCTCGCGTTCCGGCAACTCAGTCATTTCGGTCATCCATTCTCTCCGCTCGGCCGTTTGACGGCCGTTCATCCCCAATCAGCTAACTCTCTTGTCAAAACCGGAAAACATTGTCGAGCCGGGAAGCGACAGCCAATCCTCCAATTCGCACAATGATGTTTCCTCCGTACAGAAGGTTATATGACGCTTACGTTAACGTCAATTAAGGGAGTACCGTGAAAGCGCTCTTTCTCCTTTTCTTCCGCATGGCTTGCGCCCTATAGAAAGGGCAACAGGAAATGGAGGAAATCATGGATCTCGGCATCGAGGGAAAACGCGCACTGGTACTGGCTTCCTCGCGCGGTCTTGGGCTCGGCATCGCCAAGGCCCTGGCACAGGAGGGCGCGAATGTTCTTCTGTGCGGACGCAGCGGCGACGAGTTGGAAGCCAATTGCAAGGCGATCAATGCGCAAGGCAAGGGCAAGGCCGACTGGGTCTGGGCCGACCTCTCCGATGACAATTTCGTCGGCACAGTCACGGCTGCCGTGCAGGAGAAATTCGGCGGGCTCGATATCCTCGTCAACAATACAGGCGGCCCGACGCCCGGCACGACCGAGGACATGACTGCTGAAAAGCTCGAGACCTATTTCTTTTCCATGGTGGCGCGCGTCATCACGCTGACCAATGCGCTGCTGCCGGGCATGAAGGCGCAGGGCTGGGGCCGCATTCTGACAGTTGCCTCGTCGGGCGTGATCGAGCCGATCGCCAATCTGGCGCTGTCGAACACGCTGCGCCCGGCGCTTGCCGGCTGGAGCAAGACGCTGGCGTCGGAAGTGGCAAGCCACGGAGTCACTACCAACCTGCTGCTGCCCGGCAGCATCCTCACAGCGCGCCTCGACGATCTCGATGGCGCCGCCGCCAAGCGGACCGGCAAGAGCATCGAGGAGATCCGCGTCGAGAAGGAAGCGCGCATTCCGGTCGGGCGCTACGGCAAGGTCGAGGAATTCGCTGCAACGGCGGCCTTCCTCTGCAGCCAGCCGGCGAGCTACATCACCGGCTCGCTGATCCGCTGCGATGGAGGTGCTGCGCGCTCCGTCTGATCGCCGGTATCATCAGGCATGGGCCGACGCAGCGGCCCATGCCGCGACGCTGTCGATCTTCGAGCCGATATAGGCGGGATCATCGGCAAGTTCGGCGAGTTCGGACAGGCGATGGAAGCCCGTCAGGATCGCGATGCGCCGGCGGTCGAGCTGGCGGCCGGTCAGCGTCTGATAGGCCGAGACGATGCGCGCCGTCAGATCGGGCGAGATGAAGTTCGAATAGATGAACTCCTGATGCAGCGGGCCGAAGCCTGAATCGGCGAAGTCATAGACGCCGTTCAGCCTGCCCTGCCCGTGATCGAAGGCCATGTTCCAGCCGTGGCCGTCGAAGAAGCCGAAGGTGATGCCGTGGGGATCGGGCGGCAGGGACTGGAAATCCGGGATAACAGTTTCTGCATAGCTGATCAGTTCGGACGGCAGCAGCGGCAGGGCCTTGTCCCTGACGGTCTCCGGCGATTGCCAGGGCAGTATCGGTCCGGCGCCAAGCGCGCGCATGCGGTCGGCATCAAGGTCATGCAGTTCGGCATAGAAACGGGCGAGATCGTCGCCAAGGCGCTGACGGGCTGCTTCCGGTAGAGCCTCGTAATCCTCCGTCATGAGATGTTCGCCGCGCAGCTTGGAATGGCTCGAAAAGACCGGGGGGCCGTCGTGAATGCGCATGTCGGGGACAGCCATCGTCAAGGATGGCCTGATGACGCCGAGGAATGCCGCTTCCCTCACCAGCGCCCTTTCGGCATGCGGATTAAGGGGAAACTTGAAGATCAGCCGGTCGTCGACGTCGACGGCCACCGAATCCCAACCCTTGGTCGCCAGCTTGAAGACGGAGCCCGTCAGTTCGGGAAAAGTGGTTGTGATGAGTGAGCGAAGTTCACCAGCATTCAACTCGGCCATGGCTGCCTGCCTCTGCGTTTTCCAGGGTCTATCCCACGCAAGATCTGCCATGCGGATCAAATAGTGTTTCGCCGGTACAGCCTGCGCTGGCAGGTCTCCGAGATCAACGACACTGCCTACCTGACTATATATTAGAATAGCTTGAATATTACAGACTGTTCATTACGAAAATTTAAGCCGCCATAACCGCTTAGTGATCGCCGCCGGGGTGAATATGTCTTTTTTGCGCCGCAATATAGGCGGCTCAATCACGGGAGAAAATCACGCAATTTTCCAAGACAAGACCGGTCTCGCCCATGAAGAAATTTTGGATCACCGTCAGTATTGCAGCCTTGGCCGCCGTTGGCGTCTGGCAGTTCGGGGACAGAATCCCCTATGCCTCTGATATCCCCTACCTGTCGCAGTTCATCAAGAAGCCTGAGGGCACCCGCAATGGCGGCCATCAGCAGGCACAAAGCGATCAGGCCCAGAGTGGTGGGCAGAGCGGTGGCCAGCAGGGTGGCGGACGGCGGCGCGGCGCGACAGGCCCGACCATGGTCAAGACCGTGGCGGCCGTAAAGGCGACGCTGCCGATGGATGTGACGGCGACCGGCTGGGCCGATGCCGAGGACAATACGACGATCGCCGCGCAGGAACAGGGCCTCGTCGTCAGCATCGAGGCTCAGGACGGTGCGACGGTCAAGGAAGGCGATCTGATCGCCAAGCTGGACGACCGGACGGCCAAAGCCGCCGTCGACAAGGACAATGCGATGATCGTGCGTGATGCGGCAACGCTCGCAGAATCCGAGACGGCGCTGACAAGGGCGCAGGACCTCTTCAACCAGAAGGCCGGCACCCAGCAGAGCCTCGATCAGGCGAGAGCCGCCCGCGATACCGCCGCCGCGACCGTCGAAGCCGACAAGGCCACGCTCGCCTCCGACCAGGTCATCCTCGAGCATACCGATATTCGTGCGCCCTTCGACGGCAGGCTTGGCGATATCGCTCTCAGCAAGGGTGCCTTCGTCAATGCCGGTGCGGCCATCGTCACCATCGCCAAATACGATCCGATCTATGTGAAGTTCCACCTGCAGGAGCGCTACCTGCGTGTGCTGAAGAAGGCGCTGGCCGCCGGCCCGGTCGAGGTCAGCACGGCGCCCGATTCCACCAAGGGGCAAGTGCGCAAAGGCGAGATCAGCTTCTACGACAATACGGTCGATACGGCATCGGGCACGATCCTCGCCAAGGCGAAGTTCGAGAACGCCTCCGGCGCTCTGTGGCCCGGCCAGTCGGTCAATATCGTCGTGCATTTCAACAATGACGAGCAGCAGGTGGTCGTGCCGACGGTTGCCGTCAGCCCTGGTCCCGACGGCTTCTTCGCCTTCGTTGCCAAAGATGGCAAATCGCACCTGACGCCGGTGACCGTCGCCCGCGCCAATGGCGGATTCACCGCCATTGCGTCCGGCATCGCGGAAGGCGACCATGTGGTTGTCGAAGGCCAGGGCCAACTCAGCGACCAGCAGGCGGTCAGCGAACAGTTCGACGACAAGACGCTCAATGTCGCCTCCGCCGAGGCGCCTCGGCAACAGCAGCAGGCCGAAACGATCGCGGTGGGGACTGAGCATTGATCCCGAATTTCTGTATCCAGCGCCCCGTCGCAACGACGCTGCTTGCGATCGGCGTCATTCTGGCCGGTCTTGCGGGCTACCGGCTCGTGCCGGTGGCGGCGCTGCCGCAGGTCGATTTTCCGACCATCAACGTTTCGGCGCAGTTGAGCGGCGCCTCGCCGCAGACCATGGCGACTTCGGTCGCGACACCGCTGATCAAGCAGTTCGAGACAATCCCCGGCATCAGCGAGATCAGCGCGTCGAGTTCGCTCGGCAACACCAGCATCGTGCTGCAATTCGACCTCAACCGCGATATCGATGCGGCCGCCGCCGACGTGCAGGCGGCCATTTCGCATGCGACACGGCAATTGCCCGATAACATGACGACACCGCCGAGCTACCGCAAGACGAACCCGGCCGACGCGCCGGTCATGCTGCTTTCGGTGCAGAGCAACACCATGCCGCGCAGCAAGCTCGACGAGATCGCCGAAGACATCATCTCGCCGTCGCTGTCGACGCTTCCGGGTGTTGCCCAGGTCAGTGTCTTCGGTGCGCAGACCTATGCCGTGCGCGTCGAGGTCGATCCCAACAAGCTTTTGACCCGCAACATCGGCATCGACACCGTCAACAAGGCGCTTGCCGCCGCCAACAGCCAGCAGCCGGTCGGCACCCTGCAGAACAATTCGCAGGCCATGACGATCACGGCGAACACGCAACGCACCAATGCCGAGCAGTTCCGCTCGCTCGTCATCGCCAATCCGAACGGCGCGCCGATCCATCTCGGCGATATTGCCGATGTCCAGGACAGCGTCGAGAACCAGTATACGGGCAGCTGGTATGACGGCCAGCGCGGCATCATCCTCGCCATCCAGCGCCAGCCGGATGCCAACACGGTCGACGTCGTCGACGCGATCAACGCCAAGCTGCCGCAGCTCCACGCCGAAATACCGCCCTCGGTCAACACGGTCGTCATGAACGATGCCGCAAAGCCGATTCGCGATGCCATCGCCGACGTGAAGTTCACTCTGCTCCTGACGATCGGCCTCGTCGTTCTCGTCATCTACCTCTTCACCGGCCATGCGACCGCAACGATCATTCCGGGGCTTGCCGTTCCGCTGTCGCTGATCTCGACCTTCGGCATGATGTATGTGCTGGGCTACAGCATCGACAACATCTCGCTGCTCGGCCTCACGCTCGCGGTGGGTCTCGTCGTCGACGACGCGATCGTCATGCTCGAAAACATCCTGCGCCATGTCGAGGAAGGGATGCCGGTGCGGGAAGCGGCGATCAAGGGTGCGGGCGAAGTCAGCTACACCATCATCTCCATGTCGGTGTCGCTGATCGCAGTCTTCATCCCGATCCTGTTGATGGGCGGTGTCGTCGGCCGGGTGTTCAACGAATTCGGCATGGTTGTTGCAATCGCCATCATCGCTTCAGCGAT
Organism: Rhizobium sp. WYJ-E13; assembly: GCF_018987265.1. NCBI lineage: Bacteria > Pseudomonadati > Pseudomonadota > Alphaproteobacteria > Hyphomicrobiales > Rhizobiaceae > Rhizobium > Rhizobium sp. WYJ-E13. Next base: position 795,007 of record NZ_CP076853.1, on the reverse strand, counting down.
CGTTTCGCTGACGGTGACGCCGATGCTCGGCTCGCTCCTGTCCAGCAACCACGGCCGTCCGCCACTCCTCATCCGCATCTTCGATGCCGGTTTCGAGCGGACGCTGCGCGGTTATGACAATGCGGTCGGCTGGTGCCTTCGCCATCGCCCCTTCATTCTCGGAGTCTTCCTCGCGTCCGTCGCGCTGACCGTCTATTTCTTCATGACGCTGCCGACGAGCTTCTTCCCACAGGAAGATATCGGCCGCCTGACGATCAGCACGCAGGCGCGACAGGATATTTCCTACTCGGCGATGGAGGCCCTGCAGCAGCAGGCCGCGGCCGTCGTCAAGGCGAACCCGGCCGTCAACCATGTGATGTCGACCATCGGCGGCAACCCCAACAAGCCACAGAACAACGGCTCGATGTTCGTCGAACTGAAAGACAAGGATCAGCGTGAACCGCTTGACCAGACACTGCGCGAGCTGCGCACTGCGATCAACAAGATCCCCGGCCTGCAGGCCTTCGTAACCCCGAACCAGAGCCTGCGCTTCGGCGGCCGCCAGACCGCCAGCCAGTATCAGCTGGTCATACAGGCGCTGAACGCCGACCAGACCAACCTGTGGGCCGGCAAGATCCAGCAGGCGATGCGCGCCGACCGGCTATTCACGGACGTGACCTCGGATGCGCAGAACAATGCTCTTCAGGCCAGTATCGTCATCGATACCGAGCGGGCAGCCGCCTACGGGATCGACAATGATACGCTGCGCACGACGCTGCAGGAATCCTTCAGCGGCTTTGCGGCTGCGGAAATCCAGTCGACCGGCGACAGCTACGACGTCATCGTCGAATATGACACGAGCAAGCCATGGGATGACCAGAAACTCTCTGAGATCCGCGTCGCCTCTTCCAATGGCAGCCTGGTGCCGCTGTCGAACTTCGCGCATGTCGAGCGCACGGTCGGACCCGTCACCATCAACCAGACGGGCCAGCTCGTCTCGACCACCGTGTCCTTCAACCTGCCGGAAGGCGTATCGCTCAGCGACGCGACGGCGAGGATCGAGCAGATCAAGAAGGACCTTGACATGCCGGCCGACGTCTTCACGTCCTATGGCGGTACGGCAGAGATCTTCCAGCAATCGCAGGGCAATACGCCCTACCTGATCCTTGCGGCGGTGCTGACAATCTATGTCGTGCTCGGCGTGCTCTATGAGAGCTTCATCCACCCGCTGACTATCCTCTCCGGCCTGCCGGCCGCCGCCTTCGGTGCGCTGCTGGCGTTGAAGATCATGGGCTTTGATCTCTCGATCATCGCGCTCATCGGCCTGCTGATGCTGATCGGGATCGTCAAGAAGAACGCGATCATGATGATCGACGTGGCGGTGGAGACGATGCGAACGACGGGCGAGAAGGCAACGGCAGCGATCCACGAAGCCTGCGTGCGGCGCTTCCGCCCGATCATGATGACGACCTTCTGCGCCCTGCTCGGCGCCCTGCCGATCGCGCTCGGCACAGGTGCGAGCTCGGAACTGCGCCAGCCGCTCGGCATCGCCGTCGTCGGCGGCCTCATCGTCTCGCAGCTTCTGACACTGTTCATCACGCCTGTCATCTTCGTCGAGATGGACCGCTTCGGCAATTTCCTCCACCGCCTGCTCAGCCGCAGGGAGACGGAAGCGCACGTGGCAGAGGAGCCGCGGGCGATCGCCGCTGAGTAAGAAGACAGAAGGGCGCCTTCCGGCGCCCTTTTCATGTCAGCGACCCTCGACCAGCTTTGGGAAATCCGCGATCAGCGTATCCCGCGTCTCGAAGCTGATGGGATTGTCGGCATAGCGATGATTGGCGATGTAGAGCCTCGCGAAGATGAGCCGCCGGTCGCCCTTCGTCGCCCAGCCGACAAACCAGCCGAGCGGCCGTTCGTAATTGGTCTTGCCGGCTGCATTGCGCAGCCAGCCGGCGCCGGTCTTGCCTTGGATATCCCAGCCGTCAGTCGCCTGAAACCGTGGGACGATCGCCTCCGTCATCTGCCGCGCTCGCACCGAGATCGGCAGGCTGCCGGTGCGGAAGCGGCGGAGGAACCGTACCTGATCCTCGGCCGAGATCTTCAGTGACGACATCAGCCAGGCTTCGGTGAGGCCATCCGTATTGCCAGGCCCGCCCAAGACATCCTGATTGCCGTATCCGAAGCGCTTGACGTAATCGGCAAAGGCGCGCTTGCCAAGCTTGCGGGTCAGTTCCTGCGAGAACCAGACGATGGAATCCCGCTCCCAGATGGTCGGGTCGGTATCCTTCTGCTCACGCTTCGAACGCTTGAGCTTCGGATCGTATGGCCAGAGCGGATTGTGCTCATCGACCAAAATGCCGGAATCATAGCCCATCATGGCCAAAGGCAGTTTGAAGGTCGATTGCGGATAGAAGCCCTGATCACAATTGCCCTGACGGTAAATCGTCTCGCCGGTCTTCTCATCGATGATGACGGTGCAGCGGATCGGATCGGCGGCATCGGCCGGCGATACACCCATGGAAATTGCTGTAATACTTATAGAAAATGCCAGAAGAAGATGTCTTTCGAAAGCCACTTTCGTTCTCCATATGGTTCGACCTCGGCTTTCTAGGCCACCCTGGAAGGCCCGATCAAACGATGATATTTCCGGTCAGGCATAAATCAGATTAGGCCATTGCCATGGTTCGACCATATTTGCCGCTGAATTCGCTGCGCGCCTTCGAGGCGGCGGCGCGGCATCTTTCCTTTACCCGTGCGGCCATCGAACTCTGCGTCACACAGGCTGCTGTCAGCCATCAGGTGAAGCTTCTGGAACAGCGGCTCGGCGTCAGCCTGTTTCGTCGCCTGCCGCGCGGGCTGATGATCACGGAGGAAGGGCTGGCGCTCTTGCCGGCGCTGCAGGATTCCTTCGACCGCATGGCCGATATGCTGGAGCGGTTCGAGGGCGGGCATGTGCGCGAAGTGCTGAAGCTCGGCGCCGTCGGCACGCTCGCCGTCGGCTGGCTCCTGCCGCGGCTTGCCGATTTCCGCGAGCAATATCCCTTCATCGATCTCAGGCTTTCGACCAACAACAACCGCGTCGATATTGCCGCCGAGGGTCTCGACTATACGATCAAATTCGGCAACGGCGCCTGGCACGATATAGAGGCCGAAGCCCTCTTCGAAGCGCCGCTCTCGGTGCTCTGCGTTCACTCGATCGCCCGCCAGCTCTCCTCCCCCGAAGACGTCGCCCATCAGACGCTGCTGCGCTCCTACCGTGCCGACGAATGGCCGGGCTGGTTCGAAACGGCAGGAGTTACCTCCCCACCAATCCGCGGCATGGTCTTCGATTCCTCCGTGCTGATGATCGAGGCGGCGCTGCAGGGCGCGGGCGTGGCACTGGCGCCGCCCTTGATGTTCTCTCGCCAGCTTGCGGCAGGCGAGTTGGAACAGCCCTTCCCGATCTGGATTTCCAAGGGCAGCTACTGGCTGACGCGGCTGCAATCGCGCTCCGTCACGCCCGCCATGGAGATGTTCCGCAAGTGGGTCGGCAAGATGGCCGAGGAGACGCGGGCGCAGCTCGGAAACTAGTCGAGGCGGGTTGCTTTCCGGCTCCTGCTGTGCGATCACGCGCCTCTCACAACATGTCAGGGGCGCACCATAAGGCGCCCTTTCGTATTTCGGGGCACCTGCCCCGGTTCAGTCATTTTCGACAGATCTGATAAGGAGCACGGCCATGGCACAGGCGCTCGGGCTTGACTTCGGCACGACCAATACTGTTCTGGCGCTTGCAGATGGCGGCGCCGATACTCATTCCATATCGCTGACCAGCAGCGCCGGCACGGCCGACAGCATGCGCACCGCGCTCTCCTTCATGAAGGACGCGCAGCTCGGCGCTTCGGCGCTGAAGGTGGAGGCCGGCCATGCGGCGATCCAGCAGTTCATCGACAATCCCGGCGACTGCCGCTTCCTGCAGTCGATCAAGACCTTTGCGGCAAGCGCCCTCTTCCAGGGCACGATCATCTTCGGCAAGCGGCAGAGCTTCGAAGACCTGATGGAGATCTTCATCCGCCGCCTGCGCCACTACGCCGGCGAGAACTGGCCTGCGGACGTTACCCGCATCATTGCCGGCCGTCCGGTGCATTTTGCCGGCGCCAGTCCGGATCCGGCGCTTGCCGTGCAGCGCTACAACGAGGCGCTGACACGCTTCGGCTTTCCGGAAATTCACTATGTCTACGAGCCGGTGGCGGCCGCTTTCTACTTCGCGCAGAACCTGAAGTCCGATGCGACCGTGCTCGTCGCCGACTTCGGCGGCGGCACGACGGACTATTCGCTGATCCGCTTCGAAACCAAGGCCGGCAAGCTGACGGCAACGCCGATCGGCCATTCGGGTGTCGGTGTCGCCGGCGATCATTTCGACGCGCGCATGATCGACAACATCGTTGCGCCTCAGATCGGCAAAGGGAGTCATTTCAAGAGCTTCGACAAGATCCTTGAGGTTCCCTCGAACTATTACGCGAGCTTCAGCCGCTGGAACCAGCTGTCGATCTTCAAGACCACAAGGGAATTCGAGGATCTGAAGAGGCTGGTGCGCACGGCGCTGGAGCCGGAGAAGCTGGAAATCTTCATCGATCTCATCGACCATGACGAGGGCTATCCGCTCTATCAGGCAGTCTCGGCAACGAAGATGGCACTTTCCGCCGCCGAGGAAGCCCCCTTCGACTTCGCTCCGCTTGGCCGGGCCGGCCACCGAACGATCAAGCGCAGCGATTTCGAAAGCTGGATCGTCGATGACCTTGCCCGTATCGAGGGCGCACTCGACGAGGTGCTGGAGAAGACCAACATGGATGCATCCGGCATCGACAAGGTGTTCCTGACGGGCGGCACATCTTTCGTGCCGGCCGTGCGGCGCATCTTCACCGAGCGCTTCGACAGCCACAAGATCGAGAGCGGCGGCGAACTGCTCTCCATCGCTCACGGTCTGGCGTTGATCGGCGAACGCGACGACATCGACCAATGGACCGTACAATAGTGGGGGACTGTGCAATAAGCGCCGAAAGGGCGCTGGCAGGTCTGCCCGCCCTTTCATTGCCGTTTTCGCTCCGCTAAAGTCCGCCCATGATTTCCGCCAACGACCTGACACCGGCCGAACTTGCCGCACTTCTGCATTTCCATGCGGAAGCGGGCGTGGATTGGCTGCTGGAGGACGAGGCGGTCGACCGGTTCGCCGAATTCGAGGCGATGAAGGCGGCACGCCGCGCGGCAGCACCCGCGCAGCCGGAAAGACTGGCACAATCGCAAAGTGAGGCGCCCTCGCGCCCGGCCGCCCCGCAGCAACGTGCAGCACCTCCCGCCCCTGCCTCGCGCCCGCAGCCGGCTATCCCCGACGGCGAAGCGGTGCAGCAGGCGCGGTTTGCAGCCGAGAGCGCACGTTCGCTTTCAGAATTGAAAACGGCGCTGGAAGCCTTCAACGGCTGCAACCTGAAGAACAGCGCCCGCTCGACCATCTTCGCGAGCGGCGATCCGGCCAGCGGCATCATGGTGATCGGTCCGGCGCCGGGTGCCGATGACGAGCGCGAGGGCGCGGCCTTTGCCGGTCGTCAGGGCCAGTTGCTGGACCGGATGCTGGCCTCGATCGGCCTCGATCGATCAGCCATTCTCCTGACGCAGATCATTCCCTGGCGTCCGCCGGGCAACCGCATGCCGTCGGCGGCCGAAACGGAGATCTGCCGTCCCTTCATCGAGCGGCAGATCGCGCTCGCCGAGCCGCGTGCCATTCTGCTGCTCGGCAATTACACGGCGCGCTTCTTCTTCGGCGAGAACGACACGATTCACGGGCTTCGCGGCCGGTGGAAGGAGATCGCTGTCGCAGATCAGGTCATTCCGGCCATCGCCAGCCTGCATCCGCAGGACCTGTTAACCGCGCCCGTCAATAAGCGGTTGGCCTGGAGCGATCTACTGGCCTTCCAGGCTAGACTTAAAGAGCTTTCCCTGCTTACAAATTAGCCAAGTTTGAAAATATTATGAATTTGTCCATGCAATATACGCATGGCTGCATCCTGCAAGGGTGCATTGAAGAATCAATGCTGCACTGCAATATAGAAGGCGTGTCTTGGGAGGAATGAACAGGAACCAAGGCCATGAGCAAGCGTTTTCGTCCTATACATTGCGGGTTTGAAACCCTGCGCCAAGCAAGCGATCAGGTTCGCACCACCCAGGGCTACAGCCGTTTCGGCTTTGCCACGAACGAACAGATGATTGCCCGCGGTACCGGCATCAGCAGCCGCACCTCGCGTCCGGCCGCGATTTTCGCCGATTTCCAGGAATATTGAAGAGGGAATGATGATCCGGCAGGCGGTTCGCCTGCCTTTTCGTATTTCAAAAAGCAACGACCGATGTCAACGATTCTGATTTCACTGCTGCGCCACATCGACTCTTTCGAGCATATCCGTGCTGCCGTCTGCGCCGCACACGAATATCGCCGCGAGCTTTGCGACGCGCCGTCCGAGGTCAAGAGCCCGGCTTGCGCCATCGCGCTCTGATCAGCACTGTGTGCTTTCGAGCTGCGCCTTTGCCCATTCGAAGGCTTCGTCCACATAGGCGAACTTGATCGCCTGCCAGCCGACATATTCCTTCAGGAAATCGCGCGACAACCACAGTCGCGACTTCTTCGGTTCGTCGTACCAGCCGACACAGCCGCGCTGCGCGCCCTTGGCGAGCAGCCGCTGAAGGTGGGTGCGCGACATCATGAAATCGCCGGCAAGCGCGCGGGTTTCCACCTTACCGATCGCCAGCCTTGCCGGATCGGATCCTTCGAGATCGAGCCGGGACATGAAATGATCGATGACCATACCGCCCGCTTCCGTCCAGAGGAACATCGCCACCTGTTCAGGCGGTTCGCGCCAGTTGATATCTTCGAGGCAATTATAGGCGACACGCGGCTGGATCCGGCGGAAAAGCAGAGGATTTTCCTGCAGGAACGCCGCCCGCTTTCCACCATCGATGAGATCAAGCGCGCCGAGATTGGCGAGCAGCCAGCCAAACATTGCCTGGTGGCTGACTTCGGCCGGCTCGAAATGCCGCGGGCGGCGGCGTTCATCGCCAGGCGTGTGGGTGATGAAGCGGTAGGTGAAGAGCTCTTCGATGAAGGCAAGCACCGTGTTGCGGCTGGCGATCTTGTGCGCGGTGATCTTGCCGGTCAGCCGGACGGCGGTGAAACCCGAGGTCACGTCCTGCGGATCATATTCGAGATGCAGCGCATAAGCCGTCTGCGTCAAGAGCCAGCGTTGGTGAGAGGCCAACAGGCGCGCCAGCCGCGGCCCCGCGTCAAACATGCCGCGCATTTGCCCAGCCAGGAAGCGAATGCTCACTACGAAAGAGGGGTCCTGCGCCAGTTGTTCCGCCGTGAACGCCATGATGCTTTTCCTCAACCCCCGCTCGCAAGCCAGCGTTCGGAGCAGCGATACCGAAGCTCCCCCGGCATCCATGGCCTATCGAATATGCACAGCTTTGAATAAATGAAAGTAATTCACTTTCATAACCATATTTTTGCGAAAAGCGATATCCTAAGATTTCGCCATCCCATTTTCTTTTGAGGGGCGAATGTCAGAATTATTCAATCAACGCGATAAAAAATACGACCTGTGATGTACCCGGGAGCCTTCCAGGGCCGCTCAGGACTGCGGTGCGCCGGCTTTTCGTGCTTCGCGGCGTTCGAGGCCAAGCTGATGCTCGCGGTAGATGATGAAGATGCCGGCGGCGACGACGATGACGGTGCCGAAAAGCATCGTACTGCTCGGAACGTCGTCGAAGACATAATAGGCGACGATGCCGCCAAGCAGGATCGAGCTGTATTCGAAGGGGGCGATGGTGGAAACGTCCGCGTGCCGGTAGCTCTCGGTGAGCAGGATCTGCGCGACACCGCCGCAGAAACCGGCGGCGACCAGGAAGAGAGCCGATGACCAGCCGAGCAGCAGCCAGCCGAACGGCACGGTCACCAGGGAGAAGAGCGAAGCCGTGATCGAGAAATAGAGCACGATCGTCGCCGTCTTCTCCTCCTCGACGAGGCGGCGCACCTGGATCATCGCCATGCCGCCGAGCACGGCCGACAGCAGCACGCAAAGCGCGCCGACCGCCTGTTCGGCCGCCATGCCGCCTTCCCGAAACAGCGTGAGCTTCGGCCAGGAAATGATGGCAACACCGATAATGCCGAAGCAGACGGCGCTCCAGCGATAGACGCGCACCGTCTCGCCCAGGAAGACGGCTGCGAAAATGACGGCGACGAGCGGCGTCGCGTAACCGAGTGCGATCACTTCGGGGAGCGGCAGATGCAGAAGCCCGTAGAAGCCGAGCCCCATCGAGATGATGCCGAGCGTGCCGCGCTTCAGATGGCCGACAGGATTGGCGGTATAGAAGGCGGAGCGCAGTTGATGCCGGTAGCCGAGATAGGCCATGATCGGAAAGAGCGCGAAGAAGGAGCGGCAGAAGGTCACCTGCCCCGGTGGGATATCCGACCCGGCCAGCTTGATGAATGTCTGCATGGCCAGGAAGACCACGACCGACGAGACTTTCAGCGCAATGCCTCTCATCGGGTTTCTGAGAACCGATTCCATGATCCAGGCTCTTATGCGGGCATGCCGAGCGGGGGAGACGCGTTCGACTCGAACGCAGCGGACGATCTTTTCATCGTAACCGAAGAAATGCACCGGTGGGAAAAAATCTGCGCCCACCAGGCAGCAAGTATTTACCTGCTTTTATTTGCCTATTTTCTGCGCAATTCCACTGCCTGGTGAAAAAAGTTCACTTTTTACCCACATTCCCCCGAAAATGTTCACATCTGGGCCTACTGCGTTAACCGGTTGCAAACCATGCCACCGCATCGTTCCAAGTTAATTAGTCATACAAAAGACCAGCATTCGTTCCGCAGCCAGCCGCGTCAGATTATCTTCGGGATCTTTTTTAATGAAGTCGCTCAGCGCAGAGATCATATCCCAGTCGCAGAACGCAACGCCCCGCTCGATGCGTGTCGTCACCGACGGCATCAGCACGGATCTGGAGCGTTTCAGCACCGACAACACCAGCATCGTCAAGCAGATCAAACTGCTTGCCATCAACGCGCTGATCGAGGCGGCCCGCGCCGGTGAAACCGGCAAGGGCTTTGCCGTCGTCGCCAACGAAGTGCAGCGGCTGGCGCAGATCGCCACCGAGATCACCAACAAGTTCGAGAGCAATGTGCTGGGACGCATCGGTCTCAGCCGTGCGATGGCTGATTCGCTCGTCACCGAGATGGAAGGCGTGCGGCTGACCGATCTCGCGCAGACGCTGGTCCAGCTCATCGTGCGCAACCTTTTCGAGCGCACCGCCGACGTGCGCTGGTGGGCGACGGATCCGGCGCTCTGGCAGGCATTGCAGGAGCCGGACAAGGACAGCGTCGCCTTCGCTGCCGAACGGCTCGGCACCATCAACCGCTTCTATACCGTCTATCTCGATCTCGTGATGACCGATCTCTCCGGCCGGGTGATCGCATCGGCCAATCCGACCTTCCAGCGCAAGATATCAGGTTCGTCGCTTGCCGCCGACCCCTGGTTCCGGGCCGCAGCGAACTGCGCATCCGGCGACGACTATATCGTCGACCAGGTGAAGCCGAGCCCGCTTCACGACCAGCGGCATGCACTCGTCTACGCCACCGGCATCCGCGAAGGCGGCAAGGTCGATGGCAAGCTCCTCGGCACGCTCGGCGTCTATTTCGACTGGCAGAACCAGGGTCAAGCAATCGTTGAGAAGGAAGCCAACCTGCCGCCGCAGCTTGCGGAAAAGACCACGGTCATGCTGCTAGACGGCGCAAGCCGGGTGATTGCCAGCACCAATCCGGCCATGCTCTTCACCCATTTCGCGCTTGCCAACCAGAGCGGCCAGCCGAAAGGCAGCTATTACGACAATAACGGCTCGATCGTCGCCTTTGCCCGCACGCTCGGCTACGAGGATTATGACGGGCTCGGCTGGTATGGCGTCGTCATCCAGCAGACGGAAAGCGATGCCGAGATCAAGGCGGCACTCAATCTCAAATAGCGGGCTCAAATAGCGGGCCTCCCCATTCAGCCGCACTACCACAATTCGTATGGAATAATTTGCCTGTGAACTTCGCGTTCACAGGCATTTTGCTTTAACTTTAGTTCAGACTTTAATGTAATTATGGGCGCCAAATTTAGCAGAGTGCGCCCGCCTCTGTGTTCGGCATTGTCTAATAAAGGTCTTCAGGGAACATGCGAACAGATACCGGCCAGGTCATCAATCTGGCAGATTACCGCCCAACCGATTTCGTGCTGGAGCGCGTCGACCTGACTTTCGAACTGGATCCGACAGAAACAAAGGTGGAAGCGCGGCTGATCTTCCACCGCCGCGAAGGCGCCGATCCTTCCGCCCCCCTTATTCTCGACGGCGACGAACTCACGCTTTCCAGCCTTCTCTTCGACCAGAACGAACTGGCGCCGGAGCGCTACACGGTTACGCCCGAGAGCCTCACAATCCGCGACCTGCCGGAAACGGTACCTTTCGAAGTCACCGTCACCACGCTCGTCAATCCGGAAGCCAATACCCAGCTGATGGGCCTTTACCGCACCAGCGGCATCTATTGCACGCAGTGCGAGGCCGAAGGCTTCCGCCGCATCACCTATTTCCCTGACCGGCCGGATGTGCTGGCGCCCTACACGGTCAACATCATCGCCGACAAGGATGCCAACCCGCTGCTCCTGTCGAACGGCAATTTTCTTGGGGGCGCAGGTTACGGTCCGGGCAAGCATTTCGCCGCCTGGTTCGACCCGCATCCGAAGCCGAGCTATCTCTTCGCGCTGGTTGCCGGCGATCTCGGCGTCGTCGAAGACACGTTCACCACGATGTCCGGCCGCGAGGTCGTGCTGAAGATCTATGTCGAACATGGCAAGGAGCCGCGCGCAGCCTATGCGATGGACGCGCTGAAGCGTTCGATGAAGTGGGACGAGGAGGTGTTCGGGCGCGAATACGATCTCGACATCTTCATGATCGTCGCCGTCTCCGACTTCAACATGGGGGCCATGGAGAACAAGGGCCTCAACATCTTCAACGACAAATATGTGCTCGCCGATCCCGAGACGGCGACGGATGCCGACTACGCCAATATCGAGGCGATCATCGCACACGAGTATTTTCATAATTGGACCGGCAATCGCATCACCTGCCGCGACTGGTTCCAGCTCTGCCTCAAGGAAGGCCTGACGGTTTATCGCGACCACGAATTCTCGTCGGACCAGCGCTCGCGCCCGGTCAAGCGCATCGCCGAAGTGCGCCACCTGAAATCCGAGCAGTTCCCGGAAGATGGCGGCCCGCTCGCTCATCCCGTGCGCCCGACAAAATATCGCGAGATCAACAACTTTTATACGACGACGGTCTATGAGAAGGGCAGCGAAGTCACGCGCATGATCGCGACCCTGCTCGGCCGCGAGACCTTCAAGAAGGGCATGGACCTCTATTTCGATCGCCATGACGGCCAGGCCGTCACGATCGAGGATTTCGTCAAATGCTTCGAGGATGCCAGCGGCCGTGACCTTTCGCAGTTCTCGCTCTGGTACCATCAGGCGGGCACGCCGCTCGTGACCGCGTCCGGCACCTATGATGCAGGCACCAAGACGTTCAGCCTGTCGCTGGAACAGATGATCCCGGCCACCCCCGGTCAGCCGACCAAGGAGCCGATGCATATCCCGCTGAGCCTCGCGCTTTTTGCCGAGGACGGTTCCAAGATCGAGCTTGTTACCGTCGAAGGCGCCGAATATGCCGGCGAAGTGCTGCACCTGACCGCCCGCACGCAGACGGCTGTCTTCCACGGCATCGGCTCGCGCCCGGTGGTTTCGATCAACCGTTCCTTCTCCGCTCCGATCAACCTGCATTTCGACCAGAGCCCGGCCGATCTCGCCCTGCTTGCCCGCTATGAGACGGATCATTTCGCCCGCTGGCAGGCGCTGACGGATCTGGCGCTGCCGAACCTCTTGAAGGCCGCCCGCGACGCCCGCGAGGGCACCGCGATCATCTGCGAACAGACCTTCGTCGATACGCTGATTGCAGCGGCGGCCGATGAAGGCCTTGAGCCTGCCTTCCGCGCCCAGGCGCTGGCCTTGCCGAGCGAATCCGACATCGCGCGCGAACTCGGCAGCAATATCGACCCCGATGCCATCCATGCCGGCCGCCAGGCGGTCATGAAGCAGATCGCCGAAGCCGGCAAAGCCACGTTCGCGGCCCTCTACGACGCGATGACCACGCCCGGCGACTTCAGCCCGGATGCCAAGAGCGCCGGCCGCCGCGCGCTGCGCAACGCTGCGCTGACCTACCTTTCCTATGCAGAGGGCAGCCCTGCTCGCGCCAAGGCCGCCTTCGACGCCGCCAACAACATGACCGATCTCAGCCATGCGCTGACGATCCTCGCCCATCGCTTCCCCGACAGCGCAGAGGCCAAGGCGGCGCTCGAAACCTTCCGCAGCCGTTTCCAGGACAATGCGCTCGTCGTCGACAAATGGTTTGCGATCCAGGCCGGCATTCCTGGGCCGGACGCGCTCGATCGCGTCAAGGAGCTGACCGAAAACCCGCTCTTCAAGCGCACCAACCCGAACCGCATGCGCTCGCTGGTCGGCACGTTCGCCTTCGGCAATCCGACCGGCTTCGGCCGCGCCGACGGCGAAGGCTACCGCTTTCTCGCCGGCGAGATCCTCGATATCGACCAGCGCAACCCGCAGCTGGCCGCACGTCTGCTGACCTCGATGCGCTCGTGGCGCTCGCTGGAATCGGCCCGCGCCGATCACGCGCGTTCAGCCCTGATGGAAATCGAAAAGGCCGACAGCCTTTCGACCGATGTCCGCGATATCGTCGAGCGCACTCTCAAGGGGTGATTTGCGCTGCAGCATCGGCCCGAAAACCGGAATCGATTTTCGGAAAGCCTGATGCGTAGGTTCAGAAAATCAGAGCGTCCCTGTGCGTCCGAACGGATGCACCGCGCTCTACGACTGCGTCTCAAAACAGCCGCGAATTTGGGCTGGTGATTATACGAGGGTGGTATCGGAGAAGAGTGGTCATCCCCACAGTTTCGTTCGGAGCTCATTTATCAACCCTGAACATGCACCGCCATTGCGTCCACTTCCAATTGTTGGCAATTCTTGCCAAACTATGCCATCCTCTCAAAACGAGGTGATTGATATGGCAACCATGAACGTTTCCCTGCCGGACCCGATGAAGGAATGGGTGGAAGCCCAGACAAGGACGGGGCGTTACAGCAACGCAAGCGACTATGTCCGTGATCTGATCCGGCGCGATCAGGAGCGGTCGGACAAGCTGGCAGAACTGCAACGGCTTCTTGCCGAAGGTTTGGAGAGTGGCGTCAGTGACCGCTCAAAGGAAGATATTCTCCGGGCTGCGCGTGAACGATTGGCCGCCGGCCAGGCATGAAATACCGCACCACGTTTGAAGCAGATCGGGATATTATCGAGATTTACGTTCTCGGCGCCGAGCAGTTCGGCGTTCCGCAGTCCGAGCGATACGTTAGTGAGTTGTTCGGCACATTCGAATTGCTTGCCGATAATCCGCAAATGGCGCGGGAGCGCCAGGAACTGACCCCGCCCATGCGGCTTCATCCTGATCAGGCACATCTGATTGCCTACACTATCCGGGAGGATGACATCCTGATCGTTCGCGTCCTGCACAGTCGGCAGGATTGGCAAAGTCTTTTCACCTAGCACCAGAATAGTGGCTGACCATTCACCTAGAACATCGCGATCAAGGAAGCGGATTTCGACATCTTGGACTTCTGCACCATGCAGACCGATGGAATTGAAGCGAGGCCTGCATAGGATGCGCGGGGTGCAGGGCGACTTTCATACGCCCTCTGAAAAATGTCAGATCATTGCCTGTCATGTGGCTGGCGTCTCTCACGTCGGGGAGGGAGCAACCTATGCAACACCTGCATCCTATGCGTCGTGTTTGGAAATCGAACCCGGCAAAGGCCCATTGTGTGCTGGGTGATTTGCCGCCTGGCGGCCTTCATCCGATGAAGCAGCCAGGCAGTGCCATCTGCGAATCTCTTTGAAAATCCTGCAATCGCATATGGTTAACAAAATTTTACCATCGGCTCTGGACAAGGCGAATCACGCATGATTCTCTAGGTGTCGTTCGAGCGAGCGGCGCGCGAATCACACGAGGGATTAGGTTCAGAGATGATGGACGTGCGGCGGGCAACCGCGGCCGAAGGACGGCTGCGTGTCGATTTTGGCGGGCTCAAAGCCTGGCGCGACAGCCTGTCCGGACAGACCGCAACAACTCCTGAGCCATTGCTGCGCCATCTGCCGAAAGCCGAGCTACTGCTGAAGCGCGCCATCCCCATTCTGATCGTCGCCTTCCTTGCCGTCGTGGCGACCTCGCATTTCTTCGGCATGGTCAGCGAATACAGTCGCATGGCGGCCTCCGCGCGCCATGCGACGGCGCTTTCCGCTGCAACTGCTGCTGCCGTCTTTTCCGATGCGACCGATGTATTCGATGGCGGCAACGCTGCGGAAGCGCAGGCGCGTCTTGCGAAGTTCCTGCCGCAGGACCGGCTGGAAAACGGTGCCTTCGTGCTGCTGGTGCAGGCAAGCGGCAAGGTCTTTGCGGCAACGACGGCGGGTGCCGCGTATGTCGGCGCCGATGTCTCGACCCTCTTCCCCGAGATCTCCGCCATCCGCCGGTTCGGCGACCGCACTGATGTCATCGAGACGAGCATTGGCGGCGAGCTGCATTATGCCGAGATCGCCCTGATGGGCACGGCCGGCGGCTACATCATCTCCGCCAACTCTCTCAACGAGATCAACCGCCTCTGGCGCGAGGAGCTGACGCTCAACGTCACGCTGTTTGCCGGCATTTCCTCCATTCTGCTCGTCATCCTCTACGCCTATTACATGCAGGTGAAGCGGGCGCGCGATGCCGACGATATCTTCCTGGAATCCAATCTCAGGGTCGAGACCGCGCTTTCGCGCGGCCGCTGCGGCCTCTGGGATTTCGATTTCCACAACCGCGAATTCTTCTGGTCCCGCTCGATGTACGACATGCTCGGGCTTGCCGGTTCCGACAAGACGATGAGCTTTGCCGATGCGGCCCGCCTGATGCACCCCGAAGACAACGGCCTCCATGAGATCGCCCGCGCCGTCGCCAAGGGCGATTCCGGCCAGGTCGACCAGATCTTCCGCATGCGCCATGCGGCCGGCCACTATGTCTGGATGCGCGCCCGCGCCCAGGTGATCCGCAGCCATTCCGGCCGCGTGCACATGATCGGCATCGCCATGGACGTGACCGAGCAGCATCGCCTCGCCCAGCGCTATGCCGAGGCCGATCAGCGTCTGGCCGATGCCATCGAATGCACTTCGGAAGCCTTCGTGCTGTGGGACAAGAACGACCGGCTCGTCATGTGCAACGCGCATTTCCAGCAGGCCTACGGCCTTCCCGACAGCGTGCTGGTGCCCGGCACGGAACGCATGGTCGTCCATGCCGCTGCGGCGCGTCCCGTCATCGAGCGGCGCATCGCCGATGCAGACGGTTCCGGCTATTCGCGCACGACGGAAGTGCAGCTTGCCGACGAGCGCTGGCTGCAGATCAACGAGCGGCGAACCCGCGACGGCGGCCGCGTTTCCGTCGGCACCGACATCACGCCTTTGAAGCGCCACCAGGAGCGCCTGCGCGACTCCGAGCGCCGGCTGATGGCGACGATCAACGATCTCTCCGCCTCGCGCCAGACGCTGGAAACGCAGAAGGCCGAGCTTTCGATCGCCAACTCCAACTATCTCGTGGAGAAGGAGCGCGCGGAAGCGGCCAACAAGGCGAAATCGGAATTCCTCGCCAATATGTCGCATGAGCTGCGCACGCCGCTCAACGCCATCCTCGGCTTCTCGGAGATCCTGCAGAACCAGATGTTCGGCCCGCTCGGTTCGGCCAAGTACAATGAATATGCCCGCGATATCCATGACAGCGGCAAACATCTCCTTAATGTCATCAACGACATCCTGGACATGTCGAAGATCGAGGCCGGCCATATGCTGCTGTCGCGCGAGCCCACCGATCTTGCGCCACTGATCGAGGAAAGCCTGCGCTTTACCGCCATTCCGGCGGCTGAAAAGAACATCGTCATCGAGCAGCGCATCTCCTCGGGCATGACGCTGATGGCCGACCGCCGCGCCATGAAGCAGGTGCTGCTCAACCTGCTCTCCAATGCCGTGAAGTTCACCAACGAGGGCGGGCGCATTGCCGTGCGCACCCGCCGGGTCGCCGATGGTGTCATGGTCACCATCGCCGATACCGGCATCGGCATTCCGCGCGCAGCACTCATCAAGATCGGCCAGCCCTTCGAGCAGGTGCAGAGCCAATATGCCAAGAGCAAGGGTGGCTCCGGCCTGGGTCTCGCCATCTCCCGTTCGCTGACGAGCTTGCACGGCGGCAGCATGAAGATACGCTCGCGCGAGTCGGTCGGAACGGTGATCTCGCTGCGTATTCCCGATCAAAGCTGACGCGGAAAGGCTCAGGCCTTTACCACTGTCTGGAAGACCTTGCGGACAGCCTTGGACAGCCGCTTCACCTCACCCTCCAAAGTCTTGATGTCAGGGCAGTCTCCGGCCCGGCAGACGAGCTCGGTCAGGCCCGCAGTCGCCTCCTTCGGATCGAACATTCCATCGATGCAGAGGCGGATGAGCTGTGAAAGCTCCGTATAGAGGGCAAAGGCTTCAAGGCAGGTATCGAGGTCTGCCGAACCCATCAGCTTCTCGCCCAGCACCTTCAGTGCCGCACCCGTTGTGAGGCCGTTGATCCTGATCTCGACACCTTTGGCTGGCGCGATCAGGGCGAGATATTGGGCGATGAATTCAACATCGATCACGCCGCCCGGAATGAGCTTCAGATCCCAGCCATTCTCCGGTGCCTTTTCCTTTTCGATCAGCTCGCGCATCTCGGCCACGTCATGGGTCACCTTGGCGACATCGCGCTTCACCGAGAGCACATCGGCGATGATGCTTTCCGCCTCGCCGATCAGGCTCTGGTCGCCGCAGATCAGCCGGGCGCGCGACAGCGCCATATGCTCCCAGGTCCAGGCCTCTTCGCGCTGGTATTTGCCGAAAGCGTTGATGCGGGTGGCGACCGGCCCCTTGTTGCCGGAAGGGCGAAGGCGCATGTCGACTTCGTAGAGCACGCCTTCGGCCGTCGGGGCCGAGAAGGCGGCGATCAGGCGCTGGGTGATGCGGGTGAAGTATCGCGTCGCATCAAGCGGCTTCGGCCCATCGGATTCGGAGGCCGCGTCATCGTAATCGTAGAGCAGGATGAGGTCGATATCGGAGCCGGCCGTCAGCTCGAAGCTGCCGAGCTTGCCCATGCCGGCGATGGCGATCCGCCCGCCGGGATAATCGCCGTGCGTGACGCGGATCTCCTTCATGACAGCATCGAGTGCCGCCTCGATAATGAGGTCTGCGAGATGGGTAAAGGCGCGCGAGGCCATGTCACCGTTGATTGAGCCGGTCAGCAGGCGGATGCCGATCAAAAAGCGCTGTTCGGCAGCGAAGATGCGCAGCCGGTCCAGCACTTCCTCATAGTGTCGGGCCTGCACCAGCGAGCCCTCCAGCCGCTCGCCGAGATAGTCGCGTGTCGGCAGCTCGGCCATCAGACCCGGATCGAGCATGCCGTCGAAGACATGCGGGCGGGCGGCGATGACTTCCGCGAGCTTCGGCGCCGAGGACATGATGTTGACGATCAGGGAGAGCAGCGCCGGATTGCTGCCGAGCAGCGAGAAGAGCTGGATGCCGGATGGCAGGCCGGAAATGAAGCTGTCGAAGCGCAGCAGCGCCTCGTCGGCCCGCTTGCTTTCGCCGAAGACGCGCAGAAGCTCAGGCGCCAGTTCCGTCAGACGTTCTCGCGCCTCGACCGATTGCGTGGCGCGGTAGCGGCCGTAGTGCCAGGTGCGGATAATGCGTGAAATATCCGATGGCCGTTCGAAGCCAAGCTTCTTCAGCGTCTCCAGCGTATCGGGATCGTCGCCCTGACCGGTGAAGACGAGATTGCCGGTTCCAACGGAGAGCTTCGTTTCCTGCTCGAAAAGGTCGGCGTAGCGCCGCTCGACCGCTTTCAGCACCTCCACCAGCCGTTCGGAAAAGCTCGGCGTGTCGGTAAAGCCCATCATGAACGCGATGCGCTTCAGCTCTGCATCGGTTTCCGGCAGCAGATGGGTCTGCTCGTCGCGCACCATCTGGATGCGGTGCTCGACATCCCTAAGGAACCAGTAGGCCTCCGTCAGCTCGTCGCGGGTTTCCGCATCGATCCACTTTGCCTTGGTGAGCTCCGCCAGCGTCTCCTCGGTGACACGCGAGCGCAGTGCCGGCATCCGGCCGCCGGCGATCAGTTGCTGGGTCTGCACGAAGAATTCGATCTCGCGGATGCCGCCGCGGCCAAGCTTGACGTTATGGCCCTTCACGGCGATTGCGCCATGCCCCTTATGGGCGTGGATCTGCCGCTTGATGGAGTGGATGTCTGATATCGCCGCATAATCGAGATATTTGCGGAAGACGAAGGGAGCAAGGCCGCGCAGGAACTGCTCGCCAGCGGCAATATCGCCGGCGACGGCGCGGGCCTTGATGAAGGCGGCTCGCTCCCAGTTCTGCCCCCTGCCCTCGTAATAGATCATGGCGGCATCGACTGACATTGCCAGCGGTGTCGAGCCGGGGTCCGGCCGCAGCCGCAGGTCGGTGCGGAAGACATAACCGTCCGCCGTGCGCTCCTGCAGGATACGCACCAGCCGCCGCATCATACGCGGGAAAATCTCGATCGCATCATCCGGATCAGGCACGATGCCGGCTTGTTCGTCGAAGAAGACGACGAGATCGATATCGGAGGAATAGTTGAGCTCGGAAGCGCCGAGCTTGCCCATGCCGAGAACGATGAGGCCGGAACCCTCGCTCGGTGCAGCAGCATTCTTCAGCTTCAGCTTGCCGCTTTCATGCGTCGACAGCAGCAGGTGATTGATGGCAGCCGTCACCGACACCTCGGCGAGTTCGCTGAGCCAGCCGGTCGTTGCCCTGCCGTCGAAGATGCGGGCGAGATCGGCAAGGGCTACGAGGAAGGCCACCCTGCGCTTGACGATGCGAAGCCTGGTCATCACCTGGCCTTCGCCCGGCACGTTTCCTTCGCTGTCCGGCTTCCAGCAATCGCGCGCCTCTGCAATCAGCGCGTCGATCTGCGGTTCCAGCGGATCGCTGATGGCGGAGGCAAGGATGGCCGGATCGAGATTGGCGATCTCACGCAGGTAGGGAGAGAGGGTCAGAACGGCGGCGATGAAATCGCGCAGCGCGCCTTCGGCCTTCAGCATATCGGCGACAACAGGCTCGCTCTTGCCGATATCCTGCAGGTCGACGATCGCCGCTTTCAGTTCCGTCTGATTCAACGGCCGCAGAAGTCCCTCGGCGACATCCTTCAGGCCGTGCTTCGATTTCGTCAGCATTTGCTCTCCCTGCCATGCCGCAATGCGACTTTAAACTAGGGTGTCGGCGTGAAAGCGCCAATATGAAAATGATAAGGAAATCAGGCAGGCCTGACGGGGAAAACCATGCTGACGGTGAGGCCGGGACGTTCCGCATTGCCGGGATCCGTGTCCGAAAGCTCCAGCGTACCGCCGTGCAGCTCCATGATCGCCTCGACGAGAGAGAGGCCAAGGCCGGTGCCCGGCTTCGAACGGCTTTCATCCAGGCGGACAAAGCGCTTCAGCACATCCTCGCGGCGGTCAGGCGGGACGCCGGGGCCGTGATCGGCAACGGATAGGCATATGCCGTCGGGGCGGCGGTGGAGCTCCACAGAGACGGCGCCTGTGCCCTGGGTATCGGCGGAATATTTGATCGCATTGTCGAGCAGATTGAAGATCGCCTGGCCGATCAGTTCGCGGTTGCCCTGTATCTCGATGCCGGGCTCGATCTCGGACGTCAGCGCCATGCCTGCCTCATCGGCGACCGGCTCGTAGAGTTCGGCGCTGTCGGCGACGATGGCGGAAAGCTCGATCGGCGACATTTCGGCGGCGACGGAACCAGCCTCGACGCGGGAAATCATCAGCAGCGCATTGAAGGTGCGGATGAGCTGGTCGGATTCAGAGATGATGCCTTCCAAAGCGCTGCGGCGCAGCTCGCGGTCCTCCATGTCGAGCGCATCGGCGGCCTTGTTGCGCAGGCGCGTCAGCGGCGTCTTCAGGTCATGGGCGATATTGTCGGAGACCTGCCGCAGCCCTTCGTTCAGCTTCTCGATGCGTTCCAGCATGTTGTTCAGCGAGACGGAAAGCCGGTCGAATTCGTCGCCCGAGCCGCCGACCGGCAGGCGCTGCGAGAGATCGCCGGCCATGATCTTCTTGCCGGCGTCCGACATGCGGTCGATGCGTTTCAGCGCATTGCGGCCGATGCCGAACCAGATGATGATGGCGCCGAGGCCCATGATGGCGAGCGCGATCATGAGGGCCTGGCGCACCAGCACGCGGAAACGTTCCGGCTCGCCAAGGTCTCGGCCGATCAGTACGCGCAGGCCGTTGTCGAGAACGAAGATGTTGGCAATCGCCGTATGCCGCACCAGACCGCTGTCGGTATAGCGCTGATACATGAAGGGCACCGAGGTCCAGCCCTGCTCCTCGAAAACGCCAGGCTGTACGGAGGCGACGTTACCGGCGAGGATATCGCCCGAGGGACCGGCGATGAGATAGAGATTGGCGCCCGGCTGGCGGGCACGGCGCTCCATCGTCCGCAGGAGCAGGTTCATGCCGCCGGCATCATAGGCGCGCTGGACCTGCGTCACCTCCTGGGCGACCGCATCGCGGATCTGGCCGGACAGCAGCCGCTCGGACATCGCCGTCACATAGAAGACGAGCGTTGCGGCGCAGATGGCAAAGAGCAGGATATAAAGAGCCGAAAGGCGGACTGCAGTGGACTTGAAGAGAACCCAGAAGCGGCTCATCCCTCGTCCTTGATCATGTAACCCGCGCCTCGGATCGTCTTCAGCAGCGGCTGGCTGAAGTCCTTCTCGATCTTGGAGCGCAGGCGCGAGACATGCACGTCGATGACATTGGTCTGCGGATCGAAATGGTAATCCCAGACATTTTCGAGAAGCATGGTGCGGGTCACGACCTGGCCGGCATTCTTCATCAAATATTCCAGCAGGCGGAATTCGCGCGGCTGCAGCGGGATTTCCTTGCCGCCGCGGCGGACCTCATGCGAGAGGCGGTCGAGCTCGAGATCGCCGACGCGGTAGACGACATCCTGGTCCGGCGTACCCTTGCGGCGGCCGAGCACTTCGACGCGGGCGAGCAGCTCGCTGAAAGCATAGGGCTTCGGCAGGTAGTCGTCGCCGCCGGCGCGCAGACCCGTCACGCGGTCGTCGACCTGACCGAGAGCGGAGAGAATGAGAACCGGCGTGTGGATGCCCTTGCGGCGCAGCTCGCTGATGACGGAGAGACCATCGCGGCGCGGCAGCATGCGGTCGATGACGATGACGTCGTAGGTATTTTCCGACCCCATGAAGAGACCGCTTTCGCCGTCGCTTGCATGGTCGGCAACGATCCCCGCCTCACGAAAGGCTTTCGTGAGATAGACCGCCGCTTCGAGATCGTCTTCGATGATGAGAATCTTCATTCGGCCGACATTACCCGCCGGTTGCGTTTCGGCAAGGCTCAAAGCGTCTTCCTGTTGTGCGGAGGTCATTGCGGGCGTCCTTCATAATTGAAGAATTCAGCGGACTTGAAGAATTTGACAAAGTTGGAAAATTGGGAGCCGCGCAGCATGTGTCCCTGCGCGGCTCCGGCCTTCTGAGGCCAGAAGATCAGCCCTGGCCGTTGATCGGGAGGGCGACGAAGCGGCTGCCGTCCTTCGACTGGATCTGGAACAGCGCGCGGGTGCGGCCGTCCTTCTTGGCCTGGTTGATGACGCGGACGACATCGTCGGCGCTGGAGACTTCCTGGTTGTTGACCGAGGTGATCGTCTCGCCTTCCTTGATGCCCTTGTCGGCGGCATCCGAATTCGGATCGATGCCGGTGATGGCGAGGCCTTTGCCATCGTCAGACGGGCCGACCGTCAGGCCGAGATCGGCAAGCGCCTTCTCGGAAGCCGGCGGCTGGGCCTGCTCCTGCTGGTCGTTGTCGTCGCCGGCGGAAGCCTGCTGATCAGCCGGCAGCGTGCCG
This sequence comes from Rhizobium sp. WYJ-E13, assembly GCF_018987265.1. NCBI lineage: Bacteria > Pseudomonadati > Pseudomonadota > Alphaproteobacteria > Hyphomicrobiales > Rhizobiaceae > Rhizobium > Rhizobium sp. WYJ-E13. The sequence goes on along the minus strand of NZ_CP076853.1, from coordinate 772,830 downwards.
AGCTCGACGCTGACGGACTGCGCCTTGCCGGAACGCCATACCGAAAGCTCGACCTTGCTGCCCGGCGTCATGGCGCCGATGCGGCGGCTGAGATCGCGGGCATCCTTGACCGGCTCGCCGTTGACTGCGGTGACGACGTCGCCGGTCTTCATGCCGGCCTTCTGACCGGGTGTGCCTTCCTGTGCGGAAACGACCAGAGCGCCATTTGCTTCGGAGAGGCCGAGGGAGTCGGCGATGTCCTTGGTGACCGGCTGGATCTGAACGCCGAGGTAACCGCGCGAAACCGTACCGTCCTTCATCAGATCGGCAACGACGTCCTTGGCAGTGGAAGCAGGGATTGCGAAGGCGATACCGACGCTGCCGCCCGACGGCGAGAAGATCGCGGTGTTGATGCCGACGACCTGGCCGTTGAGGTTGAAGGTCGGGCCACCCGAGTTACCGCGGTTGACGGCCGCATCGACCTGCAGGTAATCGTCATAGGGGCCGGAGCCGATATCGCGGCCGCGGGCCGAAATGATGCCGGCCGTGACCGTGCCGCCGAGGCCGAAGGGATTGCCGACGGCGACGACCCAATCACCGACGCGGACCTTGTTGTCATCGGCCCAATTGACATAGGTGAACTTGCGGCCCTTGCCATCCACCTTCAGCACGGCGAGGTCGGTGCGCGGATCCTTGCCGATCAGCTTTGCGTCGAGCTCGGTACCGTCATTCATGACGGCAACGAAGGCCGAGCCGTCGGACACGACGTGGTTGTTGGTGACGATGTAGCCGTCTTCGGTGATGAAGAAGCCCGACCCTTGAGCGACCGGGCGCAGACGGCCCTCACCCGGATGGCCGAAGCGGCGCTGCTGATTCTGGCCCTGGCGGTTCTGCTGCTCGCCGAACTGGCGGAAGAACGGTTTCAGAGCGTCGGGCAGATCGTCAAAGCCGCGGCCGTTGAAATCGAAGGCGAAACCGTTGCCGTCATCGGAAGCGGGCTTCACGCGGCTTTCGACACGAACGGAAACGACGGCAGGGGAAACGGCGTCAACGACATTGGCGAAGCTCGGAACCGAGGGAGCCTGGACATTGACAGCCTCGGCGTAAGAACGGGAGATCTCGACAGGGATACCGGTTGCAAGCACGGCGGCTGCCAGACCGGCTACGGTGGATGCCTGAAGCACCGTTTTGAGGGACGGACGTCCGCGGAAATTTTTGAGCATTGAAGCACCTTCTCTTCTTGTTCAGATCTCGTTCCGGGCGATGCCGGATCCGTGAATGGTCGAGATATAGGACGCCACACCTTACTGCGAACTGTCCGGCCCATGAAAAATTCGTAATGTACTGACATTCTTGTGGTGGCATGCGGGATGGGTCAAGCCGCTCGCCGCCATCCTATTTAACCGATTGGTTGACAAGCGGGTGGACGCCTTGTATTTAACCAAAGCGTTACATACGAGGATATCATGCAGACCGACACGCTGAGCGCCGCTTTCGCCGCCCTTGCAGACCCCACGCGCCGGGCCATCATCGCGCGGCTGGCCGAAGGCGAAGCTTCGGTCAACGAACTCGCTGCCCCCTTCGACATGAGCCTTCCGGCGGTTTCGAAACATCTGAAGGTGCTGGAAAAGGCCGGCCTCATCAGCCGTGGCAAGGAAGCCCAGTGGCGACCGGCCAGGCTTGAACCGCAGACGATGAAAAGCATTGCCGACTGGCTGGAGCAATACCGGCGCTTCTGGGAATCGAGCTTCGACCGGTTGGACGGTTACCTGCAGAAGATCCAGAGAGCGGACGACAGCGGCCCTCGCAATTGACCGTCAACTCGCATTTTCAATCACGACAAGGGGAATATCATGGCCGATCAGCTATCGCGCCCCACATTGCATATGCAGCGGATATTCAATGCACCGCGTGCCCTTTTATGGGCTGCCTGGACGCGGCCGGAAATGGTCGTCGCCTGGCTCGGCCCTGTCGAATGGCCGGCCGTCAGCGTCGTACAGGATCTGCGTGTTGGCGGCGCCTACAGGGCCTGCCTGAAGAATGCGGAGGATGGCCGGCTGTTATGGCAGAGCGGCGTCTACAGGGAAATCGACGAGCCATCGCGCCTCTCCTTCACCTTCCAATGGGAAGGATCGCATGAGGATGGCGAAGCGGTCGTGACACTCGTGACCGTTGTCTTCGAAGAACTCGCCGATGGCCGCACGCGGATGGATTTCACCCATGCGGACCTGAAATCCGAAGAGAGCGTCACCGGTCACCGCTACGGCTGGGAGAGCACCTTCGGCAGGCTGGAAAGCTGGATTGCAACGCAGGCAAATCAAAGGGAGTGAGGACCATGAAACTCATCACGAATCTCGTCTTCAAAGGTGAATGCCGGCAGGCCTTCGAATTCTACGCCAAGGTGCTCGGTGGCAAGCTGAACGGCATGTTCACCTTTGCCGAAGCGCCCGGCGACATGCCGATCGATCCGTCCTTCAAGGACAAGATCATGCATGCCTGGCTCGATGTCGGCGACCAGTCCCTGATGGGCTGCGACGCCCCTCCCGGATATCAGGAGGATATGGGCGGCTTCAGCGCCACCTATCACAGCGAGGATGCGGCGGAAACGAAGCGCGTTTTCGAGGCACTCTCGGAAGGCGGCAAGGTGACCATGCCATATAACGCCACCTTCTGGTCGCCTGGCTTCGGCATGTTCATCGATCGCTTCGGCACGCCTTGGATGGTCAACACGATCCCGGCGGGTCAACCGTGAGCGAAAAGGCCATGCTCTGGACCGGTCGCGTGCTGACCGGGCTCTTCGCGCTCTTCATGCTCGGCGCATCAATCGCCCCCAAGCTCTTGGGCCTGCCGGTCGCCGAGGAAATCATGACGCAGCTTGGATGGCCGAACGGTTATGTGCTGATGATCGGCCTGATCGAGCTCACCTGCCTCGTGCTCTATCTCATCCCGCAGACGAGCGTCTTTGGCGCGGTGCTGATGATGGGGCTGCTCGGCGGCGCGATGGCCACGCAGATCCGGGCCGGAAGCCCGCTCTTCAGCCATATATTGTTCAGCATCTATTTAGGGCTGTTCATGTGGGGTGGGTTGTGGCTGCGCGATCCTGCAGTAAGGGCGCTGTTTCCCTATCGGAAGGTTTGAGGATCGACCATTCCGCCGTGGTTTGTCGCGGCTGAATGGTTCCTTATTTTTTCAGCAACTCGGCGAGCTTCTCCTGCTCTTCGGCGGTGAGCTTGCTGCCGGTGGGTTTGCCGGCTCGCTTGCGGGCAAAGACGACGAGCGAGGCTCCGCCGGCGAGGATCAGCAGCACGGGCGCGCCCCAGAGCAGCAGCGTGCGCACGCTGAAGCGCGGCTTCAGCAGCACGAACTCCCCATAGCGCGAGACGATATAGTTCAGCACCTCGTCGTCGCTGTCGCCATCGGTGATGCGCTCGCGCACCAAGAGGCGCAGATCCTTGGCGAGATCGGCATTGGAATCATCGATCGACTGGTTCTGGCAGACCATGCAGCGCAGTTGCGCCGACAATGTTCGCGCCCGCGCTTCGAGGGCGGGGTCGGAGAGCATTTCGTCGGGATTGACGGCAAAGGCCGGGGCGGCCGCCAACATCAAGGTCAGAGCAAACAGGAGACGCTTGATCATTCCGCCGGCTCCATGACCGGTGCTGCCGGCTTAGTTGCCTTGGCCTTCGCCTTACGGCTCGGGGCCCCGACACGCAGACGCCGGTCGGTCAGCGAGACGCAGCCGCCTGCCGCCATGATCAGCGCCCCGCCCCAGATGCACAGGATGAACGGCTTCCACCAGATACGCACGACGATGCCGCCGTCCTTCGTCGCGTCACCGAGCGAGACATAGAGCTGGCTGAGGCCGAAGGTCAGGATGCCGGCTTCCGTCGTCGGCATCTGCCTTGCGGTATAAAGCCGCTTGGCCGACCAGACATCGGCAACCTCGGCGCCGCCGCGGCGGATCGAGAAGTGGCCGCGGTCCTCGGTATAGTTCGGGCCGGTCGCCGGCTCAATGCCGTCGAAGACAATGCCGTAGCCGCCGGCCTCCGTCGCCTGGCCCTGTTTCATCTCGACCACATGTTCGGTCTCAAAGGTCGTGACGGCGACGATGCCGAGCACGGTGACGCCAAGGCCGGCATGGGCAAGTGCGGTGCCGAAGGCCGAGCGCGGCAGGCCGGTCAATCGGCGCCAGGCGATATCCGCCTTCACCTTGCCGATACCGGCGCGGTACCAGAGGTCGGCACCAGCGCCCAGGATCAGGAACAGACCGGCGGCAAGGCCGAGCACCGCCATGACCGGGCCACCATGTTCGAGATAGAAGAAGATCAGCGCTGCGGCGAGCGACAGGCCGGCCACGACATAGAGCCGCTGCAGGGCGCCGAGCAGGTCGCCGCGCTTCCAGGCAAGCAGCGGCCCGAAGGGCACGACGATCAGAAGCGGCGCCATCAACAGGCCGAAGGTCAGGTTGAAGAAGGGCGCGCCGACGGAGATCTTGTCGCCGGTCAGCGTTTCCAGCACCAGCGGATAGAGCGTGCCGGTCAGCACCGTGCCGCAGGCAACCGTCAGGATCAGGTTGTTGACGACCAGCGCGCCTTCGCGCGAGATCGGCGCAAACAGCCCGCCGGCCGACAGAAGCGGCGCGCGCAAGGCAAAGAGCGACAGCGCCCCGCCGATGAAGATCAGCAGGATGCAGAGGATGAAGACGCCCCTGCTCGGATCGCTGGCAAAGGCATGCACCGAGGTCAAGACACCGGAGCGCACCAGGAAGGTGCCCATCAGCGACAGCGAGAAGGTGAGGATGGCGAGCAGCACCGTCCAGATCTTCAAGGCCTCGCGTTTTTCCATGACGAGGGCCGAATGCAAGAGTGCGGTGCCGGCAAGCCAGGGCATGAAGGAGGCATTCTCCACCGGATCCCAGAACCACCAGCCGCCCCAGCCGAGTTCGTAATAGGCCCAGTAGGAGCCCATGGCGATGCCAAGCGTCAGACAAGTCCAAGCCGCCAGCGTCCAGGGCCGCACCCAGCGCGCCCAGGCGGCATCGATACGGCCGTCGAGAAGGGCGGCGACGGCGAAGGAGAAGCAGACGGAGAAGCCGACATAACCGAGGTAGAGCAGCGGCGGATGGATGGCGAGCCCGATATCCTGCAGCACCGGGTTCAGGTCGCGGCCCTCGGCAGGGGCCGGATCGAGGCGGACGAAGGGATTGGAGGTCAAGAGGATGAAGAGGATGAAGGCGACCGAGATCCAGGCCTGGACCGAGAGAACGTTGGCCTTCAGCGTATCGGGCAGATTGCGGCCGAAGATCGCCACCAGCGCACTGAACAGCGACAGGATCAAGAGCCAGAGCATCATCGATCCCTCGTGATTGCCCCAGACGCCGGAATATTTGTAGATCAGCGGCACCAGCGAATGCGAGTTCTCCCAGACGTTCTCGACCGAGAAGTCGGAGACGACATGGGCATAGGTCAAGACGCCGAAGGAGAAGGCGACGAGGGCAAAGAGCAGGACGGAGCCCAAGGGCGCGACATCCATCATCGCCTGATCGCCGCGCCTGGCACCGATGACCGGCACGAGCGACAGGACGATGGCGGTTGCGAGCGCCAGAACCAGCGCATAGTGACCGATCTCGATGATCATGGCGTCGCCTTCGTTTGCTGGGCCTTTGTCTGTTGCGCCTGGGCCTCCTGGCCTACCGCCGCCTTGCCCTTTGCCTGCTCGCCCTTGGTCGCCTCGCCTTGTCCGGCTCCCTTGCCCTCTTCCCACAGGCCCTGCGCCTTCAGCCTGTCGGCCACGTCCTTGGGCATGTAGGTCTCGTCATGCTTGGCCAGCACGGTATCGGCGGTAAAGACATTGCTGCCGGTCTCGAATCTGCCTTCGGTCACCACCCCCTGCCCCTCGCGAAACAGGTCCGGCAATATGCCCTGGTAGCGGACAGTGACGATCTGACCGCTCGGGTCGGTCACCGCAAAGCGCACCACCGAGCCCTCGCCGCGCACGACGCTGCCCGCTCCGACAAGGCCGCCGAGGCGGATGCGGGTGCCTGGTGCCACCGGGTTGTTGGCAAGATCGCCCGGCATGTAGAAATAGGCGACCGACTGGCTGAAGGCGAACATGACGAGCAGCACGGCGACGAGGATGAAGCTCATGCCGCCGGCAATCACCGCCAGGCGTTTCTGCTTGCGCGTCATTCAACCGATCCTTCCGTGGCCACCGAGCCTTCCATGGTGATGCCGAATTCCCTGGCCAGCGCCAGCAATTGCCTGCCCTGATCGCCGGAAGCCGGGAAGGCGGCAAGCCCGCGCTTCAGGGCGCCTGCAGCGCGATCCTTGTCGTTCAAGACGGCGTAAGAGCGGACGAGACGCATCCAGCCCTCGAAATTGTCGGGATCGGCGCTCAGTTTGGCGTCCAGGCTTTCCACCATGGCGCGGATCATCTGCTGGCGGTCGCCGGTGCTCAACGTCTCAGCCGCCACCACATCCTGCTCCGTCGGGCCGCCCGGAACGGGCGGCTGGGCGGCAGGCCGGGCTTCTGGCTCGGCTGCAGAGGCGACCGCCGTGCCGCCATTCTTGGCGATATGCTCGTTGACCAGCGGCAGCCAGGGTGCATCGGCCGGCGACTGCTTCGCCAATGCCTCGAAGGCGCCACGCGCCGCATTCGGCTGGCCGGCCTGCTCCAGGCTCAAAGCAATATAGAAACGCGCTCGCGGGTTGTTCGGCTCAAGCGTGAGCGACTGTTCCAGCACCTTGCGCGCATCTTCCGTCACGACACCTTCTGACATCGCCATCAGCGTTTCGGCAAGGCCATCGAGACGCGCCGGGCTCGGGCCGAGCAGGCGAATGGCGTTGCGATAGGCGGTCTCGGCATCGGAGACCCGCATGGTGCTGAAATAGATCGGCGCCAGCACATCCCAGCCCTTGCCGTCGTTGGGGTTCTGCGCCAAATGCCGCTCCGCCTTGGCGACGAGAACGGCCATGTCATTGCCGGGATTGGCAAGCCGCGCTTCCAGCGGCTGCGACGGCAGGTCGGGTCTGCCGGTATTGATGTATAGACAGAGCCCGATGATCGGCAGGATCAAGACGATGAAAACTTCGGTGAGGCGATGATGCCTTGCAGGTCTGCTTTCCTCGGCCGGAGCAGCGCCAGAGACGGCGATCAGACGCCGGCCGATCTCTGCGCGGGCATAATCGGCCTCGTCCGCGGTGATCAGGCCGCCGCTCACGTCCCTGTCGAGTTCACGCAACTGGTCGCGATAGACAGCGACCTCTCCGGCACGCGTATCCTCGGCCGCCTTCGCTCCACGCAAAAGAGGATAAAGCAGAATGGCGGCAACGGCCGCCGTCAGGACAGCCACGAGAATCCAGAACAGCATATCGGCCCAATTACTTGAAGCGCGCCCTCATTCCAACTGCCAATGCCGTGTTGACGAAGAATTGAGGCTATTGGCCGCAAGGATAACGGGAAAGCGAGATCAGCCGAGCGGCGACCAGGTGCCGTTTTCGTTGCGGCAGGCGACACCGCGCGCCAGCGTATCCTTGCCATCGGCCGTGACAGTATGCGTGTACTGGCGGCAATTCTGCGAGCCCACCTGATAGGGGGCGGCTGCCACGACGCTGCCCTTGGCATCACGGCCGGTCCAGGTGACCGGCTGGCCGACGGCAGCACCTTCCAGCGCACGGTATTCGGCTTCCAGCGCCCGTTGCTTGTCGCTGTCACCAAGCTCAACGCCGGTGCGACCAACGATGCCGCCCTGCAAGGCGGCGATGAACGTCGCCGAAGCGGGGGGCTTGCCGCCGCCAAAAAGTCCACGCGTCGCAGCGCCCTTCGTCGTCGTGCAGCCAGAGAGCGTCACGGCGACGATAAGGGAAGAAACGATCATGCCTTGCCAACGTAAAGTCATTGCAATCGAACCACGATCAGGGGTGTCAGTTGAGCCGATCGAAGTGCAGCGTCCCCGTGTCAGCATTAAGGCAAAGCATGCTATACATTTGCCACTATCTTTGTGACATCAAGCAGTTGCTCATGCAACATCCTTTGTCACACCTGGCAGGATAAGCTTGGCTTTCAGCCCGCCCCATTCCCCGCGGGTAAGCTCCAGACGCCCCTGGTACTCGTTGGAAATCTCGGTGACGATGGAAAGGCCAAGGCCGGTTCCGGGCTTGCTCTCGTCCAGCCGCCGGCCGCGCTTCAGCGCCTCGCGGATCTGGTCGGGCTCAAGCCCCGGACCGTCATCCTCGACGGCAAGCTCCACCCAATGCTTGCGGGCGCTTGCTTCTACTCCCTTCACATCCTCGCCGGCTTCGATTGCCGAAAGACGCACCTTGCTCTTGGCAAAGCGGGCGGCATTCTCCAGGAGGTTGCCGACAGTTTCCTCCAGATCCTGCTGCTCCATGGCAACGGCGAGGTGCGGCGGCTGGACGATCAGCTCGAATTCGGTTTCGACATTCAGGCGGCGCATCACACGCACCAGACGCTCGAGCGCCGGCTCGGCATCGGTTCGTGCCAGCACGGATTCACGCTGGGCGGCAATGCGCGCGCGGTTGAGATAGGACTGCACCTGCCCCTGCATGGCTTCGGCCTGATTGCGCACCAACTCGCCGTGAGACCTGTCGAGCACGCGCGCCTCGTTGAGCAGCACAGCGATCGGCGTCTTCAGCGAATGGGCGAGATTGCCGACCTGCATACGTGCGCGCTCGACGATGCGGCGGTTGCTGTCGATCAGTGCATTGACCTCATTGGCAAGCGGCAGGATCTCGCGCGGGAATTCGCCCTTCAGCTGCTCGCTTTCGCCGGCGCGGATACGCTCCAAAGCGGCGCGTGCCTTGTCGAGCGGCTTAAGGCCATAGAGAATGGCGAGCGCATTGACGATGAGACTGCCGACACCGAAGCCAGCAAGCGCCAGGTAGAGCCTGTGGGAGAAGTTGCGGACATCGTCTTCCACGACATCGACATTGCCGGTGACGCGGAAGCGTGCCGCACGGCCGTCGGTGTCGAGCACCACTTCGGTTTCTGCCACCTGCACCCGGTTCCCGGCCGCATCCGTCACCTGATAATAGCGCTCGTAATTCTTGTCGAAAGGCGCTTCGACGACCGACAGCACGGGGATGGTCGCCGAGCCCAGCGAGGGTGAGACGAGCGGCGCGGTCGTATAGGTGCCGAGCGGTTCGACCACCCAGTACCACCCGGTCTTCGGCTGGGCAAAGCGCAGGTCGCCGAGCTGCGGGCTGCCCGAGAGCGCGCCCTGATCGCCGATCGTCACAGAATTGATGACATTATAGAGCTGGGCGCGCAGCAGGTCCTGAAAGCCGCGCTCGGCGCTGCGTCTATAGAGTGTCGAAATCAACAGGCCGATCACCACCAGCGCCACCGTCGACCAGACCGTGGTCAGGAGCAGCACGCGTGCGGTGAGCGACTTAATTCGCATTGGTCGGCGCTTGGATGCGGTAACCGAGACCGCGCACCGTTTCGATCAGATCGACGCCCATCTTCTTGCGCAGGCGGCCGACGAAGACCTCAATCGTGTTGGAATCGCGGTCGAAATCCTGATCGTACATATGCTCGACCAGTTCCGTGCGGGAGACCACCTCGCCCATATGATGCATGAGATAGGCAAGCAGCCGGTATTCATGCGAGGTGAGCTTCAGCGCCACGCCGTTGACGATCGCCTTCGAGGTCTTGGTGTCGAGCCGCACGGGGCCGCAGACGATTTCGGAGGAGGCATGGCCGGCCGCGCGGCGAATCAGCGCGCGGATACGCGCCAGCACTTCCTCGACATGGAACGGCTTGGTCACATAGTCGTCGGCGCCCGCATCGATGCCGGCGACCTTGTCGCTCCAGCGGTCACGGGCAGTCAGGATCAGCACGGGCACGGTGCGCCCCGCGCCGCGCCATTTTTCGAGCACCGTCACGCCGTCCAGTTCGGGAAGGCCGATATCGAGGATGATGGCGTCATAGGGTTCGGTATCGCCGAGGAAGTGCCCCTCCTCGCCATCGAAAGCCTGATCGACGACATAACCCGCTTCTTTCAGCGTGTCGCTCAGCTGCCGGTTCAGATTGACGTCGTCTTCGACTACCAGAATGCGCATCGCTTCGCCTTCTTCCGCTGCAAATCACTGGAACCTTGAATAAGCCGATTCCGTTTACATCGGAACCTTTACCGTCACCTTGCGCGGACGCTGGCCGTTGCCCTGAACGAGAACGGTGATGATGCAGGCGTCGCCCACCGGCTGCACGGAAAGAAGCTGGCCGCCCGTCTCGTCTACGACCTGCTGGGCAGCAGCGCTGCAATCGCGCGCCACACGCAGGACAAGCGTGCGGGTGTCGTCCGGTGAGGGCGCCGAAACCGCCAGCCCGGCGGCCAATGCTGCGACGCTCAGAGGAGAGGCCATGTGCTGTGCTTTCAATGTAGTGCCAACTTGTCCCGAATATGTACTCACACGACCTGAATGGCAAATGAATGCACGGTAATGCGGGAATTTTAGAACAATTCTCGACTATTGCGCGAAATATGCATGATTCCTGAATGATGGCGCATGTCTCTCAGCCACAATGGAAATCCCGGCACCGGTCATATTCATATGGCACCTGTTCGATCAAACCTTTCACCGTCTGGTTGAAGCTGCTATCGCTTTACCGCCTTTCTTCATTTCTTTCCGGAATCATGCAGACATCATTTTCTCTCCGTACGGTGCGGACGGTTGGCGTGCTGGCAGTCACCCAACTGATCGGCTGGGGCACGACCTTCGACATGCTCGGCGTCATGGGCCGTGTCATTGCGCCTTCCCTCGGGCTGCCGAATGAAGCGATTTTTGCCGGACTGACCATCATGATGGTGATCAGCGCCTTTGCCGGTCCGACCACCGGGCGCTGGCTCGGCCGCTATGGTGCCGCGAAGGTGCTGGCCGCCTCGTCGGTCACCTTCGCGATCGGCCTGCTGCTGCTTGCCGCTACCACCAATATCGTCGTCTATGCGCTCGCCTGGGTCGTGATCGGGCTTGGCGGGGCGCTCGGCCTTTCGGCGCCCTGTTATACTGCGGTCGTGGAGCGTGAAGGGGTAAACGGCAAACGGGTCATTGCCATCCTGATGCTGTTCACCGGTCTCTCGGCCACCATTTTCTGGCCGATCCTGACGCTACTCAACGAGACTTTCGGCTGGCGCATCACCTTCCTCGTCTGCGCCGGCCTGCAATTCTTCGTCTGTCTGCCACTGCATTTCTTCGGCCTGCCGAAGCCGGTTGCCAGCCATACGCAGGGGGCAGCGGCCGAGACGCCGCCGGTGGAGCTTTCCCCCTCCGACCGGCACAAGGCTTTCCTGCTCATCGCGATCTCCACCACGCTCGGCACCTTCATCACCTTCGGCATCTCGCCATCCCTGCTCGAGATCTTTCGCCAGTCCGGCGCATCGACGGCCCTTGCCCTGCAGCTCGGCTCGGCACGCGGCGTGATCGGCATTTCGGCGCGCGCGCTCGACATGCTGCTCGGCAAGCGCGGCAATCCCGTCCTGACATCCGTCATGGGCGTCAGCCTGATGCTGTTCAGCTTCCTGATGCTCTTCATCGTCCCGCCGTCGACGCCGCTGCTCATCACCTTCGTGCTGCTCTACGGTTTCGGCTCCGGCGTGCTGGCGGTCGCCCGCGCGCTGCTGCCGCTCGCCCTTTTCTCGGCCAGAGAATACGGGCTGCAGGCAGCCCGGCTGTCAATGCCGCAGAACCTCGCCAACGCGATTGCGCCCGTCATCTTCACCGCCATCCTCGACCGCGCCGGCGCCGGCCCGACGGTCATCACCTGTGCGGTGCTTGCGGCCATCGCATTGGTCTTCGTGCTGATGCTGATGGCGTTGGTACGCAGCGCAAGGCCGAGCGTACAGCCGGCCTGACCGGCTGCCCTCGCTTCCGAAGTCCGCCATTTTAAGCCTCTCTTGATTATGATGTTCTCATGATCAAAGTGAGAACCGACACGCTGCCGTCAGGTGCCGGAGGCCCCGTTCACACAGCACCAGAGCTGCCAATCCGCTAAGCTTCTGAATCATTTGCGGCTTTTTTTTCAAGGGTTGCTTGCGGCCCTTCACAGATTGATTCATCTGCAACCTGAATTATTTCCGGATTCCTCCTATCCATTTGAAAATGAATAAGAATTTCCACAATGATCCACTAATGCAGTATTTTTGGGGCTAAGTCATTGATTCTGAATAAGTGATTCACTTAGCTCAAAATTACGCGTAAAGAATTTCAAAATCAGAAGCAGCGTTTGCTGAGCGAAATTATTATAAAGTTTTCCGGCTTCGATGCATCACTTAAACATTATCAATGACTTAGCCGGAAACTCCAGGCATAAATCGCCCTTATCGAAAATTCTTATTCGTTTTCAATTGGATAGATAGACAACAACCGTCACCGTCAATCCTGCAGGGGTGTGGTGACCGCCTGGTCGCTATCGAAATCGGCAGCAGTCCTGGTATCCCGGAGCGGCTTTACCGTGCGGGTCGAGAGGTCATAGTCGGGATGCGCCTTGTAGGCGGCAAGCGCTTCCTCGCTCTCGAATTCGCCGTAGACGACGAAATCGACCGTGTTGCCCCACTGGTCCGTCTTGACGTTTTCGCCGATCTCCAGCGTCAGGGCATGGGGAATGCCTGTCAGTATGGAGAGCCCCTTGCGCACCGCCTCGCGGTTTTCCTCCGGCACGGTGAAGAAGACGATATGGCGGATCACGCGGAACACTCCTGTGACAATTCTCTGAACCCAGGCCGGGCGATAACACGCGCCGACCGGGCCTTCAACCGGGCCACAATGCCGCGCGCGTGCCGCGTCAGGCGCTGGGACGTATCGCCGCGAGGAAGGTCCTGCCATACTCGGCAAGCTTTTCCGCCCTGTCGGTGCCGTTGACGATGCGGCGCGCGTTGACCCACTCCTCCTTCTCTTCATTGAGGTGATCGCAAAGCCGGTGGCCAGCGAAGCTGCCGCGCAGCATGCCCTCGATCAGGATCGTCACGGCCGGCACCATTTCCATGGCGCGATCGGGCTGGGCGACGAGATCGATGCCGGTCACCTCGCTCATCGCTTCGTAATTGCGCCTGTGGGTCAGTTGCACGAGGCCGCGACCGAGCCAGCTTTTGCCGTCCTCATCCGGTCGCCAGTAAGGCGTCTTCACCCAGGAGAGCCGACCGGACGCAAAGGCAGTCTCGAGGATCTCGACGGCGCGCGAATCACTTGTTGCCAGCGTCTCGCGCACAGGCTGCATCGTATAAGCGGTCTCATGAAAGGCCGTAGCCAATATATAGGCCAGCCAGCGCCGATCTGCGGTAGCCAAATTCGCGTCCCAGTAGTGGAAAATGGCGTTCATGCCTTCGATCTGGGCCGGCGTGAGGCTGCCCTTGAACAGGGTGTGCCGCACAGTGTCGAAGAAGAATTGCCGGTCGAGTGAGACAGTCATGATACGCTTCTCGGAGGTCCTTCGTGGTTAATATCAGCTTAATCGATTGAAATTAACTAAATCGTTTCAAGTGTGACCGGCGTAGATTTACACGCAGTTTTTATTGTGCAATGCATCAATTCGTAAGCACACCCTTGCTGAGGAAGAGAGGTATACGATGCAGACCAGCACAGAAACTCCGACCAAGATCCCCCAGCACATCGTTGACCAGATGGAAAACGAGTGGCGCCAGGTACGCACGCAGCGCGAGAATCCGCGCCCGGTCCGCGTGCCCTCGCAGAACGACGCTTAAATACAATCCTGCCGGGTGAGGACTCTCTACCTCTTTGAAGCGACGCATCAGGCGGCCCGAACATCGATTCCGATTTTCGGGCCGATGCTGTAGGCCCCTCACCCGCGGTTCCCGAGTCTGCAGCATTCGTGCTCTTGCCGACGTAGCGGCCACCGCCTATCCCTCAAGTTTCGCTGCAGCCAGCCTGTCGGCCAACCGGTCCAGCGTTCTGCGGAACATATCCTTGTCGTCCAGCGCCCGCGAGAGCACTAGCGCGCCCTGAATGCCGGATACCGCCTCTTCAGCCGCGGCGAGCGCAGTACCCTCATCGCAGCCGGCGCGGACCAGCGCCTGGCGCAGCGCCTCGATCCAGCGGACGAAATAATCCCGGATGACCAGCGAAAAACGCTGGCGTGTCTCGTCCAGCGCAAAGGCGCCGACGAGGCAGATGCGGCCGCCGGAGCGGAAATAATCCATCACATTCGCCCACATCGCATCGATCGCCGTCCCGGCATCGTCACGGCGCAGCGGCTCGTAGATAGCGCGTTCGAACCAGGCGTCGACATCGGCAAGGACGGCAGCCGCCATTTCCTCCTTCCCACCGGGAAAGAAGTGATAGAGGCTGCCCTTGCCGATGCCGGTGCGCTCGGTGATGCGGCTCAATGTCGTGCCCTCGTAGCCGAGCTCGCGGAAGATCTCTGCGAGCAGCGGCACGACATCGGCACGTTCATAAACGGTCTTCACACATCACCTTTGGGTCACCTTGGCCTTAAAGGCCGAGGTCGGAAAGGCCCGGATGGTCGTCGGGCCGCCGGCCGAGCGGCCAGTGGAACTTGCGATCCGATTCCTTGATCGGCAGATCGTTGATGCAGGCGAAACGGCGCTGCATCAAGCCCTCGGCATCGAATTCCCAATTCTCGTTGCCGTAGGAGCGGAACCAGTTTTTGCTGTCGTCATGCCATTCATAGGCAAAGCGCACGGCGATGCGATTGTCGGTGAAAGCCCAAAGCTCCTTGATCAGCCGATAATCCAGCTCTTTCGCCCACTTGCGGGCCAAGAAGGCGACAATATCGGCGCGGCCGGTGACGAATTCGGCGCGGTTCCGCCACTGGCTGTCGGGCGAATAGGCGAGAGAGACGCGCTGCGGATCGCGGCTGTTCCAGCCGTCTTCCGCAAGGCGAACCTTCTGGATTGCGCTTTCATGGGTGAAGGGGGGAAGCGGTGCAGGCATGTCTTGTCTCCTTTGCTGGACTGTACCTTTCGTTTTGCATTGTACTTATCGGTACAATGATTGCAAGAACTTTCGATAGAGGCCGCCTGCGACATCTTGGCTTCGGGATGAGCGCCTGCCCTGCCCATAGTAAAAAGGCTGATCGAGGATCTCGAACAGCCTTCACATTTCAATCGGCACTCTTCTAAGCGCGGCGCGCCTCAGGCGAGCTTGCCCTCTTCCGCCTTGTAGAAATACTGACTTGCCACCAGCCATCCCTTCAGCGGCCTCAATGGCGGAATACAGGTGGCGAACATAAAGGGGCCGGTGACCAGAAGCTGGACCCAGAGCGGCGCGGAGAAGGCGACTTCCAGCCAGACGCCGAGCAGCACGCTCGGCACGCAGGCGAAGCAGATCACGAAGAAGGCCGGGCCGTCGGCCGGATCGGCGAAGGAATAATCCAGCCCGCAGACTTCGCATTCCTTCTGCAGCGTGAGGAAACCCTTGAACATATGCCCCTGTCCGCAGCGCGGGCAGCGGCCTCGGATGCCGGTCTGCATCGGCGGGAGAGGAGGATATTCGGTGTCCATGGCGATCTCGCTTTTCGACGTTGCCGGGCTTTGGTAAAATCCATACAATAGCCCATAATGTATGCATACAATATAATTACATTGAAAGCAGATTGCCAGTCTATTCGTCAGAATGACGCAGGGATTTTGCGGATTGGGTTTGCGGGGCTTGAGGGCGGGAGGATTTGTCACTGCCGGGACAAGTTTGCCCGCTCGCCAAAACCCCTCCCCACAAGGGGGGAGGGGCTAGCCCGCGGCACTGCCTCGCCCAGCCTGAAACATTGAAGAAGTGAGAGATGGGCGCAGCAGGTTAACCCCCCCCTTGTGGGGAGGGGTTTGGGGCGGGGTCTTTATTAATTGAACTGAAGACAGAAGGCGGAACTGCCGGCCAGATGACTTCAGCTCAGAAGAACGAAGCGGACATTTCCGGCGGGCCTTCCAGGGCATGCGCCATGAAGTCCAGCGCGCCCTTCAGCCTTTCGCGCGAAATCGGCCCGCCAAGACAGACGCGCACGGCTTCGGGGGCAGCACCTTCGACAGTGAAGACGTCACTTGCGACCACACCAATGCCGGAGGAGCGCATATGGCTGCCGAAGGTCGAGCGGGTCCAGCCATTCATCAGCGGCAGCCAGATGTTGAAGCTGATCGGATCGGCCCTGTAGCTGCCGTCGGGCAGGATATTCGCCACCATCTGCTGGCGGGCACCCGCCTCCGCGCGGATGAAGCGCAGGATCGTGTCTGCCGTGCCGTCCTCGATCCAGCGGGTGGCCAGCGCCACGTTCATTGGCGAGGCCATGACATTATTGGTGCGCATGGCGCTGACGAAGGGCCAGATCGCCTTGGTGTCCGGCGCGACCACATAGGCAAGGCGCAACCCGGCGCCGATGCATTTGGCGAGGCCGCCGATATGCCAGGTCAGGTCAGGCGCTATTGCCGCCAGCGGCGGCGGGCCGTGCAGCGGAATGAAGCCGTAGGCGTCGTCCTCAACGATGGGCACATGATATTTGCGGGCGACGGCGGCGATTTCCTCGCGGCGCTTTTCCGGAATGGTCAGCGTCAGCGGGTTTTGCAGCGTCGGATTGAGATAGAGGGCCTTCGGCTGCAGCCGCTCGCAGGCCTCGGCAAAGGCATCCGGCAGGATGCCCTCCTCATCCATTGGCAGGCCCGAGAGATTGAGCCGCAATTGGGCGGCGATCGAGCGCATGCCGGGATAGGTGATGTTTTCCGACAATACGATCTCGCCGGGCTTTGCCAGCAGGCCGAAGATCGCGAGCAGCGCCGGATGCGCGCCCGGCGTGACGAAGATGCGCTCCTGCGAGGGCACCAGTCCGCGACGGCTGAGCCAGGCGGCAGCAGCTTCCTTGTCCATGCCCGAGCCGCCGAAGCCCTGGTAACGCAGCAAAGGGATAAGATTGGTCGCCACGGCCGACATGCCCTCGCGCATGCGGGCGATCAGGTCCTGATCATCAGGCTCGGGCGGCAGGTTCATCGAGAAGTCAACCACCGAAGAGCGGCGCGGATCGGGCGCGGCATCGGACATGAAGCCCCGGCGCTCGCGGTCCTGCCCGCCGGTGACGAAGGTGCCGCGGCCGACATGAGAGTCTACTAGGCCGCGCTTCTGCGCCTCGACATAACCGCGCGCGACCGTGGTGAAATCGATGTTAAGGCGCTTGGCAAGCTCCCGCTGCGGCGGCAGCCTATCCCCCACCGCCAGCACGCCACTTCTCAGATCCATTTCGATCAGATCGGCAATGGCCATGTAACGGGGGCTTGAGGAACGACCGAGGTCGGGATGCCAATCTTTCATTTCATGATCCGCAATTCGTGATCGACGCAGAAGGGTTTCCCGTCGACATTGACCGTATATTGTTGCATATTTCGCCTGTCACGCAAAAACGTCGGCCAATAAGAGCCTGACGGATGACTGAATGCCGCATTTGAGACTGGCACGTTCCGCGATGCGGAGATCTTCCTTATATTGATTGCATTTTGACTGCATTCATTTCCAGCACGCCTGCATGCATTTTTTGCACAGAAATGCTTGCTAAATTGGCGCCAGTTCCGTCTCACTCCAAAATTGAATGCATAATTGAATGCTTTTTCGCATGAATTGACTGCTATTTGTGCAAAGTCAATTTGGCACGGTGCTTGCAACTCAATGGCTGTACCCCGCGAGAGGGGCCTGACTTCAAACACAGGAGCCATTCATGCCCGCAGTTACCGCACCGGCCCACGCAGATGGAGACTTCTTCGTCGATTACGAAGAGAAGGTCTTCGAAGACGTCCAGGCCAAGGAGGGTGAGAAAGCCCTCATCACCTTCCACACCGTCGCCTTCGAAGGATCGATCGGTCTCGTGAACCTGCTGCAGGCCAAACGCCTGAAGCGCAAGGGCTTCGAAACCTCCGTGCTGCTCTATGGCCCCGGCGTCACGCTCGGCGTGCAGCGTGGCTTTCCCAAACTCGGCGCGGAAGCCTTCCCCGGGCATCTCAACTTCAACAACCAGATCAAGGGTTTCATGGAAGAAGGCGGCAAGGTCTATGCCTGCCGCTTCGCGCTGCAGGCGCTCTACGGCCATGGCGAACAGTCGCTGATCCCCGGCATCCGCCCGATCAGCCCGCTCGACGTGCTGGATATGATCCTGATCCACCGCCGCGACGGCGCCTTCATCCTCGACACCTGGACGCTCTGACCCAGCGGGAACGCTGTCGCAAGGCACGTTCGGGAGGCGAGCTTCCCTCGCCCGCCTCCCCCACACCACCAGAAGGATTTCGTCATGGAGAAGAACAAGACCGTCCGGGCCGCAGCCGCGCAGATCGCGCCGGACCTGACATCACGCGAAAAGACGCTGGCGCGCGTGCTGGAGACCATTCGCGAGGCGGCCGCCAAGGGCGCCGAGATCATCGTCTTTCCGGAGACTTTCGTTCCCTGGTATCCCTATTTCTCCTTCGTCCTGCCGCCGGTTCTCTCAGGCCGCGAACATCTGCGCCTTTATGAAGAGGCCGTCACCGTTCCGAGTGTCGCCACCGACGCGGTCGCGGCGGCGGCCCGCGAACACGGCATCGTCGTGGCGCTCGGCGTCAATGAGCGCGATCACGGCTCGCTCTACAACAGCCAGCTTCTCTTCGATGCCGACGGCAGGCTCATCCTCAAGCGCCGCAAGATCACGCCGACCTATCACGAGCGGATGATCTGGGGCCAGGGTGATGCATCCGGGTTGATGGTGGTCGACAGCCACGTCGGGCGGCTCGGGGCGCTGGCCTGCTGGGAGCACTACAATCCGCTCGCCCGCTACGCGCTGATGGCCCAGCACGAGGAAATCCATATCGCCCAGTTTCCGGGATCGATGGTCGGGCCGATCTTTGCCGAGCAGATGGAAGTGACGATCCGCCATCATGCGCTCGAAAGCGGCTGCTTCGTCGTCAATGCCACCGGCTGGCTGACCGAGGAGCAGATCAATTCCATCACGCCCGACCAGGGACTGCAGAAGGCGCTGCGCGGCGGCTGCATGACGGCGATCGTCTCGCCCGAGGGCAAGCATCTGGCGCCGCCGATCACCGAGGGCGAAGGCATCCTGATTGCCGATCTCGACATGAGCCTGATCACCAAGCGCAAGCGGATGATGGATTCGGTCGGCCACTATGCCCGGCCCGAACTGCTGCACCTCGTCATGGACGGCCGCGCCACCCAGCCGATGGTCGGCTCCGCACATTCCTTCGAAACAGACACAGGAACCAAGACCGATGGAAAACACGACGTTTCTGCCGACCGAGACGCTGATCAACGAGTTGCAGTCCTTCGGAGCCAGGCTCGTTGATCCCAAGGCGGGGCATGAGAGCCGCCGCGGCGGCGCCGGCCCTTCCGACCACAAGGCGCTGACCATCGACGGCATGACCGTGATGGTGCCGGTTCATACTGCGCCGGCCTTCGAAAGCCCCTATCTGGTCGACAAGCCTGACGAGGAAGGCCGCAGCCGCATCAGCCGCGACGGGCGCGTGCTCGGCGAAGTGTCCTTCCCGCTGCGTCCGCGTTTCTACGAGCGCAGCACGGCCGACGGCATTCCCTATTCGCAGATTGCCGTGCTGCATGGCCGCGACGTGCTGGCGACCACGGTGCTGCAGACATGCATCCGCTATCAAAGCCGCACCAAGACCTGTCAGTTCTGCGCCATCGGCCAGTCGCTGGCGGCCGGTCGCACCGTCGCCCACAAGACGCCGGCGCAGCTGGCGGAAGTCGCCAAGGCTGCCGTCGAGCTCGATGGCGTCAAGCATATGGTGATGACGACGGGTACGCCGAAGGGGCCGGATCGCGGCGCTTCGATCCTTGCAGACAGCGCCCGCGCCATCAAGACCGCCGTCGACCTGCCGATCCAGGCGCAATGCGAGCCGCCGGAAGACGACATCTGGTTCTCGGTAATGAAGGAAGCCGGCGTCGATGCGCTTGGCATGCATCTGGAAGTCGTCACGCCCGAATTGCGCGAGCGCATCATGCCCGGCAAGGCGCAGGTGCCGATCTCAAAATACATGGCCTCCTTCAAGGCGGCGGTCGAGGTCTTCGGGCGCGGGCAGGTCTCGACCTATATCCTCGCCGGTCTCGGCGATACGCGCGAGGCGATCCTCGATATCTGCGAAAAGCTTGTTGCTATTGGCGTCTATCCTTTCGTCGTGCCCTTCGTGCCGATTTCGGGAACGCCGCTCGAAAGCCATCCCGCGCCGAAGCCTGATTTCATGCATTCGATCCTCGGTCCGCTGTCCAAGATGCTGGTCGATAGCGGCTTGAAGGCCGTCGACATCAAGGCCGGCTGCGGCAAGTGCGGCGCCTGCTCTGCCCTTTCCTCCTATGAAAGGATGCTGACCAAATGATGCTGGAGCCTTTCTCCGCCTATCGTGCCAGCGAATTCCAGGTGAAGTTCTCGACCTCCGACTGGGAACGGCAGGAAGCGCATGCGCTGCGCCGCGCCGTCTTCTGCGAGGAGCAGAAGATCTTCGAGAGTGACGACCGTGATGCGATCGACGATCACGCGATCCCGATCGTGGCGC
This sequence comes from Rhizobium sp. WYJ-E13, assembly GCF_018987265.1. Classification (NCBI taxonomy): domain Bacteria; kingdom Pseudomonadati; phylum Pseudomonadota; class Alphaproteobacteria; order Hyphomicrobiales; family Rhizobiaceae; genus Rhizobium; species Rhizobium sp. WYJ-E13. Next base: position 752,339 of record NZ_CP076853.1, on the reverse strand, counting down.
TGTCGATGATGGGTGTCGCGGCCGACAGGCTGGTTGGCACGGTGCGTATCCATCAGGAAGAGCCCGGCCTCTGGTGGGGCTCGCGGCTTGCCGTGCACGCGGATTTCCGCAAGATCGGCGCGCTTGGCGCAACGCTGATCCGGCTTGCCGTCTCCTCGGCCAATGCAATGGGCTGCCACACGTTTCTCGCCAATGTGCAGGTGCAGAACGGGCTGCTCTTCCGCCGTCTGCATTGGGACGTGATCGAGGAATTCGAGGTTTACGGCAAGCCGCATCTCAGGATGAAGGCGGATCTTGCCTGGTATCCACCCTGCCCGACGCCGGAAACCGGCCTGGTGGCGCTCGCCAGGAAGGCGGCGTGATGGGGGACAGGATCGATCTCGAGGCACTTGCCACCAAGCTTTCCGCCTCCTCCGGCATCGCTGCCAAGGCGGATATCGGCACGGTTGCCACAAGCCTTGGCCTTGCCGGCCAGCCGGTGGCAGTCGGTGACGATTGCGCCGCGCTGCCTGATGGCGACGGTTATCTGCTCTTTGCCATCGAGGGCTTCATCAACGAGTTCGTCGCTGCCGATCCTTGGTTTGCCGGCTGGTGCGGGGTGATGGTCAATATTTCCGATGTCGCCGCCATGGGTGGTCGGCCAGTCGCCATCGTCGATGCCATCTGGGCGAATGGAGAGGCAGGCGCAGCACCTGTCCTCGAAGGCATGCGCGCGGCAGCCAGGACATTCGGGGTGCCAATCGTCGGCGGCCATACGAATATCCGCACCGATCGTGGCCAGCTCTCGGTTGCCATTCTCGGCAAGGCGAAGACGCTGCTGACGAGTTTCGATGCCGAACCTGGTGATGTGCTGATCGCGGCGATCGATCATCGCGGCCGTTATCGCGAACCTTTCAACAACTGGGAGGCGGCAACCGATGCGCCGCCGGCGCGGCTGCGCGGCGATCTGGAACTCCTGCCCGACATTGCCGAAGCCAGACTTGCACTCGCGGCCAAGGATATCAGCCAGGGCGGCATTGTCGGCACGGCGATCATGCTGGCGGAATGTTCCAGAGTTGGCATCGATATCGATGTCTCCGCAATCCCGCTGCCGGATGGCGTGGCGCTCGAGCGCTGGCTCGCGACCTTCCCGAGCTTCGGCTACCTGATCGCCACCGCGCCCGAAAAGGCCGATGAGGTGATCCTGCGTTTTGCCGCCCGCAACATCACTGCGGCCGTGATCGGCAATATCAAAGCCGGCAGCGAGGTGGCGGTAGCGGATGGCGCCGATCGCATCGTGATCTGCGACCATGCCGAGACACCGCTCCTGCAACTCGGCCGGCAGGAGGATGCCGCATGAGCCGGCCGCTGCGCATCGCCATGCTCTCGCATTCCACCAACCCGCGCGGCGGCGTGGTGCACGCCATGCAGCTTTCGGAGGCGCTTGTCGGACTCGGCCATGAGGTCGTGCTGCATGCGCCGGATGCAAAAGGGACGGGCTTTTTCCGTGAGCCGGCCTGCGGCGCGATGTGCATTCCTGTCGGGCCAGCGCATGATGATATGATCGCAATGGTCGAGCAGCGGATCGCCGATTATGTCAGCTACTTCGAAAATTCCGCCGATGCTCGCGACTTCGATATTTTCCACGCCCATGACGGCATCTCCGGCAATGCGCTGGCAACGCTGAAGGAGCGCGGACTGATCCCCGCTTTCGTTCGCACCGTGCACCATATCGACCAGTTCGCCGATCCCAAGCTGATGGAGCTGCAGGAGCGCTCCATCGACCGGGCCGACCTGTTCTTCACTGTCAGCTCGATGTGGCGCAAGACGCTTCAGGAGAGGCGCGGAATCAGTTCCATCGTCGTCGGCAATGGTGTCGATACGAAGCGCTTCTCTCCCGCCGTCAACGGCAGCGCACTGCGCGCCGAACTCGCTCTGCCGGATGGCGCTGTTTTCCTTGCCGTCGGCGGCATCGAGGCGCGCAAGAATACGGTCGCCATGCTGGAAGCCTTCGGCCAAGTGCGCGCCATTCGCCCGGATGCGCAATTCGTCATCGCCGGCGGCGCTTCGCTGCTCGATCACCGTGGCTATCAGGGCGAATTCCGCGCCGTGCTTTCCTCCCTCGGCGAACATGCCGCCGCCGTCCATATCCTCGGCACTGTTGCCGACGAGGACATGCCGGCGCTCTACCGGCTGGCCGATACGCTGGTCTTCGCCTCGGTCAAGGAAGGGTTCGGCCTCGTGGTGCTGGAGGCGATGGCGAGCGGCGTGCCCGTCGTCGTCTCCTCCATCGCGCCCTTTACCGAATATCTCTGTAACGATGACGTCGTCTGGTGCGATCCGCACAATGCCGGTTCGATCGCCGAGGCCATGGCGATCTCGCTCATGCCGCCGGTGCGCATCGGTCTTATCCCGCGCGGGCTTGATCTTGCCGCCCATCACAGCTGGCAGCGTACGGCTGCCGCCCATCTCCAAGCCTACGAGACATTGAAGGAGCCTGCCCATGCCTGAAATGCGCTTCGTCATTGCCTGGCCGGATGGCCGCGAAGAGACCTGTTATTCGCCCTCCCTCGTCATCCGCGATTTTTTCGAGGAGGGCCAGACCTATCCGATCCGCGATTTTCTCGACCGCAGCCGCAAGGCGCTGACCATCGCCAGCGACCGCGTGGAGGTGAAATACGGTTATCCCTGCTCGCTTGCCCGCGGCCAGCTCGCCCGCATCGAGGAGGCGTGCTCCCTGTTTCTTGCCGATGCGGACGCCCGCGTGCGCTGCGAAAGTTTCATTCTCTGAAAGGAACCCGATCCATGACCTTTTCTCTCAAGCCGCATTACAGCGCCGTCGTCATCGGCGGCGGTCAGGCCGGGCTTTCGGCCAGCCATTACCTCCAGAAACACGGCATCGACCATGTCGTCTTCGAGAAGAAGACCGTGGCGCATAAATGGAAGAACGAGCGCTGGGACGCCTTCTGCCTCGTGACGCCGAACTGGCAGTGCCAGCTGCCGGACCACCCCTATGATGGCGATGATCCGCACGGCTTCATGGTCAAGGACGAAATCATCGCCTATGTCGACCGTTTTGTGAAAAAGGTGAATGCGCCGGTCCTGGAAGGCACCAGCGTCACGTCGCTGGAAAAGGTGGGCGACCTCTTCCGGCTCTCGACCTCGGCGGGCACGGTGACTGCCGACAGTGTCATCATTGCCACCAGCCTCTACAGCGCGCCTGCCATTCCGCGCGCCGCCGAGCGCGTGCCGGACGATATCCTGCAGATCCACACGGCGGACTACCGCAACCCCGGGCAATTGCCGGAGGGCGCCGTTATCGTCGTCGGCTCCGGCCAGTCCGGCTGCCAGATCGCCGAAGACCTGCATCTGGCCGGCCGCAAGGTGCATATGGTGACCGGCAATGCGCCACGCTGCGCCCGCTTCTACCGCGGCCGCGATGTGGTCGACTGGCTCGCCGATGTCGGCCAGTACGACATTACCGTCGAGCATGACGGCATGACCAAGAAGAAGCACGATACCAACCACTATCTGACCGGCCGTGACGGCGGGCGCGATATCGACCTGCGCAAGTTCGCGCTGGAGGGCATGTCGCTCTATGGCCGCATGGAAGGCGTGTCCGCCGGGCGAATGCTGTTCGATGCGAACCTGAAATCCAATCTCGACAATGCCGACCGCGTCTATAACGGCATCAACGCGCTGATCGACCGGCATATTGCCGAAAAGTGCATCGATGCGCCGCCGGCCAGCGTCTATGTCCCGCTCTGGGAACCGGACAGCGAACCGGCGGAACTCGATCTCAAGGCGGAAGGTATCACGTCCGTCATCTGGGCGACCGGCTTTTCGCCCGACTGGTCCTATGTCGGCCTGCCGATCTTCGACGGCACCGGCTATCCGGTGCAGCGGCGCGGCGTGACCGGCATTGACGGCGTCTATGTGCTCGGCCTGCCCTGGCTCTGGACCTGGGGTTCCGGCCGGTTCCTCGCCGTCGGCAAGGATGCCGAGCATGTGGTGAACCACCTCGCCGGTCATCTGGAGGCCGCCTGTCCTGTCCTCAAACAGGCGGCCAGCGCTTGAAGATGAATGTCGCGATCCTCGATTTTCATTCATCCAAGCTCTCGGTGGCAGAGCCCTCAGCGCGTGAGCTCATGGATCAGGCGCTCGCGCCGCATGTGCTGATCGGCATGCCGCATCTGACACCGGCAGGCCTGTCGGAAACCTGGGCGATGAAGGAGCTCGGGCATCGGCATTGGCTGATGCTCGCGCGCCATCTCGGCATGGAGAATGCCGATTTCCGCACGCCCGATGGCGGCGAGGCCTATGCGGCGATCTGCGCGACGTCGCTGGAGCATGCGAACTTCGATGCGGTGCGTGCCAATGACGTGCTGACGATCCGCTCGGCGCTCTCGCCTGTCTCGCGCACGCAGGTCTCGACCCGTCACCGGCTTTTCGTGCGCGGCAACCTGATCGGCGAGGTGGAACTGATCTCCACCTTCGTCTGCCGGATGCGGGAGGGCGACAATTACTCGATCGCCCGCGTTCCCCTGCCCGGCCTGACAGCGGCTGCCGAGGATAATGCGTTGGCAAGGACGGCGGCACTGCTGCGCGCCGGCACGCTGGAGACGCATTTCGGCCTGCCGGCCAACCCGACCAAGGCGCTGCGCGGCTTTCGCTTCGAGCCGGATGCATCGCAGGAATTCAATGGTGCCGGGCTATTCTACTTCGCCGAATTCCAGGCGCTCACCGATCGCGCCTTCGGGCGGTGGTTCCCGGAGATCTCGCAGATCACGCGTCGGGAGATCTTCTTCTCGGGAAACATCCGCGCCGGCGAGGCCGTGCGGGTGGAAATGATGGGGCTCTCGCCAGACCGCTATCGAGCTCACTGCCGGCTGCGGCGCGAGGATGATGGCAAAGTCATCGGCAAGGCTTTCATGGAGTGGCGGAGCAGCTGATAAAGTGCGCTCGTTAATCTGAGCTCGAACCTATCAGGACGGTTGCGTCAGTGTCGGTCATGAAGAGGAATGCGAAGTCCCAAAACACTGGGTATGCAGGATGCCCATTCGACAACCAGAAAGATTCAACTTTTGTTGCCTTGTGAGCCAGTGCGTTGACTTGTTCTTTGAGCAGGTGCAGCAAGGTGGCCAGTTTTTCGGATTTAATCGCCAGTTCGGAAGGTCCTGCGCCATCATCACCAGGATAAAGCAAATCATTCTCTATCAATGACCAGACCAATGCTCGTTGGACTTCTTCAATACCGCTTATCTTTACTGCTGCTCCCAAGGCATTTTCGATTGCAATCGTTGACGTTTGCGCCTGCGGCAACGGTGTTTCAAACCATTTCAGAAAAACATTATAATTCAAGGCGCCGTCGTTCAGGATTCTGGCGATTTCCTCCAGAACGCTTCCATCCGTCACCTTTGCTTCTGCCATAGCCCCACAACTCCCTTTAGTTGGACGGTTCCGCTTGCTGAATCGCGTCCTGCAGCACATCAAACACCCTGTTATCAAGCGTCTGGGAAACGTTGAAGCGCATGAAGCCGGTGGCCGATTGTGACAAGCTGAAGGCGTTACCGGGTGCCAGCACGACATTGCGGGCAAGTGCCGTACGCGCCACAACGGCGGCATCGAGACCATCCGGCAGGCGGCACCAGAGAAACATGCCGGCTTGCGGCTCCAGCCAGGGGCGGACGCCCAAGGTCTTCAGCCGGATGCTGACATCGAACAGCGCCTTGGAAAGGCGGCCGCGCAGGCTCTCGGTGTGTTTTCGGTAGCTGCCGTCGCTGAGCACGCCGAGCACCAGTTCGGCCGAGAGCCGGCCGCCGCCGAAGGAAGTGGCGATCTTGAGGTCGATCAGGCCCTCGATCCAGTCCGGCCGCGCCGCGATGAAGCCGCAGCGTGCGGCGGCCGAGAGCGTCTTGGAAAAACTGCCGATATGGATGACGCGATCGAGCCCGTCGAAGGCGGCAAGACGCGGTGCGGCCGTATGTTCGAAATCGGCGAAGATATCGTCCTCGATGATGGTGAGGCCATGCTGCTCGGCGAGCTTCAAGAGCCGGTGGGCCGTCACCGGCGAGAGTGTCGCGCCGGTCGGGTTATGGATTGCGGAATTGGTGATGTAGAGCCGCGGCCGATGCTCGGTCAGCGCTGCAGCGAAGAGCTCGATATCGGGGCCAGACGGCGTGTAGGGAACGCTGACGACCTTGGCGCGATGGGCTCTCAATAGCGCATGAAAGTTGAAATAGCAGGGATCGTCGACCAGCACGGTATCGCCGGGCTCGATCAGGAAGCGGCAGAGGAAATCGATTGCCTGTGTGCCGGATTCGGTGAGCATGATCTGGTCCGGCGGGGCCTCGATGCCACGCTCGGCCATGCGGCGTGCAATCAGCTGTCGCAGCGGCTTGAGGCCGAGCGGCGAGCCGTAATCGGAAAGGCTTGCGGCATCGGCGCGCGACAGGGATCGCAGCGTCCGACGGATCGCCTCTTCCGGCAGCCATGCCGGCGGCAGCCAGCCGCAGCCGGGTTTGAGGTCGCTTTCGTGCGCCTCCAGCGATTGCCGCGACACCCAGAAGGGATCGACGGCGCGATCGAGCTTCGGGCCGATATCGGCGAGCGAGAGTGGTGCCGTCTGGCTCGCGACATAAAAGCCGGAACCGGGGCGTGAGAGGATCGCGCCTTCGGCGACCAGCCGTTCATAGGCGTCGACCACCGTCGAGGCAGAGACTTTCAAGGCTGCCGAAAGGCTGCGGATCGACGGCAGCTTTGCGCCTGGTGTGAGGCTGCGGCCGGCGATGCGTTGGCGGATTGTCGCCATGACCATGCCGACCCTGCTGCCAGCCTGTATCTGCTCGTCCATCCGTACTGGTCCTTTTACCATTACAGTTTCAGCAAACTGTACCGAACTGTGGCTGGCAATGCCAGTGCGAAGCGCCGATAAGCGTGGGACGAACTAATGAGGGAGTTTCGCATGGATCGCACCGCGACCGGATGGATCAATGGTTTTATCGGCGTGCTCATCTTCAGTGGATCGCTACCGGCCACACGCGTGGCCGTCATGCAGCTCGATCCGGTTTTTCTGACGGTGGCGCGAGCGGCGATTGCCGGCATCCTGGCGCTTTGCCTGCTGATCGCTTTCCGGGAGAAACGGCCTTCGCGGCAAGACCTTATCTCGCTCGTCGTCATCGCGCTTGGTGTGGTCGTCGGCTTTCCGCTGCTTACCGCGCTGGCGCTGCAGCATGTAACCTCGGCGCATTCCATCGTCTTCATCGGCCTTTTGCCGCTCGTGACCGCCATCTTCGGCGTGATCAGGGGCGGCGAGCGACCGAAGCCGGCCTTCTGGCTCTTTTCTCTGCTCGGCAGCGCGCTGGTCGCGGGCTTTGCGCTGACGCAGGGGCTGACCGCCTCGCCTGTCGGCGATGCGCTGATGCTCGGCGCCGTCATCGTCTGCGGGCTCGGTTATGCCGAAGGCGCCAGGCTGTCGCGCCGGCTCGGCGGCTGGCAGGTGATTTCCTGGGCGCTCGTCGTATCGCTCCCGGTAATGATCGTCGCGGCTATCGCCTACCGGCCGCCTGATTTCGCCGATATCCAGACGCCCGCCATGCTGGGGCTCGCCTATGTCTCGCTCTTCAGCATGCTGATCGGCTTCATCTTCTGGTATCGCGGTCTCGCACAGGGCGGTATCGCCGCCGTCGGCCAGCTGCAACTGCTGCAGCCCTTCTTCGGGCTGGCGCTTGCGGCAACGCTGCTGCGCGAAACGGTGAGCTGGTCCATGCTTGCCGTGACGGTCGCCGTCATTCTCTGCGTGGCCGGGGCGAGGAAGTTTGCGAAATAGGCTCGCGAATTGACAGTCTAGATGTCATGTAATAACTACAGTTACATGATGAAAGATGACCGCCCATCCCCGACCCCTGACAGATCTGCGGCCCGCATGCCGGCATCCCCCTTCACCGGGGATGCCGTCAAATCCTATCTCGAAGGTCCACCGCGCAAGGTTCCGGGTTTCTCAAGCCTGCATCGCATGGCAGCGATGCTGATGGCGGAGCGGACACCCGGGAACGGCCGGGTGCTCGTGCTTGGCGCCGGCGGAGGACTGGAACTCAAGGCTTTTGCCGAGGCGCACGAGGGCTGGACTTTTGACGGTGTGGATCCCTCCGCCGACATGCTGCAACTGGCGAAACAGGTCGCCGGGGAGTACACCAGACGCATCGATTTTCATGAGGGCAGCATCGGTGTCGCGCCGGAGGGTCCGTTCGACGCGGCGGCATGCCTGCTGACCTTCCATCATATCCCCGTCGAGCAACGCCTTGAAACACTTAAGCAAATTCGGCGCCGCCTGAAAACGGATGCGCCGTTTGTTGTTGCGCATATGAGTTTCCCGCAAAACGAGCCGGAGCGGTCGATGTGGATCGATCGGCATATCGCTTATGGCGCACCCGATGGGGCGGACCCTGCCCGGCTGAACAATGCCCGCAAGGCCATGCGGGAAAGGCTTGAAATCCTCGCCCCAGAAGATGAGGAGGCCATGCTGCGCGCGGCAGGCTTTTCAGACGTCACCCTGTTCTACGCGGCCTTCAGCTTCAGAGGTTGGGTGGCTTATGCCTAACCAAGCTGCCTGTCGCGGCCCTCAAGCCTGCCTGACCCGGTGGCGATGGGCGGCCTGTTTGGCGCGATTGCCGCAGAGCGCCATGCTGCACCAGCGCCTGCGACGGCCGCGGGTGTGATCGGCAAACAGTAGCGTGCAGGACGGGCCTTCGCAGGCCTTCACATTGGAAAAATCCTCGTCGCAAACAAAACGGCCGAGTGCCTCGCCAACCGGTAACAGCAGCGCTTCCGGCGAGCGCCATTTGCGCATGGACTGGAAGTCGAAGACCTCGCCTTCATCGGTCTGCCGCGCCACGACGCGGCTGTAACCTTCGTCGCGCTCCAGCAGACGGTTCAGCGGTTCGAGCTCAGCCAGGGCGTCGCGCCTCAACTGTTTTCCCCTGTGCTCACGGACGAAGGTCCGGAACCACTCGCGCAAATTCCTCGCCTGATCGGCGACCTTGTCCAATTCTCCCGGCAGCGCCTGAGCCCGTATGGCCTCGAGCGTTTCCGGCGAGACGAGCTTTGCCTGATCGAGCCAGTGCAGCAATCCCTCCCCGTCCTCGATCGCGTCGACAGGCACATCGACGGGTGTTGCCACCGAGTTCAGAAAATCCAGCGCCAGTGCGTCACCCAGAAAAAGGGAGGGAGAGTGGTTATCCATCACGGGTCCTATTCCGGCTGCCGTCTGCAATCCAAAGCAGCCCCTTTCGAAACGTTACTAACGTGTAACTGCTCAAAAGGCCGTTGACAAGTTACCTTCCTGGATAGTAACCATTCTATATCGCTTTAAACGGTTACCAATTTAAAACGAAGGAGAAGGTCATCCGCGAGGCGGCGGCAACAGTGGCCGCCGCCTGAACGACCGACATATCGCCCCTCATCTCAACCGAAGGAAACATGACCATGACCAAGATCAGCTACCGCAACACCACCGTCGACGGCATCAAGATCGCCTATCGCGAGGCCGGCGCGCGGGGCGCTCCGAAGCTCCTGCTGCTGCATGGCTTCCCGACCTCCGGCCACATGTTCCGCGATCTTATCCCGCTGCTTGCCGATCGCTATCACATCATCGCCCCTGATCTTCCGGGCTTCGGCCAGTCTGGCGATCCCGCTGTCAACAGCTTCGACAGCATTGCAGAGACGATCGACCGCTTCACCGAGATCGTCGGCTTCGATCGCTACGCAGTTTATGTCTTCGATTACGGCGCGCCGACGGGCTTCCGCCTGGCGGTGAAGCATCCAGAGCGGATCACAGGCATCATCTCGCAGAATGGCAATGCCTATGTCGATGGCCTCAGCGAGGCATGGAACCCGGTGCAGGCCTATTGGCAGGATGCGAGCGCAGAAAACCGGACCGTGCTCAAAGCATTCCTCGGACCGGAAACGACGATCTGGCAGTATACGCATGGCGTTGCCGATCCGACCGCGGTTTCGCCAGACGGTTATTCGCTCGACAATTTCTATCTCTCGCGGCCGGGCGCGGAAGATGTGCAGCTCGATCTGATGGGCGACTACAAGAGCAATGTGGCGCTCTACCCGGCCTTCCAGGACTATTTCCGCACGTACAAGCCGCGTTTCCTCGCCGTCTGGGGCAAGAACGATCCCTTTTTCCTGCCGCCGGGCGCGGAAGCCTTCGCCCGCGATATTCCCAATGCCGTGATCAAGTTCTTCGACACCGGCCATTTCGCGCTCGAAACGCATGTGGAAGAAATTGCCGCTGCGATCCGCGATTTCCTCGGCTGAGGCCGACCGACTATCCGGAGGTGACGCAGAAATTGTTGCCTTCGGGATCGTTCAGCACGGTGTAGTCAGCCGTCTCACGCACGAAGGTCGCGCCGAGCGATATCAGGCGCGCGACCTCTTTTGGCCGGTCGTCGGCTGCGATATCGAGATGAACGCGGTTGCGGGCCGGCCGCTCTCCCCGGCGAAGGTGGAAGCAGAGGCGTGTGCCTGGGCCTTCGACCATCACCACTGGGTCGGTTTCGGGTGTCAGGCCGAGCGTTGCAAGGCGGGCGATCTCCTCATCGTCATAGGGCAGCACCGCGTAACCATCGAGCGCTGCGGCCCAGAAGCGGGCGACGCGGGAGGGAACATCGCAATCAATGACGATTTCCTTCAGCCGCCCCATTGGTTCCTACGACGTGATTTGACAGGATCCCAGATAGGACGCTTTGCTATATCGGCAATGACCGGTTGCGGCACGAAATGCCTTTGGGCCGATCTAGCCGTTTGCCTTCTTCGACGCTGGTTTGCGCGCCGTGTTCAGCGCCACTGCCGCCCGCACCAGCGCCTTCAGCGCCGCTTCATCGATCACCTCCCCGTCACGGATATCGATCGCGCGACGCGTATTGCCTTCAAGGCTGGAGTTGAAAAGGCCAGCAGGATCTTCCACCGAAGCGCCCCTGGCGAAGGTCAGCTTGACCACCGCCTTATAGGTTTCGCCGGTGCAAATGATTCCGGCATGCTCCCAGACGGGGACGCCGCGCCATTTCCACGTTTCCTCCACTTCGGGGTCGGCCTCGCGGATGATGGCTCTGACACGGGCAAGCGTTTCGCCGCGCCAATCGCCGAGCTCCTTGATCTTCGCATCGATGCGTTCGGCGGGAGAGGCTTCCTTTGGTTCCGCTTCCTTTTTCGTCGTCGTCGCCTTCTTCATGGTCTCTCCCTACATTTTCTCGCCGGGCAGCAGGCTTGCCTGTTTCACCCATGATGTAAACTGCGCCTCGTCGATCTCATCCTGTTCGTGGATGTGGAAATAGCGTGTTTCCGCGGTCTTGGATTCTCCCGGCGGAACCGGCTTGAGCCCGGCCCCACGGAAGAAGGCGACCTTGATGTATTTGCTGAAACAGTGGATGCCGAGAAACCAGCCGTCGCCCTTCATGCCGTAGAGCGGCGAGTTCCATTTGACGGCCTTGTGAGCATCGGGAACGGTGCGCATGATCAGTCCGTCGAGGCGGCGGCCGACCTCGCTTTTCCAGCCGGGCATGGCGGCAATATAGGCCCGCACCGGGCCATCGCCCTCGCCTTTGGCGATCTGCGGATTGCCGCCGGAAAGCAGTCGCGGCTCTGCCTGTTTGTCAGTCGTTTTGTCGACCATAGGGTTCCTCCACCGCGGGGGATAATAAGGAGGGATCACCGGATTTCCAGTCACACCGGGCGGGTCGCTTCCAACATCACAGCTTCATGACGCGGAAAAACTGCGACAGGAGCGAAAACCCGTGGCATAAGGGCGCCAAATTCTCTTGAAGCACCCGCGTTAGACATGATCCGTATCGACAATATCAGCAAGCAGAACAGCCACCGCATCCTCTTCATCGAAGCCACAGCCGCCTTGAACCGCGGCGAAAAGATCGGTCTCGTCGGCCCGAACGGCGCCGGCAAGACGACGCTTTTCCGCATGATCAACGGCGAAGAACTGCCGGATGAAGGCCAGGTTTCAGTCGAAAAGCACGTCACGATCGGCTATTTCAACCAGGATGTCGGCGAAATGGCCGGCCGCAGCGCGGTTGCCGAGGTGATGGAAGGCGCCGGCCCCGTCAGTATCGTCGCTGCCGAGCTGCGCGAGCTGGAAGCTGCCATGTCCGATCCTGATCGCGTGGACGAGATGGACCAGATCATCGAGCGCTACGGCGAAGTGCAGGCGCGCTATGAGGAACTGGACGGCTATGCGCTGGAAGGCCGGGCGCGTGAGGTTCTGGCGGGCCTGAGCTTCAGCCAGGAGATGATGGACGGCGATGTCGGCGCGCTCTCGGGCGGCTGGAAGATGCGCGTGGCGCTTGGCCGCATTCTTTTGATGCGGCCGGACGTGATGCTGCTCGACGAGCCGAGCAACCATCTGGACCTCGAAAGCCTGATCTGGCTGGAAGAATTCCTAAAAACCTATGAGGGTGCGCTGCTGATGACCTCGCACGACCGCGAGTTCATGAACCGCATCGTCACCAAGATCATCGAGATCGATGCCGGTTCGCTCAACAGCTATTCCGGCGACTACGGCTTCTACGAGCAGCAGCGGGCCCAGAACGAAAAACAGCAGCAGGCGCAGTTCGAGCGCCAGCAGGCGATGCTTGCCAAGGAAATCAAGTTCATCGAGCGCTTCAAGGCGCGCGCCAGCCACGCCTCGCAGGTGCAGAGCCGTGTGAAGAAGCTGGAAAAGATCGAGCGCGTCGAGCCGCCGAAGCGCCGCCAGACGGTGGCCTTCGAATTTCAGCCGGCGCCGCGTTCGGGCGAAGATGTCGTCAACCTCAAGAACGTGCACAAAAAATATGGCAGCCGCACCATCTATGAGGGGCTGGATTTCATGGTGCGCCGCAAGGAGCGCTGGTGCATCATGGGCGTCAACGGCGCCGGCAAGTCGACGCTGCTGAAGCTGGTGACGGGCACTGCCGATCCGGATGCCGGCAGTGTGGCGCTCGGTGCCAGCGTGAAGCTCGGCTATTTCGCCCAGCACGCCATGGACCTGCTCGACGGCGAGCGCACCGTGCTGGAATGGCTGGAGGATTCCTTCCCGCTTGCCGGCCAGGCGCCGCTCAGGGCGCTCGCCGGCTGCTTCGGCTTTTCGGGAGATGACGTCGACAAGCGCTGCCGCGTGCTTTCGGGCGGCGAGAAGGCCCGCCTCGTCATGGCGAAGATGCTGTTCGACCCGCCGAACTTCCTCGTGCTCGACGAGCCGACCAACCACCTCGACCTCGACACCAAGGAAATGCTGATCAAGGCGCTTGCCGATTTCGAGGGCACGATGCTGTTCGTTTCGCACGACCGCCACTTCCTTGCAGCCCTTTCCAACCGCGTGCTGGAACTGACGCCCGATGGCATCCACCAGTATGGCGGCGGCTATACCGAGTATGTCGAGCGCACCGGTTACGAAGCGCCCGGCATCCACGCTTAACGGCTGAAAGCGTCTATATCAGTCAACTCTGCCGAGAGCGCCCACAATCGGGCCGCCTCGTCGGGATCGACGGCATAGGCGCGCACGCTGGTTTCCGCGCCGTCGTCCGAGATGACGGCGACATCGCAATCGGCGCAATAGAGGCCGCCGAGCCCTTCGAGCTGCGGCGAGGTTGCAGCCCAGACCTGTGTCGCGGCACCCTGTGCGGGCGTCTTGAAACTCGGGTCGATGGCATTGCCCTTGGCGTCGATCCAGCCGGCGGCCACCATATCCTCCCTATCAAGATGACGCTGCAGCGGCGTCAGGATCTTGCCGGGATGCAGCGAGAAAGCGCGTATGCCTGCGTCCCTACCAAGCCTGTCGAGCTGCACCGCAAAGAGCGCATTTGCGGTCTTCGACTGTCCATAGGCCCGCCACCGGTCATAACCTTCGGAGAACTGGACGTCATTCCAACGGATAGGCGTGATGCCATGGGCACCGGAGGAGACGGCAACCACGCGGGCTCCGCTTGCAATCGCCGGCCAGAGGCGATTGACGAGCGCGAAGTGGCCGAGATGGTTGGTGGCAAACTGCGCCTCCCAGCCCGGCCCTGTCAGCGTTTCCGGGCAGGCCATGATGCCGGCGCTGTTTATGACCATATCGGCCTTGCGTCCCGACGCGACGAAGCGCTCGGCAAACCGCCGCACGCTTTCGAGATCGGAAAGATCGAGCCTTTCTATCTCTACATTGGCGATACCGGCGAGCGCCCTGGCCGCCTCTTCGGGCCGGCGGGCGCCGATCAGCACATGGCTGCCTGCCCGCGACAGCGCCTTCGTCGTCTCCAGCCCGAGGCCGGAATGGCCGCCGGTGACGATTGCCAGTTTGCCCGTGAGATCGATGCCGGCGAGCACGTCGTCAGCCGTCGAGCGAGCACCGAAACCGGAGCCGATGGGGTGTTGCGCGTTTTCCATTGATGTCTCCTTTCTGCTTTCGGCCGGAGACTAATGCGGTGGCGCGCATACGATCTATGCGTTAAAGTCCATGATATGTTTGTGATCGTCTGGATTTTGGCATGAGTTCTCCTTCCGTGGATCCCCTTTCCGATGTCTTGGCGCTCTTGAAGCCGAAGAGCTATGTCTCTCTGGGGCTCGATGCCGGACGCGATTGGGCGATCGATTTTCCGCCGCCGCAAGGCATCAAGTTCAATGCCTTGCTTTCGGGCAGCTGCTGGCTGGAGGTAGAGGGCGTCGAGCCCATCCTGCTCGAAGAGGGCGATTGTTTCCTGCTGACGCAGAGCCGGCCCTTCCGCATGATGAGCGATCGCAGCCTGCCGACGATCCTGGCCCATGATATCTATGCGCATGCGAAGGATGGGGTTGCCATCTGCAACGGCGGCGGCGCCTTCTTCCTGGTTGGCAGCCGCTTCGGCTTTTCCGGCGCTGGCGCGGATCTGCTTGTCGGCATATTGCCGCCGGTCGTCCATATCAGCGAACATTCGGATCAGGCTTCGGTTCTGCGCTTTGCGATCGACCAGATGGCGCGCGAGTTGCGTGGCCGGCATCCGGGCGGTTTCCTGATGACCGAGCATCTGGCGCATATCATGCTGATGCAGATCCTGCGGCTCTATCTTGCCGCACCCGATACCGAAGGCACCGGCTGGCTCTTTGCGCTCGCCGACCGGCAGATCGGCCTCGCGATCGGCGCCATGCATGCCGAGCCGGCGCGGCGCTGGACGCTGCAGCAGCTTGCCACGTCGGCCGGCATGTCACGCTCCTCCTTTGCCGAGCGCTTCAAGGAGAAGGTCGGAGCCGCGCCGATGGATTATCTCACCCGCTGGCGTATGATGCTGGCAGGCGAGCGGCTGACAAACAGCAACGAACCGATCGGCATGATCGCCCTTTCGCTCGGCTACGAGTCCGAAAGCGCCTTCAGCACCGCCTTCAAGCGGGTGATGGCGCGCTCGCCCCGGCAATACAGCCGGGAAGCAGCGGGGTAAAAGACCACAGGCCACGGGTCTTGCAGAAACGACTGTCGTTTCATACCTATAGAAGGAATGGTATGCGTCCGGCCCTTGCCGGCCCTCGCTGCATTCCGGGCCTTGGTGCCACGCCTTACGAGGATGAAACCATGAATATCGACAGGATCCTGCGGTCAGTTGTGGCCGTTCGCGCCACCATCCCCGAAGATGCCTTCACCGCCAATACGCTGGGCACCCGCCGGGAAGGAAGTGGCGTCGTCATCAGGGATAACGGGCTGGTGCTCACCATCGGCTACCTGATCACCGAAGCCGACGATATCTGGCTGACGCGCCAGGACGGCAAGGTCGTGCCCGGCCATGCGCTGGCCTACGATCAGGAAACCGGCTTCGGCCTCATTCAGGCGCTTGCGCCCCTCGACTTGCCGGCGGTCGAAATCGGCGACAAGGTCAAGACCAAGGTCGGCGACGCGGTGATCCTTGCCGATGGCCTGGGCGAATTCGTGCAGGCCCATATCGTCGCCAAGCAGGAATTTGCGGGCTACTGGGAATATCTGCTCGACGAGGCGATCTTCATCGCACCGGCCCACCCCTCCTGGGGCGGCGCGGCGCTCATCAGCGACGAGGGCAAGCTGCTCGGCATCGGTTCCCTGCGCCTGCAGATGATCCAGGACGAAGAGGTCGCAGACATCAACATGGTCGTGCCGATCAACCTTCTGCCGCCGATCCTCGACGACGTGCTGCACCGCGGCCATATTGACCGGCCGCCGCGCCCGTGGCTCGGCGCCTTTTCGGCCGAAAGCAATGGCGAAGTGGTGGTCATGAGCGTTGCCAAGGGCGGCCCTGCCGCTGAGGCCGGCCTGCAGCAGGGCGACGTCATCTCGGAAATCCGCGACGGCGAGGTGGACGGGCTTGCCGATTTCTACCGGAAGGTCTGGAAGAGCGGGCCTGCGGGGTCGGAAATCCCGATACGCGTGCTACGGAACGGTCGTGAAGCCTGGCTGCGCATCAAATCGGCTGACCGCAACAGCTTTCTCAAGAAGCCGCTGATGCAGTAAAGCCCAACGGCGATCAGAGAAAGAGCGGCGCCATCCGGCGGCATCTCGATATAAAGTGGCGCCATCCGGCGGCGCTCTAGATATATAAAGGCGCCATCCGGCGCCAGGCGCCCGCGCGGTGTGCCCTTCCATCCCAGAAATGCAGTTGATGGCCGACGCCCTTTTCGGCAAGCAGTCGGCTGAGATATCGGTTGTTGTCGAGGAAGGGATCCTCGTTGCCGATCGTCAGGACGATATCGACCTGGCGCAGCTTTTCCAGCCGCCAGTCGGAGGTGAGACCCGGCAGGAAATGCGTCGGCATGTGGAAGTAGATGGTCTCGTCGTAATAGCCGTCGAAGAGATCACCGAAGGACTCGACCCTCATCGTCAGGTCGTAGCGGCCGGAAAAGGCCACCAGCTTGCGAAAGAGATGCGGGTGGCGAAAGACGAGGCTGGCGGCCTGGAAGGCGCCGAGGCTGCAGCCGTGGACGATGGTGCATTCGTGCCGGTTGCGGCTTTCCATAAGCGGCAGAACTTCGTTCAGCACATATTCTTCGAAAGCGATATGGCGACTGATACGCTCGGCCGGATGGCGGCCGAAATCGTAGAAGGTCTCGTTCGCCAGGCCTTCGATGCAGAAGAGCTGCAGGTGACCCGCCTCGAGTTTATCTCTGAGGCTGGCGACGATGCCGAGATGTTCGTATTCCCAAAAGCGCCCTTCCCGCGTTGGGAACATCAGTACTTTGGCGCCGGCATGGCCGAACACCAGAAGCTCCATGTCACGATGGAGCCGATCGCTGTACCGGCGCAGATATTCTCGGTTCATAGACCCCTGAAAAACCGCCCGACTCGCTCGCGCAGCGCAGTCTGCTGCACTGCACTATCAAGATAGTCGAAATGCCCGGCATCCAGGATGAAGATTTCGTTAAATTTTGATTGCGGCAGAGCGTTCGCCACCGTGAACTGACAGGGAGGTGCTACCGCCGGATCGAAGAGCGCGACAGCGGTCAGCATCGGCACCTTGATGCGGGTTGCGGCCGTTGCAGCATCGAAAAGGCGCAGCTTTTCAAAGACCTCGGGATGGGTCTTTGCGTATTCCTGCACCGAATGGGCGCTGCCGACAGTCGGCAATGTCAGCCACAGCTTGCGGTTCCCGAAGGTCGGCACGGTCAGATGGCCGCGCGCGATCCTGATATCGAAGGGGATGCCGAGCGCGCCGATGCCGCCGCCGAAGCTGATGCCGCTATAGCCGATGTGGCCATCAAGCGCGGGATAAAGCGACAGCAGCGCCGAGACGGCAACCCAGAGATCCTCGACGCAGCCGCCGATCACGTAATGATCGGGATCGTCGATATCGTACAACACATGCCAGGGGGCCTCCGGCGAGATCGGCGGATGGGCGCTGCGCGACATGCCGCGAAAGCAGGGAAAGAGGATCGCTGTCTCTTCGACCGGGATATCGAATTCCGGCTGGTCGCGGCCGCCATAACCGTGGCCAACGACGAGACCGCGCTTGATCTCGCCCTTGCGGGGCGTCAGCAGCCAGCCGCCGATGCTGACATTATCAGTGGACATATAAACGATATCCTGCATATGCCAGTCCGGATGGGCGTCCTTGCTCTTGGTCAGCACCGGCTGCGGCTTCACCGTCAGTGCCCTGGCATAGCGTTTCTGCCAGAAGGCATCGAAGCCCGGCGGTGCCTCGGGCGGCCGGATCGCCTGCAGATCGGCAAGCGTCATGCCGTAGGTGGGGTCGAAGTCGAAGGGATATTCTGTCGGGATGCTCATGCAAAGCTTGTTGCCGCGAAACCGGCCGCGGGGCAAGCCCGCAGGGGATGTCCCAATGCTGCCTTCGCCGTCCGGCCGAGACCGAACAGCATCGAAAGGAGTGCTGTCACCCCTGTCAATGGAGTGGTTTCCAACCCACAATCAAACAGGCCTTTCCGCCTGAAATTGCGTGACAGGCCTTCCCGGCTGGTCTTAACTAGAAACGTGCTGTCCACGCCGACTCGTGCGGCGGCGCGTTTTCTGTTGGCGTTCATTTCATCGGTCGGAGGGACCGCTTCAAATGAAAATCCTTGTTATCGGCGCGGCCGGGATGATCGGCCGCAAGCTCGTCCATGCATTGTGCGAACGCGGGACGCTGAACGGCCGATCCATCGGCACGCTGGTGCTGGCCGATGTCGTGGCGCCGGAAAAGCCTTCCTTTGGCGGCGCGGTGGAGGCCCTTGCAGCCGACCTTTCGCAGCCGGGAACGGCCGAGCAGCTGATCGCTCACCGGCCGGACCTGATCTTCCATCTGGCGGCGATCGTCTCCGGCGAGGCGGAAGCCGATTTCGAGAAGGGCTACCGGGTCAATCTCGACGGCACGCGCTTCCTGCTCGAGGCGATCCGGCTTGCCGAACAGCCCTATTGCCCGAAGCTCGTCTTCACCTCCTCCATCGCGGTCTTCGGCGAGCCGCTGCCTTCGGTTATCGGCGACACACATCATCTGACGCCGCTGACGAGCTACGGCACGCAGAAGGCGATTGATGAACTGCTGCTTGCCGATTATTCCAGGCGCGGATTCCTCGACGGCATCGGCATCCGCCTGCCGACCATCACCATCCGCCCCGGCAAGCCGAACCGGGCTGCCTCCGGCTTCTTCTCCAGCATTCTGCGCGAGCCGCTGATCGGCCAGGAGGCGGTGCTCCCGGTCGATGAGAGCGTGCGTCACTGGTTTGCAAGCCCGCGCGCAGCAATCGGATTCCTGCTCAAAGCTGCCGAACTCGATACGGCATCGCTCGGGCAGATCCGCACGCTGACCATGCCGGGGCTTGCCGCCACCGTCGGCGATGAGATCGAGGCGCTCAGGCGCGTTGCCGGGGAAAGTGCCGTGAGGCTGATCCGGCGCGAACCGGATGCGACGGTTGCCAAGATCATTGCCGGCTGGCCGCAGAGCTTCGATGCCAGCCGCGCCCTTTCGCTCGGCTTCACAGCCGAGACATCCTTTGACGAGATCATCCGCGTCCATATCGAGGACGAATTGAACAACAGACTGCCGGAGCGCGCCTGACATGCTGCTTGGAGCCATTGCCGACGATTTCACCGGCGCCAGCGATCTTGCCAATACCCTTGCGCGTGGCGGCATGTCGACGATGCAATTCGTCGGACCCGGCCGCGGCAAGGTGAATTGCGAAGCGGGCGTCGTGGCGCTGAAGACACGCTCGGCGCCGGTCGAGGATGCGGTGTTGCAGTCGATGGATGCGGCGCGCTGGCTGCTGGATCAGGGTTGCGAGCAGATCTTCTTCAAATATTGCTCGACCTTCGATTCCACGCCCGCGGGTAATATCGGCCCGGTGGCCGAAGCCCTGCAGCGGCTGGCGGGCGCCGATGTCACAGTCGTCTGCCCCGCCTTTCCGGCAACGGGGCGGCGGGTGTTCATGGGCCACCTCTTCGTCAAGGACAAGCTGCTCAGCGAATCCGGCATGGAGAACCATCCGCTGACGCCGATGACCGATCCAGATATCCGCCGCTGGCTGCGGCGGCAAACGCGCGGCGGCGTCGGCAGCATCACGCTCGATACGGTGCGCAAGGGCGAGGGCGCAATCCGCAGCCGGCTGCGCGACGAGCTGACCGAGGGCAACCGCCTTGTCGTGGTCGACGCCATCGAAGATGCCGATCTCCTGACGATCGGCGAGGCGGTAGCCGATCATGAACTGGTGACCGGCGGGTCCGGACTGGCACAGGGGCTGGTGCGCAACTTCGCCAGGCGTGGCAAGCTTTCCGGCATCCCCGCCGAAGTACCTGCCGTCAGCGGGCCGGGCGTCATCCTCTGCGGCTCCTGCTCGCTTGCCTCGCAGAACCAGGTCGCCTGCCATCTGCAGAACCATCCCGGTCTGTCGATCGATCCGGCAGCCATCGTGCGCGGTACGATGTCGATAGAACATGCCGCCCGCTGGGTGGCCTCCAATGCGGCCGACAATCCGATCGTCTATTCCACCACCTCGCCCGATGTCGTGAGCTTCGTGCAGCAGCGCTTCGGGCGCGAGGAATCGGCAAAGATTCTCGAGGATTTCTTCGGCGGCCTTGCCAGGCGGCTTGCCGACACCGGAACGCACCAGATCGTCGTCGGCGGCGGAGAGACGTCAGGCGCCGTCGTCGAAGCGCTCGGCCTCAAGCAGATGATCATCGGGGCGGAGATCGATCCCGGCGTGCCGGTCCTCGTTTCCGAGCGCGGCCGGCCGATGCGGCCGATCGGCTTGGCGCTGAAGAGCGGCAATTTCGGCTCGCCCGACTTTTTCGCCAAGGCACTGGACAGGATTGCCGGCCATGAATGAGACGGCATTGCGGGAAAGCATCGTCCGCTGGGGAAAATCGCTTTTCGAGCGGGGGCTTACGGCCGGCTCTTCCGGCAATATCTCGGTGAAGACCGCCGACTTCTATCTCGTAACGCCGACCAATTCCTGCCTCGGCTTCCTCGATGCCAACAGGCTTTCGAAGCTCGACATCGACGGCAAGCACCTCTCGGGCGACGCGCCGACCAAGGAATTGCCGCTGCATTTCTCCTTCTATGAGAAGCGGCCGCAAACGGGTGCGGTCGTGCACCTGCATTCCACCTATGCGACGGCGCTTTCCTGCCTTGCCGATACCGATCCGAAGGATGCCATTCCACCGCTGACGCCCTATGTCGTCATGCGCGTCGGCAAGGTGCCCGTCGTGCCCTATACGCGGCCGGGCTCGGCGGATGTGAAGCCGCTGATTGCCGAAATCGCCGGCCAGCACAGCGCGGTGCTTCTCGAAAATCACGGGCCGATCGTATCGGCCGCCACACTTGATTCCGCTGTCTTTGCCATCGAGGAGCTGGAAGAGGCCGCAAAGCTTTCCATCATCGTCAGAGGCATGAGGATCCGCCAGCTGAATGCCGAACAGATTGCCGACCTGGAGAAGCATTTTAAGCTGCGCTAGGCAACTTCAAGTAAAAGCGCCCGATGATCCGAAACCTCGGGCTGTTCGACAATTTCGAAGCGCTCCACCACGACCTCCGGCGTCACCAGCATATAATCGGCAAAACGCCCCTCCTTCGGATAAAGCGAAGTGCGGGTATCGGTAAAGCCTCCGCCGGTGACGAGATCATTGAGGCCGAGGCGGCCAAGCTTCTCGAAGGTGACGCTGTCAGGCAGGACGTTGAAATCGCCGCAGACGACGAGGCGTTCGTTGCCGGGCCAGACGCGTTCGATCAGCTCGACCAGCGCATCGGCCTGGGCATGGCGGGCCGGAATGTCGCCCTTGCCGGCGGGATCGCGCAGGCCGTGAAGCTGGGCGATGGTGACGGAAAAGCCGCCGGCATAATCGAACAGGCGGATGCAATGGGCATTGCGGGATCGCGGATGCTCGCCCCAGCCATCGGCCGAAAAACGGCCATGGATGAAATCCGCGGCCTGACCGATGACAGGATAGGACTTGCGCACGAAGGTGGCGATGCCGAATTCGGTCGTAAAGACGGTCTCGCCGTGAAAGAGATCGCCCCGCGCGAAGGGGCAGAAGAAGCCGTCATGGTCAGGCAGAATGGCAGCGATTTCGTCGTAAAGATGGGCGCGCTGCGGCAGCACAGTGTTGCCGTCGCGATATTCCAGCCATTCCGGTGCATCGGCAGCCGATCGCACCACCTCCTGCAGGCAGAAGATATCGGCCTCCGTGCACGCAAGATAATCGATCAGCGGTGCGTGAATGCTGCCACCCCAGACATTCAGTGAAATGATCTGCAAAGCCATGCGAGCTCCCTTTTCTGCGAAACTAGCAGATTCGCACAGGGAACAATGCCGGTCCTGCCCTGTTGTTCTCTCCGACAGTAAAGGAGAAATGTCATGGCACTGAACAGTCCCAAGGATGGTGCGCCCGGCACCACGGATCAGTCGCCGCGCTGGGAAGGGCCGCAGGCCACGAAGCCAGCAGGCTATCTGCGTGCGAAGGACGATCCGGAAAAGGCCCGCGACGCCCACGGCGAAAACCTCAACCACCCCAAGGTGAAGAAGGTTTCCGACGCCATGAAGACCAAGGAAGATGATTAGGAAGACCCATGGGCAATCGGCAACGTTTCATAAAACCAGAAGCAGGCTCGCCCGCCGACACCGGCAACCAAGATTCGCACGGGAAAGAGCCCGGCAAACCGCCGATCCTCAATCCGGAAGCAGGCAGCGGCGGCAAACAGCCTATTCCGCTCATCAACCCCTCGGGCGGTGGCGCGGTGACGCGCTAGATCCTGTCAGCGATAGCCGGTGTCATCAGCCGGTTTGCCGGGCTCCTGCACCTCGGCAAGGTAACGCCAGCAATCCGGCCGCGTGCCGTCGAGATCGGTGAAGCCGTAAGTCTCGGCCAGTTGGAAGCTCGATAGCGACTGGCCGTTCCATCTGCTGCGGTCGGGGTCGGCCGCCAATGCGGCCACCGCGCGGCCGGTGAAACGCGGCGTTTCCGAGATGACGAAATGCGGCTGGACTTTTGTTCCATCGCGCCAATTTTCTTCCTTAACCCCATAAATTTCCAGCATCATTTCCGAGCGCATCCAGCCGGGTGAAAGCGAAACTGCGGTCGCGCCGTGCGGCGCAAGGTCCCTGGCATGCGCCCAGGCCATACGGTTCGTGCCCGTCTTGACGAGATCGTAGTAGGGGCAGAGCCGGTAATGGGTGGCGTTGTAATCCGCCGTGCCGTCGGTCATTTCCACCAGCAGGCCGCCGGGCCGCTCGATCATCAGCGCCAGAGCGTAATGGGCGGTGATGAAATGAGTGTCGATCGCAAGCCGCAGCATGCGAAGACCCTTGTCGAGGGAGTGCTCCCATACCGGTTTGTCCCACTCCGTCAGATGCTCGCCGCCCCAGATATCGTTGACGAGTATATCCAGCCCGCCCTGCTCCGCATGAATGCGGGCAACCAGAGCTTCGACCTCATCCGGGACCAGATGATCCACCTGCATGGCGATGCCGTGCCCGCCCGCCGCGCTCACCAGTTCGGCTGTTTCCTCTATGGTTTCCGGCCGGCCATATTCGGATTGCTGCGCGCGGGTGGTGCGGCCGGTTACATAGACAGTCGCGCCCCCAGCGCCCAGTTCCACCGCGATGCCGCGACCGGCGCCGCGCGTTCCGCCGGCGACAAGTGCGACCTTTCCCTTCAAGTCCGCTGTCACTTCGCTGTCCTCCCCGCTAGAAATAATCGGCCGGATGAATCGGCCACTTGTATATAAACGAACGTTCGTTCATAAACATGGCGAACGCAACAGGAAATTTCATGCCGCGTCCACGCACGCTTTCCGATGAACAGCTGCTTTCGAAGGTTCTCGATGTGATCCAGTCGGAGGGGCCGGACGCAGTGACCTTTGCAGCAGTCTCGAAGGCGAGCGGCCTCTCGGGCTCGACGCTGGTGCAGCGTTTCGCCACCAAGGCCGGTATGCTGCGCGCCGCCCTGCTCCATGCCTGGGACAGGCTGGATGCGGAAACGGCGCGGCTCGCCGAAGCCATGCCGAAGACGGCAGATGGGGCGATCGCCTTGCTGACCGGCCTTTCCCGAGACTATGGCGACAATCCGGCCTCCTACGCGGAAGGCCTGCTCCTGCTGCGCGAGGATTTCCGCGATCCGGTGTTGCGCGCCCGGGGCGCTGCCTGGGGCGCGGCGCTGACGGCAGCGCTTGCCGAGCGTTTCGAGAGACAGAGACAGGCGCAGACCATTGCCCGGTTGATGCTGTCGCAATGGCAGGGATCGCTTCTCTGGTGGGGCTTTTCCTCCGAGGGCGCAGTCGCCGACTACGTGGAGCGGGAACTGCGGCTCTTTCTTGCCGCCCTTGAGCCCAAATTAATCTAGGGTCTCCTGCGAGTTCTTATCGTTTGTGGAGGGGCAAAGAGGCGGGCTATCGACCATGCACCGGCCATGTCGCCGGGCGCACATGAAGGAAACGCTCGTGAATATGAGACACTGCCTTATCGCCCTCGCCCTATCGGCGAGCCCGCTTCATGCAGCCGACATGACGGACAAGGCGTTCCAGGAGATCGCAGACCGCATTTTTCAGCCTGTCATCAAGGCCTACGATATTCCGGGGCTCGCCGTCGGCGTTTCGATCAACGGCTCCGAATTCTACTACGCTCACGGCGAAGCCTCGCGCGAGACGAAGGCACCCGTCACCAGCGACACGATCTTCGAGCTTGGTTCCGTCAGCAAAACTTTTAATGTCACGCTCGCAGCGCTTGGCGAACAGCGCGGCCTGCTGTCGATGGAACAACCAGTCTCGACCTATCTGCCGGAGCTCAAGGGAAGCGCCTTCGACCGGATCACGCTCGTCAACCTCGCTACCCATACTTCGGGCGGCCTGCCGCTGCAGGTGCCGAACAGCGTGACTGATGATGCCGGGTTGATGACCTATCTGAAGACCTGGACGCCGGCCTACGAGGCGGGCACCATGCGCTCCTATTCCAATGTCAGCATCGGCCTTCTCGGGCGCATCGCCGGCGAGCGTTTCGGCGGGAGCTACAGGCAAGCGGCCGAAGGCCTGCTGTTCCCCGCCCTCGGCCTCAAGAGCACCTTCATCTCGGTTCCGCCTGAAGCCATGGACCGTTACGCCTTCGGTTATGCCAAGGACAATCGTCCGGTCCGCGTTGGCCCCGGCGTCCTCGACGACGAGGCTTATGGCATCAAATCCTCGGCTCGCGACATGGTCCATCTGCTGGCGCTCAATTTGAAGCCGGATGCTCTGGCGCCCGAGTTCAAGGCGGCGATCGAGAAGACACATACGGGCTATTTCGATACGGCCTATTACACGCAGGACATGGTCTGGGAGCAATATGCCTGGCCGGTCGCGCTCAAGCGGCTTCTCGACGGCAACTCCGCCAAGATGAGCCTGGAAAGCCAGCCGGTCAAAAAGCGGACAAAGCCGCTTGCGCCGCAGACATCAGTGCTGATGAACAAGACCGGATCGACGAACGGCTTCGGCGCTTATGTCGTGCTGGTGCCGAAGGCGCATATCGGGCTGACGATGCTGGCGAACCGGAACTATCCGAATGCCGCACGCGCCGAAGCAGGGCTGAAGCTCATCCAGGCACTCGAGGCCTACGCCGCGAAATAGCCGCCACGTCGGCCGGTCGCAGCAGCGGTTGCGGCCGGCCGACGTCACCGGTGGCGATACCCTATCCATTCGTGTCAGAGGACAGGACTTCTTCATCCGTGATATAGGGTCGAACGCCCCAACCAGGATGCAATGCATGTCATGGACGATGCTGGAAGATCCGCTGTATCAGTTTATCGTTCTCGTTCTGCTCAGCGCCGCGGCACGGTTCATCTTCGGACGAAACCCGACCTTCCGGCTGATCGCCAATTTCGTCTTCTTTGCGCTGCTGACGCTGCTGCTCGTCAAGCACGAGATTGCGCCCTATACATCAGACATGGGCAAAGCGACGGATCTTTTCCGGCGCATTTTCGTGGGGGTCGCCAAGGCGGTCTGGTGGATCGGCGGGGCGATGGTGCTGACAAGCTCGGTGCGGCTCTTCCTGATCTTCGAGCGCAAGCCGCGCGAGGCGCGTCTGCTGCAGGACCTCATTGTCGCCATCATCTATGTCGGCGCAGCACTTTCAGTCGTAACCTATGTCTTCGGCGCCCAGATCGGCCCTCTGATTGCTACATCGGGCGTCTTCGCCATCGTGCTCGGCCTGGCGCTACAGAGCACCCTGAACGACGTCTTCTCGGGCATCGCGCTCAATCTCGGCCGACATTACAGCGTCGGCGACTGGATCGTCCTCGACGACGGCGTGCAGGGCCGCGTGGTGGAGACGAACTGGCGTTCCACCCACCTTTTGAACGGCACGAACGACCTCGTCATCGTGCCCAACAGCGCGCTTGCCAAGGCGCGGCTGACGAATCTGACGAGTCCTGAAGAAGCCCATGGCGTCTCGCTGAAGATCCGGGTCGTGCCCTCAAGCCCGCCGGCGACCATCGAAGAGACGATGCGCACGGTGCTGCTCAGCAGCAACGCCATCCTGAAATCTCCAGCCCCCATCGTCAGCATCACGGGGCTGGACGGCAATGCCATCGAATTCGAACTCTCCTTCCGCGTCTCCGGACTGGGCGAAGCGACCGCCGCCCGGAACGAAGTCTACGATCTCGTCTATCGCCATACCAAGGCGGCAGGCCTGCAGCTTGCCGCACCTGCGGGTTCGCCGGCAATTCCCATTGCCGATCCGCAGGAAGAAGCCGGAAAACATCCGAACTCTGCCTGGCGCCTGCTCAATGCCATCCCGCTTTTCTCGACGCTGACGGAAGACGAGAAGGAGTCGCTCGCCGCTGATATGAAGCGGCTGAACTTCCGCAAGGACGCCCTGATTGCGACGCAGGATACGTCGCTGACTTCCCTGATGATCGTGCGGCGCGGCGTTGCCATCGTCGAGCGGCACGAGGGCAGCGAGATCATCGAGCTCGCCAGAATTGCGCCGGGCGACCTGTTCGGGGAACGCGGTGTGCTGATGGGCGCGCTGGAGCCGGCCAATATCCGTGCGCTTACCTCTGTCATCGTCTATGAAATCGCCAAGGACCACCTCGCCGCGATCATGCAGGAGCGGCCGGCACTTGCCGAAGAGCTTGGTCTGCTGCTGTCTCGCCGGATCGAATCCGAGAAGCATCATTTCAGCGCAGGCGTGTCGGCCGAAGCCAGCCATCCAACCACACTGACGACACGCATCCGGCATCTCTTCCAGATCCCTCACAACACCTGGCAGTGACGATCAGCTCGCCTTTTCCTTGGTTTTTTCGGCGTCGTCACCGACCGTCAGCGGCCAGTCGACGACATAATCCTCGAAATCGTCGATATCGACATCGTTCTCACTGATGGTGCGGCCGCGGGCGGAAATGCCGGCAGCATGGACGGTCTCGGGATCGCCTGAGACGAGCGGGTGCCACCAGTAGAGATCGCGGCCCTCGTTGACGAGGCGATAGCCGCAGGTGGGCGGCAGCCATTCGATCTCGGAAACGTTCTCCTTGGTGAGCTGAATGCAATCGGGCACGAAATCCCAGCGGTTCGGATAGCTGGAGCAGCGACAGCTCTCGCTGTCGAGCAGCTTGCAGCGGATCGAGGTGAAATAGACGTCGCCGCTATCCCATTCCTCGATCTTGTTGAGGCAACAGAGGCCGCAGCCGTCGCAGAGACTTTCCCACTCCTCGGCATTCATTTCGGCAAGCGTCTTGCGCTTCCAGAAGGGCAGATCGTTCATCGTTCGTTTCTTGCAACAGCCGCCCGCAAATTCGCGTGACGACCGTTCAACTCTCTTGTTCTTGTGCGCAAAATCAACCAATTATTCAACATGCTCCGGCTATCCGGAGAGTTGCGGCCCCTTTCAGGCCCCGCTCCAGCGTCCGGTTCTACCGCCGCCGAGCGCGATCAGGCGGGAATATAGGACGTGCAGGATCCGGACAACCCACATAATGGGCCAAATAATGCGCCAGATGAGCCCGAAAGCGGGCAAGGCAGGAAGCAGCCGTCGAAAAACCGGCACCTGCTGCTGCGCATCGATTCATGGATCGACTCGACCATCTGGAACGCCGGCTTCCGCGCCGCCGAAATCTGGGAAGATACCACCATCTTCTTCCGCCGCTTCCGCGTTCGCGGGTGGAAGCGCATGGTTTTCGAACTCGCCGGCGAAGGACTGACACTCGGCGCCGTCGGCATGGTGCTGATGCTGGCACTCGCCCAGCCGGCCTTCGAAGCCACCAAGGAAGACTGGCGCAACCGCGGCGATTTCGCCGTTACCTTCCTCGACCGCTATGGCAACGTCATCGGCCATCGCGGCGTCATTCATCAGAATTCCGTGCCGATCGACGAATTGCCGGATTCGCTGATCAAATCCGTCCTCGCGACCGAGGACCGGCGCTTCTTCGACCATTTCGGCATCGACGTCGTCGGCCTCTTCCGTGCCATGGTGACCAATGCGCAGGCCGGCGAAGTCGTCCAGGGCGGCTCGACACTGACGCAGCAGCTCGCCAAGAACCTGTTCCTGTCCAACGAGCGCTCGATCGACCGCAAGATCACCGAAGCCTTCCTCGCCTTCTGGCTGGAAGCGAACCTTTCCAAGAAAGAGATCCTCGCGACCTATCTGGACCGCGCCTATATGGGCGGCGGCACGTTTGGTGCGGCGGCTGCGGCGCAATTCTATTTCGGCAAGAACATCACCGACGTGAACCTCGCCGAATCCGCCATGCTCGCCGGCCTCTTCAAGGCGCCGGCCAAATATGCCCCGCACGTGAACCTGCCGGCGGCGCGCGGCCGCGCCAACGAGGTGCTGACCAACCTCGTCCAGAGCGGGCTGATGACCGAGGGACAGGTGATCGCGGCGCGGCGCAATCCCGCCACCATCGTCGACCGCAACGAGGTGAAATCGCCCGACTTCTTTCTCGACTGGGCCTTCGACGAGGTGCAGCGCCTGTCGCCCCGCTTCCACCAGCGCTCGCTGATCGTGCGCACCACGATCGACATGGGCATCCAGCAGGCGGCAGACGATTCCATCGAGACGTCGCTGCGCGAATATGGCGAGGCCTATCACGCCAAGCAGGGCGCGATGGTGATGATCGAGAATGGCGGTGCCGTGCGCGCCATGGTCGGCGGGCGCGACTATGGCGAGAGCCAGTTCAATCGCGCCACTAGGGCGCTGCGCCAGCCGGGCTCATCCTTCAAGGTCTATACCTATTCAGTGGCCATGGAGAGCGGGATGACGCCGAAGACGACGATCATCGACGCGCCGATCTCCTGGGGCAACTGGAGCCCTCACAATTACGCAAACCGTTATGCCGGCCGCATCACGCTGGAAACCGCCGTTGCTCAATCGATCAACACCATTCCGGTGCGCCTTGCCAAGGAAAAGCTCGGCATTCAGCCGATCCGTGCCATGGCCAAGGCCATGGGCGTGGAAACGCCGATCCGCGACGACGTGACGATCCCGATCGGCACTTCGGAAGTGACCGTGCTGGACCAGGCGACGGCCTATGCGGTGTTCCCGGCCGGTGGCTACCAGTCGCGCCGCCATGGCATCACGCAGATCCTCGATTACGATGGCGACATTCTCTACGACTTCGACCGTGACGAACCGCCCGCCAAGCGCGTGCTTTCCGAACAGGCCGACAGCTACATGAACCAGATGCTGTCGCGGGTGCCTTATGTGGGTACGGCGCGCAAGGCAGCCCTCGACAACGGCGTCGTTACCGCCGGCAAAACGGGCACGACGCAGGCCTATCGCGATGCCTGGTTCGTGGGCTTCACCGGCAACTACACCTGCGCCGTCTGGTTCGGCAACGACGACTATACGTCGACCAACAACATGACCGGCGGCTCTCTGCCCGCCATGACCTTCAAACGCGCGATGGACTATGCCCATCAGGGTGTGACGCTGCGCCCCATTCCCGGCATCGAAAACCCGCTGCCATCCGAAAAGGACATCGCCAAGGCGCAGGCCGACAAGCCGAAGGACGGCACGCCGACCCTCGTGCGCCCGCGCATGCTCTCGGTGCAATCGACCAACATTCTCAAGGGCATCGGCGAAAAGCTGAAGGACGCCGCACCACTCGAGGCGCAGAAGGTCGCGAGCGCGCAGTGATGCTTTCTTATTTTGGCGAAACCGGCGCAGCTGGTTTGCCAAGACATGGGGGACACATCGCCCCATGGCATTCCACCCTGCCAGAATCAGTGGTAACCCTTTCAACTGATTTGATCTTCAAGGGCGCAAGGTGTTTCGGTTCCCCCTTTTCATCCTGATCACGCTGATCGTCGCCTTCGGCGGCGGCATCATGATTTCGCTTTACGCGCTGGATGCAACGCAGGGGTTCGGAGCGATCAAGCTCGGCGCATGGGAGGCTTTTCCGGAGCTGCAGACTGTCGATGCGGACCCCTATGCGAAGTCGCATCGGGCGCGTGCCGGCAAGCTGCTCTACGGCAGTGCCGAAGGCCTGACCTTTACTGCTGCTGTGGATGACGACGGGGCGCGGCTCAATGCCGCCTGCCATTATCGCATCATCGGCCAGACGCCGCCGGCGCGGCTTTGGACGCTGTTTACTGCCGACAATGCCGGCAATCCGGCCTCGTTGCAGCCAAGCCTGCCGGCCGCGCTGAATTCATGGACCGTGCTGCGCCGGCCGGACAGCAGCTTCACCATCGACATTGCGACCCGCGCTGTGCCCGGCAACTGGCTGGCACTGCCGCAGGCCGGCACGTTCCGGCTGGTGCTGACCCTGTTCGACACGCCGACAGCAGGCAGTTCCGGCGTGATCGACCTTTCGATGCCGAAGCTCACCAAGATCGGGTGCGGCAATGTTTAGGGTGTTCTTCGCCGTCATAACCGGGCTTTTCGGCGCAGCACTTCTGCATCTCGTCATCATTCTCGCGCTTCCGCACTTTACCGGCCGCGATGCGGCGACGCGCGTGGAGGCGGAGGGCGATCCGAACAATTTCTACCTGTTGACCAACCGCTATGACGAGGCAGGGCTCGCCAACGGCGATCCCTTCGTGCGCACCGCCGTCTGTTCTTTCGATGTGAGCGAGGCGCCGGTGCGTTTCACCGCTAAGGGCAATGTGCCCTTCTGGTCGATCGCGATCTATGACAGCGCCTCCAACGAGGTCTTCAGCATGAATGACCGCACCTCCGTCGGCGGCGCGCTCGACGTTATCACAGCCAGCCCGATCCAACTGACCGATCTGCGCAAGAACCTGCCACAGGAATTGCAGCAGACGATCCTAGTGGAGATGGCGCATTCCGAGGGCTACGCGGTGCTGCGCACGCTGGCGCCGCAGGCAAGCTTCGATGAAGCTGCGCGAACCTTCCTGACGGAAGCGGGCTGCGACGAACTCGATGCCCGCTAGAGTTGCTTCCATGATCTACCTGTTCTTGACGCGCGGCGCAGAATGCGCCGGTTTCTTGTCAGGGGTTTCGGCGATCCGCTCGTAACGGACGCCGGTGAACCAGAGGATTTTTGCTTCACGGGGCTCTTTGCCCGTGCGGCGCGGCGTCTGCGGCAGCCGATCCGCCAATGCGACTACAATTGCCATTCTCGTCTCCATGCACTGCCCGAGACGGATGAACTTGCGATGGATTTCACCCTGCCCGCCATGCTGCGGGCCAGCGCGTCCTCAAGCGCCGGATGAACCGGACCGAGGGCATTCGCGCCTTTCTCACGGCTCCTGACCGAAATACCGTGATGCTGCGGAGCTTCCACGATCCATATTCCCAAATCGCGTCGTTCCTGTCCGAATTGAGACACACGACCGTTAACAGATTACTAATATTCAGCCACTGCTTTAGACAGTCTGCTTGGCAGTGAGATAACGCGCAGAATGGTTGTTTGGTTTCAGTCGAGGAAAAGAAAAGGCAGGCTGAAAACCGGTGGATAAAATTAGAAGTAATTCATATAGTTAACGGCTCTTCTCCGCTGAAGCGGCAATCGCGCCGGAGGTGTTGCAAATATGCGTCACGAAAATATTAATTGCGGTGGGGGTCGGCGGGTGTATTCTGTCCTCGTCGGCCAAAAGTTTTAAGGCGATGGCTGATTGGGAGATTATACGTGCTCTTGCTGTCATACGGAGAGCAAACCCATGCCCTTTCTGTATAGCTCCGCATTCACTTCAGAAGATTTGGACGTGCTGCGCGGTGCGCTGGACGCGTGGTGCGCGGAAAAGCATATCGACATCGGAAGCGTCGAAGCACAGTTCGCTGCCTCCACCGCGCTCGACCTTTACCAGTCTGGCCATGACGATCGCGACAAACTGTTGTCGGCACTCCGAAGCCGTAAGAGCCTCTAGATTATTCGCCGGCCATTTATCACACGTTTAAAAAATTGGAGATCGCCCCGCTTCCGGGGCGATTGATTTTATTTTGCCGGCTCATCAAGTCGCAACACGCGAAACGTGTATATTTCTGTTGCATTTTAATAGAATCTTCAGCATGCATTAACCGTGCCGGTGTAGGATTTGTTCATAACCATATGGT
Source organism: Rhizobium sp. WYJ-E13 (assembly GCF_018987265.1). Classification (NCBI taxonomy): domain Bacteria; kingdom Pseudomonadati; phylum Pseudomonadota; class Alphaproteobacteria; order Hyphomicrobiales; family Rhizobiaceae; genus Rhizobium; species Rhizobium sp. WYJ-E13. Next base: position 719,930 of record NZ_CP076853.1, on the reverse strand, counting down.
CAGACGTGCGTCCCGCCAACGCTTGTCGGCCCACGGTTTCCCGCTTGTTCTGCGTTTTCAGGGTGTTCTTGTGCGTGACCGGTTTCGAGACCTAGAAGGCCCCATGGCCATCAGGAAGAAGGACGTGGTGTTGATGGCGACTGTCAGCAGTTTCGAGAACCTGTCTCATCCGACACGCTCCGAACTGCGCCAGTTTGCCGAACTCTTCATGCCGCTTTTCCAGGCCTCCTCCGAAGAGGCAAGACGGCAGGCCGTTGCAGCCCTTTCCCAATGCGAGAACATGCCGGCAGCCGTTGCGCTCTTCATCGGCAATCAGCCGATCGAGGTCGCAGCCCCCTTCCTCACCTCCTCCAAGGCAATCGATGACGACACGCTGATCACGATTGCCCGCACCCATGGTGCTGCGCATGTGAAGGCGATCGTCAGCCGCGATGCCCTGTCGCCTGAAGTTATCGATGCGCTGGTGGCACTGCGCCAGGCCGAACCGCGCCCGTCCGCCGCGGCAACCGTCGAGCAGCCCGCCATGCCGCTTTCGCCGATGCCTGCTGCGCCGGAAGCAGACCAGGAGGAAGCACAGCGTCTCGCCAATGAAGAGGCGCTGCGCGAGCGCATCCGCAGCCTTGCCGGCCATCTCGGTCGCAATGATCAGGACCGGCTCGGCCTGCGCTCGCTGTCCGATATTCAGGAGGCGCTGCTGGTGCGCTTCGCGCGCTCGCGGGAAGCCGCGCATTTCGCCACCGCACTTGCCGATGCCCTGTCGGCCAGCCGCTGGCTTGCGGAACGCATCATGCTCGACCTCTCGGGACATCAACTCGCCACGACGCTGACGAGCCTCGGCATGGGTTTCCTCGATTCCGTCTTCGTGCTGGAGAAGCTCTATCCGCATCTTGCCGAAGTACCGCACAATGTCAGCCGCGCCTTCCTCGTTCTCGATGCGCTGGACCCGGAAGAATGTCATGCCCGCGTGGAAACGTGGCGTCGCGCCGACCGCTACACCTACAATCCGGAAGCGCCGGCCGCAGCCCAGCCGGCTCCCGTCGCACAGGCACAGTCTCCAGCCTACCGCTTCATCCGGCAGGCGCCGATGCGTGATCTCAAGAGCGTCAGCCGGGCGCGCTAACAGTTCGGCATATCCTTCGCGCAACTAGCTTGGCAACGCCAACCGGCGGGTCATACCGACCATTTCCAGAAACACCTCATCGTGGCTGACGATCAGCAGCGCCCCGTCATAGGCTCTCAGGCCAGCTTCGACGGCAGCGATGGAATCGATGTCGAGGTGGTTGGTCGGCTCATCGAGGATCAACAGTGCCGGTGGTGTTGCGCCGCCGAGAACGCAGGCAAGGCCGGCGCGCAGAAGCTGGCCGCCTGACAGCGTCGAGACGACCTGCAGCGCCGCATCGGCCCGGAACATGAACCGGGCGAGTGCTGCGCGGCAGGCATTCTCATCCGACTGCGGGTTCAACCGCCGGAAATTGTCACGGATCGAGGTCGCGGGATCGAGCAGGCTGACGCGCTGGTCGAGCATGGAGAAAGAGGTGAGGACGCGGACCGTTCCTTCCCATGGTTGGAGATCACCTGAAATCAACGCCAACAATGTCGTCTTGCCTGAACCGTTCGGGCCGGTCACGGCAATGCGTTCGGGACCAGTGATATCGAAGGACAGTTTGCGGATGATCGGCTCGCCCGCCTCGTAGCCGGCGGTGACCGCATCGATCTTCAGCACCGATCTGCCTGGGGGCAGGCCGGTCGAGGGTAGCTTGACGGAGAGCGGCTGCAGGATCTCGATGCGCTTGCGCGCCTCCTCGGCATCCGCAAGCGCCTGGGCGCGGCGGCGCTCGGCAAGGCGGGCATTCTCACCACTGGTATTTTCCGCCTGCCGCTTCAGGCCACCGGCAATGATCCGCGGCATGTCGCCCCTGGCGGCCTTCTTCTTGCCGGCGCTGTCCTTGCGAGCCTTGCGCTCGGCCGTTTCCTGTGTGCTGCGGGCGACCTCCGCCACGCGTTTCCTGGCATCGGCAAGATCGTGCTCGGCGGCGGCCAGTTCCAGCGCCTTGCGGGCACGGTAATCACTCCAGTTTCCGCCATAACGCGTGGCGCCAAGCGTCGTCAGCTCGACGATGGCGTCCATCGTTTCCAGCAGTTCGCGATCATGGCTGACGACGAGCGCGCCATGGCGCCAGTTGCCGAGAAGTGAGATCACCGCCTCGCGGCCGTCGCGGTCCAGGTTGTTGGTCGGCTCGTCGAGAATGAGGAAATCCGGCTCCTCGAAGATTAGGGCGGCGAGTGCTGCGCGGGTGCGCTGGCCACCGGACAGCGCTGCCAGCAGCGTCTGCGGGTCCGCAGCAAGGCCTGATCGTTCCAGGGCTGCATCGATGCGCGCTTCGAGCGTCCAGTCGGCGACAGCAAGTTCATCGGCGTCAGCCTCGCCGCTTTCGGCACGGCGGAGGACGGAGAGAGCTTCGGTCGCGCCGAAGAGGTCGGCGACGGTCTCATCCGGCCCGACCTGCACGCTTTGGCGCAGGATGCCGATGGTACCCGATACAGCGATGGCACCGGTCTGCGGCTGTAGCTCGCCGACAACCAGCTTCAAAAGCGTGGTCTTTCCAACGCCGTTGCGGCCGACGAGGCCGGTGCGCTCAGCGTTGAAGCTCAGATCGATATTGGAAAAAAGCGGCCGGCCGTCAGGCGTGGACCACGAAAGATTGGAAAGCGTCATGGATGCAGACATGGAAATCCCCGATGGCAAGGCGAATTGGCGTTGCGATCAGATTCATATCCATTGAGCACACATCCTGTTGGTATTGCGGATGGCGGTAAACTAGGTGGAAAATGGCATAAATTCAAGGCAGGCCGTCAGCCGGCCATCGGCACGAGCGCCGAAACCTCGTCCGCTTCCAGTTCGACGATCCAGAGATCGGGGTCGAATTTGCGTTCGCGGTCCAGCATTTCCCGCACCTTGTCCGGCTCGGCGCGTTCGAGCCTGACTTCGAACAGGCGGTCGCCGCCGCTGCTCTCCTCGTCGAAGAAGCTCTGCGGGGCGGGCGCGTAGAGGGTTTCGAGACCGTCGCGGAAGCGCTGTCGGATGAAAATGGCACCGGCCTCCTCCGCGCCCTTCTTCTCCACGGCAGCAAAACCGCCCGCAGAGAAAACCCTGCGGACGAGAGCGGAAACATAGATATCGGCGCGCAATCTCATGGTTGCGGTATAGACTGCGCGGCAGATGGCGGCAACGCTATACCTTGACCGCCAGCCGCAGGCCGCCCCAATGGCGGCCGCGGACAGTGATCGGGGCGGAAATATCCTTCATCATGACGAAATTGCCGGCGCCCATGTCCCGCCGGTAGGTCTGGACGAGGAAGGGTGCGGTGCTTCTGCCGGCAGCAAGGCCGACGCGATCGTTGAAGATGCGGCGGTTGCGGCTGTTGGCGGTATTCCAGACGATATCGCCGGGCCGCTGCGGCTGCGAGAACTTCTTGTTGTGGGTCGGCAGGTAACCGTTTTCATCGACGGCGGCACAGAAGGCGATGCGCTCGTCCGAACTTGCCACCGGTTCCTGGATCGGCGGCAGCAGGCGGTCGGTGAGTTCGGTAAAGGATGTCATCATCTGCACCGGATCGGTGCCGGGAAGAGGATGGTACTGGCGGCTGAACAGGCTCGCCATGCCGATTGCCCCCTCGGCAACGGCACGCTCCAGAACACCCGATATGTCTGCGGCGACGGATTGCGCCTGTTCGATCCAGTGGCGGTCGGCGGTTTCAACACCGGCGCTCGCGGTCAATTGGATCAGCGTTTCGGAAAGCCCGACGACGCTGTCGACGCGTTTAGCCGCCTGCTGCAGCCGGCCGTTGGAATCCAGCACCTCGGCGGACATTTCACCGAGCTTGGCGACGAAGCCGGCGCAGTCCCTGTCCACGGCCTCGGTGGTATTGGCCATGACGGCGGAACTATCAAGGATGCGGGTGATGACATGCTCCATGCTTTCGAAAGCACCGCGCATCGCCTCGGATTTTTGGCGCACGCCGGCCGCACTTTCCCGCGCACCGCCGCCGACAACCGATAGTCGGTCGATCTTCGCGCGAAGCTGCTCCAGCGTTTCCTGAATGGAGCCCGTCGCCTTAGAGGTCTGCAGCGACAGAGCGCGGATTTCGGATGCGACGACGGCGAAGCCCTTGCCCGCCTCGCCGGCACGGGCAGCTTCGATCGCCGCATTGAGGGCCAGGAGATTGGTCTGGCGGGCAATGGTGCTGATCTCGGCGGCGACCTTGTCCACATCCGTCAGCGAGCGGGAAAAGCCGGAGATTTCGGTGCTGATCTCTTCGGAAGACTGGACCATGTGACGGATTTCCTCGACCGAGCCGGAGAGAAGATGGGCCGATTCCTTCAGCATATGGCGGGCCTCGGAAGCAGTACCATCCGCCTCGCGAAGGGAAACGGCGACGGAGCAGTTGGCCTCGGCGATCGAGAGAGCCGTGCGGGTCACATTGTCGAAGGCGGCGGCATGGCGGGCGGACATCGCCGCCATGTCCTGGATGGCGCCGGCAATATCGACGAGATCGACGCCGAGTGTGGAAGCCTCTTCTGCAAGACGCGAGAGAATATGGCGCAGCGCGTCGCGATCCGGCCCATCCGGCTCATGGGCTGGACTTACGGCATTCTCCTCCACTACTTTCAGCGCCTGCATGATCGAGCTCCCCCAAGCTACATTAGGGAAGCTTCAAACAACATGGTTAACAATTGGCTAAGAATATCGAGGGTTATACTTAGGTCGCAAAGGCCCTGCCCCGACGCCGCGTGTGAGGCTATGGCCTCAGCTCTGCGTGAGCCCCGTCAGTCTTTCACTCACCTGCCAGAGACGTTCGGCAAGTTCCGGATCGGTCGCCCAAGGGCGCACGCCGAGCAGTTCCTCGGAGTCGGCAGGCACGGCCTTGGCGATATCACAGTTCTCGCAATAGACGCCGCCCATGCCTTCCAGCTCATCGCTGACGGCGCACCAGACGGTGGTTGCCGCTCCCTGGGCGATGGTCTTCTTGTTGTTTTCGGGATCGATGACGGGATTGCCGTCGGCATCCACATAGCCGCTCGCCTGCAGATATCCGCGCGACTGGTGGCGGATGAGATCGGTCGTGACGATGCCGCCCGGATGCAGCGAGAAGGCGCGAACGCCGTGCCTTGCGCCCAAGGCGTCCAGCGATACGGCGAAAAGCGCATTTGCTGTCTTCGACTGGCCATATGCGATATAGGGCTGGTATTCGCGGTCTTCGAACATCGGGTCGTCGAAATCGATGCCGGCACGGGCATGGCCGCGGGAGGAGACGGCTACGACGCGAGCGCCCTCCGCCTGCACCAGCGCCGGCCAGAGACGGGCAGCGAGCTGGAAATGGCCGAGGTGATTGGTGGAGAACTGGGATTCGTAACCGCGGCCGTCGCGCGTCAGCGGGTTGGCCATGACGGCGGCGTTGTTGATGAGAAAATGCAGCGGCTCGCCGTCTTCAAGGAAGCGATCGGCGAAATCGTCGATCGAATTGGGATCCATCAGGTCCATATAGGCAAATGTCAGGCCGGGAACACTTTCACCTGCGGCCCTCGCCTTCTCGATATTGCGGGCGGGCACGATGACCTTGGCGCCGGCGCCGGCCATCACGCGGGCGGTCTCGAGGCCGAGACCGGCATAACCGCCGGTGACGATTGCCACCTTGCCGGAGAGATCATGGCCGGCAATCACGTCTTCCGCCGTGGACGCTGCGCCGAAGCGGGAACCGATGGGAGCTTGAGGAGTAGACATGAAATGTCTCCTTTCTATTCGCCAAACATCTATGCTTGGCGGCCGGGATTCTGAATGCTTGTAAATCCCGATTTCTTGCGCCATCGTACAAAGATGACCAGTGATCCCCTCTCCGAAATGCTCAGTCTGCTCGATGCCCGCTGCCTGATGGCCGGCGGGCTGATTGCCGGCGGGCCTTGGGCGCTCGCCTTTCCGCAGCCGAACCGCATCAAGATCAGCGCCGTCGCCACGGGCCGCTGCTGGCTGGCGCTTGATAATGGCAGTGCGCCGATCCTGCTCGAAGCGGGCGACGTCATCCTGTTGAACGGCAAACATTCCTTCGTGCTGGCAACCGATCTGGCGCTGACGCCGAGCGATGCCGTCACGGCCTTCAAGGAGAAGAAGGTCAATGGCATGGCACGGCACGGCGCGGGCGAGGATTTCCTCTATATCGGCGGTCATATCGCGCTCGGCCCGACCGGCACGGCACTGCTGCTCGATGTGCTGCCGCCCGTCATCCACGTGCGGGCGACCCTTGCGGAAGCCGGCGTGCTGCGCTGGCTGCTGGATCAGTTGGTGCGGGAAATGGCCGCCGGCAAGCCGGGCGCGCTGCTTGCCTCGGCCCAGCTCTCGCAGCTCATCTTCGTGCAGGTCCTGCGCGCCCATATCATGACATCGGAGCCGCTGACGGTCGGCTGGCTGCGCGCTTTCGGCGATGAGAAGATCGCGCCGGCGCTGCGGCAAATGCATGCCGACCCTGCACGCGACTGGCAGCTTGGGGAACTGGCAAAGGCCGCCGGCATGTCGCGCACCAGCTTCGCGCTGCGTTTCAAGACTGTCGCGGGTGTGGCGCCGCTGACCTATCTGACCGCATGGCGCATGCGCCTTGCCGAACGGGCGCTGCGTGAGGGCTCCATGCCCGTCTCATCGCTGGCGCTGTCACTCGGTTATACGTCCGAAAGCGCCTTCTCCAACGCCTTCAAGCGGGTGACCGGCATTGCGCCGAAACGTTACCGGAGCTCGGCGGCCATCAATATCGGACCGATCGATGAAGTGGTCGATGTGGAAGGCCGGGCGCCGACGGTGGACTATCGGCCTATGCGGCTCGCGAACCAGCCGTCAGCCCTGCCGCGGCAGGGCTGATCTCAGAGCGCGCCGATTTCCTTGAGCTTCTTCAGCACGGCTTCGCTCGGCTCGCCATTCTCAGGCAAATTGTAGTGCTTCTGGAAATGACGGATGGCAGCGCGGGTCTGTTCGCCGGCAACCCCGTCGACGCCGACATTGGCATAGGCCATATTGGTCAGGCCCTTCTGGATCTTCAGCACCAGATCGACGTTGGAAATGCCTGACAGGGGAACCTGTTTCGGCGCTGATGGAGCCGTCTTGACGGTCTTTTCGGCGCTACGGATGGCGGCTGCGACCGGATCTTCCTCCGTCGCCTTCGATGTCACGTCCTCCCGCGGCTTTTCGGCGGGAATGGTCGAGGGGCCGGCAGCATCGGTCCTGAGAGCGGCGAGCACGTCCGGCGTCGCATCGCCCGACTGTGCCATGCCGACGGTTTCTTCGAAGAAGAGGATGGCAGCACTGGTGCGCGGGCCGATAACGCCATCGGGATTGCCATTATAGAGGCCGCGGCGGATCAGCTCTTTCTGGATATCCATGACGAGCTGGTTCGGCTGCTGGCCCGGCACAGCAGGCGGTGGCGTGGTCTCGGTCGTCGCGGCGGCATCGTCCGGCCGCTCGATGCGGAACGTGGTGACATCGCCCTGCAGCTCGGGCTGCGGGCGGAAACCCATAACGTTCGGCGCGCCCGGATCGCGGGTGCGGAAGATCGGATGCGGGTGCGTACCCGGCTGATACCAGAGCGCATTGGCGGCGACGAAGGAGAAGATGACGACGAAGGCGATCGTGCCGCCGGCAACGGAGGGATTGCGGCCGATGACGCCACCGAGCGCGCCCGCGCTCTGAAGACCGAGGCCGCCCAGCGCGGTGGCACCCTGCAGGCCGATGCCGCCGAGCGCCGCAGCACCGGTCATCAAAAGGCCCGGCTGCCGCCGCCCCTTCCTGCCCTTAGGCGATTTTCGCTTGCGCGCGGCCATCGAAGAGCCCCTCCTCCACTTCTGCGGTATCCACCGCACCCTTCAGCCGCGGCGGAAATTCGACCGCCCCTGTCCGGCCGGTATCCTCGCCAGTGCAGGCGCCGGAACCATCAGCCGCGATCTCGATGGTGATGATAGTGCCCTCGCCCGGCTGGCTGGCAATGGCGAAATGACCGCCATGCAGGGCGACAAGGCCCTTGACCAGCGAGAGGCCAAGACCCGTGCCCTCGAATCGGCGGGTATAATCATTCTGGATCTGGACAAAAGGTTGGCCAAGCGTGGCCAGCCGGTCGGCGGGAATGCCGATGCCGGTATCGCTGACTGTCAGCTTGAGGATGCCGTCGCGCATGGCCGCATCGACGGTGACCACGCCGCCGGCCTCGGTGAACTTCACGGCGTTGCCGACGAGATTGATGAGGATCTGCTGCAGTGCGCGCTGATCGGCCATCACTTCGCCGATCCCCCGCTGGATGCGGTTCGTCAGAGTGACGCCCTTGCTCTTGGCCTGCAACGTCAGCATCGATTCACAGGAGCGGATCGATGCGCCGATATCGAAAGGTTCGAGCAGCAACTCGTAACGGCCCGCCTCGATCTTGCTCATGTCCAGCATCGTGTTGACGACCGAAAGCAGATGCGCGCCGGATTCACGGATCAGGCCGACATATTCGCGCTGGCGGTCGTTTTCGAACTTGCCGAAATATTCGCCGATCAGGATGTCCGAGAAGCCGAGGATGGCGTTCAACGGTGTACGCAACTCATGGCTGACGGCGGCAAGGAAGCGGGATTTGGCGTCGTTGGCCAATTCCGCATCGGCCACACGCGCCTGCGCCTCGGCGCGAAGCCGCTGCTCCACCGAAACATCATGCAACTGGGCGATGACGGCCGAAAGCATGCCGTCCATATCCCGCCGCGCGGTCATATCCATGCGCAGATAAGCGAACTGACGGTGATCGCGCGAGACGGAGGGACGCTCCAGCCTGACATCGACGGTTACCTTTTCCTCGCCCTGGCGCAGGGCATCCAGCGCCTGCAGGAAAAGGATGCGGTCGGAGACATGAACCTGTTCGAAAAAGCCCCTGCCTTTCGGGTCGCGCATCCAGGCAAGATAATCGCGGCTGTCGCGACCGCCCGCTGTCGTCACGCTGCCGTGTGGATCGAGGAAGAGCACGAGGCCGGGGCTCATTTCAAGGAAGAGATCGTCGGCGCTGGCTGCTGCTGCGTTCTGGGGGATCGCCTGGCGGGAAAGCGCGATGCTGCCGACGGCGGAAAACAGGAAGGCCGCGCAGACGGTGGCGACGCCGGCCGGAAGCGCGACAGCAGGGCTGGTGACGAGCGAGAGACCGAGAGGAGCAGCGACAAGGGCTGCGGAGGACAGGAAGACGAGGCGGCGCAGAATGGCGAGCTCGCTCTGGCGCACAGCTTCGCCGCCGCTCGTCCGGGAGAGCCAGCCTTCCGCTGCCCGGTCCACGAGGGCTGTCGCCCGGCCGCCAATGTCACTCAATACTCGCACGCAATACCTGCCCGAAAGGCCTTTCATTGCCCCGGACAATAGGCCCCCGCGGCTTAAGGAAAGGATAAGGCAAAGTCGCCCTCCACAGTCCAAAAACGCCAAAAGTCCCGTTTTGGGCCATCCGCACGGCTCTTTGAATTTTGTGGTTAATAGCAGGTAAGCGACGGATTTTCTTTATATTTCAGCATCGCGTTAACTCTTGTGGCAGAGCGGCGGGCCAAAAGCCCAACAATTGCGGGCCGTAGTTGCCACCATGCTTAACGGCGATCATTAGAATTCGACTGAAATGCCCCGAAAATTGCGATGATTAAAATTCGAGACAAATTTGCCGCAAATGCCGACGAGTTTCGAAAAGCTGCATTCGCAACTTGGCGGTAGGGTGAAAACACACCGGACAACCGGCCCGATTCGGCAGCAAGACCGGACGGGAAAACAGGATGGGCAAGACAATGTGGTTTCTGATCAAAGGATCATTCTGGTTTGGTCTTGTGCTCGTGGTGCTTTCCGTTTTCAGCTCGGAGAACCCCGACAATACCGGCCACACACAATTGCAGCTTTCCGACGCTTTCACGGCGGCAAGCGGCGCCTATGACTATCTGACCGGCATGTGCGCCGAAAAGCCTGAGGTCTGCACCAAGGGTGGCGAAACCTTGACGGCTCTCGGCTACCGGGCTCGCGAAGGCGCTCGTGTCGCCTACGAACTGCTCGACAGCCAGTTCAAGGACGATAATTCCAACATGGCTTCCGCAAAGTCGGCCGTGCCCCCGGCGTCTGTGGCGCTCGCCGCTCCTTCCCTGCCGGAGGCCGTCACCAATACCGTACGCGAAGCCCAGGCTGCGCTCAGCCAGCCGATGCCGCACATGCCGCAGCCTTACCGCCCGCCGGTGGAAGACGGCACGTCGGCTGAACAGGTCGTGACCGGTACCATTCCGGCCGGCACGATCCCGCTGCCGACGCCGAAGCCTACCATCTGACGAATTTCGCGGGCAATCCGCCCGCACCCAAGCTTGCATCGGTGGTCCGCATGACGCGGAGATGCCCCATGCCTGACGTGCCTGCCCTGTTTATTTCAGCACTATGCTGCGCCGTGAGGATGCCCATCCCTCACGGCGTTTCTTTTTAACGGTTCAATTCTGCGGTCGCTTCGCCTATATGATCAGGTAACAGTGAAAGGCCTGACACTTATGGCAACCCTCGACCAGATCATCGACGACTTCTCCTTCCTGGACGATTGGGAAGACCGCTACCGATATGTCATCGAACTCGGCAAGGCGCTGCCGGATCTGGCCGAGGAGAAGAAGACCTCAGAGAACAAGGTGATGGGCTGCGCCAGCCAGGTGTGGCTGGTGACGCATACATCAGGCAATCCGGACAATCCCGTCATGACGTTCGAAGGCGATTCCGATGCGCATATCGTGCGTGGCCTCGTCGCCATCGTGCTCGCCACCTATTCCGGCAAGACGGCGTCCGAAATCGCTTCGCTGGATGCCTTCGAGATCTTCTCCAAGATTGGGCTGACCGAGAATCTGTCGTCACAACGCTCTAACGGGCTACGCTCGATGGTCAATCGCATTCGCGAGGAAGCACGCGTGCGGGCTGTCGCCTGAGTGGCATGATCAGTCGTGCTCAGCACAGGACGAGCGGATCGTGACGGGTGCTGTTAAGCGCCCGGAGAAAAAACCTCCGGACGCTGGATATCGTATTTCCGATCGAATCATTTGCCGTCGGCCATCTTTTCGCGCAGGCGCTCTTCCTGTTCGACAAGCTCCGGCGTGAAGGCCTCGCCGAAATCGGCGGCTTCAAAGACCTGACGGATCTCGATCTCGCTCGGGCCGGGCATCGGATTGGGGCAACGCTTGATCCACTCGATCGCCTCATCCATGTCCTTGACCTGCCACAGCCAGTAACCGGCGATCAATTCCTTGGTCTCGGCGAAGGGACCGTCAATCACCAGGCGCTTCGGACCATCAAAGGCGACGCGCTTACCCTTGGAGGAAGGATGCAGGCCCTCGCCTGCCAGCATGATGCCGGCATTCACGAGATCCTCGTTATATTTGCCCATGGCGGCCAGAAGCTCGGTCGAGGGCATGACACCCGCTTCGCTGTCCGCAGTCGCCTTGACGATAACCATTACGCGCATTGTCTCTTCTCCTCTTATTGCGGCGGCGTGAGCGCCCGCCTTTCCTCAATCTTTTCATGCAATTCCGAACGCAAAACGCTCAAGCGCTTTTGCTGGAATTGATCTAGAGACGGATGGGCTGTTGCAAGGCCGACATTTTTGTCGTGTTTTTTTGAAGATAAATGACAATGGCCGAAAGTCATTCGAAGACGAGCGCCACCTTCGAAACGCGAATACAAAAAAGCCGGGCACCAGGCCCGGCTCTTCGTATCGTCCAGCGGAGGGAGAGGCCTCAGCCCCGGCCGCGCTTGCGGCGCTGTCCCAGGCCCATTTCCTTTGCGAGGCGCGAGCGCGCTTCGGCATAGGCCGGGGCTACCATCGGGTAATCGGCAGGCAGGTCCCATTTCTCGCGATATTCTTCCGGCGCGAGATTATGATGCGTCATCAGGTGACGCTTCAGGGACTTGAAGTTACCGCCGCATTCCAGGCACGTAATCTGCTCGTCCTGTACGGACTTGCGGACAGAGACTGCGGGCTTCTGCTTTTCGACGACCGCTGCCACCGGCTGCGGTACGGATGTGTTGCTCAATGCCGAGTGTACGTCGGAAATCAGATTGGCCAGGTCGCTGACCGGGACAACGTGGTTGCTGACATAGGCCGCGACGATATCGGCCGTCAGTTCCACAAGCAGCTCCGGCGCATTGCCGGTCGCCATATCCGTCATATTCTTTCTCCTGTTAGCATGCTCAAACGGTCCTTCGCCCAAAAGACGAAGAACCCTCTTCGTAGAGCGAAACAGCAAAAGAGCAGGTTGCAGCCTTTGTTTCGAAAAACCGGAAATCCACCCCTAGATTCCGAAGACCGTTCTCTGCGCCAATACTGCCTGAAGGTGAGCTACTACGTATTCTTCCAGGCCGTCACCCAGTTAGACATTGGCAGTCAAGGCTAATGGACTTGGAAGCAGTACGATTCTAATTCACAATCAGAACTCTACTTGAGTTTTCAAATAGCATCGTTTTCCGAAAAGGCCAATTATTAATTACGATTTTCCTAGAAAAAAAATCCATCACAAAGAATTGGTCAGTAGGTCAGCAAGCTTTACTCGTGCTTCCAGTGCATAAGTTTGCGTAAATTAGCTTAAAATTCTGAATAGCCCTCACTCTCAGCGCATTCGCATATCGTCACGTATTGAGATACGTGCTGGGAAATGCCCAGTTTTATGCGAAGCTCTCGCAAGAAGGTGTGCAGAAATAGGCGCCGTCAGGATGAAAAAGAGGAAACCGGCCAGCGCTCTGGCAAGTACGGCAAGTTCGCCTGAGTAAAGCCCGGCGCCGAGCAACAATAAGCCGGAACCGACCGTGCCGGCTTTGGAGGCAGCATGCATGCGCGTGTAGAGATCCGGCAAGCGCACGATACCGATCGCTGCCGCCAGCGCGAAGAAGGCGCCTGCCAGCAGCAGCACAGCGGTGATGACAGCAAGCATATAGTCCATTATCATTCGCTCCTCCTTCGTGTCTCAGGCCCGGCCTCTCCCACATCTCCGCGCGAAAGCACGAAACGGGCAAAGGCGACGGTTGCCAGGAAGCCGACGAGGCCGAGCGCAATGGCGATATCGATGTAAAGCGAGAAGCCGGTGCGCACGGCGACGACGGCGATGAAGCCGATCGCGATGCCCGTCAGCATGTCGAGCGCAAGAATGCGATCCGGCAGGCTGGGACCGGCAATGACCCTCAAGACCGTTATAAAGAGCGCCACACAGAGGATGCCAAGCGCTGCGATGGCGGCGGCGGAAACGATGGCGGCGGGCGTTATCATCCGAAGGCCTCCATGATGCGGCGCTCGAATCCGTCAGCGATATCGCGTCTGACCGCCAGCGGATCGGCACAGTCCAGCGCATGCACATAGAGCGTGCGCCGATCCGCTGACACATCGACCGAGAGTGTGCCGGGCGTGAGCGTGATGAGGTTGGCAAGCAGAGTGATCTGGAAATCGCTCGTCACCGTCAATGGGAATGCGAGAATGCCGGGAGTAAGCTGCATGCGCGGCGAAAGCACCGTCAGCGCCACCCGCCAGGCCGATAGTGCCAGCTCCTTCAGGAAAAGGCCGGCAAGCAGGAGGATGTGCAGCGGACGGACACGGCGCGGTGGCGAGCGGTCGGCAAAGGCCTCGCGCACGACGGAAAGCGACAGCAGCGACAAGGCTACGCCGAAGACGAAATTGTGCGGCGAGGCGCTGCCTGTCACGGCGACCCAGGCAATGGCGAGCGGCAAGCTCAGGAACAGGACGATCATCGCATGGCCCCTTCCGGAAAGACGGAGAAGATATAGGCGGAGGGATCGGCAAGCCCGTCGGCCGCCGATCGGGCGAACTGCAGCAATTGCTCCGGCAGGACGCCGAAGCCGATGACGAGGATCGTCAATGCCGCAAGCGGCAGGCCAACCGTCCAGCCGGTCCGCACTGGCGGGAGTGGCAGCGGGGACGGACGCCAATAGGCAAACAGGAAGAGGCGGCCGAAAGCGATGGTGAGCAGGAAGCCGCCGAGCAGGACGGCGCCTGCCAGCCACCAGGCACCGAGATCGAGCGACGCCTTGACCAACAGCGCCTTCGGCCAGAAACCGGAAAAGGGCGGCAGGCCGCAGGCGGCGAAGAACAGCATGAGCGAAATCGCCGCGAACCAGCCGCTCTGGCGATAGAGCCCCCCCAGCGCGGCAATCGAGAAGGAACCGCCCCGCCTGCCCGCTTCGCCCGCCAGCAGATAGAGCGCCGTCATCAGCACGACCGAATGCAACGCATAGAAGACCGCGCCGCCGAGGCCATCGGCCGTACCGAGAGCAATGCCGACCAGCATATTGCCGATGCCCGAGATCACCATATAGCCGAGCAGCCGGCGCAGGTCGGTTTCGGCAAGCGCCCCCAATGCGCCGACGAGGATGGTCAGGGCACCGACGATGGCGATCAGCAGGCTGAGTTCGCCTCGCTCAGTGGGCAGCAGCATGACGAGGACACGCAACAGCGCATAGACGCCGACCTTGGTCAGCAGGCCGGCAAAGAGCGCGGACACGGCGATGCGTGGCGTGTGATAGGAGGCCGGCAACCAGAAATTCACCGGAAAGGCCGCGGCCTTCATGGCGAAGGCGAGGAAGAAGAGGCAGGCAAGCGTCATCAGCGGCGCAGTGCCACTGAGTCCCGCCGCCCGCTCGGCGATATCGGCCATGTTGAGCGTGCCGAAGCTCGCATAGAGGATGCCGACCGCAATCAGGAACAGTGTCGTGGCGATGAGGTTCAGCACGGCATATTTCAGCGCGCCGTCGATCTGCGCCCGTTCGGAGCCGAGAATCAGCAGGCCGAATGAGGAAATGAGCAGCACCTCGAACCAGACATAGAGGTTGAAAATGTCGCCGGTCAGGAAGGCACCGGTGACGCCTGATATCAGCAGCATCAACAGCGGGAAGAAACCGTACTGCCGGCCGCTTTCGGTGATGTCCGACAAGGCATAGATGCCGGCAGCAAGGGCGGCGACGGCTGCGGCAAGTGCCATCAGCGCGCCGAAGACATCCACGGTGAACGCAATGCCGAAGGGCGGCAGCCAGCGGCCCATCACCATGGTGAGCGGACCATTCTGAGCGACCTGCCGCAGCAGAGCGGCATCGAGAAGCAGCAGGACAACGAGGCCGGCAATGGCGATCCATGCCTGCAGGCGGGAAAAGCTGCGCAGCATCAAGAGCAGCGCGCCGAGGCTGATGCAGAGCGCGACCGGCAGGATCGCCAGCCAATGGGCCGGCGGGATCGGGGTGGTGACCATGGCGGCCGAAAGGTCGGAGAGGGGGGCGGCCATCAGGCAGTGTCTCCCGTAAGGGTCGTCGGGATGAGCATCCGCACAACCATCCTCAATATCCCAACGGCGGCAACGGCCGGTCTTCAGGTTCGGCATCATGCATGCGGGTCGTATCGTCAGTGCCGAGTTCCTGATAGGCGCGATAGGTCAGCACCAGCAGGAAAGCGAGGAAAGAAAATGAGATGACGATGGCGGTCAGGATCAATGCCTGCGGCAGCGGATTGGCGGCACCCGACGGCAGCATATCGACGCCAGCGGGAATGATCGGCGGGACCTCGCGGGTCAGCCTTCCTGCCGTGAAGATCAGGAGATTCACGGCATTGCCGAGAATGGCGATACCGAGCATGATGCGGATCGAGAAGCGCGACAGCATCAGATAGACGGCGGCCGAAAAAAACAGGCCGACGAGGATGGCAAAGAGCGCCTCCATCACTCCACCTCCCTTTCCTCCAGCGCCAGTGCAATCGAGGCGACGGCCCCGAGCACGACGAAATAGACGCCGAGATCAAAGAGCATGACGCTGGAGAGCGGCACTTCCACGCCGAAGATGGTGGGGTAGACCCAGAGGCCGGTCATGAAGGGCACGGCAAAGAAAATGGAGAGCATGCCGGCGCAGCAGGAGAGCAGCAGGCCGAAGCCGGCAATCGCCAGCGGATGAAAGCGGATCGCCCGGCGTACCGCCTGCACACCGAATGCAATGCCGTAAATCGCGAGCGCAGAAGCAGCAATCAGCCCGCCGATGAAACCGCCGCCCGGCTCGTTATGGCCACGCAGCAGGATGAAGACGGAAAAGAGCAGCATCAGCGCAGTGATGAAGGGTGCGACCGTGCGGAAGATGAGGGTATTCATGGGGCGTCTCCGCGAAGAGGCTGAGAAAGCCAAGGACGACTACCAACCTCCCTCATTCCTGTGCTTGTCACAGGAATCCAGCCACGACGCGTCTGCGTCGTGAATGACTCATTTGCAGCAAACCAAAGAGTCTCTCCGGCCGAAGGACTTGGGCAGGCTGGATTCCTGTGACAAGCACAGGAATGAGGGGAAACGGTAACGTCGCGCGATACCTCGAACACTGCATTCGCTGCGAGGACGGAAACAGATTCCAAAGAGACCCTTCTCATGCCTCCTCCGCATCCGGATCGTTCGTCGCCAGCCTGCGCTCTGCATTGCCGCGGATGCGGATGAGCGCAAGGATCGCCAATCCCGTCACCGCGACGACGGCGATTTCGCCGAGCGTATCCGTGCCGCGGAAATCGACGATGATGACGTTCACGACATTGGCGCCGTGGGCGATCAGCTTCGAATGGGCGTTGAAGAAATCGCTGAGTGCCGTGTTGAACGGTGCTTCCGTGGCGCGCATCAACAACAGCGCCAGGCCGAGGCCGCAGGCGAGCGAAAGGGCGATATCGAAGAGACGGCGGGCGCCCTGGCGCGGATCGGTCGGCGACAGGCGCAGCCGGGTCATGACGAGGGCGAGGATGACGACCGCGAGCGTTTCGACCATGAACTGGGTGAAGGCGAGGTCCGGCGCGCCGAAAAGCAGAAAGATCAGCGCAACCGCAAAGCCCTGAATGCCGAGCGAGACGATCGCCGTCAGCCGGTCTCGGGCGATCAGGACGGCAAGAAGGCCGAGCACCGCGATGAGCATGATGCCTGCCTCATGCGGGCGCAGGCCGGCGGGCCAGGCAAAGGCCAGCGGCAATTCGCCATGGAGGATAACCGGCACGAGGAGGATCGCCGCGACGCAAACGAAGGTGGAGGCGACATAGATATCCAGTCGCCCCGGCTGAACGATGCCGATGAAGCGATGGGCAAAACGGACCAACCCGGCGATGACATGGTCGAAGCCGCGATCCGGACCCCGGACGGAATGCAGAAGAAACGCCACAAGTGTACGAGCGCGGTCGAGCTGCCAGTAGACGGCGATGCCGAGCACCACCGTCAGCACGGACAGGGCCAGCGGCACGCCGACATGCGGCGCGAGCGTGATAGAAATGATGGTGGTTGCCTCGCCCGCAACGGCAGAAGCCATGGGCGAGGATATCGCGCCATGCGTGAAGCCGGAAAAGAGTGCAGCAAGCAGTCCTGCGAGCGCGAGGACTGCCGGGCCGAGCCAGAGCAGGACCGGCGCCTCGTGCGGATATTTCGGCGTTTCAACCGGCCGGCCGGTAAAGGGCCTCAGCGCCACGGCAAAGGCGATCGCAAACATCAGTGCATTGCCGAAAACCGCGATGGCCGTGAACAGGATGGAATAGGGATCGCCGGCAGCCAGTGCCGTATAGATTTCCTCCTTGGCGAGGAAGCCGAAAAAGGGCGGCAAGCCGGCCATGGAAAGGGCGGCGGCCATGGCGATCGCAAAGGTCAGCGGCATGGCCTTTCGCAGGCCCCGAAGCCGCGTGATGTTGCGCGTGCCGGTCTCATGGTCGATGATGCCGGCGACCATGAAGAGCGCGCCCTTGAAGAGCGAATGCGCCACCAGATAGAGCACCGCTGCCTTGATGGAATAGTCAGACCCGAAACCGGTGAGCAGCACCAGCAGGCCGAGGGAAGAGACGGTCGTATAGGCGAGCTTCAGCTTCAGATCCGTCTGGCGGATTGCAAGCACCGAGCCGGTGACGAGCGTCAGGCCGCCGAAGACGGGCAGCAGGATCTCCCATGCCGGCGTCGCACCCATGACCGGGTTCAGCCGCATCAGCAGATAGACGCCGGCCTTCACCATGGTGGCGGAATGCAGGTAGGCGGAAACCGGCGTGGGCGCCTCCATGGCATTCGGCAGCCAGAAATGAAAAGGAAACTGCGCCGATTTGGTGAAGGCGCCGCCAAGCACCAACAGCAATGTCGCGAAATAGAGAGGGCTGCCCCTGACGACATCGCCAAACTGCATGAGCTCGGACAGCTGCGCGACACCAGTCATTCCCCAGAGCAGGAGCAGGCCGGCGAGCAGTATCAATCCTCCGCCCCCGGTGACGACGAGCGCCTGCAAAGCTGCACGCCGTGCGGCCTCGCGCTCGTGATCGAAGCCGATGAGCAGGAAGGAGGTGATGGAGGTGAGCTCCCAGAAGATGAAGAACATCAGGAAGCTGTCGGAGACCACGACGCCGAGCATCGCGCCCATGAAAAGGAAGATGAAGGAAAAGAACCGGCCCTGATTCGCATGCCCTCTCAAGTATCCGCCAGCATAGAGCACGATGAGCGTGCCGATGCCGGTAATGAGCAGGGCGAAGGTGAGCGACAAACCGTCCAGGAACCAGGAAAACCGCACGCCCAAGCCCGGCACCCAGTCATAACCGCCGGTTATGATTTCGCCGTAAGCGATCTGCGGCACCAGACGCAGGAAATGCAGGAAGGCGAGCAAAGGAGCGAGGGCGAGCATCCAGGCGCCGCCTGCGCCTAAAACGCGGATGACGAACGGGGCAGCGAGAGCACCGATCAGCGGCAGACACAGGGCCAGAAATGTCAGAGCCGTAACATCGGCCATGTCCCCTCCCCGCGGTACGGATGAACGCCGGCAAAATAGCCTTTTCCAAGGCTTAGGTGAATCGGCTGATGGCCTCAAGCAATTTCGGCCACCCGCAGTGGGTGCCGAAGGCTATTTTCACAGGCTTGACGTTCAGGAAAGGCGTGCGGCGAGACGGGAAACGGAACCATGCAGGAGGAAGAAGGTAAGCGGCAGCGGCCAGAAAAGGCAGGCGATCAGCCCTGCAATGCGGTGTATGGTCCAGCGATCATGGTTGACCCAGCCTTCCAGCAGGGTCACACCCAAGGCGATCGCGGCGATTGCGCCGTATAGAACCAGAATCAAAGAATGAAACACCTGATGTCCCCGAAAAGCGCACTATTAAGCTTAGTGGCACACTAAAAATAAAGCACGGGTGATTCGTCGTCTTCCCCCAAATTGACTACAGCGCCGCGCGTCTTTTCGGACGCGCAAAGGACGCTGTAGCACCTTAAACTGCCGCATAATTTTATCCTTAAATCGATTCCGATTTAAGGAATCATGCCGTAGGCGATGAGACGGCAGGTTTTGATCCCAGACCGGATCCCGGACTTGATCATTCGTGCTCCGCGCCCCACATTTGCGCACGAAAAGAGATTGCCCCCGGCGAAAGGAGCACTCCATGGCCGAAACGACCACTAGCCCAAAAGTTCACAAAACCGATGCCGAATGGAAGGAACTGCTGACCCCCGAGCAGTACCGCATCACCCGTCAGCACGGCACCGAACGCGCCTTTACCGGTCCCTATTGGGATTCCTTCGAGACCGGTCTCTACCGCTGCGTCAGCTGCAATGCGCCGCTCTTCCGTTCCGATACCAAGTTCGATGCCGGGTGCGGCTGGCCGAGCTATTTCGAACCGGTTTCGCCTGACGCCGTGACCGAACACCGCGACAGCACCTATGGCATGGTGCGCACGGAAATCCGCTGCGGCACCTGCGAAGCCCATCTCGGCCACGTCTTCCCGGACGGGCCGCCGCCGACCGGTCTGCGCTACTGCATCAACGGGCATGCGATGATTTTCGAGCCCGGCAAGTAAAGGAAAGCGGACCTCACCGGGTCCGCTTTTTTCATATCAGGCCAGCAGCGGGGATGAGCGGTGACCGCTGCCCCTCCAGCACGTGCTCGGCAGCGAAACGCCCCAGCAATGGCGCGAGGATGACGCCGGGATGGCCGACAGCAACGTAGGCGCCTTCGATCCCCGGCAGGAAGCCGAGCCGCGGCATTCCGTCGGAAAAGAAGGGCCGATAACCGGCGGCGGCTTCGACGAGCGTCACGCCTTCCGGCAGCGTCAGGCGCTCGTGCATCACTTTCAGGATGCGTTCGCCCACCCTCTCCGGCGCATTCTCCGCGGTATCGTCGATATAGCCCTTGGCGACATGCAGCATGTTGTCCGCCGACTGGCGGATCTCCAGGCCAGGGCCGCGCAGGATGCGGTTCACGACGGGCTGGGTGCAGCTGTAACGCAGGATGATCGAAGGCGAGGCTTCGACGCCGGTATGGAAGCCGGCGCTTTCTGCCAGCCTGTCAACGGCGGTTCCGGCCGTCAGGACCACGAGATCGGCTTCGACCATGCCGCCATCGACGAAGCGGACACCGGACACTCTGTCACCCGAAAGGATGAGGCTTTCGACCCTGCGACCGAACGTGGCAGTCGCACCGGAAGCGTCGATCAAGTCGCCCGCCAGTCCTGCAGGATCGAGTGCGAGATCACGAGCCGAGAAGATGGCGCGGGGCGGAGGCTGGCGCAGATTGGGCTCGCATGCGGCAATCGTCGCGGCATCGACCAGTTCGACATCCGTGCCTGCGGCGCGATGGGCGGCAGCGAAGGCCTCCGTCTCGGCGGCGCTTTGGAGCCAGAAGAGCGAACCGGGACGCGCAGCGGCAAAAGCCTCCGGCAGGTCGGCTTGCAAACGGGCATATTCGGCGAGCGCTTCCTGCACGAGGCTGTAATTTGCAGCTTCCGGCATGACGTTGATGATGTTCACCCAGCCGAAAGCGCGCGCCGTCACGCCACTGCCCGCTTTCGGACCCTCTTCCACCATATGAACGCCGGCTCCGCGCCCGGCGAAATGCAAGGCGAGCGAGGCTCCAACAATGCCGGCTCCGACGATGATGACGCGTGTCTTTGCAGATGCCATGGCGGAACTCCTCGTATAAAGCGGATTGCAGAGGTGCGCGCGGCTTAGGCGTGCCGCATGACAGAAGGATGAAAACGATGGCCGACGTGCGGGAAATCCTGCGCAGCGACAGGTTAATATTGCGGGAAATCACCGTTGCGGACATGCCGACGCTCGAACGCATCTTCGCCGATCCGCTGTGCATGCGGTACTATCCCTCCACGAAGGACGCTGCTGCAACACGCGATTTCTTCGACAGGCTCGCCTTCGGAAGCTACGAGAAGAACGGCTTCGGCCTCTGGGCGCTGATCGACCGTGAGAGCGGCGACATGCTCGGCGACTGCGGGATTACGCTGCAAGACACATCTCGCGGCATGGAGCCGGAACTCGGCTACCATCTCTGGCGGGATTATTGGGGCAAGGGTTATGCCACCGAGGCCGCGACTGCCTGTCGCGACCATGTCTTCTCGGTCATGGGTCTGTCGCGCCTCGTCAGCATCGTCAGCCTGGAAAATCTTCCTTCGCAAAAGGTCGCCGGGCGGGTGCACCAGCGACGGGAGGTCTTCAGCAAGCAGAACGCGGCCGGCGAGACGGTGGAGCGCTATCTCTATATCAGTGACAGAAAGCCAGATGCATGAGCAAGATTTCCGACGATCCCCTCTACCGCGACCCTTCGCTGGCGCAGTTCTACGATGCCGCCAATCGCTGGGGGCCGGATTTCGATTTCTGCATGAGGCTGGCGGAAGGCGCGCAGTCCGCGCTCGACCTCGGCTGCGGCACCGGCGAGCTGACCGCCGCGCTTGCTGCGACGCGCATCGTCACCGGCGTCGATCCGGCTGTGGCGATGCTCGATATCGGCAGGGCGCGGCCGGGTGGCGATAAGGTGGAATGGGTCGAGGGTGACGCCCGCACCGTCCGCCTCGGGAAGAGATACGATCTCATCGTGCTGACGGGTCATGCCTTTCAGGTCTTCCTGACGGAAGAAGACCAGCGTGCCGCCCTTGCGACAATCGCCGTGCATCTCAACCCTGCCGGCCGGTTCGTGTTCGATACGCGAAATCCCGGTTTCCAGAGGGAGCGCAATGTACGCCACAGCAGCGTGCGTCAGCTCGAACATCAGGAGCTTGGTGTGATCGAGGCCTCGGGCGAGTCGCATTACGACGAGGCGACCGGCGTTCTTTCCTACGAGAACGGCTACCGCGTTCTTGCAACGGGCGAACGTTTCGCCGGCCGCTCGAAAATCCTGTATACTCCGCGCGACAAGCTCTCGGGTTTGATGCGCGATGCCGGACTAACCGTCGATGCGTGGTACGGCGATTGGGAAGGCAACCCCTTCCATGCGCAGTCGCACGAAATCATTCCGGTCGGGCGACTTGCCTGAACAGGAAAGGCTCTGTTTCAAGCAATTCCGGAGTTCAATTCTGCTCCTGCGGGCAGGGCCAACTGGAAGGGATGGAAAGCCCCGAAGGCAGTTTGGTGGAGGAATCGCCGCAGGCAAGGTCGATCTGCGCCTGCTGCAGGCCGGTGGCGGCGGACAGATCCAGCCCCTCGATGCGGGTCAGAAACATGAAGGCGCGGTCGAAACTGATCGGCCCTTCATAGCGCGCGCCCGTCAGATCGGCGCGTGAGAGATTGGCGAGCGCGAAGCTGACACCTGTCAGAACGGCCTTGTCGAAATTGGCGCGGCCAAGCTCGGCCTTCTCGAAATTTGCCTTTGTGAGTTGCGCGCCAGTGAAATCGGCCCGCTGCAATTCCGCGCCGGCAAAGCTTGCGCCATCGGCGATGGCCCCGGCAAAAGTCGATCGATAGGCCTCGATCTTGCCGAAGTTTGCGCCCTGAACGCTTGCTCCGGCCAGCGAGGCACGCACGAGGGTCGCTTTTTCCGCATTGGCGGATTTGAGGTTGGCGCCGCCGAGATCGGTCAGCGAGAAATCCGTGCCGGCGAGATTGGCGCCCTGGAGGTCGCTGCCCTGAAGCATCAGGTTCTTCTTGTTGCACTCCTGCCAGTCGAGCTCCGGCGAAGCCGTGCTGCTGCAACTGGCAGCCACCGCCGGCAGCGAATAGGCCGCCATGGCCAGGAAAGCCGAAAGACCGAGCACCGAGCGTCCAAACATCCACCTCTCCTCCGCGAGTCGCGCCACCAGAGATTCCTACAAGGCGCAGACTACGATAAAAATATGGTTAGTCCTCGCCGGCAATCAATCTGGAGAAGGCCTCATCAGGCCTTCGGGACGCGCAATTCCATGCAGGTCAGATCGAGCCAGCGGCCGAACTTGATGCCGACCTCGGAAAAGGTGCCGGCGATGCGAAAGCCGAGCTTCTCGTGCAGCTTGATGGAGGCAGCATTTTCAGACTCTATACCGGCGATCATGACGTGGACATTGGCAGCACTCGCGCGCTCGATCAGCGCGCGCATCAGCTTTTCACCGATGCCGGCACCGCGGCAATCCTTGTCGACATAGACGGAATGCTCGACCGTGTGGCGGTAGCCGTCGAAGGCGCGCCAGTCGCCATAGGAGGCATAACCCGCGACCTTGCCGTCCGTCTCGGCGACGATGACCGGAAAGCCCCTGCCCTTGCGGGTCTTGAACCATTCCAGGCGGTTGTCGAGATCGACGAGCGTTTCGTTCCAGATCGCCGTCGTGTGCTCGACGGCGTGATTGTAGATATCCCTGACAACAGGAAGATCGGCTTCGGTGGCGTCCCGGATGAGAACGGTATCGGTCATTTGGCAGGCCTGGTTCGGAATAGTCTTGATTTTTCGGGCATACGCCGGGCGCGGGCCGATGTAAACGCCAGATATCACAAGGTGGGGACGGACAGGCTGAAGCAGGTCAGCACGGCCGAATAGTGCACGGCGGCAGCGGCCACCACGAAGCCGTGCCAAATGGCATTCTGGAAGCGCAACCTCTCCCAGACATGGAAGATGACGCCCAGCGAATAGATGATACCGCCGATGACGATCAGCAGCATTGAGGCATAGGGAATGCGCGAGGCGACGGGTCCCGCCACCAATATGCCGCTCCAGCCCATGGCGAGATAGAGCAGGATTGCCAGCCGGTCGTATTTGCCCGGAAAGACGCATTTGACGAAGATGCCGAAGGCGGCGATCAGCCAGATGAGGACCAGCATACCCCACAAAAGCGGATCGTCGGCGCCACGCTCCAGAAAGGGTGTGTAGGTGGCGGCGATCAGGATGAAGATCGCCGAGTGGTCAAACCGGCGCAGATACCATTTGGTGCGAGAAACCGGCCAGATATTATAGGAAAAGGAAATGGCAAGCGTCAGCACGAGCCCGACGCCGTAGATCCAAGCGGCGACGACCGCGCCGGCGGGGCTCCAGACGGTGGCGTAGAAGATCAGCACGGTGGCGCCGATCAGGGCAAAGAACAGGCCGACGCCGTGAACGATGCCGTCGGCGATCAGTTCATACCTGTCGTACGCCCAACGAATGCCGTTGATTTCGCCCATATACGAACCCTTACCCAGCGGAAGGGATCGTCGCATCGAATTGGCAAAGGCGCAACCGGACGCCTGGTGGCGTCAGGTTAAATCTTTGTGACGAGCCATGCCCGATTTTGATGACCCAGCCTCACATGTCTGCCGCGCAATCCTCGCAAAGCGGCGTCTGCGGCAGGACCGCAAGGCGGGCTTCGGAGATCTGTGCCCCGCAGCGGGCGCACGTACCATAGGTGCCCCTGGCGAGGCGTTCGAGGGCGGCGTCGATGGCGCGAAGCTCGTCCTCGCCGGCCTGGCCGAGACCTTCCAGCACCTCGTCATTCTCGTTTTCGGTAGCGCGGTCCTCATCATCGGCGGGCTTGGTGCGACTGAGGTCCGCGTCGATCTTGCGCAGGCGCGCTGTCAGTTCGTGCCAGCGGTCGCGCAGGATCTTTTCCTGAGATTTCATATCCATGGCTTAATGTCCTATCGATCCACCAGCACCGAGCACTTGGCGTGTCGCACCACGCGATCGGCGGTGGCACCGATGAAATAATTGTAGATATCTGGAATGTGCGAGGCAATCATGACGAGATCGGCGTCATGGCTTTCCGCCGCGGCAATAATGCTGTTGGCGGGCGGGCCGTTGCGGACTTCGACGGTGGCCGGAATGCCGGTCTTGGCGACGAGTTCATTCAGCCGGTCGCGGCCTTCCTTCATGGCATCTTCTACGATGTTTCCCGGAAGCTCGACGGCGACGTAGGTGGGAATATCCTCAATGACATTGAGGAGGACGATCTCACCGCCATTGTCGAGCAGCTTTGCCGCCTTGCGGAAAATCTTCTCGCCTTTTTCGATGCCGCCGATTTCAACTGGAACGATGATCTTCTTGTACATGTGATCCTCCTTGAGGTGTTGATCTTCGTCATCAACCTCCTCCCTGGATAGATAAAGCGCATTGACTGATATCAAGTGGACGCGAGCTATCGTCAACGTCTGCAGAACGCTTCATCGTCAAAAACGAGCCTTCTGTGAACAATGGGAATGCGCCATATAGGGGTCAAGTACAGCAGCCGAGGGGAGCTTACAGGCGAATGGACCGGCGAAAATTCCTCGCGCTCGCTACGGGCGGCACACTTGCCGCCACCGCCGGTACGCCTTTCAATTCCTTGGCCAATTCCAGGGCCAATTCCAGGGCAGGAGACCACCCCATGACGTCATCAGAACGATCCTATGCGCTGACGCGCCCTGCCTATATTGACCAGTCGCATCTGGTGGTGAAAGACCTGGTCGCGGTCTCCGGTTTCTATCAGAAGATGCTCGGCCTTTCGGTGCTCGAAAGGACCGCAAGCGGCGAAGTCCTTGGCGTCGCCGGCCTGCCGCTTCTGACGCTGACGACCGACCGGGATGCGCGCGAAGCGCCCCGCAACGCCGCCGGCTTGTTTCACACCGCCTTCCTCATGCCCAACCGCACCGAGCTGGCGCGCTGGCTGCGCCATGCCGCGCATAATAATGTCGTGCTCGACGGCGCATCCGACCATCTGGTCAGCGAGGCGATCTATCTCTCCGATCCCGAAGGCAACGGCATCGAAATCTATGCCGACCGGCCGCACGAGAGCTGGAAATTCCACCAGGATGGCATGGTGGAAATGGCGACGCTGCGGCTCGACCTCCAGGCGCTCTATAACAGCGCGCCTGATGATGCCTGGGGCGGCATGGTTGACGGCACCGCCATCGGCCACATCCATTTGCAGGTCGGTGACATTCCGCAGGCAGACGTCTTCTACCGCGACGTGCTCGGCCTGAAGCTGATGGCGCGTTATCCGGGTGCGAGCTTCTTTGCGAGCGGCGGCTACCACCACCATCTCGGCGCCAATATCTGGAACAGCCGCGGCGCCGGCACGCGCGTCGACAACATGACCGGGCTTTCCGACTACACGATTCGGTTCAACGATCAGGAAACGCTCGGCAAGGCCGTCGCAAAGCTCGACGAGCTGGAGATCAAGAGCGAGAAGCGCAACGGCGGCTTCTTCCTTAGAGATCCGTGGGGTATCGGGCTTACGCTGTCGGCCTGAAGCAGACAAATGGCGTCGTTTCGGGCGCCATTTTCATTTGCAGACCTTGGCGTCTTCCATCCCTCAACGACGCGGCTCGATTGTCACTTCGCCGAACATGACGCCGCGCGTCAGCGGTATGGCGAGGAAATCGTCCGGGAAGCCGAGAACGATGGCGCTTGCTTCGGCGAGGCGGGCGCGATGCTCATCCGACAGCACGACGTCGAGCGCACCAAGATTGTCTTCGAGCTGGGCCATCGTCTTGACGCCCATGATCGGCGAGGTGACCGCAGGATGGGTCAACGTCCAGGCAAGCGCCACCTGCGCCGGCCTCCCGCCGATTTCAGCGGCAATCTCTTTGACCACGTCGGCAATACCGAGATTGCGCTCCGTCAGCGAACCATTGCCGGCGGCGACATTCTTGCGAGTGCCGATAGCGCTTGCCGTGCCGGCGCTGATATCGAGGTCAGCTATCTCTTCGATTATCATGTGTCGGACCATCTCACCGCCGGCCGGCTGGTCAGCATGCTCGGCGACTGGACGCCGCCCTTCCCCGGCTTCCACCTCTATTATCCGAGCCGGCGCCAGATGCCGTGGCCGCTGCGCGCCTTCGTGGATTTCATCGGGCGACAGCGATCTATCTGAACGCCAGCTCACGTCCTCCAGTAGGCGCCGCCGGGAAAATAGTTGACTAGGAAACAATATAGAAGTAGTTTCCTAGTCAACAAAATGGAGGCAACATGCGGCATCCACCAATCTCTGAGCTCACCTCGCATCTCGGTTATTGGATGCGGATGGTTTCCAACCAGGTGTCGCTGGCATTCGCAAAAAAGCTGGAGGCCAAGGATGTCACAGTTGCCGAATGGGTCGTGATGCGCGAACTCTACGATGTCGAGGCGCTTGCACCGAGCCGGCTAGCGGAGCGCATGGGCATGACACGGGGCGCGATCAGCAAGCTCGCCGACCGGCTGATCGACAAGGCATTGATCGCGCGCAATGCCAGCCCCGATGACGGCCGGGCACAGTCACTGGCGCTGACTGCGGAAGGCCGGCGGCTGGTGCCGGAACTGGCCGCCCTCGCAGACACCAATGATGCGGAATATTTCGGCCATCTGCAGCCTGATGAAAGACAGATGATCGAAGACATGCTGAGGGCCATCGCCGAACGGCGGGACATACGCACCATACCGGTCGAATAGATCGTCAACACCACAGTCAAACGTTGAAAAGGAGCGCGCAGATGGATGCGCAACAGAGAACCATTGCCGAAGAATGTACTGCCGCGTCCGAAAAGGACCGCATGAGCTTTCCCCAGGTGCTCGGCGCACTCGCCGGCGCCGGCTTCGAGGGATATTTCGCCGATCTGCGCCGGACGGTGAAAATCTATTACCTGCCTGACGGCGAGAGCATCGAGGTTGCGACCGGCGGGGAAACCCCGCCCGTTGCCGAAGCCTTCGATTCCGCCGCTGTTGGCGGGGCCGTGCGGTGGGCGCAGGCAGCAGAAGCCGACTATTGCTACAAGGGTTTCTGCGAGAGGATCATGGCCGCCGGCTGCATGGGCTATCTCGTCTCGCTTCCCGGCCGCCGCGCCGTCTATTTCGGCCGCACCGGGGAGATGCATGTGGAGCATTTTCCGAACCGATAGCTCGCCCCGCCCCCCCCCCCGCGGAACCGGCAGCAGCCCTTGCGCGTTGATTGCCGAAGCAATGGGGCTTCGGGGACAGAGCGCACATGGATATCGCTGACGGCATCAAAAAACAGGCTGACAGGATCCGTCTTGGCGAGCGCCATACGAGCGCATGGGTACGAACGCTTCGGGAGGAGGCGGAGGAACTTCCGCCGGCTCCGGTCCGCCGCGTCGAGAAGGATGGGCTCGATGTCAGCATGGCATGGGCCATTATCGGCATCTTCGGCATCCTGGGGCTTGCTGCCGTCTATCTGATGTCGCTGATCCTGATCCCCATCACGCTCGCAGTGGTCGTCGGCATGATCCTCGGAATGGCAGCGGAAAGGCTTTCGAAGATGGGCGTGCCACGGCTTGCCAATGCGTCGATCCTTTCCATTAGCGTCGCGCTCATCGTCTTCCTGCTCATCAATTCGCTTGCTGGACCTCTGGCGACGCTCGCCAACGAGGCGCCCGACTTCATCGACCGCATCATCCAGCGTATGATGCCCTACCTGGAGCGGATCGAATGGCTTCACATCACACCCGCGACCTTCCAGAGCGGCCCGATGTCCATCGATGCGCTACTCGAAAACACCGGCAACGTGCTGCATGTGGTGACGACGAACCTGACGCCCGCTTTGGTGCAGGGACTTATCTTCTTTGTGGCACTGCTGTTTTTCCTTGCGAGCCGGGTGAGCCTGCGTAAGACGATCATCATGACCTTTCGCGAGCGCGCCCAACGGCTGGCAGCCATCCGCGTCATCAATGGTGTGGAACAGGCACTCGGCTTCTATTTCGCCACGGCCTCGCTGATCTACGTGGCGCTCGGTGTCGTGATGACGATCATCGCCTATTTTGGCGGGCTGCCTTCACCTGTTCTCTGGGGCTTCTTCGCCTTCCTGTCGAGCTTCATTCCCTATCTCGGCATCACCATGATGACCTTCGCAGTGGCCGTTGCCGGCATCATCGCTCATGATGGTATCGTCATCGGCCTTATCCCCGCTGCGGCCTTTTTCACCGTACATCTCGTGATGGAGAACCTGATCTTCCCCGCGGTCATGGGCCGGCGACTGGAGATCAATCCCTTCATCGTTTTCCTGGCGATCATCTTCTGGACATGGATGTGGGGGGCGGTCGGCGCGATGCTGGCGCTGCCGCTCTCGCTGATCGTCATGACCATCATCGATGAACTGCTGATCGAGGAAAGACCGCAACCGCAACTGCCGAAGTGACCGCCAGCGACGATAGAAGATTGACTGATGCGGACTGGAGACGAACTGAGGTAAGCTTCAGCCCTACTCCGTCGTCTTGTCGTCGCCGGTATCGGCGACATCCTGCAGGCGGACGAACTCCGTACCCTTGGCCTTGAGGTCGACGAGCGCCCTGGCGACACCCTCGCCTGCCGCATGGGTCGGCTGGTTGATGTGGGAGATGACGACGTCGCCATCCCTAGCCGAGGAAATTCGCTTTTCCGTCACTGCAGCGCCGAGCAGCGAGCCGCCGTCGCCATTCACGGAATAGCCGGCGATGCGATAACCCATGGCGCGGATCTGGCCGATGGCAGAGAGATCATATTTGGCGGTCGAACCGCGGAACCAGTGGGGCGCCGGAATGCCCGAAGCGAGCATGGCGGCAGCACCGCCTTCGACTTCCTGCCTGACGGCATCGGGCGAACCGGCGGATGGGATGCCATAGACAAGCACCGGCTTGTCGATCGCCGGAATGTGCTTTTCGCCGTGGTTTTCCAGCTCGAAGAGATCGGGATTCCGAAGGAAGACGGCAACGGCCTTCGGATTGCGCTTCAGCCAGCGGGCGGTGACGAAGATCGTCGCGGGGATGCGCTCATCGACGAGCGTCGAGAGAATACGCTCATCGGCATCGCCCATGCAGGCGTCAAAGGTCAGCGCGACGCGGGCATGGCCTGCGATGTTCGAGCGAGCGATGTGCAGATGCGGCTCGACCAGTTTGAGACCCGCGGCCGCGGGCGGATGGGCAGGCACGGCGGGCGGAACTTCCGCGGCAAATGCCGACGAGGCGGCAAGCAGCAGTGCAGAGCCAAGAAGAAGATGGTTCATGAACAATCAGATTCGGTTGATATTTCAATTGATATTAAAGCAAAGACTTAAAGCGGGCCATGTGGCCTGATGCCGCCCGGCGAAGCCCGGCTGGCGTCTCAATCTACGCGCATTCCTGTGCCTGTCACAGAAGTACGAAAGGGCAAAAGCTCAATCGTAGAGGTAATATTTGGTCCACTTATCCTTCGGCACCTTGTCCCCGATCTTGTACTTCAGGTCGCGCACATTGATGTGCTGCGGCCCGGTGATGCAGGTGTAGGACAGATGGTACCAATCACCCTTGCTGCGGAAGACGGCGCCCGGCGCTTCGAGCCGGTCGTCGCTCGGGATCGGGTCCTTGAATGTGTAGGCGATGACCTTGTCCGGCCGAAAACCTGTGCCGTCCTTGTTGATGCGGCTCATGGCTTCGGTATCGCAGCTCTGCTCGAGGCGAGTGGCCGGATCCAGTTTTTCGAGCTGCTTCTTGATGGCGCGATCGACTGCAAGGGCGGACGAGGCGGCAAGGCCAGCAAACGACATAAACAGGACCAGATGTTTCGGCATTGCGGAGAAACCTTTACTGTCATGCATTCTTCATACCGCCTGCGGCAGCCTGCCGTGGCCTGACGCGAGTGTAAGTTTCGCGTAGAGCTAGCGGACATTCTTAAACAATGTGGTGACATCAAGGCATCGTGCCGGCCATTTTGTCTCAATAAGGTTCACCGGCTGACGCTTGATCCTGACCTGCAGCACCTCTATCTCTTGCCCACCGATACCGCCCTTTACGGAGCTTTCCTTGACCGCTTTCAAGAACCTGCCGACCCCGCCCGCCGCTGAAAAAAGACCCATATCCGATACGCGGCACGGCATAACGCGCACCGACGATTATGCCTGGCTACGGGCCGACAACTGGCAGGCCATGTTCAAGGATCCCTCCATCCTCGACCCGGATATCCGTGCCCATCTGGAAGCTGAAAACGGCTACATGAACGCGGCGATGGAAGACACCAAGCCGCTGCAGAAGACGCTGTTTGCCGAGATGCGCGGACGCATCAAGGAAGACGACAGCTCCGTGCCGACGAAGGACGGAGCCTATGCCTATGGCACGTCCTACGTGACAGGCGGCGAGCAGCCGCGCTATTTCCGCATCCCGCGCGATGGCGACGTGAAGGACGAGACGATCCGCGCCATCCTGCTCGACGGCGACAAGGAAGCCGCCGGCAAGGCTTATTTTCGCCTTGCCGGACTCGACCATTGCACCGACCACAGCCGCGGCATCTGGGGCTATGACGACAAGGGTTCGGAATTCTTCACGCTGAGGGTTCGCGATCTTTCGACCCTCGAAGACCTGTCCGACGTGATCGAGAATACCGGTGGCGGCGGGGTTTGGGCGCCCGATGGGAAGAGCTTCTTCTATTCGGCGCTCGACGAGAACCACCGCCCGTCGAAGGTTTTCCACCATGTCATCGGCACGCCGCAGAGCGAAGACCGCCTGGTTTACGAGGAAGAGGATGCCGGCTTCTTCATGGGCGTCGGTGGTTCGCTGCTCGACGACTTCATCTATATCGACATCCACGACCACGAGACCAGCGAATATCGACTGCTCTCGACCAAGGATCTGACGGCCGAGCCGAAGCTGGTCGCCGTGCGCGAGGAAGGCATCGAATATTCGCTGACGGAAGGCGGTGACGTCTTCTACATCCTCACCAACGACGGCGGCGCCAAGGATTTCAAGATCATGGAAACGCCGGTTGACAAGCCGGGCAAGGAAAACTGGCGCGAGGTCGTGCCGCACAAGCCGGGCACGCTCATCATCAGCCATATGGCCTATGCCCGCCACCTGCTGTGGCTGGAGCGCAAGGACGGCCTGCCGCAGATCATGATCCGTGATCGCCGCACCGGCGAGGAACATGCGATCGCCTTCGACGAGGAAGCCTATTCGCTCGGCCTTTCGGGTGCCGCGGAATATGACACCGACGTCATCCGCTTCTCCTATTCCTCGATGACGACGCCCTCGCAGCTCTACGACTACAACATGGTCACGCGCGAGCGCACGCTCTTGAAGACTCAAGAAGTGCCCTCGGGCCACGATCCTGACGACTATGTCACCCGCCGCGTCTTCGCGCCGGCATGGGATGGCGAAAAGGTGCCGGTCACCCTGCTCTATCGCAAAGACACACCGCTCGACGGCACGGCACCCTGCCTGCTTTACGGATACGGCGCCTATGGCATCACCATTCCGGCCGGCTTCAACACCAACTGCCTGTCACTCGCCGATCGCGGCTTCGTCTATGCCATTGCCCATATCCGCGGCGGCAAGGACAAGGGCTTTGCCTGGTACGAAGACGGCAAGATGGACAAGAAGACCAACACATTCAAGGACTTCATCGCTGCCGCTGACTATCTGAAGCAGGAGAAGTTCACGTCTTACGCGAACATTATCGCCGAGGGCGGATCGGCCGGCGGCATGCTGATGGGTGCGGTCGCCAACATGGCGCCGGAGAAATTCGCCGGCATCATCGCCGCCGTTCCCTTCGTCGACGTCTTGAACACCATGCTCGACGACACGCTGCCTCTCACTCCGCCGGAATGGCCGGAATGGGGCAACCCGATCGAAAGCCGCGAAGAATACGAACAGATCGCCGCGTATTCGCCCTATGACAATGTCGGCGCTAAGCCCTATCCGCCGATCCTGGCGCTCGGCGGCCTGACGGATCCGCGCGTCACCTATTGGGAGCCAGCCAAGTGGGTCGCGAAGCTGCGTGAGAAGACGACAGGCGTGGCGCCCATTCTGCTCAAGACCAATATGGACGCCGGCCACGGCGGCGCCTCCGGCCGCTTCCAGCGATTGGAAGAGATCGCGTTCGAATATGCGTTTGCGATCAAGGTGGCAGGCAAGATGTGAGGATTGGATGTGGCGCGCGGCGTGCGCGCCACATCATCAGGGGAGAGAGAAATGGCCGTCTATATCGCCCTGCTTCGCGCCGTGAATGTGGGCGGCACAGGCTCCCTGCCGATGACCGAATTGAAGGCGCTCTGTGAAGAGCTCGGCTTTGCCGATGTGAGGACATACATCCAGAGCGGCAATGTGCTGTTTCGCTCGGATGAGGCCGAAAAGGCGGTCGAGGAGAAGCTCGACGCGGCTCTCGGGAAAAAGATGGGCAGGCGGCCGGGCGTGATGGTACGCGGCCGCAAGGAGATCGACGGCATCGTCGCCAAGGCGCCCTTCCCCGAGGCCAAGCCCAATTTTCTGCTGGTCTATTTCCTGCCGGAGGCAGCCGCCTCCGATGCGCTTGACAAGATGGTGGCACCGGATGGTGAAGAAGCGAAGCTTGCCGGGCGCGAGATCTATGTGCACTATCCCATCGGCTCCGGCCGCTCGAAGCTGAAGCTGCCGGCGCTGAAGCCCGGGACCTCCCGCAACCTCAACACCGTGCGCAAGCTCGCCGACATGGCGGCTGAGATGGAAAACAACTAAGGCTGCCCGCTGCCGCCTGCTGCACCATAGATCTGACCGGTGGCATAGCTCGCATCGGCAGCGGCAAGTTGCACATAGATCGAGGCGAGTTCGGCCGGCTGGCCGGGCCGTCCGAGCGGCGTATTGCCGCCGAACTTGACCAGTTTTTCCTGCGTCTGGCCGCCGCTCACCTGCAGTGGCGTCCAGATCGGGCCGGGCGCGACACCGTTCACACGGATGCCTTTCGGCCCCAGCTGCTTGGCCATCGATTTGGTGAAATTCATCATCGCCGCCTTGGTCATGGCGTAGTCGACCAGATTGGCCGAGGGGTCATAGGCCTGTTCCGACGTCGTCTGGATGATCGCCGATCCTTCGCGCAAGTGAGGCAAAGCCGCTTTTGTCAGCCAGAACATCGCATAGATATTGGTCTTCATCGTTGCATCGAAATCTTCGCTGGAGATATCGGCAAGCGACTGACGCTGCTGTTGGCGTCCGGCATTGTTGACGAGAATATCAAGTCCACCGAGCTGACGCACGGCTTCGGCGACGATCTTCCGGCAATAGTCTTCATCCCTGAGATCGCCGGGAAGTGCGACGCCGATACGCCCTTCCTTTTTAATCAGCTCGATCACCTCCCGGGCATCGGGCTCCTCATCCGGAAGATAGCTGATTGCTACATCGGCCCCTTCGCGGGCATAGGCAATTGCCGCGGCGCGACCCATGCCCGAATCGCCGCCGGTGATCAGCGCCTTGCGACCCTTGAGACGGCCACTGCCCCGATAACTCGTCTCGCCATGGTCAGGCCTCGGCTCCATGTCGCGGGCCAGCCCCGGAAAGGGCTGAGTCTGCGACGGAAAGGGCGGCTTTGGAAATTTGCCACGCGGATCGTTGAAGGTCTTATCGTTGGTGACGGGGTTGTCCATTGCGTGCTCTCCCTTCGGTTTGCGCTGCCGAACATAACAGCGCAGGCACCTATCGGTTCCCTGCCGAGAGAGATATGGCACCGCCTGCCTACAGCTGCTCGCTGTCGCCGGCTGTGCCATAGATCCGGTCGCGCCTGACGGCTACGAGGGGCGACTCGATGGCCGGCAGGAACAGCATCTTGACGAAGGTGCGCAGCATCAGCACCTGTTCGGAAAGCGTGTTCGGCTCCTTCAGCGTCTTGGAGAGAACGATGCCGCCTTCCAGCACCGAGGAAACCATGTCGGCAAGCTGGTCGACATCGACGGGCTCGCGCGGCGTATAGACCTCCATGATTTCACGGAACATGCGGCCGAAGCGGCGGCGCCAGGCGAGCACGGCGTTGCGGTTGGTCTCCTGGATCTCGCGGTCGAAGAGCCGCTCGTAATAGCAGACGGTCGCCACGAGGCAGCCGGGATGGCCGTTCGGCAGGTCGGCCAGCAGTTCGGAGAGCAGTTTCAGGCCCAGCAGGAAGGACTGCAGCGGATCGTCCATCAGATCGCGCGCACGGCTGAAGATCTCATCATAGATGCGTTCGTCGTTTTCGATGTAGCGGTTGAGCAGCGCTTTTGCGAGCTCGTTCTTGTCCTTGAAGTGGTAGAAGAACCCGCTTTTGGTGATGCCGGTTTCGACGATCAGTTCCTCGATGGAGGTGCCGCCGAAGCCCTTCTGCAAGACCGCTGCTTCCGCCACATCAAGGATGCGATTCCGTGTTTCCTGGCCCTTTCGCATATGCCCCCTCCTGTACCCACGGTACAGTTTTCAGTGCAACAGGATCGGACCTGCTTGCGCGCCCGGCAGCAGCGGCCCGTGCAAGGGATTGATTTCAATCCGCAAAATTCGAAACGCTCTGCAGTATACCGCAAGTCGCTTAGTTTGGCAGCCGAATAAGCGTCAGAACATCACCATCGATGGCAGTCATCTCAGGCGCCACGATTGGAGAGGCATCACAATGGCAAAGTACAGGCATGAGCTACCGCAGATAAATGGCGGCATCTTCATTAGCGATGGCGGCATGGAAACCACGATGATCTTCCATGAAGGCATTGATCTTCCACATTTCGCCTCCTTCGTATTGCTGGCTTCCGAAGACGGCCGTGAGCGCACGAAGAATTACTATCGCCGCTATCTGGATATTGCCCGCAGGCACGGCACGGGCTTCGTGCTCGACACCGCCACATGGCGCGCCAATCCCGACTGGGGTCGGAAGCTCGGCTACACGACCGAAGCCCTGCAGGCGGCAAACCAGCAGGCGGTCGACCTGCTCATCGGTTTGCGCAGCACCTACGAGCGGCCGGAACAGCCCATCGTCATCAGCGGCGCCATCGGTCCGCGTGGCGACGGCTACAAGGCGGGCACAATGAGTGCGGACGAGGCGGAGGATTACCACGCCTTCCAGATCGGCACTTTCGCCGGCACTGAGGCGGACATGGTCGCCGCCTTCACGCTGACCAATGTCGACGAGGCGATCGGCATCGCGCGTGCGGCCAAGGCGCTCGGCATGCCTTGCGCCATCTCCTTCACGCTGGAGACGGATGGCAGGCTGATGACCGGCCGCAGCATTCAGGATGCGATCGAGACAACGGACGCGGCGACGGGCGGGTCTGCGGCCTATTACATGATCAACTGCGCGCACCCGACGCATTTCGAAGCCGCGCTTGATCACGGCAGCGCCTGGGTGAAGCGTATTGCGGGTATCCGCGCCAATGCCTCGACCATGAGCCACGAGCAGCTCGATAACAGCGACACGCTGGATGCCGGCGATCCTGATGATCTCGGCCGGCGCTATCGCAGCCTGCTTCGCCGCATGCCGCAGATACGCGTGCTCGGCGGCTGCTGCGGCACCGACCACCGGCATGTCGCAGCGATCTGCGAGGCATGCCTGCCCCAGGCGGCGTAAGGGCGCGAGCGAGGGCAGGATGATAAGCATGGTTGGGGCAATGATGCGCCAGCGCAGCTGGCGCGATTTGTGGCTTGCGATCGCAGGGCGAAGGACGCAAGCCGATACGGAGACAGTCGTTGAGGTGGCTCTGCAGGATATGGATCTTGCAGCTTTCGAGGGCCTCGACGGCCGCATGGCCTACGGACTTCAGGCGGACCAACGCAAGTGGCGCCTTTTGTGGCGCAGGCGATTGCGGGGACCCGTCGGCCTTTGACGAAGGAAAGGCGCCTCAGCTTCCGGCTGCGGCGCCTTTCGTCTGTTTGCTCCTGTAGCCGCTGATCTCCTCGCCGGCAGTCGGCGAAAAGCGCAGGTTCCAGAACGTGGCGCAGATCGAGATCAAGGCGACGATGATGAAGGCCGTGGAGAAATCCCCAAGCTCAGGCGTTTCGACGCCGTTGAAGGCCATCGAGCCGTGCAGCGCCAGCGCGCCGATGCAGATGCCGAGCGACAGCATCAGTTGCTGGAAGGTCGTGTAGAAGCTCGTGGCCGAACTCATCCGGTCCTGGCCGATTTCATCATAGGCGATGGTATTGTAGGCCGTGAACTGGAACGACATGAAGAAGGCGCTGAGCACCAGCGCGATGAAGATCAGCGGCATCGGCCAATCCGGACGGAAGGCGGCGCAGAGGCCGTAGCCGATGGTGCCGAGAATGCCGTTGATAACAAGGCTTCGGCGGAAGCCGACGCGGCGGAAGACGGCTCGCGCCAGCGGCTTCATGAAAAGCGCGCCAAGCGCGGTGGAAATGACGATCTGGCCCGCCGCGGCAGCCGAAAGACCGAAGCCGATCTGAAAGAGCAGCGGCAGCAGGAAAGGCTGCGCGCCCTGGGTAATGCGCGTCAGCGAGCCGGCGATAACAGAGGTGCCGAAGCTCGGCACCTTCATCAGCGAGAAATCCATGATCGGGGCCGGATGCTTGCGGGCATGGCGGAGATAAGCGATGCCGAAAAGCAGGCCGATCGCGATGAGGAAGATCGCGAGCGAGCCCCGCCCCTCATGGCTCGACAGTTCGAAACCGAAGAGCAGCGAGCCGAGCGAGATGCCCGACAGGATGAAGCCGATCGTGTCGAAGGGGCCGGCAGCCTTGCCCTTCACCTCGTCGATGTAGATCGAGACGAAGATCATGCCGATGATGCCGATCGGCACGTTGATGTAGAAGATCCAGCGCCAGTCGAGATAGGTGACGATGAAGCCGCCGAGCGGCGGGCCGACGATCGGGCCGATCAGCGCCGGCACCAGGAGCCAGGACATGGCGCTGACCATATCCTTGCGGTCGACGCTGCGCATCAGCACCAGACGACCGACGGGCATCATCATGGCGCCGCCGATGCCCTGCAGCAGGCGGGCGAGCACGAGGAACGGCAAGGTGGGCGCGAAGGCACAGAGGATGGAGCCGACCACGAAGACGGCGATGGCCGAGCGGAAGACGGTGCGCGAACCGAAACTGTCGGCCATGCGGCCGCTGGCGGGAATGAAGATCGCCAGACTGAGCAGGTAGGAGGTCAGGGCAATCGACATGGCCGGTGCGTCGACGCCGAAATCGCGCGCCATTGTCGGCAGCGCGGTCGCCAGCACGGTTGCATCGACGTTTTCCATGAGCATGGCACTCGCGACAATCATCGCGATCACCCGGAAATTGGGTGCTGCGCGCCGAACCATCGGCGCATGATAGATCTGATCCGACATCGTCAGGGATCACTCGCAGTGGCGCAGCGGAGCACACGGGGCGACAGGGCTGCGGGGATGACATGGCAAAAATGCCAAGAGGAGATGATTTTGCTATACGCCTGCAATCATGGCGGCGCTATGTCTTTTATGGCAAATCTGCCTTGCCGAGAGGTAAAGGCAGATCACCATTCCTTGCACCTTATTGCCCTTCGTGAAGGTGGTTTGCGGCCAAAATCGGCTTGCGTGATCGCACCTGCGGCCCTACCTATTAGCCATGACCTCCGCCCTGCAGAAAAACCGGCCAGACACGGCCTTTTCATTCGACAACAGCTATGCGCGGTTGCCGCAGCGCTTCTTTGCGACACAGGTTCCGACGCAGGTTCCAGAACCCTGGCTGATCAAGCTCAACGAGCCGCTGGCGGAAGAACTGAGACTCGACGTCGAAGCCCTGAGGCGTGACGGCGCGGCGATCTTTTCCGGCAACCTCGTCCCCCATGGCGCCGCGCCGCTGGCGATGGCCTATGCCGGCCACCAGTTCGGCCAGTTCGTGCCGCTGCTCGGTGACGGGCGGGCGATCCTGCTCGGAGAGGTGATCGACCGCAATGGCCGGCGCCGCGATATCCAGCTCAAGGGTGCGGGGCAGACTCCCTTTTCTCGCCGCGGTGACGGGCGGGCGGCTCTCGGCCCGGTCCTGCGCGAATATATCATCAGCGAGGCAATGTTTGCGCTCGGCATTCCCGCCACCAGGGCGCTTGCCGCGGTGCTGACCGGCGAAGGCGTGCGGCGTGAAGAGATCTTGCCGGGCGCGGTCTTCACCCGCGTGGCGGCAAGCCATATCCGCGTCGGCACCTTCCAGTATCTTGCCGCGACCAGTGACGAGGATGGCATCAAGGCGCTCGCCGATCATGTCATCGAACGGCATTATCCCGAGCTGAAGACAGCGGAAAATCCCTATCTCGCGCTCTATGAGGCGGTCTGCGAGCGGCAGGCGGCACTGATCGCCCGATGGCTGCAGGTCGGCTTCATCCATGGGGTGATGAACACCGACAATATGACGATCTCGGGCGAGACGATCGATTTCGGTCCCTGTGCCTTCGTGGATGCCTATGATCCGATGAAGGTCTTCTCGTCGATCGATCAGCACGGGCGCTACGCC
Organism: Rhizobium sp. WYJ-E13; assembly: GCF_018987265.1. Classification (NCBI taxonomy): domain Bacteria; kingdom Pseudomonadati; phylum Pseudomonadota; class Alphaproteobacteria; order Hyphomicrobiales; family Rhizobiaceae; genus Rhizobium; species Rhizobium sp. WYJ-E13. The sequence continues at coordinate 680,603 of NZ_CP076853.1, read as the reverse complement.
TATGCCAATCAGCCGGGCATCGGACAGTGGAACCTCGCGCGGCTCGGCGAAGCGCTGCTGCCGGTGATCGATGCCGACAAGGACAAGGCGATCGAGCAAGCCAATGCCATTATCAAGGCCTATGGCGAGCGCTTCCACGCCCATTGGCTGCAGGGCATGCGCGGCAAGATCGGGCTTATCTCGACCGAAGACGGCGATCTCGAGCTGATCCAGGCGCTGCTGGCACTGATGCAGGCACAGAGCGCGGACTTTACGCTGACGTTCCGGCGACTTTCCGCACTTGCGGACGATCCCGAGGCAGAGACCGAATTCGCTTCGACCTTCCGCGAACCGGCCGCCACTGCCGAATGGCTGGCGCACTGGCGCGAACGCCTGTTGCGCGATCCGCAGGCGCCAACCGAGCGGGCCGCGGCCATGCGGCATGTCAACCCCGCATTCATTCCCCGCAATCACCGTGTCGAGCAGGCGATCGAGGCGGCCGTGGAAGATGGCGATTTTTCGCTTTTCGAGGCGCTGCTGGCAGTGCTTTCGCACCCCTATGACGAGCAGCCGGCATTTGCGGCCTATATGGACCCGCCGAAGCCCGAAGAGCGAGTGCTCCAGACCTTCTGCGGAACCTGATTTCAACCAACAACCATATTCACTGGAGATAGTGATGACCGACCTTCTCGATATCCCGGTCAAGACCGTTCAAGGGCGTGAGACCACGCTCAACGAATATCGCGGCCAGGTGCTGCTCATCGTCAATGTCGCCTCCAAATGCGGGCTGACGGTGCAGTATGAAGGGCTTGAAAAGCTCTATGCCGACAAGCGCGAGAGAGGCTTCGTCATCGCCGGTTTCCCGGCCAACGACTTCAAAGGCCAGGAGCCGGGCACAGATGCGGAGATCCTCGATTTCTGCACCAGCACCTTCGGCGTCGACTTCCCGATGTTTTCCAAGATTTCCGTAAAGGGGCCGGACAAGCACCCGCTTTACAAGACCCTGACGAATTCCGGTGTGGAAACGACCGGCGAAGGGCCGATGCGCGAACGGCTGAAGGGCGCCGGCCTTGCCGGCGACGACAACGAAATCCTCTGGAACTTCGAGAAATTCCTCGTCGGCCGCAACGGCAAGGTCGTCGCCCGTTTCGCCCCCGACGTGACGGCTGACGATAGTCGTCTCGTCTCGGCAATCGACCGCGAGCTTGCAAAAGCGAACTAGTGCGACAGTTTCAACCGCTGCCAATTGTGGCGGTTGAAAGGTAGGCCTTCCGCTCTATCTGCCTGATCGGCGTATGTTTTTCGCCATCCTCCGATCCGGCTAACCAGCGGGAGACTGCCGTATGGCAATCGTCATTACCTCCATCCTTTTCATCATTTTCGGACTGGCGCTAGGCGCCGGCGGTCTCTGGCTCGTCACACTCGGTGGCAGCATCTTCTATCTTTTTGCCGGGCTGATGTTCCTGCTGACGGCAGGCCTGCTGCTCATGCGCAAGGCGGTGGCGCTGTGGGTCTATGCGGTGCTCGTCGTTGTGGCGCTCGTCTGGGCGATCTGGGAGGTGGGGTTCGACTGGTGGCAGCTCGGCCCGCGCGGCGGCCTCATCATTCTCTTCGGGCTCTGGCTGTTGACGCCCTGGATCCGCCGGCCGCTCGGTTTTCGCAGCCCGACCGGCATCTATTACGGCGCCAATCCCTGGCCGCTCGCCATTCCTGTTATCGCTGCCATCATCGTCGCTGCCTATTCGATGACGACGGATCCGCATGACCTCGCGGGCGATCTGCCGATACAGACGGTTGCCACAACGCCCGCCTTCGGCGGCAATGTGCCCGACGGCGAATGGCACCAATATGGCCGCACGCCCTACGGCCAGCGCTATTCGCCGCTGGACCAGATCACCGTACAGAATGTCTCCACCCTGAAGGAGGCCTGGCGCTACCAGACCGGGGACGTGAAGCGGCCTGATGATGTCGGGGAAACGACCTATCAGGTGACGCCGCTGAAGGTCGGCAACACGCTCTATCTCTGCACGCCGCACAATTGGGCGATCGCGCTGGATGCCAAGACCGGCCAGCAGAAATGGAAATATGACGCCAATTCCGGCATGAACCCGGACCGGCAGCACCAGACTTGCCGCGGTGTCACCTATTACAGCGATGAGGCGACACCTGCCGGCCAGCCCTGCAAGGAGCGCGTCTACCTGCCGACTTCGGATGCGCGCCTCATCGCACTCGATGCCACCAAAGGGCAGGTCTGCACCAGCTTCGCCGAACAGGGCGTTCTCCATCTGGAAACCGGCATGCAATACAATCCTGCCGGCTACTACTATTCCACCTCGCCGCCAGTCGCCGTCGCGGGCAAGATCATCATCGGCGGGGCGGTCAACGACAATTATTCGACACGGGAACAATCCGGCGTCATCCGCGCCTATGACATCAACAGCGGCGCGCTGATCTGGAACTGGGACTCCGGCAATCCAGACCAGACGACGCCATTGCCGGCGGGACAGCACTACACGACGAATTCGCCGAACAGCTGGTCGGTCTTCAGCGTCGATGACCAGCTCGGCATGGTCTATATCCCGCTCGGCAACCAGGTGCCGGACCAGCTCGGCATGAACCGCAGCGCCAATGTCGAAAAGTTCTCCTCCTCCGTCGTGGCGCTCGACATCAATACGGGCCAGCTGCGCTGGGTGCAGCAGTTCGTCCATCACGATCTCTGGGACATGGACGTGCCGGCGCAGCCGGTGCTGCTTGACCTGACGAAACAGGACGGGACGGCGGTGCCGGCGCTGGTGGCATCCACCAAGCAGGGCGATATCTACGTGCTCGACCGGCGGACCGGCCAGCCGATCATTCCCTTCAAGGAAATTCCCGCGCCCGGCGGGGCGATCCCGGAGGATCACACAGCGCCGACGCAGCCGATTTCGGATCTCACCTTTTCCCCGGAGCCGCTGCAGGAAAAGGACATGTGGGGTGTTTCGCTATTCGACCAGCTTGTCTGCCGCATCGATTTCCACCGCTATAAATATGAGGGCCGCTATACGCCGCCCTCGCTGCAGGGAACGATCGTCTATCCCGGCAATTTCGGCACGTTCAACTGGGGTTCGGTCGCGATCGACCCCGAGCGGCAGGTGATGTTCGGCATGCCGACCTATCTTGCCTTCACCTCGCGCCTCGTACCGGCTGCCGATATTCCGCCACGCGGGCAGGACGAGAAGGGCAGCGAACAGGGTCTCAACCGCAATGACGGCGCACCTTACGGCGTATTCATGGGACCATTTCTCGGGCCGCTGCAGATCCCCTGCCAGGCACCGCCATGGGGCTACGTCGCCGGCGTGGATCTCCGCACCGGCCGTATCGCCTATATGCACAAGAACGGCACGGTGCATGACATGACGCCGCTGCCCCTGCCCTTCAAGGTGGGCGTACCCGGTATCGGCGGGCCAATGATGACCAAGGGCGGCGTCGCTTTCCTGGGTGCAGCCGTCGATAATTACCTGCGCGCCTATGACGTGACCAATGGCCGGCAACTCTGGGAAGCTCGGCTTCCGGCCGGCGGTCAGGCAACGCCGATGACTTATACGACTGATGACAACAAACAATATGTCGTCATGGTCGCCGGCGGGCATGGCTCGGTCGGTACCAAGCCGGGCGACTATGTGATCGCCTACACGCTGCCGTAGCACTACCGGAGGAGACACAAGCTCGGGGCAGGATTGCCCCATCATGCTGCTGCCGTTTTTCAGGGGGATTCTTTCATGGAAATCGGTAGCAGCCTTTCAATTTACTCCGGCCTTGGTTCGCTTTTCGAGCAGGGCAAATCCAAGAACAAGCAGACCGACGAATTCAGCGGCAGCACGCGTAATCAATCCGGCGCCGGCTTGCAGCCGAGCACGACACCGCCGTCGATCGCCAATACGATGTGGGCGGTGCAGGCCGGCAACGAGACCTACATCAACCCGCCATCCAATGAGGAGGCAACCATCAAGGAGGCAAATAAACGCGTAGCTGCTGAATTCAGCGAGTGGAGCAGCATGACGCCCGAGGAATTCATCCGTGCGCGCTATTTGGCCGCTCATAATCTCACAGAGGACGATCTCAAGGCAATGTCCGCGGATGATCGCGCTGCCATCGAGAAGGAAATCGCCGAGCAGATCAAGCGCGAACTCGCCGGTATCGAGGATGGCGGAACCGAGACGGCAGACGACGTTCCCACCGCCTGAGGCTGGAACACCAACCGAGATGCCGCGCAGAGCACTCTTCGCGGCTTTTTTATTCCGGCAACCCCGCCATTCGAAGAGCCGCGATATATCGGTTTCGGTCGTCCGGTCGCCGAAACGGCGGCAGGACATCGGCGAGATTCGAAAGCCGGAGCGCAGGATCCAACTGGCACAGGCGAGCGATCGTTCCCTGCGCTTCCGCACTCCGCCCGCTCATGACCTGGCCCGCCGCCATCACGCGCATCGCGCTCGGATAGTTCGGCTGGTGGCGCAACGATCTTGCCGCCCAGACGGCGGCATCTTCATAATGTCCGGCACAGAAATGAGCCAGGCCGGTGTTGAACTGCCAGGCAAACAGGCGCGGATCCAAAGGGCTCAGACGCATGGCGAGGGCTGCATGTTCGACGGCCTTGTCGGGCTCGCCAAGGCAGGCTTTCACCCAGCTGCTGGTGCCCAGGGCAGCGGCGAGATTCGGGTTGAGGAAGAGCGCGCGATCGATACAGGCCGCACTGTCATCGAGATCGCCGCCGACATAGCCGAGGACATACCCACCGTAGGAGAGCGCAACCGCATCGTCCCAGCCAAGTTCGACCGCTCTTCTCGCCAGTCGGGTCGCTTCGGCAATCTCCTCAGCGGGATTGGTCATCCAGCCATTGCTCTTTCGGGTTGCGTAGCATCGCGCCGCCCGGGCATAAGCTGTGGCGAACTCCGGGTCGCGCTCGATCGCCTTCATGAACAGCCGCAAGGCTTCGTCGATGACCGATCTGTTGGTGATCGTCCGGTCAAAAGCCGCCAGCCCGCGCAGATAATAGTCGTAAGCGTCGAGGCTCTCCGTCGGCTTGCGTTTGGCGCGCTCTATCTCCGCCTCCTCTACTTTCGGCGTTATTGCGCCGACGATACTCGAGGCCACCTGATCCTGAAGATCGAATATATTTGCAAGCGTCCCATCAAAACGGTCTGCCCAAAGATGCGCACCCGTCGAGGTGTCGATAAGTTGTCCGGCAATACGGAGCCGGTCGCCCGTGCGGCGCACACTTCCCTCGACCACGTAGCGCACGTTCAACTCGCGCCCGACCTGCTTGATGTCAACGGCCTGCCCCTTGTAGGTGAAGCTCGAATTCCGCGCGATGACGTAGAGATGGCGGAATTGAGCGAGGGCGATCGTGATATCCTCCACGATGCCATCGGCAAAATATTCCTGCTCTGGATCGCCGCTCAAATTCTGAAATGCCAACACCGCAACCGATGGCCGATCGTGATGCTTCGTCGGGGCTGAGACGGCCTGCATCTGCGGGATGACGTCGGGCCCCGGTGCGGCCGGCTGATATCCGGGTTGTTGTCGCAACTGCAGCGAAACGGCCAGGGAGGATGTCTCTGCTTCGGGTTCGGCGCCGAGATGCTTCTTCACGAGAGTCCGGCAGGCCTCGAACTGGCGCATGGCCGCGTTCTCGTGCCCCCTCAGGATGTGGATCCGCATCAGCGCCCGATGGGCGGCTTCCATCGTTGGGTCTGCGGCGAGCAGTCTCTCGGCGAGCCCTTCGCAGGCTGGCTCTTCCGCGGAGCCCGGATCGGAGAGCATGAGGCTCAACCGCTCCACGAGCTGCAGCGCCTTGCGCCGATACGTGCTCTGGTAAGGTCCGAACCACCCATCCAGTCCATCTGGAATGGCCTCGCCGGCAAGCACCTCACCGCGGTAGAGGTCCGCAGCAAAGGCAAGGTCAGCGGGCCGGCCCGCCTCCAGGTTCCGGTCGAAGATCGAAATGTCGGCTTCGTCCGGGCCGAAAATCAGGACGACTGTCTCCTGATCCCCGTCGATGTAGACGCTGGCTTCACTGCTCGCCGGGAACGCCCGCCTGATATCGACCAGCGCCTGCCGCAGGCTATTGCGGGCCTGTTCATTGCTTCGTCCCGGCCAGAAGGCTTCGGAAAGCAGTTCCCTGCGACAACCGCGGCGGCCTGCAAGGACCAGGGCAGCAAAAAGAAGCGACGTCTTGCGCGTGGCGAAGCGCACTTGCCGGTCGTCCAGGGAGGTAACTTCGAGGCCGCCTAGCAACCTGATGCGCACAGAAAGTCTCCAGATTTGGATCACCGCCGCAGAATAGCATTTGGGAAGACGGATTTAACACCGATTTAGCGGCGGCTTGTCGAAGTTTTCTTGCCCGTTCACGCCCAGCCCAACAGCCCGAAAACACCCGTATGGGACATTCCACTCGCACATCTCACAAATAGGAGACTGGGAAATGGCTCACACGGAAACTCCCGCCGCCGTCAGCGCGCCGAAACGACAAGTGTCCGAGTCCAGGGTGAACAGCATCACGATATTGGCCGCTGCCGTGAGGCAGTGGCGCAGAGCCGTCGCGAGACGGAAAGTGCTGGCGGACCTGACGCCTGATCAGCTGAGAGATATCGGTCAACCAGAGATCAATCGCCCGGTGCTCGAAATCAAAGCAGGTCTGATGACGAATCTGATGTCAATGCGGTAATCAGCAAATTCACTTGCATCGCTGCGACGAAACCAAGGCCGCTCGGCTCCTGCCGAACGGCGAAATCTTCACCGCTTCAGACCATCTCGGTGATCATTTTGCCGACTTCGGCGAAGACGGGGTTGAACTCATCCATCTTCACGGTCGTTTCCGCCATATAGACGGCGGCGACGATCGGGCCGCGTTTGGGTGGCCAGATGATGGCGATATCGCCGGCCGAACCGTTATCGCCTGTTCCTGTCTTGTCACCGATCTTCCAATCGGACGGCAGGCCCGCACGCAGGCGCGCCCCACCGGTCGTGTTCGCAACCATCCAATCGACCAACTGATTTGCAGAGCTTTCCGTCAGGACCGAGCCGAGAGCGATGTTGCCGAGCGTATCGAGCATGGCATCCGGCGTGGTCGTATCGCGCGGATCGCCTTTCGTCGCCTCGTTCAGCGCAGTTTCCATGCGGTCGAGCCTTGTCGTGCCGTCGCCGATGGAGCGCAGCCAGTCGGTGAGTGCAGCCGGGCCGCCGAAACTTTCCAGCATCAGGTTGCCGGCCGTATTGTCGCTCAGCGTAATGCCGGCCTTGCAGATCTCGGCCATCGTCATGCCTTCGCCGCCGGCGTGCTTTTCGGTCTCGGGCGAATAGGTGACGAGCTTTTCCTTGCCGTAGGTGACCCGCCGGTCGAGCTTTTCATCACCCTTATCGACACGGGCGAGAACGAGGCCGGCGGCCAGAACCTTGAAGGTGCTGCACATGGCGAAGGGCTCGCTGCCGCGATAGCCGAAGGAGATGTTCGTGTCGCTGTCGAGAACGGAGACCCCGAGACGCCCGCCGATACGCGCTTCCAGCGCTGCAAGCCGCTTGTCGATATCGTCGTCCTGTTGCTGCTGTGCGTATACGCCGGGCGCAAAACCCAGCGCAGGCAGCAGCAATGCGGAGCCCATGAAGCTGCGGCGGGTCAGGCTGTGATTCATGAAGACCTCCGGGGAATCAGGTTCACAGGCGTAAGGCCCGATTGCGGCGGCATCTCGGCTTTTTGGCGGAATCAGGCGGCGCGCGTAACTTCCACAGTCACATGCGACAACTCGTCCAGGCTCGAAAGCCTCTCCTTGTAGAAGGCGGTGTCGCGCGACCGCGGCGTCAGCACCGCGACGATCGCAGCATGATGGCCGGGGCCGACCTGCCAGACATGCAGATCGGTGATGCGGTCGCCATCGCCTTCTATCACATCACGGATTTCATCCGGCAGCGTTTCACCCTCCGGGAGCACATCGAGCAGAACAGCGCCCGAGGATTTCAACAGCCCCCAGGACCATTGGGCGATGATGAGAGCGCCGACGATACCCATCAGCGGATCGAGCCAGAGCCAGCCATAGAGGCCGCCAAAAGTGAGTGCTGCAATGGCGAGCACCGAGGTCAATGCGTCGGCGACGACGTGCATATAGGCGGAGCGAATATTGTTATCCGCATGACCATGGTGGCCATGATCGTGGCCGTGGTGATGATCATGATGGTGATCATGTCCATGTCCATGATGATGGCCGCCGCTACCGCTCAACATCCAGGCACTGATGAGGTTGACGGCAAGGCCGATGACGGCGACGGCGATCGCCTGGCCGAAGCTGATCGGCACGGGCGACGTGATGCGCAGGAAGCTTTCCCATCCCATCAGCAGGGCAATCATCGCCAGAATGATGGCGCTCGCGAAGCCGGCGAGATCGCCGAGCTTGCCGGTGCCGAAAGTGAAGCGCGGGTTGCGGGCCTGTTTGCGGGCGAAGAGATAGGCAAGCGCGGAAATGAGCAGCGCACTGGCATGGGTGGACATATGCCAGCCGTCGGCCACCAGTGCCATCGAGCCGTAGATTGTGCCGGCGACTATTTCGACCACCATCATGACCGCCGTCAGCGCAATCACCAGCCAGATGCGGCGTTCGTTGCGGGCATGGTCCTCTCCGAGGAAGACATGCTCATGTTCGTGGGTATTCGTTCCCGATATCATCGCCATCTCCTTATCGATCCGGCTCAGCGGATATAGGTTCGCAATACTTCCGATATTTCTTCAACCGCTTCCGCCCTCGCCTTCCCGTCGGCGGCATGCAGCACATGTTCGTGCAGGTGATCGTCCAGCACCTCGCCCGTCAGCCCCGTCAGCGCGCCCCGCACGGAGGCCAGAAGCTGCAGGATCTCGCCGCAGGGGCGCTCGGCTTCCAGCGCACGCTCGACGGCTTCGAGCTGGCCGCGGAGGCGACTGACGCGGGCGATGAGCTTCTTCTTCTGATGAGTGGTGTGGGACACGGTGATCTCGAAATTAGTATAGAGGGGTACCCTATCCTGCATTCCATAAAAAGCAATCCGGCAATGGTCAGTTCCGCGCCCATCTGCCATTGACAAACGAGCGGTTTAGGAGGATTGATCTCCGCATGATCGTGATCGCGCACCATAACCGCTCGTATTTTTGGCTGTACCTGTAAAGGGCGGCCGAGACAGATCATAATGTCAACAAGCCGCCGTCAGGCGGCTTTGTTGTATCGGCAGCGTCCTGGCGGCATAAACTTCGAAAAGGACGCGAAGACCATGCTTGAAATCGAAGACAGCGAAATATCGCTCATGCGACCGCCGGTCGTGACGATCCGCACTGCAAAGCCCCGCGACATACCCGAACTCCACGAGATGATCGGCCTTCTCGCCATCCATCACGGCGATAGTTCCGTCTCGACGCCGGAACAGCTCGAACGCGATCTCTTCGGTCCGACGCCATGGATTTCGGCCATCGTCGCCGACGGCAGCGAAGGTCTGATCGGCTACGCCATCCTCGTTCCGCTCTACAGGGCGCAGGAAGGCAAGCGCGGCATGGACCTGCATCACCTTTTCGTGCGTGACGGCCATCGCGGCCACGGCACGGGCCAGCTTCTCGTCGACCGCGCCCGTGAAACGGCACGGCTTGCAGGTTGCGACTACCTCTCCGTCAGCGCTGCGACCGGCAACCTCAAGGCACACCGCTTCTACGAACAGATGGACTTCACCCCTCGCCCGGTCACCGGCATGCGCTATATGCAGTCCCTGTCGTGAGTGGTTCCAGCCGCTCGGCCATCTTGCAAGGGAGGAAAGCATGACCCGACTGGCGGTGGTTCTGACCGAAGGCTTCGCGGACTGGGAAGTGGGGCAGCTTGCTGCCTCCGCCCGCACTCATTTCGGCTTCGATGTGGTGACGGCAAGTCCCGGTGGCGCGGAAGTACGCTCCATGGGCGGCCTGCGGGTGACGCCCGATACGATAGCCGAGAACCTGCATGGCGACGCCTTCGATGCACTTGTCGTCTGCGGGGGAACGATCTGGGAGACGGAAAAGGCACCCGACCTTTCGTCCGTGATCACCGACTTCATCGCGCGCGGCAAGCTTACGGCGGCCATCTGCGGCGGGACGCTGGCGCTGGCGCGCGCCGGTGTATTGAATGACATTCCGCATACCAGCAATGCGCCGGATTTCATCGCCGGCGCCGAAGGCTATCGCGGCCAGGCGCACTATCGCGACGGGCCGCAGGCGGTACGGTCAGGCATGATCGTGACTGCGCCCGGTTCTGCACCGATCACCTTTACGGCAGAGATCTATCGGGGACTCGGCTTCGGCGGCGAAGAACTCGACACCTATGTGCAGATCCTCGGCGCGGAGCATCAGCCGAAGGCGGCCTGAGCCGCGCTGCAGAGACCGATCACTTCGATGGCCGCGTCTCTTTCGGAAGACTGTTGCCGGCGGCCACCTCATGCGCCGGGCGGCTCGCCCATTGGTGCATCGCTTTCTTCACAAAAAGGAACGCCGCAGCCCTTGCCTGCGCCAGATCGGCGGGATCGTCGAGGCGGCTCGCGATTTTTGCCTCCATGACGGCAAGTGTATCGGAAAACCAGCGCGCAAGAACGGCATTGCGCACGGCAAGCCGCTCCTGCATGCGGGCGATCGCTACGTCTGTTTCCTCAAGCGACGGATGTTTCATGGGCACAATGTGGCGTGCCACGCTTGAGCGGGGCGGGAGGAAGAGATCAGGCTGCGGCCGCCTTCGACAGCACTTCCTCAGCCCACTGGTTCAGGCTCTTTCCGGCCAACTCCGCGGCCTTGGCCGCGCGAGCATGAACATCGGGGTCGACACGGAACATCATCCTGCCGGAATAGGACTTGTGAGGTTCCTTGCCAAGCCTGCGGCAAGTCTCGATGTAGTCATCCACCGCCTCATGAAAAGCGACCTTCAGGCCTTCGACCGTATCTGCATGGAAACCGACAACATCGGCAATGCCGGCAATATTGCCGAAGAAGATTTCATCTTCGGCATCGAATTCGATGCGGGCAGCATAGCCCTTGTATTCCATCACGTTCATGTTTCTATTCCGATCTCCAGCAGGAAGCGGCGGGCATCTCTGATCTGATAGCGTTTCGCTTCCTTCTCCGGATGGGGGCGATGAAAGAAGGCCAGATGGCCATCCTTCTCGAAGCGAACGCGGGAGCCGTTTCCCTCGACAACATGACAACCAACGGCGATCAGCAGGCCTTCGACATCGGCCCATGCGATCGTTCCGGAAACCGGGTCGCGGAAGATTGCCGCCAATGTCTTGCGATGCCGAGCATTCATGTCACGATGATAGGAAGTGCTAGCACTTTTTGCAAGCGCTACTTGCTCGGAACCGCCTTCAGATAGGCGGAGATCGCTTCGATATCGGACTGCGGCAGATGGGCGATGTTCTGCTGCACGTCCACCATCTGGCCACCGGCGGAGTCGAAATCGGGGGTGAAGCCGGTCTGCAGGTAGTTGGTGATATCGGCCTCGCTCCAGGAGCCGACGCTCTTCGAGCCCGGCGTGATATCGGGTATGAGGCCCTTGCCTTCCGGGTTCGGGGCGCCGGCAAGCCATTGGTCGCGGACGAAGCCGCCGAGGGAATCGCGCGGGGTGTGGCATTCGCCGCAATGGCCGAGACCCTCGACCAGATACTGGCCGCGCTTCACCTTGTCATCGGCATTGGCGAGCACGACGCGCGGCTGATCGTTGAAATAGAGAAGCCTCCAGCCACCGAGCGCCAGGCGGATATTGAAGGGGAACGGCAGTTCATGCGGGGGCGCGACATTACTGCTCTTCGGCAGGGTCTTCAGATAGGCGAAGAGATCGTTGACGTCCTTGTCACTCACGCGCGTATAGGAGCCATAAGGGAAGGACGGGTAGAGATGCTGGCCGTCGGGGCCGACGCCGCGCTTCATGGCATTGCCGAACTGAGCGAGCGTCCAGCGACCTATGCCAGCCTGCTCATCGGGGGAAATATTGGGCACATGGAAGGTGCCGAAGGGGCTTTTGAGCGCAAGGCCGCCGGCAAGGGTCAGCTTCGCATCGCCTTGCGCACCGGGTGTCGCATGACAGCTGACACAGCCGCCCGCCCAGAACACCTTTTCACCATTCGCGACGTCAGGAGTGCCGAGATTGGCCCAGTGGCTTTCCGGAAACGGATCCGGCGCGGTGACGAAATAAAAAACTGCGCCGCCGATCACGACGACGCCGATGAGACAGAGCACAAAGCGGATGAACCTGCGGACCATGCGCCGCCTCTCCTTACTATCAATGTTCAGGGGCGTTCCCCGGCCCCGGTGCCGGAAGAGAATAAGGCGATCCGCACCGGCGGCAAGAGCCGGTGCGGATGACGGGATCATGCGAGAACAGCTCTGTCGCCTAGTCGTTCTTGATGCGATAGAGCTGATGACAGCCGCCGCAATTGCCGCCGACCGTGTTCAGCGCAGCGCCGACGCCGGCAGCATCGGCCGGAAGCTGGGCGAGCACGGTTTCGGCGTCGGTAGACAGTTTCGCCGCGCGCGCCTTGAAGTCATCCATGTTTTCCCAGATCTTCGGGCTCGCTTCCGGGTCGCCCGTCTCGGTGCCCGGCTTGAACTGGTCCGGGAAGGCTTTCGCCGTGGTGGCGATCGTCGTCAGCGCCGCCTTGACGGCATCCGCATCATAGGGCTTCGTGCCTTTGGCGATGGCGGATAGCGCACCTGCGGCACCACCGATCTGCTTCATCATTCCGATGCGTGCGTCATGGGTGCCGTCGACAGCCATGGCCGAACCGAGGGCAATGCCGGCGAACGCCACAGCCGCCGCTACTGCTTTCCAATTCATGATTCTCTCTCCATTGTTCCGCCGGCGAAGCCGGCCGAGGGCAATCTGCACCGGGATCATGACAAAATCCATGTGGCCGCATAGTCACGTTTGGCCGGATCCTCATAAAAACAATGTGATAGGAACGAGCTCAGGCCGTCTTCCACCCTTGCCAAAGGCTGATCGCGGATATGACGACCAGCAGCAGGCCGGCGAGACGGCCGATGACGGCAGTCGTATTCGGGTTGGAAACCAGGAGATCACGGCTGCGACCGGCGGTCATGGCGAGCGTGCCATAAACGGCAAGCTGCGTCAGTACTGTCATGATGCCCATGATCAGGCCTTGCAGCCAGATCGGCCCATATTCCGGCTTTATGAATTGCGGGTAGACGGCGAGCACGAAGATATAGGCCTTGGGATTGACGAGGCAGGTGACCGCCCCCTGCCGGAACGCCTTCCAGGTGGATCGCGCCGTGCCGGGGCCGACCGCCTCCACCTTGATCGAACTCTTCATCAGCGAGATGCCGATCCAGATCATATAGGCTACGCCGGCAAAGAGAAGCAGGTTGAAGACGCCAGGCAGCATGGCGACGAGAATGCCCACCCCCGCCGCACCATAGGCCGAATGCACCGCCCCACCCAGCATGATGCCGCTGGTGGCGGCAAGGCCGCGTCTGGTGCCGCCGGTCAGCGCATTGGCGAGCACGAAGAGCATGTCCATGCCCGGCACGATGATGATGCCGAAGAGAAGGGTGAAGTAGAGCCAGAGGCTTTGGTGATAATCCATGTCAGTTGTCCGTCCCGTATTTTCGTGCACTTTTCTGGAAGCGTATCAATTTCAATCCGATAGATGGCTCTATACGGGAAGCCAACTGACAGTGTATTGTCAGGAGCGTTGGAGAAAGGGCGACAAATGCGCAAGGCCTCCAGGCTTTTCGAGATCATCCAGATATTGCGGCTGGCCAAGAAGCCGATGACCGCAGCGGTCATGGCCGAGAGGCTGGAGGTGACGGTGCGCTCGATCTACCGCGACATCGCTGCGCTGCAGGCGATGCGCGTGCCGATTGAGGGCGGACGCGGCATTGGCTATATCATGCGGCCGGGCTTCGATCTGCCGCCGCTGATGTTTTCGATCGAAGAGACGGAAGCGATCGTGCTGTCGCTGGCGCTCCTGGAGCGCACCGGCGACGAAGAGCTGAAGCTTGCGGCGCGGCGCGTCAACCAGAAGCTTGCCGGTGCAGTACCCGCACCGTTGCGCCAGGCGATGGAAAACAAGGCGCTCTATGCCTGGGGCACGATCGCCCCGGCGCCCGCAGGCGTTGACCTTGCCATCGTTCGGCGGGCGATCCGCGACGAGCGCAAGCTAACCCTGAGCTATCGCGACGAAATGGGACGCGCGACCGAACGGATGATCCGCCCGATCGCGCTGATCTATTATTCCCAGACGGCCAATATCGTTGCCTGGTGCGAACTCAGGCAGGCGATCCGCAATTTCCGCGGCGACCGGGTGGAGGCCTGCGTGGAGGCCAACGTCTTCTTCAAGGGTGAAGGTGATGGTCTGCGCACGCTCTGGACCGAGAGCTGGACGGAGAAGCCGCTGGCGGCCAACGCATGAGCCAAGCTTGCCAGCCCCTCTTACCCACCCAGCAAGAACTCAGAGTGCCATGCCGCCGGAGACCTCGATGCGCTGGGCGTTGACCCAGCGGTTGGCCTCCGTCAGCAGCGAGGCAATCATCGGGCCGATATCGTCGGGCACGCCGGCGCGGCCAAGCGCCGTCATGGAGGCGACCCTGCGGTTGATCTCCGGATTGTCGCGCACCATGCCGCCGCTGAAATCGGTAGCGATGGCGCCAGGTGCGACCGTGTTGACGGCGATGCCGCGAGAACCAAGCTCATTGGCCATGTAACGCGTCAACACTTCGACCGCCCCCTTGAGCGAGCCGTAGGCCGAGGAACCCGGCACGGTGACGCGGGCAAGACCGCTGGAAAGATTGACGATGCGGCCGCCGTCGGCGATTACGGGCAGCAGCTTCTGGGTCAGGAAGAAGACGCCCTTGAAATGGATGTTGTAGAGCCTGTCCATTTCCTCCTCGGTCGTCTCGAGGATCGATGCATGGTAGCTGGTACCGGCATTGTTGACGAGAAAATCGAAGCGCTCGCGGCCCCAGCCCTTCAGCACCGAGCGGACATTTTCCACGAAAGCATCGAAGACGGCGACATTGCCGGTATCGAGCTGCAGGGCGGAGGCCTTGCGGCCGAGTGCTTCGACTTCGGCCACGACCTTGTCGGCCTCGGCGCGATTGGAGTTGTAAGTGAAGATCACGTCGACGCCATCACGGGCGAGGCTGACGACGGTATTGCGGCCAAGGCCGCGGCTGCCGCCGGTGACGATTGCGGTTTTCGAATTCGTGTTCTGATCTGTCATCTCGGTTACTCCTTGTTAGGATGACTGGAATCTAGGTCCTGACACCCTTTTTCTTGAATGCCGAAAACGTCGAACTTCTTGCCTATTCCTCCAAACAGGTTGTCGCCTCCCGTCTACGGAGTAAGATGGCCCGCAAAGGCCGCCATCCGGAGAACGACGATGTCCAATGAAATCAAGACTGTACTCAACCAGTACATGGACAGCCATGGCGGCGACGACGGGCTGTTTGCAACTGCCCTGCCCGGCTTCTACCTGATGCGTTCTTCCACGCTGACCATGCCGAAGCCTGCGATCTATCGGCCGGCGCTCTGCATCATCATCGACGGCGCCAAGCAGATCATGTTCGGAGAGCGGCTCTATACCTATAGAGCCATGCAGGCGCTGGTTATCAGCGTGGAAATGCCGGCCTTCGGCCAGGTGATAGAGGCAAGCGCGGAACGGCCGATGATCGCGCTGACGCTGGAACTCGATGTCACTATTCTGCGCGACGTTCTGGAGGCAATGGAAACTCCGCCGAAGCCTTCGGGTGAAGGCGGTCCCGGCGTTTTCGTGCAGCATTTCGGGGCAGAGCTGCAGGACTGCATCCTGCGGCTGATGCGCATGCTGGGCGCACCGAAATCTGTCCCGATCCTGCGACAGGCGATCCTGCGCGAGATCAGCTTCTGGCTGCTGTCAGGCGAAAACAGCAGCGAGGTCTGCAAGCTGGCGCTGCCCGGCAGCCAGACGCGGCGTGTGGCAGATGCCATTCACCTGCTGCGCGACAATTTCACGGCGCCGGTGCGAGTGGAGCAGCTGGCGGCGGCAGCAAGGATGAGCCCATCCTCCTTTCACCAGCATTTCAAGATGCTGACCTCTATGAGCCCCCTGCAATATCAGAAACAGTTGCGGCTTCTGGAAGCGCGGCGGCTCATGGTGGCCGATGGCATCAATGCTGCCAATGCCGCCTATCAGGTGGGCTATGAAAGCGCCTCGCAGTTCAGCCGCGAATATTCGCGCATGTTCGGCACGCCGCCGAAGAAGGACGCGCAGGAGCACCGGGTCCAGCCGGCGGCGATCGCAACGGAAGTGTCTTAGTAGTTGAGCGTGCGACTATCCTCGCGGCCGAAACCGCGGATTTCCATTCGGTTCGCGTAGACATCGACGATGGCGAAGGTGTTTTCGCTCTCGGTATCGACCACGCCCTTGAAATTGACGAAGTGGCAGCCACCGACCTTGCCGTAGTTGCCGACATGGTTATGGCCGTTGAGATAGGCAACGACATTGTCCTGCGAAGACAGCAGTTCGACAATGCGCTCGCGATCCCACATGTCATGCTCGCAGGGCGGATGAACGGGGAAGTGATTCATGACGATCACCTTCTCGCTCGCAGTCTTCGCCCTTTCGATTTCGCCGGCCAGCCAGCCGAACTGCTCGTCGCTCAGCGATGCGTTCCACTCATGGGCGTTATCGGCGCCGGCCGCCAGCAGAGCCGCCAGACGCTCGCGGCCGAGTGCACGGAAGGCATGGCCCTCCGGTGGCGCAAAAGTGCTGACCTCGTTGCCGTTGAGCACGATGAAACGGAAAGCGTGGCGTTGGAAACTATAATAAGGCGCCGGCATGCCGACCCGTTCCGCGACCTTTTCCAGATGGTCAGGGGCGACGCCGAAATCGTGATTGCCGAGCAGGAAGAACGCTTCGTGATGCAGCGTGTCATAGACCGGCAGGATATCGTCGAAACTCATGAAATCGCGGTCGATGATATCGCCGAGCGTCATGACGAAGCTCAGTTCCTCGCCATTGAAGGTCTCGATCGCGGACGCGACCTTGGCGAGGCTGTTGGCATAGTAGCGCCCCATCTCGACCTGTGGTTCGATGGCGGCATATTGCGGATCGGCGATGATGCCGAAGCGGAAAAGAGGAAGATCAGCTGATGACATACGGCGTGATGTAGAGACCGCGGATGACAGCGATATGACGCTGCGGCCAGCCGCGACCTTTTGATAGGAAGCCCCTGCGATGCCTCAGCTTGCGGCCGATGCCTGTTCACGGCGACCGGTAAAGAAGGGCAACGCGAACATGTAGAGGCCGCTGAACATAAGCAGGAAAAGTGGCGGCAGCGGCGAATAGACCACCCAGACCGGCGGTGTACCGACTGCCATCGTGACGAAATTGGCAATGACTGTCACCGTGAAGATGATCGACAGCCAACGGTGGAGCTGACGAATAGACTTGTTCCAATTCATTGATATTCCTCCTCAGGCCGATGCCTTGTGTCCGTATCAATCCGCGCGTGCCAGAACCTGCTGCAGATTTTCGAAGAAGCGCTGCCATCCGAACTTGGCGCCCTGATAGGCCTGCTCCTGATCCGGGCGGAAGCCGGACTGTTCCATGCGCAGATGGGTGCCTGAATCGATGGGTGTCAGCGTCCAGGTGACGGTGCTTTCGAGGCCGTAGGCATCCCAGGTATAGGCAAGCGTCCTGTTCGGCTCTATCTCCAATACTCGGCAATCGACGGAGCCCCATTCGGCGCTGAGCTTGAAGCGTTGATCCGCAACGGGCTTGAAGTCGTTCTTCATCAGCCATTCCTCGATCAGATGCGGCTGGGTCAGCGCGCGCCAGATCTTTTCGGGCGGGAAGGCGATCTCCCGCTCGACGACAACGGAGCGGATTTCAGGCAAGGTCTCGTTCATTGGTCCATCCTTTTGAGCAGATCTTCGAGATCGTCGAACCGCTTCTCCCAGAAGCCGGTCATCTCTGTCGTCCAGTCCGCCAGAGGCGCAAGCGCCTTGATCTCGGCGGTATAATGGGTCTGGCGGCCTTCATGACGGTCGCGCACGAGGCCGGCGGTTTTGAGCACCGCCAGATGCTTCGATACGACAGGCTGAGAAACACCGGCCCGCGCCGTCAGCGCGCCGACAGTCTTCTCGCCTTCGCGGCACAGGCGCTCGAAGATCGCCCTTCGGGTCGGATCGGAAAGCGCCCTGAAAAGCGCGTCATGAGCATTCGACATGCGAATTCATACCCGTTTAGCTATGGATTCACTTATAGCCAGATGGCTATGAATGAGTCAAGCAATCTTCCAATTGCCGGTGTGCCAGGCTCTCGCGGAAACGAAAACACCCGGCGCTTGCGGCGCCGGGTGCTGAAAAGCCGAATGTTCGTAAGAACTTACTTCGTCGCCGCTTCGTAGCGTTCCAGCACGTAGTCCCAGTTGATCAGGCTGTCGATGAAGGCCTCGAGGTACTTCGGGCGCAGGTTGCGGTAGTCGATGTAATAGGAGTGTTCCCACACGTCGACGCCGAGGATCGGGGTCGCACCGTGCACGAGCGGGTTCTCGCCGTTCGGGGTCTTGGAGATTTCGAGCTTGCCGTTCTTGACGGAAACCCAGGCCCAGCCGGAGCCGAACTGCGTTGCGCCGGCAGCGGCGAAATCGGCCTTGAACTTGTCATAGCCGCCGAGATCGGAAGTGAAGGCAGCTTCGAGCTTGCCCGGCAGCTTGTTGCCGCCGCCACCCTTCTTCATCCACTTCCAGAAATGGATGTGGTTGTAGTGCTGGGCAGCATTGTTGAACAGGCCGGCATTGGTGCCGAAGGACTTCTTGACGACCTCTTCCAGGGAGAGATCGGCCAGGCCGGCTTCCGCTGCAAGCTTGTTGCCGTTGTCGACGTAAGCCTTGTGGTGCTTGTCGTGGTGGAACTCCAGCGTCTCCTTCGACATGAAGGGAGCAAGGGCGTCGTAGTCATAGGGAAGTTCAGGCAATTCGAAAGCCATATCAGATCTCCTCTTGGCAATAGATTGCGTCATCGGCAGGTGAGGCGGAACATAGGAGGGGAAGCACGGAGTGGCAACCGGCGAATTATCAAAAAACAACGACTTCGAGGAAAAATTACCTCTCGCAACGGGCTCTCTCCAAAAGCGCAAATCACAGGCCGTGCCGCGCTTTGCGGGATATGAAGCCGGTATGACGGCAAGACGGGAAGATGGCATATAAAGGAATAAAATGCCCTCCCCCGCCAAGCCCGCATTTCCTTTGAGCCCCATCCGGAAAATGAGCCCTGCTCGCGTCCCGCTCAACCGCGCCGCGCGTCTTTTCAGACGCGCAAAGGCCGCTGTAGCACTTTAAATTGCCGCATAATTTCATCCTTAAATCGATTCCGATTTAAGGAATTATGCAGTAAGGGCGGCCGCCGGGATTTCAATAAAAATCTGTTAATTTCTTTTGGGCGCTTTGACAGGCGATGAATAGCGCGTCTTAGATGCAACCCATGGCTATCGGAGAGTTTTAGCACAACCTTCGACAGAATTAACTTAATTAGCATAACATAAATCATTTCAGGGACTTCTGACATCAACTTCGGGGCGTGTGATGGTCATGAGCTTTTTTCGTCGTAATGAAGAACCCGTCAAGCCGGGTTTGAGAGTATCCAGCCATCGCCAGACGTTGTCCGTCACCGAACAGACGGGTCTCGTGGACAAACCGCCGGTGCAGTACAGCGTTTCGGAAATCGACGATTTCCAGGCTTTCGGCACAGCGATCGAGGAAAACAAGCAGTCTTCCGAGGAGCTGCTGGTCAGCTTGACGTCGCTGCAGGAGCGGGTTTCCTCGCTGCTCGGCGCACACAGCCACTCGCTCAACGAAACGGGCGCGCTGAGGGCCGAATGTTCGCGTTTGAGCTCGCTGCTCGACTATGAGAGCAATGCGCGGCGCAAGGCCGATCAGGAAAACCAGCGCCTGACGGCCGACAACAAGGAGCTGAAACTCGACGGCAGCCAGCTTCGCGTCGAGGCCGGCACTTACCGCGAAGAACTGGTGAAGCTGCAGGGCGTGCACGAGCTGACGCGGGAAGAATTCACCGTCGTCGAGGCGCGGCTGATCGATGCCGAGCGAGAGATTCGCGACCGGGCGCTGCAATTCGACGAGGTTTCCTCGCAGCTTCGCCGCACACAGCAGGACCTTGATGCGCGCAGCCGCGAGCTGACGAGCACCCGCGAGAAGCTGGAGCTGGAAACCACGGCCCATCAGCTGCTCGCCGAAAGCTCACGCCGGGAAAACAGCATCCAGCTTCGCGAAATCGCCCGCCTCAATGAAGAGCGCAGCCACCTCAGGACCAATCTTTCGGAGCATGAGGCGCTGACACGCGGCCTGCAGTCCTCCGTCGCCAACCTGAAGCAGGACCTGGCCGCCTCCGAGGAGCGTTATCGCCGCCTGGAAGCTGAGTTCGAGACGCTGGAAACCTCTTCGACGCTCGAGATCGCCAACCTGCGTACCAAACACGAAGCAGTCGGTTCCAAGTCTGAACTCATCGAGAAGCTGCTGTCGACCGCCAATAGCCGCAACAAGATGACGGACGAAGAGTTGCAGTCCACCCGCGTGGAACTGAAGCGCACCAAGTCCGAGCTTGCCACGGCTCTGGCGCGCCTGGAGCGGATGACCGACGAGATCAACCGCGTGCGCCTCAACGGCACGGAAAGCGAAGCGGCCCGCCGTGAGCTCGCCGCCCACAGCAATGATCTCGTCTTGAAGCTGCGCGAGGCCGAAAGCCAGCGCAACAAGCGCGACCGCGAGATCGAAGCCTTCAAGCACGATCTCGATACGCGCCTCGATACCGACCGTTACGAAATCAGCCAGCTCCGCACGAGCCTGGAAATCGCCAAGTCGGAAATCCGCCAGCTTCGCGCCGAACGCGCGATCCTCAGCGGCCAGCTCGAAGTGGCGCGCGGCGATCGTCCAGCCCTTGCCGACGCATTGCCCGTCGAAGAGCCTGTGAAGGAGGAGGTCCGCATGCCGGCTGCCACCTTCGCGCCGATGATCGACATTTCCAACAAGTCGCTGCGCAGCGGCATGATCGCCGGCTCCGTCAACGACGAGCTCGCCGCCATCGAAGCCGATCTGCGCACGCCGCCGGCAGAGTGATCCAGGCTCTCTTCGGCGAGAGGGAACTTTCCGCCGAAAACAAAAGTGGCACGACTGACAGTCCTTTGCCTGTCGCCGGAACCGGAGCCTGTCTTCGCGAGTTTGAAGGCAGGGTCTGGAGGAGGCGCTGACATGGGACAAGTTCAAAATCGGGGACACGTACAAAAACAGGCTGAAGACCAGCAGAAAATCTATCAGCGCTGGGCACCGGTCTATGACCGGGTCTATCGCAGCATCCTGCGCGATGGGCACCGCACGCTGGCGCGGCTCGCTGCTGACGCCGGCGCCGACATTCTGGAAATCGGCGTCGGCACCGGGCTGGTGCTTTCCCACTATCCGCGACGCTGCCGGGTGACGGGAATCGACATTTCCGAGCACATGATCGCCAAGGCGCGAGAAAAAATCGCCCGCCACAAGCTTTTCCATGTGCACCAATTAAAGGTGATGGACGCGCATGCGCTGGCCTTCGACGACAAATCTTTCGATGCTGTCTGCCTGCCTTTCGTCATCACGCTCATCCCCGATCCGGAACAGGTGCTAGACGAATGCGCCCGCGTTTTGAGGCCGGGCGGCGAGATCATCCTTGCCAGCAAGCTCGGCGATGGTATCGGGCTGCAGGGCGCAATCGAGGAGGTGGTGGCGCCGCTTGCCCGGCGGATCGGTTGGAGCTCGTCTTTCCGGATCAGTCGGATCACCGACTGGGCACGCGCGAGCGGTTTCGATGCGATCGAAATACTACCGGTCTTCCCAAACGGCTTCTTCAAGGTCATCCGCCTCAAGCGGCGCTCGAATGTTTGAGGCGGAGTTTTTTCGCCCTTAATGCGTTTGCATCAGGACCTTCGCTCGTCAGGGACTTTCATGACCACCGATTTCTTCCTCTTCATTGTCGTTGGTTTCTGCGCACAGATCGTCGACGGAGCTCTCGGCATGGCCTTCGGCGTGTTGTCCACGACCAGCCTGCTGGCGCTCGGCGTGCCGGTCGCCAATGCCAGCGCCATGACCCATGTGACAGAAATGTTCACGACGGCAGCGTCGGGCATTTCCCATGTCTGGCACCGCAATGTCGACTGGAAGCTCGTGGCGCGGCTCGCACCCGCCGGCATGATCGGCGGGGCGGTCGGCGCCTTCCTGCTTGCAAGTGTCGACGGCAAGGTGATCGAGCCCTTCGTCTCAGCCTATCTGATCGCCATTGGCCTCATCATTCTCTGGAAAGCCTTCCACCCGACGCGCAAACGCGACGTCCGCGACTGGATGGTGCCACCTGTCGGGCTTTGCGGCGGCGTGCTGGATGCGGTCGGCGGCGGCGGGTGGGGACCGATCGTCACCAGCTCGCTCGTCGGCCGCGGTCACGATCCGAAGCGAGTGATCGGCTCGACCAGCTTCACCGAATTCGCGGTGACGCTGATCATTTCGATCACCTTCATGCTGACGCTCGGCTGGTCGGAGCTCGGCTCGGCGGTCGGGCTGATCATCGGCGGCGTGATCGCCGCCCCCTTCGGCGCGATCCTCGTCAAGCGGCTGCCGGTTAAACCGCTGATGGTCGCGGTTTCGATCATTATTGTCGCTACATCGGCGATACGGTTTTTCTAAGTCGTATTGCGGCCGAAATAGACATCGACCGCCGCTATCCTGTCGCCGGCGAAGCGAAAGCTCTCCATGTTGCGGAAGGCCTTGCCGCCAGCCATTTCGGCGCGGTAACGCACGACGCCCTCATCACCCTGAACCGCCAGGAACTCGATGTCGAAGGCATTGAGTGCCGGCTCGTTCGGCCAGCAGCGCTCGAAATAGGTGGCACGGTCGATGTGATCGTCCTGCGGACTGGAAAAAGTGAAATCATCCGTCAGCATCGCGCCCACGATATCCTTGCGGTGATCGATATAGGCTGCGTAGAGATTGCGCAGCATCCGGGCACGGTGTTCATCCCTGTTGCTCATGTCTGCTTCTCCCTATCACCGATTGCGTCTTGCAATCAGTTAGAGGCGAGATCGCGACTTTCAAGCGGCTTTTCCCTTTGCCGGCAGGTCTGATTGGGCGGAATCCGTCCTTGGCAGCTTTTGGGGTTGTGCCTAAAGTGAGGATCGCTTCACCTTGGCCGCGGCCAGACTGTACCGAAGAAGATCCGCAATGACCGATACCCAATGGGACGCCGCAAAGGCGGTGCCCGGCTCCGCCTACTGGAAACGCAATCTCGTCATCTCGCTGCTCGGCTCGTTCACGACCATCGTGGCGATGACGCTGCTTCTTCCATTTCTTCCGCTTTACGTGGAAGAACTCGGCGTGAGCGACCATGCGGCGATCGTGCAGTGGTCGGGCATCGCCTATGGTGCGACCTTCTTTGCCGCCGCATGCGTCGCGCCGCTCTGGGGCCGGCTCGGCGACATCTACGGGCGCAAGCTGATGCTGGTGCGCGCAAGCCTCGGCATGACCATCGCCATCTCGCTGATGGGCATGGCCGGCAGCGTCTGGCAACTCGTGGCGCTGCGTCTCTTCGTCGGCCTGGCAGGTGGCTATGCCTCGGGCTCGATGGTGCTGGTGGCAACACAGACCCCGAAAGACCGATCCGCCTGGGCACTCGGCGTGCTGTCGTCGGGCATCATGGCCGGCAATCTCGTCGGCCCGTTGATCGGCGGGGCACTGCCGCCCATCATCGGCATCCGCGGCACCTTTCTGGCCGCCGGCGGCATGATCTTTCTCGCCTTCCTCGCCACCACCTTCCTCATCAAGGAGGAGAAATCGGCGGCCCGCAAACAGGCGGCCAAGGCATCCGGCGGCTGGAGATCCATTCCCGACAAGGGGCCAGTGGTGGCGATGCTCGCGACCGGCCTGCTGCTGATGCTCGCCAATATGTCGATCGAGCCGATCATCACCGTCTATGTGGCACAGCTCGTGCCCGATCAGGGTCAGGTGACGATGGTGGCCGGCATCGTCATGTCGGCGGCGGCACTCGGCAGCATTCTCTCTGCCTCGCGGCTCGGGAAGCTTGCCGACCGGATCGGCCACTGGCCGGTTATTGCCGGGGCGCTCGCGGTCGCCGGCCTGCTGCTCATCCCGCAGGCGTTTGTCACCTCGTCCTGGCAGCTCATCGTTCTACGCTTCCTGATGGGCGTGGCGCTCGGCGGGTTGCTGCCCTGCATCGCCGCAGTCATCAGGCATAGCGTGCCCGACAGCGCGGCCGGCAGTATCCTCGGCCTTTCCATCTCTTCGCAGTATGTGGGCCAGGTCGCCGGACCTGTTCTCGGCGGCTTCGTCGGCGGGCGCATCGGCATGCCGGCGGTCTTTCTCGGCACCTGCGTTCTGCTGCTCGCGGGCGCGGCTTTCACATGGCTGGTGCGGACGAAAGAGGAAGAAGTCTGAACCTCAGGCTTTGCCGCAGATCGTGTCTACGCCGGACTGCGCCAAGGATTCCAGCGTCTCACGACTGTCGCCGGCGCGGGCGCGGACGGCGAGCGAATGCATGATGGCGGAGGCGAGCCTCGCAAGTGTGTGAGGGTCGCCTCCATCCGGCAACTCGCCCCGTTCTATCGCGAGCTCCATGCGTTTCTCGATCTCACCGTCAAAATCGTTGAGGCTGCGGTTCAGCACCTCCCGAACGCTCTCGTGCTGGATCGCTTCGGCCGTTGCGGTGCCGATGAGGAAGCAGCCGCGCGCGGATGTCTCGCCATGAAGGTAGATGTCCAAGGCGCGGCTATAGACACGCCCTAGATTTTCACGCAACGGCAGCGATGGGTCGAGCGCGTTTGCCAGCACATCCATGCTTTCGGCGCGATAGCCCTCCAAAGCATCGAGGTAGAGAGCCTCCTTGTCGCCGAACGCGCCGTAGAGGCTCGGGCGATTGAGCTGGGTGGCAGCGCTCAGCGTATCCAGTGACGTGCCGGCAAAGCCCCGGTCCCAGAACACCTCCCTCGCCTTTTCCAATGTCACCTTCGCATCGAAGGCTCTTGGGCGACCGCGCTTCTTCTCGTTCATTTTATACCGCTTCGCATAAAATAATTGACCGATGGAATTTTATGCGAAATAGTACAAATGTCCAACGAATTGATATAGGCAGCCTCGCGCCGCCGCAGGAGGAGACCCATGAAACTCTATATGCACGCAGCCGCCTGTTCGCTCTCGCCGCATATCGTCTGCCGCGAACTCGATATCGATATCGAGCTCATTACGGTCGATCGAACGACGCACCGGACCAGCGAAGGTGACGACTATTTCGCCATCAACGGCAATGGCTATGTGCCAGCGCTGGTACTCGACGACGGCAAGGTGCTGACGGAGGGACCTGTTATCGTCCAGTTCCTCGCCGACAGCGCACCCAATGGACGCAGGATGCTGCCGGAGATGGGCAGCTTTGCCCGAAATCAGGTTCAGTCCCTGCTGAACTTCATTACCTCAGAGCTCCACAAGCCGATGGCGATGCTCTTCAACGCCGACTATGCCACCGCACATGAGGCCATGCGCGCGGTCGTTCACAAGCGTCTCGACTGGATCAACAGCAGGCTCGCCGACCCCTATCTCACCGGCGAGGATTTTACGGTCGCGGATGCCTATCTCTTCGTCTGCCTCAACTGGTCGCCGTGGATCAAAGTCGATCTCGATCGGTTTCCCGCGATTCCGGCATTCATGAAACGTGTCGCGGCGCGTCCGGCAGTGCTGACTGCATTGAGCGAGGAAGGGCTGATGACCTTCGATGCCGGCGGGAAATTCTTTGCGCCGACCGCCTATATCCAGTCCGCTGGTTACGCTGGCTCGCCTGTCTGTCCCTGACGGAATGCCGCTCCGGCGAAAAGCCGTCTCGCCGGGCGCTTTTTCACGTCATCCATTTGCGATGTTCGGCAAAGCGCTCCACCAGCATGTCGAGGAAGAGCCGGACTTTGGTCGGCAGATGGCTGCGGTTGGGGTAGACCGCGTTGATGAAAATCTCGACGCCGCGATAATCCGGCATCATGCTGACGAGACGACCCGTGGCAAGATCTTCTGACACGACGAAGCTCGGCGCCATGAAAATCCCCTGCCCGCTCAGCACCAGATAACGTAGCGCCTCGGCGCTGTTGGAAATGATGCTGCCGCCGACCTTGACACTTTCCTGCTTGCCTTGCTTGTCCTCGAACCGCCATTCGTCGCCAAAGGGATAGTAGGTATATTGCAGGCAATTGTGCTCGGCGACTTCGGCAGGCGTCGTCGGCATGGCATGGGTTTTCAAATAGTCCGGCGAACAGACCAGGAAATGCCGCCACGGCGTCAGCTTGCGCGCCACCAGGCTTGAATCCGGAGAGGGCGTCGTGCGGATCACCAGATCATATCCATCCTCGATCATATCCAC
The DNA here is from genome assembly GCF_018987265.1 of Rhizobium sp. WYJ-E13. Lineage (NCBI taxonomy): Bacteria > Pseudomonadati > Pseudomonadota > Alphaproteobacteria > Hyphomicrobiales > Rhizobiaceae > Rhizobium > Rhizobium sp. WYJ-E13. The sequence continues at coordinate 654,177 of NZ_CP076853.1, read as the reverse complement.
CGCGCGTTCGCCGATGCTGAAATCGATCGAGACGGCCGGATAGAGCGTCATGAACTCGTTGATGACAGGCAGCAGGAAGCGGACGATGGCGCTGCTGGTGTAGAATCGCAGCGTGCCGCGCGGCGTCGAGCTCAATGCGCCAGCGGTGCGGTCCGCCTCCTCCAGATCGGCAAGGATTTGCGCAGAGCGTTCGTAGTAGTATTTGCCGGTTTCGGTCAGGCTCACCTTGCGGGTCGTGCGGTTCAGGAGGCGCACGCCAAGGCGATCTTCCAATGATTGCACATGATTGCCCACCATGGTGACGGACATATTAAGGCGCCTTGCCGCCGCCGAAAAGCCGCCGCACTCCACCACCCGACCGAAAACTGTGAGGCTGGTCAGCCGATCCATGTTGCGCTCCGATTATCCACTGAGAGTTGATGATCTTTCCCGAAAAGCGCAGATTATCAGATTGCAGTTCCGGGTCCATCTTCCACGCCATCGAACAAGGCTTCGCATGAACGAGGCCGAGATGCATGGAGACGGACAATGGTTGAACTGCCCCGCAATGATGCGTTCAAGACTGCCCAGCAAGGCGGGATCGCTCCCACCGCCGAAGCCGCGACGCCCGCCGCGGAAGCACTGGCAGCTGCCGCAGCAGGGGTCGAAGCCCCGAAGAAGAACGGTCGCAAAGCCATCAAGCGCGCCGTCATCGCCGCAGCGCTGCTTGCCGGCGTCGCCTTCGCGGGCGATTTCGGCTACCGCTACTGGACGGTCAGCCGTTTCATCGAATCCACCGACGATGCTTATGTGAAGGCTGATTACACGACCGTCGCACCGAAGGTCGCCGGCTATATCAAACAGGTCCTCGTCAACGACAATGACCCGGTCAAGGCCGGACAGGTTCTCGCCCGCATCGACGATCGCGACTTCCAGGCCGCGCTCTCGCAGGCCCGGGCCGATGTAAAGGCTGCCGAGGCTGCCGTCACCAATCTCGACACCCAGATCTCGCTGCAGCAGTCGATCATTGCTCAGGCGCGTGCCACGCTCGATGCTTCGCAGGCCTCGCTCACTTTTGCCCAATCCGATGCCGACCGCGCCAGCCGGCTGATCACCAACGGCGCCGGCACGCAGTCCCGCGCCGAACAGAGCCAGTCGCTGAAGGATCAGGCGGCGGCCGCCGTCGAGCGCGATCGGGCCGCTGTCGTTGCCGCCGAGAACAAAGTGCCGGTGCTGCAGACGCAGCGCGAACAGGCACTTGCCCAGCGCGACCGCGCTCTTGCTGCCGCACGCCAGGCGGAGCTTAACCTCTCCTATACGGATATTGTCGCGGCCGTTGACGGCACGGTCGGCGCCCGGTCGATCCGCGTCGGCCAATATGTCACCTCGGGTACGCAGCTGATGGCCGTCGTGCCGCTGCATGCGGTCTATGTCGTCGCCAATTTCAAGGAAACGCAGCTGACCTTCGTGCGCCCCGGCCAGGCGGTGGAGATAAAGGTCGACAGCTTCCCCGACATTGCGATCAAGGGCCATGTCGACAGCGTCTCGCCGGCAAGCGGTCTCGAATTTTCGCTGCTGCCGCCCGACAATGCCACAGGCAATTTCACCAAGATCGTCCAGCGCATCCCCGTCAAGATCGTCATCGATGACGAACGCCTTGCCGGCCTGCTGCGCTCGGGCATGTCGGTCATTCCTGATATCGATACCAAGGCCGCTCAGACCTCCGCGGCCGCGGAGGAAGGATTATCCACTCCTGCTGGATGATCCTTCCGCTTCTTTCTCCGACATCACCACACAGCGTCGTGAGACAGTTTTCCGCAGAGCCGGAAGGAGATAAGTCATGGCTACGCTTCAGATCGCCGCAAACAGCAACTCGGCCGCGCGCCCTGCCGCTACGGCCATCCCCGCTGCCAAACCGGTCATGAGCCCGCTTCGCATGTGGACCGCCGTCGTCGGCTCCACGCTTGGCGCCTTCATGGCTATCCTCAACATCCAGATCGTCAATGCTTCGCTTGCCGACATCCAGGGCGCGATCGGCGCCGGCACAGACGATGGCGGCTGGATCTCGACCTCCTACCTGATCGCCGAGATCGTCGTCATTCCGCTCAGCGCATGGCTTGCGCGCGTCTTCTCGGTCCGCAACTATCTGCTGGTCAACGCCCTCCTCTTCCTGGTCTTCTCGGTCGCCTGCGCCTTCGCTGTCAACCTGCAGCAGATGATCATCCTGCGCGCCATCCAGGGCTTTACCGGCGGCGTGTTGATCCCGATGGCCTTCACGATCATCATCACGTTGCTGCCCAAGCCCAAGCAGCCGATGGGCCTTGCACTCTTTGCGCTCTCGGCGACTTTCGCGCCAGCGATCGGCCCAACCATTGGCGGATATTTCACCGAAAACTGGGGCTGGGAATACATCTTCTATATCAACCTCGTGCCTGGCGCGCTGATGGTTGGCATGCTCTGGGCCTCGCTCGATCGTGCACCGACGAACCTCGGCCTGCTTGCCAAGGGCGACTGGCCCGGCATCATCACCATGGCGATCGGTCTTGCCGCGCTGCAGACTGTGCTGGAGGAAGGCAATAAGGAAGACTGGTTCGGCTCGGATTTCATCATCCGTCTCTCGATCATTGCCGCCGTGTCGCTGACGCTCTTCCTCATCATCGAACTGAAGGTTGCCCATCCGCTCTTGAACCTGCGCCTGTTTGCCCGCCGTAACTTCGGCTTCGGCATCCTTGCGAACTTCCTGCTGGGCATCGCGCTCTATGGTTCCGTCTTCGTGCTACCGATCTACCTGACCCGCATCCAGGGTTATAACTCCGAGCAGATCGGCTTTGTGCTTGCCTGGACCGGCATCCCGCAGCTTCTGCTGATCCCCCTGGTGCCGCGCCTGATGAAGCGCTTCGACGTCCGCCTGCTGATTATCGTCGGCTTTGCCCTCTTTGCCGCTTCGAACTTCATGAACGTGCATATGACAGGCGACTATGCGAGCGACCAGCTCTTCTGGCCGAATGTCGTGCGTGCCGTCGGTCAGGCCCTTGTCTTCACGCCGCTGTCGGCGATCGCCACATCAGGTATCGAGCCGGAAAATGCCGGTTCGGCTTCCGCCCTCTTCAACATGATGCGCAATCTCGGCGGTGCGGTCGGCATAGCCTCGCTGCAGACCTTCCTGTCGAAGCGCGAGCAGTTCCATTCGAATATCCTGACCAACTCGGTGTCGGTCTTCGAGGAAGCCACCCGCGAGCGTGTCGCCAGGATGACCGCCTACTTCATGAACCATGGCGTTACCGATCAGGCGCTTGCCACCCACAAGGCGATCGTTGCCATCGCGCTGAAGCTGCGCAAGCAGGCCAATATCATGGCCTTCAGCGACACGTTCTTCCTGCTCGGCCTCGCCCTCGTCATCGCTCTTCTTGCGACCCTGCTCCTCAAGAAACCCGGCCAGGTCTCCGGCGGCGGCGCTCACTGAGATCAGCGCGTCCCAAGGAGGAGAACACCATGACCAACCTGCTCGACATTGATTATCCCGTTGAAACCAGAGCTCCCGCGCGCAGCGGCAACACCACTGCCGTGTTCGACCTCATCGAATGGCTGACCGGCGACGAATGCCATGCCCTCGACGAGGCCGGCCTCGTCTCCGGTCTCGGGCGCCGCCTGCGGGCGCTCGGCGCTCCCGTCGATCGGCTGACGCTGCATCTCATGACGCTGCACCCGGAATTCATCGGCCGCACCATCGCCTGGGCACCGGGCGAACCGGTGGAGATCCATGACCGCGAGCATGGCGCGCGGCTCGCCATCGCCAATACGCCGCTGCACAAGGTTTTCGAAACGCGCGAGATGCTGATCGCGGGGCCGGGCAAGAGCCCGCATGGCCGTTGGCAGCATCTCGACGTCTTCACCGGGCGCGAGCTTGTGCAATTGATGATCGCCCCACTCTGCAATGCCGACGGTCCGGTCAGCGCCGCCATCTTCGGCACCAAGCGGCCAGGCGGCTTCGCGGCCTCCGAAATGCAGGTCATCGAACGCATCCTGCCGGCGCTGCGCAATACCAGCGAACTCCGCATCCTGCGCCAGGTCGAGCTCAGCCTGCTCGACACCTATATCGGGCCGATGACAGCAAGCCGCATCCTCGCCGGCCGCATCCGCCAGGGCGAAATCGAATCCATGCAGGCGGCCCTCCTGCTTTGCGACCTGCGCGGCTTTACCGAACTCTCCAACCGCCTGCCGGGCGAAACGGTGCTTGGGCTATTGAACGCCTATTTCGACCGGGTCATTCCGCCGATCACCCGGGAAGGCGGCGAGGTGCTGAAGTTCATGGGCGATGCAGTGCTCGCCTTTTTCCCAGGCTATGATGCGGCCAGCACCTGCAACGCGGCGCTTTCGGCTGCGCGGGCGATCCTCGAAGCGCTCGACGGCTTCAATCATGACGGCATCGGCGCCAAAGCCGGTATCGCATTGCATTATGGCGAGGTCAGCTATGGCAATATCGGTTCCGGCCGGCGGCTGGATTTCACGCTGATCGGCGGCGACGTCAATCTCGTCAGCCGCATTCAGGGGATGTGCAGCGAGCTTGGGGAGGCGCTGCTGATGTCCGAGGCGTTTTTCGAGGAAACGAGGCCGGAGGATGCGGTGTCGGTGGGAAGCCATCGGTTGAAGGGCTTCCCTGACGGGGTTGGGTTGTATGGCTTGAGATAGTCAGGATGCAGCTGCCGTGCACTCACGGCAGCTGTCCTGCTACTCATCGCTCGCCGAACGGCCGTATGCCCAGTCCATATAGAGCTCCAGCGCCTTGCGGGTGACCGGGCCTTCCTGAAAATTATGGCCGTCGAGCCTGTTGACGCCGACAACCTTGGAATAGTTGCCGCTCGTGAAGATCTCGTCGGCGCCCATGAAATCCTCGACCGACAGTGTCGCCTCGCGCACGTCGAAGCCGGCCTTGCGTAAGAGGCCGATGACGCGCTGGCGGGTGATACCGGCAAGGAAGGTGCGGTTGGCGACCGGTGTGAAGACCACGCCGTCCTTGACCATGAAGACGTTCGAGGAAGCGGTTTCGGCCACGTTGCCGTTCAAGTCGCGCATCAGGGCATTGTCGAAGCCGCGGCTTCTTGCTTCGGCGATCGCCCGGCCGCTGTTCGGATAGAGCGAGCCTGCCTTGGCATCCGTCGTTGCGGTTTCCGGCGTCGGGCGACGATAGGGCGAAACGGTGAGTGAAGAGCCGCCATGGCCACCCATTGCCGCTTCGAACAGGCAGAGCGCAAAACGGGTGGATTCGCCGTCGACGGTGACGACACTGCCTGCCGAGCCGTGCTCGCCCCAATACATCGGCTTGATGTAGATCGGCGTCTTGCCGTCGAATTTCTTGACACCTTCCCAGGCGAGCGCCTCGATCTCTTCTGCCGTTTTGACCGGTTTCAGGCCCATGGCGACGGCAGAGCGGTTGATGCGCTGGCAATGCAGGTCGAGATCGGGTGCAATGCCATCGAACCAGCGGGCGCCGTCGAAGACGGTGGAGCCGAGCCACATGGCGTGCGAGGTCGGCCCGATCAGCGGCGGGTTGCCGGCGATCCACTCTCCGTCGACATAGGTCCAGGTGGTCGTGCGGGGTGACGTATCGACGGGCATTGCGGCTCTCCTTGTGAAGTCGGCAAAGCAAAATCCTCACTGCCGGGGACGGTCAAGCGCAAATTGACGGTTGAAACATCGAAGCAAGAAAATGCCGGAGACCGCGTTACGATTGAAATATTGATGCGCGTGTCCTGGTGCTAAAACGATGGCTCCATAAAAGAAAATGATCGAAAGCCGACTGGATGGATGCCACCGCAGCATGCCATCATGGAAGAAGACACGCATGCCGGCTCAGGAGAGAACAGATGAAAGCCATGTATTACGAAGCCTTCGAACAGGCGCCTGAGATCCGCACCGTGCCGGACCCGACGCCTTCGGAAGACGGCGTGGTTATCAAGATCGGCGCAACCGGGCTTTGCCGCAGCGACTGGCATGGCTGGATGGGACATGACCCGGATATCCGCCTGCCGCACGTCCCGGGGCACGAGCTTGCCGGCAAGATCGTCGCGACGGGCAAGGGCGTGGTGCGTTTCAAAGTTGGCGACCGCGTGACCGTGCCTTTCGTGTCCGGCTGCGGCCATTGCGCCGAGTGCCATTCCGGTAACCAGCAGGTTTGCCCCAACCAGTTCCAGCCGGGCTTCACCCATTGGGGCTCGTTTGCCGAATATGTCGGCATTGATTATGCCGATACCAATCTGGTTCATCTGCCCGAGAGCGTGGACGATGCGACGGCGGCAAGCCTCGGCTGCCGCTTCGCCACCTCTTTTCGTGCGGTTGCCGACCAGGCGCGCACCGGCCCCGGTGAATGGATCGCGGTGCATGGCTGCGGTGGAGTGGGGCTTTCGGCGATCATGATCGCCAGCGCGCTTGGAGCCAATGCGATCGCCGTCGATATTTCCGAGGAGAAGCTTGCCTTTGCGCGTGAATGCGGAGCGGTGGCCACGATCAATGCCTCCTCGGTTGTCGATGTGGCGGAAGCCGTGCGTGAGATCACCAAGGGCGGCGCGCATGTCTCGATCGATGCGCTCGGCCATCCCGTCACCTGCTTCAATTCGATCAAGAACCTGCGCCGGCGCGGCCGGCATGTGCAGGTGGGGCTGATGCTGGGCGAGCATTCGACGCCGCAGATCCCGATGGCGCAGGTGATCGGCCACGAGCTGGAAATCTATGGCAGCCACGGCATGCAGGCCTGGCGCTATGATGCCATGCTCGCGATGCTCGCCGCCGGAAAGATCGCGCCGCAGAAACTGATCGGCCGGTGCATCAGCCTTGCCGAAGCCGTGCCAGCGCTGATGACACTCGACAAGGCCGAAGGCACGGGAATCAGCGTGATTACGCAGTTCTAGAAATGTGGGACGGCTGTTCGCACCAGTGCGGATTACCGGAAGCAAGATTGCGATCACACCTATAGGTTGAAGAATCCAGCAGCATACCCGCCTCGATGGGGGATTTCATGAGCGAGACACAACGCAAGCTGACGACGATCTTTGCAGCAGACGTGCAGGACTATACGCGCATGATGGGCGAGGATGAGGAAGGCACGCTCGCCATGCTCAAACACTATCGCGATGCCATGTCCCGGCTCATCGCATCGCATGGCGGGCGGGTGGTCAACACATGGGGCGATGGGCTGCTTGCGGATTTCCCGAGCGTCGTGGAGGCGGTACGGGCGGCGATCGACGTGCAGAACGAGCTTGCCGGCAAGAATGCGGCGCGGCCCATGGACGGGCGCATGCTCTTTCGTATCGGAATCAATCTCGGCGACGTCATCGTCGAAGGAGACGATATCTATGGCGACGGCGTCAATATAGCCGCGCGGCTGCAAACCTCGGCGCCTGCCGGGGGCATCGTGATCTCGAATACCGTCTACGATCAGGTGCGCAACAAGGTGGCTGTTGGATTCGACTTTCTGGGGGCACTGGAGATGAAGAATGTCGCCGATGCCGTGCCGAGCTATGTCGTGCGCATCGGCGATCTCGGAATTCAGCCGCAGGAGCCGACAACCTCTCCGGATCGTTCCGTCGAAATGCCGGCGCCAAGGCCGGCCCCGGCCCTGCCGCCGCGCGGCCGGCTGCGTAAGCTCGCCGGCATCCTGGCCGTCATCTGCGCCATGCTCGTCGTCATCAATATTGCCACTTGGGAAGGCGAGTTCTGGGCCGTCTGGCCTCTGCTTGCCTTCGCCTTTTTCGCGGCCATGATATGGGTGCGGATGCAGGGCCGGTTCGACCAGCGGATTGCTGCACTTGCCGTTGTCGGGATCGGCATTGTCGTTATCAACATGCTGACGTGGCATGGGATATTCTGGGCGATATGGCCGCTTCTCGGCCTCTCCGTCGCCGCCGGCATTCGCTGGGCGATGCGCGACTGAGGCTCGGGATGGCGGCGAGATGATCATCCCGCCGCCTGTTTCTATTATTGAGCGACGCCGAGCGAGGCGAGATACTCGGCCGAAGCGATGATCTTCGACTTGTCCTTGATCTCGATGATGAGGCGCGGATTGCTTTCAAGCTTGGCAAGGGCAGCGAAGATTGCGCGCCAGTTGACGGTGCCTTCGCCCAGCGCCCAGTGGCGGTCGGCATAACCGTCAGCGTCCTGCAGGTGGACGTGGCCAAGGCGGTTGCCGGCGGCATGGACGTAATGATCGACGGGCGGGGCGCCGGTGGAGCCGTGGGCGTAATGCGCATGGCCGGTGTCGATCGAAACGGCGACGGCCGGTGAGTTGAAGCTCTCGGCAAGCGCTACGCGGATATGCGGGTCCTTGTCTTCGATGTTTTCGATGACGATCGTGCAGCCGATTTCCTCGGCGCGCTTTACCGCGTCGCGCATCGTCTGATGGCAGTAGTCGACGATGTTCTCGCGTTCACCGGGATTGTTGTCGAGGTTGTTATAGCCCCAGGTCGTGTAGGGGCTATGGACGACCATGTGCGTGCCGCCGATCGCGGCGCAGACATCAAGGCCCTGCATCAGGCGGCGGGAGACGACGGAGCGGATATCCGGATCCTGCGAGGCGATGATGAAGCCCCAGAATGGGCCATGGATGCCGACGCGGCCCTTGAAGCCGTCGAGCAACTTCCTGGCGCGCTCGGCCCGCGGCGTCCAATCGCCGTTCAGAACGTCGGCATTGATGAAGCTCTGCAGTTCGAGATCGCGGGACTTTTCGAAGAGCCAGTCGCGATGGTTTTCGAGTTCGTCGATCGTCATGGCGGCGCCGACGACGGGAAGAGAAGACATGGGGTTGCTCCGCTGATGGTATGGCCTGATTGGCGGGGAAGGAACGGCGCGTTCTATGCGCCTCTTCTGTGTCGCTGATATTACAGGCCGGTATCGTAGAAACAGCAGCGGCCAACCTGTCGCACTTGCGCAGCGGATACTCCGTACCGATATGTCCGCGATCGGCTTCAGGGCCTGAAAGCACGCAAAAGCCGCGCGTTTGCCGCCTTCCCCGATTTTGCGGCGGTTGCCAAAACGGCCGCGAAGGTCTATCGGACCGCCCCGCAAGAACAAGAAAGAGACATCATGTCCAACTCATTTGTGAAAACAGATGCCCGGACGGAAGCAAAAAGCTTCTTCGTGCTGGGCGACAAGGTCGAGCGACGGGCTCGCCTGACGGGCAATTGGCTCAACATCTTCGATGTGACCGTCGAGCCCGGCGGCAGGACGCCCCGGCATGCGCATGCGAGCCCGGAAGTCTTCCGGATCATCGAGGGTACTCTCACGATCTGGCGGCTGACCGATACCGGGCCGGAAGAGATCCAGGCGAGCGCCGGCGACATCGTCAGCATCGCGCCTTTCATGGTGCACGGCTATTCCAACAACGGAACCGTGCCTGCTATCTTTTCGGCGATCGTCGACCACGACATGGCCGAATTCATCGAGACCGAAGGCGTCACCGAACAGCCGCAAGGCAGCCCGTCACCGGAGACGGTGGCGCGCATGCGGGCAGCGGCAAACGCCCATGGGATCACGATCCTGGCGGCGTGACAGGATCGGTTCTTGCGGCCGATCCCCTCTTCCGAAAACCGTGGGCTGGTGCGAGGAGAGCCGATCCGGCTGCGTCGATTCCCCCGCGCGTCTGCGCTGGATAGCGTTCAGCCCTTTCGAGGCCGCCGAGTGCGGGGCGAGGAACGAATAACTCGCGGTCGCGCGGGCGCCGTTCAAGAGAGATGGCGCTGCTGCGCTGAATGCGCTTGCAGATAACTACAGCCACCGCGTTTGGCTCTAGTCGCAGACGGTCCTGTACCGTACCACGCGGTGGTGATGCCTATATGCGTAGTATCTCTGCGTCCAGCACCGGTCGCCATGGCGATACCTCGGGCGGCCATAGTCGTCATCGTAGGCGTAGCGTGGCGGGTAGCGATAGTACCGTGGTTCTGGGCGATCGTAATAGCGAGGGCCGGTCCCATACTCGAAGTAGATCTGAGAGAATGCGGGCGACGCTGTTAACGCCGTCGCTAAAGCCAACGCTGCGATAATGAACTTTTTCATGTCCTTTTCCGATTCCGATTTATGCGCACTCCATTGCAAGGCAATCTCCCCACGCCTTGAATTTTAATATGTCATCGGCACCGTGTCTGGACACTGGACCTAGGTCCCGCTCGAACAAGGACTTAGGTCCGATGACATAAAGCGGGATCCTCGGCGAACGTGCGACGTGGGCCGTTTTGCGATGGATCATTTGGCATTGCCGCGGTATAAGCGCGCGCTATTTTCGGGAAGAGCATTTTAGCGGTAACCGATGCCAAGTCCTCCCAAATCCTCGACGCAAAGTGCCGATCGCCCAAGCACAGGTGCCGATCAACCGGCAAATGTGGAGCTTCCGACTGACGATGCTCGGGCGCAGACGCCCGCCACGAACCCATTGGAGAAGACCAGTTCATCTCCCCAGGCTGAACAACCGCAACAGCCCTACACGTCCTTCGGCCAAAGCAGACAGGCAGCGCACAACTTACTGCATGCCCTGACTCATGATCTGGGGGTGTGTTCAACCTGGGCCAAGGCCAAGACAGTCGCAGCCGCTTCGCGATTGAGGACGGAATTCAAGGGATCAATTCGGCCGGAAAACACAACAACCATCCGCAATCTTGGCAAGTGGCTCGCGACCGCTCTGGTGAAGGCAGGGCGAGGTGTTCGTGGTCTGTATGCGATGCCCTTCGGAAATCGCCGACGCGCGTCGCTTCATGCGAGACGGTGGAAAATCGCTCTGGGATCGGCCTTTCTTGTCTGCCTCCTCCTGACAGCAAGTGTCCTGGTGTGGGCACTGAAGGACGTCCCCTGGGCCGAGATTCGAGATGGGAGCTTGAAGCCTGTCGTGGTGCTGGAAACCGCTGACGGTGCACCGTTGGTCAGACAGGGGCCGTATCAAGGAGCCTATGCGCAATACAACCAGTTTCCGCCGCATCTGATCGACGCCGTCCTCTCAATCGAGGACCGGCGGTTCATGCATCACTTTGGCATCGACGTCAGAGGGATCGGAAGGGCGCTCCTGCGGAATTTCGAAGCTGGCTCGGTGGTAGAGGGCGGCAGCACGATCACCCAGCAGCTTATCAAACTGCAATATCTCGACAGCGATCGGACAATAAAACGAAAGATACAGGAGGTCGTCATCGCCCTCTGGCTGGAGTGGAAACTCGGCAAACAGGAAATCCTGACACGCTATCTCAACAGCGCCTACCTCGGCGCTGGTGCGACCGGCATGCCTGCCGCCGCGCGGATCTACTTCAACAAGGATATCGGCGCCCTCGACCTGCCGGAATCGGCGATGCTGGCGGGATTGCTGCGGGCGCCGAGCCAATGGAATCCGATCGATAATTTCGAAGGCGCCCGGCAACGCACCGCCGTTGTTCTTGACGCGATGATGGCCAATGGCAAGATCACCAGACCGGAGGCGGAGGAAGCCGAGGCGAGTTTCGCCAAGCTGCATCCCACGACGCCGACACCGCGCTCCGGAAGCTGGTTTGCTGACTGGATTTCGCCGCAGGCGAGCGAGATCGCCGGTGCCTCGCCGGGGTCGACGACGGTGCGCACGACCCTCGTTCCGCGTCTGCAACAGATCGCTGAAAGCGTCGTAAGGAGGGCACTAGACAAGGAAGGAAAGGCTGCGGGAGTATCGCAGGCTGCCTTTGTTGCGATGACACCGGAAGGCGCAGTCGTTGCCATGGTCGGCGGCCGCGACTACAAGGCAAGCCAGTTCAACCGCGCCGTCACGGCGATGCGGCAGCCGGGCTCTACCTTCAAGCTGTTCGTCTACTACGCGGCCCTGAAGGCTGGGCTCACCTTGTCCGATTGGGTTCTCGACGCGCCGATCGACATCGACGGCTGGTCGCCGGAAAATTCCGGCGGACGCTATCACGGCTGGGTAACACTGGCCGAAGCGTTCGCCCGGTCACTCAACGCCGCGACGGTCAGGCTTGCCGATCAGATCGGGCTCGACAATGTGATTGCCGCCGCACGAGAGCTCGGCATTGATGCGCCGCTTGCCAATACACCGTCTCTGGCGCTCGGCACATCCGAAGTAAACCTGCTTGACCTGACCAGCGCCTACGCGTCTGTCCATCTCGGCAAGGCGCCCGTCAGGCCCTGGGGTATCATCGACTTTCAGGCAGCGGGGCAGCCAAAGGCGTTTCGGGTTGGTTCACAAGCTCGGCCGACTGTGGACATTTCGCCCTACCAGTCCGATCTCCTCGGGCTCCTGCAATTGGTTGTCGAGCGCGGCACTGGACGGGGAGCCGACCCAGGGACGTTCGCGGCCGGTAAGACAGGCACCAGCCAGAACAATCGCGATGCCTGGTTCGTCGGCTTCACGAAGCCGCTCGTCGCCGGCGTCTGGGTGGGCAATGACGATGACGCGCCGATGAACGGCGTCACAGGCGGCGCCTTGCCGGCCCGTATCTGGCGGGAGTTCATGCAGGAGGCGATGACCGAGGCTGCGCCGAATGAGGCGCGGTCGACAGGGGCGATGATTGACGGTCAAGGCGCACCGCAGTCCTGCAACATCACTGCCTGCTCCCGCAGCTATCGTTCTTTCCGGCCGTCGGACTGTACTTACCAACCCTATTCTGGCGAGCGGCTGCTTTGCGAAAAGTGATTTTCGCCTCCACGCGAAAGCCCTACCGGACGGCCGATTCGAACCGGATGGGAGCAAGTGGAAATTATCCCGAAATGCATTGTTCGAGTTCGAAGTGGTGAAGCTCGACGGTCGCAACATCGACAAGGTTCGCATCCGCCGCGTCGAGGACGTGGCCTGATATCAGGAGAAAGACGATGGCATGGTCAGCCAGCCAATATGTGAAATTCGAGGATGAACGCACCCGCCCGGCTCGCGACCTGCTGGCCCAGGTACCGCTGACGGAACTCCGCCACGCGGTCGATCTAGGCTGCGGGCCGGGCAATTCGACCGGGCTGATCATCGACCGCTATGGGGCGCAAAACGTGTCGGGTCTCGACAGCGACCTGAACATGCTGGAAGCCGCCCGCAAGCGCCTGCCGGGCACAGCCTTTGTGGAGGCCGATCTTTCCACCTGGCAGCCCACCGAGCCGGCGGACCTGCTCTTTGCCAATGCCGTCTTCCAGTGGCTGCCCAACCATCTCGACATTTTCGACCGGTTGATGGACGGGCTGGCGCCGGGCGGCGTGCTCGCCGTGCAGATGCCTGACAATCTCGGCGAACCGAGCCATCTGGTGATGGAGGAAACGGCGCATGCCGGGCCTTGGAAGACGGCGTTTGAAAAAAGAGCGTTCGGCGCAACGTGCTGCCGCCGCCATCCACCTATTACAGCCGGCTGATCGCCAAATCCTCCCGCGTCGACATCTGGCACACGATCTACAACCACCCGATGGACAATGCCGCGGCGATCGTCGAATGGGTCAAAGCAACGGGCCTGCGGCCCTATCTCGACCATGCCGGCGAAGAGCACCGCGAGACGTTTCTGGCTGACTATCTCGAACGTATCGACCGGGTCTATCCGAAGGCTGCCGATGGTAAGGTTCTGCTCAAGTTCCCGCGGCTCTTCATGGTGGCCGTAAAGGGCTGACCGGGAAATCCCGACGTCCTTGATGCCGGCAGCTGTCCGCGCGATCGCCGCCGGCGGCGCTTTGTCAGTCTCCGCAAGCCACACGCAAAGTTTGAAGCGTAGCGGTTCGCTCTGGGATTTCTCAATCCAGACATGCTTTCGCGACGTTACCAGCGTCGATCGCTATCCATTAAACGCCTTTGCGCCACCACGTGCGGGGGGCCTGACAAAGAGATTTTGAGATGGTTTCTTCTGTTTCCAATATTCGGCTGCAAACGGCGCAGATAGCTCTGCAGGTGATCAAGAGCGGCTCCTCCGACAGCAGTTCCAGCAGCTCGACCGATCATGACTATTCCAGCCTTCCCTCGCAGTCCCGCTCGGCGCTGTCGGTCATGCTCGACAAGATCAACTCCGGCAAGGCTGGATCGACTGATACGTCCGGCAACACCACCGCGAGCACCGATATCACCACCGCCTCCTTCATGTCGCTGCTGCGCCAGAACATGACCGCCGCGGCAGACGCCAAGGGCGAAGGCAGCCAGGAGGCCGCGATGCTTGCCGCCTTCAAGAAGGGCCAGTTGACAGTCACCGATCCGACCCAGGGCGTTTCGATCAAGGCCTGGGATGTCACCGATCCCGAGGAAGCGGATGTCGACCAGAAGAAGGGCACCGCAATCGAGACCAGCGACTGGAACGAATTCCTGCGCGACCATCTGCAGCGCGATTCCCACGGGCGCCTCGTCAGAAGCGAAAACGGCAGCTTCATCGAAAAGGGCACCGGCAACGAAGTCTATTTCGGGCAGGTCGGCACGCAGAATTATTACATCACCTGGCCGGTCAAATCGGAAACGAGCACGGGCACGTCCGATATCCAGACGCCGGCAGCCGATAGCAGCACGGACAAGTCGACCAAGAACAGCTAACCTGCTCTTGCGAAACGGATTTCATCGCGCTTGTTTCCGGGGCTTTGGCCCCGGAGCTGTTTTCAGGGCATAGCGCCGCACCCGTACCGCCCTGTCAAATGCCTGTTATCATTGGGCTGCAGTTCTCTTGCGGTAAAGCGGAAGCGCTTTATATTCGGCCGGGACAATCCAGCAGGAGATGACACGCATGGACGCTCACCCCACACCGCCCGTCACTCTCGTCATCTTCGGTGCCACCGGCGATCTGACACGGCGACTGCTGGTTCCGGCCATCATCAATCTCACGCGCAGCCACCTCGTCGGCAGCGACCTGCATATCCTCGGCGTCGGCATCGAGCCCGGTGACGACGAGTTCCTGCGCAAGCGGTTGGATGACTTTCTCAGCCAGATCCGCGGCGAGGAAGAAACAATAAAGGACGAAGCCTGGGAGAGCCTGCGGTCGCGCATCTCCTATCTGCAGGGAGATTTCACCAGGGATGATATCTTCCTCGAAATCGGCAAGCGCCTCGGCACGACCTGCAATGCAGCCTTCTATCTTGCCGTGCCGCCAAGCTTCTTCGGGCCGATCGTCGAAAAACTTGCCGATCTCGGACTGATGGATGAAAGCGGGGGCTGCTTCCGCCGCGTGGCCATTGAAAAACCCTTCGGCACCGATCTCGAATCCGCCAAGGCGCTGAATGCGCGTATCCTCGCCCGCGTGAAGGAAAGCCAAGTCTACCGGCTGGACCATTTCCTCGGCAAGGAAACGGTGCAGAACCTGATGACGGCGCGTTTCGCCAACATGATGATCGAGTCGCTGTGGAACAATCGCTATATCGACCACGTACAGATCACCGCCTCGGAGACAGTCGATGTCGGTACGCGCGGGAAGTTTTACGATGCGACGGGCGCGCTGCGCGACATGATCCCCAACCATCTCTTCCAGCTTCTGGCGATGATCGCCATGGAACCGCCAAACAGTTTCGACGCCGAAGCGATCCGCAACGAGAAGAGCAAGGTGCTGAAGGCTCTGCGCATTTACACGCCGGAGGAAGCCAGGGCGAATGGCGTGCGCGGTGCCTATACCGCCGGCCCGCTCAACGGCACCGACCTGCCCGCGTATCGCGATACGAAGGATGTTTCGCCCGACAGTAAGACCGAGACCTATGTGGCGCTGAAGCTCTATGCCGATACCTGGCGCTGGGCGGGCGTTCCCTTCTATCTGCGTACCGGCAAGGCGATGACGGCGCGCGATACGGAAATCGTCATCACCTTCCAGCCGGTGCCCTTTGCGCAGTTCCGCGAAACAGGGGCCAACCGCCGCCTGCCTCCGAACAAACTCGTCATCCAGGTGCAGCCCGATGAGGGCATGAGCATGGAAATTTCCATCAAATCACCGGGTCAATCCGTCGATACCGTGCCGGTGGCGCTGGATTTCCGCTATGCCGACAAATTCGACATCAGCAAGACGACCGGTTACGAATCGCTGCTCTATGATCTCTTCATCGGCGACCAGACACTCTTCCAGCGCGCCGATGGTATCGAGGCCGGCTGGGAAGCGGTACAGCCCTTCCTGGACGAATGGGCAAAGGATGACCGCATTCCGGATCCTTATGTCCCGGGTACAATGGGACCTGCCTGCGGCGACGAGCTGATCGAGCGCGATGGCCGCCAATGGCATGAACTGGGCGTGCTTCTGCACAGGAGCGGCAAATAGCCGTTCCTGCTCGCTAATCCGATAGTAATCCCGTCAGCGGCAGGCGGCAGGCAGCGTGTGGTCACGCTCGGCGGTGCGATAGGCACGCGTGCCCGGCTTTGGGCAAGCCGTCCGATCGGGCGGAACGACGACGCGGATACTATCGGTTTCGACCGGGTCGAGCGGAATGGAGATGCCGCCGCCACTCGCGTTGGCGTCCGGCACGGTGCCGGGCGGCATGCCGCCGAAACGGCCGGAATAGTCCATATCACCGAGGGCCTGGGCAAAGGCCGGAGCGGCGAAGCCGAGGAGAATGATCGAAGCTGCTGCAACGACCTTACGAACGACCTTACGCATGACCATATTCCTTCTTATCTGGCCGATATGAAACGAGAATTGGATATCCATCGTTCCAGCCGATCCGGCCATCGGTGAAAAAATCCGGCATGATCTAATCTAGTACTACAGTTGCGGTTTACCGGAAGTCATGATTCACTTCCCGCATTTGGCGGGAGGGAAGTTCAATGTCGGTTGCGGGTTGGTCCGGGTCGGTTCTGGCGTGGCATCGTGAGCTCGATGCCTTGAAGGTGCGGTTGGGCTCGGTCTTTGGTCGCCGAGAATTGCGCGCATCGTGCGGTGCCTTTCTGGATGGGTTGTTGTCGGGAGTAGAGCGCAAGACTGGCTGGCTGATGGCGGAACAGGCAGGACTGGAGCGCCCTTATCGGATGCAATCGCTGCTGGGGCGCAGCCATTGGGATGCTGACGCATTGCGCGATACGGTTCGCGCTTATGCAATAGAGTCTCTCGGTGACGCGGACGGCGTTCTTGTGGTCGATGAGACCGGCTTCCTGAAGAAAGGCGCCCATTCAGTCGGTGTCGCACGACAATATTCCGGCACGGCCGGCCGGATCGAGAACTGTCAGATCGGTGTTTTCCTTGCCTATGCAAGCCGCTACGGTCAGACCCTGATCGATCGGCAACTTTATCTACCGAAGGAGTGGGCCGAGGATGAAGCCCGCCGTGCTTCGGCTCACGTCCCCCAGTCCCAAGCCTTCGCGACCAAACCGGCCATTGCAGCCAAGCTCATTGCCGATGCGCTGGATGCCGGCGTGCCTTGTGCCTGGGTATTGGCGGATGCGCTTTATGGTTCGGATTCCAAGCTGCGCCGGATGCTGGAAAGCCGTGGCCAGCCTTATGTTCTGGCAGTGCGCTCCAATCAATGCCTGCGCTTTGTGCGTGAGCAAGGGATCGAGCAGACCGATCCCGAAACGATGGCTGATGAGTTGAAACCGGAGGTTTGGCAGAGCCATGCAGCAGGCGAAGGTGCCAAGGGTCTTCGGCTTTATGATTGGGCCCGTATTCCTCTCAGCTCTCGCCCGGATCCACAATGGGAGCGCTGGCTTCTGATCCGGCGCAGCCGACGCGAACCCGATGCGCGCGCCTATTACTTTGTCTTTGCGCCCGCCGGTACCGAATTGAGCGAATTGGCGGGCGCTGCCGGGCTGCGTTGGACCGTGGAAGAATGCTTCCAGCGTGCGAAGGACGATCTCGGCCTGGATCATTGCGAAGCGCGATCCTGGCATGCTTGGAAGCGGCACATGACGCTCGTCATGGCAGCCGCTGCATTCCTCGCCAAACTCGGCGCCGATCTACGCCGCACCGCTGCTGGCAAACCGAACGAAACGAGTCCAAACCCGCCAATCGCCGCCTGACCAACACCATGGCCTTCGTGCCCAGCGTCGCAGAGATCCGCTATCTGATCAAACGCCTCCTGCTACAGCCCCCGATTAGAGTTCGCCTCATCTTGGCATGGTCACTCTGGCGACGCAGGCATCAAGCATCCGCAATGCTTTCTCACTACAAAGCAAGGCATCAAACGCAACTGTAGTACTAGGAAACGTCGGTGCGGATTTCCATCCGGCGGCTGATACCGCCGGATGGATTGATCATGCCTTAAAAGGCGATTGATGCGTCGACGAAGGAGGCGCGCGGCTGGCCCACGAACTTGCCGCCGTTATTGTCCGTCGAGCGGGCGAAATGCTTAGTGGTGGAACAGATTCTTCACGCCGAAGGCAAATTGCGGAGCCTTCGAGAGATTCGTGATCTCAGACGAACTGGCTGAGGCCGGGCACGGAGGCGACGACCTGGTCGACCACTTCCTCACCGGCATGTTCCTTGGCAATCGCGATGGTCTCCTTGGCGAGCGAGGTGATCTCGCTCATGCCGAGACCTTCGCTCATCAGCTGCTGGCCGAGGCCCATGATGCCGCCGCCACCGAGTGCGCTCATGAGGCCGCCGAGCAGACCGCCGCCATTGCTGGAACCTTCGCCGTTGAACCGGGCGACGAGTTCGGTGGCGCCGGGAATCTTCTCGATCATCTCGGCAACCGGGCCGTCGGCCGCTTCGCGCTGCAGGAAGCCGAGCATCATGCCGAGCGCCTTTTCGGCCAGTTCAGGCGAAATGCCCACGCGATTGGCGATTTCAGTCACAATCTCATTCATCGTCTGCCTCCTGTTGTTGACGTTAACGTCAACGTAATCGAATCGAGGCGGCAACTCAAGCGGCGCTTTGTGAGGTCTCCACTCTTGCTTTCCCTTTTAAGGCAGACAGTTGTCCGTCTCGTGTCGCCTGCTTATAACAGACAAACGATATTTGCATGAATGTGCGGAAAGACGATTATCGCATATTCTGGAATGAAGCGGCGGCATCGCCCGAGGGAGATATTCTTACATGCTCGAGGACGGCAAGATTTTCATCGGCGCGAGCCGCAATCCTGATGACAGCATCAACAAGGGCGAATATCTCGACCTCAAGTTCGGCAACCGCCACGGGCTCGTGACGGGTGCGACCGGCACCGGCAAGACGGTGACGCTACAGGTGCTGGCAGAGGGCTTCGCGAGAGCCGGCGTGCCGGTTTTCGCCGCCGATATCAAGGGCGACCTATCGGGCATCGCCGCCAGGGGCGAGCCGAAGGATTTCCTCACCAAACGCGCCGAGCAGATCGGCTTTACCGACTATGAGTTCGACCAGTTCCCGGTCATCTTCTGGGATCTTTTCGGCGAGAAAGGGCACCGGGTACGCACGACCGTCGCCGAGATGGGGCCGCTGCTGCTCGCCCGCCTGATGGATGCCTCCGAGCCGCAGGAAGGCGTCATCAACATCGCCTTCAAGATCGCCGACAAGGCCGGCCTGCCGCTGCTCGACCTCAAGGATTTCACGGCGCTGCTCAACTATATGGGCGAGAACGCGTCAGAGCTTTCCAGCCAGTTCGGCCTGATTTCCAAAGCTTCCGTCGGCTCGATCCAGCGGGCGCTGCTGGTGCTGGAACAGCAGGGCGCGGAACATTTCTTCGGCGAACCGGCACTGAAGATTTCCGATATCATGCGCACGTCGAACAACGGTTACGGGCAGATCTCCGTGCTTGCCGCCGACAAGCTGATGATGAACCCGCGCCTCTACGCCACGTTCCTGCTGTGGCTGCTTTCCGAGCTCTTCGAAGAGTTGCCTGAGGTCGGCGACCCCGACAAGCCGAAGCTCGTCTTCTTCTTCGACGAAGCGCATCTGCTCTTCAACGATGCACCAAAGGTGCTGACCGAGCGCGTGGAGCAGGTGGTACGCCTCATCCGTTCGAAGGGCGTCGGCGTCTATTTCGTCACGCAGAACCCGCTCGACGTGCCGGAGACGGTGCTCGCCCAGCTCGGCAACCGCCTGCAGCATGCTTTGCGCGCCTATTCGCCGCGCGAACAGAAGGCGGTGAAGACGGCGGCCGATACTTTCCGTCCGAACCCGGCTTTCGATTGCGCCACCGTCATCACCAATCTCGGCACCGGCGAGGCGCTGGTCTCGACGCTGGAAGCCAAGGGCGCGCCTTCGATCGTCGAGCGCACGCTGATCCGCCCGCCGTCCGGCCGCGTCGGACCGGTGAGCGATGCCGAGCGTCAACAGATCATGGACCGCAGCCCCGTGCTGGGCGTCTATGACGAGGACGTGGACCGCGAATCCGCCTTTGAGATGCTGGCCGCACGCGCCAGGAAGGCCGCCGATTCCGAGGCCGCCAAGCGGGCGCAGGAAGAGGCCCCGCAGGAGGGCAACACCACGTCCGGCTGGACGCTCCCCGGCTTCGGTGGTGGCGACGACGACCAACCCACTCGAGGCCAGTCCCGTGGCCGCTCCGGCTATCAGCGCGAAACGGTCGTGGAAGCGGCGATGAAGAGCGTTGCGCGCACCGTGGCGACCCAGGTCGGGAGGGCGCTGGTAAGGGGCATATTGGGAAGCCTGAAGCGGTAGTACATAGCTGAGGTTGCAGTACTGATGCCGATAACAAAAAGTTGCAAATAACTTAAGTATCCGCTAAATTAACTTCGGGGATCAGCTTGGAGTACTGCGATGCTGAAGTACCTTATTGCAGTCGCCTTTATTGTTGTCGCCGGAATAACCAGTCCCGAACAGACAAATGCTGCGGGTCCGTGTAATCCTGCGGTTCAGAAGTGTATCTAGGCAAACGATAAGACGCCATGAGCGATCTTATTTACGTCGGTTTCGTAGTAGCCGGCGCGATGACACTTGTCATTGAGGCCTACAGAAACTTCAACGCCCCCAACGCCAGGCATCCTTTCGAGCTGCATCCAATTTTGAAGGATGTAGAGGTTCGCAACCTTTGCACGACGGGCGAGATTGTTGCGGGCTTTGCCTTCTATGCGGCGCTTTACCTAATTGCCTATTCTGTCGTCCTGAGCTCAGCCGAGGTCTACGGGCTGCTTTCACAAGCCAATAGCGCACTCGGTGAGATCGGCGCAACCGATGGCGGCAGCAGCATAACGGAAGCCGACGTCAATAAGGTCTTGCAACTGTCGTCAGGCAACTACAACAAACCGATAATCGTTTCTGCCCTGATCATCTCGTCGCTTTCCATTGGAGCGGTGAAGCCCATAGAAACGACCATGCGGTCGCTCGCCCACCGTCTCGCCGGCGTGCCCAGAGGCATCTATCGCGTCATCGAACACCTGCGGGATGCTGACTATGCCGTGCTTATGGCCGAACACCCAAAGCCGCTTGTAGACAGCTTCGAAGAGCATGCGGGAGACAAAATGCCCGAGTGGCGAGGGCAGATCGTCGATTCGCTTACGGCTATCGATTGCCTGCTGGTCGCCACGGACAGCAAGAACAGGCTGCTTTATTTCCCGCTCTACAATCTGGAACGACTGAGGGGCCTTTCTGAAAAGATTGCGAACGATATCGCCGATCTGCAGGATTCAATAGAGAAGCTGTCCAACGAGGATCCATCGACGCTGCATGTCAAATATGCCGAACTCGCAGGCAAAACGATCATGTGCCGTTCCAACATCATGGCCTTCTTTGCGGTGCTCTACATCCGCAATGACCACGCCGTCTTCAGCTCGCGCAGTCAGCGAGCGCGCAAGGGAGATCCGATTGCCGGCCTTAAAGAGGAAATCGAGGCAGCAGAAAAGGATGAGCAGAACTCATTCGGTCTCAGTATTCTGACCGCTTTCGTGCTCGCGTTCCTGGTCACCTTCGCGCTGTACTACAAATGGCACTATTGGCAGGGTATCGACACGCCGGCGATTTTCCAGCCTGCAGCCTACACTCAGAACGTCGACGCTGACGTGCTGACAAGCTGCCAGAAGGCATTCAGCACTGAGTGCGATCCTATCGTGTATGCCTGGCGCAGTACGCAGATCCGAACCATCCTCGCAACGGTTACCTGGGATCAATTGCAGACGCTGTTGCTGACGGTCTTCAGTGTCCTATTCGTCATCTTGGGGCGTGAGGTCCGCATCGAGCAACAATCCTGGAGAAGCAATTGGAAATTCACCCAGTTTCCGTTCTTGAAGCTGCTCTCCATGTCGCTTCTATCGGGGCTCGCTGCAGTCTTTTTAACTGCCCTCGTTCAATTGGTACGTCTGTGGTGGGACGCCAATTTCGAACTCACGCAATCACAGATAATCATACTCTTTCAGGATAATGGCCGCTTTTTCGCCCTGCAGGCCATCTCGGGCATTATCTTGGCGATGGCAGCACTGGTCCTGATGGACAAGCACAGTGAACGGCCCGGACGCTCCACGATGATAATCGCAGCGGTGGCAGGAGCAATCTACCTGCTCTATCAATGGGCTCTTATGTTCCTCAGCTACGGTTTCACACCAGGCCCGTCGCAGGCCTATTTCTCATGGACATTTCGCGATGCTCTGATCTTCAGCATCCTGCCGGTTTCCTTTCTACTAATTTTCGCCTTTCTTCTGGAAGTCGGCGAAGACAAAGCTGAAGGGGATACTTCCAAAGACCAAAGTTAGGGTGGCCAGATGAAGGCGAGCACGCGCTTTACTTTCCTCTTCTGCATGATCTTTCTCGCCGCAGGCCTCGTCACGCCACTGCGGTCAACGGCGTATGGTCAGGAGAAGCCAGAACAAACCGAACGGCTGGCGATCGGGGTACGCAGCAAGACCCAACCCTTTTCATACAAGCTGCCACCAGGCGTGATTGACAGTGATGCGACGCGCGGCCCGCTGAGCCGGGCGGGTTACGGCGGTTATATGATCCGTCTCTGCGATGCTGCCCTTGCTGAGATGCTGGTTGATCCGGATATCTCCCCGCCTATCAAGATGGAGAATATCAAAGTCTATGACATCGACGAAGGTGCCTGGGTTGGAGAAAAAGCCGCCGTCTCAAACAATCTGGTCGACGGACAGCTGGAGCCTGCCGCATCTCGCTTTCTGAATCTCGGCAGGAAATTCGATATTCTCTGCGACGCTGCGACAATTACCAATGGGCGTCGCGATGCCATCGTTTCCCCTCCGGTATTCCTGACGGGAATTGGCTACCTGACATTGAGAGGTCAGCCTGCACTGAGCGATCCCTGTGGAAAGGCAGATGCGACGCAGAAACCGGTGGACGGCAAGCCAATATCCGAATCCTCGCCCGCGCTGATTGGGCTCGTCGGCGGGACGACGGCGCAAACTCGTGGATTGCGGGCTCTCGTCGACGCAAGGGAGATGCCGGAGTACGAAAATAACCTGATCGCCGAGCTACGACAGGACAAGTCACATATGTGCCAAGACGGAAAGGTTCTCGTGAGAACCTACAAAACCCACGAGGATGCGGCAAAGGCCTTCTGCAGTGATCAATCCTTCCGCTATTATGTCGGCGATCTTGAGATCATCCGCACCTATGTCAGCGCAATACCCGGGTGCAAATTCGACAATGGTGCGATCACCTACACCAACGACCGCTACGCCATATTCGGCAAAGCGGTCGGAAGCTACAATACATCCCCGGCGTCAAAAAACGTGGAGCGAGAGCTTCTGGTGGCACGTTTTTTTGCCATTCTTAATCAGAAGGTCGTGTTCAACCCTTCGATCCTGGATAAGGCCTACGACGACAGCTTTCCCGGCCTGCCGCAAAGCCGCAAACTGAAACTCTTCTATTGGAGTATTCGCGGAGAACACCTGCCCGATGCAACCGACTCAGCGCCGGAGATCGATAAATCTCAGTGACGCGTTAAGTCGCGTCAGCGCTTACGGACGAATTCCGTGCGCAGGACGAGACCTTTGATCGTATCGTGACGGCAGTCGATCTCCTCCGGATTGTCCGTCAGACGGATCGAGCGAATGACCGTGCCCTGCTTCAGCGTCTGGTTGGCGCCCTTGACCTTGAGGTCCTTGATAAGCGTGACGGAATCACCGTCCTTCAAGACGTTTCCCGAGGCGTCGCGAACCTCGGACGCGGCCTGTGCGGCTGCGGTCATCTCGGAGGCCGGGCGCCATTCGCCCGTCGCCTCGTCGTAAACATATTCGTCGTCACCACCGGCCATGACATTCACCCTCAGGAATTTCCTCAGTTCATGGTCGGCCGCTTATACGATCACACGCTGTTGCGCAACCGCAGTGGCAGACCGGGAAGTGCGCCGTCCGCCGGCTTCAGCTTGAAGAAGCCCGGCAGGCCGAAGAGCGCGTCACGTGGGCCTGCCGGCAAATGGGCGACGAGCATGCCACGCTTTCCTGATGATGCGCCAACATCCCCTGCGGCAATTATGTCGCCATCAAAGCGGCCGTGACATGAAGACTTCGGTATGGCTGATTTCAGCGGGCACAGCGTGAAAAGGCGGGCAATGATCGAAGCCGAAGGCTTCGTAGAGGGAGAGTGCGCTCTTCAAATAGGCTGCGGTATTGACGAGCATGATGGTGCGCGTGCTCTTCTTCGCTTCATCGAACACCCTTTGCATCAGCACATTGCCGACGCCCCGGCCGCGAAAAGCGGGGTCCACGAAGAATTTATGGATTTCCATGGCATCCGTCTCGAATGGCGCGAGTGCGATGCATCCTGCCGGCTCTCCCTCCCATCGGGCGATGAACATCATGGCGTCGTCGGAGCCGTATTTCCGGGCGAGGCTTTCGTGATTTTCGCCGTGGAAAAGCGTCATGACGATTTCAGCGGGGACGCCGTGGGCACGCCCGAGTTCCACATCCAAGGCACCGAGCGCCTGGCAGAAGCCGGCGGCGATCACGAAATCTTCTGCGCTGCCTGCCCTTGAAACGGAAATCATCCCACGTCCCCGATCCCGGCTGATGAAGGCCTTTCATACCATCTGAGCGTGTTTGCTGCCATCGTGATCCCTTGTTTCCAGCCGCAAGCAATGGTATTTCTCCGCTGCAACCGAGAAAAAAGGAGGGCTGCGCGTGAATACCTATTTCCGGCATCATCGCCAGCGTGGCCCAGTCAACGCCCTGCAGATGCGTTTGCAGGGCTGACCAGAGACCGTTTCTCGCGAATCTCTTCCTGGTCTGCCCCTAGTGGCCCTGCTGCACCTGAATGCCCGCCGTTCAAGCCGCAGCATTTCATAATCCGCCAAGCATAACGCGCTTTTCCGTCGATGGCTGGAAGCCCCGGATATGCGTGATGGCTCGGCAAGACCAGGATCAGATCATGACCCTCATCAATATCCGCAATCTCGGCATCGTGCTGTCCGCGCCGCTGTTCTCGAAGCTCAACCTCGTCGTCAATGCCGGCGACCGGCTTGGCCTCGTGGCTGCGAACGGGCGCGGCAAATCCACCCTGCTCAGGATCATGACGGGAACACTGGAGCCGACCGAAGGCGAGATCACCAAAGCGCGGGGGCTCACCATCGGCCATGTCGAGCAGAATGTGCCGTCAGCCCTTCTCGACGCCACTTTCCGCGATGCCGTCTTGCACGCCCTTGCGCCCGATCAGGCCGAAAGCGAAAGCTGGCGGGCGGATGTCGTGCTGGAATCGCTCGAAGTGCCCGAGGAGTTGCGCGAACGGCAGCTTCGGCAGCTCAGCGGCGGCTGGCAGCGGCTGGCATTGATCGCCCGCACATGGGTGAATGAACCCGATGTGCTGCTGCTCGACGAGCCGACCAACCATCTCGATCTCGAAAAGATCGCACAGCTTGAGACCTGGCTGAATATGCTGCCGCGCGACACGCCCGTCATCATCTCCAGCCACGACCGCGCCTTTCTCGATGCGACGACCAACCGGACCCTCTTCCTGCGGCCGGAGCAATCGGCTGCCTTCGCCCTGCCCTACAGCCGGGCGCGTGCCGCCCTCGACGAAGCGGATGCTTCAGATGCGCGACGCTACGAAAAGGACATGAAGACGGTCGAGCAGCTTCGCAAGCAGGCGGCGAAGCTCAACAATATCGGCATCAATTCCGGCAGCGACCTGCTGGTGGTCAAGACGAAACAGCTGAAACAACGCGCCGAAAAGCTGGAGGAGACGGCAAAGCCCGCCCATCTGGAACGGTCGGCCGGCGCAATCCGGCTCGCCAATCGGGGCACGCATGCCAAGGTTCTGATGACGCTTGAAGATGCAGAGGTCACGACGCCTGATGGCACCCTGCTCTTCCGCACGGGCCGGCAGTTCATCTGCCAGGGCGACCGCATCGTGCTGCTCGGCCTCAACGGCGCCGGTAAGTCACGGCTGATCTCCATGCTACGCGCGGCGATCGCCGGGCCGGACACGGCACACGCCGGCATCAAGGCCACACCCTCGCTGGTGCTTGGCTATGGCGACCAGTTGCTTGCCGATCTCAGCGATGCCGACACACCGCTGCAGACGATCATCCGCCGCTTCGATGTCGGCGATCAGCGGGCGCGCTCGCTGCTCGCCGGCGCCGGCATGACGATCGAGATGCAGGGCAAGCCCGTAAAGCTGCTATCCGGCGGGCAGAAGGCGCGGCTCGGCATGCTGGTGCTCAGGCTGACGCAGCCGAACTTCTACCTGCTCGACGAGCCCACCAACCATCTCGATATCGAGGGGCAGGAGGCGCTGGAGAGGGAGCTGATGGCGCATGAGGCAAGCTGCCTGCTCGTCTCGCACGACCGCAGTTTCGTGCGGGCGGTCGGCAATCGCTTCTGGCTGATCGAGCGGAAAAAGCTGGTGGAAGTGGAGAGCCCGGAAGGGTTCTTTGCGAGCGTTGGCGGGCTGAATAGCGGTGTTTGAAGGCTACACCTCGTCGTCAGTCGCGTCGTGTGGCCCCTTCAGATGCCGGCAGGCAGATGAGGGGCCACACGGCACGCAATTCAAACTCTTCGTTCCTGCCTTTTTCAGGAATGAAGAAGCGTGAGATGCATACGCGCTATTCTGCGATCTACCGCTTGCCCGCCGAGAGGCAGAAATAGGCCCCCTGCGGATCCATCCCCTGACAGACCCAGCCGCCGGGAACTTCCATGGGACCGTTGACGACCTTGCCGCCGCCGGTATTGACGCGCTCGATCGCAGCATCGAGCGCCGGCACGGTGAAATAATAGGACCAGAAGGCCATGCCGACTTCCGGCGGGCGGGTCATCATGCCGCCGGTCTGTTTTCCGTGTTCGGCGAAGATGTGGTAGATGCCCATCGGTCCCATGTCGAAGTCCTGGTCCTTCGTCCAGCCAAAGAGCTTGGAATAGAAGTCGAAGGCCTTGGCGCCATCGTTGGCGTAGAGCTCGCGCCAGCCGACATGGCCGGGCGTGTCGAAGGGCAGTTCCGGTGGCGGATTTTCCATCGGCAGCGGCGTCATGATGCAGAGCACCGCTCCGTCAGGATCGGCTACCACGGCAAAGCGGCCGATGCCCGGAATATCGGCCGGCTGGCGGCGGACGGTGCCGCCATTTGCCGAGAAGTCGCGCGCCGATTGATCGACATCGTCGACGGCGACATAACCGGTCCAGTTCGGCGGAATGCCCTGCCCTTCCAGCTCTGCCGGAAAAGGCATCATGCCGGCGACCCTGACGCCGTTTGCTTCGAAGATGACATATTCCGGCTGGTCCGCCGCCGGCATTTTGCTCGATGTCCAGCCGACGACCGATCCGTAGAATTTTGCCGCCGCATCGGGGTCCGGCGTCATCAGTTCGCACCATATGAACTTGCCATGCGTATTGGACATCGTGTTCTCCTCGGTCCACGCTTGAGTTCTGTCTCGTTATTTTACGCAATTCCGGACACAAAACCGCTCTCGCACTTTTGCTGGAATTGCGCTTGAGATGTCCCGGCGATTTCAGCGCTTGCGGGTATATTTGACTTCCATGAACTGCTTCCAGGTGCCGTCAGCTTCCTTGACGCTTGACGTGAAGGTTCTGACGTTGTCGTCGAGGAAGGTGATCTGCTCGCGATAGTCGGCAAAGCCATCGCCTTCGAAGGCCGGCCCCCTGGTGTAGAGCGACAGAACATTACCCGAGGGCTCGACCTCGCCCTCATAGGTCCACATGTAGTCCATCATCGAGCCGATCCAGCTGCCTACATATTTGCTTTTGCTCGAGTCGTAGCCGAGGGTCAGGATCGTCGTCGCCTGCTTGCCGTCGGTCATTTCACCCGTGCCTTCGGCAACGAACCAGATGCCTTGCAGGGAGCGCACGGTCTCCTCCCAAGGCTTGTCGCCGGTCATGTCCGAAGCGGCAACGGCCCAGTGACCGACCATTCTCTCCAGGAAGGCGTGCTCCTTCAGCACTTCTGCAGTCTTCATCGTCCTTCTCCTCCGGATGATGGATGGCTGGCTAGATGTTTCAAGCAATTCCGAACGCAAAACCGCGCAATACTTTTGCTGGAACTGCGTTAGTGGCAGCAGGATGAAGCCTGGGGAGCTTCCTCATATTCATCGTGGCGTTTTACGAAATCCATGGTCGAATCTTCGTTGCGGCCCTTGGGGGCATGATCCAGGATCATCAACGTGCCGAGTATTTCTTCCGCACCGCGAGCATAGCTCGAATAGGTATGGAACACTTCCCCCTTCTCATTTTTGTAGAAGGCCGAAAGTCCAGGCAGTTCGTCATTGGCGTCAGAGGGCGCTGTGGGCGAGAAGTTATAAAAGACTTTGTCTTTGGCAAGGTCCTCAGGCGTGAAAGATACATGATAATCGAAGTTGAAATCGCTGCCGAAGGACGAAACCCAGGGGAAATTCCAGCCCATGCGCTTCTTGTAGGCCTCGATCTTGGCGAGCGGCGCACGGGCGACGGCAACAAGGGTCACGTCGTGGTGGTTGAGGTGGGGCAGCGTGCCGTCAAGATGATCGGCGAGGAATGAGCAGCCGGGGCAACCGGCCTCCCATTCGGGGCCGAACATGAAATGATAGACCATCAACTGGCTGCGGCCATCGAAAAGGTCGGCGAGCGATTTCGGCCCCTGCGGCGTGTCGAACATATAGTCCTTGTCGACTTTCACCCAGGGCAAAGCCATGCGCTCGGCATTCACCTTGTCTCTCAGATGGGTCGCCTCTTTCTCTCTCAGGAGCAAAGCCCGGCGGGCTTCGAGCCATTCCTCGCGGGAAACGACGGGATTTTGAGTCATCTTGTTCAGCATCGTCTACGCCCTCCTCCGGCGCGCCGGCATTTTCCGGCAGATAGTCTCCTCTTCTTGACTAAATACATTGATATCAATAGAAATAGATCATGTCAAATCCGATCGCGATTCCTTTTTCGACAACGCTTCTGGTGCGGGACACGTGCCTGTGCCTGCATGTGCAGCGCGCCGCCCGTGCGCTCGCAAGGCTGTTCGACGACGCGCTGCGGCCCGTCGGCCTTACCAACGGCCAGTTCTCCCTGCTGATGTCCCTGAACCGGCCGGAACCGCCGCCGATGGGTCCTGTCGCGAGCCTGCTCGCCATGGACCAGACGACGCTGACGGCGGCACTGAAGCCGCTGCAGCGCAAGGGTTTCGTCGATGTGGTGCCGAACCCGAGGGATCGGCGCGGCCGCCTGCTCTGCCTGACGGATGATGGGCGGGCGGCGCTGCGAAAGGCGCTGCCTATCTGGGAGAGCACGCATGCGGCGCTGGAAGCAAAACTGCCAAATGGCGATGCGGATGGGCTGAGGCGCGACCTGCAGCGTCTGGCGTGATCCTGCAAAACCCGGAATCTGACGACTGCAAAATCAGCCGCCAAAAGCCTCTTGACTTAGAGTGCGCTCGAAGCCGTAGCTTCCTTGGCGTCGTGACGAGAACAGGTGTCTCATGAAGATCAGTGACCTCGCGAGACGGTGCGGTCTGTCGGCTCATACGCTGCGTTATTACGAGCGTATCGGCTTGCTTCCCTATGCCGATCGCGACCGATCCGGACAACGCGACTATGACGCTTCCATCCTTTCCTGGATCGAGTTTGTCGGCCGTCTGAAGACGACGGGCATGCCGATCCGCGACATGCTGCTTTACGCAAAGCTTGCCGACAAGGGGAAAGCCACTTTCAGCGAGCGTCGCGAGATGCTCGAAGAGCATCGTGAGCGTGTCCGGGTCCATTTGACTGATCTCGAAGCCTGCCTTCGCGTCCTCGACGGCAAAATCGCCTCCTATGCAGAGGCGGAAGAAAGGATGAGAGATGACAAACGGAACATTGCAGAGACGCCGGCTCGGGCACGGACTTGAGGTCGGATCGATCGGCCTCGGCTGCATGGGCATGAACTGGGCTTATGGCGCAACGGAAGCGGACAGGGGCGAGGCGATCGCAACGATCCATCATGCGCTCGATCGCGGCGTAACCTTGCTCGATACCGCCGATGTCTACGGCCCGCATACCAACGAAGAGCTTGTAGGGGAAGCGATCAGAGGCCGGCGTGAGCAGGTTGTGCTTGCAACCAAGTTCGGCATCGTACGCGGATTAGAAGCAATACCTGGCACCCAGACAGTCAACGGGCGGCCCGACTATGCCAAGGCCTCCTGCGAAGGGTCCTTGCGGCGCCTCGGCGTCGACCACATCGACCTCTATTATCTCCACCGCGTCGATCCCGAAACGCCGATCGAGGAAACCGTCGGCGCGATGAAGGAGCTCGTCGAAGCCGGCAAGGTCAGGCATATCGGCCTGTCGGAAGCCAGCCCTGAGACGATCCGCCGGGCGCATGCGGTGCATCCCGTCACGGCTGTCCAAAGCGAATATTCGCTCTGGTCCCGCGATCCTGAAGGTGGCGTGCTGCAGACGCTGCGCGAACTCCGGATTGGCCTCGTCGCCTATTCGCCGCTCGGGCGCGGTTTCCTGTCGGGCGCCATCCGGTCTATCAACGATCTTGCGCCTGACGACTACAGGCGGACCTCGCCACGGTTCATCGATGACAATTTCGAGCGGAACCTCGAACTGGTCGCCGTGGTCGAAGAGATTGCGCGCCGCAGGAACGTGACACCAGCCCAGCTGGCTCTTGCCTGGGTGATGGCCCAAGGCGAAGATATCGTGCCGATCCCCGGCACCCGCCGCCGCAGCCGGCTGGACGAAAACCTTGGAGCGGCCGCCATCGATCTGACGGCACAGGATCTCGAGGAAATCGCCAGGACCCTGCCCCGCGCTGTCGGAGATCGGTACGGCGAAATGGGCATGCGCGAAGTCAACGGATGAACATCCTGACAGTACGAAGTCTTCTCCCCGGCATCCGGGGAGAAGACAAGACATTGCCGCGGCATCAGCGCGTCAGGTCGAGGGCGGCCGTCAGATTGCCCATCGGCGGCTCGTTGTTCAGCGCCAGCGCCTTGTCGCGGGCGAGCAGGCCCGGCAGCACCGGCAGGTCGTAGCGGGCGGTGATCAGGCGCAGGATCGAGGTCGTGTCGTACTGCGTGTGATCGACCATGCCGCCCTTGGCGTAGGGCGAGATGATGAAGGCCGGGATGCGGTTGCCCGGTCCCCAGCGATCGGCCTTCGGCGGAGCGACGTGATCCCAGAAGCCGCCGTTTTCGTCATAGGTGACGACCACGAGCATGTGGTCCCATTGCGGGCTCCTCTCCAGATGCGAGATCAGATCGGCAAGATGCTGGTCACCACTCGAAATATCGGCGTAGCCGCCGTGTTCGTTGAGATTGCCCTGCGGCTTGTAGAAGGAGACGGCCGGCAGTTTGCCGTCGTCGATATCCTTGATGAAGGCTTCCCCGGCAAGGCCGCCGTCTTTCAGGTGCTCGGCACGAGCGGACGTGCCCGGCGCGAAATTGGCGAAGTAGTTGAAGGGCTGATGGTGGAACTGGAAGTTCGGCACCGGCGTGGCATTTTTGCCGTCAAGGACTGCCTGCCAGGCGCCGCTATACCATGCCCAGGCGACGCCCTTCAGCGACAGCAGGTCGCCGATGGTGATTTCATGCTGCGGCGGCAGGGTGTTCGGCTGCGAAGGATCGGCATAGGCTGTATCGCCATCCTTGGCCGGGGCATTGGCGCTCGGCTGGTAGGGTGGCTGCATGGTGTTGACGGCGTAGAAATCAGGCGTGAGGTTGCCGTCGGAGACGAATTTCGGAGCGCCTTCGAGGGCGGATTTTGGTGCATTTTCGGCAACGGTCAGCGAAGTGCCGTCTGCATCAACCTTGGCGATGGTGGGTTTGGCAGGGCTCTTGTCAGCGTCGGCATAATAGGGCGCGCAGGCGCAGACCAGTGCGAAGTGGTTGAGGAAGGAGCCGCCGAAGGCGCCCTGAAAGAAGTTGTCGGCGAGAACGTATTTCTTGGCGACCTGCCACATGGGCAGGATAGAGCCGTCATAGTGGCCCATGACGAGGCTGCCGGAATCGGCCCAGGCGACGAACTTGTCGTTCTTGCCGCCGTCGATCTGCATCTGCTCCTGATAGAAGCGGTGCCAGAGGTCGCGGGTGATGACGGAAGGCGACTGCGCGAAACCCTTGGGATCGTCGATCGAGAAGGCGGCGTTGGCGAGATGTGCGGACTGCGCCTCGGTGACGGCTGGCGTCACACCCATGGCGGTCAGGCCGCCCCAGGCCGGCGGCAGTTCGGCAAGCGGCGCGCCATCGCGATCGAGCTGGCGTGCCTGGCCTTCGCTGACATTGGAGAGGCCATTGGCGCCCGGAAAGCTGCCATAGAGGTTATCGAAACTGCGGTTTTCGGCGTAGATGACGACGATATTCTGGATCTTGTCCATGCCGGCGGGCGCAGCATGAGCGGCCGTGGCTGATACCAGCGGCAGCATGGCCGAGCCGGCCAGCGAAAGATTGCGGAGAAGCTTCAGTCTGGTCATGGCGGTATACCTCATGGCTAAGGGGCGTGGCTAGAGGAGCGCCCGGCGGAAATGAAAAGGCCTAAGCGCAAGCGCGACGCTATTCCTGCCGTCTATCAACTTTGTGACATCGGGCGGGTCGTCGCCACGGCTGGCAGGCGCGCGTCATCAATCTGTTGCAGTCAGGTTCGATCATGGGGAGGACGATGTTAACCCATTGGAATCCTTGGCATGACGACAAAGATTATCTGGCTGCTGCGATCCGGTCTGGCGCTCGGTTTGGCGGCGACTGCGCTTGGTTTCAGCCTTCCGCCCCTGCGGCAAAGCAGCGCGGCCATCACCGGCGGCATACACCCCGGTCCGATGTCGCGGGCGGAGGCCTATGCCCGCGCCGAAGCCCTGACGGAACTCGGCCGCAAGATGTTCTCCGATGCCTCGCTTTCGGCCTCCGGCGTACAGGCTTGCGCCTCCTGCCACGATCCGCATCATGCTTTCGCCCCGGCCGCCGCGACGCCGGTCGAAATGGGCGGGCCGCATATGGACCAGCCGGGCCTGCGCGCCGTGCCGACCTTGCGCTATCTGCAGGCGGTCCCCTCCTTCACCGAGCATTTCTACGATTCCGAGGATGAAGGCGACGAAAGCGTCGACAACGGGCCGACCGGCGGCCTGACCTGGGACGGGCGCGTGGACCACGGCTATGACCAGGCGAAGATCCCGCTGCTTTCACCGTTCGAAATGGGCAACAGGGATGAAGCCCAAGTCGTCACCTCACTCAGCAAGGCGCCCTATGCCGACGATTTCAGGGAGATTTTCGGCCAGGAGATTTTCGGCGATGCCAAGGATGCCTTCCGGGGTGTGGTCGAGGCGCTCAGCACCTTCGAGCAGAGCAGAGCGGACTTCTATCCCTATTCCAGCCGCTATGACGCCTTCCTTGCCGGCAAGGGAGCACTGACGGCGCAGGAACTGCGTGGGCGTGAACTTTTCGAGGATCCGGCCAAGGGAAACTGTTCGAGCTGTCATCTGAGCGAGCCCGCCAATGACGGCGAGCCGCCGCAGTTTTCGGACTTCGGCTTCCTGGGGTTGGCGGTGCCGCGCAACATGGCGATCCCCGCCAACAGCGACCCTGATTATCACGATCTCGGCCTCTGCGGCCCTCAGCGTACCGACTTCACGGATCGGCCGGACTATTGCGGCCTGTTCCGCACGCCGACGCTGCGCAATGTGGCGCTGAAGAAGAGCTTCTTCCACAACGGCTACTTCCATTCGCTACGCGATGTCGTTTCCTTCTACGCCACGCGCGACAGCGATCCCGGTCGGTGGTACCCTCGGGATGCCGACGGTACGATCCGCAAATATGACGATGTTCCGCAGGCCTATTGGGACAATCTCAACCGCGACCCGCCCTTCGGCCGCAAGCCCGGCGACTCGCCGGCACTGACGGAATCGGAGATCGACGACATCGTCGCCTTCTTGGGCACGCTGACCGATGCGGATCAGCTGCCCAGCCCAGCACAACAAGCGGCGCACTGAAAAAAGCCGGAGTGATGCCCCCGGCCTTTATTCACTGGCGCTGCAGGACAATCAGGCAACCGTGACCGGAACTTCGGTCGAGGTGCGCATGGCGTGGCTATAAGGGCAGACGATATGGGCGGCCGCAGCGAGCTTTTCGGCGGTTGCCTTATCGACACCCGGGATGTTGACCGTCAGCGCAACTTCGATGCCGAAGCCGCCGCCATCTTCACGCGGGCCGATGCCGACGGTTGCGGAAACCGTTGTTTCCTCGGGAATCTTGACCTTTTCCTTGCCGGCCACAAATTTCAAAGCACCGAGGAAGCAGGCCGAATAGCCGGCTGCGAAGAGCTGTTCGGGATTGGTGCCGGTTGCGCCGTCGCCGCCGAGCTCCTTCGGCACGGTCAGCGTGACGTCGAGAACGCCGTTTTCAGAAACGGCGCGGCCTGCGCGGCCACCGGTGGCAGAAGCTTTGGTCGTGTAGAGAATAGGCATGACAATCTCCTTTGGTTAGCCCCGTTCGTCCGGGTTGAGTTTTTAATAACGTCCAATTAAATTGTACGCAAGTGAATTTTGCAAATTGCATTCAGAATTTGAAAAGAGGACAATGAGACCTCTGGGGATGGCAGCGATGAAAGCGAGAACGGCGAAAGTGATGGAAATACCGGAAGAGGAAAAGCGGCTGGAGAAGCAGCTCTGTTTCGCGGTCTATGCGACGGCGCACGCCTTTACCCGCGCCTACAAGCCCATACTCGACAGGGTGGGCCTCACCTATCCGCAATATATCGTCATGCTGGTGCTTTGGGAAAAGGCCGAACTGCCGGTCAAGACGATCGGCGAACAGCTCGATCTCGATTCCGGCACGCTCTCCCCCCTCCTCAAGCGGCTGGAGCAGAACGGCCTCATCAAGCGCCTCCGCGATTCCCGTGACGAACGGCAGGTCATCGTGTCGCTGACGCCGAAGGGTCAGTCGATGAAGGGCGAGATCAATACGATCATGTCTTCGATCGGCGAGGCGATCGGCTGTACGCTGGAGGAAATGGCCGTCATGCGCGACATGCTGCACCGGTTGCGGGGCAATCTCAACGCCAGCATATAGGCGGAGACGGAATTACGGCCTCAGACAGAATGCCCGCGCCTGATAGACGCGGGCAATTTGCGTTATTCCGCGGTCTGATAGGCCTGCTGGCGAACCGTTGCGGTCTTCGGGCCGACAGCGGCAAGCAGGGTGATCAGGATCGCCAGCAACGCCACGAAGACGATGCCGCCGATCCGGAAGGAAGCAAAGAGCAGACCGGAAGCAAGACCCGACTTGTCCTCCTCGACATCAGAGAGCGCGGCAACCTGGATTGCCGGATAGGTCATGGCAACCAGAATGATCGGATCGATATGGCCGACCAGTGTCACCCAAAGGATGTAGCTAAACTCCCTGATAAAAAAGCCGCCCGTGTTGTACGGGCGGCTTTGCTTTTTGGCTTGGCACTCCTCAGCCCTTCGCTTGCGCTTCGGGCGTTCGCTGCTGCAATCGATTCACTGGATCGATTGCTCGGGCTTCCCCCGACCGCTCCGGCCCTGCGCTTACGCTTCGGGCGTTCGTCGCTACAATCGATTCACTGGATCGATTGTTGCCGCTGCGCGGCACCTCTCCTCACTGCCAAACAACGATCGGGGTTTTGTTGGGGACGCGATCGTAGAGGTCGATAATGTCCTGGTTCAGCAGGCGCACGCAGCCCGACGAGACGGCCTTGCCGATGGAGCGCCATTCGGGATTGCCGTGCAAGCGGTAGAGCGTATCTTCACCGTCGGAGAAGATGTAGAGCGCGCGCGCACCGAGCGGGTTCAAGAGGCCTGGCTCCATGCCGCCACGCTCGATCGAGTATTTCGCAAGCTCCGGCTGGCGGGCAACCATCTCGTTCGGCGGCTTCCAGCGCGGCCATTTCTGCTTCCACTGGATCACGCCGTTGCCCGACCATGCGAAACCTTCGCGGCCGATGCCGACGCCGTAGCGCATCGCCATGCCGCCGGGCTGGACGAGATAGAGGAAACGCGAGGGCGTATCGACAACGATGGTGCCGGGCGGCTGGCCCGTCGGATCCACGACCTGCTGGCGATAGTAGCGCGGATCGATCTGCTGGTAGGGAACGGCGGGGATGAGGAAACCGCCGTCTTCGATTGGGCCGTACATGACGGCAAGTTCTGCTTCACCGGGCACGCTCGTCGTCTGGAACGGGCGGAAAGGAGAGCGGTAGCTGATCTGCATGCCGCCATTTTCGACCGTATTCGACGTGGAGGCACAGCCTGCCAGCGCGGAAGCCGCTGTTAAAGCCGAAAAGGAAAGAAAGCTACGACGGGAGAGAGGTTTATCGAGGCTCATGACGCGGGACTGGTTTCCTTCGTGATGCGGGGCTCGCAATAAACGCAGCTCACCCCTGATTCGTCCAATGCCGAAATCGACAAGGAAAGATCTATCGGCTTATGCTGAATAAACCATAGCATCACGCAGACGTGTCCGGCTCCGGGCAGACGATCTCGCCTGCCCTGTTGCAGCCCTACATCACAACGATCTCGGACTTGGCCGGCACTCGGTCGTAAAGGTCGACCACATCCTGATTGAGCATGCGTACACAGCCGGACGAAACCGCCTTGCCGATCGACTGCCAATCGGGGGTGCCGTGGATGCGATAGAGGGTGTCCTGGCCGTTCTTGAAAATATACATGGCGCGGGCGCCGAGGGGATTGGCGAGGCCCGGATTCATGCCGCCATTTTCCGCAGAGAAGGGGCGAACTTCCGGCTGGCGGGAGACCATTTCGACCGGCGGTGTCCAGCGCGGCCACTTCTGCTTCCACTGGATGACGCCGCGGCCCTTCCAGGCGAAGCCCTCGCGGCCGAGACCAACGCCGTAGCGCATGGCCTTGCCATTGCCTTCGACAAAATAGAGGAAGCGGTCCTTGGTATCGACGACGATCGTGCCGGGGCGCTCGTTGGTCTGGTAATCGACCTCCTGGCGCAGATATTCCGGCTGGATGCGGCTGGCAGGGATGGCCGGCAGCGTGAAATCGCCGTCCCTGACCTGGCCGTACCTGCCCATATCGAGGCGCAGCGGGTTGCTGACCGGCAGACCGTAAGTCTGGTGGAACTGGGTCTTGTAGAGTTCTCGCGTCTGCGGCACCGGCTGATCGGGGATCGGCTTGACGCGGCGCGGATCGACGCCCGGCGGCTCGTAGAAGACCGGCGAGATTTCCTGCACGAAGCGCGCCGGAGAATCGGCCGCGACATCCGGAACGATAATATTGCAGCCACTAAGTGACGTCGCGGCAGCAACGAGCCCGGCAAACGGGAAAGCCCGGCGCAGAAAATTCATGAAACCATCCTCATCAGCGATAACAGAGACAGCATTATCTGCTCGCAGGATGGCATTCGCGGCTGGCGCGAGGCTGGCGGCCGAAGCTGAAAGCGGCCGAAAAAGTCTGACGATGCAGGCAGTCGCCTGACCCGCATCCGGCGACTATCAGGCCGCCACACCGTGAAAGAACTGGATGCTTTGCGCGATCTCGGCCGGCAGCGCCGAAGTGTGGTTGCCGGCTACCGTATCGGCTTCGATATGCGTGCCCGCCGCACGGGCACGCGAGACGAGCAGATCGGCGCGATCGTTGAAGTGGGACTCTTCCTTGCCGTGCAGCACGCGCACCGGGCATTTGAAGCTGTGCGCGTAGCAAAGCGCCGTGCGCACCTCGAATTCATGCGTGTTGGAATCGTCGAAGCGGATGTCTTCGGGATAGCGGTTGAAGAAGCGGAAGGCATCCGCGTTGCCTGAAATCGGCACGGCCGCCCGAAAACGATGCGTACTCATCGCCGTCAGCATGGTCAGCGTGCCGCCGACGCTATGACCCGCGATGAAGAGGCGCTCGGGATCGACGCCCGGCAGATGGCGCAGGCGCTCGGTCGCGGCGAGCACGTCGTCCACCTCGTCATAAAAGCCGGAGAAATTGCCCATCTGGCCGTTTTCGCCGCGCAAGGACGGCATCATCACGACATAGCCGGCATCCATGTAAGGCTTCACGAGCTGCCAGTGGCCGATGCCCATGGCATTGCCGCCATGGAGGAAGAGGATGCCGGGCTTGGGCTTTTGTTCGCGCTTGTACTTCGAAACCCAGGCGGTCAGTTCCAATTCGCCGCCGTAGCCGGAGCGATAGAAGATGCGGTCGGCATCGGCGGGTGCTGTCAGCGGCTCGTATTTGTCCGGCGCCGGCCCCTTCTGCAGCAGCTTGGTGCGGAAGTGGCGGCGAACGCCGGCATAATCATGCTTGGCGAGCCTCGGAACGTCGGGCACGTCGAAGGCATTCGCAAGGCTTGGCAGCAAAAGAGAACCGGCCATGCCTGCAAGCAGGCCGCGGCGTTGACGGAAAAAGGCATTTCGTTCTTGCGAGCTCATACACGGCACCCATCATTTCCCCGGCTCAAAAAATCTGCACCGGAAGAGCGTTGCCGCCAATACACATGCTGTTGAAAACGGGGAGCCTGCGTCATTGTTGCGCAGGCAGATATCGTCAACCCGCCTTGGCGTCGATCATGGCGATGAGGGTGCGCAGGCGATCGGCCTCGTAGGAGGGCTTGTCGGGGCGCAATCTCGCGATGCGGGGGAAGCGCATGGCGACGCCTGACTTGTGACGAGTGGATCGGTTGATTCCCTCGAAGGCGACTTCCACCACGAAGCCGAATTCCTTGTCGGCCCTGACAGCCCTGACCGGACCGAAGCGTTCCGTCGTATTGTTGCGCACGAACTTGTCCAGCACTTCGAGCTCGGCATCGGTGAAGCCGAAATAGGCCTTACCAACGGGGACGAGCTGTTCGCCATCCTCGTCATCCGCCCAGACGCCGAAGGTGAAATCCGAATAATAGCTGGAGCGCTTGCCGTGGCCGCGCTGGGCATACATCAGCACGGCATCGACGTTGTAGGGGTTACGCTTCCACTTGAACCACGGCCCCTTCATGCGGCCAGCCTGATAGATGCTGTCGCGGCGCTTGATCATCACGCCTTCGATGACGGGATCGGGCGGGGCTGCGCGCAGACCGTCCAGGTCCTCCCACGTCGCGAATGACACAAGCGGCGAGAGGTCGAAGCGGTCATGCGGGGCGCGGTCGATAATTTCCGAAAGCCGGTCACGACGCTCGACATAATTCCTGCCGCGCACATCCTGTTCGTCGTCGAAAAGCATGTCGTAAGCGCGGATGAAAGCCGGATACTCCTCCAGCATCCTTGACGTTACTGTCTTGCGGTTCAGGCGCTGCTGCAGATCGGAGAAGGTGCGGGTCGGATTATTCGAACGTGCCGTGCCGCCGACCAGAAGCTCGCCGTCGATGACGCCCGAAAAGCTGATCGATTCCAGAATATCGGGAAAGGCGCCGGAGATATCATCACCGGAACGGGAATAGATCCTGCGCGTCTCACCGGAACGGGAAAGCTGGACGCGAATGCCGTCCCATTTCCATTCGGCTGCGTAATCGACGGGATCGAGATTGGCGAGATCCCCTTCCTCTACCGGATTGGCGAGCATGACGGAATGGAAAATGGCAGGCGTTGCCAGCACCGGCTTTTCTTCTCCGCCTTCCAGCCATTTGAACAGGCTTTCATAGGGCGACTGCAGACCATGCCAGAGAGTCTCGATCTCGGTGACGTCCCTGTCGCCGAGATCGGCGAGCGCCTGCTTGGCGAGGCGGGCGGAAACGCCGATACGCAGCGCCCCGGTCGCCAGCTTGATGAAGGCGAAGCGGCCGGAGGAATCGAGCCGGTCGAGCAGATCGCGCACGAAGCTGCGCACCTCCGTGCGGCCGAGCGAATTCATTTTGACGACCACCTCGCCGAGGCGCGGCTGGGCGAGAGCGGAGCGGTCGATATCGCGCTCATTGTCCCAGACCAGCGAGATGGTTTCGGCGAGGTCGCCGACATAGTCGTAGGAATAGCGGAAGAGCACGTCGTCCATGCGTTCCAGCACCAGTTCGCGCAGCATGGCGGGCTTGACGTTGCGCACCTCCAGCGTGCCGGCGATCACGGCAAGGCCGTAGCCTCGGTCCGGGTCCGGCGTGTTGCGGAAGTAGTCGGTCAGCAGTTTCAGCTTGCCGGTGCGGCTGGGAGTGAGGACCACGCGGTCGAGGAGATCGGCGAAGGCTTTCATGTTTCAATCCCCCTCATCCTCATAGCCCACCAGATGCAGCGGCTTGGCCTTGATGCCCTGCAGCTCGCACCAGCGGACCAGCGCCTCCTCGCGGCCATGGGTAACCCAGACTTCCTGCGGGGCGAGCTCGGTGATCGTCTCGGTCAGTTCCGGCCAGTCGCAATGATCGGAGATGACGAGCGGCAGTTCGACTCCGAGCTGCTTGGCACGCTGGCGCACCATCATCCAGCCCGAAGCGAAAGACGGCAGCGGATCGTTGAAGCGGCGTGCCCAGCGGTCGGCAAAAGCCGAGGATGGGCCAACGACGACGGCGCCCTTGAAGGCGGACTTGTCGCGGCTTTCGCTCGTCGCCGGAAGGAGTTCGCCGAGATCGATGCCCTGGCTGATATAATAGTCGCAGAGCCGTTCCATAGCGCCGTGGATGTAGATCGGCTCGCCATAACCCGCATCACGCAGCAGGCGGATGACGCGCTGCGCCTTGCCGAGCGCATAGGCGCCGACGAGGTGCGTGCGTTCGGGAAACTGGCGCAGCGAGGCGAGGAGCTTGCCGGTCTCGTCGATCGGATCGGGATGGTGGAAGACCGGCAGGCCAAAGGTCGCCTCGGTGATGAACACATCGCAGGGTACCGGCACATAGGCTTCGCAGGTCGGGTCGGGCCGGCGCTTGTAATCGCCTGAAACGACGATGCGCGTGCCGTTCTTCTCGATGGCGATCTGCGCCGACCCGAGAACATGACCGGCAGGATGAAAACACACCTTCACGCCGTTGACGACGAGTTCCTCCCCGAAAGCGACCGGCTGTTCGCTGGCTGAGAAGCCGCCACCATAGCGGATGCGCATGATGTCGAGGGTCTGGCGAGTGGCGAGCACGTTCCCATGGCCCGGACGGGCGTGGTCGGAATGGCCGTGGGTGATGAGCGCCCGCTCCACCGGCCGCACCGGATCGACATAGAAGCCGCCTTCCGGGCAATAGAGTCCTTCGGGGGCGGGATAGAGCAGCGCATCTGGTCTCATGACAGCAAAGATAGTGGGAATTGCGTTTTGCGCCAGAGGGATACACGGCGCCAAATTTACCAGCCGAGGCGTGGCATGCAGGCTTCGTCCATTGCATCCTCCCGCAACCCCCATTAGCTTCGCCGGCGCTGCAGTAGGAAAGCGAATGAGGGCGCATGCGGACTGTTTTCGGATATGCACTACTGGCGCTGGGGCTGATGGAGCCTGGCGCGGCCTCGGCAGCCGACTGGCAGCCAAGTGAGGAAGTAAAGGCATACGCGATCACCGGCCGCACCGGCATGGAACTTTACCGGTCCATCGGCGAACGCGGGCCGCAGGCCGGGCCGGGCCGGGTCATCGCGCATACGACCTTCAAGCTGACCTGGACGCGCAAATATGAACAGCAGGGCAGTGCCTGCACGCTGACATCGGCAAAGCCGAAGCTCACCATCATCTACACGCTTCCGAAAGCGCCGACCGACCTGCCGGCGGCCACCAAGGCAAGCTGGGATAGCTTCATATCAGGCGTGCGCACCCATGAGCGCTGGCACGGCGAGACGATCGTCGAGATGGTCAAGGAGATCGAGACGCTGAGCAACGGCTTCTCCGTGCCCGACGATCCGGGCTGCAAGAAGATCAGGCCCGAGCTGACGGCGCGGCTCGGCGAGCTCTCCAACAAGCAGCGCCAGCGCGGCCGGGATTTCGACCGCTTGGAAATGAGCGAGGGCGGCAACATCCAGCAGCTCATCCTGAAGCTGGTGAACGGTCCCTGACAGGTTCAGAGCACGGCGAGGAAAGCGTCGACGCGGCTCCAGGTGGCGTCCGTCGCCTTTGCATCGTAATCCGGCAGCGACGGATCGGTGTAGAGATGACCAACGCCGGGATAGAGGAAGACCTCCAGGCTGATATTGGCTCTTGCAGCATGCGCGCGCCATGCCGCCACTTCATCTGCCGGCTCGAAATCGTCAGGGTCTGCCAGATGGACCTGAACGGGAATGCCTTCGCGCGCATTGGCCGGAATCTCGGCGATGCTGTGCAGCAGAAGCATGCCCGATGTCTGCGGTCGGCTCGGCCAGAGGCTTGCGGCAATACCCGCCCCCATCGAGAAGCCGCCGAGGACGGCCGATGCCGGGAGGTCGGCAACCGCCTTTTCGGCCCGCTTGCAGAGTTCGGCCCAGCCGATCTCCTTGCGGATGGAGAAACCTTCTTCGATCGTCTGCCCTACCCTGCCCCCGTAGAGATCGGGTGTCATAACCTGATGGCCCGCTGTGCGCAGACGCGCCGCGGCATCCCGTTCAAGGGACCGAAATCCGTAGACTGAATGAAAAAGTACAATCTCCGCCATCGCCATCTCCATGTCTTGCAACATAGGGTTTCTGCAACGTGAAGGCGAGCTTTAACCCATAAAAGCCCCAAATGAGCCAAAGAACCACCGGAATCACTTTCTAGCCATTGGCCGAGGCACGACCGGAGGGGATGATGGGACGGAAGCTCACATATACAGGCATGGCGGTTCTCGCCTTTGCCGCCGCAATTTACCTCAACAATACCAGCTTTTTAGCCGAACATCGCGAGGGCAAGCCACTGCTTCTGGCGCATCGCGGCATCGCCCAGCGCTTCGATCAGACGGATCTGAAGAACGACACGTGCACGGCTGCGCGCATGCTGCCGCCGAAGCACGATTATCTGGAGAATACCATCCGCTCCATGCAGGCGGGTTTCGACGCCGGGGCCGACGTGGTGGAGGTCGATGTGCATCCGACAACCGACGGGCAGTTCGCCGTCTTCCATGACTGGACGCTCGATTGCCGCACGAACGGACATGGCGTCACGCGCGAACATTCCATGGCCGAGATGAAGACACTCGACATCGGTTATGGCTACACGGCCGATGGCGGCATGAGTTTCCCCTTCCGTGGCAAAGGCGTCGGTCAGATGCCGACCCTTGACGAGGTGCTTTCCTCCTTCCCGGACAAACATCTGCTCATCAATGTCAAAAGCCGCGACCCTTCCGAGGGCGAAGAGCTCGCGGCCGTGCTGAACGGCCTGCCGGTTGAGCGGCGCGCCAGGACCATCGTCTATGGCGGCAACGAGCCGATCAACCGGCTCCGGCAATTAGCGCCTGATATCCGCACGGCTTCACGCGCCAGCCTGATGGGCTGCCTCACCGGTTATATCGGCTACGGCTGGACAGGTCTTCTGCCCGATGACTGCCGGAATGTAATGATGCTGGTGCCGATCAATTATGCGCCATGGCTGTGGGACTGGCCGGACAGGTTCCTCAACCGCATGCAGGATGCACATACGCAGGTCTTCGTTATCGGGCCTTATCACGGCGGCGGCTTTTCGACTGGTATCGACAATGCCGAACGCCTCGCGCAACTGCCTGACAATTATTCCGGCGGCATATGGACGAACGAGATCGAGACGATCGCCGATCTGGTGAAATGATCATGCGCCGCGCGCCAGCAGCATGACGACGATTTCTTCCGGCGCCACGGGCCTGGAGAAGCGGTAACCCTGCGCCTCCTCGCATCTGACATGGCGCAGGAATTCCAGCTGCGCGTCGGTTTCCACGCCTTCGGCGAGCACCGAGAGTTTTAACGTCTGGGCGAGCGAAATGACGGCCGACGCAATGGCGACGGCGGTCTGATCGGCAGGCAGAGCCTCGACCAGCGAGCGGTCCATCTTCAACCGGTCGAAGGGGAAGGTCTTCAGCGCGGCAAGCGAGGAATAGCCGGAGCCGAAATCGTCGATCGACAGACGCACGCCAAGCGCACGCAGCGACAGCATCATGGAGAGCGCACGGGCGGCATCCTGCATGATGACGCTTTCGGTCACCTCCAGCTCCAGCCAGCGCGCATTGAGCCGATGACTGTCAATTGCCTCTGCCACGTGTGAGGCGAAATCGGGATCGGCGAACTGCCTGGGCGAGACATTGACGGCGATTGT
The DNA here is from genome assembly GCF_018987265.1 of Rhizobium sp. WYJ-E13. Classification (NCBI taxonomy): domain Bacteria; kingdom Pseudomonadati; phylum Pseudomonadota; class Alphaproteobacteria; order Hyphomicrobiales; family Rhizobiaceae; genus Rhizobium; species Rhizobium sp. WYJ-E13. The sequence goes on along the minus strand of NZ_CP076853.1, from coordinate 609,992 downwards.
CAATGGCGTCAGTCCCATGTCCTGCCAGGCGCGAGCCTGGCGACAGGCCTCGTTCAGCACCCAGAGACCGAGCGGCACGATGAGACCGGTTTCTTCGGCAAGCTGGATGAAATTCATGGGCGGTATCACGCCCTTGGTCGGATGGTTCCAGCGCACCAGGGCTTCGAGACCGCTGATACGGCCGGTCGCGACATCGACCTGCGGCTGGTAGAGCAGAAAAAGCTGGTCGCCGACGATCGCCTGGCGCAGTTCCTCCTGTTCGCTGAGCGGCAGATCGACGGCATTGCTGACGACACCGTCGTGGTATTGCAGCGTGTTGCGGCCAAGCTGCTTGGCACGATACATGGCACGGTCGGCATTGGCGAGCAATTCGTCCGGCGTCGCACCATCCCACGGAAAGGCGGCAACGCCGATGCTCGAAGTGACGGCGATCTCACCAACTTCGGAGCGTACAGGCTTGGAAATCGCCTTCTGAAGCTCGCGCAGCCGCCGCATTATGCCGGCATCGTGGCTGGACTGATGGACGAGCACGACGAGGAATTCATCGCCGCCGAGGCGCACGACCATATCGGAGGCGCGCACGCAATTCGCCATGCGGGCAGCAATCTCCTTCAGCACCTCGTCGCCGGCGGCGTGGCCGCTCGTATCATTGATCTCCTTGAAATTGTCGAGATCGATATAGCCGACGGTGACCTTGCGGTTGTTGCGGCGGGCCTGATCGAGGATCTTCGCCATGCGCTCCTTCAGGAAGGCGCGGTTCGGCAGACCAGTCAGGTCGTCGTGATGTGCCATGAAATGGATGCGGTCATCGACGCGCTTGCGCTCGATGGCAATGCCGGCAATGTGGGTGGCGAGCGCCACCAGTCTCATCTCGTGTTCGGTCGGACGTCTCACTTCTTTCGAATAGAGCGCGAAAGTGCCGAGCACATTTTTCTGCGAGGTGCAGATCGGCGTCGACCAGCAGGAGCGGAGGCCGAACTGGCCGACCATCACCCGGAAATCCTCCCAGAGCGGATCGGCTATCACGTCCTCTACGATGACAGTTTCGCCGCGCCAGGCCGCCGTGCCACACGAGCCCACCTTCGGGCCGATTGCAACACCGTCGATCATCCGGCTGTAGGCGCCGGGCAAATTGGGAGCCGCGCCGTGGTAGAGCCGTGTGCCCTCGCGGTCGAGCAGCAGCACAGAGCCGGAAATACCGATCATCTGGCGCTCGATCATCAGCACCAGTGCTTCGAGGATCATCGGCAGGGGTTCGTTGCGGGCGATCATTTCCAGCAGGTTCGCCTGGCCGCGATAGAGCTCCTCCTGCCGCTTGCGCTCGGTGATATCGCGGGACACACCGATGAGGCCGACGACCTCGCCGCGATCGTTGCGCAGCGGTATCTTGGAGGTCAGGCGACACATGGTGCCGCCATCCGGCATCGGTACGAGTTCTTCCATGTCGATGCGGGGCTCGCCGCTCGACATGATCTCCTGCTCGACATCGAAATACCGGCGGGCCGTCTCAAAATCGAACAGGTCGAAGTCGCGCTTGCCGGCGACCTCGGCAGCGTTCTCCAGCCCGTGGCTGCGCGCCATGACAGCATTGGCGAAGACGAAGCGACCATCGCGGTCCTTGACGTAAAGAAAATCGGGAAGCTCGTGGACGATTGCCTTGAGGCGGAGGTTCTCTATGCCTTCGGACAGATGATGAGCGGTCGCCGCCATCATTGCCTCCGTGGCAGCCACGATACGCTGCGTCTCGGCACTGAAGGTATCACCAGATTCCCAACGTCGGACCCCAATTCCATTCATGACGCTGTTCTCCCGGTAAACGCAGGCCTGTCCACAATAGTCATATTTGAAACCGCTTTCTAAAATAACGAGCATTTCCTTCGGGTTGCTTAAATGGAAAGGTGAACAAGACGACAATATTGGAAAGGTTGCGTTTGTTGATCGACCGATGACTATTCTTCTGTTGCAGACATGTGTCGAAAAGAAACATTTCTGCTGGCATGAATCCTGCGTGGAGCTCGGACATGAAGAAGGATTTCAGCAAAATCTCCCGGCGGGATATACTTGGCATGGCAGCCGCTTCTGCGGCGGCGATGATGGCGCCGCGCGCTTTTGCGGCTCCGCTCAGTGCGGAACAGCCCGACCTGCGCGGCTCGATCGATGCGGTGCAGTATCGCGCCGTTCCCGAAAGCGGCGACAAGAAGAACCGCAATCTGCAGCAGATGATCGAAAAAGCGGCGCGCGAGAACGTAGCGGTCTTCCTGCCGCCGGGCACCTATCGCATCTCCAACCTGACGCTGCCGGACAATACGCGCATATCAGGCGTGCCGGGCGCAACGCGGATCGTTTATACCGGCGAAGGTCACCTTTTTGCCGCAGAGAATGCCGGCCGCATCGAGCTTTCCAATCTCGTCATCGACGGATCGAACCGGTGGCTGGCAGATTATGCCGGCGCCCTCATCCAGTTCACCGGCGTCGGTGAGGTGCTGATCGACAATTGCGAAATCGGCGGTAGCCGCAAGCACGGGCTGCAGCTCGAGCGTTGTGGCGGGCGGATCGAACGCAGCCGTATTTCCGGCGCCGGGCAATCCGGCATCTATGCGGTGGAATCGACAGGCCTCTCGGTCACAGACAATACGGTTTCCGACTGCGGCAATGGCGGTATTCTGGTGCACCGCTGGAAGAAGGCCGAGGATGGCACGATCGTTTCCGGCAACCGTGTTTCCAATATCCGCGCCAATGATGGCGGCACCGGCGAAAACGGCAACGGGATCAATATCTTCCGCGCCGATGGGGTGACGGTGGCTGACAACCAGATCTCCGACTGTGCCTTCACCGCCATCCGCGCCAATTCCGGCTCCAACATCCTGATCAGCAACAACCAGTGCCGCCGCTCCGGCGAGACGGCGATCTACGTGGAGTTCGAATTCGTCGGCGCCGTCGTCTCCGGCAACATGATCGATGGAGCGGCGAACGGCATTTCGATTGCTAATTTCGATCAGGGCGGCCGGCTGGCCAGTGTCACCGGCAATGTCATTCGCAACCTGACGCTCAAAGGCCCCTACAAACACGAGGTCGGCTTCGGCATCGGCATCGCAGCCGAGGCCGATACGCTGGTGTCGGGCAATGTCATCGAGGACGCGCCGCGCTGGGGGCTGCAGATCGGCTGGGGGCCTTATCTGCGCAATGTCGTCGTCAACGGCAATGTCGTGCGCAAGTCGCCGGTCGGCTGCGCGGTTTCCGTCACCGAAGGTGCGGGTTCCGCCGTCATCACCGACAATATCTTCCAGGAGATGGGCAAGGGCGCTGTGATGGGCTTCGAATGGGACAAGCAAGTCTCCGATGAGCTTGCCGATGATAGCTCCCGCTATAAGCAGCTGACCATCGGCCGAAACCGCATTTCCTGAGCGCTATCAAAAGCTTTCATCGACATATCATCCGCAGATGCTTTTTTCACGATTGCGCTGGCTTTAGGGTCGGCGCATCAGAGAAGGGGACATTGCTATGCTGACAATCTACGGGGTCTACCGTTCGCGCTCCGCCCGCGTTTACTGGATGGTCGAGGAACTGGGAATCGAATTCCAGTCCGTGCCGGTGCTGCAGGCCAGGCGCCTTGCCAATCCGCTCTCGCCGGATGCGCCCATTAACACGCTCTCGCCGGAATTTCTTGCCATCAACCCGATGGCGCTGATCCCAGCCATCAAGGATGGCGATCTCGTATTGAACGAGTCTCTGGCGATCAATCTCTATCTCGCGCGCAAGTATGGCGGCGAACTCGGCGGCAAAACCGTCGAGGAAGACGGTTTGATGACGATGTGGACGATCTGGGCGGTTTCCGAACTCGATGGCAACACGGGTAAGATCGTTTCGACCTATGATGACGGTAAGGAAAACACCGAGGCGGGACGCGCCGTAATCGATGTCGCCTGCCGCACTATGAAGCGGCCGCTTTCGGTTCTCGAAAAACATCTCGAGGGCAAGGACTGGATCGTCGGCGGGCGCTTCACGGTCGCCGACCTCAACATCGCGGAAGTACTGCGCTACGCCCAGAGCGAAACCGCGCTGTTTGCGGCGCATCCGAACATCGACGCCTGGATCAAGCGCTGCCAGTCCCGCCCGGCCTATCTGGAAATGCAGCTCAAGCGCTCGCTGGAGCCGATCGAAGTCTGAGGATCAGCCGAAGATCGCGGCGGTTTCGGCCATTTCTTCGCGGATCCAGGCCTTGAAGTCGCGCACCTTATTCGGCTCGCGGCCGCCTTCGGCACTCACGAAATAATAGCCGTCGCCGGTATTGGCGCGGATACCGAAGGGTGCGACCAGCCGGCCTTCCTGCAGCGAATAGCCGGCGAGCGTCTGCCAGGCGAGCATCACACCCTGCCCGGCAATCGCCGCATCGAGGCAAAGCGAGGCATCGTTGAAGCTGTGGCGGACGGCAGGCGGCGCGCCCGAGAGCCCGGCCGCCTGCATCCAGACATCCCATGTGAACATGGCATGGGCATCGATGACGGCCGGCAGCTTCAGGATATCGGCCGGCTCCTTCAGCTTCGCGGCCATCTCGGGAGAGCAGACGGGAAACACCACCTGCTCCAGGAGATGCTCGACCTTCACGCCCGGCCAATGACCCTTGCCGACACGGATCGCGACATCGATATCCGAGGCGGCCAGATTGACGAGTCTAGTGGTCGCGTCGAGACGCAGGTTGATTTCCGGATGGCGCTCCATGAAACGGTCCAGCCGGCAGACCAGCCAGCGGGCGGCCAAAACAGGCGCTACCGAGATGGTCAGGATGCATTCGTCCTTGCGCTGCGCCATCGCAACGGCTTCCGAAAGCCGCACGAAGCCTTCGTTCAGGGCGGCAAGAACGGGCGCTCCCGCTTCCGTCCCCAGCATGCCCTTCGGCGTGCGCTCGAAGAGCAGCCGGCCGAGTTGGGCTTCAGCCTTGATGACCTGCTGGCTGACGGCTCCGACGGACACGCCGAGTTCATGCGCCGCCGCCTGAAGCGAGCCAAGCCGACCGACGGCCTCCAGTGCGCGAAGGCCATTGAGATGCACGGAATTGAGGTTTCTCATATAGCTTTCCTATAGCAGGAAACTGGTAATCTCAATTGAAAAGCAGGTGCTCGCCGCCGATATTGGCATCATAAGACGATTATGTTCGAGGCTATTCTATGCCCGTGGTGCCGAAGGCGATTGCGATGTCTTGCGCCGATGGCACTGTTACGCATCGAGAAAGGAGAGCCACGATGTTACTGCTGAAGTTTTTCTGGAACCAAACAGATCCTGGCACAAGGACCTCAGAGACCAAAGATGATTGGGACGACGATCTGCTCGGCCACCCCGACATCGCCTCCATGTCGCAGCGAGAGCTTGCCGACCTGCCTCTGCCGGTACCCGCGCCCAAACACCCTCTGCAACGACAACTAGAGAAATGCGTCTGAAGCTGTACTATATTCCCGTCGAAGAATAGTCGGGGCGGGCGGTATGGCGGAAAGCGTGGAAGGGATTCTGGCACGGTTGAAGCGGTTGGCGAAGGAGGCCGGCCTGTCTGGCATCGAGGAAAGCACCTCTTATGGCAACCTTGCGCTGAAGGTCAGGGGCAAAAGCTTCGTCGCGGTCAAGAACGACGAAACGGTGGTGATCTCGATCCCGATCGATCATAAGGAACACCTGCTGACGATGGCGCCCGATATCTACTTTCAGACAAACCATTATGTCGGCTGGCCGTACCTGCCGGTTCGGGTCGCCGCTATCGGCGACGACGAGCTCAAGCAGCGGCTGATCGACGCCTGGACCTACCGGGCGCCGAAGAAGCTGATTTCCGCCTATCGCGGTTAGACCTTTTCGCGCGCCAGCGCACGCTGGACAGCAGGGCGCTGCAGCATGCGTGCATGATGCTCGCTGACCTTGGGGAAGCGTGCGGGATCGACGCCATCGGATGGCAGCCAGTCGGTCATGACGAAAAGATAGGGATCGGCGACCGTGTAGGTTTCGCCCATGACCCACGGCCCCTCAAACATCGTCTTCTCGATCAGTTCGAAGCTTTCGGCCATGGTCTGCGGCACCTTGGCCTTCATGGATTCCAGAGCCGCTTCATCATCGGCCCAGCGGGAGCCCCGCGGGCGATGCGCATGGTTCACGTGCACTGTCGATGAGATATACCCGTTGAACGCCTGCAGCCGGGCAAATTCGAAGGGGTCGTCGAGGGGCGCGAGCCTGACGGCGGGCGCCATCTGGGCAATATAAGCGAGGATCGCCGTCGACTCGGTCAGTACGCCGCGGTCGGTGGCAAGTGCGGGAACACGGCCCTTCGGATTGATCTTCAGATAGGCTTCCGAGCGCTGCTCGTTCTCGCGCGTATTGACCTTCTTCGCATCGAAGGAAAGGCCGGATTCCTCCAGCGCAATCAGGCTGGCAAGCGCGCAGCTACCGGGCGCGAAATAGAGTGTGAGCATGGTGAGACTCCCCTTTCGGGGAGCCTTATAGCGCGAGTTTCATGGTCAGCGGAAGACAAGGTTTCGTCATTCGCGCGGCCCTGCACCCATCACGCGCAACCTGGCACGTCCTCCAGCCGGTACCAGACCGGAATACCGCGCTCCTTGGCAATGCGCACGTCGTTGTCGGCGCCCTTGGAGTCGCCCGGCAGGCGCAGCACGCCTTCGCAGAGCTGCAGCAGGCGGCCGGCGACGGGATGAAAGATTTCCTCATAGAGGTCGTCACCGACCGATTTGCCGCCGGCGGCATGCCAGATGGGCAGCGCCACCCATTCGCCAATCATCGGCACATGGCCCGCCTTGAAGAGAGCATGGGACGGCTCCTCCAGACGCTTGAGGTTGGCAGCCATCTTTGCAGGGTCATCGCCCGTTCCGGACCGGTACGGACCGGCAATCAAAATCAACATTGGTGTCTCCATCAACTCCCGGCCTCATGCACGGGATTTCGCGAAAATGCACGATATTTCTTGAATGTCGAGTCAATTCGTGCATATTCGCGATGTTTCGTAAATTTTCGTGCAGAGACCACTCATGCTGACCACACAACGGAAAACTCTCATCCTCGACATCCTGCGCCGTGACGGACAGGTGATCGCCAAGCGGGTGGCTGAAGATTTCGAGCTGTCGGAGGATACGATTCGCCGCGACCTCCGGGAGATGGCAGCGGAAGGGTTGCTGAAGCGCGTGCATGGCGGCGCCCTGCCGATTGCCCCCGACCTGCCTGACTTCACGGCCCGTCGCGATGTCGCTTCCGACGTCAAGGCGCGGCTCGGCGCAAAGGCGGCGCAGATGGTGAAGGCCGGACAGATGGTGTTTCTCGACGGCGGCACGACGACGGCCGAGGTGGCGCGTCACCTGCCGCGCGACATCCCCTTCACCATCGCCACCCACAGCCCGACGATCGCCGCCGAGCTGGAACATCACCCGACCGCCGAGGTGATCCTCTGCGGCGGCAGGCTCTACAAACATTCGATGGTGGCGACGGGAGCCGTCGCCATGGCCGCGATTTCCGCCCTGCGGCCGGATATCTTCTTTCTCGGCGTGACGGCCGCCCACCCCATGCATGGATTTTCGACAGGGGATTTCGAGGAAGCAGCAATCAAGCGGCATATCGCCCGCTGCTCGGCGGAGACGCATGTGCTTTTGACGGCAGAGAAATTCGATCTCGTTTCACCCTGCCCGGTGCTTGCCATCGGTGACGTGGCGGGGTTGATCGTGCCCGCGGAAATGCCGGCGGAGCGGCTTCGGCCCTATGCAGAGCTCAATGTCGCAATTGCCGCAGCTTGACCCGCTCTGGGGCAGCGATCAGGCGAAGGCCTCGCTCACTCTGATATCGCCGACATGGATGCCGTTCCAGTTGCGCATTGATTTATTCGCCAGAGCGGTCAGCGCAGCATGTTCCCTGCCGCCCTTCTCGAAGAAGCGGGCGAGCGTCGCCGCAACCACGGCTTCGGCTGCGCGCCCGGCACCGTCATCGCATTTCAGCGCAATCGCAATGCCTTGTTCCGGAATGGCGGCGCAGAAGACGCCTTCCGCGCCTGTCTTGCAAAAGATGCGGCCGGGGGCGATCTGCATCAGCTCCGTGCAGGCCCGGCCGGTGCCCGCGACATAGAAGGGCTCTGCCATGCAGGCTTCGAAAAGACGGCGGGACGCGCTTGCGCGCTCACGGCCAAGGCCGTTGCCGGTCGCCATCTTCGCAAAGCCATGGGCAAGCGATTTCAGCGGCACGGCATAGGTCGGAATGGAGCAGCCGTCGATGCCGCAGACGTCATGACCGAGTGTGGCGCCGGTCAGGCTTTCCATGGCATCGCGGATCTGCTGCTGCAACGGATGATCGTAGCCGATGTAACCTTTGCTATCGATGCTCTGATGGCAGCAGGCGCAGATGAAGCCGGCATGTTTGCCGGAGCAATTGTTGTGAAGCGCGGTCGGCTTCTCCAGCGTGCGCGCCTGGTGGATCAGCGTCTTCTGGTCCGAGGACCAGTGCGCGCCGCATTCCAGCGCTTCCACGTCACGGCCGGCCCGCGACAGCATGGAGGCGGCAAGCGCTACATGTTCGTCCTCGCCGCTATGGGAGGAACAAGCGAGCGCCAGTTCCTTGTTGCCGAAGCCATAGGCATCCGCCGCGCCGCTTTCGACCAGCGGCAGCGCCTGCATCGCCTTGCAGGCCGAGCGCGGAAAAACGCCCGCCTCGATATCACCCAGCGAAAAGGCGACACGGCCATCGCCATCCACGACCGCAACCGATCCGCGATGGCGGCTTTCGACGAGCGAGCCTCGGGTGACTTCGACGAGGACGGGATTGGGCATAGGCAAGAATCCGGATTGGGGCAGAGACTGAAGGCATAGCCTCTCGCTCTCCGAAAGCCAACGGAATTTGCAGGAGATATCGGCCGATCACAGCATCTGAACAACCATCACACGAAGTGACTGTTGGTGGGGCAAACTATCGTTTTCCGTGTAGACGCGATGAGGTTAAAGGTGGGTCATCAGGTCTCATTCTCATGCCATCCTCATTTTCTTCCATCATCCGCGACAGCCGCATCCGCATTCCGACCGTCACGCTGGTGGCGCTCGCCTTCACCTATGCCTCGACGGTCCCCTACCAGTCGATCATCGGCATCAGCGAACTCGGCATGAGCAACGGTGCCTATTCGGCGCTGGTGTTCTTCGCGGCGGTCGTCAATGTCGCCATCAGCCTGACGCTCGGCATATGGTCGGACAGGCTTAGGGAAAGGCGACCACTGGTGCTGGCGCTTTCCATTGCCGGCATGATCGGCTTCGGATCGATCGCGCTTGTTCACAGTCCTGCGGTTTTCATCTTCTCGGTGCTCTTCCTCGTGCCGATGAGCAATTCAACCTACTCGTTGCTCTTTGCGAGTGTCAGGGCACGCACCAATCAGTTGGCCCGCAGCGAGGCGGTCGCCATTACCTCGACAGTGCGCGCGCTTTATTCCGGTTCCTGGGCGGTGGCGCCGGGGCTGGTCGGGCTTGCTCTCGTCACTTCGCCATCGATGACGCCGGCTTATGGGGTGGCTGCGGTCGCAAGCCTCATCTGCTTCTGCCTCTATTTCTTCTTCGCACCCGGCAACGGCCTGGTGCGCGAGACGCTCACCGACCAGCCAGGCTTCTTCGCCTCACTGAAGCGGGTCTTTGCGCTCGATGTTTTCGTCCGCGTCTTCGTCATGTCCCTGCTGCTCGGCCTGCAGCGGCTGAATGGCATGGTCTCGCCGCTCATCATCGTGCATAAAATCGGCGGCAGCGTCGTCGATGTCGGCTTCCTGTCGGGCCTGACGGCCTTCCTCGAGATGCCCTTCATGATGATGTGGGGTCTGGTGCAACGGCGCTTCCATACCGTGCATGTGCTGGCTTTCGGGACGGTTCTCTACTGCCTCTACATGGTGCTGCTCGGCTTTGCCACCGCGCCCTGGCAACTCTATGCGCTGCTCGGCCTCAATGCCTGCGGAGCGGCTGCCATCCTCAGCCTGCCGATCACCTATCTGCAGGACCTCATCGCAGATCGACCAGGGCTTGGCAGCTCGCTGATATCGCTCAACACCTTCATCGGCATTGGTGTGGCCGCAGGCCTTTTTGCGCTGGGAACAGCCGTGACGGATTATTCAGGTACGGCCTTCGTCGGTGCTGCTGTCGGCATCATGACCATCGTGATCCTGCTCTATCTGGAAAGCGGAAGCCGCGTGCGCCAGCCCGCTTAAATTATCTCGGTGTGATCCGATAGGCGCAACGGCGCGCACCGAGCAGGATATGCTCGCTGCGCTCGACATTGGCCGAGAGCACACTGCGGAAGGTTTCGATTTCCGAACGGCAGAATCCGGCACAGACCGCGGCCGCCGCGCAGATCGGACAATGGTTTTCGACAAGCATCAATGATCCATCCTCCTCCTGCCAGCTATCGGCCATATAGCCCTCGCGGCTTCGGATGGCGGCCAGCCCTTCGACGCGGGCGGCAAGATCCGGCTTGCCGGCGAGTTCATCGCGATAGCGCTGCAGCGTTTCACTTTCACGGGCGGCAATGACGGTATCGAGCGCGGCGGGGCCGAGTTGCTCGACAACGGTCGTCAGCAGGGCCGCCGTCAGTTCGGCATGGCCATCCGGGAAATGCCTGTTGCCTTCAGCCGTCAGGTGCCAGAGCTGGCTCGGCCGTCCCCTGCCCTTTGCGGCCACCGTCATCGCTTCGACCAGCCCCTCTTCCGCCATTTTGGCAAGTTGCTGGCGGGCGGCCTCGCCTGATATGCCGAGTGCATCGCCGATCGCGGCGGCGAGCTGCGGCCCCTCGGTCTTCAACAGGATCAGGATGCGGTTGACGGGAGACTGGCGCATATTTTCCAAGTTATCTCTTGTTTTAATCCGATGCTCATGCAATTTTCCAATCCATAACTTGGAAAATAATAACGGGTCAGGAAAACGCAAGGATTCATTATGTCCGAGACCGCATTGGAGCCACCCGGCTCATCGACCTCCGTCTTCCAGCTGTTTTCTCCCGCACTTCTGCCAGCAACGCTGATGCTTGGCGGCGGCATGACGATCGCGGCCGTCGAAAGTTATATTACGGCGACGATTGCGCCGAGCATCGTGCGCGATGTCGGCGGGCTGGAGTTGTTTTCACTGGTGACGACGCTCTACGTCGCCGCCACCATACTGGGGTCGATCTTCATGGCGATGCGGCCGAGACGTATCGCGCTGCGCAGCGTCTATGTCCTGGCGGCCGTGGTCTTTGGCGTCGGCAGCCTGCTTTGTGCGGCTGCACCGTCGATGCCGTTCGTGCTGATCGGACGAACGGTGCAGGGCTTCGGCACCGGCGCGCTTGCCGCCCTCTGTTACGCCTTCATCCGCTTCGTCTATCCCGAACCGCTCTGGCCGAAGGCTTCAACCCTCTATGCGGCGATCTGGGGCGTTTCGACCGTCATAGGCCCGACGCTCGGCGGCTTCTTCGCGCATGACAGCGCCTGGCGCTATGCCTTTGCCGTGCTCGTTCCGCTCGGCGTGCTGATGGCGGTGCTGGCGCCGCGGCTTTTACCCCAGGCCGAGGACGACCGCGAACAAACGAAAATGCCTGTCGTGCAGATCTGCCTGCTGCTTGCTGCGGTGCTGCTCGTCAGCACCGCAGGCACGGTCGAGGCGATGACGGCTAAAATCGGATTGGTCGCCATCTCGGTCGTCGCCATCGGCGCGATGCTCGTCATCGAACGCAAGGGAGACAACCGGCTGCTGCCATCCGGCGCGGTGACGCTCAGCCAGCCGATTTCGCGGGTGTATCTGACGATGCTCGGCCTGAACGTCGTCCTCGTCAGCGATATCTTCATTCCCTATTTCCTGCAGATCCTGCATGGGGTGACACCGTTGGTCTCGGGCTATCTGGTGGCACTTGTCGCGCTCGGATGGACGGTGGCGGCCTTCTTCAGCGCCTCCTTCTCCGGATGGAAAGTCAAAGCGGCAATCGTAGCGGGCTGTATGACGGAGGCCGTTGCGACAGCCGCGCTTGCTGTCTTGCTTGCCCGCGAGAACCCGGAGGCGAATCTGGCCATCCTCGTGCCGGCGGCGATCACCATGTTCATGATGGGCTTTGGCGTCGGCCTCGGCTGGGCACATCTCGTCGCCAAGGTTCTGAAGCTGATTGCCGACAACGAGCAAGACAAGGCATCGGCAGCCATTCCCACCATAAGTTCGCTCGGAAGTGCTTTTGGCGCAGCCTTTGCCGGTGTCATCGCCAATGGCGCGGGTCTGGTGGAGCCTGGCGGCATTGCCGGCGCGCTGTCGGCGGCGCGATGGCTCTATCTGATCATGGCCTTGCCGGGACTGGTTGCCATCGGCGCTGCGGTGTCGCTTACCGCATCGACCCGAAAATCGTAATCGATTGTCGGAAAGCCTGATGCGTCGGTTCAAGGACGCACGGCGCTTTAACCGAGCTTCAGCATGATCTTGCCGATGTGGTTGCTGCTCTCCATCAGCCGATGGGCGGCGGCCACGTCTTCGAAGGCGAAGGTCTTGTAGATGACGGGTGCGACCGTACCCGCTTCCAGAAGCGGCCAGACCTCGGAGAGAAGATCGTCGCGGATCGCCCGCTTCTCCTCCGCCGTGCGCGGACGCATGGTCGAGCCGGTCACCGTCAGGCGCTTGACCATGATCGGGGTCAGGTTGACCTTCTCGGCAACCGCACCCTGCAGGAAGGCGATGATCGACAGGCAGCCGTCCTTCGCCAGCGAGGCGATGTTCTTCTCGAAATAGGCCGCGCCGATCATGTCGATGATTATATCGACGCCCTGGCCGGTCTCCTGCCTGATGACGGCGGCAAAATCCTCTTCCCGATAATTGATGGCGCGCTTGGCACCGAGCTTCTCGCAGGCCTCGCATTTCTCCTTCGAACCGGCGGTCGCGTAGACCTCGGCGCCGAAAGCCTTGGCAAGCTGGATTGCAGTTGTGCCGATGCCGCTGGAACCGCCATGGATCAGCACTTTCTCGCCCTCCGTCAGGCCGGCCATCTGAAAGAGATTTGCCCAGACGGTGAAGAAGGTCTCCGGAAGGGCCGCTGCCTTCACCGCATCATAACCCCGAGGGAAAGGCAGCGCCTGGCCGGCGGGCAGAAGGCAATATTCGGCATAAGCACCGCCATTGGCGAGACCGCAGACCTTGTCGCCAAGCGAATAGCCGGTCACGCCGGGGCCGATCGCGACGACTTCACCGGCAAGTTCAAGGCCAAGAACGGGGCTTGCATCCTTCGGCGGCGGATAGCTGCCCTGGCGCTGGGAAATATCCGGGCGGTTGACGCCGACCGCTTCGGTGCGAACGAGGATCTGGCCTTCGCCCGGCACCGGCACCGGCCCGTTTGCAATGACCATCACCTCCGGCCCGCCGAAAGACGGCAGATCGATAAAGCGCATATGCGACGGCAACGACATGACCCGGCTCTCCCTGTTCCGAAGTATTGGAGATAAATCAGGGTCTGGGGCTTGGGAAGGCCGGAAGTGCCAGAGGCGTCAATTCGCCTCGCCTAGCGTATGGAATACGAGACCGTCTTTATTTTCCTTGGCGGCAGACTTTACGAGGGCAATCTCGGCGCTGACGCGATTGATATCGTCGATGACGAGACCTTCGGGCAGTTCGAGGACGCCGATCGAGCAGCGCATCAGCGGGAAGAAGGCTTCCGCGCCGGTGCGATCGTGGCCGCGGATACGACCGGCGGCGCGGTCCTCATCCGAATAGAGATCGAGCACGTCATCGTGGAAATCGCTGATGAGCCGATCGAGGATTTCCGTCAGTTCCTCCTTCGTCCAGCCGACGACGCCGATGAAGAAATCGTCGCCGCCGACATGGCCGAGGAAGTGGCGCTCGGCGAAGAAATAGCGGCGCATCAGCGCGGCGAAGAGCGAGATCGCATGGTCGCCGAGATGGAAGCCGTAAGCATCGTTGAAGGGCTTGAAGTTGTCGAAGTCGCAATAGCAGAAGTGGCGCACTTCATCGCCGTCGCGACCGGAATGGCGCATGAAATCTCTGATAGCGCGGTTGCCCGGCAGGCCGGTCAGCGGGTTCTGGTCCTGTGCCGTCTTCAGCTGCTTCTCGTTGATGACCTTGATCAGCGAGGCGGCGGAAACGACGCCGGCATAACGCATGTTGTCGGTGAGGATCAGGCAGTTGCTGCCTTCCATATTGGCGAAGATCACCATGAGCTGATCAGCATCGCTGTCGAGGCCGACGATCGGCGCACGCTCGACGAAATGCGAGATGGTGCGCTCGTAGTCCTTGTTCTTCAGAAGGTCGCGGCCGAAGGGCTGATAGATATATTCCTTGAGGTGGTGCTCGTGAATGATGCCGCGCGGCTCGCCATTTGCGTTCAGGACCGGGAAATAGGCCTGGCGCGGGTTGCGGCGGAACAGTTCGAAGACCGTATCGATGGCGTCGCTCTCATAGACGGTCGGCAGCATTTCGATCTGCTTGCGAATGAGGATTTCATCGAGCGACTGGCTGTTGCCCTTGTTCCTGCCGAGCTCCTGCAGGTGCGGGAAGGCGGGCACGAGTTCGGAGAGATGCGTCGACGGGCGGGAAATGAACCAACCCTGCACGAGGTCGACGCCATAGTCGCGGCAGACGATGAATTCGGCCTCCGTCTCGATGCCCTCGGCGATCACGCGGGTGCCTAGAACGTGGGCCATGTTGACGATGCTCTTCAGCAGATGCCGCTTGCGCGGGCTGCGATCGATATCGGCGACGAAGTGACGGTCGATCTTCAGGTAATCGACGGAATAGTCGCAGAGCAGCTTCATTTCGCCGTGACCAACGCCGAAATCGTCGATCGCCAGCTTGAAGCCGGCTTTGCGCAGGCGCGAAACGAGATCCGCGAATTCTGGCACGCTGGTATTGTCGAAACGCTCGGAGAATTCGAAGCAAACGGAAGACGGCGGGATATTCGCCGTTTTCAGCTGCAGCAGCAGGTTCTCGACAAGGCGATTGCCCTGCGGGATGAGGCGGACGTCGAGATTGAGGAACAGCGTGGCGGTTGCGAAATTCGAGAGCGTGGAAAATTTGGCAAGGGCGCGGTTGGCGACCATCTGCTCGAGCTGCAGAAGCTGCCCGTGCTCATAGGCTTCATCGAGGATTTCGATCGGCGTTTCGAAGCCGATACGCTCTTGCCCGCGCATGAGGGATTCGTAACCGAAGACGGTGCCTGTACCGGCTTCAACGATCGGCTGAAACGCGTTTTCAACGACAAGTTTGGCAAGGGTGACGATCTGATCGCTGGCGTAACGACGCACGACACCCGGTTCGACGCTGGCAGCCAAAGACATGCCAATCTCCACTGTGACCTTTTCTTTTTCGGTCGGACAATGGAACAGAAGGGTCAACGAACTCTTTCGTCAGTGTGAAACTTTTATGAAACGCGCAGGCTTCCATGCGCGCTCAGCGTTTATTAGATTTTCCATTTGCAATCAATGGCTTATTCAAGCCGAGCGGCGATGTTCCGCTTCATGATCTGCAAACATATCGGCGACGCATCTGCCGCCGCTGGGAGCACTTTCATCGGCCAAGACGTCGCTGTGATCTTCGTGCAGTCTGCGGGCGGCATCCCACAGGCGCAGTGCCTCGCGCACGACCTCGCTGCTCGATGCATATCCGCCTTGATCGACAGCATCGCGGATGCCGGCCGCCTGGAGCGGTGAGATGGAAACGGTGACCATCGGCATGGAATTCTCCTCCCATTCTGTTTCGGCAGAGGCTGCCTACGGGGGTCCATTTTCGGCTTTCCGCGGCGACCTGCGCCAATGCCGAAGTGCCTGAGCACAGGAGACGGCCCTTCTGCGGGGCCGGCCTTCAACCCTCAAATTTTAGTACCCCATCATCTTCTTGTCAAAAAAGAAACGGCCTGATCAGACCATCCGGCTGCTTCTCTCCACAGTTTCAAGACCGGATACCAAGGCCGAAGGCGAGCATTGTCCAGCCCTGAACGATGAGATCGATGGCCAGGAAAAGACCGAGTATCCAGAGGCTGTTGACCGGCCAGCCGAGCGCAATCACGAAGCCCGCAAGAGCGGTGATGAGGCCGCTCGCGACGATCCAGCCCCACCCTTTGAGCGGCCGCATGCGCATGCCGACGAAGAGGCGGAAGACACCGGCAATGAGCAGCGCGATGGCCAGAAACAGGGTCAAGGCAGCCGAGGTGAGGATAGGGTTGATGAAGGCGCAGATGCCGGCGAGCACATAGAGCACGCCGCTCAACGCCCAGAAGAGGACATGATCCCAGCCGCGTACCTGGAAGGCGTGGATGAGATAGATGATGCCGCCCGCCAGCATCAGCATGCCGACATAAAAGACTGAAGCGACGGTCGCCATCAGCAGATTGCTGAGAGCGATGAGACCGCAGATGAGGAGCAGCACGCCGAGACCGACGAACCATACCCATTTCGACCGCAACGGGGATTCGGGCATTCCGTCGTAAATATTGGCCATTGGCGCATCTCCTGATTGCCGGAGATATGCTGCAACAATTTTGCACGGAAAGAGGTGACTCAGATCAATCGGTGAAAGATTTTTATTGATTGATCAGTCAATCAAAAATACGTTCCACCTATTCTCGGAGGATTCAACTTGCCGAAGGTCGGAATGGAATCGGTGCGACGCAAGGCGCTTGTGGATGCGGCGCTGCAGGTGATCGGCGATCACGGCTCGCTGACCGTCACCATGTCCGACATCGCCCGGCGAGCTGGCGTATCGCCTGCCCTTGCCCACCACTATTTTGGCAGCAAGGAACAGTTGCTGATCGAGACCATCCGTTTCCTGCTACGGCAATTGCGCAACGACGCCGTGACGGCGCTGAGGCAAGCGGCAAAGCCGCGCGAACGGATCTCGGCCATCATCCGGGTCAGCTTTCATGCCGATCAGTTCGCGCCGCAAACGATCGCCGCCTGGCTCGCCTTTTATGCCGAGGCGCAGCGATCCGAAGAGACGCGGCGTTTCCTCGTCGTCTATGCGCGGCGCCTGCGCTCCAACCTGCTTGCGCCGCTCAAATCGCTTTGCCCCGCCGATGCCGCAGAACGCATCGCGGAGGGCGCGGCCGCGATGATCGACGGTCTCTATATCCGGCAAAGTCTAAAATCGGCGCCGATCGGCATCGAAGCCTCGATCGCGCTGACGGAAGACTATGTAACGACACAGCTCACCTACATCAGCGCATGAGCAGCAACCGTACGTCAAACCAGGGACCAGCGACATGAAAGCCCAGCCGAAAGCATCGCACTTCATCGACGGGGAATATGTCGAGGATGAAGGCGGCACCATCATCGAGAGCATCTATCCGGCGACCGGGGAAGTGATCGCCCGGCTCCATGCCGCAACGCCTGCCATCGTCGAAAAGGCGATCGCGGCCGCCAAACGCGCGCAGCCGGAATGGGCGGCATTAAGCCCAATGGCACGCGGGCGCATCCTGAAGCGCGCGGCCGAGATCATGCGTGAACGCAATCGAGAACTTTCGGAGCTGGAAACGCTCGATACCGGCAAGCCGATCCAGGAAACCATCGTCGCCGACCCGACCTCGGGCGCCGATGCCTTCGAGTTCTTCGGCGGCGTGGCACCTGCGGGACTGAACGGCTCGCATATCCCGCTCGGCCAGGATTTTGCCTATACGAAGCGCGTGCCGCTCGGTGTCTGCGTCGGCATCGGCGCCTGGAACTACCCGCAGCAGATTGCCTGCTGGAAGGGCGCGCCGGCTCTGGTCGCCGGCAACGCCATGGTTTTCAAACCCTCGGAAACAACACCGCTCGGCGCGCTTGCCATCGCCGAAATCCTGCATGAGGCCGGCCTGCCGAAGGGGCTTTACAATGTCATCCAGGGCGACCGGGACACCGGACCGCTGCTCGTCAATCATCCCGATGTCGCCAAGGTGTCACTGACAGGCTCGGTACCGACCGGGCGTAAGGTGGCGGCTGCTGCCGCAGGCCAGCTCAAGCATGTGACGATGGAGCTCGGCGGCAAGTCGCCGCTGATCGTCTTCGACGATGCCGATCTCGACAGCGCCGTCGGCGGTGCGATGCTCGGCAATTTCTATTCGACGGGCCAGGTCTGCTCCAACGGCACCCGTGTCTTCGTGCAGAAAACCATCAAGAGCGAGTTTCTGAGGCGGCTGAAGGCGCGCACCGAGGCGATCCTGATCGGCGATCCGATGGACGAAGCCAGCCAGCTCGGCCCGATGGTGTCCTGGGCACAGCGCGAGAAGGTGTTGTCCTATATCGAGAAGGGCAAGGCCGAGGGCGCGACACTGGTGACCGGCGGCGGCATTCCGAACCATGTGACGGGAGAAGGCTATTATGTTCAGCCGACCGTCTTTGCCGATGTAACGGATGGGATGACGATCGCGCGTGAGGAAATCTTCGGTCCCGTCATGTGCGTGCTCGATTTCGACGATGAAGCCGAAGTCATCAAGCGCGCCAATACGACGGAATTTGGCCTCTCCGGCGGCGTCTTCACTGCCGATCTGACACGCGCTCACCGCGTCGTCGACCAGCTCGACGCCGGCACGCTCTGGATCAACACATACAATCTCTGCCCGGTCGAAATCCCGTTCGGGGGATCGAAGCAATCGGGCTTCGGGCGCGAAAATTCGCTGGCGGCACTCGAGCACTATAGCGAACTGAAGACGGTTTACGTCGGCATGGGGCCGGTCGCCTCACCCTACTGACCTCATCGGAAATCGACGCGGCAGTTGCACACGACAATCCAAAGGGAACAGCATGCAACAGGCAGATTTCGTCATCGTCGGCTCCGGCTCTGCGGGTTCGGCACTGGCTTACCGGCTTTCGGAAGACGGCAAGAATACCGTCATCGTCATCGAGGCGGGCGGTTCGGATTTCGGGCCGTTCATCCAGATGCCGGCAGCACTTGCCTGGCCGATGAGCATGAAGCGCTATAACTGGGGCTATCTTTCCGAGCCCGAGCCGAATCTCAACAACAGACGCATCACCGCGCCGCGCGGCAAGGTCATCGGCGGCTCGTCCTCCATCAACGGCATGGTCTATGTGCGCGGTCATGCGGAAGACTACAATCGATGGGAAGAGCTCGGCGCGAATGGTTGGGCCTATGCGGATGTGCTGCCCTATTTCAAGCGCATGGAGCATTCGCACGGCGGCGAGGAAGGCTGGCGCGGCACGGACGGGCCGCTGCATGTGCAGCGCGGTGTGATGAAGAACCCGCTGTTTCATGCCTTCATCGACGCCGGAAAACAGGCGGGCTTCGAAACGACCGAGGATTATAATGGCTCGAAGCAGGAAGGCTTCGGGCTGATGGAACAGACCATCCATCACGGCCGGCGCTGGTCGGCGGCGAACGCCTATCTGAAGCCGGCGCTGAAGCGGCCGAACGTTGAGCTCGTCCGGGGCTTTGCGCGTAGGATCATCATCGAGAACGGCCGCGCGACGGGCGTGGAGATCGAGCGCGGCGGCGCAACCGAGATCGTCAAGGCCAATCGTGAGGTGATCGTTTCAGCTTCCGCCTTCAACTCACCCAAGCTTTTGATGCTGTCCGGCATCGGTCCTGGCGCGCATCTGCGGGACATGGGCATCGAGGTGAAGGCCGATCGGCCGGGCGTCGGCGCCAATCTGCAGGACCATATGGAATTCTATTTCCAGCAGATCTCGACCAAGCCGGTGTCGCTCTATTCCTGGCTGCCGTGGTTCTGGCAGGGTGTCGCCGGTGCGCAATGGCTGCTTTCCAAGGGCGGGCTCGGCGCCTCCAACCAGTTCGAGGCCTGTGCTTTCCTGCGCTCAGGCCCAGGCTTGAAACAGCCGGATATCCAGTATCACTTCCTGCCGGTCGCCATCAGCTATGACGGCAAGGCGGCCGCCAATACGCACGGCTTCCAGGTGCATGTCGGCTACAATCTCTCGAAATCGCGCGGCAACGTGACGCTACGCTCGACAGATCCAAAGGCCGATCCGGTGCTGCGCTTCAACTATATGAGCCATGCCGAGGATTGGGAGAAATTCCGCCACTGCGTGCGCCTGACGCGCGAGATCTTCGGCCAGAAGGCTTTCGACCATTATCGCGGCCCGGAAATCCAGCCTGGCGAGAATGTGCAGACGGATGACGAGATCGACGCTTTCCTGCGCGAGCATCTGGAGAGCGCCTATCATCCGTGCGGCACCTGCCGTATGGGCGCGAAGGACGACCCGATGGCGGTTGTCGATCCCGATACCAGGGTGATCGGCGTGGGTGGCCTGCGCGTCGCAGACAGCTCGATCTTCCCACATGTCACCTACGGCAATCTGAATGGTCCGTCGATCATGACAGGCGAGAAAGCCGCAGACCATATTCTCGGTAAGCAAAGGCTGGCGCGCTCCAATCAGGAACCGTGGAGCAATCCGCGTGCGGCGGTGAGCGACCGGTAGTCAGCAATAATCTTCTTCGCGCTGATGACGGATGGCAAGGACGACGACCGTCGCCTCCAATGAAAACTGGGCAGCGTGTCGTAAAGCAGGCGACGGGCTTACAGAAAGCCGATCCACCTTCCGGCCACGACGGCTGCGATCCATATCAACGCCGAAAGGGCCGCGGAAAACTGCAACGCGGGACGGACGATGCCGATCGCGATCGCGGTTCGCCACCCCTTACCGGCATGAACGATGAGCACATTGAGGAGACCAAAGGCGATCAGGCCGAGTTTGGCGAGGAAGGCGGTATTTGCAGCATATTCGGCCGGGCGGACACTGAAGAGACAAAAGCCGGTGAGCAAAGCCAAGGCGAGGCCGATGCCTGCCGAGCGGGACAGGAAGGGTGCGATGACCTCCACCGGCACTTTGGCGAAGAAGCCGGCGAGCCTGAGATCAAGCGGGAGAATGGCGCCGACCAGAAGGCCGATCGCCAGGATATGGGCGGCGTTGACGAACATGTAGAGCGTCGCGGAGCGTTTGAGCTCGACCGCGAGTGTGGTGGCAGCCAGCCATTCGAGAAGCTCCATGACGAAGCGTCAGTTCGTCTGGATGCGTTCCGGATAAATGTCGTAGCGCTTTTCACCGATGGTGATGCGCACGGCCTTCAGCCGTTTCTCGTTGCGGTCCCGCGAGCGGTTTCCGAGTGCTGTGACCTGATCGCCGGGCTTTGCGACGCCCTCCACGAAGCCGGAGCGCTCCGTCTGGCGCGGATTGCCGAGCTCGACACGCCAGACGCCGTCATCAACGGTTGCGACATCGAGCGTCGGATGCGGCCCGCCCATGGATATCTGCTGGATGGTGCCGCGGAGCTCGATCTGGTCGGCTTCCGCCCATGACCAGCCGTGATGCGCCGCTGCACCCGTTGCGAATGCGGCCGAGAGCATGGCAGCCGCCAGCACTCGCTGGCCTGAAAGTGCAAACATAATCTTCTCCCTACCCGAATGAACGGGCAGGTGGAGCATGGACGACATATGAGAAGAGCACTCACCGAATCTTGAAGACCGGTGAGTGGGAGGAAAACGGATCAGGCGAGCAGGCGCGTGACCTCGGCACCCTGTTTGGTTCCCACGGCATCGGCGATGGTCGTCGAGAAGAGGACCTTGCGGGTGGCGTCGGCCACCTTGGCGAAGACATGCCGGATTTCGCAGGTCTGCTCGCCGTCGCAGTCATCGCACTTGCGGTAAGCAGTGATCGACAGGCACGGCAGCGGCGCGATGGGGCCGTCGATGATGCGCAGGATCTCGCCGAAGGTGATGCTGCGGGCCGGTTTCAGCAGCAGGTAGCCGCCCTGCTTGCCGCGGCGGCTGACGACGATGCCGTGATGCTTCAGGTCGAGCAGGATCTGCTCCAGAAACTTCTTCGGGATCTTCTGCTGCACGGCAATGTCGGAAATCATGACGGGTTCGTCGGCCGCAGCTTCCGCCAGAACCGTCAGCGCCCGCAGCGCATATTTCGCTTTTTGCGTAATCATCTCGGACCGTCGAACACACACAAAGCGGTGCCGAACCCCGGCATCGCACGAAAGCTATTCGCCTCTATTGCACAGCCAGCATGAACGGAATTTGAACGCGCCGGAAAAAGCCTTGAGAGACAAGTGTTTTGGCCCTGTTATTCACCCTCGGCCAACAGTTGATAAGCTACTTCAAAAAACGGCAATTTTCATCATTATCGCCATCACTTCCGATTTCCAATTGACAGGCGCCGTGTAACACTACTATTTCTATAGATATTAAGATCGAGCGCATTTTTTGACGTTGGCGGCTGCTTTTCTGCATTGCGGCAGGATGGGAGAGATATTTGCTCCGCTAGCCAGTCCTTTCGAAATCCCTTTTTCTGTCCGATCCGTCCTTCAGCTGTAATACTCCGGCCAATATCAAGGACAGGATCCCCCATGACTGTTATCAATCCGATCGAAGAAGCCGAGGCTTTGGCTGACAAGCTTTCGGGCCTCGACCTCGCCGGCCGGCTTTCGTTCGTTGCCGGCCTTGGCGGACGTGTGGTCTTCACCACGTCACTCGGCATCGAAGACCAGGTCATCACTGCGGAAATCGGCACGCATCGCCTGCCGATCGATGTCGTCACGCTGCAGACAGGCCGGCTTTTCAAGGAAACGCTTGATCTGATCGACGAGACGGAGAGCCAGTACGACATCCATATTGCCCGCTACGAACCCGAACAGGCCGACATCGATGCTTACGCGGCGAAATACGGCATGAACGGTTTCTACGAGAGCGTCGAAGCCAGGCATGCCTGTTGTGGCGTGCGCAAGCTGAAGCCGCTTGCGCGGGCGCTGGCAGGCGCAACGATCTGGATCACCGGCCTGCGCCGCGGCCAGTCGGCCAACCGCGCCGAGACGCCCTTTGCGGAATATGACGCTGAGCGCCACCTTCTGAAGGTCAATCCGCTCGCCGATTGGGATATCGACAAGATCAAGGCCTTCGTTGCCGACAACGGCGTGCCGATCAACCCGCTGCATGCCCGCGGCTATCCCTCGATCGGCTGCGAGCCCTGCACCCGCGCCATCAAGCCCGGCGAGCCGGAACGTGCCGGCCGCTGGTGGTGGGAACAGGATGAGAAGCGCGAATGCGGCCTGCATGTCGCCGAAGAAGCGGCTTCGATCGTCGCGCAGCAGTAAGAAGTCTGGAGTACAAAATGCCCGATACCCGTCAGGATACGGAACTGACCAATCCGCAGAGCGCCAAGCCGCCGCTCGACCCGCATCTGAAAGCGCTGGAAAACGAAGCGATCCATATCTTCCGCGAAGTTGCCGCCGAATTCGAGCGTCCCGTGATGCTCTATTCGATTGGCAAGGATTCTTCCGTTCTGCTGCATCTTGCCCGCAAGGCTTTCTATCCCGGCCGCGTGCCCTTCCCGCTGCTGCACGTCAATACGGGCTGGAAGTTTGCGGAGATGATCACCTTCCGGGACGAGATCGTGAAGAAGTACGATCTGGACCTGATCGAGCACATCAATCCACGCGGCACGGCTGAGAACATCACACCGTTTACCTATGGCTCGGCCCGCTACACCGACATCATGAAGACGGAAGCGTTGCGCAACGCGCTGGATGCCGGCCAATATGACGCGGCCTTCGGCGGCGCAAGGCGCGACGAGGAAGCCTCCCGCGCCAAGGAACGCATCTACTCGTTCCGCACGCCGGACCATCGCTGGGATCCACGCAACCAGCGCCCTGAACTTTGGAACATCTATAACGGCCAGATCCGCAAGGGAGAAAGTGTGCGAGTCTTTCCGCTGTCGAACTGGACCGAGGTCGATATCTGGCGCTACATCCAGGCCGAGGATATCCCGATCGTGCCGCTCTATTTCGCCGCCAAGCGCCCCTATGTCGAGCGCGACGGCATGATGATCGCCGCCTCCGACCCGCGTCTGGAGTTGCTGCCCGGCGAAACGAAGCAGGAAGACTTCATCCGCTTCCGCACGCTCGGTTGCTTCCCGCTGACGGGCGCGATCCGTTCCACCGCCACCAGCCTTGAAGAGATCATCGCGGAGCTGGAAATCGCTACGGTTTCCGAGCGCCAGGGCCGCGCCATCGACCGTGACCAGTCCGGTTCCATGGAAAAGAAGAAGCGTGAAGGATATTTCTGAGATGACTGCAGCCGTTCCCGCAAACGTCGTCGCCGTGCCCGCCGCCGAGCCACTCAAGGCCGTGCGCGACTCGCGCCCGTTGCGTCTCATCACCTGCGGCAGCGTCGATGACGGCAAGTCCACGCTGATCGGCCGCCTGCTCTGGGACACCAAGGCCGTCAAGGAAGATCAGGCGGCAACGCTCCGCCGCGATTCCACCGGCAAGCAGAACGATCTTGGCCTTCCCGATTTCGCGCTGCTGCTCGATGGTCTGCAGGCAGAGCGCGAACAGGGCATCACCATCGATGTCGCCTATCGCTATTTCTCGACCGACAAGCGCTCCTTCATCGTCGCCGACACGCCCGGCCACGAGCAGTATACCCGCAACATGGCGACCGGTGCCTCCACCGCCGATCTCGCCGTGCTCTTGGTCGATGCCCGCGCAGGCATCCTCGAGCAGACGCGCCGTCATGCGACGATCGCCTCGCTGCTCGGCATCAAGCAGTTCGTGCTCGCGATCAACAAGATCGACTTGACGAACTATGACCGTGCCGGCTTCGACAAGATCACCCACGAGTTCAAGGAATTTGCGCTGTCGCTCGGCGTCAAGCAGATCACCGCGATCCCGATGTCGGCGCTGAAGGGCGAAAACGTCGTCTATTCCGGCCAGGCAGCGATGCCCTGGTATAACGGTCCGACGCTGGTCGAAACGCTGGAACACGCGACCGTCCGTTCCGGCCAGTCGACCGGCTTCCGCCTTTCCGTACAGCGCGTCTCACGCCCGGGAGAGAGCTTCCGCGGCTATCAGGGCACGGTTGCCGGCGGTTCGGTCAAGCCGGGCGACAGCGTCATGATCCTGCCGTCGGGCATGGTCGCCAATGTCACCAAGATCGTCACCTTCGATTTGGTGCGCAATGCAGCCGTTGCGGGTGATGCGATCACGCTCGTGCTGGACCGTCAGGTGGACGTTGCGCGCGGCGACATGATCGTTTCGATCGACTCACAGCCGCAGACGGGCCTTTCCTTCGATGCGCAGGTTGTTGCCCTGCAGCCTGAGGGTATCGAGGCCGGCAAGCGCTACTGGCTGAAGAGCGGCTCGCGCCGCCAGCGCGTTCAGGTCGAGCCCATCAGCCAGCTGGAGCTCAAGACCGGCACGTGGAATTCCGCCCAGCGGCTCTACATGAACGCCATCGGCAAGGTGCGCCTCGTATTCGACGAAGCCGCCATCTTCGATCCCTATGAGCAGAACCGCGCTACCGGTTCCTTCATCCTGATCGACCCGGAAACCAACAACACAATCGCCGGCGGCATGGTGACCGGCAAGCGCGCCGATGTCAGCGGCCTGCATGGCAATGATGCCCGCGTCATCCTCTCGCTTCCGGCCGATCTTGCCGAGCAGATCATGGCGAGCGAGCTGTTTGCCCAGCGCCGCCACGAGGCGGAAGTGCGCCGCATGACAGCGTCGGAAGCGGCCGAGCTCTGGTCGAGCGCGGCAAGCGACATCTAAGGAAAAGGGGCCGATCGGCCCCTTTTTTTATGTTCTTCGTTTACTGCTGCGGTCCCGGGCGCGTCGAACCGCGCTCGATGATCGAAAAGCCGAGATCGACCCTGTGTTCTTCCAGCGGTTCTTCGCGGATGGCGCGCAGCAGCATGTCGGCGACACGGCGGCCGAGTGCGTGGCGCGGAATATGTACCGTCGTCAGAGACGGCGAGGTGAATTGTGCGAATTCCAGATCGTTGAAGCCGCAGATGCCGAAATCATCGGGCACGCTGATACCGCGTTCGTTGCATTCGATCAGCGCGCCGAGGGCGAGATCATCATTTTGCGCAAGGATCGCATCGAGATCCGGTACCCGCTCCAGCAGCTCGCTGAACAGGCGCCGTCCAAGACCGATGCTGGTGGAACCGTCTTCGCCATGTATCAGCGACGGATTGTCGAGACCGGCCCCGCGCATGGCTTCCTCATACCCCGCACGGCTGCGGCGAGAACGGATATCGCCGAGTCCGCCAATGAAACCGATTCGCTTGTATCCCTTCGACAGAAGGAGACGGGTCGCGGCAGCAGCGGCAACATGGTGCGACATGCCGACGAGCAGCGTTGCCGGCGGTTGGCTGAGGTCGGCGACGTGGGCCACCGGAAATGAGGCCGTATCGATCAACAGCGCGAGCCCGTCATAATATTCCGCATTGATAAGGATAATGCCGGCCGGCTTCTGCGCCAGGAAGGATTTGAACTGGCTGATCTCCTGATCGCCGTCATCGAGCGTATTGGCATATTGCACCCGCAGATCCGTGGCACGCAGCCGCTCCTCGATGCCCATCATGACGCCTGTGAAGCAAGGGTGATGAAGCGACGGCGTGATGACGCCGACGATGCCGCTATGGCGGCCGGCAAGCGCGCGGGCGGCAAGATTGGGGATATAACCCATCTCGTCGACGGTGCGAAGAATGACCTCGCGCAGCTCTTCGGAGACGATTTCAGGGTTGCGAAGCGCACGCGAGATAGTGATCGGACTGACCCCTACCCTCTTTGCAACATCACTCAACTTTACATGGGAACTGCGCTTCTTTTCCCGCCCCGGCTTCACTGAATCCCTCATTGCTTCCCGCACGTCGCCGCCAATCTCGCCCCCGTCGACTCGCAACTCCTTCTTTCTGAAGAAGAAATAATTTAGAATCCACTAACATTTCAAGTTCCCACATCAACCGAAACGCGAAAAATCCCAAATAAGTGCCGCGAGTAGTTCAATTTATTACGCAGCCGAGAGGCCGGGGGATCACAGGAAATGAAATCTGTTTCACTGTTCTGGCACTTCAGACGGAGGCACCAGCAGGGCATTCGCGAAACCGAGGCGATGCCGGGTCAGGCAAGATTAAATTATAGTAATGTCTTACGATACCGTAATATAAACATGATCAATGTTTAATTTGTAAATCCCTCAGAACGGATCATATAGGTATCAAGCACCAATTGTTCCTGACGACAGTAATATCCGATTACAACCAGTGAAATCCAAGTAAAAGTCAGCAATAATTGGCGTAAATACTCCTCGACGCCAAGGTCCATGGCATGGAACCACGACGTCAACTGATGCCAACGCTCTCGCAAGGGACTTCCACCATGTCAAACATTCTTCGCAAGCATCGGGCCGCAGCACTCGTCGGAGCGGCCATCGTTCTCGGCGCGACCTCCCTGCCCTTCGCCATCTCCTCTTACTCGACGGCTCTTGCTGCGCCGGCTGAGACCGGCAGCATGCTGGCCTCCAATGGCTCCTTTGCTTCCATCGTCGATGCCGACAAGCCGGCTGTCGTGACCATCACCACGACGATGAAGGCCACCAATGCCAGCGCCGACAGTTCGCCGATGGACGAGCAGTTTCGTCAGTTCTTCGAACAGCAGGGTATTCCTCTGCCGCATCAGGCGCCGCAGCAGCACGAGTCACAGCATGCCATGGCGCTCGGCTCCGGCTTCATCATCAGCCCCGACGGTGTGATCGTTACCAACAATCACGTCATCGACAATGCGATCGACATCAAGGTCACGCTCGACGACGGCACCGAGCTGCCGGCCAAGCTGCTTGGCGCCGATGCCAAGTCCGACCTCGCGGTTCTGAAGGTCCAGGCTCCGCATCCGCTTGCGACCATCGCCTGGGGCGATTCCGACAAACTGAAGCTCGGCGACCAGATCCTTGCCATCGGCAACCCGTTCGGCATCGGCACGACGGTGACGGCCGGCATCGTCTCGGCCCGCGGCCGCGACCTGCACAGCGGCCCCTATGACGACTTCATCCAGATCGATGCGCCGATCAACCACGGCAATTCCGGCGGCCCGCTGGTCGATCGTGACGGCAATGTCGTCGGCATCAATACCGCCATCTACTCGCCGAACGGCGGCAGCGTTGGCGTCGGCTTCGCCATTCCTTCCTCTGAAGCAAAGACGATCGTCGCCAAGCTGCAGAAGGACGGTTCGATCGATCACGGCTATCTCGGCGTGCAGATCCAGCCGGTCACGCAAGATGTCGCCGATGCAGTCGGTTTCTCCAAGGCTGAAGGCGCGCTGGTTGCAGCCGTTACCAATGGAACGCCTGCTGCCCATGCCGGCATCAAGACGGGTGACATCGTAACCGCCGTCGGCAGCGAAAACGTCAAGACGCCGAAGGACCTGTCGCGCCTCGTTGCCGATCTGTCGCCGGGTGCCAAGGAAACGCTGACCGTCTGGCGTGACGGCAAGACGGTCGATCTCAACGTCACCGTCGGCGGCAATGAAGACACGCAGAAGCAGGCCGCCGTCGAAAGCAGCGACGATCAGGGCCAGGCTGCCGGCCAGCCGAGCCTCGGCATCGGCCTTGCCGATCTGACGCCTGATGTTCGCCAGCAGCTCAACCTGCCCCACGGCGTTGCCGGCGCCGTCGTTGCCAACGTCAACCCGGACAAGTCTGCCGCTGCCGCCGGCATCCAGCCCGGCGACGTGATCGTCTCTGTCAACGACAAGCCGGTGCATGACGCCCGCGACGTCAAGACCGCCGTTGCCGATGCCGGCAAGGCCGGCCGCAAGTCGGTGCTGCTCCTGATCGAACGCGGCGGCAACAAGACCTTCGTGGCCGTGCCCTTCGCCGCCGCTTGAAGGGCACCCACGTGAGCGCTGCGCCCGGACCCGTTCCGGGCGCATGCGTTTTTACACCAGCACCGCTCTGAGATCGGCGGCCAGTCTTTGAACGGCAGCCGCTTCCGCTTGCGAGATACCGAAGAGAATGCCGGGGGCAGATCTGCCGATAAAGAAACCCGACATCGGCATCAGACCATATCCTGATGCATTCACCTTCGCGACGACCGCCCGGTCATCCACCGTCTCATCGCGAAACCAGGTTGCGAGCTGCAATCCGCCATTGCCGCCCGAAATGACAAGCCTTCCGCCAAAATGGCTCTCCAGCATTCCGATCGTCCGGGCCATGCGCTCGGCATATTGCTGGTTCATGCGCCTCAGATAGGCACGCAGACGGCCCTCATTGATGAAATCGGCAAGGGCGGCCTGGACATGGGTGGAGACGGCGACGCCCCTGCGATGCAGCGCCTCCGAAGCCTCCGATACCAGCCAGCGCGGCACGACCGCGTAGGCGACACGCAGGCCGGGTGCCAGCACCTTCGAGAAGGTGCCGACATAGGCGACGACCTGGGCCCTGTCGATGCCCTGCAAGGCGGCGATCGGCCGCGAGCCATATTGAAAATCGCTGTCGTAATCATCCTCGACGATAAGGCTTTCGTGACGGCGTGCCGCCTCCAGCAGCGCCAGCCGGCGCGGCAGGCTCAGCGTGGCGCCGGTCGGATATTGATGGGATGGCGTCACGTAGATCAGTGCTGGGATCGGCGCCGGCTGCGGGCCGTCCTCCCCGGAAACGTCGATGCCCTGATCATCGCAAGGAACCGGCACGACTTCGGCGCCGGCATCGCTTAGCAGCAAGCGTGCGGCGGGATAGCCGGGATCTTCCATCCAAGCGGCTCTGCGCCCGCTCCGCCTCAGCATGGTCCTTGCCAGCATGTCGATTGCCGCGCGGGTGGAGGGCACGATCATCACCTGCTCCGGCTCGGCGACCACGCCGCGCGTCACGGAGACATGCGCAAGGATGGCTTCGCGCAGTTCGCGGATACCGGTTGCGTGCTCATAGCCGAGATGATGGATGCGCAAAGACCGGCTGCGTGCGGCAAGATGGCGGCTCCAGACGGCATGCGGGAAATCCGATACGTCAGGCACGCCCGGCCGGAACAGGGCGCGGTAGGGCGGCTGTTCCAAACGTTCTTCCTTCACCGGCACGCGGTCGCCCTGCTGCCGCTCGGGCCGCATCCGTGCAAGGGCGGCAATCCGTGTCGCAGCGCCGGCGGACGCTTCGATATATCCTTCAGCCTTCAGGCGGTCGTACGCCTCGACGACAGTCGAGCGCGCAACACCAAGCGACACCGCAAAAGCGCGGGTCGACGACAGCTTGTGACCGGCCGGAAGCTGGCCGAGCAGGATACGGTCGCGCAGGCTTCGATAGATCTGGCCGGCGAGATCGCCTCCGTTGCGATCGAGGTCGAGCCATGCAGGTGTCGGCGTCATTCTTCCACTGGTCTGCTCAAAAGGTCGGAACTGGACTTTTACTCCAGTCCATTTGCAGGGCAAGAGCAGTTAGGTTTGATGCAACAATGGATAAGACGATGGATCTCTCCAACTGGAAGGGTGTCGCCCGCCCCGCCCGCGCCCCGATTGACGGCCGCTACACCCGCCTCGAGCCGCTGGACGCCGCAAGGCACGGCGCCGATCTTCTTCGCTCGGCGCAGCAGCCCGGTGCGGAAGACCGCTTCCGCTATCTCTTCGAAAGCGCACCCGCCGATATGGCAGCCTTCACCCCCTGGCTCGAAAGATCAGTGGCAAGCGAGGATCCGCTGTTCTTCGCCGTCATCGACAAGGCGACGGGACGCGCCGAGGGCCGGCAGGGGCTGATGCGCATCGATACCGCGAACGGCGTCATCGAGATCGGCAACATCCTTTGGGGACCTGATATCGCTCGCACGCGGGTTGCGACCGAAGCGCTCTATCTCTGCGCCGCTTACGTCTTCGACACGCTTGGCTACCGGCGCTTCGAATGGAAGTGCAACAACCTCAACGAACCGTCGAAGCGGGCGGCACAACGCTTCGGTTTCTCCTTCGAGGGCATCTTCCGCCAGCATATGGTGCAGAAGGGCCGCAACCGCGACACCGCCTGGTTTGCCATGATCGATGGGGACTGGCCGAAGCTGAAGGCCGGATATGAGGCATGGCTCGCGCCTGAGAACTTCGATGCCGACGGCCGGCAAAAGAGCAAGCTCAACTTCTGAATGAGCGAGCGCGGCGGCAATTTAAAGCCGCCGCCCTGATGACAATAACTTCATTGCTACCAATATGTTCATGGGTCCCAATTGAGATTAGGGATTGGGCCTTTCACGTAAAGCACGAAGTTGTTCTGTCAGGAGCTCATATGACCAGTTCGTCCGAGTATACGCCCCCCAAGATCTGGACCTGGGACAAGGAAAACGGCGGCCAGTTCGCCAGCATCAACCGCCCGATCGCCGGGCCGACCCATGACAAGGAATTGCCGATCGGCCGTCACCCGCTACAGCTTTATTCGCTTGGAACGCCGAATGGCGTGAAAATCACTATCATGCTGGAGGAGTTGCTGGCGCTTGGCCATCGCGGCGCGGAATATGACGCCTGGCTGATCAGGATCGGCGATGGCGACCAGTTCGGCAGCGGCTTCGTCGAGGTCAACCCGAACTCCAAGATCCCGGCCCTGATGGACCGCAGCGGCGAAAAGCCAGTGCGCATCTTCGAATCCGGCGCGATCCTCACCTATCTCGCCGAAAAATTCGGCGCCTTCCTGCCGACCGATCCGGCCAAGCGTGCCGAATGCTTCTCCTGGCTGTTCTGGCAGGTCGGCAGCGCGCCCTATCTCGGCGGCGGCTTCGGCCATTTCTATGCCTATGCGCCGACGAAGATCGAATATGCGATCAACCGTTTCGCCATGGAAACCAAGCGCCAGCTCGACGTGCTCGACCGGCGCCTGGCCGAAAGCGAATATATCGCCGGCGACGAGCTCACCATCGCCGACATGGCGATCTGGCCTTGGTATGGCGGCCTCGTGAAGGGCTGGATGTACGGTGATTCCGCCGAATTCCTGCAGGTGCAGGAATACAAGAACATGAAGCGCTGGGCCGACATGATCGGCGACCGCCCGGCCGTCAAGCGCGGCCGCATGGTCAACCGCGTCAGCGGCGAGCCTTCCAGCCAGCTCCACGAACGCCATGACGCCAGCGACTTCGAGACGAAGACGCAGGACAAGCTGCAGGCAGCCGAGTGACGGCACCGGAAAGGCGGGCGCGTCGTTACGACGGCGTGCTCTCCTTGCCAAAAAACGGCGCAAGGCCGAAATCGCAAATTTTCCCACTAAAAATTACGGGTTTTTAAGCGAACTGTACCAAATCCGGCAAAAGTGCCCTCGCCTCATTCTTCCAGTCTTGCTGAAATGCAAACGCTCTCCTGCCACCTTTCGGAGAGCTTTCCCTATCTGCCCCGCCGAAAGCCACCGGTGGGGCTTTTTTGTTTCAAGGCATCCGGGACATGGAAAACGCCACGCGCCTGTGACAGAGCAGAGTGACGCGCAACGATCATTCATAGCTTGAGGTGAAGACAGCTTCCGGTCTAACGCCACTTCGGCTGGGGCGTCGGAGCGTTTGCCTGGATCTCATGAAGGGGCGCCCGATGGCCCAGGAGCTTCTTCAGCTTCTTCTCCTCGGCCGGGCCTATCCCGAATTTTCGGCAATGTTCAGCGATATCCTGATCTTTCGGGCCGGGAATCCGGACTTGGCGATTGTTCATCTGCTTCATTGACGCTTCCTCCTCCGAAGGAAACCAGCTTAGCGGCTATTTGTTCGTTAGCAATGTCTAAAATTTAGGGTTTGCGGTGTTTTAAGGCGGCGAAGCACGGTTTGCTGGGCAGCGGCGAACATTGCTGCCGGGGAGAATATTTAAGCCAGCGAATTGACTGCAGGGCGAACATTGGCAAGAGGACTTGCTTTCACATGGACGAGAAAACATCGGTCGAAGAAATCGGTAGCTGACTGCAAGCCTGACGCGCGGTACCGTCAGACTAACCTTCAATATGCTTGAAAGCAGCGGGGCTGAGAGAACCGTTCACGAAAGTGTTTTTTACACGCTTGGACTTGAACATATACAGCACCCAGATAAATCCTGCGATGATCGGTCCGATCGTCTTGCCCATCTCGTCGCCGCTGAAAAGAGAGCCAGCAGGGATACTGAAAACGGCGGAGACCAGAACAACATCGAGAATGATGTACACTAGGAGAGCTATCCACTGGATCAAAAACAGCCTCGGAAACAGATAGCTCTTTGAGTACATAGCAAAAATGGTGACAACCTCTAGCGCGAGCATCGCCACCGTCAGTGTATTCTCGCCATAGTATACAACGAGGCCATTGGGTATCGCGGCGAACTGTTCGCGCATTTTCCAATTCTGCGCCAGCGTAGTGAGCGCATAGATTGGCGACAAGGTTTGCCCGATCATCGGCAGGATGAGCCACCCACCGAACCCCTTCAGCTCACCGGTCGGCGAACTTTTCCTCCGTGCAGACAACACTGCGTAGGCGATCACGCCGATGATCAGTAGTACAATCGCCCAATGCCAGAACGAAAACGATCCCATCTCGACCCCATCCTCACCGATGAGTTGTATATGATGTCTCGCGATTCGCGTACAGTGGTCCGTTGGAGATTGGTTATTTTCCGGGTGTCATCACTACGCAAGCGGCTTTTCAATCCGCAAGTGCGCGATGTTTTGGAGTAGCAGCGCTGCAAGATTTGCCGCTTCAAGCCTTCGGCGTTCGCTCAATTAGCAACTCGCATTCTATGCCCCGTCAGTTGCATTGAGGTCGCTGCGCTCACAGCGACTGCAACCATTCGAAATTGTGTCTGCCGGAGGGCAGCTTAAGGCATTGGATGAGCAAAAACCGCAAATGAAAAAAGCCCGCTTTCGCGGGCTTTTCGGCTGGTCGGAGTGGAGTGATTCGAACACTCGACCCCCACGTCCCGAACGTGGTGCGCTACCAGACTGCGCTACACTCCGTGACCAGCGGCGCCTCTATAGACCGGCCTATCATGTTGCGCAAGCGCCAAAATTCAAAAAGTTGCGGGAATTTTTGACAGGCTCGTGACAAGCCCTTTCAGCCGGCCGTGCAGCAAAAAGCCACACCCCCGGCAAATTCTTCAGAAGCGGCCAAGTGGCAATTTTCTTTTGCCGGGTTACGCGCTAAAGGGCTTGGCGGGACAGGCGAAACCGTCGTGAAGGCGGCTTCGCAGCCACTGGCTATATATCAGGGACGACACGATGAAACTCCGCACCATGACCGGGGCCGCCGCGCTTGCGATTGCGCTTGCCGGATGCACCACCATACCCACTCCCGGCGATCCGATCGAGGCACGCTGGGTCGGCCAGTCGGCCGGCAAGTTCTTTGCCGCCTACGGCCCGCCGCTCAGCGACCGCGACGAAGGCTCGTCGACGATCTATAGCTGGAAGGGCGGCTACAAGACGGTACGCGTTCCCGCGAAATATGCCGAAGGTGCTGACGGCAAGCGCGGCAAGCAGATTGCGAGCGCCCGCACGCTCTACCTGCGCTGCCAGGCCGAAATCACCACCAATTCCGACTACACGATCCGCGATATCCGCACCGTGAACGATATTCCGGGCGTGAATGGTTCTTCCTACTGCGCCGAGTTCCTGGCGCCAGAACAGAAGTAAGTCTGACTGCTTGAAAGACGTTTGATCGAGGCCCGTCGGTGAAAATCGGCGGGCTCTTATTTTGTCGCGACTGAGAAACGCATGAAAGCCTCACCCTGCTTGCCAACAGGGTTCTCGAAAGAGACGAACGGTTTCTGGATGTGTGGCTGGGGCGCCTGGATTCGAACCAGGGGATGGCGGTACCAAAAACCGCTGCCTTACCGCTTGGCTACGCCCCACCAGAGCTGAAGCGCGTGCCGCTTCGCCAAAACGTGGCCTGATTAGCAAAGGACTGTCTGCCCCACAATCACTAAGTTCACTGCGACGTCATATTTGTATGCGCTGTCCCGCCAGCATGATAGGACTTCAGGGATCGACACAGCCAATGGAGAATACCGTTGAGCCAATATCGCGCCCGTCCGCCGGCGCTTGCCACGCTGATCCTCGACGATGCCGTCGTGCGCATTACCCAGTGGGATTTCGAGCCGGGTGCCGATACCGGCGTTCATACGCATGGGTATGGCTATGTCGTGGTGCCGATGACCGATTGCCAGTTCCTGATCGAGGATGCCGAGGGCAGCCGGCGGGTGGATGTCGCCA
This sequence comes from Rhizobium sp. WYJ-E13, assembly GCF_018987265.1. Classification (NCBI taxonomy): domain Bacteria; kingdom Pseudomonadati; phylum Pseudomonadota; class Alphaproteobacteria; order Hyphomicrobiales; family Rhizobiaceae; genus Rhizobium; species Rhizobium sp. WYJ-E13. The sequence goes on along the minus strand of NZ_CP076853.1, from coordinate 575,084 downwards.
AGGGGGCTGCCTACCGCCGCGAGGCCGGGACCGAGCACAATGTCGTCAATGCCGGCGACAAACCCATGTCCTTCATCGAGATCGAATATAAATAGACATGTCCGGCGCGAACTTCGATCTTTTCTTCGATCCGGCTTACGGCCAGGCAGTTGCCGTCGCCGATGGCATCCAGCGCCTGACGGCGAAAAATCCGAGCCCTTTCACCTTCCACGGCACGAACAGCTATATCGTCGGCAGCTCGTCAGTCGCCGTCATCGATCCGGGGCCTGAGAACGAGGCACATTTTGAAGCGCTGATGGCAGCACTTGCCGGCCGGCAGGTGACGCATATCTTCGTCAGCCACACCCACCGGGACCACTCGCCGCTCGCAAGGCGGCTGAGCCAAGAAACGGGAGCGCTGACGGTCGGCGAAGGGCCGCACCGCCCGTCACGGCCGCTGCGTGACGGCGAGATCAATCCCTTTGCGGAAAGCTCGGACATGGATTTCCTGCCCGATATCGCTATTCGTGACGGAGAGACGATTTCCTGCGACGGCTGGGCGCTGACGGGCGTGCTGACGCCGGGCCACACGGCCAATCACGCGGCCTTCGCGCTCGAGGGCCGCGGCATCCTGTTTTCTGCGGACCACGTGATGGCCTGGGCGACGACGATCGTTGCACCCCCTGATGGTTCGATGGCGGACTATATGGCTTCGCTCGACAAACTGCTCGGCCGCGACGACCACTTGCTGCTGCCCGGTCACGGCGGACCGGTCACTTCGCCAGCGCCCTTCCTGCGCGGATTGAAGACGCACAGGCGTCTGCGGGAGCGATCCATCATCGAGCGTCTTCGGAAGGGGGACAGCACCATCCCCGATATGGTGAAGGTGATCTACCGCGATACCGACAAGCGGCTGCATGGTGCTGCGGCACTCTCGGTGCTGGCGCATATCGAGGAATTGATGGAGCGCGGCGAGGTCAGCGCCGATGGGCCGCCGTCTCTCTTTGCGCATTATCGATTGGCGGGAGACTGACAATGGCGGCGCGTGCGGATTACAGCTATCGCGACGATCCTTCCGTGCCCGCTTTTGCGGACGACAAGCCGCTGATCCTCTTCGATGGCGAATGTGTCTTCTGCTCCGGCTGGGTGCAGTTTCTGCTGAAGCGGGACACGGAAAAGCGCTACCGCTTTATCGTTGCCCAGACGCCGCTCGGCGAGGCGCTTTACCGGCATTACGGGCTGGAAACGCGCGACTACGAGACCAACCTGCTCATCGACAAGGGCCGCGCCTATTACAAATCCGATGCGACGATCCGCATGCTGGAGGGGCTCGGCATGCCGTGGGCTCTGGCCGGTCTGCTTCGGATCGTGCCGCGATGGATTGCGGATGCGGCTTATGGGATGGTTGCGCGGAATAGGCTGAGGATTGCAGGGCGGCGGGAGAGCTGCATGGTGCCGACGGCGGAGATGCGGGAGAGGTTTCTGGGATAGGCTTGAGGGCCGCACAGCACCTGTCGCCTCGCCGCGTTTTAGGAGAGGTTTGCAGTAAGGGCGTTTCAATATGCCTCACTGTATCCCGGCCCTTCGCGTGGCTCAGGGCGTTCGGTCCTGCAATCGATTCACTGGATCGATTGCTGCTGCTCCGCAGCACCGGACCTCACCCACCCGCAATCCCCAATAGTTCGGAGTCGAGGGCACCAAGATATTGCTCGGCCACTTCGGCGCTGAAGCCGAGATCGTGCTGGCCGTAGCGGGATGCGACGCGCACGTCCACGAAGGTGGTTTCAGCTTCTTCACGCAGACGGATGATGATGTCGAAACGCAGGCCGAGGATGAGAGTGCGGGTCGTGCCCTGTACGATCACGCCATTCGCCCCGCGGATCAGCTTGGCAACGCTATCCTCATAGGGCCGCGGCATCGGCACGGGGATGATATCGGGTGAATCGGCCACACCGCTCTCCGGCTGAGCAGGAACGGGCTTGTCCTCCAAGTCGCGGCCGGGCGTCGTATCGCCTTCGCTTTTGGTGATGGTGATGCCGTTCTGCTTGGCGACCTTCTTGACCGCCTCGAGAACGCGGTCGAGCGCGCCGTCATAGCGGCGGCCGGTCAGCTCCGGATAGGCAACAAGCTGCCTCTCGCGGTCGCCAGGCGTGATCACCGGGTCGCGCGGAAGCCAAATCTGGTCGGCCTGCGGCGGCGAGAGCCAGTCGGGTGTGGCGGCGGTATCCGTGGTGACGTCATAGATCGCCGGCAGGGTGAAGTAGCGCTCCGCCGCAAAGGCGCCGATGCCGAGCGGAAAGGCGGCATAGATGAGAGCTGCCAGCGCATTCAGCCCGCCTTCGGCACCCGTCATCCAGAGGCTGCGCAGGCCGATTGCGGCCAGCAGGGTGGCGAGAACAGCACAGCCGACGGAAACGAGCAGCACCAGGACGAGATAGGGTGTCGCCAGCCCGCCGAAGCGATGAGCGATCAGCACCGCCACCGAAAGCACAAGCGCAAACGCCCCGAAATGCCGAGAAAAGCGGGCAGCGCTGGAAACGGGACGATCGAAGCGGATGGCCATCAGATTAACCGGTTGGTCGGCGGCAGCTTTTTGAATGCACCTGCCGCCATCAACTTTTCTAGTGCAAGATTCGTCTAAATTGAAACGCTTGTCTGAGGATTGCAGAAGCAATCCACTTCAAAGGCCAAATCAAAGAGCACACGATCTCCATAAGCCATTGCTGATATGCCGTAAAAAGGCCATTCTGCCGGGGTCTCATGTATTTCCCACGAAACAGGAGAGACAGATGATCTCATCCCAGACGATGGAAAGGCAGCAGGCCTCCTCGCTTGGCGGTGTCGACCGCGCCGAGCCGCTGCTGCCGCTGGAACTTCTCGAACTCGAGCTTTCACTGGAAGGTTATTCCGGCGGCGAGGGCGGCTTCTGCGAGGCGGTGCGCAAGGCAGCGACTGAAGCACGTGGCGAATTTCTCTTCGACCTGCCGGCGGCGGGTCTTGTCGAGGATTGCCGGCGCATTGCCGTGCTGCGCATCCCGACGTCGGACAAGAATATGCGTGTGGTTCTTACCCTGCTCGATCAGAATGGCACGGAAATCCGCATGCAGGCGCCTGATGAAAATACCGAGCATCTGGTGCGTTTCGCCGATGCCTTCATCGAGGTTCTCGAGCGTATCTGAAGTTTAATCGCGGCCGGCTGCAGCTTCCGCCAGCGAGCGGAAGGGAAACTTGCGGCCGCATTCGCATTTCAGCATGAAGCTCTCCTGATGGACCGAAGGGCGCTGCACGAAGAAGCCGCGCGGCAGCTGATCCACCTTGAAGTCGGGTGTTTTTCGCTTGGCGTCGTCGATCTCGGAGGCTTCGGCAAAGCCACTGTTGCCGCATTGCGGGCAGGTGAGTTTCTTCGAGAATCGATCGCGGATCGCCATGGTGCTCTTTCCAGTGCTGCTATCTTTGCTCTTACATAGGAACGCATGGCGGGGAAAGTGGAACCAAGCATGCATCCTATCGTTCCTTCCTCTATGAAGGAGGCGAATCATGCCGAACAAAGATCCGATTCCCACTCCCGGCGAAGAGACGCCGCTTAGCCCGCAGCCGACACCAGGCATTCCCGACCGCATTCAGGAAAAACCGCCGCTGCCGCCAGTACAGGACCCGAGCGACACGAAGAACCCGGAAGGCCGGCCGCTTGACCCGGCGCTGCTGCCGATTGGCGACCCTGCGGGCGCGGCCTGATATCAGAGTGAGGTTGACGGGCCTGGCAGGTTGACGACGCTTGGCAGATGGATTTTCCTGGTCGGACATTCATGCTCGAGGGATAGACCGATGCGCCCATATGTTCTGCCGCTTCTTGCCGTTCTGGCCGTCGGGCTTGCCGCCTGCCAGACCCTGACGCCCGAGGAGCGCCGGGCACGTGACGAACAGACCTGCCTCGGCTATGGCTTCAAACGCGGTACGGATGGCTTTGCCAACTGCCTGCAGCGCATCGATCTCGATCGCCGCGCCCAGGCTCGCTACGACAGCGCCTGGGTGATGGCCGACATGGCCTATAATCTGAACGGTCCCTACGTTTATCCGCGCTACTATCGCTACCGTCACTGAGCGCTGGAAATCACTGCCTGCGCGGCTGCAAGCCGCGCAATCGGCACGCGAAAGGGCGAACAGGAGACGTAGTCGAGGCCGATCGTCTCGCAGAAATGGATCGAGGCGGGATCGCCGCCATGTTCACCGCAGATGCCGAGCTTCATGTCGTTGCGCGTGCGCCGGCCGCGCTCCGCAGCGATGCGGATCAGTTCGCCCACTCCATCAAAATCCAGGGATATGAAGGGATCATGCTCGATGATGCCCTTACGCTGATAGGTCGGGATGAAGGCCGAGGCATCGTCGCGTGAAATGCCGAAGGTGGTCTGCGTCAGGTCGTTGGTGCCGAAGGAAAAGAATTCGGCGGCTTCCGCAATGACATGGGCGCGCAGTGCCGCGCGCGGCAGCTCGATCATCGTGCCAACCAGATAATCGATGCGCATCCTGGCTTCCGACATGACGTCCTGCGCCACGGTATCGATCTTCGCCTTGACGTAATCGAGCTCGGAACGCAGGCCGACGAGCGGCACCATGATTTCGGGAACGACGGCGGCGCCGGTTTCCTGTGCAGCGGCGACCGCCGCCTCGAAGATGGCGCGGGCCTGCATCTCGACGATCTCAGGATAGGAGATGGCAAGACGGCAGCCGCGATGGCCGAGCATGGGATTGAACTCATGCAGCGCATCGACGCGCTGGCGCAGCGCCGTGGGTTCCATGTCCATCGCAAAGGCGACCTCGGCAATCTCCTCATCGCTCTTCGGCAGGAATTCGTGCAGCGGCGGGTCTAGCAGGCGGATCGTCACCGGCAGGCCGTGCATGACAGTGAACAGGCCGGTGAAATCGCTCCGCTGCATGGGCAGGAGCTTGTCGAGAGCGCCCCGCCTGCCCTTCTCATCTTCAGCCAGGATCATCTCGCGCATGACATGGATGCGCTCACCCTCGAAGAACATATGCTCGGTGCGGCAAAGCCCGATGCCCTCCGCACCGAAGGAGCGCGCCGCGCGGGCATCCGCCGGCGTATCGGCATTGGTGCGCACGGTCATGCGGCGCGCGCGGTCCGCCCAGCCCATGATACGGCCGAAATCGCCTGACAATTCCGGCTGGATCATCGGCACTTCGCCCTTCAGCACCTGGCCGGCAGAACCGTCGATGGTGATGATATCGCCCCTCTTCAGCGTCACGCCGATACCGATCAGCTTTTCGTTGCGGGCATCGATGCGCATGGTGCCTGCGCCGACGACGCAAGGGATACCCATGCCGCGGGCAACCACGGCCGCATGGCTGGTCATGCCGCCACGCGTCGTCAGGATGCCTTCCGCCGCATGCATGCCGTGAATATCTTCGGGGCTCGTCTCGACGCGCAGCAGAATGACCTTGCGCCCCTCGGCCTCCGCCTCGACCGCCTCTTCCGCCGTGAAGACGATCTCGCCGGTTGCCGCCCCCGGAGAGGCCGGCAGGCCGGAGCCGATCACCTGACGGCTGACGCGCGGATCGATGGTCGGATGCAGGAGTTGGTCGAGCGTCGAGGGCTCGATGCGAAGGACTGCCTCATCCTCGGTGATCACGCCTTCGTCCACCATGTCGACGGCGATCCTCATCGCCGCGCGCGTCGAGCGCTTGCCGGAGCGCGTCTGCAGCATCCAGAGCTTGCCGCGCTCGATGGTGAATTCGATATCCTGCATGTCACGGTAGTGAGATTCGAGCTCGGCGCAGATGCGGCCGAACTCCTTGAAGGCCTCCGGCATCAGCTTTTCCATCGAAGGCTTCTCGGAACCGGAAGCAATACGCCCCTCCTCGGTGATGCTCTGCGGCGTGCGGATGCCGGCGACGACGTCTTCACCCTGCGCATTCACCAGGAATTCGCCGTAGAGGATCTTTTCCCCGGTCGAGGGATTGCGAGTGAAGGCAACACCTGTCGCCGATGCATTGCCGAGATTGCCGAAGACCATGGCCTGGATATTGACCGCCGTGCCCCAGGCTTCCGGGATATTATGAAGCTGGCGGTAAGTGACGGCGCGTGCGCTCATCCAACTTGCAAACACCGCACCGACAGCCCCCCAGAGCTGTATTGCCGGATCCTGCGGAAAAGACTCGTCCAGCTCTTCCTCTATCAGCGCCTTGTAGAGCGAAACGACGTGCTGCCATTCAGTCGCGCTGAGCTCAGTATCGAATTCATGACCAAGGCGTGCCTTCTCATCCTCGAGAATTTCCTCGAAGAGATCGTTGCCGAGACCCATCACGACATCGGCATACATCTGGATGAAGCGGCGATAGCTGTCCCAGGCGAAGCGCGCGTCACCGGCATCATGGCCGAGCGCCTGCACCGTCTCATCGTTCAGGCCGAGATTGAGCACCGTATCCATCATGCCCGGCATGGAAACACGGGCGCCGGAGCGAACGGAGAGCAGAAGAGGCTGGTTACCCGCACCGAAACGGCGGCCGGTTGTCTGCTCGATACCGGCAATGCCCGCAAGTACCTGCTCCTTCAACGCCGGATCGATCTTGCGGCCGTTCTTGTAATAGGTGTTGCAGGCTTCGCTGACGATAGTGAGGCCGGGAGGAACCGGCAGACCGAGGCTGCACATTTCGGCGAGATTGGCGCCCTTGCCGCCAAGAATCTCCCTATCGCGCGCCCGGCCTTCAGCCTGTCCGTTGCCGAACGTATAGACCCACTTGGTCATCTTCCCCCCAACACCATTTCGGGGACCAGCTTAATCCCTTGGTGTTGAAATGAAAATCGACAATTGCGGCGAAATGTTGCGCTGCACAATAAATCCCTAACGGGATACAGAATCAAACGATTGAAAATCGAGAGGCGCATAAAAAAAGCTTTGCGGGACTGCAACAACGGTCCCGCAAAGCCTTGTTTCCGTCCGGCCAGGAAAACCGGACGGGGGGTCCATTTATGCCCGGCGGCCTTCGGTCCCCACCTCACCCGAAGACTGCATTGCAAATTCCACGGCTCGCAACGACCGATTGCTACTTATCCGCAATGACACGGTTGCGATAAAACAACTTCTAATGCAATACGCGCAAAAGAGCATCACCCAAATGGGGTACGTACCCGATGTGAAGGTGACCTTTTTTGGTCTTTAATTAAAATGCCGCTTCACGCCGTCTCGCGCAGACGCTCTGCGGTCTGCAAATCGACCGAAACAAGCTGGGAAACACCCTGCTCGGCCATTGTGACGCCAAAGAGGCGATTCATGCGGGCCATGGTGATGGGATTGTGGGTAATGATGACGAATCGCGTCTCCGTAGACGCCGCCATCTCATCCATCAGATTGCAGTAACGCTCGACATTATGGTCGTCGAGCGGGGCGTCCACTTCATCCAGCACGCAGATCGGCGCAGGATTGGTGAGGAAGACGGCAAAGATCAGCGCCATCGCCGTCAGCGCCTGTTCGCCACCCGACAGCAATGTCATGGTCTGCGGCTTCTTGCCCGGCGGGCGGGCGAGGATTTCGAGGCCAGCTTCCAGCGGATCGTCTGATTCGATGAGCTGCAGTTCGGCCGTGCCGCCGCCGAAGAGGTGAGTGAAGAGGCGCTGGAACTGGGCATTGACGACATCGAAGGCGGCGATCAGGCGTTCGCGGCCCTCACGGTTCAGGCTCTGGATTGCGCCGCGCAGTTTTCTGATAGCATCGATGACGTCGTCGCGTTCCTTGACGAGCGTCTCCAGCTTCTCGCTGAGCTCCTTCTGCTCCTCGTCGGCACGCAGGTTGACAGCACCCAGTCGCTCGCGCTCGATCCGCAGCCGCTCGACCTCGCGCTCGACCTCATGCGGATCGGGCAGGGTCTGCAGTCCCGGCCGGCCGGCAAGGCGCAGCGCCTCATGCGGGGCCACGCTCAGCGCCTCGCGGATACGCTGTTCGCTTTCCTGCCGCTTCTCGCGAGCGGAGACGAGGCGTTCCTCGGCGCGGCCGCGGCGCTCGCGGCTTTCGGCGAGTTCGGAAAGTGCCGTCGCCGCCTTATGGTCGGCATCGCGCTGCAGCAGTTCGGCCTCAGCCAAGAGATCGGCAGCATGGCGACGGGCTTCCTCGGCCTTCTGCAGCTCCGTCAGCAGCGCGCGGCGCTTGTCGTCGAATTCGTCCGGCGCCATTTCCAGTTCGGCGGCCTCTTCACGCGCCTCTTCTTCACGCTCGCGGAGCGTGGCGATGTGGTCCTCGGCGCTGGCAGCGCGCTGGCGCCATGTCTCGCGCTCCTGGCCGATGGCGACAATGCGGCGCTGGCGGGCATCATTCTCCCGGTTGAGGCTCTCGTGGCGGGCGCGGGCTTCGGCGAGGGCGCCGCGATCCGTCGCGACCTCGGCCTGCTGGAAGCGCAGCCGTTCATCGAGCGCAGTCAGATCCGGCGCGTCTTCGAGTTCGATACGGGCATTTTCTTGCTGAACGGCGATATCCTCAAGCTGCGCCTGCAACTGGCTGACAGCTTCGGCAATGACATCGCGGCGGCGAATGAGATCACCGGAAGCGCGCTCGGCAGCGGCAAGTGCTTCCCGCGCTTCAGCCAGATGGCGGGCGGACAGGCGGCTCATATCACGGGCTTCAGCAAGCCGGCGCTCTTCGCCGCGGATGGTCTCGGCGGCGGCGGCGAGACGTTCTTCGGCTTCAGCCAGGACATCGCGGGCAAGCTCAGCCTCGCCTTCCAACTCGGCAAGTCGGTTCTTCTGGGCAAGTCGAAGGGCAGCCGCACTCGGCGCATCCGCGCCAGTGACATGACCATCCCAGCGATAGACCGCCCCTTCCCTGGTGACCAGCCGTTGGCCGGCCTTGAGCTCCTTCACCAGACGCGGTGCATCGGCGGCAGCGACCAGACCGATCTGGCGCAGGCGGCGGATCAGCGCGGCAGGTGCGCAGACATGGTTCAGCAGCGGATCGGCGCCTGCGGGCAGCGCCGGATCGCCGACACCATCACCGTTTTCCGACCAGTAGGCGGGCGCATTCGGATCGAGTGGGGATTCGAGATCGTCGCCGAGCGCAGCCCCCAGCGCCGTCTCGAAACCACGATCCACCTTCAGTTCTTCGGCAACCGGCGGGAATTCCCCTGCCGCGGCGCTAGCCAGCATACGCTGGATGGTACGGGCTTCCGTCTCCAGCGCGTTGAGCTTGCTGCGCGCCTGTTCGACAGGAGAGCGCGAAAGTGCCTCGGTTTCGCGCGCCGTTGAAAGTGCCTGCTCGACGGACTGGATCGCCGCCTCGGCTTCGGCGACGGCGACCTCCCCCGCCTCGACCATTGCGCGCTTTTCGTCCGGATCCGGCAGTGTCGCGATCTTCTGCTCGATGCCGGCGAGTTCACGGTTGGCTTCGTCCATCTGGCGTTCGAGGCGCAGCTTGCGGTCGGCGAGGTCGCGGATGGCGCGTTCGAGCTGATTGCGGCCGGCGGCGGCTTCGGCGCGGTCTGCCGTCAGGATAGTGAAGATGCGTTCGCTATCTGCGAGTTTCGCCGCCGCCTCCTCGAAAGCCTGCCGCGTCTCCTCGGCATAACGGCCGGAATCGGCCAGGATTTCGGCGATATCGGCCTCTTCGGCATCAAGCCTTGCGAGGATCGTGGCATTGTCGGCAACAAGCCGCTCCTCGCGCCTGATGTCTTCGGCAAGCTGCGCCAGACGACGGGTCAGTTCGTCGCGGCGGCGCAGGATGCGGTTGGCATCTTCCTCAAGCTGGCTGCGGGCGATCTGCAGGCGCTGGAGTGTGGCAGCTGCCCGCGCTTCGCCTTCGCGCAGTTCCGGGAGCTTCAGGCTGGCGATGCCCTGGTTCTTCGCCGCATCCATCTGGATCTGCGCCTTCTCGGCAACGACGACGGTTGCCTGATTGAGCGCGCTGTCGGCCTCGGCCTCAGCCTCCTTCGCCTGCACCCAGCGGATATGCAAGAGCATTGCCTCGCGGGCGCGGATATCGGCGGAAAGCGTCTTGAAGCGGTTTGCCTGGCGGGCCTGACGCTTCAGGCTCTCGATCTGGCTTTCGAGCTGCGAAGTGACGTCGTCGAGACGCTCCAGATTGCTTTCGGCCGCGCGCAGGCGAAGCTCAGCCTCGTGGCGGCGGGAGTGCAGGCCGGAAATGCCGGCGGCCTCTTCCAGCAACTGGCGGCGAGCCTGCGGCTTTGCCGAGATCAGCTCGCCGATGCGGCCCTGCCCCACCATGGAGGGAGAACGCGCGCCGGTGGAGGCATCGGCGAAGAGAAGCTGCACATCCTTGGCACGGCTTTCCTTGCCGTTGATGCGGTAGATCGACCCCTGTTCGCGCTCGATACGGCGGGTGACCTGGATTTCATCGCTGTCATTGAAGGCGGCGGGTGCGGTGCGCTCGCCATTATCGAGATAGAGGCCGACTTCAGCGGTATTGCGCGCCGGGCGATTTCCCGAACCCGAGAAGATCACGTCGTCCATGCCGGACGCGCGCATATTCTTGTAGGAATTCTCGCCCATGACCCAGCGGAGGGCTTCGACGAGATTGGACTTGCCGCAGCCGTTCGGACCGACGACGCCCGTCAGGCCGCGCTCGATGATGAATTCGGTTGGTTCGACGAAGGACTTGAAGCCGACAAGGCGAAGCTTGTTGAACTTCATGCCGCCGCCTCACCAAATGCTTCACCAAACAAAAAAGCGGGCACACGGCTTTCGCCGTCGCCCGCCTTCGCAAAACGGTACGGATCAGAGGAGGCTGTCGATGAGGGCCGACATGGTGTCAACCGGCATGTCTCCAGAATAGCGCTTGCCATTGATGAGGAACGTCGGTGTGGCGTTGACGCCAAAATCCTTGGAACCCCTTTCCCGCGTGGCATTCACTTCATCCAGCAGCTTCTGGTTCGTCAAGCACTTCGTGAAGCTATCCTCAGTAAATCCGGCGAGCTTCGACATCTGAAGCAGCGCGGCGCGGCCATCATCGGCGGCAGCCCAGACCTGTTGCTGCTTGAAGAGCATGGCGACCATCGGGAAATATTGCTCGGGCGTTGCGAGCTCTTCCGGCTTCTGCGGGTTGCAGCGGGCGAGCATGAAGGCAGCGGCAGCGCGCGGATCAAAGGGGAATTCACGTAGGACGAACTCGACCTTGCCGGTGTCGACGTATTTCTGCTTGATGGTATCGAAGGTGGTGTTGTGGAAGTGGGCGCAGTGCGGGCAGGTCATCGACATATATTCGACGATCTTGACCGGAGCGTCGGTCTTGCCGAGCGCCATTTCCGGCAGTGCGCCAGGGGTCATCACCTTGGCCATATCCACATCGCCATCCGGCTTCGGGATTTCGACGGCTGCCTGCGCCTGCGCCGTACCGTATACCGCCATGGATGCGGTTGCGGCGGCGACACCGCCCAGAAGCTGGCGTTTCGTCAGTTGCATTTCAGAGATGCGCATGGGTTCCCCATAAACAAGTGTGGCAGCTGATTGTGCGATATAACGGCCAGAAGCCACGAACAAGGCACGCTTCGCCAACTTTCTTCAAAGAATTGTGACCTGCGAAAGACGAGTAGTCAAAACCATGCAGGATTTCTCATTATCGATACACATCGCGGCGATTGCCGATGCGCACAATCAGAATGCGAACTGCGCCATCATTGATGTCAGCGATTACGCGATAGTCTCCGACACGGTATTTCCAGAAGTTTCCCAGCTCGGAGCCCTTCAGCGCCTCTCCGACCGATCTTGGATCGTCCAACTTTGAATTGCGGTCGTTCAGAAAGCGAAGGATGCGGCTGGCAGCGTCGCGGCCGAGCTTTTCGAGTTCACGCTCCGCAGCCCGGTGAAACTCAATTCTCCACGCCATACCGCGCCATCAGTTCCGAGAGCGGCACAGTATCGGTTTCTTCCTTACGAAGCTCCTCAAGGCGCTTTTCGGCAAGGAAGATGTCTTCCATATCGTCAAGATGTTCAAGAATAGCCTGCCGCGCATAGAAACTCTTGCTTCGTCCGGTGCGCTTTGCAAGCGCATCCAGGCGAGCTTCAATCTCCGGCGGCAATCTTAAAGCGAGCATAGGAACCTCCATTGCTATACATGTATAGCACTTGGGCAGATCCTAGATCAAACGAAACCTATCTGCCCCGTTTTCCCAATACCGCCGTGCCGAGCCGGGCGATCGCCCGCCTGATCTTTTCGTCCTCCAAACCTTGCATCATGCTTTCCAGCTTGCGGGCCGCCTCGCCCTTCAGCGGCGGGGGTGTGCGGGAGCGCTTGACCGGCTGGTAGACCGGCTTCTGGACGATGCGGATCTGATGGACGGCAGCAAAGCCAAAGAAGCTGTTGATGCGCTGGATCAGCTCGCCCTGGGCGTGGGTGAGAAAAAGCGCGCGCGCTCCCTCGCAGGCAACCGTCAGCACGCCGGGGCGGAAGCTGCCGTCATCACCGCCGCGCGCCCAGGCGATCTTTTCCGGCCGGGTGCAATCGGCGAAGTCCTCGCCGGCAATCTCATCCCAGGAACCCAGAAGTGCGGAGTTGATGCCGGCGCGGCGGGCGAGAACGGGATCGATGATGCCGTTGGTCAGCTCGGAAATCTGCTTCTCACCTTTGCGTGGATAACTCATCGAAACCTTGGTAAGCGGTGGTCTTTCGAAACCACCGGCTTGATCGCGCCGCGTTGCTTCGCCAAGTATAGAGCACTTCCCCTGATCGCGGCAAATAATGACGACACGCACACTGGACGCGCCGACCGCCTCCCCACTCCTTGAATGGTATGACCGCCATCACCGCGACCTGCCCTGGCGTGTATCACCGCCGATGGCGAAACGCGGCATCAAGGCCGACCCGTATCACGTCTGGCTGTCGGAGGTGATGCTGCAGCAGACGACAGTTCCGGCAGTAAAGCCCTATTTCGCCAATTTCCTGGCGAAGTGGCCCTCGGTGATCGATCTCGCAAAGGCACCAAGTGAGGATGTGATGGCGGCCTGGGCTGGGCTTGGCTACTATGCGCGGGCACGCAATCTGAAGAAATGCGCCGAAGCCGTTGCCAGCGAGCATGGAGGCGTCTTTCCGGACACCGTTGAGGGGCTGAAAGCCCTACCAGGCATCGGCGACTATACAGCGGCAGCGGTTGCGGCAATCGCGTTCAACAGGCAGGCGGCCGTGATGGACGGCAATGTAGAGCGGGTGATCTCACGGCTCTATGCTATCGCCACCCCACTTCCGGCCGCCAAGCCGCTGATGCGCCAGAAAGTGGCGTTGCTGACGCCTGCCGACCGGCCCGGTGATTTCGCGCAGGCCATGATGGATCTCGGCGCGACGGTCTGCACGCCGAAACGCCCGGCCTGTTCGCTCTGTCCCTTTAACGGATCATGCGAAGCCCTGCGGCTGCAAGATCCCGAGCAGTTCCCGGTCAAGGCCGCGAAGAAGGAGAAACCGATCCGCCGTGGCGCAGCCTTTGTGGCGGTTACCTCCGAGGGTGAGATCCTGTTGCGGCGGCGTGTCGAAAGCGGCCTGCTCGGCGGCATGACGGAAATTCCGACGACGGCATGGACGTCGCGACAGGATGGCGAAACGTCGGCAGAGGCTGCACCTTTCAAAGCCAGATGGAAAAGTGCGGGCACCGTCACGCATGTCTTCACCCATTTCGAACTCAGGCTTTCGATCTTCCGCGTGGCAATCCCTGCCCCCGTTCAGACCAATGACGGATGGTGGGAGCCGGTTACAAATCTTGAAGCTCAGGCGCTGCCGACCATCATGAAAAAAGCGATCGCAGCGGCTATTCCTCTCGCGTTCAAAACAGCCAAGGGATGACTATGGCAAACGACATCAAGCATATCGTTTTCGATATCGGCAAAGTTCTTATTCATTACGATCCCCATATTCCCTTCAGCCGCCTCATTCCCGATGAGGCCGAGCGCAACTGGTTTTTCGCCAATATCTGCACCCATGACTGGAACATCGAGCAGGACCGCGGCCGCACCTGGGCCGATGCCGAGGCACTGCTGATCGAGCAGCATCCGACCCGCGAAGAACATATCCGCGCCTTCCGCAAGCACTGGCACGAAATGGTGCCGCATGCCTATGAAGAGAGCGTCGCGATCATGGAAGGCTTCATCAACGAGGGCCGGGACGTGACGATGCTGACAAACTTCGCCTCCGACACGTTCCGCGAGGCACAACAGCGCTTCGCCTTTCTCAAGAAGCCGCGCGGCGTGACCGTTTCGGGTGATGTCGGTCTCATCAAGCCGGATATCGCGATCTACGAAACGCATACCAAGAGCTTCGGCCTCGACCCGACAGCGACCATCTTCATCGACGACGCGCCTGTCAATGTCGAGGGCGCAAAGGCAGCCGGCTGGAATGCCGTGCTCTTCACCGGCGCCGACAAGCTGCGCGCCGATCTTGCCACCTATGGACTGAAGGCCTGAGCGATGTCTTTCGATCCCGCTGATGCCATCGACCGCTTCCACGCGGCGATCAACGCGCTCGATTTTCCCGAGATCGAGAACTGGTTCGCGGAGGACGCGACCTACGTCTCCAACGGTGTTGGCAGCCTTGCCGGCCGGGCAGAAATCATGGCCGCCTTCCGTCGCTACTTCGACGATTATCCGGATCAGACGGCGGAGAATTCGCTGGTCGAAACGCTAACGCCGCTTTCCGGCCGGGCCGTCTGGTCCGTTCGGGCAACGCACAGCAAGACCGGCAAGCCGCTGATACGCGAGGGCGAAGAGACGATCACCTTCAACGAGGAGGGCAAGGTCACGCGGGTCGATGTGATCGACTATCAGGAATTCTGAAGAAGAACTTCGGTCCTGAAAGAAGAGGCCCGGGGTTTTTCGACCCCGGGCCTCTTTTTCTTCTTCCGTAACTGGAGGTACAAACCGGAAGAAAGGTTGGTCTCAACCTTGCAAGGTGCTGCTCAGCCCACCTTTGCGAGGTCACTGCGGATGACGGACCGCAATTCGTCAATCGGGCGCAGGGACTGCCCGTCGTCGAAATGCCAGAAGGTCCACCCGTTGCATGCATCAAGGCCCTGCACTTTCGCGCCGAGACGATGAATGGAGCCGGCCTCGCCGCCGGAAGCGACCGTGCCGTCGGCACGCACCACGGCGCTGTGACGGCGCTTGGCATCCGTCAACACCTGGCCGGGCTTGATGAGGCCGCTTTCGACCAGCACGTTGAAGGCGATACGCGCTTCGGCCTTCTTGCCGGTCATGACGGTCAGTTCCGCCTTGCCGAGCGGTTCGACGGCGGCGATGCGGGCAGAGGCCGCATCGATATAGTCCTGCTCGCGCTCGATGCCGACGAAGTGGCGGCCGAGACGCTTGGCGACGGCACCGGTCGTTCCCGAACCGAAGAAGGGATCGAGGATCACATCGCCGGGCTTCGATGAGGCCATGATAACGCGGGCGAGCAGCGCTTCCGGCTTTTGCGTCGGATGGGCTTTCTTGCCGTCCTCGCCCTTCAGGCGCTCATTGCCGCTGCAGATCGGGAACAGCCAGTCGGAGCGCATCTGCACGTCGTCATTGGCGGCCTTCATCGCATCGTAGTTGAAGGTATAGCCCTTGGCCTTGGCGTTCGGACTTGCCCAAATCATTGTCTCATGGGCGTTCTGGAAACGACGGCCCTTGAAATTCGGCATCGGATTGGTCTTGCGCCAGACGATGTCGTTCAGGATCCAGAAGTTGAGATCCTGCAGCGTGGCGCCGACGCGGAAGATATTGTGATAGGAACCGATCACCCAGATCGTGCCCGTCGGTTTCAGCACACGGCGGCAGGCGAGCAGCCAGGCGCGGGTGAAGGCGTCATAGGCTTCAAAAGAAGCGAACTGATCCCATTCGTCATCGACGGCATCGACCAGCGACTGGTCCGGCCGGTGCAGCGTGCCGCCGAGTTGGAGGTTGTAGGGCGGATCGGCAAAGATGACGTCAACGGACTGGTTCGGAAGAGCCTCGAGGGCTGCAACGCAATCACCCTTGATGATCGTGTCGACCCAAGAACCCGGCTTTACGGAAGTCTTCAGGTCGGCAAGCGGAAATACAGACGCCATGTAAATACTCACCCATACGCTTTACGCTTAACTCTCCGTTATGGTTACGCAAGTTGGTTACCAAAGCCTGAAGCACCGACCCGTTTCGGGAAAATATTCCGGTTTACCTATAAGAAAGAGGCGGACAGCCGGCTGCGCCCGCCCCGATTTCACTCTGCCGCCTGAGGCGCGTGAACCTGCCTACTGTCCTCAGGTGCCTCGGCCCGCTCAAGCATGCCGTAGTCTCTGACGACATGGCCGATGCGCAGGCGATAATCGGCGAAAATGCCGTTCCGGCCGGCCTTTTGCGCCGCCCGATGGGCTTCGAGATTACGCCACTGGTGCACCGCTTCCTCATCCCGGAAGAAGGACAGCGAGAGGATCTTGCCGCGCATCGTCAGGCTCTCGAAACGCTCGATGGAAATGAAGCCGTCGATCTTCTGGAGTTCGGATCTGAGTTCACCGGCAAGATCGAGATATTTGTGGCGCTCGCCGAGATAGGGAATGACTTCGAAGATGACGGCGATCATGGCAGCACCAGCTTCGCATGCGGGGCCGAGACGTTCTTCAGAAAGATCCGGTCCTCTTTGAGAATAAAGCGCTCGCGGCGGGCGAATTCGTAGTTCTTCCGGCCGAGCGGATCGGCGGTCAGCCTTGCACGGTAGGCCTCGTAGGCTGCGAGGCTTTCGATGTTGTAGACGCCGTAGGCCGTCGTCGCCGAACCTTCATGCGGACCGAAATAGCCGATCAGGTCGGCACCGTTGCGCGGGATCGCCTCTCCCCAGTTGCGGGCATATTCGGCAAAGGCATCCTTGCGGAAGGGGTCGATCTCATAGCGGATGAAGCAGGTAATCATCGGTTTCTCCTTTCGTATGAGAGGAGCTTTCGCACATTGCGGTACTGACATGCTTCGGTTACGATCGAAGTATGAAGGAAGGACCTGACATCGCGCAGATCGGTGCGCTCATCGGCGATCCGGCCCGCGCCAACATGCTGGCGGCGCTGACGGGCGGCCGTGCGCTGACGGCGACGGAGCTCGCGGCAGCCGGCGGGGTCACGCTGCAGACGGCGAGCTCACATCTCTCAAAGCTGGAAGGCGGCGGCTTGCTTGCCCAGCGCAAACAGGGGCGGCACCGCTATTTCACCCTAGCCGACGAGGCGGTGGCCCGGCTGATCGAAAGCATGATGGGTCTTGCCGCAAGCCTCGGGCATCTGCGCCACCAGCCCGGACCGAAGGATCCGGCACTGCGCAAGGCGCGCATCTGCTACGATCACCTCGCCGGCGATTACGGCGTGCGCATGCTGGACAGCCTGGTCGCATCGGGATCGATCGATGCCGTCGGCGACGGGCTTGCGGTAACAACCAAGGGCGAGAACGATCTGCAATGCATCGGCATCGATATCGGCAGCCTCAAATCCTCTCGCCGGCCGCTCTGCCGCTCCTGCCTCGACTGGAGCGAACGCCGCGCCCATCTCGCTGGCAGCCTCGGCAAGGCACTGCTGGCAAGCTTCATGGAAAAGGGCTGGGCGCGACGGATACCGGAAAGCCGCTCCGTGGTCTTTTCACCCGAGGGTGAGCGGCAGTTCCTGAAATTGTTTCCGCTGGAAAGCCAGCAAGGCACGACCAGCTTGTCCCTGATACGATGGTGAGCGACCGTGCTCCAGCCGCTCGCCGCAAAGCTGCCCGCGCCGCGCATTCCAGCCATGCCCCGCCATCGGTTGAGCTTTCGTCCGCCATCGTGTAAAGCCGCATCATCCCCGAACAAGGCATGAGTATATGGACGGCTTCGACCTCATCATCTTCGACTGTGACGGCGTTCTGGTCGATTCCGAAATCATCGCAGCGGATGTCGAATCCAGGCTGCTGACGGAAGCAGGCTATCCGATCGGCGTCGAGGAAATGAACGAGCGCTTCGCCGGCCTGACATGGCAGGACATCCTCTTCCAGATCGAACGGGAAGCCAGCATTCCGCTCTCGGCATCCCTCATCGATCAGTCGCAGAAGCTTCTGGATATCCGGCTCGAACAGGAAGTCCAGGCCATTCCCGGCGTCGAATTCGCCATCAGCCGCCTCTCGATGAAGCGCTGCATCTGCTCGAACTCCTCGAGCCAGCGGCTCGACATGATGCTGGGCAAGGTCGGCCTGAAGAAGCTCTTCGCGCCCACTATCTTCTCTGCCAAGGATCTTGGCCCCGACCGCGCCAAGCCGAAGCCGGATATCTACCTGCACGGCGCAAGCCAGATGGGTATCTCGCCTTCCAAGACGGTCGTCGTCGAAGATTCCACGCACGGTGTCCACGCTGCGCGCGCTGCAGGCATGCGGGTGATCGGCTTCACCGGCGGCTCGCACACCTATCCCTCGCATGCCGACAAGTTGACGGATGCAGGCGCGGAGACCGTCATCTCTCGCATGAACGATCTGCCGGGTGTGGTTGCCGCACTCGCCGAATGGGAAGGCGTGCTCTAAGGGCAGCTGGCGGCGAGCCTCTGACAGAAAACCGCAGGCTGAGCCCGCAGATTCGCGGGCTCTTTATATGTTGTGGACGAGGGTTTGTCGCGCGGCCGCACGTGCCGCGGCACTACAGCTCGTTCAATTGTACGAGATCGCGAGCAGGCGATTGCCTAGCTGCTCTTCTTGGAATTTTTGGCGTTCTTGGCGGGCTGGGTGTCGAAGCCGACATTGACGCGGACCAGCGCGCCGGAACCGACCGGCATCTTGATGCCTTCGTGGCGGAAGATGACCTGCGTGGCAGGGGAGCCCGCCGGAATTTGCGTCGGGAAGTGAACGACTTCTGATGACAGCACGTCCTGTCCATCCAGCACCGAGATGCGGATCGGCAGAGTGACCGGACCCGGCGTGCCACCCGGACCGGCGACGAGGCGAAGCTGTGCCACGACGGTCATGGAGAGCGCCGTATCGCTGAGCATGCACTGGCGGCTGTAGTCGCCGAAAGATGCCTGGAAGACGACCTGCTGCGGATCACCGGTCTTCGCACCTTTCGCATAGGTGCGATAGATCGCGTCCTGGTCACGCATGAAGATCTGCGGGCATGCACCCTGCACAACGGGTGCGACCGTTCCCTGCGCGGTAACGCCGGTGCCGATCGGGGCCTGGTTCGACGAAGGATTTGATGGAGCGACCGGCATGATCTGGGCATTGCCGTTCGGCTGAAGCGGAGCGGAGCCGCTGCTCGCAGCTGCAGCTTCAGGCTTGCTGTCGCCGCCGAGGCCGAGCGAATTGCAGCCGGCAAGGGCGGCAAAGAGCGATGCGGAAACAATGAGACGCGAGACCTTGCCGAGCACGATATTCCACCCCTTGCAAACGCTTTTCTTTTAGGTTCTCGCGACTTTCGCGCAAGGCCTTTCATGACAGTTGGCGATGGTCTATATCAGCGGCGCAAAGAAAAATCGATTGGGTAAGCACCGTTTTGATGCACTTTTCGCAGCCGGATGCGGGCAAGTTCAATAGGATACCTGCGACACCGCTCGGGCAGGCCGGCAAGCCCCCTCTTTTCGGCGGCGCGGCGACGGCCCGTTTTCCGCACGGAAACTCTCCAGCCATAGATCAAGGATGACGAACGTGGACTATATCTCGACCCGCGGCGAGGCCCCTTCCCTCGGCTTTTGCGACGCCCTTCTGGCTGGGCTGGCGCGCGATGGCGGGCTTTACGTTCCCCGCAAATGGCCGAACTTTTCCAAAAAGGAAATCCGGGCGCTCCGCGGCAAGACCTATCAGGAGATCGCCTTCACCATCCTTTCGCCCTTCACCAATGGCGAAATCCCAGACGAAACCTTCCGGGCGATGATTAACGAAGCCTATGGCACTTTCCGCCATCCGGCGATCGCGCCACTGGTCCAGACCGGCCCGAACAGCTTCGTCATGGAGCTCTTCCATGGCACGACGCTCGCCTTCAAGGACGTGGCGATGCAGCTTCTCGCCCGCCTGATGGATTATGCGCTGGAAAAGCGCGGCGAGCGGGCAACCATCGTCGGCGCCACCTCGGGCGATACGGGTGGCGCGGCGATCGACGCCTTCGCCGGCCGCGGGCGCACCGACATCTTCATCCTCTTCCCCCATGGCAAGGTATCGCCGGTACAGCAGCGGCAGATGACGACGTCAACGGCCGGCAATGTGCATGCGCTTGCCGTCGAGGGCAATTTCGACGATTGCCAGAACCTCGTCAAAGCCATGTTCAATGACGTTGCCTTCCGCGACAAGGTGAAGCTTTCGGGTGTCAACTCGATCAACTGGGCGCGCATCATGGCCCAGATCGTCTATTATTTCACCACGGCGGTGGCACTCGGCAGCCCGGACCGGAAGATCTCCTTCACGGTACCGACTGGCAATTTCGGCGATATCTTCGCCGGCTATTGTGCCAAGCGCATGGGCCTGCCGATCGACAAGCTCGTCATCGCCACCAATGAGAACGATATCCTGGCGCGGACGCTGAAGACCGGCCGTTATGACATGAAGGCGGTGAAGGCCACCACTTCTCCATCAATGGATATCCAGATATCTTCCAACTTCGAGCGGCTGCTGTTCGAAGCCTATGACCGCGACGCCTCCAAGGTGCGTGCCGCAATGGAGAGCCTCAAGCAATCCAATGGTTTCGAAATTTCGCCCGAAGCGCTTAAATTCATCAAAAAGGATTTCCGCGCTGGCCGCGCGAGTGAGCGCCAGGTGGCGGAAACGATCCGCAAGACCTATGCGGAAACCGGCTATCTGCTCGATCCGCATTCGGCGATCGGCGTCTTTGTGGCCGCCAAGCGGGAAAAGCCTGGTACCCCGATGGTGACGCTTGCCACCGCCCATCCGGCGAAATTCCCGGCTGCCGTAAAATCCGCCTCCGGTATTGACCCGGCGCTTCCGACGTGGCTTGCTGATCTGATGCACAGGGAGGAGCGCTTCCAGATCATCGAGCCCGAGCTCAAAGCGGTTGAAACCTTTATCGGCAAGCATGCCCGCAGCTAGATGACGGCAGGCGCAGAAAGATAGCACATGACAGTTGAGTGCACCCGGCTCAAATCCGGGCTGACAGTAGTCACACAGACCATGCCGCACCTTGAAAGCGCTGCGCTTGGAGTCTGGATCAAATCAGGTTCGCGCAACGAGACGGAAGACGAGCACGGCATTGCCCACCTGCTCGAGCACATGGCCTTCAAGGGCACGAGGCGACGCTCCGCGCGCCAGATTGCCGAGGAAATCGAGGATGTCGGCGGCGAAGTGAACGCCGCTACCTCCACCGAAACGACCTCCTATTATGCCCGGGTCCTGAAGGACCACGTGCCGCTCGCCGTCGATATCCTGGCCGATATCCTGACGGAATCCGCCTTCGAGGAAGAAGAACTGGAGCGCGAGAAGCAGGTCATCCTGCAGGAGATCAATGCGGCCAACGACACGCCCGACGATGTCGTCTTCGACCGTTTCTCCGAGGTGGCCTATCGCGGCCAGACGCTCGGCCGGCCGATCCTCGGCACTCCGGAAACCGTCGTTTCCTTCACGCCGCAACAGATCCGCACCTATCTCGGCCGCAACTATACGACCGACCGGATGTTCGTCGTGGCGACCGGCGCCGTCGAGCATGACGAATTCGTGCGCATGGTCGAAGACCGTTTTGCAAGCCTGCCGACCGCGGCCAACGCGCCGCCGGTCATGGAAGCCGCACGTTATATCGGCGGCAATGTGCGCGAAACGCGCGATCTCATGGACGCACAGATTCTGCTCGGCTTCGAGGGCAAGGCCTATCACGCCCGTGATTTCTACTGCTCGCAGATCCTCGCCAATATCCTCGGCGGCGGCATGTCCTCCCGCCTGTTCCAGGAAGTGCGCGAGTTCCGCGGCCTCTGTTATTCGGTCTATGCCTTCCACTGGGGCTTTTCCGATACCGGCATCTTCGGCATCCACGCCGCGACCGGCGGCGAAAACCTGCCGGAATTGGTGCCCGTCATCATCGACGAGTTGCACAAATCGGCCGACAATATCGACCAGAAGGAAATCGAGCGCGCCCGCGCCCAGATCCGTGCGCAGCTTCTCATGGGCCAGGAAAGTCCTGCGGCGCGTGCCGGCCAGGTCGCCCGACAGATGATGCTCTACGGCCGCCCGATCTCCAATCCGGAGATGATGGACCGCCTGGAAGGCATCACGATCGAGCGCCTGACCGATCTTGCCGGCCGCCTCTTCTACGATACCGTCCCGACGCTTTCGGCGATCGGCCCGCTCGAGCAGCTTGCCCCGATGGAACACATCACCGCCTCGCTTTCGGTTTCGGGACCGAAGACGAGGCAGGCAAGCCGCTGACGGACATATCCGTTGCGTCGGGGGTTATCGATGCCAAAATCGGTTTTTCGGTTCCTGTCGCGACAGCCTGAAGCGGTCGAACTCGAAAACGACAAATATGTCCTGCGCCTGCCACGCTACCAGGATTTCAACCAGTGGCACAGGCTTCGCGCCGACAGCCGCCGTTTTCTGGAACCCTGGGAGCCGACATGGCGCCGCGACGAGCTGACGGAAGGTTCTTTTCGCGCCCGGGTGATCCGCGGCAAGCAGGAATATGCCTCCGGACAGGCGATCCCGCTCTTCATTTTCCAGAAAAAGGATATGGCGCTCGTCGGTGGCATTACCATCGGCTACATCCGCCGGGGCGCCGCACAGAGCTGCATGATCGGTTACTGGATGGGCGAGCGTTATGCCGGCCAGGGCCATATGTTTGCCGCACTTCAACTGGTTATTCCCTATATCTTCGCAGGCCTTGAGTTGCACCGTATCGAAGCAGCCTGTATTCCAGACAACGCACGGAGCATTCGCCTGCTTGAGAAAGCCGGGTTCCAGCGGGAAGGCTACCTGCGCGGATATTTGAAGATCAACGGTCAGTGGCACGATCACGTGATGTTTTCACGCTTGGCCACCGACGCGGATACAGGCAGGAAACCCAACAGCCGATGAACAAAGACCGCATGCTGCCGACGTCACCGTCCGGACGAGTGATCGCGGTGATCGCAGCCCTTCTCCTGTCTGTGTTCGCCCTTGCGGCGGGAACCGTGCAGGCGGCCGAACCGGTGAAGATTTCCCGCGACGACACAGCGCTGGACCTGACTGCCACGACTGAAATCTACGCCAACCAGGGCGAGGCCTTCCAGGTTTCCACCGCTGCCGGCGCCGATGGCATCCGCCGGCGCATCGAGGTGCGGTCGAGCTCGGAAAACCATCAGGGCGACTGGGCGGTCTTTGCGCTTGCCAACGTTTCGGAAGAGCAGCTCGAGCGCGTCATCGTCGCGCCGCACTTCCGTCTCGTCAATTCCAAGCTGTTCTGGCCCGACCTCGGCTCGCAGCGCATCATCGCGATCACGCCGAGCGAGGGTTTTGCGCTCGACCGGCAGCCGAGTGACGATGCCGACGTCTTCCGCATCACGCTGAACCCCGGCGCGGTCATCACCTTCGTCGCCGAACTTGCGACGCCCAATCTGCCGCAGATCTATCTGTGGGAGCCGAACGCGTATAAGGATACGATCAACGCCTTTACGCTTTATCGCGGCATCGTTCTCGGCATTGCCGGCCTGCTCGCGGTCTTCCTGACGATCCTCTTCGTCGTCAAGGGAACCTCGATGCTGCCGGCGACGGCGGCCCTCGCCTGGGCTGTGCTCGGCTATATCTGCGTCGACTTCGGCTTTCTGGGAAAGCTGATCAGCGTCGCCTCGGCAGATCAACGAATATGGCGCGCCTGTGCGGAGGTGGCGCTCGCCTCCAGTTTCGTCATCTTCCTGTTCACCTACCTCAATCTCAATCGATGGCATGTGCATCTCGGCTATGCCACGCTTGCCTGGGTGCTGGGCCTCGCGCTGCTGTTCGGCGTTGCGATCTACGATCCGTCGATCGCGGCTGGCATCGCGCGGCTGTCCTTCGCGCTGACGGCGGCGACCGGCCTGTTGCTCATCATCTATCTCGGCTTCAACCGCTATGACCGCGCCATCCTGCTCGTGCCTGCATGGGCGCTGACGCTGGTCTGGCTGTTCGGCGCATGGATGACGATTACCGGCCGGCTCGATAATGACATCATCCAGCCGGCACTCGGCGGTGGCCTCGTTCTCATCGTGCTGCTGATCGGCTTTACCGTCATGCAGCACGCCTTTGCCGGCGGCGCCTTCCAGCAGGGGCTGTTCTCCGATCTCGAACGCCAGTCGCTGGCACTGACGGGTTCGGGCGACATGGTCTGGGACTGGGATGTGGCGCGCGACCGCGTCGTCACCATTCCCGACGTTTCCGTCAAGCTCGGGCTGTCGCCGGGTGCGATGCATGGTGCGGCGCGCAACTGGCTGCCGCGGCTGCACCCTGACGATCGCGATCGCTTCCGCGCCACGCTCGACGTGCTGCTGGAACATCGCCGCGGGCGGCTGAACCACGAGTTCCGCATCCGCGCCGAAGACGGCCATTTCCATTGGCTGCTGATCCGCGCCCGGCCGGTTCTCGGCTCGAACGGCGAGATCATCCGCTGCGTCGGCACGATTGTCGATGTGACCGAACAGAAGAATTCCGTCGAGCGGCTACTGCACGATGCATTGCACGACAACCTGACAGGTCTGCCGAACCGGCAGGTGTTCCTCGACCGCCTGCAGTCGGTGCTGACGCTGGCGCCGGGCGGCGAGACGCTGCGCCCGACCGTGATGGTGATCGACATCGACCGCTACAAGCTGGTCAACGATTCCCTCGGTGTCGCCGCAGGTGACAATATCCTGATCGCGCTCACCCGCCGCCTGCGACGCCTGCTGAAGCCGCAGGATACGCTGGCGCGCCTTTCCGGCGATCAGTTCGGCCTCATCCTCGTTTCCGAGCATGATCCGGCCAAGGTCGCGGATTTCGCCGATGCAATGAGCAAGGCGATCATGGTGCCGATCAACTTCTCCAACCGGGAGATTATCCTGACTGCCTCCATCGGCCTCGCCTCCTGGGTGGACCAGCAGGAGAGCGCGTCGGGTTTGCTCAGCGACGCCGAACTTGCCATGTATCGGGCCAAGCGCGCCGGCGGCAACCGCGTGGAGCCCTTCCAGCCGGCCTTCCGCGATTTCGGCACCGACCGTTTGCAGCTCGAATCGGATCTGCGCCGCGCCATCGAGCGCAAGGAGCTTTCGATGGTCTACCAGCCGATCGCCCGGCTGGAAGATGTCGAGATCGCCGGCTTCGAGGCGTTGATGCGCTGGGAGCACCCCAAGCGCGGCAATATCCCGCCATCCGAGTTCATCCCGATCGCCGAAACATCCGACATTATCGGCGCACTCGGCATTTTCGCACTGGAACAGGCGACCAACGACCTGATGGCCTGGCAGAACCAGACCGGCGAACTGCCGATTTTCGTTTCCATCAATCTTTCCAGCGTGCAGCTACTCAACAACGAGCTCTACGACGACGTCCGCTCGGTGCTGGCGAAGACCCATTGCGATCCTTCGCAACTGAAGCTCGAGCTGACGGAATCCATGGTGATGGAGAATCCGGAACAGGCGCGCCTCGTGCTGCAAAAGCTGAAGGAAGCCGGCCTCGGCCTGGCGCTCGACGACTTCGGCACCGGCTATTCATCGCTCGCCTACCTTACCCGCTTCCCCTTCGACACGATCAAGCTCGACAGGGCGCTGGTGCGCGACAACAGCGACAAGAAGGCGACCGTGCTGAAATCGGTCATTTCGATGGCGCGCGAACTGGAAATGAAGGTTGTGGCCGAGGGTATCGAATCCAACGAGGATGCGATCGAGCTGGCCAAGATGGGCTGCAGCTATGGCCAGAGCTACCTCTTCGGCCCGCCGATGCCGTCGGAATCGGTGCTGCGGCTGCTGAGGGAACGCTTTCCGCTGACGAAGCGTGCTTGATCCCAAGGCCCGTTCACCAGCTTTTTCCGGGGGATTCGCGGCTCTTCGATCGATACGGCTTTCTTTGCCAGGTGGCGCCATTGACCATTGGCCGTCGATGTGACCCTCTGCCTCAACGCAACAAGGAAAATCCAATGCTCAAGCTTTTGCTCGCTCTCTCGATGGGCGCCTGTTGCGTCTCTCCCCTCTACGCCGCCGAATTCCAACCCGCCGCACTGAGCTGCCAGGCGGCAGACGAGCCGGGACGTTGTGAAAAATTGAAGAGGGACTTCACGGCCGCCTATACGCTCGCCCACAAAGGAGATCACGGCGCGCAGGTCATCGTGGCCTTCTGCCTCTCGACTGGTTGCCGGGGCGCTGTGATCATCGACAAGGTCGCTGCTTGCAGTTGGCATATCGTTATCGCCAATTCCGGGGCAGCGACCGTGATCGACGGCTCCAACCTCAAGGATACCTGCCGTCCGATGACGGAAGAGCAGAAGACCGCTGCACGCGGCTTGTCCAACGATCTGGTCCGCAAGATCTATAAGCGTCCGGTAACGGTAGCGGACCAAATGTAGGCTGGCTGGCTCCGACAGGTCTAGCGACTGCGGAAACGAAATATCATTGCCCTTGCCGTTTTCCTCGTTATTCTGCCCGAAAACACAACCGGGAGGCACCTTATGATCCTGCACTGCGTATTCATGCGGCTGAAGGGCGCTATGACGCCTGACGACAAGCAGGCGCTGTTCGACGCCATCGTGGCGCTGAAGCAGGTGATCCCGGGAATTCTTGACATTAAATACGGGCCGAATGTTTCACCCGAGGGGCTGCATGGCGGTTTCGTCGACGGCTTTGCCGTGACCTTCGAAAGCCCCGAGGCTCGTGATACCTATCTCGTGCATCCCGAGCATGTGACCGTCGGCGAGCGCATCGTCTCGTCGACGGATGGAGGCCTGGCCGGCCTCTTGGTTTTCGATCTCGTTATCTGAGACCTTGGTAACTCAGCTCGACTTCGCCATGGCGGTGGAGAGCTGGTCGACATTGTAGCGGAACATCTTCTCGTAGGTCGGGGCTGGGCCTTTCGAGTCCGAGAGAGATTCGACGTAGAGCTCACCGCCCGGCTCGGCACCGGTCGCGGTGGCGACCTGTTTGACGAGGCGCGGATCGTTGGAGTTTTCGAAGAAGTAGGTCTTTACGTGTTCCTGCTTGATCTGCTCGATCAACTTGGAGACGTCGGCTGCGGAGGCTTCGCTTTCTGTCGAGAGACCAAGCGGTGCCAGGAAGCTGACATTATATTCACGGCCAAAATAGCCGAACGCATCGTGGCTCGTCAGCACCTTGCGGCGGTCATCGGCGATCTTGTCGAATTTGGAATGCGCATAGGCATCCAGTTCGTCCAGTTTCTTTGTATATTTCTCAGCATTGGCCTTGTAGGCCGCGGCATCGGCCGGGTCGGCGTTGGACAACGCCTTCTCGATGTTGGCGACCCAGACCTTCACGTTGACGGGGCTGTTCCAGACATGCGGATCGGTGACGGTCTTGCCATCCTCTTCCATCGTGCGGGTATTGATGCCTTCGGAGACCGTGACCGGCTTGCCCTTGTAGCCAGAGGCAGTGATCAGGCGGTCCATCCAGCCTTCCAGTCCCTCGCCGCTGACGAAGGTGACTTTAGCGGCATTCAGCGCCTTCGCATCGGCCGGCGACGGCTCGAATTCATGGGGATCGCCGTTCGGGCCGACGAGGCTCGTGACCTTAACGTGATCGCCGCCAACCTGGCGGACGACATCGGCAAGCACGGTGAAGGAGGCGACGACCTTCAGCGTTTCGGCCGAAGCCGGCACGGCCGAAAGCGTGATCAGGATGGGCAAGGCGGCGGAAAGAAGCAATCTGCTAGGTAACATCGATGTCTCCTGTAATCAGCCCTTCAGATGCGGGCGGGGGAATAAGCGCCGGGCAAGGCCCGACGGGGCGCAGAAAATGGAGAGGCCGTAGAGCAGAGCCGCGGTCATGATGATCGTCGGGCCGGAGGCAAGCTCAAGGTGATAGGAGGCGATGAGGCCGAGATAGCCGGAAGCCGCGGCACTTGCCGCCGCAATGATCATCATGGCGGACAAGCTGCGCGACCAGAGTTGGGCGATCGCAGCCGGCAGCATCATCAGGCCGACGGCCATCAGCGTGCCGAGCGCCTGGAAGCTCGCAACGAGGTTCAGCACGACCAACAGCAGGAAGAGGAAATGATAGACCGGTCCGCGCCCGCCGACGGCGCGCAGGAAGCCGGGATCGAAACATTCCGCGACCAGCGGCCGATAGATGACCGCGAGCGCCAATAGTGTGACCGACATGATGGCGCCGATCTGCGTCAGCGCCGGCGCGTCGATCGCGAGGATGGTGCCAAAAAGCACATGCAGCAGATCGATGTTGGAGCCACGCAAGGAGACTATGAGAACGCCCAAGGCCAGCGATACGAGATAGAAGCTCGCAAAGCTCGCATCCTCCTGCAGCGCGGTCATGCGGCTGACGACACCTGATAGCAGCGCGACGGAAAGACCAGCGACAAGTCCGCCGATGCCCATGGCCGTCAGCGACAGCGAGCCGGCGACGAGGTAACCGACCGCGGCACCGGGCAGCACGGCATGGCTCATGGCGTCTCCCATGAGGCTCATGCGGCGAATCATCAGGAAAACACCGATGGGGCCGGAACCAAGCCCCAGGCACAGGCAGGCGACGAGCGCACGGCGCATGAAGCCATAATCGGCAAAGGGTGCGAAGAAGATATCGTAGGCCGTCATGCCGCCGGCTCGCAGGCTTCGGCATCCTCATCCCAACGTTCGGCCATGGCGCGGGCCTGCAGAAGATTGGCAGACGACATGACCTCCTGCGTCGGCCCCCAGCCGACCAGCCGGCGGGCAAGCAGCAAGGTCTGCGGGAAATACGCCCTCACCTGTTCGAAATCATGGAGCACGGCAATCACCGTCCGCCCGTCGCCATGCCAGCAGACGACAATGTCGAGCAGATCCCTGGTCGTGCGGGCATCGATGGCGGTGAAAGGTTCGTCAAGCAGGATGATGCGCGCATCCTGCAGCAGCAGGCGGGCGAAGAGCACACGCTGGAACTGGCCGGCCGAAAGCGAGCCGATATGGCGCTTTTCGAACCTCTCGAGACCGACGGTGGCAAGCGCGGCGCGGGCACGCGCAGTGTCCTGCTTTGCGATGCGGCCAAAGGCACCGGCCGAGCGCCAGCTTCCGAGCAGCACCGTATCCAGCACCGAGATCGGAAAGCGCCTGTTGATGTCAGCCGCCTGTGGCAGATAGCCGAAATCCGTGCGCTGGAGACGATGCTCCACCCGCCCCTCTGCAGGACGCAATTCCCCCATGATCGCCTTGAGCAGCGTTGATTTTCCGGCGCCATTCGGCCCGGCGATTGCCGTCAGGCTGCCGGGCTGAAACGTGCCGGAGAGATGATGGAGTGCAGGATGACGATCATAGGAGACCGTCAGGTTGTCGAGGCGGATGATCGCAGCGCTCATGGCAGCAGGATCGCCCAATGGATCGCCAGCCAGAGAAGCGCGACGATGGCGCCCGCACCACTCAGGCGCAGAAACGCCGACTGCCCAAGGAGACTAATGGCAAAATGTGCGGATATGGGCGGCATTCTCAATTCCTTTACGTAATAACATTACAGTTATGTTATAACAATTGCGGCGAGAATGAGGCGGAATGCACTCTTGGCGCAATGCTATCTAATGCGCATATTTTGTTATCGAGATTGGACGGAGACGATTGCTATGAACGTGTCCATTGGTGAACGCTGGGAAAAATTCGTTGAACAAGCCGTCAAAGACGGACGCTTGGCTCTGCGAGCGAAGTGTTGCGCGAAGGCTTGCGGCTGGTAGAGGAGCGGGAAGCGAAGCTTGCTAGGCTTCGCGAAACGCTGGAAGCCTCGATTGCTCGTGGCGGCAATGTTAGCAACGATGAACTTCGAGCGGCGATCGAAACGAGAGTGGCTGAACTAAAGGCGAAGAGAGCTAAATAGTGCCTCGATTACGCTATCTGACAGACGCCCAACGCGACATCCTCTATATTCTGGATTACATTGAGCAGCAAAGCGGAAGTACCGAACTTGCGGAGAGTTTCGTCTCCAAGCTCCGTAAAAGATGTCGTGACCCGAATTGCGTCCGGAAATGCGAAGCGTGGCATACCGGACATACGTTATCTTCTTTCAATACAGAAACGATGCACTTGAGATCGTGAATATTCTGGAAGGCCATCGCGATCTTGATGCGCATTTCAACGTCGAGCATTGAAAAGGCGCCCGAGGGCGCCTTTGACATTCGCAATGATACGTTTCCAGCTCAGAGCTGCTCAAGCATCGCCGCAGCACCGGAAACCGTTGCCTGGCCGGGCGTTTCTTCGACGTTGAGCGACTTCACGACACCGTCTTCGACCAGCATGGAATAGCGCTTGGAGCGCACGCCCAGGCCACCCGCCGAGAGATCGGCATCGAGACCGACTGCCTTGGTGAAGCCGGCATCCCAGTCGGCGAGGAAGTGGATCTTGCCGAGGCCGCCCGAAGACTGTGCCCAGGCGCCCATGACATGCCAATCGTTGACGGCAAGAACGGCGATATCGTCGACGCCCTTGGCGAGAATGGCATCGCGGTTTTCAAGATAGCCCGGCAGGTGGTTCAGCGAACAGGTGGGCGTGAAGGCGCCGGGCACGGCAAAGAGCACGACGCGCTTGCCGCCGAAGAGTTGCTCGGTGGTGGTTTCGACCGGGCCGTCGGCAGTCTTTTCCTTGAAGGTGGCGGCAGGAAGCTTGCCGCCGATCGCGATGGTCATGGATTTTCTCCTCGATACTGGCTGGTCGCGGCATGGCCGCAGGGGATCGAGAGGGACTATAAGATGCGGTCAATCAAAGGCAAGCGTGGTTTCCATGGCGCGGGCGCCGTCAACGATGAGCACTCCCCACTGCTTGCCCTTGATATCGTAATTTTTCGGCAGCTTTCCGATGGCGATATCGGCGGAATAGGCCTTGCCGCTGCGCCCCACGTTTATCTGCTTGGTGAAGGCATAGCCGCTGGGGCCGGTAACGATGATTTCGGGCGATCCATTCCCCGCTTCCGGCAGAGTAACTTTCAGCGAGAGTTGCTTCAGGTCGGATGACATCGCGTATGCCACAACCTCGAAATCGGCGGACGGCGCTTCGGGAAGGCGGGCAGCAGCATTCCGAAGGATCATTTCCTCCTGCGGCCGCGACTGAGCGACAGCGCCGATTTTCAGCGAAAACTGCGCCTGAAAAGGAATGCATATATCCTTGCAGATGCCGATGAAAGCGGTGGCGTCTATTGCGACCGGCCCCGCCTTCGAAGCCGTCAGCGATAATGGCAGTGTCACCGGAGCCCCATAGCCGATATCCTCGACCTTGCCACTGGAGATATGTTTCGGAACGGGATAGGAAATGGCATCAAGCGTGACGCCGCTTTGCGGTGCGATGGTGATCTGCGGCGGGATCCCGCTGTTGCCTGGCTCACGCCAATAGGTGATCCAGCCAGGCTTCGGTTCGATCTGCAGGCCTGCCCTTATATGGCCGGCAGCATCAGGCGGCAGTGCCACGAGACGCATGCGGCCACCCTCGTTCTGCACCCAGTCGCTCATTTCCGCATGCGCCGGACGCAACAATCCGGCCATGGACGCAGCCGAAATGACTGCAATTAACAGGGCGTGCGCGCGCAATGAAATAACTCTCATGGAACAAGGGTTTACCGAAATTTGCCAATTGCTGCCAGAAGTCCCGCCCATATAAATCTTCATTTTCAGTTGATTGATTTGTGACATTGGCCCATGTTTCTCTTGTCGGAGCCTTTTGTGCGGTCTGGCGGCAGGAGGAACCATGTCCCTAGCAACGTTGAAGAACAGACGGGAACGCGGATTTTTCGACGGTCAGTTCCTGATCGCCATGCCCGGCATGGAAGATCGCAACTTTGCGCGCACGGTGATCTACATCTGCGCGCACTCGGACGCAGGGGCCATGGGCTTCGTCATCAATCGCCCGCAGAGCCTCACCTTCACCGATGTCCTGCTGCATCTCGATATGATAAAGCAGGAAGATTCCATCGTACTGCCGAAGGATGCACGGGAATTTCCGATCCAGACGGGCGGTCCGGTCGAGAGCGGCCGCGGTTTCGTGTTGCATTCCGACGATTATGTCAGCGACTCCTCCATCCCCGTCAGCGACGATATCTGCCTGACGGCGACGCTCGATATCGTGCGCGCCATCTCCAAGGGCGGCGGCCCCAAGCGGGCGACCATGCTGCTCGGTTACTCCTCCTGGGGCGCGGGCCAGCTTGAAAACGAGGTGGCAGCCAATGGCTGGCTCAATTGCGCGGCCAATGAAGAGCTGATCTTCGATCGCTGCCTCGATGACAAGTATGAGCGGGCGCTTGCCAGTATGGGTGTCACGCCGGCCATGCTTTCGGCGGAAGCCGGCCACGCCTGATTGCATCCTTCCGGAACGAAACTCGTTCATTAGCGTTTCCCGTCGGCAATGCCTGCGGTACCTATGCGGCGGGCATTTAGGGGGCTGCCATGAGGTTGTTTGCCTGCGATAATTGCGATCAGGTCATCCATTTCGACAACAGGCAGTGCGTGCGCTGCAATCATCGCCTCGGCTTCTTTGCGGGCGATCTTTCCATGCATGCACTGGAATCGTTCGATGAGGCAAACTGGCAGCTCGTCTCCGATTCGAACCGGCTCGTGCGGTTCTGCGCCAATGCGGGTCTCGATATCTGCAACTGGCTGGTCGATGACAACAATGATTTCTGCATCGCCTGCCGGCATAACCGGCTGGTGCCGAACACCGATACGCCAGAAGGCATCGACCGCTGGCGGCGCATGAGCCAGGCACAGCGCCATCTCTTCTATTCGCTGTTGCGCTGGAATCTGCCGCATCCGGATCGGCAGGAAGACCCGCAAGGCGGCCTCGTCTTCGACTTCCTGGAAGACGCCGTCCAAAACGACGGCAATGTGGTCCCGGCCATGACAGGGCATGAAGAAGGGCTGATCGCCATCCGTGCGGCGGAGGCGGATGACGTGACCCGTGAGCAGGCGCGCACGGCGATGGACGAGCCCTATCGCACCCTGCTCGGCCATTTCCGTCATGAGACCGGACATTTCATCTGGAACAAGCTCGTGCGCGACCGCAATGGTTTCGACGAATTCCGCGCCGTCTTCGGCGACGAGCGGCACGACTATGGCGCGGCATTGCAGGACCACTATGCCAATGGGCCGGCTCCCGGTTGGCAGGAGAACTTCATCAGTGCCTATGCCTCCGTACATCCCTGGGAGGATTTTGCGGAATGCTTCGCGCATTACCTGCACATCGTCGATACGCTGGAGACCGCGCGCAGCTTCGGCATGGCGATCGATCCGCGCGGCCATGAAGAGATTGCGGCGGAGGTTGATTTCAGTCCCTATCGGGCACAGAGCGCCGAACAGCTCGTCAGCGCGTGGGTGCCGCTCAGCCTTGCGATCAATGCGATCCAGCGCAGCATGGGCCAGCCGGATTCCTATCCCTTCGTGCTGTCTTCGCCGGTCGTCACGAAGCTGGAATATCTGCACCGACTGATACAGAATGCAGCCAACGAGCAGCGACAGGCGGCTTGATCAGCCTGCCTTCTTGCTCTTCTTGAACGGCTCCATGCCCTTGCGGGCCAGTTCGTCGGCACGCTCGTTCTCCGGGTGACCGGCATGGCCCTTGACCCAATGGAGCGTCACTTTGTGCCTGTTGCGGGCCTCCTCCAGCGCCTGCCAGAGCTCGGCATTCTTCACCGGCTTATTGTCCGATGTCCTCCAGCCGTTCTTCTTCCAGCCGAATATCCATTTGGAAATGCCGTCTTTCACATAGGCGCTATCGGTGTAGAGATCGACCTCGCAGGGCTCTTTCAAGGCGCTGAGCGCGGAGATGGCAGCCAACAATTCCATTCGGTTGTTGGTCGTGTCCGCCTCGCCGCCGGAGAGCTCCCTCTCGACCTCGCCGTAGCGCAACACGGCGCCCCACCCGCCGGGGCCGGGATTGCCGGAGCACGCCCCATCCGTGAAGATATCGATGTGCTTCATAGGCTCAATCCGTATTCCGCCGGCGAGGAAATCTGGCGGTGGAAGCGCAGCTTGCGCAGATATTCGAGCGGGTCCTTCTTGGTGACCATCGCGCCTTCCGGCGTCGTGAGCCAGTCGTAGAGACGGGTCAGGAAGAAACGCAGGGCCGAACCGCGGGAGAGGACCGGCAGCGCCGCGATCTCCTGAGCACTCAACGGCCGCACGCTCTGGTAACCCTCGAGCATCTGCGTACCCTTGGTGATGTTGTAGGCACCATCCTTCTCGAAGCACCAGGCATTGAGGCAGATTGAGACGTCATAGGCGAGCAGATCGTTGCAGGCGAAATAGAAATCGATGAGGCCCGAGAGTTCGTCACCAAGGAAGAAGACGTTATCAGGGAAAAGATCGGCGTGGATGACGCCAGCGGGCAAATCCTTCGGCCAATAGGTCCGCAGGAAATCGAGATCGCTGCGGATTTCGTTCTGCAGGCCGAACTCCACCTCGTCGGCGCGTGCCTCCGACTTGTCCCAGAGCGTCTGCCAGCCTTCCAGCGACAACGCGTTCGGCCGCGTCAGCGCAAAACCTTCGGCAGCGACATGCATCTGCGCCAACGCCTTGCCGACTTCGCGGCAATGTTTCGGTTCGGGCTTTCTCAGCCACATGCCTTCGAGGAAGGAAATGAGCGCTGCGGGACGGCCTGACAGCGTGCCGAGCAGAGCACCGTCCTTGCGCGGCAGCGGCAGCGGGCAGGACAGGCCGCCGGCCGCCAGATGCTGCATCAGGCCGAGGAAGAACGGCAGATCGCTCTTTTCCACGCGCTTCTCATAAAGCGTCAGAATGAGCGGCGCCTTGGATGTGTGCAGCAGGAAGTTGGAATTCTCCACGCCTTCGGCGATGCCCTTGTAGGAAAGCAGCGTGCCGGCATCGTATTCGGTGAGAAACCATTTCAGATCGTCTTCGGCGATATCAGTATAAACTGCCAAGGTGGGTCTCTCACTGTAGAGGCGGTCTGATCAGATGGGGCAGGATGGAGGGATCTCCTCGCCTCACTCCCCGTTCACGAATGCCATGTCAGCCGTGGTCAGTTCAAGACTGCGCAGTTCGCGATTGACGAGGAAATGTTCGTTTTCCTGCACGGTTTCGGCAAGCTCGACACGGGCATCGAAGCGGGTGCGGAAGGCCTCGATGATCTCGTTGACGATCACTTCCGGGGCGGAAGCACCGGCGGACAGGCCGAGCGTACCAATCGGGCCAATCTCATCCCAGTCGAGTTCGGAAGCGCGCTGCACGAGGATCGACCTCTTCGCCCCGGCCCGGAGCGCCACTTCGACGAGCCGCTTGGAATTGGACGAATTCGGCGCGCCGACAATGATGAACAGATCGCAACCGGGGGCAGCATCCTTCACCACTTCCTGGCGATTGGTCGTGGCATAGCAGATGGAATCGGCAGCCGGCGCCTTCAGATTGGGGAAGCGCTCTTCCAGCCGCTTGATAACACCGGCAGTATCGTCGACCGAGAGCGTCGTCTGGGTGACATAGCCGAGATTATCGGGATCAGCAGGCTCATAGGCATCGACGTCCTCGACGGTCTCGACCAGAGAGACGGTACCTTCAGGAAGCTGGCCCATGGTGCCGATTACCTCGGGATGGCCGGCATGGCCGATCAGGACGACATGGCGGCCGAGGCGATTATGGCGCATCGCCTGCTTGTGGACCTTGGAGACCAGCGGACAGGTTGCGTCGAGATAGAAGAGGTTGCGGGCGTTCGCATCCTCGGGCACGGATTTCGGCACGCCATGGGCGGAAAAGACGACCGGCTGGGCGCGATGTTCCGCCGGGATCTCGTCAAGCTCCTCGACGAAGACCGCACCCTTGGCTTCCAGCCCTTCCACGACATAGCGGTTATGGACAATCTCGTGGCGGACATAGACGGGCGCGCCATAGGCCTTCAGCGCCAGCACGACGATCTGGATCGCCCGATCGACGCCAGCACAGAAGCCGCGCGGACCGCAGAGCCTGATCGTCAAAGGAGGTTTTGCCGCAATGTTCATGACATATCCAGGTTAAGCTTCAGGGACCTCTAACCCAATATGGGATGGAATTGAAGCGATACTATTGCGCGGCACCCTTGCGGCGGAACCAGGAGATAGCGACGACGACGGCCAGCACCACCGCCAGCCCGTACCAGGTAAAGGCATATTGCAGATGGTCGTTCGGCAGATCGACCTGTGTCACGCCACCGATCGGAAAACCCGCTGGATTGGGCGTGGAATCGGCATCGACGAAGAAGGGCACGACACTGGCCTTGTCGAGATCGACGCTCGATGCCATCACATCGAGATCCTTCCAGTAGAAGATGTTCTTCACCACGTCGTTGTCAGGCACCAGCCACGAAGGCTTGGCGGGAAGTTTTGCACGCGCGAGGCCGGTTACCGTCTGCTGGCCAGTCAACTGGCCCTGCATGCGCATTTCCGGCTCCTTGTTCTCATAGGGAACGAAGCCTCTGTTGACGAAGAGGTAGCGCCCGTCTTCAAGCTGCAGCGGCGTGTAGATGTAATAGCCGGTCTGGCCTCGCCAGGTGGCGAAGAAGTGGCGCTCCTTATTGTTGATGTAGCGGCCGGCGGCTGTAACTGTACGATATTCAATATCACCGCCCTGAGCCGCCATGGACTCGATATCCGCAAGCAGAACCGGGGCGGCTGCGCGACGCTCGGCGATATCGGCGAGCAGGCCTTCCTTCCAGTGAAGGCGCTCCACCTGCCAGGTGCCGAGCGAGATCAGGATGGCGAGCGCAATGAGGACCGCCATGCCGGTAAAGACCGGCAGCTTGCGGCGCGGGGCCGGACTTTCAATATCAATCACTCAAGCGACCCTCACGGGCATTGTGGCGATATTGCATGGCGATGAGGATACCCTTGCACCAACGCAGCGCCACCAGGGAAAGAATGACCGTCAGCGGACCGAAGAGCAGGATGTGGACCCAGATCGGCGGAGCGTAGTTGACCTGCAGCCAGAGCACCGAACCGATGATGATGAAGCCGACGATGAGGATGACGAAGACGGCGGGACCATCGCCTGCATCGGCGAAGGAATAGTCCAGGCCGCAGGCGGCGCAGCGCGGTTTCAAGCCAAGTACACCATCGAAGAGCTGACCATGACCGCAGCGTGGGCAGCATCCCTTGATACCGCTCTTGACCGGATCGACCGGCGGAAATTGTGCGTTGTCTTCACTCATGACCATCTCCCTGCCGACGCCTTTTCGTCGTCTGCCTTAACTCTCCCATAAAGTATTCGCATCCCGAATGGAAAGGCCTGCGCGTTTTCGCCTCAGTGATTCGCGCCAAACAGAAGAAGAAGACTGATGAGAGATGATAGCCATGCCGGACAGATCATAATCCTGAACGGCGCGCCGCGAAGCGGCAAATCCAGCATTGCGCGCGCGATCCAGGAAGAATTTGAGGGGCCGTGGATCAATCTCGGCGTCGATACCTATAATGCCATGACGCCGAAGCGCTACCTGCCCGGCATCGGGCTGAGGCCGGGCGGCGAACGACCGGACCTGGAGGAACTGGTACCGTTCCTCTACGCAGCGCTCTATGAATCGATCGCTATTCATGCCGGATTGGGCCTCAACGTCGTCGCAGATCTCGGCCATCATGACAGCTACTCCCAGCCGCTCGGCATCCTCGGCGACTGCGCCCGGCGGCTGGAGGGCTTTCCCGTGCTGTTCGTCGGCATACGTTGTCCG
Organism: Rhizobium sp. WYJ-E13; assembly: GCF_018987265.1. Taxonomy (NCBI): domain Bacteria; kingdom Pseudomonadati; phylum Pseudomonadota; class Alphaproteobacteria; order Hyphomicrobiales; family Rhizobiaceae; genus Rhizobium; species Rhizobium sp. WYJ-E13. The sequence continues at coordinate 537,429 of NZ_CP076853.1, read as the reverse complement.
ATCGAAACGATCATGCAGCGGCGCGAAATTGTCGAGGAAGGGCGCGAGACGCTTTATCTGCGCGCCACGGAGGACGCGTCCATTCCCGAACCGGTGCAGCGCTGGCAGGACGAGGTGCATCGTCCGGGTCTCTACGACATGGAGGTCGATACATCCGTGCTGACTGCGCTCGAATGCGCCGAGGCGATCCGCCATCAGCTGGATCTCGGTATTCCCGAGCCTTCGGCCTTCGAAAGGCTGGCCGGGCAACGGTAAGATATAGAATCAGCGTCGAGACAAAGAAAAAGGCGGGGCCAGTGGCACCCGCCTTTTTAATTTCCATCCTGACTGGATCAGCCTGCGGCGACCGGAGCACCCCAACCGCCCCAGACGTAGATGCAGAAGAACAGGAACAGCCAGACGACGTCGACGAAGTGCCAGTACCAGGCAGCCGCCTCGAAGCCGAAATGCTGCTTCGGCGTGAAGTCGCCGCGCAACGCACGCAGCAGGCAGACCAGCAGGAAAATGGTGCCGACCAGAACGTGGAAACCGTGGAAGCCCGTGGCCATGAAGAAGGTCGCGCCGTAGATCGAGTTGCGGAACTCGAACGGAGCATGCGCATATTCATAGGCCTGGACGCTGGAGAAGAGCACGCCGAGCAGAACCGTCAGCGTCAGGCCCTGGATAAGGCCCTTGCGGTCGTTGTGCAAGAGAGCGTGGTGAGCCCAAGTCACCGTCGTGCCCGAGAGCAGCAGAATGACGGTGTTGTAGATCGGCAGGTGCCAGGGATCGAGAACCTCGATACCCTTCGGCGGCCAGACACCGCCGGTATAGGCAAGGCGCGAAGCCTGGATGGCTTCGTGCGGAAAGAGGCTGGCGTCGAAATAGGCCCAGAACCAGGCGACGAAGAACATCACTTCCGAAGCGATGAACATGATCATGCCGTAGCGCAGGTGCAGAGACACGACGCGCGTATGGGCGCCCTCATGGGCCTCCTTCACGGTGTCCGACCACCAGCCATACATGACGTAGAAAACGACAGCGAGGCCGATGAAGAAGACCCACGGATGAGCCCACTCGATACCGAGAACATGCAGCGAGCCGCCGTTCAGGTAGCGCATATAGCCGACGCCGCCGAAGGCCATCAGGAATGCGCCGAGCGAGGCCAGTATCGGCCACGGGCTCGGAGCTATGATGTGATAGTCGTGATTCTTCTGATGAGCATCGGCCATGTCAGATCCCCGGTGTCTTCCTTCTCCGCTTCCGGCACCGCCGGAAACACTCCTCAATCAAAGTTTCTTTTCAGCCTGTCCCGTTCCACCCTCATTCGAAGCCACCGGCTTCGAACCCTCTTTGGGATAGAACGTGTAGGACAGCGTGACCGTGTGAATGCTCTTCGATTCAGCGGCCTTGGTAATATCCGGATCGATGTAGAACACGACCGGCATTTCAAGCTTTTCGCCCGGCTTCAGGTCCGTTTCATTAAAGCAGAAACATTGCACCTTATTGAAATAGACGCCCGCCTCGCCCGGCGTCACATTGAAGATCGCCTGGCCGCGCTGGGTTTCGTTGGAACGGTTTTCGGCGATGAAATTGACCTGGATGGTCTCGCCGATCTTCGGATTGACCTCGCGTTCGACCGGCTTGAATTCCCACTGCAGGCCGGGGGCGACGTTGGCGTCGAACGTGATGCGCATCGTGCGGTCGAGAATGACGCTCGAAACCTGATCGACACGCTGGGTCGTACCGTTATAGCCGGTCACCTGGCAGAAGAGGCGATAAAGCGGCACGGCTGCATAGCTTGCCGCGCCCATGCCGACGACGAAGCTCAGGCACATGAAGACGACGGCGGCATTGTTGCGCGGCCTCTTCGGTGCGTTGACGGCATCGCTCATCGTATCAGCCTCCATGTCCCAGGAATTTGATGATGGTGATGGCGTAGAAAAGAACCACCAGGCCGGCGAGCACGACACCAAGCGCGATGTTGCGATTACGGCGCGACTTGCGTTGCGCCTCGGTGAGCTTGACCAATTCCATCAGAACGAGCCTCCTGCATACGAGACCAGCATCGCAACCAGCCGGTCGAGCATCAGCGCGGAGAACACGGCAAAGAGATAGAAGATTGAGAAGCCGAACAACTTCTTCGCCGGGATCATCTTGAGATCGCCATCGGGCATACGCCAGACGGCGATGGAACAGTATATGAAGACCGCGCCAAGCGCTGCGGCCACCACACCATATCCGACGCTGGCAAAACCGAGGAAAGTCGGCAGCACGGCGCAGACTGCCGTCAGCACGGCATAGGCGACGATCTGGTGCTTGGTGGTGCGTTCACCTGCAACGTTCGGCAGCATCGGCACGCCGACAGCTTCGTAATCGCGCATCTTGAAGAGGGCGAGCGCCCAGAAATGCGCCGGCGTCCACAGGAAGATGATCAGGAAAAGAACAGTGCTTTCGATCGTGACCGAATTGGTCACGCAGGCCCAACCGATCATGGGCGGGAAAGCGCCGGCCGCGCCACCGATGACGATGTTCTGCGGCGTGGAGCGCTTCAGCCACATCGTGTAGATGACGGCATAAAAGAAGATGGTGAAGGCGAGGATGGAGGCCGACAGCCAGTTGACCGCCAGACCCAGGATCGTCACCGAGAAGCAGGAGAGAACGAGGCCGAAGGCCAGCGCTTCCTTGGGCATGATGCGGCCGGCCGGGATCGGGCGATTGGCAGTGCGGCTCATTACGGCGTCGATGTCGGCGTCATACCACATGTTCAGCGCACCCGACGCGCCTGCGCCGACGGCAATGCAGAGAATGGCGATCAGGCCGAGGACCGGATTGATGTGGCTTGGCGCCAGCACGAGGCCGGCAAAGGCCGTGAAGACCACGAGCGACATGACCCGCGGCTTCAGAAGCTCGAAATAATCGCGCGCACCGGCTTCCGACAGGCGAAAATCGCCTTCGTCCGCAAGAGCCTCGTGATTGTCGACAACCGTCATCATTCCGTCCTGATCTACTAATCGCAAGACGCCGCAGAGGCCTGCGGCGTCTGGAAGTCCGGCATCTTACTTGATGCGCGGAAGCTGTTCCCACTGGTGGTACGGCGGCGGCGAAGGCAGCTGCCATTCGAGGGTCGTTGCACCCTCACCCCACGGATTGTCACCGGCAACGCGCTTCTTGGCGAAGGCTTCCCAGACACCCACGAGGAAGATGATCACGCCGAAGAAGGAGATATACGAGCCGATCGACGAGACATAGTTCCAGCCGGCGAATGCATCCGGATAGTCGATGTAGCGGCGTGGCATGCCTGCGAGGCCGAGGAAATGCTGCGGGAAGAACACCAGGTTCACGCCGACGAACATGACCCAGAAGTGCAACTTGCCGAGGAACTCGTTGTACATGTAACCGGTCATCTTCGGGAACCAGTAGTACCAGGCAGCGAAGATGGCGAAGACGGCGCCGAGCGACAGAACGTAGTGGAAGTGAGCCACGACGTAATAGGTGTCATGCAGCGAGCGGTCGAGGCCAGCGTTTGCGAGCTGGACGCCCGTGACGCCACCAACGGTGAAGAGGAAGATGAAGCCGATCGCCCAGATCATCGGCGTACGGAAGGTGATAGAGCCACCCCACATCGTTGCGATCCAGGAGAAGATCTTCACACCCGTCGGAACGGCGATGACCATCGTCGCGAAGACGAAGTAGCGCTGCGCGTCGAGCGACAGGCCGACCGTGTACATGTGGTGAGCCCAGACGACGAAGCCGACGGCACCGATGGCGACCATGGCGTAGGCCATGCCGAGGTAACCGAAAACCGGCTTCTTCGAGAAGGTCGATACGATGTGGCTGACGATACCGAAGCCCGGCAGGATCAGGATGTAGACTTCCGGGTGACCGAAGAACCAAAACAGGTGCTGGTAGAGGATCGGGTCACCGCCGCCTTCCGGCGCGAAGAAGGCCGTGCCGAAGTTACGGTCGGTGAGCAGCATGGTTATGGCACCAGCCAGAACCGGCAGCGACAGCAGCAGCAGGAAGGCGGTGATCAGCACAGCCCAGGCAAAGAGCGGCATCTTGTGCAGCGTCATGCCCGGAGCGCGCATATTGAGGATCGTGGTGATGAAGTTGATCGCACCGAGGATCGACGAGGCGCCGGCGATGTGCAGCGCGAAGATCGCAAGGTCGACTGCCGGTCCCGGCTGACCGCCGACTGCGAGCGGCGGATACATGGTCCAGCCGCCGCCTGCGCCGTATGCGCCGGCCGGGCCTTCGACGAACATCGAGATGCACAGCAGCAGGAAGGCGGGAACGATCAGCCAGAAGGAGATGTTGTTCAAACGCGGGAAGGCCATATCCGGCGCGCCGATCATGATCGGCACCATCCAGTTGGCGAAGCCGCCGATCATCGCCGGCATGACCATGAAGAAGATCATGATCAGCGCGTGAGCGGTGGTGAAGACGTTGAACATGTGCTTGGCACCGTCGATGGCGGCATCGCCTTCGAAGCCGTAGACCATGGAGGCGAGGCCGTGGAAGATCTGGATGCCAGGCTCCTGCAGCTCCATGCGCATGGCGACGGAAAGCAGGCCGCCGATAATACCGGCGAAGATCGCGAAGATCAGGTAGAGCGTGCCGATATCCTTATGGTTCGTCGAGAAGAACCAGCGGTCGGCAAAGCTCGGCGCATGAGAGTGATCGTGGTGGTCGTCATGCGCATGAGCGTCATGAGCGTGGTGATCATGAGAATGATCGTCGTGAGCGGAAGGTCCAGCCATTGTCCCGATCCCCTATCTTACTTTGCGACGTTTTCAGCGACATCGACGGTCTTTGCAGAACCATCGGCAGCGGCGATCAGTGTCTTGTAGGCGCCGGGCAGGTCGCTGGCGGCCGTGGTCAACCACTGCTTGTACTTGTCTTCGGAAACGACACGGATGGCGATCGGCATGAACGCATGGTCCTTGCCGCAAAGCTCGGAACACTGGCCGTAGAAGAGACCTTCACGCTCGGCGCGGAACCAGGTTTCGTTCAGGCGGCCCGGAACGGCGTCGATCTTGATGCCAAAGGACGGCATGGCGAAAGCGTGGATGACGTCGGTGGGCGCGGCAGTGACGAGAACGCGGACGGTCTTGTCGACCGGCAGCACGAGTTCGTTGTCGACGGCCAACAGGCGCGGATAGACGGAAAGATCGGTCTTGCCGGCAGCGGCACGATCCGGCTCCTTCAGAAGGTAGGAGTCGAAGGCGACAGGCGTTTCGCCCAAGCCTTCATATTCATAGTTCCACTGCCACTGGGTCGCGGTCGCCTTGATGGTCACATCGGGATTTTCCGGCAGAGTCAACTGCGCAGTGAGCAGGTTAAAAGAGGGAACCGCAAGGAAGAGAAGCACAAGGACCGGCCCCACAGTCCAGATGACTTCGATCAGCGTATTGTGGCTCGTCCTGGAGGGAACCGGGTTCGCCGAAGCGCGGAACTTGAAACAGACGACGATAAGAAGAACGAGAACGAACAGTGTAATCGGAACAATGAACCACAGCGTATACTGTTCGAACCAGCGGATCTCCCGCATGATCGGCGTCGCTGCCGGCTGCAGGGTCGCCTGCCACGGCATCGGCTGATCGGCATATGTGCCGGAAGCAAAAAGCAGACAGACCAGCGCGGTCAGAGCTGCAAAAGCCTTCTTAATCACCTTGTAATCTCCCTCGAGCGCTGATCTGCATCAAATCGGACGCAGAATCCTTGCCATCTTCTGCGCTTCAAACCACAGTTTGGCATCCGCCGCAACAGGCAGAAGCAATTGTCTATGCGGCATTTTTGCTCCGGGACCGCATCGTCGGGCATGGCAAAACATTGCAAGCTTTTCATCAGCATACGAAAAACGCGCTTTGAGGCCAATCCGCTTGCTGCACATTCTTTTGGCGAGGTCCTATTTCTGCCGCAGTCCCCCGGTTTTCACGGGGTGGGGCTTTTCATTTTTTGTAGGCAGCCTCACAAATAGCGGCAATGATTCGATATCCAGAGGTTTTCATGGGTTTCCGTTCCCTCGCGCGGTCGTTTGTTCTGACCGCAGGCATCGCGGCCGCCGCGACGAGCCCCGTTTTCGCGCAGCAGACGCCGGCGCCCGCGCAGTCGCGTCCTGCCACGCCTGCCCCGAAGCCCGCTCCGGCCCAGCCGTCTACGTCGCCCGCGACGCCGAACGTCGAGCAGGTGACGCCTGGGCAAACGCAGCCACCGGCTCCCGGCACGGTTCGTTCCAACCATGGCGCATGGTCCGTCGTCTGCGACAAGCCGCCCGGCGCTTCGACCGAGCAGTGCGCACTGATGCAGAACGTCATCGCCGAAGACCGGCCGGAGGTCGGCCTGTCCGTCGTCGTCCTGAAGACGGCTGACCGCAAGTCGAAGATCCTGCGCGTGCTGGCACCGCTCGGCGTGCTGCTGCCAAACGGCCTCGGTCTCAATGTCGACGGCAAGGACATCGGCCGCGCCTATTTCGTGCGCTGCTTTGCCGATGGCTGCTATGCCGAAGTCGTTCTCGAGGACGAACTGCTCAAGACCTTCCGCAGCGGCGCCCAGGCGACGTTCATCGTCTTCCAGACGCCGGAAGAAGGCATCGGCATCCCCGTCGACCTCAAGGGCTTTGCGGAAGGCTACGACGCCCTGCCCTGATCCGTCGGGGCTTGCTCGCGCAGCACAACAGACCTACATCGGCTATTGAGCACTCCCGCTCTTCTTGCGGAGCAAAAGACATGACCACCGATCTCCTGACGCTTTTCGATGCCGACGAAGCGACGATGCGCAAGCATGTCGCCGAGGCGCTTTCCGGCGCCGATGACGGCGAGCTCTTCATCGAGCACGCGCAGGCGGAATCGCTGACTTTCGATAACGGCCGCCTCAAGGGCGGCAGCTTCAACACCGAGCAGGGTTTTGGCCTGCGCGCCGTGGCCGGCGAAGCTGTCGGTTATGCGCATGCGGGTGACCTCTCCGTCTCGGCGCTGAAGCGGGCCGCCGATGCGGTCGGCGCCGTCATGCGCGGCTATTCCGGCAGCTATGCGGCAGCGCCCCAGGGCACCAACCGCAAGCTCTACACCGACGAGAACCCGATCGGTTCGCCGACCTTCGAGGAGAAGGTCAAGGTGCTGACCGATATCGACGCCTATCTGCGCGGCAAGAACGACAAAGTGCGGCAGGTGACGGCCTCCGTCGCCGCAAGCTGGCAGGTGGTCGACATCCTGCGCGCCGACGGCCATCGCGTACAGGACATCCGGCCGATGACGCGCATCAACATCTCCGTGATGGTCGGCGAAGGCGATCGCCAGGAAAGCGGCTCCTACGGCCAGGGCGGCCGCATCGGCTTCGGCGATTTCATCGCGACGGGAAGCTGGCAGCACGGTGCCGACGAAGCGCTGCGCCAGGCACTCGTCAATCTCGAAGCGATCGACGCGCCGGCAGGCACGATGGACGTCGTGCTCGGCTCCGGCTGGCCGGGCGTCATGCTGCACGAGGCCGTGGGTCACGGCCTCGAGGGCGATTTCAACCGTAAGAAGACCTCCGCCTTTGCGGGTCTCCTGGGCCAGATGGTGGCAGCACCAGGCGTGACCGTCGTCGACGACGGCACGATCGACAGCCGCCGCGGCTCGATCACCATCGATGACGAAGGCACGCCTTCGGCCTATAATGTGCTGATCGAGAACGGCAAATTGGTCGGCTACATGCAGGATCGGCAGAATGCCCGACTGATGGGCATGGCGCCCACCGGCAACGGCCGCCGCCAGGGCTATTCGCATGTGCCGATGCCGCGCATGACCAACACCTATATGCTCGGCGGCGACAAGACGCCGGAAGAGATCATCGCTTCGGTCAAGAAGGGCATCTATGCCGTCTCCTTCGGCGGCGGCCAGGTGGACATCACATCAGGCAAATTCGTCTTCGGCTGCACCGAGGCCTATCTCATCGAAAACGGCAAGATCGGTGCGCCGATCAAGGGCGCCATGCTGATCGGCAACGGCCCGGACGCGATGAAGCGCGTGTCGATGATCGGTAACGACATGAAACTCGACACCGGCATCGGCAATTGCGGCAAGGCGGGCCAGTGGGTGCCTGTCGGCGTCGGCCAGCCGCATCTGCGCATGGATCAGGTGACCGTCGGCGGCACACAGGCCTGAGGCGATAGGATCATGGTCGGGATCGAAATCAGAACCTTCGCCCCTGACGATGCCGATGACGTGATCTCGGTCATCCTGCCGATCCAGCGTGAAGAATTCGGCATCGGCATCACCGCTGACGCGCAGCCGGACCTGCGCGTCATTCCCGACTTTTACCAGTCGGGCAAGGGTCAGTTCTGGGTCGCGGTGAAAGACGGTGTCATTGTCGGCACGCTTGGCCTCAAGGATATGGGCAACAACCAGGCTGCGCTCCGGAAGATGTTCGTGGCCGCCGAGGTGCGAGGCCGCGAACACGGCGTCGCCAACCGACTGCTCGAGGCGCTCTTTGCCCATGCCGGCGAAGTCGGCGTGACCGATATCTTCCTCGGCACCACCGACAAGTTTCTTGCTGCACAGCGGTTCTATGAAAGGAACGGGTTTTCTGAAATTCCCAAGAAGGACCTGCCGCGGGCATTCCCGCTCATGGCGGTGGACAGCAAATTCTACCAGCGCAAAGTCACAACGAGCTGACCATCAAGCGGATCACGCCTCGAGCTTGAATTTCCATTTCCGTTCGACTGCAGTGGCGAGATCGATGTCGTGGCGACGGGCGAAGAGTAGGAGATGGCCGAGGATATCGGCGGTCTCATCGGCGAGGTCGCGTTCCATCTCCTCGCGCGAGCGGCCTTTGGCACGACCACGACCGGTCAGACGGTTCCAGGCCTGGGTCAGTTCACCCATCTCCTCCTGCAGTTTCAGCAGGAACCAGTCGGCATCGCGCTCAATGCCGTTGGCGCTGGCATAGGTTGACGATGAGGTCTCGAACTGATCGGCGAGCCGTTGCAGCATGACGTTCTCCTTTTGTTTATGAGGAGAGCGCCGATTCCCGGAAATTGTCCAGAGTGTGCAGCTCAGCCCTGGTTCGGCAGGAGCATGCAGTCATAGGAGCGCTTCTTCAGGGCGTCACAGGCAGACGTCGCGTCTTCCTTGCTCTGGAAGCCGACGAAACGGGCGCGGTAAACCGCACTGGCGCCCTTGCCGACAGCTTCAGTATAAGGCGAGGCGGAGACCAGCGGTGCACCTGCCTCGGACTGAGCCTGCGCAAGAAGCGCTCGGGCGGCATCGGCGCTCGGGGCGGCGGAAATCTGGATCTGCCAGCCACCTGCCTTGCCAGCCGGCGCTTTCGATGCCTTGCCGGCATTGATGATCTCGTCCATCGCCGCCGGACGCTCCAGCGGAATAACGCCACCATCGGCATAACCGAGCGCTTTCGGCGCGGGTTGTACGGCCTCCTCTGCGACACGGGGCGCACTCACCGGCATGGGAACATCGGTGTCATCGGCGGCCGAGGCTACTTCGACCTGCTCCTTGGTATTCATGCTTGCAACCAGCTTAGCGCCGCCGGAAGAGGACGCGCGGCCGATATACCGATCGAGGAGCGCTGCCATTTGGGCGTCGCGGCTACGAGCGGTGCGGCCGCCGAGCACCACGCCGACCACGCGACGGTTACCGTCCTTCACAGCACTGACAATGTTGAAACCGGAGGCATTGGTGTAGCCGGTCTTGATGCCGTCCATGCCCTCGTAGCGATACATGAGATTGTTGTGGCCGCGGATGGTCCGGCCGCGGAAATTGAAGCTCGCGATGGAGAAGAGGCGATATTCGCTGGGATAGTTCTTCATCAGCGCCACGGCGAGCGTGGACATGTCGCGTGCCGTCGTGATCTGGCGCTTGTCCGGCAGGCCGGATGCGTTGACGAAGACCGTGCGGCTCATGCCGAGCTGGCGGGCCTTCTGGGTCATGAGCCTGGCGAAATTGCTTTCCGAACCACCGAGCTTTTCACCCATGGCGGCAGCAGCATCATTGGCGGATTTGACGATCATGCCATAGACCGCCTCGCGCACGGTGATCGTGCCGCCCGGCTTCACGCCGAGCTTCGTGGGTGGACGGGAGGCCGCATATTTCGACATCGTGACCGGCGTATCCCAGGTGATCTTGCCGCGATTGAGCGCCTCGAAGGTCAGATAGAGCGTCATCATCTTCGTCAGCGAGGCCGGATGGTTCAGCGTATCACCGTTTTCGGACGCGAGGACTTTGCCGGTGCGGGCATCGAGGACGAGAGAGGCGCTTCCGGCAAAGGCCGCTACGGGTGCAGTAATTGCCAGCGTCGCGGTCAAAATGGCAGCCAAAAGCCTTCTCATGCGCTTCCCCTCATTCTATCCGGCGAGTCGATACAATCGAAACTATGTCCCGTATTGTGACACATGCCCACAATCTGGCGCGACTTTGAGGCAACGCCCAAGTTTTTTCCAAGCTTTTGTTTCGCTTGGTTAACAGCCGATAAAGAAGCCACTCTCCAGGCACGATTCAGCAAGGTTTAACGGCGGATTGATAGCTTGTGTGACACGAATACAAAGCGGGGTCACGGGAAAAATGGGGCAGTGGAAGCGACGTCTGAAACGCATCGCGATCGGCGGCGGGCTGGAAGCGGCGTGGCTGGCGAATGCAGCCGGGCTCATGAAGGAGGCCCGCGGACGTGGTGTCATCTTCACGCTCCATCACGTGCGCCCGCATATCGCCCAGCCGTTCGAACCCAACGAACATCTTGAAATAACGCCGGAATTTCTGGACGCAGTGCTTCGGCGGCTGAAACGGAGCGGCTATCGTTTCGTGCCGCTCGATGCCGTGCCCTCGCTATTGTCGGACCCGCAGGACGATCGCCTGTTCGCCGCCTTCACGCTGGATGATGGGTATCGCAACAATCTCGTCCATGCCCTGCCCGTTTTCGAGCGGCATCGGGCACCCTTTACCGTTTTCGTAGCGCAAGGCTTTGCCGAAGGCTCCCACAGCATCTGGTGGGAAACCCTGGCGCTGCTGCTCGGCAGGGAGAACAGCATCGAGTTCAACTTCGGCCGCAGGAGGGAGAGACTGGCGCTCGACACGCTCGTCCGGAAATGGGACGCCTTCGACCGGCTTGCCGAGTTTATCCACAGGCAGGACGAGAGCCGCGCCATCTTGGAGGTGGATGCGCTGGCCCGGCACCACGGAATCGAGCCGGTCGATATCACGCGGGAGCTGGTCATGGCGCCGCAGGAGTTGCGCAAACTTTCGGCAAGCCCGCTCGCCAGTCTCGGCGCCCATACGATCAGCCACCGGGCGCTGGCCCGCCTGACGCAGGCGGAAGCACGGATCGAGATGGAAATCTCGGCCGATTATGTCGAATCGATCAGCGGCATCCGCCCGCGGGCGATCGCCTATCCCTATGGCACGCAGGAAGCTGCGACAGGCCGCGAAGCGGAACTTGCGGCAAAGCTCGGCTTTGCCGTAGCCGTGACAACGCAGCCGGGGTTTCCCGCAGCAAGTCGGCCCACCTATATGCCACGCATCTCGCTCAACGGCCTTTACCAGAAGCCACGCTATGTTTCGGCGCTGGCATCAGGCATTCCATTGAAACCGCTCGGCAAATAAACTCTTTACGGGTACATCCGCACCTTGTCCCACCCCCCCTCGGGCGTCGGTCGGCGAAATTCGATGCGGTCGTGCAGCCGGAACTTCTGGTCCTTCCAGAATTCAATCGAGGTCGGGCGGATCCGGAAGCCTGACCAGTAAGACGGGCGCGGAATCTCGCCGATAGCGTAGCGCGCCGTATATTCGGCAACTGCCTTTTCCAGTGCAAAACGGCTTTCGAGCGGGCGTGACTGCTTCGAGGCCCAGGCGCCGATACGGCTGCCGCGGGCGCGGGTGACGAAATAGGCGTCGGCTTCGGCGTCGGTCACGATTTCGACGGGGCCGCGAACACGCACCTGACGGCGCAGCGTTTTCCAGTGGAAACACATGGCCGCTTTCTTCTGTCCCAAAATTTCGCGACCTTTCTGGCTCTCGAAATTCGTGTAGAAGACGAATCCGTCGGTATCGAAACCCTTCAGGAGAACCATGCGGACATTGGGCAGCCCATCTTCATCGACCGTCGCGAGCGCGACAGCATTGGGGTCGTTGACTTCGGAAGCCTCCGCCTCCTTCAGCCATTCTCCAAAGAGCTTGAAGGGCTCTTCACTTTCAGTAAAGTCACCACCTGTTAACCCGTTTTCCGACATATTAATTCAAATCCCGCGGTTTATTAAACTGACCCAGCCTTTGACGCTGGGGAAGAACACAGGGTGGAAGTCATAGCAAAGACACATCGCCATACAAAGGGTTCGCTGCGCGGCAGCGTCAGACTCTCCATCGTCGGTATAGCGATTCTGTCCCTCTCCGGCTGCGTGGCCGGAGGGTTCGATTTCCTGAGTTCGGCAAAGGTGGATCGTTCGGTGGCAACCGGCACCGTGCCGCAGCCCGCTCCCAGCACCGATACGCTTTCCGACGAGATGACGGTGCGCAACGCCGTAACCTCAGCCGATATCCAGAAGCTCGAGGGACAGCCCCTTCCCTGGGCCAATGCCTCGACCGGCAGCGCCGGTGTCATCGATACAATCGTCGAGAACAATGACGCCGGCCAGGTTTGCCGCCAGTTCCGCACGACGCGCCACTCCTATGTCGGCATCGCCAAGTTCTATGGCAAAACCTGCCTTGTCGGCGGCGGCAACTGGCAGCTTCTGAGCTTCCAGCCGGAAAGCTGAGGCCGTCTGCTCAGCTGTTTCGGCGGGATGCACGCCTGACGCGCCAGGGTTAATGTGTCGTGCCGATTCGCCTCAATGTTTAGTGAAAGACTAACCATTCGCGGCAAAACACCCCATGTCCAACTTCGGAAATAAGAAGTGATTAGCAACTCTCCCGCACGATCGGCCGACGAGCGGGCTTTCCTGTCGCATAAGCGAACGGGACGGCGCGTCATGAGTTGAGTATTCGGTTTCCGGGAACGGCCACGAGGAACATGCCTCCCGGATTGCGACAGCGGCGGTGCGAACAATGCGTGATCCATACAAGGTACTGGGCGTCAAGCGCGACGCGGGAGCGGATGAAATCAAGGCGGCCTGGCGCAACATGGCCAAGGCCGTGCATCCCGATCACAATCAGGGTGACCCGACGGCGACCGCACGTTTTGCCGAGATCGGCCGCGCCTATGAGACGCTGAAAGATCCAAGGAAGCGCAATCTCTTCGACAGCGCGGTGCGTATGGCAGAGGCCAAGAAGCAAGAACAAACGATCATGCAGCAGCGGCACGCAGCCCGTGAAGCGGCCGAGCGCGCAAAGGCCGCGCAGGCCAATGCCGAGCGTGTGATGGAAGAGCTTGCGCGCGCCAACGCCAATGCACAAAAGGCCGCCGCGGCAGGTGCCAAACAGCAGCAGGCCGGCACTGCCGAAGCCGCAGAAGAGATGGTCGAACGGATCTTCGGTGCGCAGACAGCCCGCACTGCCGGCGCACAGGCCCAATCCCAGACGCATTCGCAGCAAGCACAGGCCAAGCCGCATGCAGCGGAGGCCGCCAAGCAGCCAGAACAGGAAACCACCGAATCCGACCCCGCCAAGGCAGAGGACGAGCATATGGAGGCCTCCGCTGCAGGCAGCGCCAACATGTCCCTGCCGCTAAGTCTCCTGACCTCGCTTGTGCGTCGCTTCACCGGCGCCGGCCAGCCGGGCCTTGAAAAGGCGCCGGATGAAGTGGCGACCGCGACCGTGACGATCGAAGACATCATGAAGGGAAGCTGGACGACGGTTTCCCTTCCCGAAGGCCGTGAAGTGGGCTTTGCCCTGCCGGCCGGCACGACCGAAGGCCATCAGATCCGGCTCAAGGGCCAGGGTTTCAAGCTGCCTGGCATGCAGCGCGGCGATGCCGTGATCAATATCCACATCGCCCCCGACCCACGCTTCACCGTCGACGGTTTCGACGTGCATGCGGTGCTGCCGCTGAACATCGAGAATGCGGTGCTCGGCACCGAGGCGCGTATCGACGGGCCGCAGGGACCGCTCAATGTAACGGTCCCGGCCTGGTCCGGCTCCGACAAGACGATCCGCATCCCCGACAAGGGCCTGCCCAACGACAGCGGCGGAAAAGGCGATCTCGTCGTCGAATTGCGTATTATGTTGTGGGAAAAACCCGACGATAAAGTCACCGATCTCATGCGAAGCATGCGTGAAGGGCTGTTTTTATGAAATTTCAGTGACAATCGCACCCTTTGTTACGATCCCTAACAGTTGATGATCTTAGCCAAGCTTGAACCGATTAACGGCCTATGCCATAGGCAGGATCATCAGAATTCCTAGGGAAGCGAAATATGGCTCAAGCATCCGGCCTCATGGCAGGCAAACGCGGCGTCATCATGGGTGTCGCCAACAATCGTTCGATTGCGTGGGGTATTGCCAAGGCCATTCATGCGCAGGGCGGAGAAGTTGCATTCACCTACCAGGGCGATGCCCTGAAGAAGCGCGTGGAGCCACTGGCTGCCGAAATCGGCGCCGTCATGGTCGGCCATTGCGACGTCAGTGACGAATCCACGATCGATGCCGTTTTCGACAATGTCGAGAAGCTCTGGGGCAAGATCGATTTCATCGTGCACGCGATCGGTTTTTCCGACAAGGACGAACTGACCGGCCGTTACGTCGATACGACGCCGGACAATTTCGCCAAGACGATGCAGATCTCCGTCTACTCCTTCACCTCGGTCGCTCGCCGCGCCGAGAAGCTGATGAGGGAAGGCGGCTCTATGCTCACCCTCACCTATTACGGTGCAGAAAAGGTGATGCCGAACTACAATGTCATGGGCGTCGCCAAGGCCGCACTTGAAGCGAGCGTCAAGTATCTCGCCGTCGATCTCGGACCGAAAAACATCCGCGTCAACGCCGTTTCGGCAGGCCCGATCAAGACGCTCGCTGCTTCAGGCATCGGTGATTTCCGCTATATCCTCAAGTGGAACGAGTACAATGCGCCGCTGCGCCGTACGGTTACCATCGAGGAAGTGGGCGATGTCGGTCTCTACCTTCTCTCCGACCTGTCGCGTTCGGTGACCGGTGAAGTGCATCACGCCGACAGCGGCTATCATGTCATCGGCATGAAGGCGGTGGACGCGCCTGATATTTCCGTCATCAAGGACTGAGGCGTCCTACTACCCTCGAGCGGAGCCGATCCCCGTGCTTATCTATGTGATCAGACACGGCCAGACCGACTGGAATGCGGAGCGTCGCCTGCAGGGGCAGAAGGATATTCCGATCAATGCGATCGGCCGCGAACAGGCAAGACAGAACGGGATCGCCCTTGCGGCGATCCTGAACGGGGACGATACGGATTTCGATTTCGTCGCAAGCCCGCTCGGCCGCACGCGCGAGACCATGGAGATCATGCGATCGGCCATGGGGCTCCCGCCCAAGGAATACCGCACCGATGAACGTCTGGTCGAGGTCTCCTTCGGCGACTGGGAAGGCTACACGCTCAAGCAGCTCAGGGCCTCGCAGACCGAGCGCGTCGCAGAACGCAACATCAACAAATGGGATTTCATTCCGCCGGGCGAGGATGCGGAAAGCTACGAGATCATGTCGTGGCGGACTGGCGCATGGCTGAATTCGATTGACCGGCCGACCGTCTGCGTTACCCACGGCGGCGTCATCAGAAGCTTGTTCAAGATAATCTCCGACCTGCCGAAGGACGTCGCCTCGGAAGGTGAAATCCCCCAGGATCGGATTTTGAAGATCGAGACGTCGCAGAGCCTGATCGGCTGGATCTAGAGCCTTTCCTGGTTAGATTGAAGCATTCTGTTGGCTCAAACGGAGTCGGATGATCGACCGGCCGGCGCGCGTCGTAGCCCAGATCTACAGCCAAGCCGGCCGGTCGATCAGGCGGCCCGTTTCAGCCAACCCGCTGGTTTGCCTGCAAACCAGCTAGGGCCGGGCATCTTTCTGCCAGGATCAAAGGCGATCGGCTCGGACGTACCAAGGGGTATGCCCTTCGCCAATCGCCTTTGCCCTGACGCAAACCTGCTCCGGCAGAATGCTTCAATCTAACCAGGAAAGGCTCTAGCCCAGATGGGACTTGCTCACTTGACGATGTCGAGATCGTTGATGACGCGCTTGCCGTCGACTTCCGTATAGAAAATCACCACCTTGACGCCGGCCTTCAGGCCTTCGAAGTCGAATTCCTCGGGCGCCTGATAGGTCTTGCCGTCGTCCAGCGTCAGGACGAGATTGGTCGTGTCGACCTTCTTGATGGTCGCCTCGACATCAGCGCTCTCGGCAAAACTGCTCATGGGCGAAAGAAAATTTGCCGTGGCCAGAAGCGTAGCAATAACGAAACGCATGTCGGCAATCCCTTTGAAACGCTGCCGTTGATATCGAGTGGCCACAGATAAACTCCTGAATATGGCGAAAATTGCCCGGAAGAATGGCTTTCGGCGCCCAATTGATGAATAGGATTTTACGGATAATCAAGAGGCTCCGTTGACCGTCTTTTTCTCTCCGTTTACGCGATTTAGCAGCCACGAATGCGCGCAATCGTAAATTAACCCCTGCCCCCTAAAGTCGGCGCGAATGTAGGGGTGTGTGATTTGCAATTCCGGCTGAGCAACGGCAACCAACTGCGGCGTGTTCTGAAGAATACGCGTGTCTCGCTGCTGGTTTCCGCCCTCATGGCTGTTGTCGTTATTGCCGTCGGCTTTGCGCTCGACAGCGCGAATACTGCCGCCTATCTGCGCGAGCTGCAAATCCGAACTGCAAACGAGACGAACCTGATCCGCGCCCGCATGGCGGCGCAGATCAACATGGACATCACCGCCGTCCGCGACCTTTCCAACCTGATCTCGCTCAGTACGCCGACGAACGAAGTGGAGATGGAACGGCAGATCAACTGGCTGCTGATCCAGAACCCGCATTTCATCCATATTGCGGTCGCGCCTGATTTCATCGTCAAGTCGGTCTATCCGGCGCAATCAGGCAAAGACCGGATCGGCAGGGATGTGCGGGACGTACTGCTGCAGCGCATGTCGATCAGCCGCAATTCCGGCGATCAGTCGGCCCGCTTCTACGGTCCCTTCAAGACGACGGACGCAGAAAACGCCTTCGCGATCTTCTTCCCGGTTTTCATCAAGCAGGACGGCAAACGCCGCATCTGGGGCGCGGTCGAGGCAGTCATCGACCAGAACATGTTCTACGAGGCGACGGGTCTTAGACCCGCGCGTAACAGCGAGAACCAGGAGCGCTATCCGCATCTCGACCACCTGTCGGTCGCAGTGCGCGACATCGGCACTCCAGACGAAACGGCCGCGCCATTCTTCGGCCCCCCCGATATTTACGGCAAAGATCCGCTCCGCCGTAAAATCAATTTCGCGGGCGGGCGATGGGAACTGGCGGCGGTACCGAACACAGGCTGGACGGCCGTTCCAGACAATCAGCCCGAACTGCGATTGATCATCGTCGCCGCAGGCTGCGTGATCATCATCCCGATCTTCTTCGCCACGTTGCTGCTCGGCGAACGCAATCGCAATATTACGCAGCTTGAAGCGCGCGAGGCCAAGCTTCTGGAACTGTCGCAGCGGCTCAACCTGGCACTCGAATCCTCCCGGATCGGCATTTGGGAGTTGCCGGAAAACGCCACCAGCCTTTCCTGGGATGCGCGCGCATCCTCGCTTCACGGCCTCAAGGCGATAGAGGGTATCCGATCGCAGGCAGTGTGGCTGTCAACGATCGTGCCCGAAGACCGCGAAATCGCAGAGGTTCATTTCTTCGGCTGCAGCATAGCGGGGGAAGCCTGTACCGCGCAATACAGGGTGATGCGGGAGGATGGCCGCATCCGCCACCTGCGGTCCATCGGCGCCTTCTATACGGATGCCGGCGGCGCAGGAAAGACGATCGGCATCGTCTGGGATGTCACGGCCGACGCAGAAGTCACCAACACGCTTCGTCTCGCCAAAGAAACAAGCGAACTCAAAAATGCCGAGCTGGAACTTGCACTTGAGGAGCTTTCAAGCCGTGAGGCCGAGCTTTCCGTACTGTCCAGCAAGCTCGATCTGGCACTCGATTCCTATCAATGCGGAATCTGGGAAGCCGTTCTCGGCAAGGCCGGTTCGATCTGGGACGAGCGCATGCAAGAACTCTACGGGTTGAAGCAGAGCAATGCCTTCGTGACCGAAGACGCCTGGCTCTCCCGAATCCATCCCGATGATCGCGGGCTGGCGCTCGAAAGCGCCCGACATTTCAAGCGACTCGGGGACACGCATACGCTTGTCGTCCGCGTGCCGGACGAGAATGGCGGCTTGCGCTACGTGCGTTCCGTCGGCAAGGTGCACCGCACGCCGACCGGCGAGATGAAAATCATCGGCATCGCCTTCGATTCGACAGAAGACGCTTTGATGACGCTGCGCCTCAAGTCCGCGAAGGACGAGGCGATCGCCAAGAACGTTGAACTGGAGCTTGCCAAGAACAGGATCGAGCACAATTCCCTTCACGACCCGCTGACCTCGCTCGCCAACCGCCGCAAGCTCGACATAGCACTGGAAAGCCTGACGGATGCCGGCCGCAGCGAGCGGCAGACATTCGCGATCCTGCATATCGACCTCGACCGCTTCAAGGAAATCAACGACACGCTGGGGCATGCCGCCGGCGACGCGATGCTGGTGCATGCATCCCGCGTGCTTTCGAGAAGCGTGCGTGACCGAGATGTCGTGGCGCGTATCGGTGGAGACGAATTCGTCATCCTCTCCTTCGACACGGGCGACACGGAGATGGCAGAGCTTGCAGGCCGCATCGTCGAGGAAATGCGTCAGCCCATCGATTTCCAGGGCTTCTCCTGCCGCTGCGGCGTGTCGATCGGCATTGCGCTGGCGAACGGCATCCATGTCGATGCGCGCAAGGTGCTGATCAATGCCGATATCGCGCTCTATCGCGCCAAGAGCCTCGGCCGCAACCGCTTCGAATTCTTCAATCACAATCTTCAAGCCGATATCATCAACAACAAGCGCACCGCCGACGAGATCCTCGCCGGCATCGACAATGGCGAGTTCACGGCCTGGTACCAGCCGCAATTCTGCGCCCGCTCGATGAAGCTGACCGGGGTGGAGGCGCTGGTGCGCTGGCGCCATCCCTCCAAGGGCTTGCTGACGCCGGATAAGTTCCTGCGCATTGCCGACGAAATCAATGTCGTACAGACGCTCGACCGCATCGTGCTGGAGACCGCATTGCGCGACAAGATGCGCTGGGCGGCACAGGGCATCTCCGTGCCGAAGGTCTCGGTCAACGTCTCGGCGCGGCGCCTGCACGACGGCAGCCTGCTGGAATCGCTTGGCGACCTGCAGATCCGTCCCGGCGAAATCTCCTTCGAACTGGTGGAATCCATCTTCCTCGACGAGAGCGAGGATGTGGTCTCGCAGAATCTCGAACGAATCAAGGCGCTCGGCATCGATATCGAGATCGATGATTTCGGCACCGGCCACACGTCGATCGTGTCGCTTTTGAAGCTCAAGCCGAAGCGGCTGAAGATCGACCGGCAGCTCGTGCAGCCGATCGTCGCCTCTTCGCAGGAACGCGCGCTCGTCAGCTCCATCATCGAAATCGCCCGCTCGCTCGGCGTGGAGACGGTGGCCGAGGGCGTCGAGACGCTTGATCATGCCGAACTGCTGCGCGATCTCGGCTGCGATCTCCTGCAGGGCTATGCCTTCGCACGCCCCCTCTCCTTCGACGATTTCGCCATCGAGGCGCGCGGCACGGCCTGGCTGCTGGCATCCTAGCGCTGAAGCCTAGGCTATCGGTCCCAATACCGGAAATACCATTCCTCTGATCGCCCCATCAGGCGCAAAGAAAGGCTTTTGCCTGAACGGCTTTTTGGCCTATGAGTGTCGCGCCTTTTTAAGTAATGGCGCGGCCGGTGACGACCGGCTCCGCGCATCCGGCGGGAACACATGTCGCATAATACATTCGGTCACCTCTTCCGTGTAACCACCTGGGGCGAAAGCCACGGACCGGCGCTCGGCGCCGTCGTCGACGGCTGCCCTCCCGGTCTGCGCTTCAAGCTCGAGGACCTGCAGGTCTGGCTCGACAAGCGCAAGCCCGGCCAGAGCCGCTTCGTCACCCAGCGGCGCGAGGACGATCTGGTGAAAGTTCTCTCCGGCGTGATGATGGATACCGACGGCGAAACGATGATCTCGACCGGCACGCCGATTTCCATGCTGATCGAGAATACCGACCAGCGCTCCAAGGACTATGGCGAGATCGCCCGCCAATATCGCCCCGGCCATGCCGACTACACCTATGACACGAAATACGGCATCCGCGACTATCGCGGCGGCGGCCGTTCATCCGCACGCGAGACGGCGGCACGCGTCGCAGCTGGCGGCATTGCCCGCCTCGTCGTGCCCGGTGTTACCATTCGCGGTGCGCTGGTGCAGATCGGCAAACACAAGATCAACCGCGCCAACTGGGATTGGGACCAGGTCGGCCAGAACCCGTTCTTCTCCCCCGATGCCGAGATCGTGCCCGTCT
Source organism: Rhizobium sp. WYJ-E13 (assembly GCF_018987265.1). Classification (NCBI taxonomy): domain Bacteria; kingdom Pseudomonadati; phylum Pseudomonadota; class Alphaproteobacteria; order Hyphomicrobiales; family Rhizobiaceae; genus Rhizobium; species Rhizobium sp. WYJ-E13. Next base: position 516,928 of record NZ_CP076853.1, on the reverse strand, counting down.
GGGAAGAGTATCTCGACGGCATCCGCAAAGCCGGCTCCTCCATCGGCGCCGTCGTCGAAGTAGTTGCCGAAGGTGTTCCGGCAGGGCTTGGTGCACCGATCTACGGAAAGCTCGACCAGGATATCGCTTCGCTGCTGATGTCGATCAACGCCGTCAAGGGCGTGGAGATCGGCAACGGCTTTGCCGCCGCCGAGACGAGCGGCGAGGACAATGCCGACGAGATGCGCATGGGCAATGACGGCAAGCCGATCTTCCTGTCCAACAATGCCGGTGGTATTCTTGGCGGCATTTCGACTGGCCAGCCGGTCGTTGCCCGCTTCGCCGTCAAGCCGACCTCTTCCATTCTCACCGAACGGCAGTCGATCGATGCCGACGGCAAGAATGTCGACATCCGCACCAAGGGCCGTCATGACCCCTGCGTCGGTATCCGCGCCGTGCCGATCGGCGAGGCGATGATCGCCTGCGCCATTGCCGACCACTATCTTCGCGACCGCGGCCAGACCGGCCGGCTGAAATAGGACCTGTCCCATGCCTTATGACCAGAAGCGCGTTGTCGATGCCATCAGGGCCTTCGAAGCCGGCGAAATTGTCGTCGTCATGGATGATAATGATCGCGAAAACGAGGGCGACCTGATCGTTGCGGCCGTGCATGCGACGCCGGAAAAGATGGCCTTCATCGTGCGCCACACATCAGGCATCGTTTGCGCACCGATGCCGAAGGAAGAGGCCAAGCGGCTGAACCTCAATGCGATGGTGGCAGAAAATGATTCCGCCCATACGACTGCCTTCACCGTTTCCGTCGATTTCAAGCATGGTACGACGACAGGCATTTCCGCCGACGACCGCACGCTTACGGTGCGAAATCTCGCCAATCCGAATGTCGGCGCCTCCGATTTCGTCCGCCCCGGACATATCTTCCCGCTGGTTTCCCGCGAAGGCGGCGTCCTGATGCGCTCGGGACACACGGAAGCGGCTGTCGATCTCTGCAAGCTTGCCGGCCTGCCGCCGATCGGCGTCATCTCCGAACTCGTCAATGACGACGGCACGGTGACGCGCGGCCCGCAGGTTGTGGATTTCGCCGAGCAGCACGGGCTGAAGCTCCTCTCGGTCGCCGACCTCATCGCTTATCGCCAGCGCAAGGAAACGTTGATCGAACTCGGCTCGAGCTTCGATATCGACACACCGTTCGGCAAGGCCAGGGCACACACCTATTCCCTGCCCTGGGACCCGATGCAGCACCTCGCCGTCGTCTTCGGCGACATCAGGGATGGCGTCGATATTCCGGTGCGTCTGCATCCGGAAAACGTCGCCGACGATCTGTTCGGCAAGCGCAAACCGGTCGATTTCTACATGCAGAAGATCGCCGAACAGGGCCGCGGCGTCATCGTCTACCTGCGCGAAGGCTCTGTTGGAGTCGGCCACTATGACAACGGCCGCAAGGCACGCAACCAGGGCCGCGAGGCCCATGCCGAAGCGCAGACGCGCGACAACGAATGGCTGGAAATCGGCCTCGGCGCACAGATCCTGAAAGATCTCGGCGTCAGCTCGATCACGCTGATGACCAGCCGCGAACGGCACTATGTTGGCCTGGAAGGGTTCGGCATCAAGATTTCCAAGACGGAGATCTGCTGATTATCCCTTCTTCCTCAGGGAGAAGGGACTACCCTCTCCAGCCGTCCAGATAAACGACCTGCTCCACACCGGCGAAGCGCGCCAGGCGCTCGAGCTCGGCTTCCAGCTTTTCGATCCGACCGGCAGACGCTTTCACGCGCGGCTCCAGCCACAGCCGCTTCACATCGAGCGTGCCCTTTTTCCTGTCTGCCTTCATGTCGATGCGGCCGATCAGCCGGTCCCCCTCCAGGAGCGGGAAAACATAGTAGCCGTATTCGCGCTTCGGTTCCGGCACGAAGATCTCGATGCGATAGAAGAAGCCGAAAAGACGCTCCGTCCGGTTTCTGTCCCGAATCATCGGGTCAAACGGGCTGAGCACCCGGATTCGCGGGGGCGCTTCCGGATAAGTGTCTATCGTGCCGAGGAAATCGGCAAAAGCCCATGAAGAGCGCGGCTTACCGCCAAGCGCCGGTTCGATCAGCACTTCGATCAGCTCATCCCGATGTTCGGCTACCCATGCCTTCGCCTCATCCGGTGACAAGAGATCCCAGAAGGCGGCGATTTCGCCGTGGGTGGCAAAGCCCAAACGGGTGAGCGCACTGCGGCAAGCCCAGTCGACGAAATCCTCGCGGCTCACCTCCGGCTCATGGAATTCGGCCGGAATGACGCGTTCGACGAGGTCGTAGATCTTCTGGAAATTGGAGCGGCCGGCGATGGCGAACTTGCCGGTGCGCCAGAAATATTCGAGCGCCGTCTTGTTCGGATGCCAGTTCCACCAGCCACCGGAGACGTGACCGTCCGCCTTCATGTCGCGCGCCAGGATCGCTCCCTCCTTCACCACCCGCTCGTAGGTTTCCTCGAAGGAAGCTTCGAAGCCCTCGCCGCGCCATTTGCGCCAGCGCTCGACAATTGCCCGCTCCTCATCGACGAACCTGTGCTTCCAATATTTGAAGAAGGCGCTCGGCAGGATGGAGGCATCATGCGTCCAATGTTCGAAGAGCGCACCATCCTTCTCCAACAGCGCGGTCAAATGTTCGCGCCGGTACGTCTGGTTGCGGGAAAAGAGAATCTGGTGATGGGCGCGCTCCACCGTCTGGATGCTGTCGACCTGCACGAAGCCAAGAACATGGATAAGGTCCAGCAGGCCAGCCTTGGTCAGCGCGCGGTTCGGAGGCGCGCTCAGCCCTTGCTTGGCGAGAAAGATACGGCGGGCAACGGAATTCGAGAGCAGATTCGTCATGCCGCCATCATAGCGCGGAAAATCTTCCTAGCCACCCGATACCATATTGGAGCCGATTTGATTTTGATCCTTTATCGGGTCATCACCGCCCTATAGAAGCAGGAATTCTAGCAAGGGGACCAGATTTGGATATTCGTTTCGAGAGCGCAGGTGCCAGTTTCGGGCCAAGGGTCGCGGTCGAACCGCTGACGCTCTCGCTCACCGAAAACCGCCTCGGCGTCATCGGGCTCAACGGTTCGGGCAAGACGACCTTCGCGCGGATGATCAATGGGCTGATGAAACCCACCACGGGCAAGGTCCTGGTCAACAGTCGCGACACACGCGACGAGAAGACGGCGCTTGCCGATGTCGGCTTCATCTTCCAGTCGCCGCAGAACCAGATCATCCTGCCTATCGTCAAGGACGATATCGCTTTCGGGTTGAAGGGCCGCGGTTTAACCAAGGCGGAGATCGATCGGAAGGTCGAGCTGGTGCTGGCTCGCTTCAATGCTGAGGACCTTGCCACTCGCCGTGCGCATGAGCTTTCGGGCGGCGAGCTCCAGATCGCGGCGCTCTGCTCGGTGCTGGCGACGGGTCCCAATATCCTTATCCTCGACGAGCCGACCAATCAGCTCGATCTGCGCAACCGCGCGCTGGTTCAGAAGACCATTGATGGGCTTGAGGAAAGTGTCGTCGTCATCACTCATGATCTGGAGCTGATCGCCGGCTTCGGGCGGGTTCTCCTTTTCCATGAGGGCAGGCTCGCAGCCGACGCGCCGGCGGCGGAAGCGATTGCCCGCTATAGGGAGCTTGTCGCCTGATGCAGTCGCTTTATGTCGAAGGTAACAGTGCCTTGCATCGGCTTTCGCCGCGGGCAAAGATCATTTCGCTCTTCCTGCTGGGCGTCGTGCTCTTCATCGGCGACAATCTTCCGTTGCTTGCCACCGTCACGCTGCTGACGGCGCTGACCTATCGGAGCATCGGCTTGTCACTGAAGGAATCGGCCGTCCGGCTGCGGCCGATCCTGCTGACGATCGTGATCGTGGCGCTCTTCACTCTCATCGTCAGTCCGTGGCACGTTGCGCTTGCGACGCTGCTCCGGCTGACGGCACTGATGTTGTTTGCTGCTGCCGTGACCGCGACGACGACGATCACGCAATTCATGGATGAAATAACAGCGCTTGCACGGCCGCTGGAGCGGACCGGCCGGGTGAAGGCCGACGATATAGGGCTCGCCGTCGGCCTCGTCCTGCGGTTCGTGCCAGACATCGTGGCCCGCTACCACGCGATCGGCGAGGCGCATGCGGCACGCAGGCTGAAGGTGCGGGCGACGACGATCCTTATCCCGCTCATCATTCTGACGCTCAGGGATGCGGATAATATCGCGGCTGCGATTGACGCGCGCGGCATTCGGCGGCATGTCAGTTAACGATTCATGAACTGGAGATGACGATGAGCACGCGCGACCTCGTTCTTGCCGCCCTTTTCGCCGCTATTATCGTGGCTCTCGGCCTGCTGCCACCTATCTATCTGGGCTTCATTCCGGTGCCGATTACGGCGCAATCGCTCGGCGTGATGATGGCAGGTGTCGTACTCGGCGCAAGACGCGCCACGATTGCCGTGCTGATCGTGCTGGTGCTCGTAGCCATCGGCCTGCCTGTGCTTTCTGGTGGCCGCGGCGGATTTGCGGCTTTCGTGGCTCCGACGTCAGGCTTCCTGTTCGGTTGGGCTTTTGCCGCTTTTGTGACGGGCTTCCTCAGTGAACGGCTCGTGCACAGCGATCAGTCCGGCCTCGTGCAGACGGTAAACTTCTTCCTTGCTGCCATGATCGGCGGCATCGTCGTGCTTTATGCCTTTGGCATCGCCTATCTGGCCATTGCCGCCAATATCGGCCTGAAGCAGGCCTTTGTGGGCAGCATGGCCTTCATTCCAGGTGATGTCATAAAGGCCTTCGTCGCAGCGCTCGTCGGCCGGGCCGTCATGGCCGGCTATCCACTCTTGCCGGTTCGCGCTTAATCCAGGAAACCATAGAGCCAGTCGCGCGTCTCTTCCGGTAGCGCGACCGGCGAGCCGTCGTCGCGGCTGCGCGCCTGCCAGGTGATTTCGACCTCGGCGGCACGCTCGTCATCAATCTCGGCGGCGATGAGAAAGCCGATGGAACGTAAACCGATCTTGTCGACGCCGGCGGTGAAGGTTACCGCCTCATGATAGTGCAGCGGCCGGTGAAGGATGCAGGACACCTTGGCGGGAGTATAGGCAGGCTCGTCCTCAACATCAGGTCTCAATGACCAGAAACCCGCAAGTACGGATTCGGCATAGGAAATATAGGAGGCCAGAAACATCTGGCCGTTCATATCCACATCACGAAACGGTACGCGCAATTCCACCACGTCCGGGCGGTTCGTCTTACTCATTTACAGGTCTGCCTTGCAGGTTATCAGCTCGACCCTAGCATGGGGTCCGTCGAAGTAAACGAAACAATTAAAATAGCGTAAACAACAGAAGTGGGATCGTAACCGCGGCGACGTGGCTTGTTGAAATCGACGCGCTGCGCTCCATCTGCTGTGGATCATGACATTTACGACCGATAGAGTGCCGGCATGAGCACCCGTCTTTACGAACATCCCATCTTTCTCGAGCACGTGACGCCGTCAGGTCATCCCGAGCGCTCCGACCGCATCCGCGCGCTCAATGTCGCGCTGGAACATCCGAATTTCGAGCGCCTCGACCGCAGGCAAGCGCCGCAGGCGAATGAGGACGCCGTGCTGCTTGCCCATCCGGAGGAGCATCTGATCGCCGTGATGCGGCAGATCCCGGAAGAGGAAGACAAGATCAACCAGCTGGAAGCCGATACTTATGCAAGCCAGAAGAGCCTGCAAGCCGCGCTGACCGGCATCGGCGGGGCGTTGGCTGCCGTCGACGATGTCTTCCACGGTAAGGCGGACAATGTGTTCGTTGCCGCCCGCCCGCCGGGGCACCATGCCGAAAAAATGACGGCGATGGGTTTCTGCTTTTTCAACAATGCGGCGATCGCTGCCCGCCACGCACAGAAGGCTCATGGCGCCGAGCGTGTCGCCATCGTCGACTGGGATGTGCACCATGGTAACGGCACGCAGGATATTTTCTGGGACGATCCCTCCGTTCTCTTCTGTTCCACCCACCAGATGCCGCTTTATCCCGGTACGGGCGCCAAGGACGAGAACGGCGTGCATGGCACGATCGTCAATGCGCCGCTTTCGCCCAATGTCGGCAGCGACCATTTCCGCGAGGCGTTCAAGTCGCGCGTGCTGCCGGCGCTCAACGATTTCCGGCCGGATCTCATCATCATCTCGGCCGGCTTCGACGCGCATCACCGTGATCCGCTGGCGCAGATCAACCTGACGGGCGAGGATTTCGACTGGGCAACCGGCCGTCTTCTCGAGGTTGCCGACCGCAGCGCCAATAACCGGGTCGTCAGCCTGCTGGAAGGCGGGTATGATCTGGAAGGGCTCGCCGAGTCGGCGGGCATGCATATCCTCAGAATGATGAAGGGTTGAGAATGACTGACAGCGCCAAGCCGGAGGTTTCCGGTCTTTCCTTCGAAAAGGCAGTTGCCGAACTCGAAAGCATCGTTGCCCGCCTGGAACGCGGCGACGTAGCGCTGGACGAATCCATCGAGATTTATGAGCGCGGCGAAGCGCTGAAGAAGCATTGCGAAGCGCTGCTCACCGCTGCCGAAAACCGCATCGAGAAGATCCGCCTCGACCGCGCCGGCAAGCCGCAGGGCGTCGAACCACTCGACGGCGCTTAAGCAACAGTAAAACTTCCTGTCTTAGACGCTTGGCCGCCGGCTTCCTGCCGATCTATGATCCCTCGACAACATCAGGGAGCAGCAGAATGACGGACAGATTGAAGGGCAAGGTCGCCATTATCTCAGGTGGTGCCACCGGCATGGGCGGCGCGGCCTCGAAGCTCTTTGCGGCTGAGGGTGCGCATGTCGCGATCATCGACCGCAATGGTGAGGCGGCAGCCGAAACCGTGAAGCAAATCCGCGAGGCCGGCGGCGAGGCCGAGTACTGGACGGCCGATGTCTCGGAAGAAGCAGCGGTCAATGCCGCGGTGGCAGGCGTCGAAGAGCGTTATGGGCCGGTCACCGTGCTTTTCAATCATGCCGGCACGATCGTCATCAAGCCGTTCCTGGAAACCACGCTGCAGGAATGGGACTGGCTGCACGCCGTCAACGTGCGCTCCATGTTCCTGATGACCAAGGCGGTTCTGCCCAAGATGATCGACGCCGGCGGCGGATCGATCGTCTGCACCTCTTCGATCTCCGCGGTCGCCGCCACGCCGATGGAAGTGCTCTACGACACGACCAAGGGCGCGGTGCATATGTTTGCCCGCGCCATCGCTGTCGAATTTCGTGACCGTAGTATCCGGTGCAATGCCGTCTGCCCCGGCTTCATCCGCACGCCGCACGGCCTGCGCGAAGTGAAGGAGTTGCAGGCACATGGCGTCGATGTGTCCGATGCGGCGATTGCCGCGCAGCAGGGCCGGATCGGCGAGCCTGAGGATGTCGCCCGTGCGGCGCTCTATCTCGCCAGCGATGAATCGATCTTCGTCAATGGGGCGCATCTTTTCGTGGACAATGGCTTCACGGCGATCTGAGCGCTTCGCCGCTATCTGACAAACTGGCCCTTTCGCCGCAGACCGGCAGGCGCTATCTGTGGCCCCAAGCCTTTGTGATCGGAGTGCGCCATGTCCTTCTTCCCCGGTAAAGATCCCCTGCCCGGCGATGCCTTCGCCTGTGACGCGATCGAGAACCTGATCATTCCGCGCACCAGCGATATTGGCGGTTTTCAAGTACGCCGCGCCCTGCCGACGCGTCAGCGCCGTCTCGTCGGGCCTTTCATCTTCTTCGACCGCATGGGGCCGGCCATCCTGACGCCCGACGAGGCGCTCGACGTGAAGCCGCATCCGCATATCGGGCTTTCGACCGTCACCTATCTCTTCGACGGGGAAATCCGCCATCGTGACAGTCTCGGCACGGAAAAGGTCATCCGGCCCGGCGACATCAACCTGATGACGGCCGGCCGCGGCATCGTGCATTCCGAGCGCACGCCGGACAATCTGCGCGGCCATCCGCTCTCCATGTCCGGCCTGCAGACATGGCTTGCGCTGCCTGACGACAGGGAGGAGATCGATCCTTCCTTTGCCCATACCGAAAAGACTGACATGCCTGTCATCGACGATGGCGGGGTGACCGGCCGCGTGGTCATCGGCTCGTTCGAAGGGCTGAAATCGCCGGTAAAGGTCTTTACCGATACGCTCTACGCGGATATTGCCCTGCAGCCGGGCGCGAAATTTCCCTTCGGCGCTGCTCATGAAGAACGCGCGGTCTATGTGCTCTCGGGCGAGGTCGTGATTGCCGGCGACCGGTTCGCGGCGGACCAGCTTCTCGTCTTCCGGCCAGGCGATGCGATCACGCTCGAAGCGGGCGCCGAGGGCTGTCATCTGATGCTGTTTGGCGGTGCGGCGCTGAACTCCAAGCGCTACATATGGTGGAATTTCGTGTCCTCCTCGAAAGAGCGGATCGAGAAGGCCAAGGAGGAGTGGCGCACCGGCCGCTTCGATATCGTTCCCGGCGACGAAGAGGAATTCGTGCCTTTGCCGGAGGGCTGAAGTGCTCTAAGGTGAAAATCTTGCGGTTATGCAAATGCAGTTGTTTTGCCGCAATTCAATCGAATAAAGCAAAGCCGATCAGTCAAAGAAGAGCGCCCGCCCGTGACACAATCCCCGAAGACCCCGCTGCTCGATCAGGTCACCTACCCTGCCGACCTGCGCAAGCTCGAGGATCGCGATCTGCCGCAGCTTGCACGCGAGGTCCGGGACGAAATGATCGATGCGGTGTCCCGCACCGGCGGGCATCTCGGCGCGGGTCTCGGCGTGGTGGAACTGACGATCGCCATCCACAGCGTCTTCAACACGCCTGATGACCGGCTGATCTTCGATGTCGGCCATCAATGTTATCCACACAAGATCCTGACCGGCCGCCGCGACCGCATCCGCACGCTGCGCCAGGAAAACGGCCTTTCCGGCTTCACCCGCCGGGCCGAGAGCGAATACGATCCGTTTGGCGCGGCGCATTCATCCACCTCGATTTCCGCCGGTCTCGGCATGGCCGTCGCTGCCGATATAGACAAGACGGACCGCCGCGTGATCGCCGTCATCGGGGACGGCGCGCTGTCGGCCGGCATGGCCTATGAGGCGCTGAACAATGCCGGTGCTCTCGATGCTCGGCTGATCGTCATTCTCAACGACAATGACATGTCGATCGCCCCGCCGACGGGCGCGATGAGCGCCTATCTCGCCCGCCTCGCTTCCGGCCGCACCTATATGGGCTTCCGCGATTTCGGCAAGAAATTGACGGCTTACCTCGGCAAGAACATCGACCGCGCGATCACCCGCGCCGTCGAGCATGCCCGCGGTTATGTGACCGGCGGGACGATGTTCGAGGAAATGGGCTTCTATCATATCGGCCCGATCGACGGTCATTCCTTCGATCATCTTCTGCCGGTGCTGCGCAATGTGCGCGACAATGCGAACGGCCCGGTGCTGATCCATGTCGTGACGCAGAAGGGCAAGGGCTATGCGCCGGCCGAAGCTGCAGCCGACAAATATCACGGCGTCAACAAGTTCGATGTCATCACCGGCACGCAGGCGAAGGTGAAGCCGAATGCGCCGAGCTATACCAATGTCTTTGCAGAAACCCTGGTCCAGGAAGCCACGCTCGATGATCGCGTCGTCGGCATCACAGCGGCGATGCCGAGCGGCACCGGTCTCGACAAGTTCGCCGAGATCTTCCCCTCACGCTATTTCGATGTCGGCATTGCCGAACAGCATGCGGTCACCTTCGCCGCCGGCCTTGCCGCCGAAGGTTTCAAGCCGTTCGCAGCGCTCTATTCCACCTTCCTGCAGCGCGCTTATGACCAGGTCGTGCATGATGTGGCGATCCAGGGCCTGCCGGTGCGCTTCCCGATCGATCGTGCCGGTTTCGTCGGCGCCGACGGTCCGACGCATGCCGGCTCCTTCGACACGGTCTTCCTCTCCACCCTGCCCGGCTTCGTGGTCATGGCGGCCGCCGACGAGGCGGAACTGAAGCATATGGTGCGCACGGCCGTTGCCTATGATGCCGGCCCGATCTCGTTCCGCTATCCGCGTGGCGAAGGTATCGGCGTCGACATGCCGGAGCGCGGCCAGATTCTTGAGATCGGCAAGGGACGCATCGTCAAGGAAGGCACCAAAGTCGCGCTTCTCTCCTTCGGGACCAGGCTTGCCGACTGTCTGTTGGCGGCCGAAGATCTCGATGCCGCGGGCTTGTCGACAACGGTTGCCGATGCGCGCTTTGCGAAGCCGCTCGACCATGCCCTGATCCGCCAGCTTGCGCGGCATCACGAAATCCTCATCACCGTGGAAGAAGGTTCCGTCGGCGGCTTCGGCAGCCACGTCATGCAGTTTATGGCGATGGACGGATTGCTCGACCGCGGGCTGAAGGTCCGTTCGCTCGTCATGCCCGATATCTGGATGGAGCAGGCGAAGCCGGAAGCAATGATCGCCCATGCGGGTCTCGATCGCGCCGGCATCGTCTCGACCGTCTTCAACGCGCTCGGACGTGGTGTTGCGGTCGGTGTGGCCGGTTAAGGCCGCACACTGACCGCATCTGCTTATTCCGGCTTCTTGCCGTCACGATAGAAGATCATGCCGCCGTGATGCAGCACGCCGTCGATGAAATCACCATCGGCGGTAAAGCCGGTATCGTCCCAATATTCGATATGGTCGCCGGTTACTTCGTAGCGGCCCTGATAGGCGCTCTTTCGCGTGCCCCGCGCCTCGTCATAGCGGCCATTGGCTAAGAGCTCCTGACGGATATGCCCGTCACCGGTGATCCACATGCCGAGATAGGGATGGTTCTGCATTTTCTGTTCCTCTGAAAGAGCGGATGAAGAGGCTGCGAGCGAAAAGACCGCGCCTGCAAGGGCCGAACGGATTGCCATTGTCAGAGCCCCACACTTTCGGTCGGACGAACCGAGATGTCGTTGACGTCGACATCGTCGGGCTGCTCGATGGCGAAGCGAATTGCCCGGGCGATGGCGTCGGGCTTGAGCGCAATCGCCCGGAAGGAGACCATGGCTTCAGCCGAGAAGGGTTCGGTAATCGTCGAAGCGAGTTCGGATTCGACCACACCAGGATAGATGCAGGTGACCCGAAGTTTCTTGTTTTCCTGACGCAGACCGTCGGAAATCGCCCGCACCGCATATTTCGTCGCGCAGTAGACCGCGGCAGTCGGAACGACTGCCAGGCCGCCCACCGAGGAGATATTGATGATCTGGCCGCGATCCTGCGCATTCATGATCGGCAGCACGGCCGCAATGCCGTAGAGCACGCCCTTGATGTTGACGTCGATCATCTGATCCCATTCCTCGACCTTGAGCGAGGACATGAGCGACAGCGGCATGATGCCGGCATTGTTGATGAGGACGTCGATGCCGCCGAAAGCATCGACCGCCGCCTTGGTGAAAACCTCGACATCGGCCCGATCGGTCACGTCGAGCGCGCGGAATTCCACCGTGCCGCCGCCCTCGCGGATTTCCCATGCCAGTTCTTCCAGCCGGTCGGTGCGGCGCGCACCGATCATCAGTTTCGCGCCTGCCGCACCCAGTTCGCGCGCCACGCCGGCACCGATGCCGCTGCTGGCGCCAGTGATCAGAACTGTCTTACCCTTGATGTCAGTCATGTCTTTTTTCCTCATGCTTCAAATGATGACCGCAGCCGGATGCTGCCCCATGCGCATGAGATTGGGTCTGAGGGGCGGAAGCAGATAGAAAGCTTCTCCGGATTTCTTGCACGATCTTCCGAAAACAACCGAGAGCACTTGGCATTTGCTGCGGTGTCGGCCATGCTGCTTGAATGGAAAAGATTGCCGAACTTGCAGAATTGATCGACCGCCATACGGGCGCGGACGGGAGCTTCGATACGGCGCTGCCGCGTGTCGGCATCATACGATCCTCCGCCAGGACGGAACCGATCCATACGCTCTACGAACCTTCCTGCTGCATCGTGGCGCAGGGGCGCAAACGCGCTGTGATTGGCGACAGCGTGCATGTCTATGATGCCGCGCACTATCTCGTCGTCGGCGTCGACCTGCCCGTCATCGGCGCGGTCGTCGAAGCGAGCGCCAACCGGCCCTATCTGTGTCTGAGGCTGCAGCTCGACCGCAGCCTGCTCGCCGAGATGCTTCCTGCCGTCCACGGACGGCTGCCGGAGAGCCCAGCGGCGGGTGTCAGCGCCACGACGCCTGAATTGATCGATGCCGCCGCGCGCATGCTGCGGCTGCTCGATACGCCTGACGATGCGGAGGTTCTGGCGCCATTGGTCGAGAGGGAAATCCTCTATCGCCTCATGCGCGGGCCGCAGGGCGCGCTGCTGCGGCAGATTGCCAATGGTGAAAGCAGGCTCAGCCAGATCGGCCGGGCGATCGACTTCGTTCGAAAGAATTTCAGCGAGCCCTTCGCCATCGAGCATCTCGCTTCGGTGGCAGGCATGAGCGCGTCATCCTTCTACGAACACTTCAAGACCGTGATGGCGATGAGCCCCCTGCAGTTCCGCACACAGCTTCGCCTGCAAGAGGCACGGCGGCTGATGGTGACCGAGGGGCTGAGCGCTGCCGAGGCCGGTTTCCGCGTCGGTTACGACAGCCCCTCGCAGTTCAGCCGCGATTATGTCCGCGTGCACAATGTTCCGCCGCGGCGGGATATCGAGCGGATGCGCGCCGCTGCCGGTTAACACAGCAAAAAGAAAGGGCGGCACCGAATGCCGCCCTGCCCTTTTCATCGATGAGGCGATAGCTCTCAGAACTCGGTCCAATCTTCCTGGACAGCAACGGCAGCCGCCGATGCCTGCCTGCCGCCAAAGGCTTTGGTGACCTTGCCGGCGAGCGCACGGGCCGGAGAGGCCACCGGGCGGGACGCGGTGGTTGCAGCAGCGGTCCGCTGGACCGGAGCGGCAGCCTGGGCGCCAAGCTTGAACTGGCGCAGCAAGTCGTCGAGGGCGGCTGCTTCCTGTGCGAGCGCATGGCTTGCAGCCGTCTGCTCTTCGACCATGGCGGCGTTCTGCTGGGTGCCCTGGTCCATGTTGTTGACGGCGGTGTTGATCTCCTGCAGGCCGATCGATTGTTCGCGGGTCGCCGTGACGATTGCGCCGACGTGGTGGTTGATCTCCTGAACCTCGGCGACGATCGCTTCCAGCGCCTTGCCGGTTTCGCCGACGAGGCCGACGCCGGAATTGACCTGTTCGCTTGATGTGTTGATCAGCGCCTTGATTTCCTTGGCGGCATTTGCCGAGCGCTGGGCGAGTTCACGGACTTCCTGTGCGACCACGGCAAAGCCCTTGCCAGCTTCCCCGGCGCGTGCCGCTTCGACGCCGGCGTTCAGCGCCAGCAGGTTGGTCTGGAAGGCGATGTCGTCGATCACGCCGATGATGTTGGAGATCTCGCCCGAGGACTTTTCGATCTGCTGCATGGCCGAAACTGCCCGGCGGACCACTTCGCCCGACTTTTCGGCGCCGAGGCGAGTACGCTCGACAAGGTTGCCGACATCTTCGGCGCGCTTGGCGGAGTCGCGCACCGTGGTCGTGACCTCCTCAAGAGCGGCTGCAGTCTCTTCGACGGCAGCGGCCTGCTGCTCGGTGCGGTGGGCGAGGTCGTCTGCCGCAGAGCGGATTTCGCCGGCGCCGGCATTGATGGCGGACGCGTTGCGACCAACGGACTGCAGGGCAGCCTGCAGCTTTTCGACGGCATTGTTGAAGTCATTGCGCAAGCTGTCATATTGCGGTGCGAACGGCGCGTGGATGCGGGCTGCGACATCGCCATTGGCAAGGCCAGCAAGGCCGCCGGCCAGCGCTTCGACGGCAAAGCGGATCTCGCCTTCTTCGCGGGCCTTCTGCTCGTCGCTCATCTGGCGCTGACGCTCGGCTTCGCCACGCATGCGGTCGGTTTCGCCGGCAAGCTGCTGCTTTTCGATCGCCGCGTCCTTGAAGACCAGCACGGACTGGGCCATGCGGCCGACTTCGTCCTGACGGCCAGTTGCCGGTACTTCGATATTGTGGTCGCCGCCAGCAAGACGATCCATGGCGGCCGTCATGCCGACGATCGGACGAACGATGGTGCGCGACAGAGCCCAGGCGAGTGCGGCAGCGGCGAGTGCAGCAGCAATGCCACCGACCAGAAGCGTGGTCTTGAGATCGCTGTTGGCATCCGCCCGCGCCGCAGCGAGTGCTATGGACTTGTCGCGGGCGAGAGACTTGATCTTGGCGGAAGCGGCGCGGAAACCGTCGAGCTGGCCCTTGGTGGCGTTGACACCGATCTTGACGACGTCTGCGATCGGCGTCTCGGTTTCCTTGCGAGCCTTGGCCTGCGGCTCGGCAAGCTCGTGGAAATACAGGTCGGCGGCCTTCTGCATGTCGTCGATCATCGAGACCAGCTCAGGCTGGGAAGCAGCAGTCTGCTTGGCAGCGGCAATCGCCTTCAGCATGCGCTCGCGGTTGGCGAAAATATCGCCATAAGTGCTGTCGCTGCGGAAGAGGATGAAGCCGCGCAGGTTGACGGCCTGCTCGAGCATGGCCTGCAGCGCGTCGTCGATCTGATTGACCAGAAGCTCGGACTTTTCCTGCTCGGCGGAAGCGCTCGCCGACGTGGTTGCCTTGGAATAGACGAAAGCGGAAACGGATACGAAAATAAGGATGAGTGCTGCGAACGTGGCCGCAAGCTTACCATTCAAGGATATGTTTCGGGCGAACATCGGTCAATTTCTCCTGGCGACATCAGGCGCGACCACGCGAGGGCGCAGCCACAAGACTTCTTGATGAGGAACATGATCGGCGGGGAGGACGCACAAGCCTTCATGGCCCGAAGCGATTCAAACGCGAACCGCTGCAATCAAACGGAACCTATGCGAGCGGGCTTTAAAATTGTTTAAATTTGTGCGTCGCAGCACAAGTTGGTTCGGATTATTGCAGTTCCGGTGATGTGGAGCCGTGACAGCATATCCGTCATGCCAACAAAAATGCTTGCAACCGGCAGCTTTGCCGGTCATTCACAGCCGATGCACGATCAGAACAGCCAGCGCCTTGACCAGCTTCTCGTCACCCTCGGCCTCTTTACGAGCCGCTCACGGGCGCGCGATGCCGTCGCGCGCGGCACGGTGAAGGTCGCCGGCAAGGTGGTGACGAAGGCCGGCACCATCTTCGGCCCCGATGCGGCAATCGAGATCGATGATCCGGCGCAGGACTATGTTTCGCGCGCGGCCTTGAAGCTTGTGACAGCGCTCGACCATTTCGGGCTCGACCCGGCCGGGCGGCACTGTCTCGATGTCGGCGCATCGACCGGCGGTTTCACGGAAGTGTTGCTGGAAAGGGGTGCAGCGCATGTGACGGCAATCGATGTCGGCCATGGGCAGATGCATCCGAGGATATCGGCCGATCCGCGCGTGACCAATATCGAGGGGTTGAACGCCCGCAGTCTGACGGCAGAGGATATCGGCCACGCGGTGGATTTCATCGTCTCCGACGTCTCCTTCATTTCGCTGAAGCTGGCGCTCGCTCCGGCGCTCGATATCGCCGAGCCGGGCACCCTCGCAGCAATTCTCGTCAAGCCGCAGTTCGAGGCGGGACGCGAAGCAATCGGCAAGGGTGGTTTGTTGAAGGATCCGGCTTCCGGGCCTGATGTGGCGGCGGAACTCGAACACTGGTTTATAGAGGATATGGGCTGGAAGAGTTTCGGGCTCATCCCCTCGCCCATTTCGGGCGGCGACGGCAATCAGGAATTTCTACTGGCAGGGACGAAAGCGTGAGCACGGAAACAATCACCATCGACAGGCTCGGTGCACAGGGCGACGGCATTGCCAATGGCAAGGATGGGCCAGTCTATGTGCCCTTCACGCTGCCCGGTGAGACGGTCGCGATCGCCCGCGTCAAGAACCAGGGCACCGTGATGTCGATCGCCTCGGCTTCCACTGACCGACAGGAGCCGCCCTGCCGGCATTTCGGTCCCGATGGCGTCAACGGCACCTGCGGCGGCTGCACCCTGCAGCACATGGCGGATGTTCCCTACCGCGCCTTCAAGCGGCAGCTCGTCATCGATGCGCTGAGGTCCAAAGGACTGACGCCCGAGGTCGGCGAGATCGTGGCCGCCCATCCGGGTGAGCGGCGGCGGGTGGTCTTTGCGGCGCGCAAGACCGAGAAGGACATGCTCATCGGTTTCAACCAAGCCGAAAGCCACCACATCGTCGCCATTGAGGAATGTCCCATCTCGTCGGCGGGGATCGTTTCCCGGCTGCCGGCGATCAAGGCTGTCGGTGCTGCCGTGGCGACCAATGCCGAGGCCTTCCGCATCGCGGTTCTGGAAACGCTCTCTGGTCTCGATCTTGCTGTCGAAGGCGTGAAGAAGCTTTCCGACCAGCAGCGGCGCAGGGCGATCGAGGTCGTGCTTGGCCTTCGCGGCATTGCGCGCGTTTCGCTCGACGGCGAAATCCTCGTCGAGCCGGTGAAGCCGATCATCGAGTTCGGCGGCGTGCAGGTTTCCCCGCCCGCCGGCGGTTTCACGCAGGCGACGAAGCCGGCCGAAGAGGCGATGGCAAACCTCGTGCTTGCCCATGTCGGCAAGGCCAAGCGGATCGCCGATCTCTTCGCCGGCGCCGGCACGTTTTCACTGCAGCTGGCCCGCATGGGCCGCGTGCATGCCGTCGAAGGCGATGCCAAGGCTGTCGCGGCGCTCGACCACGCAGCGCGCAATACGCAGGGCCTGAAACCCGTGAGCGTCGAGAAGCGCGATCTGTTCCGCCGCCCGCTGATGACCTCGGAGCTCAAAGTCTTCGACGCCGTCGTCTTCGATCCGCCACGTGCGGGCGCGGAGTTCCAGTGCAAGGAGCTGGCACGCTCGATCGTCAAGAAGGTTGTCGCCGTCAGCTGCAATCCGCTGACGCTTGCCCGCGATCTCGTTATCCTCGTCGAGGGCGGCTACCGGATTACCTCGGTGACGCCCATCGACCAGTTCCTCTGGACCTCGCATGTCGAGATCGTGGCCACGCTGGAGAAATGAGCAGCCGTCAGCCGACTTTTTCGCCGACGAGGTGGCGCCGAGCTGAGCGAGCTGTACGGCGATACCGGCCTGGCGGTATTCCACCTTGTCGCCGCCGTCGAGGATGGTGATCTGTTCGGTGACGTACTTCGACCTGCGGTCGTTCAAACGCCTTCGCAGCGCAGGGTATCAGCGGCGCATGAAAGCCTCGAAGGCAGCGCGCGCCTCGTCACTTCTCATGCGGGCGGCGAAGTGGCGAACCTCTTCATCGATACGCGCGATGATCTCTTCCCGCGGGCCGCGAACGAGATCGCGGGCGATCTTCAACGCTTCCGGCGGTTTGGCGGCAAGCTTTGCGGCCGCAGCGATCGCTTGGCTTTCCACCTCTTCCGGCGTCGTCACCTTCCAGATCAAGCCGGCTTCCTTCGCATCCCCAGCCGTAACGGCCTCGCCGGCAACGAGCATGGCGAAGGCGCGCTGGTGCCCCATGATGCGCGGAGCGATCAGGCTGGAACCCGCCTCCGGCACCAGTGCCAGATCGACGAAGGGCGTGCGGAACTGGCTGCGGTCGGAGGCGATCGTCAGGTCGCAATGCAGGTTGAGCGTCGTGCCGATGCCGATTGCCAGACCGTCGACGCCTGAGACGAGCGGCTTTTCGGCATTGGCGAGCGCATAGAGGAAATCGATCAACTCCAGGCCCATGCTGCCGCCCATGGCCGCGGCGAGGAAATCGCCGATGTCGTTGCCGGCCGAGAAGCTGCCTTCGGTGCCGAAAAAGACCGTCACCCTGATCCCGGCATCGCTGTTTGCGGTATTCAGGGCATCCGTCATCGTGCGATACATGTCGCGGGTAAAGGCATTCTTCTTTTCCGGCCGGTTGAAGCGGATAATCTGGACGGCCGGATGTTCCGCGGATCGCTCGATGACGATGGGATCACTCATTTTCAGCTCCTCAGGCAAGGACGGCGCGAGCCGCGGCAAGGCTCTCTGCGCCGTTGACGACACGGTCCTTCAGCGCCACCGTTTCGGACAGCAGATTCTCGGCGGCGAAGCGGCAGAGCGCGATACGGCTTTCACCCGCCCCATCCGCTACGCGAGCAAGGCCGCCTTTTGCGAGATAGCAGCCGGTCAGAGCAAGCCCGAAGAGGCGCTGATAGGGTGTGGCGCCGGACAAGGCCTCTGCCGATTTGCCCTTTACGAGGCGGGCCAGCAACCAGTCTGTCGCTGCCTCCAGATCGGCGAGTGCGGCTGCGAGCCTGTCGGCCGTCGCACCGAAACCCTTGAGGTTCGAACTGCGGACAGCCTCAGCGATCGCCTTCAGTTCGGCGATGAAGCCCCTGACCTGCTTGCCGCCGGACAAAGGCAGCTTACGGATGACGAGATCGATTGCCTGGATGCCGTTCGTGCCTTCATAGATCGGGGCAATGCGGGCATCGCGCAGATAGCGGGCCGCACCTGTCTCCTCGATGAAGCCCATGCCGCCATGAACCTGAATGCCAAGAGAGGCGACATCGACGCCGGCATCGGTCGCAAAGGATTTGGCGATCGGCGTCAGCAGTGCTGCACGCTCCTGCCAGTCCTCGCGGCGTTCCGTAGCGCGATGCGCCATGTCGATCGCATGGGCGCAGGCATAGGCGATAGCGCGTGAACCCTGCGTCAACGCCTTCATGGTCAGCAGCATCCTGGTGACATCGGGATGGTCGATGATCGGGCTCATGCCGGACACGCTCCAGCCCGGCGCCCTGCCCTGCGTGCGCTCTTTTGCATAGGCGATCGCCTTCTGCGTTGCCGCCTCGCAGATCGCCACACCCTGCATGCCGACGGCGAGGCGCGCATTGTTCATCATCGTGAACATGCAGGCGAGGCCCTTGTTCTCCTCGCCGATCAGCCAGCCGACCGCCCCCTTCTCATTCCCGAATTTGCCGTCGCCGTAGATCATCGTGCAGGTCGGTGAGCCGTGGATGCCGAGCTTATGCTCCAGCGAATGGCAATAGAGATCGTTGCGGGCACCCAGCGAACCGTCATCTTTGACGAGGAATTTCGGCACGAGGAACAGCGAGATGCCGCGCGTGCCGGCAGGCGCGTCCGGCAGGCGGGCGAGCACGAGATGAATGATGTTGTCTGCCGCGTCGTGTTCGCCCCAGGTGATGAAAATCTTCTGGCCGAAGATGCGGTAGCTGCCGTCGTCGCGGCGTTCGGCGCGCGCCTTCAGCACGCCGAGATCGGAGCCGGCATGCGGTTCCGTGAGGTTCATCGTGCCGGTCCATTCACCAGACACCATGCGCGCCAGATATTTTTCCTTGAGGGCAGCACTGCCATGTACATTCAGCGCCTCGATCGCGCCCATGGTCAGCGTCGGGCAGAGCGCGAAAGCCATGGAGCCGGAGTTCCACATCTCGAGTGCCGCAACGTTCAGCATGTGCGGCAAAGCCTGGCCACCGAAGTCCTCCGGCGCGGTCAGGCCGTTCCAGCCGCCGGCGGCCCAATTGTGGTAGAGATCACGCCAGCCGTCCGGCGTCTTCACCTCACCGTTGGAGAGGCGGGCGCCCTGGCGGTCGCCGATGTCGGCCAGAGGGGCGATTTCCTCCGTGGCGAATCGTCCCGCCTCGGCAAGGATGGCATCGACGAGATCTTCACCAAGATCGCCCAGAAGACCGCCGTCGATCGTTTCCGCCATGCCGGCGACGTGCTTCAGCGTGAACGCGATTTCCTCGACGGGCGCCTTGTACATTTTATTTTCCTCCGCATTCGGCTTACGCACGGCCAAGCCGGTGCACAAGCGCCTCCACCGGAAGAGCTAATTGATTTTTACGTAAACGTCAATTTGGTTTCCGTCGATAACCTTGATCGGGAGCGCCTTTTCGCTTGTGCACTTGCACAAACAAACGTCATGGAGAATCTCTAAGCGTGTCGCGATCTTTCAGATCCGCTGCCACGCTTAGGTCTTGTTTTGACGCATGTCGTTATCGCAAAACCGCTACACACTTTTGCGCGACATGCTTTAGTAGGATTGATCGCCTTCGCGAGAGGATCGGCAGCAATGGATACCTTGCCCGTCAACATACCCGGCCTCGTATGGGCCTATCGTTTCTCGCCGGAAAGCAGGAAGGCCGTGCGGCTGCAAAACAGCGCGACGGCCGCGGAGCTGACTGCGGACGACGGTTTCTATTGGCTGCATCTCAATCTTGCTGACGCCCGTGTGCCCGCCCTGCTCGACACGCTCGGCGTGATGGATGACGCCAAGTCGGCGCTGACCACGCGCGACACGCACGCGGTCCTGACTGTCGACGAGCAGATGCTTTACGGCACGCTGGTGGACTGCCAGCGTGAGTTCGATCAGGACACAGCGGATCTCGGCTGGCTGCATTTCGCGATCTCCGACCGGTACATCATCACCACGCGCCTGCAGCCGTTGCGAAGCGTGGAGCGGACACGTGTGATGATCGAGAAGAATCCCGGCAAGTTCACTCGCCCCGTCGACCTCTTCGAGCTGCTTGTGACCGAGTTCCAGCGTACGCTGATATCCGTCGTCATGGAGCTCACCGAAGAGCTCAACCTGATCGAGGACTTCGTCTACGACAGCGCCTCGCGGGACGAGCGCCGCAGGCTTGCTCCCGTCCGCCGCACGATCGTCCGGCTGCATCGCCACCTGCGCACGGTTCTCGCGCTGATGCGGCGAGCCGCAGCCTCCGACGAAGATGAAATGCCCTTCGGCTTTGACGATATTGCCGGGCGACTGACGAGCAGGCTGGAGACGGTCGACCATGATGTCTATGCGCTGCAGGACCGGGCAAGGCTGCTGCACGAAGAAATCGATTCCAAGCTCTCCTCCGAGACGAACCGCCACCTTTATATCCTGTCGATCATGACGGCCTTCCTGTTGCCGCCGACGCTGGTGACCGGCTTTTTCGGCATGAACACGGCCAACCTGCCCTTCGCCGTCGGAGACTACGGTACGGAATATGCCGTGGGGCTCATCATCGCCTCCATCGCTTTGGCTTGGTGGCTCTTGAAGCGGGTGGATATCCTCTAAATGAAAACGTCCGGCTGGATGGCCGGACGCTCTATCTCCATCTCTGGCTTCACCTCAATAATAGGGTGAATAGCACTGCTGGCGCGGACCATTATAGGGCTGGAACGTATTGTCGTAGGCCCTGTAGGAGCGGTAGCGGTTTTCGCACCAGGCGACATGACTCGGATTGATGCCCGCGGGAGCCGGTGCGGGTGCATAGTAGCGCGGCTGAGCGGCGATGGCGCCACCGATGATCGCGCCGGCACCGAAGGCTGCCAGCGGATACCAGTAGCCATTATAGTGACGGTAACCCGGACGATAATAGGAATAGCCGCGGTAGCCACCGTACCAGCCTGGGCGATAGGCCGGACGGTAGCCCGGATAATAGCCGGGACGATAACCCGGACGATAGTAACGGCGGTACTGGACATTTTCGACAGACAAAGACTTTTCCACCTGTGGGGCGGCCGGCATTTGAATTGCCTGCGACGGCACGAAGCTCGTCACAACGGCGGCGGCGGCCATAACCGCAGTCGCGACCTTCTTACTCAGCCCAAACATTGCGTATCTCCGATTAAGAGCGACAAAAGCCTGCTGCACAACGGATAAAACGGAAAATTGTTCCCGAATGACCCGAAAGCAGCCTCTGCGCTCCATCTCTATCGGAGGTGAAATGAACCGGACATTAACCGGTCATGAACGTCCTCAGGCGACGACCGAAAGCTTGGCCTGATCGCCCTGCAGGCGATTGATCATGAAATTCGAATACCATTCGAGGAACTGCATGACGCCGCCTTCGTGGGCCGCCGAATAAGGACCGGGCTCATAGGCCGGCGAGCGGATGCCGAAGGCATTCTCTTCGACGATGCGGCGGTCCTGGTCGTTGGTCTCGGTCCAGACGTGGGTCAGTTCCTCGAGATTGTAATCCACGCCTTCGACGGCATCCTTGTGGACGATCCACTTGGTCGTCACAGCCGTCTCGTTGGCGCTGAGCGGCAGCACGCGGAAGGAGATCGCGTGATCGCCGAGCAGATGGTTCCAGGTCGTCGGATAGTGGAAAAGCAGCATGGTGCCGATGTGGCTGATCTTCACGTCATCGGAGAGTGGGCGCTTGACGGCGGGCTTGCCGGACATGGTGTAGCTTTCGGCGTCCTCGATCAGCGGCATGCGGGCGGTGCGGAACTGTCCATCGGGCGAGATCTGGAACTTGCTCGGCAGACCGGCTGCCTCACAGCGCGCCCAATGGCCGGCAATCTCGGGATCGTCGGCACCGCCATCCGTGCCGGTCACGCTCGGCGCTTCCGGATAGGTGCGGCAGAGCTCGGGATGGTTTGCGGCGCAGTGATAGCACTCGCGATTGTTTTCCCAGACAAGCTTCCAGTTGCCCTTCTCAATGATGGTGCTCTGGAAGGCGATCTTGGCCTCGCTGATATGGTGGGGCGCCATATAGGGCTCGACCTTGTCGCGCACGGTCTGGAAGTCGGGCGCGACATTGGCGAGGCAGATGAAGACGTAACCGGCGACAATTTCGCAATGGACTGGTTTCAGCCCGTAGCCGCTCTTGTCGAAATCATCGCCCATATGGCGCGCGAAGGCGAGTTTGCCGTCGAGATCGTAGGTCCATTGGTGATAGGGGCAGACGAGGCGTACCGACGAGCCGTGCTCCTTGGTGCAGACACGCGAGCCGCGGTGGCGACAGCTGTTGTGGAAGGCGCGAATGACATTGTCACGTCCGCGCACGATGACGACGGGATAATCGCCGATCTGGACGGTGAAGTAGGCGCCCGGCTTCGTCAATTCGCAATCATGGCCGATGAACAGCCAGTCGCGATAGTAGATCATCTCCATGTCCAGACGGAAATAATCCTCGTCAATATAGAAGGGCTGTTCGAGACTGAAACCCTCGCGGCGGCTCTTGAGCTGGCGCAAAACGTTGCTGCGAATATCCATCTGCCTATCCTTGTGCATGTGGCTGCTACCCTTTTCGAGCACCGCAGCGGAAGCGCGCCCGCTTCCTTCTCCCTCCGGAGAACTGGTCATAGGGTTATTTAAGCACCGAGCATGCCGGTCGCTTGGTTGTAAAGCGACATCCGCTTCGAAATTGACGACAGGGGAGCCGAGCGGTCCTCAGAAACATTCATTCGCCTTTGATTATCGTCAATTGCGACATTTCGTGGCCCTTCAGACATAAGCGAATCCAATGCGGCAGATAAAATCCTGTCGTATTTACGACATGTCGGCTTCAAACCCGGCTCTCGCGCCTTCTTCGCGCTATTTTAACAGGGCGTTAAGCACGAAAACCTATCCTTGCCGGTGACCCACACAGCGAAGACTGCGGAAGCCATGGCCAAACTTCGATATTTCGACACGCGGGAAGAGATCAAGCCTACGGAACCGCGGCTTTTCGCCAAGCACTCGGAATTCCTGCGCACCGGCCGTATCAGCCGCCGTCGCGAAGACTGGCTCCCGGAGGAGCGCCGCTATCTCACCCATGAGGAAGTGGCCGAAAAGACCGCACGAAAGCTGCAGGCCGCGGGCGAAAAAACCCATCAGAACATCAACGGCTTCCACCGCTCCATCCAGTTTCCGAAGATGATCTTCCACCGGACGCTGGCCGACAGCCCGCATCTCGGCTACTGCCACGTCACGGCAGCGCGTACCAAATTTGCCCGCTACGACGAAGTGGCCTGGGCCTTCTACATCGCCAACTTCTATTCCGACATCGGCGACAACGACAATTTCTTCGACAATATCGCGGTACAGAATTCCCGCATGTATTTCGCCGTGGCGGTCAAGCCGGGTGAAAGCACACCGGAGAAGATGGTGGTCGACCGCTCCGTGCGCGGCAACGGCCTGCTCTTCCGCACCAACGATCCGCAGATCGCCATCCGCAACATCCTTCTGCTCGGCGCCCGCAACGAGCAGCTTCGCCAGATCATACGCCAGCTGTAGTCCGCGGGCTGTTGGTCCGCTCGTTCTGGGCGGGATTGATCGCGCCGCAAGGAAGGCCTAATGACTGCCGCAGTAAAAACCGGGCAGGACATGGCACGCATTATCGACATCAAGGCGGACAGGAAGACGGCGCTCGAAGCCGGCTGCGCGGCACTTGCCGAAGGCTTTGCGATCGCCATTCCCACCGAGACCGTCTACGGACTTGCCGCCGACGCGACCAATCCGGCGGCAATCACCCGGATCTACGAGAGCAAGGGCCGGCCGCGCTTCAATCCGCTGATCTGCCACATGGCGGATCTTGCGATGGCAGAAGCCCATGCGGAATTCGATCCGATCTCGCGCGCTTTGGCAGAAGCGTTTTGGCCAGGCCCGTTGACGCTGGTGCTGCCGCTGAAGACCGGCACCACGATCCATGCGCTGGCGACCGCGGGCCTCGACAGCGTCGGCATCCGCATACCGAAAGGCTTTACAGGTGAACTGATCCGCGCCTTCGGGCGACCGCTCGCGGCTCCGAGCGCCAATACATCAGGCAAGGTGAGCGCCACGAGTGCTGCCCATGTCGAAGCCGATCTCGGCGCAAAGATACCGCTGATCCTTGACGCGGGCGCGAGTGCAGTCGGAGTGGAATCGACGATCGTGAAGGTCGAGAACGGCGAACTTCGCTTGCTGCGGCCAGGCGGTCTGCCGGCCAAGGAGATCGAGCGGGTGACCGGCAGGCGATTGCAGCGTTCAAAGAAGGCTGCCGCGGCGATCGAAGCGCCAGGCATGCTCGCCTCGCATTACGCGCCGGGTGCGGCCGTCCGGCTGGATGCTACCGATCTCCACCCCGGCGAAGCGCTGATCGCCTTCGGGCCGGAGACGGTGGCAGGCGCCGAGCATGCCGCGATCACGCTGAACCTCAGCCCGCGCGGCGATCTCTCGGAAGCGGCCGCCAATCTTTTCGACTACATGAAGAAGGCCGATGCCAGCGGCGCGGCCATGATCGCCTTTTCACCGATCCCCGACGAGGGGCTTGGAGAGGCGATCAACGATCGATTGCGGCGCGCGGCAGCACCGCGCGAGTGAAGAAGAGGGACCGGGCTCCATGAGCAGCACAAGCATTTCGCCTGATATCATCGAGCGTTTCACGGCCATCGTCGGCGAGAAATATGCGCTTCGCAGCGAAGCCGATCTCGCGCCGCACCTCATCGAAAACCGCGGCCTCTATCACGGCTCCTCCCCTCTCCTCTTAAAACCCGCTTCGGTCGAGGAAGTCTCCGCGATCATGAAGCTCGCCACCGAGACCGGTACCGCGATCGTGCCGCAGACGGGCAATACCGGCCTCGTCGGCGGACAAACGCCGCGCGAAGGCAAGGCGGATGTCATCCTGTCGCTCGAACGCATGAACAAGATCCGCGATGTCGATCCGGTCGCCAACGTGCTGGTCGCCGATGGCGGCGCGATCCTCGCCGAGGTGCAGAAGGCCGCCGAGGCGCATGGCCGCCTGTTTCCGCTGTCGCTCGGCTCGGAAGGGTCCTGCCGCATCGGCGGCAACCTTTCCACCAATGCCGGCGGAACAGCAGTTCTCGCCTATGGCAACATGCGCCAGCTCTGCCTCGGTCTCGAAGTCGTGCTGCCGACGGGCGAGATCTGGGACGGGCTCCGCCGACTGAAGAAGGACAACACGGGCTATGATCTGCGCGATCTCTTCATTGGCGCGGAAGGCACGCTCGGTATCATAACCGGTGCAGTGCTGAAGCTTTTCCCGCAGCCGCTCGGCCATCAGGTGGCCTTTGCCGGGCTTTCGTCTGTCGAGGATGCGCTCGCCTTCTTCAATCTTGCCTCCAGCCTCTGCGGCGCTTCTCTCACCGGCTTCGAGCTGATGCCACGCTTCGGCGTCGAGATCACTGCGCGCAATATCGACGGCGTGCGCGATCCGCTGGAGACGCCGCATGACTGGTATGTGCTGATCGATATCTCCACCTCGGATTCCGCCGAAACTGCCGAGCGGATGATGAATGCCGTGCTGGAGCAGGGTTTCGAAGCAGGCCTCGTCCAGGATGCGGCGATCGCCTCCTCCGTTGCGCAGCAGAAGGCGCTGTGGCACATGCGTGAGAGCATGTCGGACGCCCAGAAGCCGGAGGGAGGCTCGATCAAGCACGATGTTTCCGTGCCGGTTTCGAAGATCCCGCACTTCATAAACCAGGCCGGCCAGGCGGTAGTGACGGCAATGCCCGGCGCACGCATCTGCGCCTTCGGTCATATGGGCGACGGCAATATCCACTACAACATCTCGCAGCCTGTTGGCGCCGACAAGGATGCCTTCATCGCCCGCTGGCACGAAATGAACCATATCGTGCACGGGCTGGTGCTCGCCCATGGCGGCTCGATCTCCGCCGAGCATGGTATCGGTCAACTGAAGCGTGACGAGTTGGCATCGATCCGGCCTGATATCGAAATGGAGCTGATGCGCCGCATCAAGCGGGCCTTCGATCCGGCTGGCATCATGAACCCGGACAAGGTAGTGAGCCTCTAGAACCGTTCCTGGACTCTGGGAGGCTCACACCATTATCAAAGCAGCGATGCGGTCTAGCCGGCGGCGCCGGTCAGAAGCTGAAGCGCCGGCGATTGCTGCGTATTGTTCTGGATATCGTACATGGCTGTGAAGCGCTTGACGAGCTTGTCGACCTTCTTGGGATCCTGCAGGTCCTCCAGCTTGACGAAACGGCCAAGAAGATCGACCTGCTTGGCCACGTCCATCGACGAAATCTGCGCCGGCAGACTGTAGGTCGTCTGGATGACCTGATAGAGTGCCTTGTCGCCAAGAATGTTGTAGAGCGAGGTGACGTCACCAGCCTTTCGCTTGAAATAGAGCGCCAGGCGAACGCCATCATTCTTTTCGCCCTCTTGGGTTTCCAGTGTCATCTGCACATACTGCTGCTGCGTATTCGCCTCGGCCTGCTTGTCCTGGATCGTACCCATCTTGGCGCGTGTCAGGTTGCCGTCCTTGTCGAAATTGAAGGAAGCGACGATCTCCTTGAAGCGCGCGTCAGCCGTGGTGTTGAGATAGCTCTTCTTGTCATCAGGATCGGAGGTGAAGATCTTCTTCAGCGTATCCTTGTCGTACTTCTTCGGATCGAGACCGTTTGCTTTCAGGACCAGATCCGTCAGGCGTTTGTCGGCCAGGAAATCGTCGAGCGAAGTTACGGTTGGTATGGTCTTGCCGAAATAATCCACTTCCTTGGTGGCATCCTTGGAAGCGCGGTCCTTTGCGGGACCGTCTTTCATCAGCATGGTCGCATGCGACTTATAATCGGTCGCATATTTCGCCATCGTGGCGGCGGAGAGAGCCGACAGGGGCTCGGCAGCCTTACCGTCAGCACCGAAGTTGAACGCGCGCACCATCTTGGTGATGCGGTCGTCCTTGAAGGATGCGACATATCCCTTCGGATCATAGGGGTCGCTTGCAAGCAGCTTGCGCATGGTGGAGCGCGAGACATCGTTCGTCGTCAGGCCGTAAGCCTGCAGCGCCATCTGATAAAGATCCGGATAGGAGTTGTTGCTGAGAAGCGTATCGGCGGTGGCATTGGTTTTCATGAAATCATTGATGCTCTTTACACCCTTGGCGTCGTCCATTCGCGACTTGTAGTTCGCGATGATACGGTCAATGAGATCGTCGCCCTGATTGTTGGCGCGAGCGCCGTAATTATCTGACGTGTTGATCGTCTGCTCACCGGTCTGGGCGGTCGTCGAGGTCGGCAGCGAACCGTCGGCCGCGAAATTGAAGGCAGCGTTGAGATCGCTTTGGCCGACGGAAGCGGCATGCGTCGGGTCGGTGAGGATATTCCTCAACTCGGCGTCGCTCGTGTCGTAGGCCAGATTATAGGCCATCTTCAGATAATCCGTCAGGGACGAGTCAGCGAGGAGCTGATCGACATCATTGACGTCGCCCATCCGGTCCAGAACGCCTTGTTCCCGCGCGTTAGCTGCCGAATTCACAGAGGCCATCTGTGCGGAGGTCTGCGCCCAACCGGGAGTGACAGTGCCGTCCGCCGCGAAATTGAACGCCGCCTTCACATTGGCATAGGGTCCGGTGTCGCTCTGATCGACGAGGATGTTGCGCAAATCGGCATCCGAAACGCTCGTCGGAATACTGAAGGCATAACGGATGTAACTGTTGAGCTTCTGGTCGCCCAGCAACTGATCGACGCTTGTGATCGAAGGCATCGTGCTGCCGTAATAGGTGGCGGCGTCGTCTGCCTTCTTGGTCATCTCGGCCACCTGGCCGGCGCTCTGCGACAGGGTGTTTTGGGCGACCGTGCCGTCCTGGTGGAAATTGAAGAGCTGATAGACGTCGCTATAGCCCTGGGCAGCCGCGACCGTCGGATCGGTCAGAATGCCGCGAAGCGTAGTGTCGCTGATGTCGTTGCCGATCTGCATGCTGGCGCGCAGGAAGCTGACCAGCTTGCTGTCGGCCAGGAACATGTCGACTGCCGAGGTCGAACCATTGTTGGAAAGGTCGCCGAGCTTGACCTGATAATACGAGGAGTTGTTCGCGGCCAGCTGATTGATGCCCTGAAGCTGGAGAGCACTTTGGGCGCCGACAACACTGCCATCCGGCTGCGTCTGAAAGGTGACCGAGCCATCCGCATTGAAATTGAAGGCATCATGGATGTTCTGATGGCCTGCGGTGCCGGCATAGGTGGAATCCGTGAGGATGTTCTTCAGTTCGGCATTGCTGAAATCCTGACCGAGGCCGTAGGCATCCTTGATATAGGAGGTCAGCATCTTGTCGGACAGCAGTTCGTCGACATTGTCGATCGGGCTGACCCCACCCGGCGGCATCATCATGTTCGAGAAGTAGCTCGAGACGTTCGTCGCGCCATTCACTATACCTGTCAACTGGCCATAGGACTGCGCACGCTCCGTCGGAGAGACCGTACCGTCTGACTTGAAATTGAAGGCCTCGTAGGCGCTTCCCAAATCGACCGAACGAGCATAGGCAGGATCGGTCAGAACGCTTTTCAGCTGCGTAAAGCCCGGATCCATGCCGAACGCGGAGCGAACGTAGTCTGCAAGCCGCTTGTCGTTGACCAATTGATCGACATTGGTGATCGTGCCGATCTTCGACAGATAGTAGCTCTTGTTGAGATCGGACATCACCGGGCTGGTATAGTACACATCGCTGGCCGTGCCGTCGCGGTCGACGATCTGCGTTGCAGTCTTGATATTATACTGTTCGATGACGTTGTTCTTCTGCGTCGCAGTCTGGGCGGCGCCGACTACGGGAGCGCGGAAGGCGTATAGTTCCGCGACCGAGTCGGTCTGGCCGGAATTCTGCGCCGAACCACTGACCGAACCATCGGCGTTGAAGTTGAAATAGGAACGAAGTTCCTTGTATTTGTCGCCGACATAGTTGAGCGACGGATCGGGGTTGTTGAGGGGCGCATCGCCGCCGAGTGTGGCCGGATCGCTTGTCAGCACCATCCTGATGAAAGCGTTATCGGCCGTTGCCGGATCGACGCCGACGGACTGCAGCGCCACCGTGCGCAGGCGCGGATCGGCTAGAAGGTCGTCGACCGACTGCACCGAACCGATATTGTCGCGGAAATACTGTGTGTCGCCATTGTCGGGTTTGAAGTTGAATTGCTGGGCGAGCGCATAGAGCTTGTCGCCGACATACGTCTTGGTCGGATCGTAAGCCGGATCGCTCGTATCAGGAGCATTGCCACCAAGCTTGCTGATGTCGGTGGTCAGGACACCAGCAATATAGTCCTTCGACATGTAGGTCGGGTCGATGCCGACGCTCTTCAACGCGTAATTCAGGAGACGGGAATTGCCGACGAAGTCCTGGACGGTCTTCACATCGTCCATCTGCGCGCTGTAATATTTCGTCTCAGTGGCAGTCTGTTGTGCCGCATTGGCAAAGGACTGCTTGTAGAGGCCGATCAGATCGTCTTCCTGCGCGTCCGTCTGAATATCCTTGGGCGGCGCGTTGAAATTGAAGGCGGCGGCAAATTCCTTGTAACGTGTGTCGGAGAGCTTGTTGGCGAAGCTGTTTGCGTCCGTGAGGTCGCTTTGCAGGACCTTCTTCATGAAGGCCTTCGCATAGATCATGTCGTCGAGACCGTAGGCTTTCATGGCGTAGCTGTAGAGCTTGTAGTCGCCAAGGAAGTCGTCGACGTCTTTCACCTTGTTGATGTTGTCGGCGTAATATTGGGCGTCTTTCTTGACCTGGGCCTGATTGGCGACGCGGTCGAGGCTCTTCGGCATATCGCGAGACAGAATGGTGTATGCCAGGGATGCCGTGATCATAAATGCGCCCTTTTCAGCAAAATCTTTAAAGAATGACGGACCATTGGTGTGAGCATTTTGCCACGCAAAACTTACCCGAGACTTACCTGTAGCTGTCCCGCTTTAAGACACGGGGGCGTTCACCATCTGGAAACCCTGCCATATTCAGTTTTGCTAACCATTCCCGGAGGCAGGATTTCTTTAACCGCAATTTTTAAGCTGTACGGAACGGGGGCCGCCTATTGTCGAGCCACAGAGGACGAAAAGTCCCAAGGAGAAGACCGGAAACCGGCTCTCAGGTAAGACAAGGGTAGAAATGAAATGAAGAATACCGTTCTGAAGCCCGTCTGGGCTGGCACGACATTGCGTCTTGATCCGTCTCGCTTTCCGCAGCAGGTGAGCTATGCCATCCACGACGATGCCGGTGACGTCAGCATAACGATCGACGAACGCGGCGCTGTCCTGCGCAAGATCCTCCCCTCCAGCGGCCTGCCGCTCTCCATCGCCCTGCCGCGTCGTGTTTTCAAGGGCGTTGCGGCCCGCGCGATCGACCACGGCAACGGCGAAGTCACTGTGACGCTCGAATTGCATCATGAAGATCCGGAACTCTGCATTCCGCTGCTCGTCGCCCATGATCTCGGCGATATTGCCGCCGACTGGCGCAGCTGGTCGGAAGCCTTCGGCATTCCGATGCTGATGGTGGAAGCCGACGGCGTCGCCCGCCCGCTCGAGGAGCATCTCGGCGGCCTGCGCACCAGCGAAATGAAGCCGCGCCGTCGCCATTCCTATTTCGCAAACCGTCGCCCGCGCTTCCTCGTGCGTCGCACGACCGGCAAGCTCGGCGTCATCATGAAGATCGAGGGCAAGGAAATCATCGCCCGCAACTGAGCGATAGACTCAGAACCTCATTACGAACCCGGCCCCAGAGCGCTGTGCGTCCCGCACAGCGCTCTATTTTTGATCTGCGCATCAGGCTCTTCGAAAATCGATCTCGATTTTCGGGCCGGTGCTTTGCCGGTTTTTTCATTTTGCGGTCAAGGAATGGCGAACAGCAGCGAAACGAACAGGCCAAGGAAAATAATCAGCCCGACGCGAGTGTTCGATTTGAAGAGCGCTAAGCACTGGGTGCCGTCATTGATATCGAGCGTCCTGATCTGCCAGGCAAACATGCCGGCCGCGATCAGCAGACCGATGAAGGCGAGAAGTCCGACGCCAGCAAGTGCGAAGGACAGGAACATCAGTACGAGCGTCAGGCCATAGAGGCCGATAAGCGCCAGGTGCGTGCGGTCGCCGAACAGCCGGGCGGTGGAACGAACCCCTATCAGCTCGTCATCCTCCTTGTCCTGGTGGGCGTAGATCGTGTCGTAACCGATCGTCCAGACGACGGAAGCGGCATAAAGGAGGATGGCCGGGAAGGCCAGAGTGCCGAAAATCCCCGCCCAACCCATGAGCGCACCCCAGGAAAAGGCGAGACCGAGGAAGAATTGCGGCCAGTCGGTAAAGCGTTTGGCAAACGGATAGAGCGCGACAATACCGAGCGACAGCACACCCAGAAGGACGGCAAACCAGTTGAACTGCAGTAACACGAACAGGCCGACCAGCGCCTGCAGGCCGATGAAAATCTTCGCCTGACGGCGGTTCACGCGACCGGACGGCAGCGGACGCGAGCGGGTGCGCGCCACCTGCATGTCGATCTCGTGGTCGACAAGGTCATTATAAGTGCAGCCGGCGCCGCGCATGGCGACCGCTCCGAGGAAATACAGAAACAGATGATAGAGCAGCAGGGCGCCGGAGAAGACGCGCGGTTCGATTGCCGCATTGGCAGCGAGCGTCACCGACCAGAAGCACGGCCACATGAGGAGCTGCCAGCCGATCGGCCGGTCCCAGCGCGCAAGCTGCGCATAGGGCCACAGCCAGGGCGGCAGGATCCGATAAACCCAGTTATCCGAAGGCGCATCGGCAACGCGCCCGTTAAGACCGTCAATCTGTTGCATGGAACCATCTAGCGGCGGCTGGGCTCCATGGTCAAGGCACGACCACGCAGCCGGCTCAGTTCAGCGTGAAATTGAACTTGTAGCTTGCGGACACGCCGATCAGGAACTGGTTCTTGGAACCACGCTCGCGCACAAGGCTGCTGTCAGCCGCCGGACCGGCGAGGCGCTTGTATTCCGCAAAGGCGCTCGTCGACAGATTCTCCGTCGCGTTCCAGGTGAGCGCAGTGCCGGCACCGTAGGACTGGATGCCGCCCGAGGGATCATAAGGCTTCAGCCCGCTTGCAGCCGACTGCGCTTCATTGACGCCGTAATAGGAATGAAAATAGCCGCTCGTTGCAAAGGTGGCACGCGGGCCGCCTGACAGTTGCAGGTCGGGCGCGATATCGGTGAAGGCATCGAGCGCCACGTCGGCCACGAGGCCGTCATGGGAGCGGATACCCTGGCGCAGTTCGGCGCGGGCACGCAGCCAGTCGGTCGGATAGACTTCGGCGAAGCCACCGATTTCGGCACCCCATTTGACCTTCTTCAGGCCGCGCAGATCGCTGTCGTCATCTTGGTCACGCTGCGGCACGTAGCGGCCAACGATACCGGCGCGAAAACCGCTATTATCGACGAGCGCGAAAGAAGGATTGTCATTGCGCGAGGAAAAGCGCGGACCGGGACCCTGGCGGCCCATCGAGATCAGCGGGCTGAACTTGAATTCGTTGCTCGACGCCCCCTCGAACTTCGGAGCGGAAAAGCCTGATACACCGACCTTCAGATACCAGTCACCGGACCACCAGTGGCCGCCTTCCTGAGCAGACGCGGTGCCGAAAGAAACAAGGGCAATAGCTAAAGAGATCGATACGACAGATCGATTAAACACATCCGCACTCCAGAAAACGCAATACAAGAACGGCCGCGGACGGCGGCGATCGGTACATTTATAGCGAGGGTCTTACCTCAATCTTAACCACGGCGGCGAGATCGAAGGGATCGGAAATTACTTCTGGTTCCAGCGGCGAATGACCGGTTCGGTCAAATCGTGCTCATAGCCGAGAACACTGATGCTCGTCGTATCCAGAATGAAACGGGAGCCATCTTCCGGCGGCAGGCCGAGCCAGCGGGCGCCGAGCACACGCAGGAAATGCGAGCTCGAAAAGATCAGGACCGGCGCACTGATCTGCCGAAGCTCCGCGATGATGCGATCGGCACGGGCGCCGACATCGGCTGCTGCTTCGCCATCCGGGCAACCATCGCGAAAAAGCTGCCAGCCGGGGCGCTTCGAGAGGATTTCCTTGGTCGTGATGCCTTCGTAAGCGCCATAGTCCCATTCGGCGAGATCGGGCTTGATGATCACCCCTTCCCCGAAACCCGAAAGCGCGCAGGTGTAACGGGCTCGCTGCGAAGGGCTCGACCAGACCGCGGAGACGGAAAGACCCGCAAGCCGCGGAGCAAGCGCGCGGGCCGCAGCTTCGCCATTGGCGGTGAGCGGAATATCGCTGCGGCCGGTATGCTGGCCGGACAGCGACCATGCCGTTTCGCCATGGCGTACGAGAGTGATTTCGGGAAATGCGCTCATATCCGTCTCTCCAAAAAGAAAAAGCGCGGCCGGGCCGCGCTTCGATATCAGAAGGTGAACTTTTCCAATGGCGGACGCGTCGCCTCGAACTCCCTAAGCTTCGCCTCGTTCTGCGGAATGTAATTCCGGTTGTCAGGCGTCGCGAACTGGCTCTTGGTGATCTGGATCTGCTCGATGAAAAGTTCGTCCCAGCGGAAGCCTATTTCGGAACCGGCCAGATAGAATTCCCACATGCGGAAGAAGTTCTCGTCGTACAGTGCGACGGCCTCTGCCTTGCGGGCCACGAAGCGCTCACGCCAGTGGCGCAGCGTGTAGGCATAATGCAGCGGCAGCACCTCGACGTCACGGGTCAGCAGGCCGGCCTTTTCGAGCGGGACCAGCGTTTCGGCGATCGAGGGAATGTAGCCCTGCGGGAAGATATACTTCTCGATGAAGGCGTTGGTCGCAAAACTCGGCTTCGGACGGGCGATCGAATGCAGCAGCATGACGCCGTTGTCATCCAATAGCTCGTGCACCTTCTTGAAGAAGTTGCCGTAATTGCCGATGCCGACATGTTCAAACATGCCGACAGAGACGATGCGGTCGAATTTCTTGCCGGTGAGATACCGATAATCTTGCAGCTCGAAGCGGACGCGATCGGAAAGACCGCGTTTCTCTGCCCGTTCGCGGGAAATCTTCAATTGCTCTTCGCTGAGCGTGATGCCGGTGACATCAAGGCCGGGGGTGGATTCCGCCAGATACATGGCCATGCCGCCCCAGCCGGAGCCGATTTCCAGCACCCGCTGGTTCGGCTGCGGCATCAGCTTAGCCGCGATGTGGCGCTTCTTGGCGACCTGCGCTTCCTCAAGGCCAATGCCAGGCGGATCGAAATAGGCGCAGGAATATTGCCAATCCTCATCGAGGAAGAGTTCGAAGAGCTTTTCCGACAGGTCGTAATGGTGGGCGACATTACGCTTGTTGTGATTGACCGGCATGCGGCTCTTCAGCTGCTGCATGGCGATGCGGCCCATCAGCAGGACTGCCATCTTGAAATCGAAGATTTCGTTGGTGGTGTTCTGCTTCACCAGTTCGAGGAAGTCGTAAATGTTGCCTTGTTCGAGAATGAACCGGCCTTCCATATACATTTCGCCGAGCTTCAGCGTCGGATCGCGACGGATCGCATCCTCTGCTTCCTGATCGGCAAGACGCACGGCAACCGGTTCGCCGGTGCCGTCGCCAACCGTGTGGGTCTCGCCGTTGGCAAGAGTAAGGGCCAAAGAACCCTTTCGGACAATTTTTTGGACAATCGATAAGAATGCCGACGCCATGGACGCCTCGCAAATGTGACAGGATGGTCACATCAACTTAATAGCTCTCTTCTGCCTGACAAGCGCCGGATTTAGCACTCCGCAGATTCAATTGCCAAAGTGTGACATTTTTGCCAATTCGGGGCCTAAGCTCTTATTTTCGCTTCATCGCTTCGGCAAGTGCAGCCCCAAAGGCGCCCTGGCTCTGCGGCTTTGCCGGCGCCGGGCGGCGCTCTTGTTGCGGGCGCGAGCCTGCATTTCCTCGCGACTCACCGCGTAGCGAACCCGCTGGAGCGCCATCATCCTTGCGCATCGAGAGACCGATGCGCTTGCGCTTCACGTCGACTTCGACCACCCGCACCTTGACCACGTCGCCCGCTTTCACGATTTCGTGAGGATCCTTGATGAAGCGGTCGGCGAGCTGCGAAACATGAACCAGACCATCCTGATGCACGCCGATATCGACGAAAGCGCCGAAAGCGGCGACATTGGTGACAGTGCCTTCCAGCATCATGCCCGGCTTCAGGTCGCCGATTTCATCGATGCCTTCCGCAAAGGTCGCGGTCTTGAAGCTCGGGCGCGGATCGCGGCCGGGCTTATCCAGCTCGGCAATGATATCCTTGACCGTCGGCAGGCCGAACTTCTCGTCGATAAACTTACGCGGGTCGAGCGCCTTCAGGGTGACGCTGTCGCCCATCAGCGAACGCAGGTCACGGCCGCAGGCGGCGACGATCTTCTTTGCCACGCCATAGGCCTCCGGATGCACGGAAGACGCATCGAGCGGCTCCTTGCCATTCAGGATGCGCAGGAAGCCGGCCGCCTGCTCGAAGGTGCGCTGTCCAAGGCGCGCGACTTTCAAGAGATCCTTGCGGCTTTCGAAAGCGCCATTCTGGTCGCGATGCAGGACGATGGCATCGGCAATCGAGCGGCCAAGGCCGGAAACACGTGACAGGAGTGGGGCGGACGCGGTGTTGAGATCGACACCGACGGCATTCACGGCATCTTCCACGACAGCGTCGAGCGAACGCGAGAGCTTGGTCTGATCGACATCATGCTGGTACTGACCGACGCCGATCGACTTCGGCTCGATCTTGACGAGCTCGGCGAGCGGATCCTGCAGGCGACGGGCGATGGAGACGGCGCCGCGCAGCGAAACGTCGAGCTGCGGGAATTCTGCCGCTGCGGTTTCCGACGCCGAGTAGACGGAGGCGCCGGCTTCCGACACGATGACCTTGGTGGGCTTGGGCGCCGGCAGTGCAGCCAGCATATCGGCCACCAGCTTTTCCGTCTCGCGGCTGCCGGTGCCGTTGCCGATCGCGATCAGTTCGACATTATGTTTGCGGATGAGCGAGGCAAGCTCGGCCTGCGTGCCGCGCACGTCATTCTTCGGCGGGAACGGATAGACGGTGGTCGTATCGAGCAGCTTGCCCGTTCCATCGATCACGGCGACCTTGACACCGGTGCGGATGCCCGGATCGAGGCCCATCGTGGCGCGAGAGCCCGCGGGCGCTGCCAGCAGGAGATCCTTGAGATTGCGGGCAAAGACGTGGATCGCCTCTTCTTCCGCTCTTTCGCGCAACTCCCGCATCAGGTCGAGTGAGAGCGACATGGAGAGCTTCACGCGCCAGGTCCAGCTTGCGACATCCATCAGCCAGCGGTCGCCGGGGCGCGCCGAACCAATCTCGTAGGCTGCGGCAATCATCCGCTCGACCGGCTTGTTCGGCGAGGCGATCTCGGCATCGGCCTCGATCGTCAGCGTCAACACTTCCTCGTTCCAGCCGCGCAGCATGGCGAGCGCGCGGTGGCCGGGGGCCGTCGCCCAGCGTTCGGAATGGTCGAAATAATCGGAGAATTTTTCGCCGGCCGCTTCCTTGCCTTCCACGACCTTCGCTTTCAGAAGAGCGGCATTGCGCATATGGGCGCGCAGCTTGCCGAGCAGATCGGCATTTTCGGCAAAACCTTCGGCGACGATGTCGCGCGCGCCTTCAAGGGCGGTCTTCACATCGGCAACGTCGGCGGTGATATAGGCTTCTGCAAGTGCGGCCGGCTCCTTGGCTCGGTCGGCGAGGATCGCTTCGGCGAGTGGCCCAAGCCCACGCTCGCGGGCAATTTCGGCGCGGGTGCGGCGCTTCGGCTTGTAGGGCAGGTAGAGATCTTCCAGTTCGGCCTTGGTGGCGGCGCCTGCAAGCTTTGCCATGAGCTCGTCGGTCATCTTGCCCTGGCCGTTGATGGAGTCGATGATCGTATCGCGGCGGGATTCCAGCTCGCGCAGATAGACGAGACGCTCAGCCAGCGTGCGGAGCTGCGTATCGTCGAGCCCGCCCGTGACTTCCTTGCGGTAGCGCGCGATGAACGGCACTGTCGCCCCCTCGTCCAGCAGCTCGATCGCCGCCTTGGCCTGATCGGGCCGGGCATTGATTTCGGCGGAGATACTTGCTGCGAGCGAACGAAGGTCAGCGGCCATGGGATTTCCTGCAGTTTATTAGGGTTGGCGGACCATAGCGGCGAAAAGCAGCAAGGCAATGCCTGCCGCCGCTTTCCACAGCGGAAGGGAACGCTCCTGTCGGTTTAAGCCATATATCTGAGGCGCAATTGAGCCTTTCGCCTCCTGTTTTTGCGGTTGTGCAGATGCGGCATTCTTTGGTAGCAGAGGCGACCATTTTTGATTGCCTGCCCTGCAGGCGCCAGGAAAAGAGTACCATGCCGAACCTGCTTCTCGAACTTCGCTCCGAAGAGATCCCCGCCCGCATGCAGCGCAAGGCCGCCGGTGACCTCAAGAAGCTCCTCACCGATGCCCTGGTGGAAGCAGGACTGACCTATGAGGGGGCGCGTGAATACTGGACGCCGCGCCGCCTGACACTCGACATTCACGGCCTGACGGCCCGCTCCGCCGATATCCGCGAAGAACGCAAGGGGCCGCGCACCGACGCCAACGAGAAGGCGATCGAAGGCTTCCTGCGCGGCGCCGGCCTGTCCTCGGTTTCCGAAGCGCAGATCGTCAGCGATCCGAAGAAGGGCGATTTCTACGTCGCCGTCATCTCCAAGCCAGGCAGAGCCGCCGAAGAGATCATCGCCGAAGTCATGCCCGGCATCATCAAGGATTTTCCGTGGCCGAAATCGATGCGCTGGGGCAAGGCTTCTTCGCAGCCCGGCTCGCTGCGTTGGGTTCGCCCGCTGCAATCGATCGTGTGCACCTTCGGCAGCGAGCATGAAGAAACCGTCGTCATCCCCTTCGAGATCGACGGTATCATCGCTTCCAACGTGACCTATGGCCATCGCTTCCATGCGCCCGATGCCATTACCGTCAAGCGCTTCGACGACTACGTCTCGAACCTCGAAAAGGCGAAAGTCATTCTCGACGCGGAGCGCCGCAAGGACATCATCCTGCATGACGCACGCGACATCGCTTTCGCCAGCGGACTGGAACTGGTGGAAGACGAAGCGCTGCTGGAAGAGGTGTCCGGCCTCGTCGAATGGCCGCAGGTGCTGATGGGCTCTTTCGAGGAAGATTATCTCTCGATCCCCTCGGAGATCATCCGCCTGACGATCAAGACGAACCAGAAGTGCTTCGTCACCCGCAAACAGGGCGAGGAGACGCTTTCGAACAAGTTCATTCTCGTCTCCAACATCCAGGCGGCGGATGGCGGCAAGGAAATCATTCACGGCAATGGTAAGGTCGTGCGCGCCCGCCTCTCCGATGCGCTGCATTTCTGGAAGCGCGATCAGGGCAACCTGCCGGACCTCGAAACGCTTGATAGCTCCGCGAAGAAATTCGATCTCGACCTTGCCAAGCCGCTCGACCAGCGCATGGCAAAGCTCGATGCGCTTGATGTCACCTTCCATGCCAAGCTCGGCACGCAAGGTGACCGCGTCGAGCGCATCCGGGCGCTGGCCGCCAAAATCGCCATGCCTGCCAGCGCCGACTACAAGGTCGTGGACCGCGCCGTCGTTCTCTGCAAGGCAGACCTACGCACCGAAGCCGTTGGAGAGTTCCCGGAACTACAGGGCGTCATGGGCCGTAAATATGCTGTTCTGCAGGGCGAAAACATCTCCGTTTCGACGGCCATCGAAGATCACTATAAGCCTCAGGGTCCGTCGGACCGCGTGCCCGAGGACAGGGCGGCGATCACCGTAGCGCTTGCCGACAAGCTTGATACGCTCATCGGCTTCTGGGCGATTGACGAGAAGCCGACAGGCTCGAAGGACCCGTTTGCGCTGCGCCGCGCCGCACTCGGCATCATCCGCATCCTGCTCGAACAGCGCGTCCGGGTGACGCTGCTGCCGCGCATCGTCTCTCATATGCAGCGGATAGATTCCGATATCGGCGCAAGTGTTGACGCAGACGACCTGTCGCGTCAGTTCGACCTGCTCTCGTTCTTCCACGATCGCCTGAAGGTCTATCTACGCGATCAGGGCGCTCGCCACGACCTCATCGATGCCGTGCTGACGCCTGAAGCTGACGATCTCCTGATGGTCGCCCGCCGTGTCGAGGCGCTGACGGCCTTCATCACCTCGGAAGATGGAATCAACCTGCTTGCCGGCACCAAGCGAGCCACGCAGCTTCTGGCCGCCGAGGAGAAGAAGGGCACCGTTGTTGCAGATGGTGTTTCCGAAGCGCTGCTGAAGCTCGATGCCGAAAAGGAACTGTTCGCTGCCATCACCAAGGCTTCGTCCGACGCTGCCGGCGCGGTTGCTCACGAAGATTTCCGTTCGGCCATGGAAGCGCTCTCGAAGCTTCGCGCACCCGTCGACCGCTTCTTCACCGACGTGCTCGTCAATGACGAGGATGCCGCCATCCGCGCCAACCGTCTCGCACTGCTGCGGATGATCCGCGCGGCGACCGGTACGGTGGCGGACTTCTCGAAGATTGCCGGCTAAACGGCCGACAGACAAAAATGGGGCCGAACGGCCCCATTTTGCTTTTGCCCTCATCGTTCCTTTTGCATCTTGGCGATGGTGAGCGTTTCGCCTGCGCGGCCATAACCGCCGTCGACGACCTCATCGACGAGGACCATGGTGTAGGGGCGAACGCCCTCCCCGAAAAAGTCGACGAACATGGCCGTCGTTCGTAGAATGATATCCTCCTTCTGCTCTGCGGTCAGAGTACCCTCGGGAAACTTGTAGTTTGCGAATGGCATGATGAACTCCTGCCTGGTTTGCGTTGCGACCAGGCAAGCCTAGCGACATCAGAAACATGCTTGAAATCGATATGAGGTATATGCATTCATCCAGGCCATGGATTTGCATGGTATCGATCTCAATCTGCTTGTCGCCTTCGACGCGCTCATGAAAGAACGGAGCGTGACGAAGGCCGGCATTCGCATCGGCCGAACGCAGCCGGCGATGAGCGCTGCTTTGGCGCGGTTGCGCAGCCTTCTCAAGGACGAGTTGCTGGTGCGCGGACCGCAGGGGCTGCAGCCGACACCACGGGCGCTTGATCTCGCCGAACCCTTGTCGCGTGCCCTTGCCGAAATCCAGCGCACGCTTGATTTTATCCAGGCGTTCGATCCCTCAAGCACATCTGCGACTTTCACGGTCGGCCTTTCCGACCATCCGACTTTCGCGCTTCTCCCGCGGCTCGTTATTCTTCTCGCCAAGGCGGCTCCAGCCGCGACATTGCAAGTCAGGAATTTCAGTGCGCGTGACGACGCCATCGACCTGCTGGATTCGGGAGAAGTCGATGCTACGGTCGGCGTGCCCGCAACGAAAACAGGACGCATCCTGACCCAGCCTCTGTTCGAGGAGCGTTTCGTCTGTATCGTCAGGAAGGATCATCCGGCTGCAGGGAGCGCGCTCAATCTCGATGCATTTCTGGCTCTTCCGCACCTGCTCGTCTCGCCAGAGAACGAGCGCTTCGGCCATGTCGATGCGGCGCTGGCGAAAAAAGGGCTTCAGCGACGGCTCGCGCTGACCCTTCCGAATATGTATGCCGCACCGCTGCTGATTGCCCGCTCCAACATGATCGCCACCTTGATGGCTGGTGTCGTGGCGGCTTCTGGCCATTCGGACGAACTCGCCTTGCTGGAGCCGCCCATCTCGCTCGACAGCATTCCTTTTGTCCTGTCATGGCATCGGCGCAATGATGCACATCCAGCGCAGCGCTGGTTCCGGGCATGCGTTTCCGATGCAGCGCGCAATATGTAGCGCTTTCCGGCGTCTCCGCTGAAAAGAACACGACCGCCGGATTTACATCCGACGGCCGCTAATGCTTTGGTGATGAAAAGGCCTGATGTCTGCGCCCCGTTTATGCGGCGCGGCGGCCCTGATGCATGGCGGGAGCGGCTGCGGCGTTGCCGACGCGGAAGCCTCTGATAAGGCCGAGCAGTTCGTCGGTGTCGGCAGCCAGCGTTTCGGCCGATGCCGTGGTCTCTTCGGCCATGGCGGCGTTCTGCTGGGTGGCGGCGTCGAGCTGGTTCATCGACGACGAGATCGAGCGCAGCGTCGTATCCTGTTCGGAGGCGCTGTGGGCGATCTTGGCGACAATCTCGTTGGCGGCCTTGATCTGATCGGAGATGCGCTTCAGCGCTTCGCCTGCCTCGCCGACGAGGCGGACGCCATGATCGACCTGGCTGGACGAGCGGGCGATCTGATCCTTGATCTCCTTGGCGGCAGCCGCCGAGCGCTGGGCCAGTTCGCGGACTTCCTGGGCGACGACGGCAAAGCCCTTGCCGCTTTCGCCGGCACGCGCTGCCTCGACACCGGCATTCAGAGCCAGCAGGTTCGTCTGGAAGGCGATCTCGTCGATGACGCCGATGATCTTGGTGATTTCCGACGACGACTTTTCGATGCCGCTCATGGCTTCAATCGCCTGGGTGACGATCGCATCGCTATGGGTGGCTTCGGTCGAGACCGAGTGAACCCGCTTGCTCGCCTCATGGGCACCATCGGCCGTCTGGCGGACGGCGACGGTCAACTCGTCGAGAGCCGCCGAGGTTTCCTCCAGGCTTGCGGCCTGGCGCTCGGTGCGCTGCGACAGTTCGTTGGAGGCACGGCGGATTTCTTCCTTGGCGACGCCGATATCGCCGCCCTTGGCGCTGACCTGGGCCATGGCGGCTTCCAGATGCGAGAGCGCATCGTTGAAGTTGTCGCGCAGAGCCGCGTATTTCTGGCCGATGTCGGCGCAACGCACCGTCAGGTCGCCGTGGGCGATCTGCTCCAGCGCCTGGCCGATGGTGCTGACGACACGAGCCTGCAGCGAGGCTTCGTCCTGCTGATGGCGCAGGTTGGTTTCGCGCTCGCTTTCGAGCGCCAGCTGCTGGGCAGCCTCGCGATCGGACATCGCGTGACGTTCCCTGATCTTTTCCTGCAGCGCCTGCGTCGCCTTCGCCATCATGCCGACTTCGTTGTTCATGCCCGTATGCGGGATATCAAGCGACACATCTTCGTCTGCAACAGCCTGCAGCGCGGTGTGCACGTCCTTCAGAGGGTTCGATATGCCGCGGATGACCAGATAGGCGGCGACAAGGGCGAAGAAGAACAGGACAATACTGCCAGACAGCGCCGCAAGGATCTTGTCGTTCACCTGGGCATCGAGATCGTCCATGTAGACGCCGCTACTAACAACAACCTTCCAGGGATCGAAGGCCATTGCATAGGCCGTCTTGCGATAATCGCCAACAGGCTGTCCGGGTTTGGCTGTGGAATAATATTCGACAAGACCACCGCCCTGCTGCCCGAGCTTGACCAGCTCTTCGCGATAGAGCTTGCCCTTGCTGTCCGGCTGCCCCTTGTTGATCTGCCCGACTTTCGAGGCGTCATAGTGGAATATCATCTTGACGTCGTAGTCATAGCCGAAGAAATAGCCATCCGGATCGTATTTCATGGCATTGACGGTGGCGTAGGCTTGTTTCTGGGCGTCTTCCAGCTTCATTTCGCCTGAAGTCACCTTCGCCTGATAGAACTTGAGAACGGAGACCGCGGACTGGACCTCCGAACGCAGCATGTCATAGCGTTCCTTGTAGATCGCATCGACCGAGGAGCGGACCTGGAGGGTGGTTGCGATTGCAAACGCCACCATCAGGCCGATGACCAGCAAGATAAGCTGCTTCGATATTTTCAAATTTTTCATGATGCCTCGCAACGGGAATGAGTGGCTGCATTCCGGTGCGGTTTTATACCGCCTGTGCGAGCGCGCCGGATGAAGGCGACGCATCTACCGCTGCTAAAGGAACATGCTGCGACCGGTTAGCTACGATTGGCATTCATCCTATAATAAAGCTTTAATTTTATTAGATTTTGGACAAAATCTCCCTATAAATCCGGGGGGTGTCAAAAGCAAAACCGCCGGATTTACATCCGACGGCCGCTAATGCTTTGGTGATGAAAAGGCCTGACGTCTGCGCCCGTTTATGCGGCGCGGCGACCCTGATGCATGGCGGGAGCGGCTGCGGCGTTGCCGACGCGGAAGCCTCTGATAAGGCTGAGCAGTTCGTCGGTGTCGGCAGCCAGCGTTTCGGCCGATGCCGTGGTCTCTTCGGCCATGGCGGCGTTCTGCTGGGTGGCGGCGTCGAGTTGGTTCATCGACGACGAGATCGAGCGCAGCGTCGTATCCTGTTCGGAGGCGCTGTGGGCGATCTTGGCGACAATCTCGTTGGCGGCCTTGATCTGATCGGAGATGCGCTTCAGCGCTTCGCCTGCCTCGCCGACGAGGCGGACGCCATGATCGACCTGGCTGGACGAGCGGGCGATCTGATCCTTGATCTCCTTGGCGGCAGCCGCCGAGCGCTGGGCCAGTTCGCGGACTTCCTGGGCGACGACGGCAAAGCCCTTGCCGCTTTCGCCGGCACGCGCTGCCTCGACACCGGCATTCAGAGCCAGCAGGTTCGTCTGGAAGGCGATCTCGTCGATGACGCCGATGATCTTGGTGATTTCCGACGACGACTTTTCGATGCCGCTCATGGCTTCAATCGCCTGGGTGACGATCGCATCGCTAT
Source organism: Rhizobium sp. WYJ-E13 (assembly GCF_018987265.1). Classification (NCBI taxonomy): domain Bacteria; kingdom Pseudomonadati; phylum Pseudomonadota; class Alphaproteobacteria; order Hyphomicrobiales; family Rhizobiaceae; genus Rhizobium; species Rhizobium sp. WYJ-E13. Next base: position 472,980 of record NZ_CP076853.1, on the reverse strand, counting down.
GGGTGGCTTCGGTCGAGACTGAGTGAACCCGCTTGCTCGCCTCATGGGCACCATCGGCCGTCTGGCGGACGGCGACGGTCAACTCGTCGAGAGCCGCCGAGGTTTCCTCCAGGCTTGCGGCCTGGCGCTCGGTGCGCTGCGACAGTTCGTTGGAGGCACGGCGGATTTCTTCCTTGGCGACGCCGATATCGCCGCCCTTGGCGCTGACCTGGGCCATGGCGGCTTCCAGATGCGAGAGCGCATCGTTGAAGTTGTCGCGCAGAGCCGCGTATTTCTGGCCGATGTCGGCGCAACGCACCGTCAGGTCGCCGTGGGCGATCTGCTCCAGCGCCTGGCCGATGGTGCTGACGACACGAGCCTGCAGCGAGGCTTCGTCCTGCTGATGGCGCAGGTTGGTTTCGCGCTCGCTTTCGAGCGCCAGCTGCTGGGCAGCCTCGCGATCGGACATCGCGTGACGTTCCCTGATCTTTTCCTGCAGCGCCTGCGTCGCCTTCGCCATCATGCCGACTTCGTTGTTCATGCCCGTATGCGGGATATCAAGCGACACATCTTCGTCTGCAACAGCCTGCAGCGCGGTGTGCACGTCCTTCAGAGGGTTCGATATGCCGCGGATAAAATAAGCCGCAACCGCCATGCCGCCGACGAAGACGATCAGCGAGGCAGTCAGCGCCTTCCAGATTGTGGCATTGACCTTCTGCTGCAGGTCGTCGAGATAAACGCCGGTACCAACGACGACCTTCCAGGGTTCGAAAGCCTTGGAATAGCCGCCCTTCAGAAAGACCTGATCTTCCGGCTGACCGGGCTTGGTCCAATAATAGTAGGTGCGGCCGCCGCCAGCTTTGCCGTGGTCGACAAGGGCTTGGCTGAATTTCGCGCCCGTCTTGTCGACCTGGCCGCTCATGTCCTTGCCGAGATTCACTGGGCTCGGATGGAAGAGCTGGATGACGTTGTAGTCGAAGCCGAAAAGATAGCCTGATGGCTGGAAAGTCACGCGCTTCAGGATGTCAAAGGCTTCTGCCTGGGCAGCCTCATGCGTCATCTGGCCGGCCTTCTCGCGTTCGTAGAACGTGTTGAGAACCGAGATGCCCGATTCGACCTGCGTGCGAAGCATGTCGAAGCGCTCGTCATAGATCGCCTGCTCGGATGTACGTATTTCAAAATAGGTTGCGACTGCAAATGCGACCATCAAAACACCGACCAGCGCAAAAAGCTGATGGGCAATCTTGAGCTTCTTCATGATTGACCTCACGGAAAGGTGAAAAGCAATATCCCGGATCGGTCAACTCCCGACCTGCGCGCGAAACATCGCGCGCTGAGCTAGCGCAATCATGCGTCCCCCGGTCCCTCGGTAAGTAAAATTAAGGTGAATGACTAAATTATCTTTTAACGAACGCGGTATTTCTACTCCACATGCCCAGTAAAATTGATGGGCATCTTCTTTCAGACCTGTATAAGTTGCAGCAATTCATTATTTCAATCAATTATATTAGAATATACTAACTTAAAAAGCATAACGCACCCCTGCTTTTCTTCAGAAGTGCGTTCAGTCGGCTGCAGTGGAGCCCTGCATCGAAATTCTGATCGGGTGGGGCGGGGCCGCGTCAGAAACGGAGCTCGAAGGCGGAAGCGTTGAGAGGCGCGGTCTGTTCCATGCCGGCCGCTATGGGTTTCGCATTGCCGCCGACCACGGCCGCCGTCGCCTCATTATCGATACCCTCGGCGGGCACGGGCGGGGCAAGGGCCAGCATCTGTTCGGGGGTGGCCTTGCTCACAAAGAGAACGGGAGAGCCGCCCATCCAGTTTTCGGTGCGATAAATCTTCTTCTCGCCGTCGACGTCACGGACCTCTGCTTGCTGGAAAGCGCCGGGACGCAGCTCCGGTACCGAATACTCCTTCTTGGAGGCTTCCGCCCGGAGCGGTGGGCAGTGGCCGCAAGTTTCAGTGATGATGCTGCCGGCTTCCTTCGGCCTGCTTGGCCCGATCACTTCGATCGAGGCAGCCATGGCGGAACCAGCCGCCAGCAGAAATACTGCACTGAGGAAAATCTGACGCATCAACGCTACTCCGTCTCGCTTGAGAGCCGCGACCGGAAAACGGTCCGCAGCTCTCAATTTTTGTTCAAGCATCGGATTGTCCGAAAACCGCTTCATGCTTTTCGGTCCGATGCATTAGGAGCCAGATTAACGCAGCTTTGTTTCCATCCCGTCAGAAGAAAGGGTAAAAGTTTAGCGAAACGAGCCGTCGTCCGGCCGCTCTCTATGCCTTTTCGCGTTCGACCGCGCGCCAGCCGATATCGCGGCGGCAGAAGCCGTTTTCCCATTTCACCCCGTCCAGCAGAGCATAGGCGCGGTCCTTTGCCTCGCCGACCGTGCGGCCCGTAGCCGTCACGTTCAGGACGCGGCCGCCGGTGGCGACAAGCGCGCCATCCTTCAGCGATGTGCCGGCCTGAAACACCTTCTCTCCCTCACCGGCTTCCGGCAGTGCGAGGATCGGGGTGTTCTTCTCATAGGCGCCCGGATAGCCTTTCGAGGCCATGACGACGGTCAGCGCCGGATCGTCGGTCCATTCCGCCTTGAACTGGTCCAGCGTGCCGTTGGCACAGGCGAGCAACAGCGGCAGGAGATCGCTCTTCAGCCGCATCATCAGCACCTGGCATTCCGGATCGCCGAAGCGGACATTGTATTCGATGAGTTCCGGCCCCTTGGCGGTGATCATCAGGCCCGCAAAGAAAACTCCGCTGAAGGCATGGCCGCTTTCGGCCATGCCGCGAATGGTCGGTTCGATGATCTCCTTCATCGTGCGCTCGGTCATCTCGGCCGTCATGACGGGTGCCGGCGAATAGGCGCCCATACCGCCGGTATTCGGGCCGGTATCGCCCTCGCCAACGCGCTTGTGATCCTGTGCGGTTGCCAGCGGCAGAGCGCTCTTTCCATCGCAAAGGCAGAAGAAGCTCGCTTCCTCTCCATCGAGATAGGCTTCGACGACGACTTCGGCTCCTGCCTCCCCGAAAGCGCCTTCGAAACAATCGTCCACCGCGGCCAGCGCCTCGTCCAGCGTCATGGCGACCGTGACGCCCTTGCCGGCGGCGAGGCCATCGGCCTTGACGACGATCGGGGCGCCCTGCTCACGAATATAGGCTTTGGCCTTTGGCGCGTTGTTGAAACGCTGATAGGCACCGGTCGGAATGTCGTAGCGGGCGCAGATGTCCTTGGTGAAGCCTTTGGAGCCTTCGAGCTGGGCAGCGGCCGCTGACGGGCCGAAGACTGCAAAGCCTGCGGCGCGCAGCCTGTCGGCGATGCCGGCAACCAGCGGGGCTTCCGGTCCGACGACGACGAAATCGATCGCCTTTTGCCGGCAGAAGGCGACGACCGCATCGTGGTCATCGATATCGACCAAGACCAGTGTCGCATGTTCGGCGATGCCGGGGTTGCCGGGTGCGGCGTAGAATTCCGTCATCAGCGGCGATTGCGCCAGCTTCCAGGCCAGTGCGTGCTCGCGTCCGCCCGATCCGATCAACAGAACCTTCATGCCTGATCCCTTTTGCTGCTAGAGCGCTTCCCGCTAAAGCGGAACCGGCGGAGGCGCTCTATCCTATTTTTTTTTCGTAATCCCGGACGGAAAACCGGTTCCCACTTTTCCTGGAATTGCTCTGCTCTGGCCTATTGGCCTAGCCTGTTGGTCTGGCGGTTAAGCGGGAAGGCCCGAAAGGTCAAGCGGGAAAGCTTACCAGCCCCCGCCTCCGCCACCACCGCCGCCTCCGCCGGACGAGCCGCCGCCGGAAAAACCCGAGGACGAACTGGAGGGCGGCGGTGACGGAATGGTGGAGGCAATCGTCGAGGCCATCGACGAGGAGAAGCTGCCGATGCGATCGGAAAAACTGCCGCTGTTGAAATTGCCGGAATACCAGGTGGGATTATAGGCGGCCGCGGCGGCCCCTGCGGAAGCCGCAGCCAGCCAAGTCTCGAAGGTGCGCGACCAGGGCTTTTCGACACCGAGCGCCACGGCATAGGGCAACAGGGTTTCGAAATGCTGCGGCGACATTTGCGGTGCGCCCGCCATGTTCATGCGGTCTTTTTCGGCGAGCGTCAGATATTGCCGCAGGCCATCGACACCGGCCGTCATCTTGGCGCCAAGCGGCGTCGGCGCCCCCATGATGAAGAAATAGAGGATATTGAAGAGCACGATGCCGCCGACCGCAAAGAGCATGGGCGTTTCGTGGAATTCCATCAGCGAAGAGCCGAGCGCCAGCACGACGGCCGAGAGAATGCTTAAGCCCACAAAAACGGCGATCGCAATGGCAATGACCGCGAAAATCTTGCTCATAAGCGAGCGGCCGGGATGCAGCGCCTTCACAAAACCCGCCACGAAGACGGACAGGAAAATGGAAATGCCGATGGGGATGATCATCAGCACGATCGTATCCGGCTCCAGCGAACCGAAGACGAAGAGCGCTACCAGGGCCGCGGCGCTCAAGATCACGCCGCCAGTGATATAACCGGCATTGGAATTGTAATATTTGCCGCGATGCTCCCGTTCGATCGAAGACCGGAAGCTCTGCCCGACGGATTTGACCTTTTCGCCGTTGGCCTTGTCGATCGTGAGCGTATCGCCGCTGCCGCCCACGGCCTTCAGGAGTTCCGCCTCGCCAGCCTGGAGCTTCTCCTTGCCGGGCGGCTTGTCGGTGCGGCGGATGATAATGGAGTCCTTGAGGTCGTCGAGCCTGACATAACCACGCACGGCAAGATCGAGCGCCGTGGCCGAAAGTGCCGTCCAGCCCTGGCCGGAAAAGCCCCTGTTATCGATGTAATTGACGAGTGCCGGAGAGATACCGGAGGGCGGATCCCAGCGCGGTACGACGATCTCACGCGCCGGATCGCGGCCAACCTTCAACCAGGAGCGCGTGTAATAGAGGAATACGAGGATAAGACCGCCGAAACCAATAAAATAGTCACGGTTATCGCTGAACCACCAACTGCTCTCCTGATCGGCGCTCGGTGGATCGATCGCACCTTTCGGCAGTTTCGCGGCAAAGGTCAGCCCCTCCTCCTCGCCGAGGGGAGCCGTGGTTGCAACGACCAGTCGGCCGTCGTCCACGTTCGCTCGAGCATTCTTGCCGGTGGCACCGATGGGGCCAGTGAAGACCATGACATCTTCGGGCACGACGCCCTGCGGAAAGGTGACCGTCACTACTGCCGAGCGGATCGGAAAAATCCAGCCGTTGCCGGTGACGTTCCAATAAAGCTCATCATGATCATCGAAATAACGGATCTGACGGTTCGTCTTATAGGTGAAGACATATTGGTGGCGGCCGGGAGAGATCGTCACGTCTTCGGAGCCGGCATAGATGCGGATGCCGCCGGTGACGGACTCCGTGTGCCAGGGCTCGTCCCTGCCGTCGCGCTTGACCGAGACGACGCTAAAATCGACGCTGCGGCGTCGGCCGCTCGCATCCCTGAAGGTCAGCGGAAAATCGCGGAAGATGCCTCGCCGGATGCGATCGCCTTCGGCATTGACGGTGATCGTTTCCGCAACCGTCATCGCGCCGCTCTTTTCCAACTGGATGGCGGAATCGAAGGAGGCGATGAATTCTGCGCTTATGGCTGCCCGCGCCGTCAGCATCAGCAATAGCGCGAAGCAAATGCCGATAAACCGCTGGACCATGTCCCCTCCCCCGATTGCGGTTCAGCCTATGGCGTCTCGCGTTCCCTAGGCTTCGTCTTTGTAGGCTACTCCCAGCCCCGCAAGCGTGCGCCAGTAAGCCGGGAAGGTCTTGCCGACGCAGTCAGGGTCGAGAATCGTGATGCCATCGATCTTCAGGCCGGCAAGCGCAAAACTCATGGCGATGCGATGATCGGCAAAGGTGTCGATCTCGGCCGGCAGCGTCTGACCCGCGAGATCGGGATCTGAATGGACGATCAGATCGTCACCGTCCTCGACTGCCAGACCTTCGCGGATATTGTTGAGCCCCGTCGACACGGCGCGAATACGGTCGCATTCCTTGACGCGCAGGTTGGCGATGCCGACGAAGCGGACCGGCGTCTCGTTGAAAGCGGCAAGGACGGCGATCGTCGGGACAGCGTCCTGCATCTGCGAACCGTCTATTTCGGCCGGCAGATGCGGGAACTTGGCGATCGTCTCATAAGCCTTGGCATCCGGCTGGGTGAAGGCATCGTTCGCCACTCCAAGGTCGATCTTGCCGCCGCTCAAAACTTCGGCCGCCCAGAGATAGGTCGCTGCGGATGCATCCGGCTCGATGACGAAATCGGCTGCTGTATAGCCGGTCGGCTGGACACGCCAGGTCGCCGCATCGAGCTGCTCCACCTTGGCGCCGAAGGCCTCCATAGCGGCAAGCGTCAGATCGACATAACCGCGGGCGCCGATATCGGTACCGGCAAGCGCAATCGTGACAGGCGCGTTGGCCCCCTGCTTGGCGAGCGGTGCTGCCATCAGAAGGGCCGATACATACTGGCTGGACAGCCCCGCATCGATCTCGACGCGGCCGGACGCGAAATGTCCGTTGCCGCGCACGGTTACCGGCGGGCAGCCGGTCGGCGCCTCTGCATCAAGTCCAAGTGACTTCAGCGCTGCAACCAGCGGGCCGATCGGCCGCTTGCGCATATGCTCGTCGCCATCGATCACCACCGTGCCTTCGACGGAGGCAACCGCAGCCGTCAGGAAACGCGTCGCCGTGCCGGCATTGCCGAGGAAGAGCGGCGCTTTCGGCTGATGAAGCTTACCGCTGCCGGTCACGACGAAGGTCGTCTCGTCGGGCTCGTCGATCTGCACACCCATGGCCCTGAGCGCCTCGGCCATATATTTCGTGTCGTCGCTCTTCAGCGCGCCGGTCAGCCGGCTCGTGCCCTTGGCAAGGCCTGCCAGCAGCAGCGCACGGTTGGTGATCGACTTCGAGCCCGGCGGCACGGCACGACCGGCCAGCGGCTTGCCCGGCGGGATGATGGTGAGCTTGGCTTTACTCATTGCGCTTGTCTCTTCTGTCGATTGCAGCGGCCGCGATCGGCCATATCGGACTGCTCATAGCAGTTTTTGCGCAAAGACAAAGGTCAGAACTTGACCGTCGGTACGGCGCGGTCCGCCTCGTTGGCGATTTCGAAATATTCGCGCTTGGCGAAGCCGAACTGGCCGGCGACGAGGTTCGAGGGGAAACTCTCGACCTTGACGTTCAGGTCACGGGCAGCGCCATTGTAATAGCGCCGCGCCATCTGGATTTCGCTTTCCATCGTTTCCAGCGAGGCCTGAAGCTCGGAGAAATTCTGGTTGGCCTTGAGATCGGGATAGGCTTCGGCGAGCGCCAACACCCGGCCGAGCGCCTGGCCAAGCAGACCTTCCGCCTGCGCCCTGCCGGCGACGTCACCCGACGGCACGGCCTGCGCCTTGTTGCGAAGCTCGACGACCTCTTCGAGCGTGCTTTTCTCGTGGGCGGCATAGCCTTTAACCGTCTCGATCAGGTTCGGGATCAGGTCCGCGCGGCGCTTCAGCTGCACATCGATGCCGGACCAGGCTTCCTCGGCCATCTGCCGGGAACGGACGAGGCCGTTATAGATGAAGATGACGTAGAGTGCGATCAGAACGATGACGCCAAGAGCGATATACATCGCGAATCCCCCGAAAAGCCAATGTGGCGGGAGACTACGCGGGTTTTGCAGAGATCGTCAAACGGGGAAGGCGGCGCAAGTGTTCCTTGCGCCGCGGGATCAGGCTGCTGCGTTTACGAAGTCAAAACCACCCGCATCCGTCAGCAGGAAGGCTTCGCCGCAAGCTTTGGCGAGCGTGCGCACGCGCAGGATGTAGCTCTGGCGTTCGGTCACGGAGATAACACCGCGAGCATCGAGCAGGTTGAAGACGTGGCTGGCCTTGATGCACTGATCATAGGCCGGGAAGACGCATTTGTGCAGGCGCTGGTTGGCATTGTCGCCGGGAGCGCCGGCGGCGAGCAACGCCTGGCATTCCTTCTCGGCATCGATGAAATGGCGATGCAGCATCTCGGTATTGGCGAATTCGAAATTATGGCGGGAATATTCCTGCTCGGCCTGCAGGAAGACATCGCCATAGCTGATCTTCTCGTCGCCTTCGCGGCCATTGAAGTTCAGATCGTAGACATTGTCGACGCCCTGTACATACATGGCGAGGCGCTCGAGACCGTAGGTCAGTTCACCCGCAACCGGCGAGCATTCGATGCCGCAGATCTGCTGGAAATAGGTGAACTGCGAGACCTCCATACCGTCGCACCAGCATTCCCAGCCGAGGCCCCAGGCGCCGAGCGTCGGGCTTTCCCAGTCGTCCTCGACGAAGCGGATATCGTGCAGCAGCGGATCGAGGCCGATGGCGGCGAGCGATCCGAGATAAAGCTCCTGCAGGTTCGGCGGGTTCGGCTTCAAGATGACCTGATACTGGTAATAATGCTGCAGGCGGTTCGGGTTTTCACCGTAGCGGCCGTCGGAGGGACGGCGGGAGGGCTGAACATAGGCTGCCTTCCACGGCTTCGGGCCGAGAGCGCGCAGCGTAGTGGCCGGGTGGAAAGTGCCGGCGCCGACTTCCATGTCATAGGGCTGCAGAACCGCACAACCCTTGTCCGCCCAGTAATGATGCAGGGTAAGGATCAGCGCCTGGAACGAGCGCTTCGGGTTCATATGGTCTGGAATTGTCGCGGACATGGAAGGGCACCGATTGCTTGGAGTAAGAGCGCGACAGGTGCCACGCAGCGCCGCAGGGGTCAAGGCTTTTGCACTGTGTTCGCCGAAAGCCAGATGCTGCTTCGCCAAGCGTTATTCGTCTTCCCGCTTGAGACGATATTCACCCGTTGCCGGATCCTTCACCAGCGTGCCGATGGCTCCCGTCTGGCGCTCCTTCTCGGCGCGGCGGGATTTTTCAGCAAGCTTCCGCGCGTCGGAGACGAAGCGACGGTAGAGCCACCAGGCCGCGCAGACGAGGATCAATAACGTGATAAGCTGTGCCATATCCCCCTCGTTTCTCCCGTCAAAGCCCGTAGCGGCTCCACAATGCCCTTTCCTCAGCCGCTTCGACAAGCCCCGATGCGAGACCGGACGCCGCACCTTCAAGCGAGACCGGCGAGACACCGGGAATGCGGCGGCCGAGCAGGCCGCGGGTGGCTGTGATGAGCTGCAGCTTGGTTTTCTGGCCGTAGCGTTTCTTCAGTTCCTGGCGCATGTCGCCGAGCCCATCGATGAGGCCGAGTTCCAGGCCGCGCGTGCCGCTCCAGAAGAGGCCGGAGAAAACGGTCGCATCGTCCATCAGCTTGCCGGCGCGACGCTCGCGCACCATGGAGATGAAGACCTGGTGGATCTCGAGCTGCAGGCTCTTCAGATATTCGATGTCCTTTTCCTTCTCGGGCTGGAAAGGGTCGAGGATCACCTTATTTTCACCAGCCGTATAGACGCGACGTTCCACGCCAATCTTCTTCAATAGTTCCGGAAAACCGAAACCGCCCGAGACGACGCCGATCGAGCCTACGATGGATGTCGGGTCGGCGATGATCTCATCGCCCGCCAGCGCGATCATGTAGCCGCCGGACGCCGCGACATCTTCCACGAAGACCAGCACCTTCTTCTGCTTTTCGCGCGCAAGTTCGCGGATGCGCGTGAAAATGAGGCGGGACTGGACGGGCGAGCCGCCGGGCGAATTGATGGAGATGGCAACGGCGGGCGTGTCCTTCGCGGAGAAGGCCTTCTCCAGAACCGGCGCGACATTGGCGAGATTGAGGGTCGGGCGAAACTGGCCGCCGCCACTGATGATCGCGCCCTGCAGCCTGACGACGGGGATGACGATCCCGTCCCCGCGAAACCGCTTCGGCATCAGCTTTCTCAGAAATCCAGCCATTTCTCTTCCTTCACTATGATCGGCAGCGCCAGCATGCATATGCACATTACAAGGGCATTGCATGTATGCGCTGCAACGACAAACGCAATGGCCACGTTCTCAAAACGTCGACCCTCCACTTTCTTATTGCGAATGACTTGCATTATCATTCTAGTCAGGCATAGTGCCGGCTTGGCAAACAGGTGAGAATGGCATGGACGTTATAAATCCGAATGGAAAGGGCGGCTGGCGGACCGAGCGCGGGGAGGCTTCACTCTCCGACGTCTACCGTTCGGTTGGTACGGGACGGCACAGTTCCACGTGGCGGCGCGCGGCAGCCTTCCTCGGCCCCGGCTATATGGTAGCGGTCGGCTACATGGACCCCGGCAACTGGGCAACCTCGCTCGCCGGCGGGTCGAAGTTCGGCTATGCGCTGCTGACCGTCGCACTGCTTTCGAACATCATGGCGATCGTGCTGCAGTCACTTTGCGCGCGCCTTGCGATCGGTTCCGGCCGCGACCTCGCGCAGGCCTGCCGCGATGCCTATCCGAGCTATGTTGCCGTGCCGCTCTGGGCCTTTGCGGAAATCGCCATCATCGCCACCGATATTGCAGAGGTGATCGGCACGGCGATCGGCCTCAATCTGCTTTTCGGCATTCCACTTGAAATCGGCGTGCTGATCACCGCGCTCGACGTCTTCGTCATCCTTCTGCTGCAAAGGCTCGGCTTCCGTTGGATCGAGGCCTTCATCATCACGCTGCTCGGCGTCATCGCGATCTGCTTTGCGGTACAGATCTTCCTTGCCGACCCGCAATGGGGCGCCGTCATCAGGGGCTTCCTACCGACAACAGAGGTCGTCACCAATCCGGAAATGCTCTACCTGGCGCTCGGCATTCTGGGCGCGACCGTGATGCCGCACAATCTCTACCTTCACTCCGGCATCGTGCAGACGCGCTCCTACGGCCATACCGTGCCGGAAAAGAAGGAAGCGCTGACCTTTGCGACAATCGACTCCACCGTGGCGCTCTGCTTCGCACTGCTGATCAACGCCTCGATCCTGATCCTTGCCGCAGCCGCCTTCAATGCCAATGGCAAGACGGATGTGGTGGAACTCGGTGAGGCGCATTCGCTGCTGTCGCCGCTGCTCGGTCTTGCGATTGCACCCACGCTCTTCGGCATCGCGCTGCTCTGCTGCGGCCTGAATTCCACGGTCACCGCCACGCTTGCCGGGCAGATCGTCATGGAAGGCTTCCTGAAAATCCGGCTGAAACCCTGGGTGCGCCGCCTGATCACCCGCGCCATCGCCATCGTTCCCGCGGCTTTCGTGACGATCTGGTACGGCGATCAAGGCACGGCTGAACTGCTGATCCTGACACAGGTGGTACTCAGCCTGCAGCTTTCCTTCGCCGTTTTCCCGCTCGTCATGTTCACAGCGAGCAGGGCGAAAATGGGCGAACTGGTCGCCCCGAAGTGGCTGAGCGCCGTCGCCTATGTGGTCGCTGTCGTGATCGCCGGTCTGAACGTCAAGTTGCTCCTCGACTTCGTGACCGGAGGCTAACCTGTTCTCGGGCAATTCCTGAATTGGCTTCAGAGCCTGGCATAGGCTGCACGGCCATTGTTGAAATCATCGACGAGAGGGGAGAACTTGTGGCTCCCCTCTTCGTGCATGATCAGGGGCGCACGCAACGACAGCCGTGCCCGTGAGCCTTTGATCGCCGTCACGAGGATGCGGACGGCATTTTCCCCTTCACGCGGATGGATGGCAGTGATCTCGATGCCGCCGAAGCGCTTGCCGCAGGCATCGATGATCTCGGCGATCGATTGCGGCCTCGCGATCAGCGACAGTTGTCCGCCCGGTATCATGATGGCGCCGGCCGTGCGAACCCAGCGTTCGAACAGGCCATCCGTCATGGCATGCGCCTCGGCCTTCAGCGCATCCGGCGTCCTGCGATCGCCGGCATCGTTGAACGGCGGGTTCATAATAACGTGATCGAAGCTTTCGTCGAGCAGGCCTGCATCATTGCGTGCCTTGGCCGTCAGCGTGACATCGGCCTCGATGACCGAGACGCGGCCCGCCATATGGGCGTTGTCAGGCAGGTCGATGCTGCGGCGGGCGTAGTTGGCCATCTCTGCCGATCGCTCGAATAGCACGACCTCAGCCTTCGGAAGGCGGGACGCAACGGCAAGACCCGCCGCACCTGCACCAGCACCGAGATCGGCCACTTTTATTGGGCGATCATCGGCGACGAGGGCAGCTAGCAGCATGGCATCCATGCCGGCACGATGCCCCCTACCCTTCGGCTGGACGATGTAGAAGAGGCCGCGATGAAAGGCGTCTATGGTGTCAGCCACGGCCTGCGTCATTTTTTTTCATTTCCGCTCCCGAAGCTCAGCCCCGAGGCCGGCATCGGTCAAGATGCGCCGGGCTTGATCGGCCATCGCCTCGTCTACCAGCAGGCGGCGCGACAGCATGCCGAGCGAGCCCTCCAGCACGCTCATGCCCTGATCGGCGATGAAGCAAGCAATGCCCGCATCCTTCATGAGGCTCTCGGCAAATGAGAGCAGGACAGGGTCGTTTGCGCGGATAAGCTCATGCATTTGCCGTCATTTTCCCTTCCGAATTTGCTGGCAGCGACAATTCACCCCTTGCCGCCTCCATCGCCCCTTTCTATTGTCAAAGGCAACGAATGAACAGGAGTCCGGGTCGTTGGGCGTGGTCATACCGCTTGAAGAAAACAAAAACAAACTGGCTTCCATAAAGCCGCTGGTGGACCTCACCAAGGCCGATATGGAGCGAGTGAACCAGCTTATCCTTTCCAAGGCCGGCTCCGATGTCCAGATGATCCCGGAGGTGGCGAACCATCTCATCTCCTCCGGCGGCAAGCGCCTGCGGCCGATGCTGACGCTCGCCGCAGCCTCGCTCTTCGGCTACCGGGGCGAGAACCACATCAAACTCGCGACCTCGGTCGAGTTCATGCATACGGCAACGCTGCTGCATGACGACGTGGTGGACGAAAGCGACCTGCGCCGCGGCAAGTCGACTGCGCGGACGATCTGGGGCAACCAGGCAAGCGTTCTCGTCGGCGACTTCCTGCTCGGTCAGGCCTTCCGCATGATGGTGGAAGTCGGCTCGCTGGAGGCACTCGACGTGCTTTCCTCTGCAGCTTGCGTCATCGCCGAAGGTGAAGTGCTGCAGCTCTCCGTCGCAAAGAATATGGAAACGACCGAGGACGACTACCTGTCCGTCATCCGCGCCAAAACGGCGGCACTCTTTGCCGCCGCCGCCGAAGTCGGGCCGATCGTTGCCGAGACCAACAAGTCCGGCCGCAATGCGCTGAAATCCTACGGCATGAATCTCGGCCTCGCCTTCCAACTCGTCGATGACGCGCTCGACTACGGCGGCAAGGCTGCCGATCTCGGCAAGAATGTCGGCGACGACTTCCGCGAGGGCAAGATTACGCTGCCGATCATCCTCGCCTATCGCCGCGGCACGCAGGACGAACGCGCTTTCTGGCGCGATACGATCGAGGGCGGCAACGGCAGCGATGCCAATCTGGAAAAGGCGCTTGGCCTGATCACTAAATATGGCACGCTGAACGACACTATCCAGCGGGCAGTCCACTATGGAACGATTGCGCGGGACGCGCTCGCGCCGCTGCCGGACAGCCCCTGGAAATCAGCCCTGATGGAAGTCATCGACTTCTGCATCGAGCGCGTAAACTAAGGCGTGTCGCGATCTTAGGCACAAAACCGCCTACACAGCTTTGGGCGGCGTGCGCTAATCAAACGTCCTTGAACGTAGCCTGAATTTCTTGCAGGGCCGCTTCAAAAAAGCCATCCTGTTGTGAATCAGTGTTTGCAACTGATTTTGCGGTCGGCGCGTTGCTCCGGCCGTCCCTGAAGAAAGGTTTTCTAATGCGGCAGAGATTTGTCACCCGTCTCCTTTCGAGCGCAGCCCTGGCGGCGGTCCTTTCGCTCGGTGGGATCGGCGGCGTGAACGCCGAAGACGCGGCCAAGGCGGATGATGCCGGCAAGACCGTAACTTTCGATCCGGACAGCGTCACCACTTTCTCGGGCGCGTTTCTCGCTGCCCGCACGGCCGATGTGGACCATGACTATCCGACGGCGATCGAGCTCTACAAGAAAGCCTTGCAAATCGAGCCGGGCAATCCGGAAATCCGCCAACGCCTGATGATCTCGCTGCTGCTCAACGGCGACATCAAGGATGGCGTGAAATATGCCAACGACCTGAAGGGCGACCCGACCGTCGAGCGGATTACCACGATCGTGCGCGGCATGGATGCGATGCGCCGCGGCGAGTTCAAGACGGCGGAATCGATCCTGAAATATGACGGGCCGAACGATCTCGACCGCATGATGAACGACCTTTTGCTTGCCTGGGCGCGCGTCGGCGCCGGCCGCGGCAAGGAAGGGCTCGCGATGGTCGAGAAGATGAAGGGACCTGATTGGGTCCGCATCTTCCAGAACTACAATGCCGGTGCGATCGCTATCGTCAACGGCGACGTCAAATCCGCCCGCCGGCATCTCAACGATGCCGTGCTGGACAAGGAAGGCGGCGCGACTGCCCCTGACACCTTCCTGCGCGCCATCATGGCGCTCGCCCGCCTCGAAGCCTCGCAGGGCAACAAGCAGAAGGCGCTCGACGCCGTCTCGGTCGGTGACAACCTGCTGCCGAACTACGCACCTCTGAACGCGCTGCGCGACAGCATAGAGAAAGGCGAGAAGCAGGAGCAGCAGGTCAAGAGCGCCGAAGAAGGGGCTGCCGGCGTGCTCTTCTCTGTCGGCGGCGCGCTGAACCGTGACGGCGCCGAAGACATTGTCTCGCTCTATCTGCAGACGGCCAACGCGCTTGATCCGAACAGCGCCGATACGCTGGTGCTGCTCGGCGGCATTGCCGAGAAGCAGAACCAGATGGACCGTGCGATCGCGCTTTACCAGAAAGTGCCGGCGAATTCACCGATGCGCCGCATTTCCGAACTGCAGCTCGGCCTGGCGCTCGCCCAGGGCGGCAAGGTGGACGAGGCCCGCAAGCACCTGCAGGCGTTGATCACGTCCGACCCGCAGGATGTCAGAAGCTATCTCGCCTATGGCAGCGTACTTTCCGACGCCAAAGACTATCAGGCGATGGCCGACAATTACGACAAGGCTGTCGAGGTTATCGGGCCGCTGCCGGGCCGCGCTGACTGGAGCGTCTTCTTCCAGCGTGGCATCGCCTATGAGCGGCTGAAGAAGTGGGATCAGGCGGAACCTAACTTCCGCAAGGCGCTCGACCTCAATCCGAACCAGCCGCAGGTTCTGAACTATCTCGGCTATTCCTGGATCGACATGAACCGCAACCTCGACGAAGGCCTTGAGATGATCAAGAAAGCCGTCGAGCTCCGTCCTGACGACGGCTACATCATCGATTCGCTCGGCTGGGCCTATTTCCGCCTCAACCGTTACAACGATGCTGTCGACGAGCTGGAACGTGCGGCGCAGATCAAGGCTGGCGACGCGACAATCAACGACCATCTCGGCGATGCCTACTGGCGTGTGGGCCGCAAGCTGGAAGCCGTCTATCAGTGGAACCGGGCGCTCGCCTCGCAACCCGAGGAAGCTCAGATCCCGAAGATCAAGGAAAAGGTCGCCAACGGTTTGCCTGCACAGGATGACGACTCTAAGACCGTCGACAAGAAGCAGCCGGACCCGCAGCCGGTGACGCCGCCGCCGGTCGACAAGAAATCCTGACGCCGCATGCCTGAAGCGGGCATGCTGCTTTCCGGGCTCGGCGACTTCGCCATTGCTGAAGACGCCTGCGCAAAAATCAATCTTGCCCTGCATGTGACGGGCCAGAGGCCTGACGGCTATCATCTTCTCGAAATGCTGGTGACGTTTGCACGGCACGGCGACCGGTTGGGTTTTGCGGCTGCCGATGCCGATGATTTCACGCTTTCCGGCCAGTTCGCCGATGTGCTTGCCGATGATCCCGGCACCAATCTGGTACTGAAGGCGCGTGACCTGCTGCGGGAAGCGGCAGGCGGGGCTCCGCCTGTTCGCATCCATCTGGAAAAGAACCTGCCGGTCGCTTCCGGCATCGGGGGCGGTTCCGCCGATGCCGCAGCGACGCTGCGCGGGCTGATGCGCCTGTGGGATGTTGCACTTCCGGCTGACACCATTGCCGCACTGGCACTGAAACTTGGAGCCGACGTGCCGATGTGCCTCAAAAGCGCGCCGTTGATCGCACGCGGTATCGGCGAAGAGATCGAGACGGCCGATGCCCTACCCTCCTTCGCCATGGTGCTTGCCAACCCTTTGAAAGGTGTTTCCACGCCCGAGGTTTTCCGGCGGCTTGCGACCAAGAACAATCCTCCGCTGGTCCTGATCAAAACGCCGCACTGGATGGACGCCATACGGGCGACACGCAATGATCTCGAGCCGCCGGCGCGAGAGCTGGTTCCCGAAATCGCCGAGATTTCGAACATGCTCACAGCGGAAGGCGCGCTTTTCACCCGCATGTCCGGCTCTGGCGCGACCTGCTTCGGCATCTTCGAGACACCCGTTGCTGCGTTGCGTGCAGCCGAGCGTCTTCACGCCGCCCGCCCGGACTGGTATTTCCAGGCAACGGAGACTTTTGCAGGAGGTGTATGATGGCAGGCTTGGACGAAACGCGCGCTTTTGTTCCCCTCGGTATCGCCGTGCTGACAGTTTCGGATACGCGCACGCTGGCCGATGACAAATCCGGCGATACGCTCGCGGCACGGATTGCGGAAGCCGGACATCAGTTGATCGACCGCGACATCGTGCCTGACGACCGCGAGAGGATCACCGCACGCGTGCGGGCCTGGACGGAAGCCAAGGAAATCGACGTCATCATCACCACGGGCGGGACCGGCTTTACTGGCCGCGACGTGACACCCGACGCCCTGGAACCACTCTTCGAAAAGCGGATGGATGGATTTTCGGCGGTGTTCCACCGGATTTCCTACGACAAGATCGGCACCTCGACAATTCAGTCGCGCGCCACGGCGGGTGTCGCCAACGCCACCTTCATCTTCGTGCTGCCGGGCTCTCCCGGCGCCTGCAAGGATGCGTGGGACGGCATCCTAGAGGCGCAGCTCGACTACCGCCATATGCCCTGCAATTTCGTGGAGATCATGCCGCGTCTGGACGAGCACCTGAAACGCGGCGCGACGAAGTAGACTTGCTACAGCAGCAGCTTTCCCTATGTCGCAAGGCCCGGCAGCTTGGGCATTGTGTCCCAGCTATCACCAAACAGCACTACGCAGCTTATGCCGTGAACATCTGTAACGACGAGCATCCAGGTGCCGCTTTCGGCGGCATTAACCTCAAGAATGGCGTTCTGGTTGATCAGTCCGACTGCCGTGAGCTTTTCAGCAATGTACTGACGATCTCGGATCGGCCTGCGCAACTGCGCATCATCTGCGATGCTGCCGGAAGCGGATGCGCGATCACCAATATCGTCAATATGACGGCCAGCGGGCCGTAGACCTTATTGCGCAGCATGACGCACCTCCTTTCGCCGGGAATCCGGCAGAAGAGGAGATTTTCGCTGACCTGTTGTCTACAACATCACGCTACCGGGCAGCGCGGGCAACCCAGGAAGGGATCAATTCGCTGGAGAGTTGGCGTGGTTTCTGCGCCTTGACGAATTCGGTAAGGCGCATGCCGCTCTTTGCAGCGGATACGGCAAGCTTCTTGGGCATGAGCAGGCCGAGTTCCAGCGGTGGTCTGGCACGGCCGACACGCTGGAAAAAGGGGCGTCGATAGACACGCGAGGCGGTAAAGCGCGCAGAGACCTTATTCAAGACCACATATTCCGAGACTTCGTCGATCCAGCCCGCCTGCGGTCTTGCGCCCGGCTCGACGAAGAGCAGCCATTCGCCGCGGGCGGATCGGATGATATCCTTGATATCCCATTGTGAATGGAAACGGCAGCCAGCGGCATCCGCCACCCGGGCCGTGCCGTCGCGCGAGCCGTGATCGAGCACGACCACATCGCTGACGAGGCCTTCCACGGCGCCTGCCACCAATACCGATAGAGTCTGGGCCAGCTCAGATTCCTGATCCTGGCATTCAAGAACGACAGTCAACATTGCCTGTTTATAGAGCGCCGCACAAAATTTTGCCAGCGGGACTTTCCTCATTTTGTTCTTGCATTGTTCTCTTTTTGCCGATAGGAATTTAATCATCAAAACGAGCGGGATCGAGCGTTTTCCGCCGCTGGAGAATCCGATGAGACCACAGTCCCTTGCAGGGCAGGCCGCATTTGCGCCTGCCAATACGGCTGATATTGCCGATGCGATGATCGCGGCCTCGGGGCTGCGCATCGAAGTTGACCGGCGGCGCGGCCGCGGTGCGGGGCTGAACCCCAGCGGCCGCTTCGAGCCAACACAACGCGAAACCTTCGATGATGGCTGGCAGACGCTTGAGGAACTGCCGCCCTTCAAGACGGATGTGCAGGTCGAAAAGCCGCGCACGGCGATCACCCGCAACGAATCTCCCGATCTTTCCTTCGACCGGTCGATCAACCCTTATCGCGGCTGCGAGCATGGCTGCATCTACTGTTTCGCCAGGCCGACGCATGCCTATATGGGCCTTTCGGCGGGGCTGGATTTCGAAAGCAAGCTCTTCGCCAAGCCGGATGCGCCTAAGCTTCTGGAGCGCGAACTCGCCAAGCCGGGCTATAAGGTGCGCGTCATCGCGATTGGTACCAATACCGACCCCTATCAGCCGATCGAGAAGGAATGGCGCGTCATGCGGCAACTCCTCGAAGTGCTGAATAAGGCCAATCATCCCGTGGCGATCGTCACCAAGTCGGCGATGATCCTGCGCGACCTCGATATCCTCACGGAGATGGCGGCAAAGAACCTCGTGCGTGTCGGCATTTCAGTGACGACGCTCGACCGCAAACTTGCCCGCCTCATGGAACCGCGGGCATCGACGCCGACGCGCAGGCTGGAGGCGATCCGTGGGCTTTCCGAGGCTGGTGTGCGTACGTCAGTGATGGCCGCGCCGGTCATCCCCGCACTCAACGATCACGAGCTGGAACGCATCCTGGATGCCGCCAAGGCGGCGGGTGCTGAAGAAGCGAGCTATGTGCTTCTGCGGCTGCCGCTGGAAGTGAGCCCGCTGTTCCGCGATTGGCTGTTGCAGAATTATCCTGATCGTTATCGCCATGTCATGTCGCTGGTGCGCTCGATGCGCGGCGGCAAGGATTATGATGCCGAGTTCGGCAAGCGCATGAAGGGTGCGGGACCCTATGCCTGGCAGATCGCCCGCCGCTTCGAGATGGCGGCAAAGCGGCTTGAGCTGACCCGTCGAAGCCTTGCCCTGCGCGACGACTTGTTTGTGCCGCCCAATGGCAGCGGCGTGCAGCTTTCGCTGCTGTGATTAACGAGCTTGCGTGAGGCGTAAAGAAGACCTGCCCCGCGTCTTCTGCCTTACGCAATTCCCGCGGATGGCCCTGACCGCACCATCCGCTGGACCGCCCCCGGCCGTCGCCGCCCTGATCCGGGGGCTTGCAGGAAATCGGGTTGGCGTGCGAAGTTCAACCGCATGAAACGTCGCACGTCACCCGATTCTCCTCTGCTCTTTGAAGAGGCTCCCCTCGTGCCGGATTTCCGGCTGGAGCTGAAAGCCCGCAAGGCTGGTCACTGGCCTGTTGCGGGCGCAGATGAGGCCGGACGCGGACCACTTGCCGGTCCTGTCGTCGCTGCAGCCGTGATCCTCGATCCCAAGCGCATTCCTGAGGGTCTCAACGATTCCAAGCAGCTTTCAGCGCAGCGGCGCGAGGAGTTGTTCGTCCAAATTCTTGCGACCGCAACAGTCTCCATCGCCTCCTCCAGCTCTACACGCATCGACGAAACCGATATCCGCAAGGCAAGCCTCGACGCTATGCGCCGTGCGATTTGCGGCCTTTCCATACCCGCAAGTTATGTACTGACGGATGGGCTGGACGTGCCTGTAGGGCTCGACTGCCCCGGGCAGGCCGTGGTGAAGGGTGACGCACGCTCCGTCTCGATCGCCGCCGCTTCCATCGTCGCCAAGGTGACGCGCGACCGGATGATGGCGCGGGCGCATCTGGTGTTTCCCGAATATGGGTTTGCCGCTCATGTCGGATATGGCACGGCGCAGCATCGCTCCGGCATAGAGAAGCACGGGCCGTGCCCGCTGCACCGGATGAGCTTCCGGCCACTGCGCCAGGACGGCGTCGTGGGAGAGGTGAATGGAGAGATGCTGGAGGAGTAGACTCCAGCGCCACCGCCTCGTTTCCTTGCGAGCCGCATGGGGCGGGAAGCGCCGGAGGGGCCATTTGCCTCATACAGAGCGCTTCTGAGCCGGTTCCCAAGGGGCTGCTCTTAGGTGCTTCGCGCAGCCATCAAAAGCTCACACATCACGCCAATCACACGGCATCTGCCAAAAACAAAAAGCCCCACCGAAGCGGGGCTTTTCCAATCCTGCAGCGCTGCAGCTCAGTTCAGACGGGTCTTCACTTCGCCGACGGCCCGACCGAAGAGCTCGGACTGAACCTTGCCATCAGCCTGCTTACCGATCACGGCTTCAGCGGCTGCGATGGCGAGATCGACTGCGGCGGAGCGAACAGCCTTCATTGCGTCGGCTTCGGCCTGCTTGATCTTCTGCTCGGAAAGAGCCGTGCGGTTGGCGACGAACTCTTCCGTCCTCTTCTTCGCTTCAGCGGTCAGCATTTCGGCTTCGCGCTCTGCAGCGGCAACGATATGCGCTGCTTCGGCTTCAGCCTCCTTGCGCTTGCGCTGGTATTCAGCGAGCAGATGCTGGGCTTCTTCACGCAGACGCTTGGCTTCTGCCAGCTCGTTGCGGATCTGGTCGGCACGGTCGTCAAGCGACTTCGCCATCATGCCCGGAACCTTCAGGTAAACGATCAGCGCCAGGAAGAGAACAAGGCCAACAAAGGCGAAGAAAGTTGCATCAAAAGCAAATTCCATCGATCAAGCCTCCTTCTTGGCTGCTGCAACGGCAGCTGCGACATCAGACTGGACAGCAGAGCCGCCGATGAGCTGTTCGACAACGGCCGCTGCGGTTTCCTCGGCGATGGCGCCGACATCGGCAAAAGCCTTTGCCTTCACATCGGCGATACGAGCCTCGGCAGCCTTCAGCTTTTCGGTCAGGCTTGCCTCGACAGCGCGACGATCACCCTCAGCCTTTACCTTGGCGGCGTCGCGAGCGGCAGTGCCGATCGAATTTGCCTTGGCGCGGGCAGCGGCGAGTTCGCCTTCGTAGGTTGCGACAGCGGCATCAGCCTCAGCCTTCAGGCGGCCGGCCTCTTCGACATCCTGCGAGATGCGGTTGTGACGCTGCTCGAGGATCGAGCCAATGCGCGGTGCGATGACCTTTTGCATGAGCAGGTAGAAAATGACGAACGTAATCACCAGCCAGAGAAGCTGGGATGCGTAGGTCGACGAATCGAAAGGCGGGAAAGGCCCACGCGCGTGCTCGCCTTCGGCAACGCCGGTCTCGGTATGGACCTCGCCGGCAGCCGGAGCGGCATGCGCATCCGTCGCGGTTCCCGCCGGGACCTCTTCAGCGTAGGCCGGGGTCACAAAATACATGCTCACCTCCAGGTGTACTGCAAATGCAAAGGATCACGGCCTGCTGTTCGCAGGCCGTGATCCGTCAATCCACCGATATTAAACGGCGAAGAGGAGGAGAAGAGCGACGAGCAGCGAGAAGATGCCCAGAGCTTCCGTAACGGCGAAGCCGAATACCAGACGGCCGAACTGGCTGTCAGCAGCAGACGGATTGCGCAGAGCGCCGGAGAGGTAGCTGCCGAAGATGTTGCCGAGGCCGAGAGCCGTACCGGCCATACCAAAGCAAGCCAGACCTGCACCGATGAACTTTGCTGCTTCCGCGTCCATGTTGAACTCCTTTAAATGGTTGTTGCGGCGAATGACTGACGCCCTTTGACGTCGATGTCGTTATCCTTAGTGCCCGCCCGGATGGATCGCGTCGTTGAGGTACATGCAAGTCAGCACCGCAAAGACGTAAGCCTGGAGGAAGGCAACGAGGAACTCGAGACCGGTCAGGGCGACGGTCATGATCAGAGGAAGAACGGCTCCGCCGACACCGACTGCACCGAGGGCTCCAAGCGAGGCGACGAAGCCTGCGAACACCTTCAGCGTGATGTGACCGGCGAGCATGTTGGCGAAAAGACGAACAGAGAGTGAAATCGGACGGGACAGGAAGGAAATGATTTCGATCGCGACGACCAGCGGCAACAGAATGCCCGGCACGCCCGAGGGCACGAAGACATTGAAGAAGTGGAAGCCGTGCTTATAGAAGCCGTAGACGAGCACCGTGCCGATGACGAGGATCGCCAGCGCGAAGGTGACGATGATCTGACTGGTAACGGTGAAGAAATACGGGAACATGCCGAGCAGGTTTGCCGTCAGCACGAACATGAAGAGCGAGAAGACCAACGGGAAGAACTTCATTCCCTTTGTGCCCGCCCCTTCCTTCAGCATGCCGGCAATGAACTCGTAGGACATTTCGGCGAGCGACTGCGAACGACCGGGAACGACGGCGCGGTTCGAGGTCGAGAAATAAAGGAAGCCAGCGGCAACAGCAGCCGAAGCCACCATGAAGAGCGATGCGTTGGTAAACGAAAAATCAATCCCGCCGATCTCGATCGGCACAATCTTGAAGATCTGGAACTGATGGGTCGGATCGTTTGACACCGGTTGCTCTCTCTCTTTGGCCCGCCCAAGAGGCGGAAATTGCACTGGCCAGACGGCCCTATTTATCAGTGTTCTGACGATCCAGGGGTTGGGCGACCTTCCCCGCAGCGCGCAGAACATTCAAAACGCCGGCACAGAATCCAAGAAGCAGAAGAACAATCAACCCCCAAGGCGTCGTGCCAACAAAATGGTCGAAGAGCCAGCCGAGCACAGCACCGACAACGATGGCAGAAATGAATTCGCTCGAAAGCTTCATCGCCTGGGCATAACCTTTACGGCTCTGCTCGGCGCTGGCCTCCCGCGCTTCTTCCTTCCTGTCATCGACACGCTTGGAGGCAAGTTCCGCTTCCAGCTGCCGACGGCGCTGCTCAAGACTTTCTTCGCGGTCATCCGCCATCGTGCTCTCCTCCGCTCCCGTCGCCCGCAATCCCGCTACCCCGGTTTTCCGAACCACGGACGCGAAGGTTAAAGAACCTTCCGGCCCGTTCTGAAGTCGCGCGCAACATAGTTTTAGGGATTAGCATAGTCAAGGCGTAGAGAGCTTGTGTCCAGCCATAAAATAGCCGCGAAGAATCAAGGATTTAAGCCGAATTCGGCTACTCGGACCCGATTTCACCGAAAGAATCCGTGCTCGAACGGCGCCGGACGGTGAAAAATCGGCAATCAGCAACCCTTTTGCCTAAAGCATGTCGCGATCTTTCGGATCGCTCGCCACGCTTTACGCTTTTGTTTCCCGCATGTCGTTGGCGCAAAACCGCCGCACGCTTTTGCGGACACGCTTCAGCTCCAGCCGCCGCCATAGGTGCGGTAGAAGACATGCATGCCGATGCGGCCGACCTTTTCCATGGTCCTGGCCCAGTTCGGCCGGACATAGACGGCATGGTAATGCGTGGCGGAGCCTACCTGCGGCAGCCAGATCCTGCCGGCGGTCACGGCCATGGCGACATCGCGGGCGACGCGCCAGTGATATTGCGAATTTACCCGGTCCTTGATGTTGTCGCAGGCGAAGGAAAACTGGCAGCGGTTGCGCCAGTCTTCGTTCTGGTAGACGACACCGCAGATGGTCTTCGGATAGGCCGGGTTGCGGACCCGGTTGAGGATGACCTGCGCGACGGCTGCCTGCCCCTTCACGGATTCACCGCGCGCCTCGAAATAGATGCCCGATGCCAGGCACTGCTGTTCGCGGGCGGAAAAGACACTGGGCGGCAGGATGCTTGCGGCCCAGGCATGGTCCTTCGGGCCGATCTGCGGCACGAAACGGCCTTCGTCGTTGTCGGTCAGGATCGAATCGAAAGGCGACTGACGGGAATAATCCGGCGCGGAAGGCGCATAGGCCGCCGCCAGCACATCCGCCTTGTCACTGGTCACAAGGCCTGCCAGCAAGGCCGGCATAGCATTGTCCTGCTGCGGAACCGGCTGCTTCTTATAGAAGGCCTGGGCAATCTCGATCTCCTTGCCCTTGATCGCCGGCTTCACGAAGGCGGATTTCTCCTTGAGGTCGAAGACCGGGCGGAAGAGCAGCCTGGTACGTTCGAGGATGGAGCCGGCCGAGAAATCCTTTGGCGGCTGCACTTTTTCCACGGCAACGACGCGGCCCTTCTTGGCGCTTCTGTTCACGCGATCCTCGTCCGGGCTAGCGTCACTGCCCTTCTCACCGGAGACGAAGGCAACCTTGCGGCCATCGGGCAGCACCATGCCGGCACCGGCCGCGATCGAGCCGGTGGCAGCGGGATCGGCAAAGGCGAGTTCGGCCTGGTGAATGGAGCCAGCCGGCGAATTTGTCAGAACCATGCGCCAGCTTTCGCCATCATTGTCGAGACCGGCGAGCATGGTGGCGAGATCGGCATGAGAGGCGACGCTCGGAAAGATCAGCCATCCGGCCACGCCGAAGATCGCGGGAGAGACCCAGTTCTGGGGCAAGAGACGCAGCTTGCTGCGGAAGCGGCCAATTCGACGCAACGCGGACTCCGGGCATGGGACGCAGGAACAGTCCCAAGAAAATCCCGCATTAACCTTGATAGCTGGTTAACGACCTGCCCCGGAATATGCCCATGAGGATTTTTGCATATTCTAATGCGGCTGACATTTTCGTGAAATGGAGCATCCTCGCCCCGCTCATTCGCGTGCCCGTCACAGAACTGGGAGAGGGCGAGATGGTGCGCTCTCCTTGCTCCCATCAGATGATGACGTGCGAACCCAATTCCACCACGCGGTTGGCCGGCAGACGGAAGTAGTCGGAGGGGTTGGCGGCAGCGTTGGCGAGCGCGATGTAAAGGCGGTCCTGCCAGTAAGGCATGCCGGACTTGGCATCGGGCACCAGCTTGCGGCGGCCGAGATAGAAAGACGTCGTCATGATGTCGAACTTCAGGCCGGTCTTGCGCAATGCCGCCAGCGCCTGCGAGACGTTCTGCGATTCCATGAAGCCGAAGAGCAGTTCAACACGCGAGAAACGCTCGGAGATCTGCTCGACCTTGTAACGCTCCTGCGGCGAGACACGCGGTTTGTTCACCGTGCGGATCGTCAGGATGACGTTGCGGTCATGGAGCACGTGATTGTGCTTGAGATTGTGCAGCAGTGCGGCGGGTGCGGAATCCGGATCGCTGGTCAGGAAAA
The DNA here is from genome assembly GCF_018987265.1 of Rhizobium sp. WYJ-E13. NCBI lineage: Bacteria > Pseudomonadati > Pseudomonadota > Alphaproteobacteria > Hyphomicrobiales > Rhizobiaceae > Rhizobium > Rhizobium sp. WYJ-E13. Next base: position 447,799 of record NZ_CP076853.1, on the reverse strand, counting down.
TCGCTGTGCCCGGAACATGGGCCGGAGAATGCTCGCTCTTGCGCTCGATGGAGCTGACGAAAGAGGCGAGCGGAATGTCGGTATGGCGGGTCTTTTCCGTCAGGATCGCCGTACCGCGGCGCCAGGTCCACATGATGACGGTGAAGGCGGTCGCAATCATGATCGGGATGTAGCCGCCGTCATGGATCTTCAAGAGATTGGCGCCCAGGAAGATCAGTTCGAGAATGACCAGCGGCAGCAGCGCGATGATGGCAACCGGAAGCGACCAGTTCCAGCGGACGCGGACGAATTCGAAGGCCATGATCGAGGTGACGACCATGGCTCCGGTGACCGAGATGCCGTAGGCGGTCGCCAGCGCATCCGAGGTCTTGAAGCCGAGCACGAGGAAGATGACGCCGAAGAACAGCACCGCGTTGACCGAGGGCACAAAGATCTGCCCGGTATTGGTCTCTGACGTGAAGAGAATTTCCATGCGCGGCAGGAAGCCGAGATTGATCCCCTGGCGCACCAGCGAGAAGGCGCCGGTAATGACGGCCTGGCTGGCAATGATGGTGGCGCAGGTCGCGAGGATAACGACCGGCAGCAGCGCCCATTGTGGGTACATGAGGTAGAACGGATCGGACATCGTCGCAGGATTGCCGAGAACGAGCGCGCCCTGCCCCAGATAGTTCAGCGTCAGTGACGGGAAAACCAGCACAAACCACGCCCACTGGATCGGACGACGACCGAAATGGCCGAGATCTGCATAAAGCGCTTCAGCGCCGGTGACGGTCAGGAAGACGGCGCCGAGAACGACAACGCCGTAGAAACCCTCATGCAGCAGAAAGCTGACGGCATAATAGGGATTGAAAGCGGCGAGGATGCCGTAGTCATCCGAAATATGGGCAATGCCGGCGGCAGCCATGACGAGGAACCAGAGCGCCGTGATTGGGCCGAAGAAGCGGGCGACGGCCCCCGTGCCATGCGACTGCACGACAAATAGCAACGCCAGGATCGCCACGGATATGGGCACGATATATTCCGACAGGCTCGGGGTCACGAGCTTCAGACCTTCGACGGCCGAGAGGACCGAAAGCGCCGGGGTGATCATGGCATCGCCCAGGAAGAGTGCTGCGCCCATCAGGCCGAGCAGCATCAAGAGCGCAGTATGGCCGTTGGCGGTCTTCATCAGGAGGGCGAGCAGCGACAGCGTGCCGCCTTCGCCGTCGTTGTCGGCACGCAGCAGGAAGAGCACGTATTTGATGGTGACGATGATGGTCAGCGCCCAGATCATAAGGGAAATGAGGCTGATGACCTCGAAACGGGTGAGACCATCATGGGCGACCGGCTTCAGCGCTTCGCGGAAGGCATAAAGCGGGCTCGTGCCGATATCCCCGTAAACGACGCCTACCGAACCCAGCGCGAGATAAAAGAGCTTGCGCGGCCCAAGGTGACGTTCGTGAGAATGGCTTTCTTCAGACATGAAGCAATTACAGGCTCCTCAGAGCCAGCCTTTCCAGCGAAAAAAGAAGAATGGGATGACGGCGGAGATCACCATGAGGCCCAGCGAGTAGGGATAACCCGCGGTCAGGTGCAACTCCGGCATGAATTCGAAATTCATGCCATAGATGGAGGCGACCAGCGTCGGCGGCAAGAACACAACCGAAGCGATCGAGAAAATCTTGATGATGGCGTTCTGCTCGATGTTGATGAGGCCGAGGGAGGCGTCGAGCAGGAAGGTGATGTTGGCGGCGACGAAGGCAGCGTGTTCCGAAAGGGACTGGATGTCACGCGAGATCGTTCGGCAGAGTTCCTTGGTTTCCTGATCGTGCTGGACGACCGGGATCGTATAGAAGAAGGTAAGCAGGCGCGAGAGCGAGCCGAGGCTGTCGCGCAGCTTGCTGATCATGCGGTGATGACCGGCAATGTCCTTCAGTTTCTCTTCCAGATAGTTCGAGGGCTTGCGCACCTTCTTGGCGCGATCGCCGAAGACGTGGACCGACAGGATGTCCAGCCGGGACACCGAGACCTCCAGGACTTCTGCCGTGCGGTCGACGATCGTTTCCAGGAGCTTGGCGAGAAGGGCAGCGCCACTGCGCCATTGCTCCGGTATGCGGTGCAGGGCAGCGATGAAAAGCGCGAAAGACTTCGGATGGGCATAGCGGATGGTCACCAGCCGGTCGCCGGCCAGAATGAAGGCGACATCCGTCAAGGTCGGGGCTTCCGTCTCTGCCTTCCATATCAGCGACGCTGTCATATAAACTGCGTTGTTTTCGACATAAAGGCGCGCAGACGGCTCGATCGCCCTGAGATCGTCACGGGTCGGCACTTCGATGCCAAGAACCTTTTCGACATGCAGCTCCTCCTCGCGGGTCGGTTCGACCATGTCGATCCATACCACATCCGCCGGAAACTCAGGAGGGTTCGCAAGATCGCGAATCTCGATCGATTTGCAGTTGGAACAGTATGCGGTGATCACAGTCTGCATCTCCGGCGCCGGCAATACCCGGCCGTCCTAGCTCTTTTCATCGAAACCCCTTCCATGCGACCGCGAGCGCGGTGACGCCAGGCGTACTCGTCATTGATCGTAGCGGAAGTGGATAAAAAGAGTTCATGCAACTCCGGCCATGTGCGGCCTTTCCGGCCGGGTTGCTCCACCGCATCGCAGTCACCAATCCTTCGATCGACAAGTCAACTCCGAACATGCAGAGAGGCCGAACCTTCATCGACAGGCGGCCGTCGCAGAGCATTTGCAGACGCGCCATCATGGCGCCGGCGCGCATATGAAGCAAAGCCGGAAAATAATCAAGACATCTTACCTGAACCGCGCCCTTTCATCTCATTTCCCCCACAATTCGGGGTGAGCAGCCAAGTGATTCGCGCTATTCGAAGACGATGGCAGGTGCGGCGCGCTGTGGCTTTTGGCCGACCTGTTCCCAGACCCTGGCGGCGATGGCACGGTAGATTCCAGCCACGATGCCATTCGGATCGGAGGCAACGAGCGGCGTTCCGGCATCCGAGGTCTCGCGGATATTCATAGTCAACGGCACTTCGCCGAGGAAGGGTACACCGATGCGCTCGGCTTCCTTGCGGGCACCGCCGTGGCCGAAGATGTCGTAGCGCGTGCCTGTATCGGGCGCGACGAAATAGCTCATGTTCTCGACGATGCCGAGAACCGGCACCTCGACCTTACGGAACATGTTGAGACCCTTACGGGCATCGATCAACGCCAGATCCTGCGGCGTGGAAACGATGACGGCGCCGGCAAGCGGTACCTGCTGGGCCATGGTGAGCTGGGCGTCGCCGGTGCCGGGCGGCATGTCGACGACGAGAACATCGAGTTCACCCCAGGCGACTTCACGCAGCATCTGCAGGAGGGCGGACTGAACCATCGGCCCGCGCCAGATCATCGCCGTTTCCTCATCGACGAGGAAGCCCATGGACATGACCTTGAGGCCGTAATTCTCCATGGGATTGATGATGCGGCCATCGATCTGCGTCGGGCGGCCGGAAATCTTGAGGAGGCGCGGCATGGAGGGACCGTAGATATCGGCATCGAGAATGCCGACGCGAAGACCGTTGGCCAGCAGGCCGAGTGCCAGATTGACCGCCGTCGTCGATTTGCCGACACCGCCCTTGCCCGATGCGACGGCGATGATGGCGCCGATACCGGGAACGCCGATCTTGGCCGTGCGCGGCGGCGGTTGCTGCGGCGCATGGGAGTGGCCGTGATGGCTGTGGTCGGCCTGTGGGGCCGGGCGCGCTGCAGGTGCATTTGCGGCAGCCTTCTTGTCTGCCGTCAGCGCTACAAGTGCGCCTTTCACACCCGGCATTTCCTTGATGACACGCTCTGCGGCAAGCCGCATCGGCTCCAGTTCCTTGGCGCGTTCCGCCGGCACGGTGATGGAGAAATAGACCTTGCCGTCGGAGATGAAGACGTCGGAAACCATGCCGAGTTCGACGATACTGTGCTCCAGATCCGGCCCGCGCACGGTCTTCAGCGTTTCCAGAACCTGTTCCTTGGTGACCTCGGTCATTCCGCCCTCACTGCTTTTCTTTGTCTGTAAATAGTGGAGGTCGGCAGCTTCGCCAAACAAAATCGGGCAGCAGGCACATCTCATATCAAAGGAAAGGCAGCGGATTCTCTCTCCGTTGCGGCCATCAAGTCCGCCGGGCTTTCGCCCTGATGACCGCAACGGCCTCCCCGAGAACCGACGCAATTCGGGGCGAATTAGCGCAAGCGAAAAAAAAGGCCAGAAAAAACTAAAGGAGATCGTCCGGTTTCGGAACAGCGGCAAAAGGCGGTTGCCTAAACGCAACAACCGCCCCCGACATCGTAGGGCCGGGAGAAAAGCGGCAACGATATCAGGCGGCGGCGTGTCGGTCGCACCATTGAGCTGGCGCTGTTATCAAAGTCCCCTCTGGACCTCTGCCCATAAGAATGCAGGAAGCGTGCCAACTGCGAAATTGACGAAAAGGGATGACAATTGTCAATTTGGACAGCGAGCAACGAAAACGGCGCTCACATATTGAGCAGCCCGGCAGCGCCTGACGTTATTTTAGGCTGGTGACTTTACTTGATGAGACCGATGCGCAACGCCTTGGCAACGGCCTGCGTGCGGTTGACCGTATCCAGCTTCTTGGTGGCGCGGTTCAGGTAATGATTGACCGTGTGCTCCGAGAGATCGAGGATTTCGGCGATCTCGGCGCTGGTCTTGCCTGCGGCAGTCCAGTTGAGGCAGTCGATCTCGCGGTCCGTCAGCGTATCGGTCATGCGTGTATCGAGATTACGGATCTCGGCGAGCCGGTCGAAGATGTGGATGGCGATGTAGCTGAGCTCACGCATCTCGGTGGGCGTATAAGGTTCGCGATCGCCGGCGAAGGAGACCGCACCGCGTGCACCAGACGGTTCATGCGTCGGAAAATAGGCGCTGCGCATCATCTTGAAGCGTTCGAAAAGGGTGGCTACCATGCCTGACTTGCCATCATCACGCGGCCAGTTGGTGCGTGCCGTATCGTAGCAGAACGGCAGGGTCGAGGTGCGCAGCCGCCGCAGGACCGGACTGTTCATCATCAGTCCTTCCTGATCATAAATCGACAGCAGTTCGGCTGGCCAGCTCGTGATAATCGTGTTGCCCTGCAGATCGAAGGAGGTGATCGGCGGCAGGTTCAGGACCATGAAGGCTCGGCTGCGATAGGTCTCCGTCACCCGCTTCATGAAGCGAAAGATGTCGAACTGCGTCTTTAGACTGGCGACCTCCTGGACATAGGCGTCTTCCACCGAAGTTTGCGGTAAGCTTGCCATCAGATTTTTTCGCCTTCGAACCGGGCTTTGGGTAAACCGCTGGCAGCCTGTGTGGAAAAACGGTCAGGAGCAGGGTGGGTTACACAACGCCCGTCAGATCAATAGGGTTCAGCCTCGGCGCGCAGCGCGTTCGGCCGGTGAATTGTCGATGATTTCGCGGACGACCCCAGTTGGCGTGATTCGCCGTCAAATCTCAATAACGCACTCATCATAAGCATGCTATGTATACGACGTCCAGCAATGACCACCGTCAAATCGCTTTCAACGCCTCGGCCCGAGGCGGATGCGCATTTCGTCCATGATCTTCCGCGCCGTCACCTGAACCGGAATGGCCCATTCATGGAGAAGTTCCATCGACAGGCGGTAAGCAGGGCCGGTGACAGAGACCCCGCCGATGAACGAACGGTCGTCCGACCAGATGGGGGCGGCGACGCAGCGGATTCCCGCCTCGTGCTCCTCCCGGTCGTAGGCATGACCGGCAGAAACAATATCGCCGATTTCCGTCAACAGGGTTTCACCGCTCACATGCGTCGAGGGCGTGAAGCGGTTGAAGCGCAGGCTGGGAAGCAATTCGCGGAGTTTGTCGGCCGGCAGAACCGAAAGGGCCGCCTTGCCGACACCAGTGCAATAGCAGGGCGAGGCATTGCCGATCTGTGAATACATGCGTACCGGCTGGTGTCCTTCGACCTTGTCGAGATAAATGATGGAGGAGCCGCGCAGCACGCCGAGATGGACGGTCTCGCCTGTCTCCCGATGCAGGGCGGCGAGATGCGGCGCGGCAATCAGGCGGAATTCGTTGCGCGCCCAGCTCCGTGAGGCGAGATCGAGCAATCGCAAGCCAGGCGCATAACGTCCCTCCGCATCGATTTCGAGCAGCCCCTCCTCCACGAGATGGCCGAGCTGGCGGTGCAGCGTACCGCGCGGCTGGCTGGCAAGCGCGAGGATATCGGTGAAGCGCAAGGGAGCATCAGCGTGGGTGACGAGATCGAGCACGACCATCAGCTTGCCGAGCGTGCCGGTGTCACGCGGCGTGCCGGTCGCCCCCTTGTCATCTGCCTGCGCCATGCTGTCGCCGCCTGATATCATCACCTACCACCCTTGACAGGCAAGGCAGCCTAATCGAATAATTCCATATAGTCAAATTAAGTTCCAAATAATGGAATTTACCGCATGCCGGAGGAGAAAGACGGTGAGCGCTATGTCTGCACAATTTCCCGAATTCAGGGGTCGCGCGGTGCTGGTGAGTGGAGGCGGCTCCGGCATCGGTGCTGCGCTCGTCGAGGGTTTCGCAAGGCAGGGCGCAAAGGTTTCCTTCCTCGACATCGCCGAGGCTGAAAGCCGGGAACTGGCGGAACGGCTTTCCGGAGACGCCGCGCATCCGGTCAGCTTCTACCACACCGACCTGCGCGATATCGACGCCATCAGGCGCACGGTGAACGAGGTTGTCGAAAAGTCCGGGCCGATCCGGGTGCTCGTCAACAATGCAGCCTGGGATGACAGGCACGAATTCGACGATGTGACCGAGGACTATTGGGACAATAACCAGGCGGTAAACCTGCGCCATGTCTTCTTTACGTCGCAGGCAGTTGTGCCTTCGATGCGGACGGCCGGCGGCGGGGCGATTATCAACATGTCGTCCATCGCCTTCAAATTGAACATGGGCGTTTTCCCCGCCTATGCCGCCGCCAAGGCGGCAGTGATCGGTCTGACGAAGAGCATGGCCGGAAGGCTGGGACCTGAGAATATCCGCGTCAACTGCATCCTGCCGGGCATGGTGGTGACCGAGCGGCAGATGAAGCTGTGGCTGACGGAGGAAAGCATTGCCCGCTCCGTACAGGGGCAATGCCTGAAGATCGTATTGAAGGCGGACGCAATTGTCGGTCCGGCTCTGTTTCTTGCATCCGACTGCGCAGCCGGCATGACCGCGCAATCCCTAATCGTCGATGGAGGCGTTCTCTAATGGCAAATCCCGCTTATGTCGCGGTGGACTGGGGCACCAGCAGCTTCCGGCTCTGGCTTATCGGTGCCGACGGCAGCGTTCTTGCCGAGCGCCGCAGCGGCGAAGGTATGACGACGGCCGCCAAGACCGGCTTTTCCCAAGTTCTGGCTGGACATCTCGCAGCCGTCGAAGCGCCTGATGACCTGCCGGTCATCGTCTGCGGCATGGCGGGCGCACGGCAGGGCTGGGTGGAGGCCGGTTACATCGACGTGCCGGCTTCGCTTTCCTCGATCCTATCAGGCGCAGTGTCCGTGCCGGGCGAAAATCGCGATGTGCGTATCCTGCCCGGCCTTGCCCAGCGCGATGCGGCAATACCCGATGTCATGCGCGGTGAGGAAACGCAGCTTCTCGGCGCGCTCGGCCCTGCGAGCCGCGGCGCACAAGCCGTCTGCATGCCCGGCACGCATTCCAAGTGGGTGCATGTAGAAGACGGCAGAGTGACCGGCTTTGCCACCTTCATGACGGGCGAGCTTTTCGACGCGATTACCAAGCATACGATTCTTATGCATGCCGTTGCCGGCGCCGAGGATCAGCCGGCCGATGCAGCCGCCTTCGAGGCTGCGGTCGCAGCGGCCTTCAAACGGCCGGCGCTCGCCTCCAACCTGATTTTCACCGCCCGCTCCGGCCAGCTTCTGCACGGCATTTCGGCCGCTGCCGCACAAGCTAAGCTCTCGGGCATCCTGATCGGCCTCGAAATCGCCGGTGCGCTGCAGGATGCCGGCAAGGGCACGGCCATTACACTCGTCGCGTCCGGACGCCTCCAGGCCCTTTACGAGCAGGCCTTCCGCACACTTTCCCTTTCCTTCACCGCCATCGATGCCGATGCCGCCGTTCGCGGCGGACTTTCGGCTGCTGCCCAAGCCATCTGGCCAAATTGAGCCATCTGGCCGAACCGAGAAAGACACTCCTATGAACCGCATCCCTTTCCCCGATATGAAGCGTCCGCTGATTGCCATTTTGCGCGGCATCGAGCCTGCGGAAACAGAAGCCGTGGTCGGCGCGCTGATCGAAAACGGCCTGACGGCGATCGAGATCCCGCTCAACTCGCCTGAGCCTTTCAAATCGATCGAGATTGCCGCCAAGATGGCGCCGGCTGATGTGCTGATCGGTGCCGGCACCGTGTTGACCACAGAGGCCGTCGACAGCCTGCATGCCGCTGGCGGCAAGCTACTGGTGACGCCGAATGTCGAGCCCGACGTCATCATCCGTGCCCGCGACTATGGCATGGTGACAATGCCCGGCGTCTTCACGCCCACAGAAGCGCTGCAGGCGGCCCGCGCGGGCGCGACCGGCCTCAAGTTCTTCCCCGCCAGCGTTCTCGGCCCTTCCGGCATCACCGCAATCCGCGCCATCCTGCCGCCGGAACTCGTGATTGCGGCGGTCGGCGGTGTGTCGGACAAGAACTTCTCCGACTACACCAAAGCCGGCATTCTCGCCTTCGGCCTCGGCACCAGCATTTACAAGCCCAGAATGACTGCTGCAGAGGTTGCCGAGCGCGCCAAGGCAACCATCTTAGCCTATGACGCAGCCATAGGAGCATAGGCATATGACTGATATTTATGAATTCGAGGGCAAAACACTTTGCAATACCAATTCGGTTCTCGGTGAAGGCCCCACTTACGATCCTGTTTCCAACACCGTCTGGTGGTTCAACATTCTCGGCAAGGAACTGCACGAGCTCAATCTTTCGACGGACGAGAAGAAGATGCATCCGCTGCCAATGATGGCGAGCGTGCTTGCCCGCATCGATTCCGATCGTCAGCTGCTGGCGACCGAAGAAGGGCTTTTCGTGCGGAATATCGCAAGCGGCAACCTGACCTTCTATGCGGCGCTCGAAAACGACAAGCCGGAAAACCGCTCCAACGACGGGCGCACGCATCCCTCAGGCGCATTGTGGATCAGTACGATGAGCAAGCGCGCCGAGCAGCAGGCGGGTGCGATCTATCACGTGGCTGCCGGCAAGGTGACGAAGATCTTCGGTGGTATCAGCATTCCGAACTCCATCTGCTTTTCGCCCGACGGTACGATCGGCTATTTCACTGATACCCGCATCAGCCGCCTGATGCGGGTCATGGTCGATCCGCAGACCGGCCTTCCCTCGGGCGAACCGATCGTGATGGTCGACAGCATGGACGAACCCGGCGGACTGGACGGTTCAGTCTGCGATGCCGACGGCTATATCTGGAACGCGCGCTGGGGTGCCGGCGTCGTCGACCGCTACAGCCCTGATGGACTGCGCATCGCCCGTTACAAGGTGCCGGCCGCACAGCCTTCATGCCCGGCCTTCATCGGTGCCAATGCCGACCGGCTTGTGGTAACGACGGCCTGGGAGGGGTTGGACGAGGATGCCCGCTCCGCCCAGCCGAGCGCAGGCGCGCTGCTCGAGCTCGGCATCACGGTGAAGGGTGTTTTCGATCCTGCCTATGTGATCTGAACGCCGAAGCCCGCATTTACAGAGGCACTCTGTTGCAGGGTGCCTTTTCTCTTTTGGATCGTTTTCCGATCAAGGTTCGGTGAAAACCGCAAAATTTTCCGTGTCTTCGGCCGGAACCAATAAGCGCACCGGTCATTTCATTCTTGAACCGGCGCGGCAGGAATGTCTGAAAAACAGGCGCTGCTGTGCCAGGGATCACTCAAGGAACGAAAGTAGGTTCGAAATGACACGCAAACTCCTGACGACCGTTGCCGCTGGCGCACTGTTTGCCACGGCTTTTGCACCGGCGGCATTTTCGCAGACGACTCCGCAGCCGGCGAGCCCTGCTGCCCCGACGCAGTCTGCGCCCGCCGATCCGGCAGCCCCCGCACCGGCAGAGCCCGTCAAGCCGATGGCGCCCGCAGGTGATGCCGCCCAGGCTCCGGCCCCGGCGCCGAGCACCGATACGGCTCAAGCAGGTGGCGACAGCTATCTGACGCAGCAGGCCTCGGACCAGATCAGCGCCAATACCTATATTGGCCAGTCGGTCTATAACGGCAACAACGAGAGCATCGGCAGCGTCAACGACCTCATCATGAGGAAGGATGGCGGTCTCGTCGCAGCTATCATCGGCGTCGGCGGCTTCCTGGGCATCGGCGAAAAGAATGTCGCCGTCCCGATGCAGAAGATCACCGTCGCTCAGAACACGCAGGACGGCTCCGTCAAGCTGACGACCACGGAAACCGCGGAATCGCTGAAGGCGGCTCCGGAATTCAAGACGCTGGCAATGCAGTCGGCTGAAAAGGCTCCGGCAGCAACCGGCACAGCCATGCCGACGGACACCACCTCGACGGGATCCACGACCAACAAGTAATTCGTACGGAGAGTAGAGCGTAGGCGATGGCGTCCCATGGGGCGCCATCGTTTTTGTGTCTGCCGTTATGCGCTGGCGCGTTCCGTCGCACTTGTATCGTAGCAATAATTCTCGTGCAGGAAGCGCAGCGTGGCGATGCCATCGGCCGGCCGGCCGAAATGATAGCCCTGACCCATGCCGCAGCCGAGCATGCGCAGCTTAACCGCTTCCGAATAATCCTCGATGCCTTCAGCCACGACTTCCAACTCGAGGCCCTCGCACATGGCAAGGATCGCCTTGATGATGTGTTCGGAGGCACGGTCGGAATTGATGCGAGAGACGAAAGCGCGATCGATCTTGATCTTATCGAAGATGAAATCACGCAGACGCCCGAGGCTCGACTGGCCGGTGCCGAAATCGTCCAGCGAGATGCGCACACCCGCAGCTCTCAGATCAGCAATAATCCGGTGCGCCGTGTCGGCGGAACTCATGACAGCCGTTTCGGTGATCTCGAGCTCGAGACGGTGCGGGTCGAAACCGACGCGACCGAGGATCGACAGAATGCTGCCGCTCGTTCCCGGATCCATGAGCTGGGCCGAAGACAGGTTGAAGGACAGGAACAGTTCGCGCGGCCAGGAAAGTGCCGTTTCCGCAGCCTTGCGCAGCAGCGCTTCCGACAGGGCGTCGATAAAACCGCGCTCCTCGGCGAGCGGCACGAAGACACCGGGCGAGACGAAGCCGAGATCGGGATCATTCCAGCGAGCCAGCGCCTCGAAGCCCACCACCTGATTGTTGGCGAGCGAGACGATCGGCTGGAAATGCACGTCGATCGCATCTGATATGATAGCGTTTCTGAGCGCCTGTTCGAGTTGGGTCGCTCGTTTCATCTCCTGCGCGATCTCGCGTGAATAGACAGTGATCTGCCCGCGGCCGCGGCGCTTGGAGCGGTAGAGCGCGGTTTCGGCGCTCTTCAGCAACTCTTCGCAATCCTCGCCGGCAAAAGGATAGATCGCAAAACCGAAGGAAGCCGAAAGGCGGACGTTGCGGTCGCCGAGATCATAGGGGGCCGACAGGACCTCGCGGATCATCTGACCGAATTTCTCAGCACTGGCGCGCTCAAAAATCAGCGGCAGGACGAAAGCAAATTCATCGCCGTCATGACGCGTCACCAGCGCGCCATCCGGAATGCAGGCCTTCAGGCGATGGGCGACTTGGCACAGGATTTCATCGCCGGCGGCAGAGCCGAAGAGATCGTTGATCGGCTTGAAACTGTCGAGATTGGCAATGCCGATGGTGAAAGGTGCCGGATCGCTGGCACGCTCGGCAGAAATCTGCATCACCTTGTCCCGCATGCGATGCCGGTTTCCCAACCCGGTCAGCGGATCGGTATAAGCCATCGCCTGGAGGTCGTTCTGACTTACGGTCATGAATGGTATTTCTGCCGACGCCATCACTCCAAACCCGAGATTTTCCTCCACACCCTGGGGAAGAATGACCGGCAAATCTTAACAATTCGATAGTAAATCGTCCGCGATACAACCCGAAGCATTCCCAAAAACTGGGGGGTTGACCTGTATTTAGCTTCGAACCTTGATCGGCTCGTCCATCAGGTATTTCTGAAATACCGTTTCAAGGATATCCGGGCTGACCGGTTTCATGATGACGTCATCCATGCCGGCCTTGGCGCATTCAGCCCGATCGCGCTCGAAGGCCTGTGTCAGCACACCGATAACAGGAGTCCGCGTGCCCTGTCCCTCTTCCATCTGGCGAATGAGGCGCGAGGCTTCAAAGCCGTTGAAGACCGGCAGCGAAATATCCATCAGCACGATCTGCGGCCGATGTTCGGCCCAGAGGCGAACAACCTCTTCGCCGGTCGTCGCGATCCGATGGCGGTAACCGAGACCTTCGAGGATCTGCGTGAAGACGATTTGGTTGATGTCGTTATCCTCGGCGACGAGAACCTGGAGGCCTACGTTTTCTTCACTCGTGGTGATTTCCCAGTCGCCTTCAGTGCCCCCGCCGCGTCCGTTGCGGTTGAAGTGGCGGGCGATCTGGAAGGTCAACTCGTTGGCGATCTGAAAGCCATCCATGACAAGGGCGGGAATGCCGTATCGTTCGGCGAGCTCCAGACAGCGCATGCCCATCTGGTTATCGATGATCAGGAGATCGAGCGAGATGCCGGAGTAGCTGGCGATCTCGAGGAAGCTTTCCTCCTCGTCCTCGCCGCGGACGGAGCAGGATTCGAAGCCGTATTTGGCAAGCGTGCGCAGTGCGGCAGTCTCGGCGGCGAGATCCGCGGTGACGACAAGTATCTTTCGGCCGGAGAAGTTCTCCGGAACGATCGCCTCCATCGCCGCCGGCTCGCGGCGCTGAGATGCATTCGGCACCGGCACATAGGCGCGGCGATAGGTCTGGTTGCTGGAGGTGGTGATCTCTGAGGCCTGATTGAATTCGTCGAGATCGCCGCCATCGCTCGGCAAGTCCTGCATGGTCGAGACGAGGAAATAGCGTCCAGGCTTGCCGATCCTGTGCTTGCGGCTGACGATGTCACGCTCCGTGCCATCGCGGGCGATCTGGCGCTGGCGGGCGACCGACATTTCACCGGTTTCCAGCACGTGGCGGTCACTTTCCTCGAAGCGCTTGGCGATGTCAGGCGAAAACAGATCACCGCTCTTGCGGCCGAGAACCTCCTCCGCCGTCGTCTGGTATTTCTCGCAGAAGGCCTTGTTGACGGCGACATAGGTGAGGTTGCGATCCTTGACGAAGAGCGGGAAAGGCAGATGGTCGAGAATGTCCTCGGTGAGCTGCACACGCTCCAGATCGTAGCGCCACTGTTCCTCGCGCCTACGCGCCTCCGAAATATCGGAGATGATGGTCACGCCGTAGCCGTTCGGCAGGCGGCGCTTCAAAAAGCGCACCCAACGGTCGGCACCATGGCGCTCGACGGATTCGAAACGTTCGCGCCAATGGGAGGCGATGCGCTGGGACAACCAGTCCTCGCGGCTGAGCGAAACCGCTTGGTGCGCAAGGGTCTGCTCGCGGATGCCGGTATCGTAGACCGCGCTCAGGAAATCACGGAGCCGGGTGCCCGGCCGCAGTACATCGTCGGGTACCGGAAAGAATTCCATGACCTGGCGGCTGGCGAAAATAAGAAGATCGTTGCGGTCATAGATGACGAATGCAGCAGAAAGACTGTCGCATACCGCGTCGAAAAGCACCGTCTGAAGATCAACCTCAGGCGGCAGCGCGTCACTGGCAGATGATGTGTCCGCCTTTTCGAAGCCGGCACTCATTCATTCACATCCCACATCTGTCCGATTTTCGCAGTTTCGGAGGTATATGAATAAAATGCCGTTTTTGTCTTAAAAGCCGCTTAACAGTAATGACCCCCAAATTTGGGGGAGAGGCCTCCAGCACCTCCCGAGGCCGATGAAAACCCTTTCCTCCTGACCGCGAATCCTGGAAAATGGGCATATGGCCATCAGACAGCTCTCCGAAACGCTCATTAACCAGATTGCCGCCGGCGAAGTCATCGAACGGCCGGCGAGTGCTGCCAAGGAGCTGATTGAAAACGCGCTCGATGCGGGCGCCACACGCATCGAAATCGCAACCGCCGGCGGTGGCAAGGCGCTGCTGCGTGTCAGCGATAACGGTTCCGGCATGGATGCTGCCGATCTTGAGCTTGCCGTGCGGCGGCACTGCACCTCGAAGATATCGGAAACGCTCGACGATATCCGCACGCTCGGCTTTCGGGGCGAAGCGTTGCCCTCGATCGGCTCGGTGGCGCGGCTCAGCATTTCGAGCCGCAGACGTGACAGTACCGCAGGCAACGAAATTTCGGTTGCCGGCGGTAAGATCGTGCATCTGCGCCCGGCAGCGGCCAATCCGGGAACCATCGTCGAAGTGCGCGACCTGTTCTTCGCCACACCGGCGCGGCTGAAATTCCTGAAAACGGAGAAGGCCGAAGCGGCGGCCATCACCGAGATCGTCAAGCGCATGGCGATCGCCTTTCCGGGCGTGCGTTTCGTGCTGTCGGGTCCCGATCGTTCGACGTTGGAATTTCCGGCAACCGGCGAGGATCATCTGGCGCGCATGGCGCAGGTGCTCGGCAAGGATTTCCGTGACAATGCGATCGCCATCGACGCCGAACGCGAGGACGTTCAATTGACCGGCTTTGCCGGCGTACCGACCTTCAACCGGGGCAACTCGGCCCATCAATATGCTTTCGTCAACGGCCGCCCCGTGCAGGACAAACTCATCCTCTCGGCCATCCGCGGCGCCTATGCCGAAACAATACCGGCGGGCCGTTATGCGGTCGCGGTGCTGTCGATCACGCTCGATCCGGCACTGGTGGACGTCAACGTGCATCCGGCGAAATCCGACGTCCGTTTCCGCGATCCGGGACTGGTGCGCGGGTTGATCGTCGGCGCTGTCCGCGAGGCACTGGCGCGAGACGGCAGCCGCGCTGCGACGACTGATGCAAGCGACATGCTGCGCGCCTTCCGCCCAGGCTTCCAGGCGACACCGCAGCGGCCGCAGGCGCCGTGGTCCGCCGCAACCTCGCCTTCCCGGCCATACCAGGCGACTGCTGGTTTCGGCGAGAGGCCGCAGGCTTCCTTCGATGGGCTCGTCCACCCGACGGCGCGTTCGGAACCGGTTTTCGAGCCGGCACCGCAAGCGCAGGCGGCGGCCGCCGAACCGATGGCGCGTTATCCGCTCGGAGCAGCAAGGGCGCAGATCCACGAAAACTATATCGTTGCCCAGACGGATGACGGCATCGTCATCGTCGATCAGCATGCAGCCCATGAGCGGCTGGTGTTCGAGGCGATGCGCAAGGCGCTGCATTCCAAGCGGCTCGCCTCGCAGGTGCTGCTGATCCCTGAAATCGTCGACATTCCCGAGGAGGATTGCGACCGGCTGATGGTACATGCGGCAGAACTTTCCGAGCTCGGCCTTGCGATCGAACGCTTCGGGCCGGGAGCCATTGCCGTGCGCGAGACGCCGGCTATGCTGGGCGAAGTGGATGCGTCAGGCCTCATCCGCCAGCTTGCCGACGAGATCGCCGAATGGGATACGGCCTCCGGCCTTTCCGCCAAGCTCGAATATGTGGCGGCGACGATGGCCTGCCATGGCTCAGTGCGGTCAGGGCGGAGGATGCGGCCGGAAGAAATGAACGCACTCTTGCGTCAAATGGAAGTCACTCCGGGTTCAGGCCAATGTAATCATGGACGCCCGACCTATATCGAACTCAAACTTGCCGATATCGAGCGGCTGTTCGGCCGGAGCTGAAAAAGCTGGAAAAACTGCCTCTCGGAGAGTATGGCAGGCGGATGACAGACCACAGGGAATGGAGCGCATGAACTTGTTCGAAGGACACGGGAACCGCGAAGCGAAGATCCGTTATCTCGACGGCGACTTCCAGATTCTGTCACCCGGCTCTTATGTTGTCTGCGCGCTCACCGGCAAGCAGGTCCCGCTCGACGAGCTTCGCTACTGGAGCGTAGCGCGACAGGAACCCTATTCCGACGTCGCTTCGGCACTCGAAGCCGACCGGCGCGCCGGCGTTCTGCCAACCCAACGCTAAGTCGCCTTCGCCTCTCTCAGTCGTCTTTCCCGGTAGGCCTCGAAAGCCCGGTCGATGATGAGGTCGGGGGCAAGTGGGTCCGTGAAGGCCATTTCCACCTCCACCACGCAACAGCGGGCCGCAAGTTGTTCCGCCTTGCCGTGATGACCTGCAAGGCGCACGAAGTCCTTTGAGGTCGTAACGATCGTCAGGTTCTGCTGGTCCGCGGTCGTCAGGAGACCGTCGATCTCCTCTTCGCTGAGGTGCTCGTGATCGCCGAAGGAGGTTGCGACCTCGATGGTTGCGCCGAGCGAACGTACGGTGCGGAAGAACTTCTCGGGATCGGCAATGCCGGCAAAAGCGAGCACCTTCAGGCCTTCGAGATGGTTCTCGCCCGGCACTTTCAGAGCAGCCGTGAAATAGGGCTTTGCCGCGCGGGCTGCGATACGGACGATGCGGTCGGCCGCATTGCCATCTCCGACCTTCAGAAGTGCGGTCGCCTGGCGCAGTTGCAGGCGCACCGGTGCACGCACCGGCCCGCTTGGCACGATATAGCCATTGCCGAGACCCCGCGTCGCATCGATCACCAGAAGTGCATAGTCGATCGCGAGGCGCGCACTCTGGAAGCCATCATCCATGATAATGAAATCGGCGCCTTCCTCGACCAGTCTGACCGCACCATCGACACGCCGGCGGGAGATCACGGTCAGTGCTTCCTGCGCCAGCAGCAGCGGCTCGTCGCCGACGGCGACGGCGCGATGGTGTGCGGGATCGACAACAACAGTCACATCAAGGGAGCCGCCATGGCCGCGGCTCAGGAAACCGGGCTTCAGACCCTTGGCCTTCGCGGCACGGGCAATCGCAATCGCGGTCGGAGTCTTGCCAGCGCCGCCGACGGTGAAATTACCGACGCAGATGATGGGGATCGGAACCGAGGCGCGGCGCGCATGGACCATGCGGTAACCCGCCACGCGGCCATAGAGGAAAGAAAGGGGCGATAGAACCCAAGCTTGCCAACCTGCCCGCCTCCACCAGAAAGGCGGCGCTTCGGATATCATGATGCCGTCCTGTTTCCCTTGCCCCGCCCTTCATGACAGGGTCCTCCAAAATCGACCGGGCGGATTGAAAAGCCAAAACGCATGAAAATGCAAGTCTTTGCGCGTCAGGCCAGCTGAAGATCCGACAGCAGGGCCTCGATGCCGGTGATGTCGTCGAAGACATGATCGGCTGCACCAGACAGGGATTCACGCGAGCCGGTGCCTGTCAGAACCGCGATCGTCAGGCCCGCTTTCGCATTCCTGCCCATATGGAGATCGTGGTTGTTGTCGCCGACCATGGCGACCTCTTCCGGCGACAGGCCGGTCGCAGCGCAGAAACCGAGCACCATGCCGGGCTCCGGTTTGCTGCCGAAACCACTGTCATAACCGGCGATGTAATCAACATATTCGGAAATACCGAAGCGCTGGGCCGTCTGGCGAATCGAGCGTTCGTTGTCGCTGGAGGCGATGCCGAGCTTGAAACCGCGTTTGTGCAGGCGGCCGAAGAAGACCGAGAGATCGGTGACCGGCACGGAGAATTCGGCGGCATTGGCAAAGAGATCGTCGAGCTTGATCGTCAGCTCGATGACCTCGACCTTCGAGCCGGCAGCGACGAGGCCTTCGGCGATCTGACGGGTATTGCCTGCGGCAAGCAGGCTGTCGGGAACGATATGACCCGTCACGGGATCCATTCCGCATGCGGCAAGCAGGTGGTCGGCCAGAGCTGTGTCGCCTTCGGCGGCGATGCGGGCCAGCTCGCGGTTCACCGGCAGCCAGCTTTCGTCATAATCGAGCAGCGTACCGTCCTTGTCGAAGAGGATGCCCTTGATCTTCACCCCTGCCGACATGATCGCTCCTCAGGCCTGCGCCACGGCCTTCGGCAGCAGGCGCGCCTTGACCGTCAGCGGATTGATGTAGGGCTCCAGTCCCTTCAGGGTGGCGGTGAGCGCGCCACGCATTTCATGCACGGTGGCAATGCCAGCCTGGATCATATTGCCCCGCGCCTCGTCGTTGGTCAGCAGATAGTGCACGCCCTTCGCCAGCATCTCGGTATCGCGCACCATGCGGGCGCTGCCGCTGCGGGCGAGCTTCTGATAGGCCTCACGGAAGTTCTGCACGTTGCCGCCCGAAAGGATGGCGCAGCCGAGCATGGCCGGCTCCAGCGGGTTCTGGCCGCCTTCGGCAAAAAGCGAGCGGCCGACGAAGGCGACTTCCGTCAGCCGCAGATAAAGGCCCATCTCGCCGATCGTATCGCCGAGGAAGATATCGACATCGGGAGAAAGTACATCATCGCGCGTACGGCGGGCGACCTTCAGTCCCTGCTTGACGAGAGCAGCCTCGATCTCGTCACCGCGCTCGGGATGGCGCGGCACGATGATCGTCAATTGCCTGTCGCGGTCGCGGAGCGCCCGATGAACGACTCCGGCAGCATTCTCCTCGCCGTCGAAGGTGGAGATCGCCGCCCATGTCTTGCGGTCACCGATCTGCTTCTTGTAGCGGGCGAAGACAGCGCTGTCATAGGGCGGCGCGTCCGTATCGACCTTGAGATTGCCGGAGGTGATGACCGGTACGGCGCCGAGATCGCGGAAACGTTCGGCATCGACATCCGACTGGGCAATCACGAGCGCCAGATTTTCGAACAGCGCCTCGGCAATCGCCGGACGGCGGCGCCAGCGGGCGAAGGAACGATCCGACATGCGGGCATTGACGAGGATCTGCGGAATGCGGCGACGGCCGAGTTCCAGCACCGTCGCGGGCCAGATCTCGGACTCGGCGATGATGGCACAATCCGGCTGCCAGTAATCGAGGAAACGACCGACGGCGGGCTTCAGGTCGAGCGGCACATATTGATGGATCGCTTCGTTGCCGAGACGTTCGGCGGCAAGCTTTGCCGAGGTGATGGTGCCGGTTGTCAGGATGACGTTGATGTCACGGCGGCGAATCTCACGGATCAGGGGAATGACGGCAGTGGTTTCGCCTACGCTTGCGGCATGGAACCAGACGAGCGGGCCTTGCGGCCGGTTGGCGCTCGCATAGCCGAACCGTTCCAGCCGGCGGGCACGGTCTTCCTTGCCCTTGGCCGTGCGGTAGGTGATGTAGAGGCCGACGACCGGCGACGCCACAGTTCCCGCCAGACGGTACGCGTTCAGACCGATCCGCGCCATCCGGGAGCTCATTCGGCAGACCTCCGATCCATGCAGATCGACATCAATCCAATTCCCTAATTATCGTTGCGGCCGCAATGACCGATTAATTTGTCCAGAATGCGTCGATCGACGGCGAGGAACCGATACGCAAAGGCCTCCGCTGTGGTCAGCGGATGGCCAAAAGATTGCTACGAGGCTCACTTGCTCCCAGTCGTATCCTGCGGGTCGAGCAGACGATGCATGTGGACGATGAAATATCGCATATGCGCATTGTCGACCGTCTGTTGCGCCTTGCCCTTCCAGGCCGTCAGTGCCGTAGCATAATCGGGGAAAATACCGACAATATCGAGATCCTTGAGATCCCGAAACTGGATACCTTCGAGGTTTTCGAGTTCGCCACCGAATACGAGGTGCAGGAGCTGCTTTTTACCGCCGGAGTCCGTCATTTTTATTCTCTTTTCTGCCTATTCTCCTCCGGCCCCTCATCTGAGGGATTTTGACGAAAACGTCAACCGTCTCTTAGCTGAGTGAGGAAGTCCAGATATTCCTGGAGACGGGTTGTTGGCGCGGCACAAAGAGCGTCGTGGCTGATTTTTTCTCTATTATAGGTTGCCTCACGACCCAAGAGATCGACAAGGCGGCCACCGGCGCGATCCAGAATGAGATCGGCAGCGGCAATATCCCAGTCGTGCGCGTTGCGCCCGACAAATGTCGCGTCCAGACGTCCATCGGCTACCATGGCGATACGGTAGGCAAGCGAAGGGATATGTTTGACGCGCTCACTGCGCTCGCGGACCGCTGCCGGCAGGATCTTGAACAGTTCCTCGCTGACGGCAAGCTGGCTGATATCGCCTTCACCGCGCATGGAAACAGCGATCGGCTTGCCGTTTTTCAGCGCCGGACCAGCTTCCACAGCCTCGTAGAGTTCGTCCAGTGCAGGTGCATAGAGCACGCCGGCAACGGGACGGCCGCGATGGACGATGCCCACGCTCACGCACCAGAGATCCTTGCCGGCCAGAAATGCCCTTGTGCCATCGATCGGATCGACGATGAACAGTGTCTCATATTGCAGGCGGCCGGCATCGTCGTCGGTCTCTTCCGACAGCCAACCATAGTCCGGCCGCGCCCCGCGCAGGATGGTTTCGAGCGTTTCATTGGCGGCAAAATCGGCGGCGCTGACGGGCGAGCGTTCCTCGTTCTTCCACCAGACTTCCGGTGATTTGTTGAAGAAACCAAGTGCGACGGCGCCCGCCTGTTTTGCAACATCGGCGATCAGTGCAAGATCGCTCTGCCAACGGTTGTCCGTGTCGCTCATCGCGTCGATCCGTTCGTCAGCGGCCGGCAAGCGTCATGCCTTCAATGGCGAAGGTCGGAGCCGCCACACCGAACTTGCGGTCGATGTCGTTGGCGAGCGTCAGCCGCATGAACATGTCCTTGAGGTTCGATGCGATCGTCACCTCCGATACCGGGAAGGTGAGTTCGCCATTCTCGATCCAGAAACCAGTCGCGCCTCGGCTATATTCGCCGGTTATCATGTTGACGCCCTGGCCGATCAACTCGGTTACGTAGAAGCCGTTGCCAACGCTGCGGATCAATTCTTCGGGCGAGATGTCGCCAGGCTCCAGCGCCAGATTGGTGGAGGCGGGTGTAACCGAGGTGCCGCCGCGCACGCCGCGGCCGTTGGTTTCGAAACCGCCGATTTCATTTGCGGTGGAAGTGGACAGGAACCAGTGCTTGAGCACGCCGTCTTCGATCATCACGAGCCGCTCTCCGGAAACGCCTTCGCCGTCGAAGGGACGCGAGGACGGGCCACGCACGATCAGCGGATCGTCCGTGATCGACAGGCCGGTCTTCAGAACCTGCTCACCCATCTTGTCACGCAGAAAACTCGTCTTGCGGGCAACGGACGCTCCGTTGATGGCGCCGGCGATATGGCCGACGAAACCACGGGCAATGCGGGGATCAAAGATGACGGTGACGCCCTTGCCGGTCGGCACCTGCCTGGGATTGACGCGTTTGATGGCGCGCTCGCCGGCCCGGCGGCCAATTTCGGCGGGATCGTCCAGTTCGGAATAATAGAGGCGGCTGTCGAAATCGTAGTCGCGTTCCATGCCGGTGCCCTCACCGGCGATCACGCTGACGGAGTTGCCGAAGCGCGAAGCCATATAGCTGCCTTCGAAGCCATGCGAGGTGGCGAGCACGAGCCCGCCCATGCCAGCCGAAGCGCCGGCGCCGGACGAGTTAGTGATGCCTTTTACCGCAAGCGCTGCGGCTTCGGCAGCAAGAGCCGCCTCCCGCAACTGATCGGCGCTGACTTCGGTCGTGTCGAGAAGCTGCAGATCGGGATAGGTTTTTGCCAGCCGGTTCTCATCGGCGAGGCAGGCGAACGGATCTTCCGGCGAAACCTTGGCCATGGCGACGGCGCGTTCGGCCAGCGCCTGCAGGTCGAAGCCCGGATTGGCGGAAACGCTTGCTACTCGCTTGCCAACGAAGACACGGAGCGAAAAGTCGTCGCTTTCGGAAGACTCGGTTCCTTCGACCTTGCCTAAGCGAACGCTGACCGATTGCGCACGCGAGCGGACGACGACGGCGTCGGCAGCGTCGGCACCTGCCTTTTTCGCCAGATCGATCAGTTGACTTGCACGGGAAAGAAGTGTCGAGGAATCGATTTCAGAGGACATGATTTGGCCTTTCCTTCCAGTTCCATTTATTGTGCACTCCCGAAAGCATCAAGGCCGTGGATGCCGATTCTTTTCCTGGCTGCCTGCTTGCCCCGCCACCCGAAAGAAATGAAGCATGTCCGCACCCAACGCGCTTTTCACCGAAATGATCCTGCTGCTCGGCGGCGCGGTCGTTGCCGCACCGATTTTCAAGAAGCTCGGGCTCGGTACGGTTCTCGGTTATCTGGCGGCGGGCATCGTCATCGGGCCGATCTTTCACGGCATCACCGATGGCGAACAGATCCTCAATGTCGCAGAACTCGGCGTCGTCTTCCTGCTCTTCATCATCGGGCTTGAGCTGAAACCATCGCGCCTCTGGCAGATGCGCCGCGACATCTTCGGTCTCGGTACGGCGCAGGTGGTGGTGACAGGTCTGGCGTTGACGGCACTTGCCTGGGCCTCCGGCGTGCTCGAATGGCGCGGCAGCATCGTCGCCGGCTTCGGGCTGGCACTTTCCTCCACGGCCTTCGCCATGCAGATCCTCGAAGGCGATGGCGACGTGAACACCCGCTACGGGCAGCGCTCCTTCTCCATGCTGCTGTTCCAGGATCTTGCGATCGTGCCGCTTCTGGCTGTCGTCACCATTCTCGACAGTGACAAGGGCAGCGGCAGTCCGCTTGTGGACTTCGGCATCTCGGTTGCAGCCGTCGCCGGGATGATCGTCATGGGAAGATACCTGCTGACACCGCTCTTCCAGATCATCGCCCGCACCGGCGCACGCGAGGCGATGATCGCAGCAGCGCTTTTCGTCGTCATGGGATCAGCGAGCCTGATGCAGCTTGCCGGGCTTTCAATGGCGATGGGCGCCTTCCTCTCCGGCGTCATGCTGGCGGAATCCTCCTATCGCCACGAACTGGAAGCCGATATCGAACCCTTCCGTGGCGTGCTGCTCGCTATCTTCTTCATTGCCGTCGGCCTGTCGCTCGAACTCCCGGTACTCGTCGACAACGCGCTGTTCATCATCATCGCCGTGCCTGTTATCATGGCCGTGAAGGCGCTGATCATCTATGCGCTCTGCCGCCTGGCGCGCTCCTCGCATGATGATGGCATACGCATCGCCTTCCTGCTGCCGCAGGGCGGCGAATTCGGCTTCGTCCTCTTTACCGCGGCGGCCGTCAGCGGCTTGATGCCAAGCAGCACCGCCTCACTGCTTGTTGCGATCGTCACCCTTTCCATGGCGCTGACGCCCCTGGGGTCTGCCCTCTCCAAGCGGATGCTGACGGGAGACGAGCACGAGGAACTGGACGAGGATTTTGAGGGAGCCGGTGCGGATGTGCTGATGGTCGGCTTCTCACGTTTCGGCCAGATCGCCGCACAGATCCTGCTCGCCGGCGGCCGCAGCGTCACCGTCATCGATTTTTCCGCCGACCGTATCCGGCAGGCATCGTCCTTTGGTTTCCGCATCTATTTTGGCGATGGCACCCGCAAGGACGTGCTGCGCTCGGCGGGTATCGATAGGGCGAAGATCGTGCTCGTCTGCACCCAGAAGAAAGAGATTACCGACAAAGTGGTCGAGCTGGTGCAGGCCGATTATCCCCACACGACACTCTTCGTTCGTTCCTATGATCGCATTCACTCCATCGAACTGCGCAACAAGGGCGTCGATTATGAGCTGCGCGAAACGCTCGAATCCGGCCTGCTGTTCGGCCGGCGCACGCTGGAAGCGCTTGGCGTTGCCGAAGTCGATGCCTATGAGATCGGCGAGGACATCCGCAAGCGCGACGAGGCGCGGCTGGTGCTGCAGGTCTCCGAGGGGTTGCAGGCGGGACAAGATCTCTTATTTTCAACGCCGATCAAGCCGGAACCGCTGGTCAAGCCGAAGCGTACGCCGGATCCTTTCGACAGCGATCCGCTGGCAAACAGATCAGACGTGACGGCCGATGCCTAAACTTCAGCGCGACATCCCGAACTAGCGCTTCAGCCGCGCTTCGATTTCCCGATCGAGGGCATATTTCAATTCGTCCTTCACACCGACGGACATAGCGAGCACGTCGCGCGCCTTCAGGAAATCCATGACACCGGTGCGGCCCACCGTGGGACGCAGGAAGATGTGCGGCCGTAGGAGCTTCAGTTTCAGGGAAATCGCCGCCTGCATCATCAGTTGTCCCGAGCCGAAGATGCTTTCCATGCGGTTCGGGATATGGGTGCCGTCGCCTTCGGGTGCGCCGACGACATCGATGCCGATGACGATATCGGCAAGATCCATCAGGCATTCGTAAGGCACGGGATTGGCGATGCCGCCATCGATCATCACCCGGCCGTGCAGTCTGACCGGCATGAAGACGGCGGGAATGGCCGATGATGCGGCGAGTGCGGGAAAGAGCTGGCCATGCTCGATTATCACCTCGGCCTGACCGTAATAATCCGTGGTGATCACCTTCATCGGCACCAGGAGATCCTCGAATTTCTGGGGAAGTTCCGACGGCAGGAAAGCCTTCAGAATGCGTTCGAGATTGAACTGGCCGATGCGAATGCCCTTGGCCACGGCATCGCGCACGGTCGTCGGGCGCAGCCCCCAGATGCGGCTGACGACGGCAGCCTTGTTGCCCACTGTCGCCAGCGCATGTTCGCGAATTTCCGCGCCGGACATGCCGGCCGCCATACCGGATCCCATGATGGCGCCGATGGATGAGCCGGATATCGCCACCGGGCGAATGCCGAGTTCATCCAGCGTTTCGATGATGTGGATATGCGAGAGGCCGCGGGCACCGCCGCCGCCGAAGGCGACGGCCACCGTCGGGAGATCGCTGATCGCAGGCGATTTCGGACTGATGATTTCCGCCTGCGGCACGATCTGCTCCCAACGCGCCGGCTACTGCGGCTGATACCGGAAGAAATGCACTCTGGTGTCGCCGAATATTCGGCTTTCGAGGAAAACATAGGAGGGATGCACCGAAACGGCAACCTCCGCACGTTCTTCCAGAACGACGATCGCGCCAGGCTTCAGCCAGCCACCGTCGGCAGCAGCCGTAAGCGCCTTCTCGCCCAGACCCTTGCCATAGGGCGGGTCGGCGAAAAGCATGTCAAAAGGTTCGAGATTGCCGACACTGCCGAGATCGGTCGCATCACGACGCAGGATACGCGTACGGCCGTGCAGACCGAGCGCATCGATGTTTTCCCAGAGAAGCGCCCTGCCCTCCACGCTGTTTTCGACGAACAGCGCATGGCCACAGCCGCGCGAGACGGCTTCGAGGCCGACAGCCCCGGTGCCGGCGAAAAGGTCGAGAATCCGGGTGCCATCGATGCATTCCGGATAGGCATGGCTCAGAATGTTGAACAGACTCTCACGCGTCCGGTCCGCAGTCGGCCGGATGTCGTTGGATTTTGGTACGGCAAGCGGCCGTCCGCGAAACTCACCGCCGACGATCCGCACCGCGCGTCATTCCCTTGCCTTTCGCACCACCTCTGGACGGCCCGCCGGAAGGCTTGCCGCCACTCGGCCGATCGCCCTTCGGCTTGCCGGAGGAACTCTTTGCGCCACGGGGCTTATCCCCGAATGGCTTGTCGCTGCGCGAGCGCTCGGAGCGGCCTTCGCCGCCAAAGCTCCTCGCCGGACGCTGAGAGCGTTCGCCACCTTCCTCACGCGGACGATCACGGAAGGAACGCGGACGCTCCTCTCCCTCGGTCCGTGGACGACGTTCGCCACGCGGCTTGTCGCCGAAAGGCTTGTCGCCACGCGGACGATCGGAGCGGCCTTCGCCGCCGAAGCTTCTGGCTCGACGGGAAGAACGTTCGCTGCCTTCATCATGCGAGCGGCTACGGAAAGGACGAGAACCCTCTTCGCCTTCCGTGCGCGGACGACGTTCGCCGCGAGGCTTATCGCCGAAGGGTCTGTCGCCACGCGGACGATCGGAGCGGCCTTCGCCGCCGAAGCTTCTGGCTGGGCGGGGAGAACGTTCACCGCCTTCCTCGCGCGGACGATCGCGGAAGGAACGCGGCTTGTCGCCAAAAGAACGCTTGCGGTCGAAACCCTCATCCTCGTCGCGCTTGCGAGGCGTCTCGCTGGAGCGGATCCACTCGCCATCCTCTTCGTGGACGCGATTGATCTGCGCACGCGGCCGATCGGCTGCGCGATCGAAGCGGGGCTCCTTCACCGGAGCCGTTTCACCGCGACGGCGCGCGGTCTGGGCGTTCTTTGCAGCCTTGGCCGCAGCCTTCTCGCCGAGCGGGCGAGCGCCAGGCGCCATCCACACATTGGCGTTACGCCGGCTACCGAGAGCCGGGCGCTTCGGACGATCTTCATCGCCATGGCGGTCGTCTGCGCGGCGATTGTCCCGACGATCGTTCTTACGGTCATCCCGGCGGTCGTCGCGCTTGGTGTCGAGGCGGCTCAGCGCACGTTCGCGCTTGTCTTCGTCGCGACGCGGACGTTCGCGGCGCTCGGGCGTCGCCGGTTCCTCAGCCTCTTCGGCGGCAACGGCAGGCGCATTATAGAGCGGCGCATCGAAATTCGCCTTGGCATCTTCGATGAGGCGCGGACCGAGCTGGTCGCGCAGCGTAC
This sequence comes from Rhizobium sp. WYJ-E13, assembly GCF_018987265.1. Taxonomy (NCBI): domain Bacteria; kingdom Pseudomonadati; phylum Pseudomonadota; class Alphaproteobacteria; order Hyphomicrobiales; family Rhizobiaceae; genus Rhizobium; species Rhizobium sp. WYJ-E13. The sequence goes on along the minus strand of NZ_CP076853.1, from coordinate 421,282 downwards.
GGCCGCGCACCTCGATGACATGCCCCTCGGGCAGTTCACCGAGCTGAAAGGGGCCGTAGGAAATGCGGATTAGACGGTTGACCTCGAGACCAAGCGCGCCGAGCACGTTCTTGATTTCGCGGTTCTTGCCTTCGCGCAGACCCATGGTGATCCAGACGTTGGCCCCTTGCGTGCGGTCGAGCGTCGCTTCGATGGAGCCATAGAGGACGCCGTCGACAGCAATGCCCTCTTTCAGCTTGTCCAGTGCATCCTGATCGATATCGCCATGCGCACGCACGCGGTAGCGGCGCAGCCAGCCGGTGGTCGGCAGTTCCAGCGCTCGGGCGAGACCGCCATCATTGGTGAGCAGCAGCAGGCCTTCGGTATTGATGTCGAGACGGCCGATCGACATGACGCGCGGAAGCTCTTCCGGCAGATTGTCGAAGACGGTCGGGCGCCCCTCGGGATCGGAATTCGTCGTCACGAGGCCCGGCGGCTTATGATAGAGCCAGAGGCGCGTGCGCTCGATGCCGCGGATCGGCACGCCATCGACCTCGATCTTGTCTTCGAGCGTTACGTTGACGACGGGCGTGTCCAGGAGCTTGCCGTTCAGCGTGACGCGACCGTCCATGATCATGCGTTCGATATCGCGACGGGAGGCGACGCCGGCGCGTGCCATCACCTTGGAGATGCGTTCCGCCTTGCTGTCGCCATCCGCTTCGTTCGCAGCGGCTTTCCCGACCGCAGCCTTGAACGGCTTCTCGCCGCCGGTCTTCGGGCCGCTTTTTGACCGGGCTTCGCGCGGGGGAGCCTTGGTGCCTGGGCGTTTTGGCTTGTCTTTGGGTGTCATTTGTTGTTTGCCTGCCTTTTCCGGCCTGTCTATCAGGTCATGCACCTGCGGTTAAGTGGAAATTCTTGCGAACGTGAAGACAAATCGATTTATGGAGATGGCACTTGAAGAAGCACGCACCGCCGGAGAGCGCGGCGAAGTGCCGATCGGCGCCGTCCTCGTCGTCGATGGTGCCGTGGTCGCTGCCTCCGGAAACCGTACGCGGGAGCTCAACGACGTCACCGCCCATGCCGAGATCGCCGTCATCCGCATGGCCTCGGACAAGCTCGGCCAGGAGCGGCTTGCCGGCGCCGATCTCTATGTCACCTTGGAACCCTGCACCATGTGTGCGGCCGCCATTTCCTTCGCCCGCATCCGCAGGCTCTATTACGGGGCAGAAGACCCGAAGGGCGGTGCGGTAGACAATGGCGTGCGCTTCTATGCACAGCCGACCTGCCATCACGCGCCGGACGTCTATTCCGGCTTCAACGAGACGGAATCGGCAGACATGCTGAGGGCATTCTTTTCGGAGAGAAGAGGCACATAGTCGTGCCGGTTGCGAGGACTGCCGCTATGCTGACGCGACGCAGTTGATCGACGCGACGCCGCTAAAGTCTTACTGAAGGATCTGCCACCACTTGGTGCCGCTGTTTGCGACCGCTGCATCCTTCTTACGCTGCTTCGCCTTCTTCTGCTCCGGTGTACCGAGGTCGTCGAGCTTTGCCGGATCATCCACGGCGCGATATTCGGTCGGCGGATCGGAAATGTAGCGGCGCTGGTCGATATAGGCACCCTTCTGCAGGGCGCGGGCTTCGCGATAGGCCTTGGTCTGGGCTTCGGTCGTCTGGCGACCGCCTTCGATGGCGGAACTTGCGAGCGGCGAACGATAGCTCGGATTGTCCGAATTCTCGTCGGCTTCCTTGACGAGGCGCTTACGGGCTTCTTCCGGCGATTCAACCCACTGGGGATTGTCCTTGTTGGCCACCGTCTGCTGCGGCTGAACGAGGGTTTCCTTCTGGTCTTGCGCGGGCATGACCAGCGTCGGGCGCGGGGTGTATTTCACGCCGGTATTCTTGGGACCCGGACCGGTCAGCGAAACGGACTGGCCGAGATCGTCGGCAAGCTGTTCCATGGCGGTCTTGTCGGTGCCGTAGGTCGGGCTGCTGGCGCAGCCGGACATCGTGGAGCTTGCCGCCAGAACAAGAGACAGGCAGGCGCCCAAACGGAACCAATGCGTCGCTAACATGAAAACCCTTCCCGCATGCCGGAATCAGTACTGCCCACCGGACAATCGTCCCCCTGACGCAAAAATCCGGCCATTTTCAGGCAGCTTTTACCGGATGAACGCCATAAAGGCAATTCACCCGGCAAATATCTTCAGGCACGGATGCCGAGTTCGCGAAGTGCTGCAGCGTCACGCGCCGAAACGTCGGGATAATCAGGATCGGAACCGACATCGGTGGTGATGCGCCAGGAACGGGCACATTTTACGCCTTCGGCAAGCTTCGGAACGACAGCGACTTCAGGCACCTCCGGCAGACGGAACGCGTCAGCCGGGCCGGCGCTCGCCTCGACTGCGATACCCGAGGTGATGCAGACTTCGCTGAAATCCTGCCCTTCGAGCGCCTTGAGAAGTTCCGCATCGGCAACGTAGACGACGGGAGCAGCTTCCAGCGACGAGCCGATGCGCTTGTCCTTGCGCTCGATTTCGAGCGCACCGGTCACGACACCGCGGATCGCGCGGATCTTCTTCCACTTTTCGGCCAGCGCATCGTTGCGCCATTCCCCGGCAACCGGGGCGAACTGCTCCAGGTGTACCGAGACGGCCGACGGGTTACGCGAGAGCCAAGCCTCTTCGGTCGTGAAGGGCAGCATCGGTGCAAGCCAGGTCACCATGCAATCGAAGATCATACGGATGACATAGAGCGCCGAGCGGCGGCGAAGGCTGGAGGGCGCATCGCAGTAGAGCGCATCCTTGCGGATGTCGAAGTAGAAGGCCGAGAGCTCGACATTGGCGAAGTCGATGAGCGCACGGGCGATCTTCTTGAAGTCGAAGGCGTCGTAGTTTTCGCGCACGAGCTGATCGAGTTCGGAGAGGCGGTGCAGCATCAGCTGCTCCAGCTCCGGCAAATCGGCGAGCGTGATGACCTCGCCCTTGTCGTGGGCAAGCGTTCCGAGCATCCAGCGGATCGTGTTGCGCAGCTTGCGATAGGCATCGACATTGGTCTGGATGATCGTCTTGCCGACGCGCAGATCGTCCGCGTAGTCCGAGGTCATAACCCAGAGGCGAAGAATATCGGCACCGGCATCCTTCATCACTTCCTGCGGCGAGGTGACGTTGCCCTTCGACTTCGACATCTTCTCGCCCTTCTCGTCCATGGTGAAACCATGGGTGAGGACGGCGTTATAAGGCGCACGGCCACGCGTCGCAGCCGATTCCAGCAGCGATGAATGGAACCAGCCGCGATGCTGGTCGGAACCCTCAAGATAAAGATCGGCCGGCCACTTCAGGTCGGGGCGGTCTTCCAGCGTGAAAGTGTGCGTGGAGCCCGAGTCGAACCAGACATCGAGGATGTCCATGACCTGCGACCACTTGGCCGGGTCATGCTCGTTGCCGAGGAAACGCTCCTTGGCGCCTTCGGCAAACCAGGCATCGGCACCTTCGGCATCGAAAGCATCAAGGATACGCTGGTTGACGGCATCGTCCTGCAGCACCTGGCCCTGCTCGTCGACGAAGACGCAGATCGGCACGCCCCAGGCGCGCTGACGGGACAGAACCCAGTCCGGGCGCTGTTCGATCATGGCGCGCAGGCGGTTCTGGCCGGCGGCGGGCACGAAGCGGGTGTCGTCGATCGCCTTCAGCGCCCGGGTGCGCAGCGTCGTGCCGTCCGCCAGCGTCTTGTCCATATAGACGAACCACTGTGGCGTGTTGCGGAAGATGACAGGCTTCTTGGAGCGCCAGGAATGCGGATACTGATGCTTCAGGCGGCCACGGGCAAAGAGCGCATTACGTTCGATCAGCGCCTTGATGACGCGGTCGTTGGCATCGCCCTTCTTGCCGTTGTCGTCGATCACGCGCGCGCCTTCGAAGCCGGGTGCGTCAGCCGTGTAGAAGCCGCCATCGTCAACCGGGAACGGGATCTTGGTGTCGATACCCCGCGCCTCAAGTGAGCGGGCAGCTGACATCCAGGCATCAAAGTCTTCGCGGCCATGGCTGGGTGCAGTGTGCACGAAGCCAGTACCGGCATCGTCGGTGACGTGGTCGCCATCGAGCAGCGGCACAGTGAATTCATAGCCACCGCCGACACCCTTGAGCGGATGGGCACAGGTGATGCTGGCGAGATCGGCAGCGCTGACGTCAGAGAGGCGCTTGTACTGCAGTTTTGCCTTGGCGAAGGATTCTTCGGCGAGCTTGTCGGCGAACACAAGCTTTTCGCCCGGGCGCGGGCCGAAATCGTTCTCGGCGGCTGTCACTTCGTAAAGGCCATATGCCACGCGCGACGAATAGGCGATCGCCCGGTTACCGGGGATCGTCCAGGGCGTGGTGGTCCAGATGACGACGAAGGCATCCTTGAGGCCACCAGAGCCCTTTGCGACCGGAAATTTCACCCAGATCGTGTCGCTCTCATAGTCGTGATATTCGACTTCGGCTTCCGCCAGCGCGGTGCGTTCGACGACCGACCACATGATCGGCTTGGAGCCGCGATAGAGCTGGCCGCTCCTGGCGATCTTCAGGAGTTCGCCGGCGATGCGGCTTTCGGCGTGGAAGTTCATCGTCAGATACGGGTTTTCGAAGTCGCCGACGATGCCGAGACGCTGGAATTCGCCGCCCTGGATGGCGATCCATTTTTCGGCATAGGCACGGCATTCGCGGCGGAATTCGATCATCGCCGACGGCTCGGTCAGGTCAGGCTTGGCCTTGCCCTTGGCGCGGTAGTTCTCTTCCTCGATCTTCCATTCGATCGGCAGGCCGTGGCAATCCCAGCCGGGAACATAGTTGGAGTCATAGCCGCGCATCTGGAAGGAGCGGGTGATGACGTCCTTGAGGATCTTGTTCAGCGCGTGGCCGATATGGATATTGCCGTTGGCATAGGGAGGGCCATCGTGAAGGACGAATTTTTCGCGGCCGGCGGCGGAAGCACGCAGCTTCTTGTAGAGATCCATCTGCTGCCAGCGGGCAACGAGCTCCGGCTCCTTCTGCGGCAGGCCGGCGCGCATCGGGAAATCCGTCTCAGGCAGATAGAGGGTCTTCGAGTAATCGATCTTTTCGGCTGTGTCGGTCATGTGTGACAATCGTTTCTGGCGGCCCGGACAGGGCGCGCGGACGTGAAATCTGTGGTGACGGAGAGCGCTCGTTCAATCCAAGCGCCGAAAACCCGGACCTTCCGGCCGCTCAGCGCGCGCGGAAGACCGGGCCGATAATTCGTATCGAATGCGCCAGCCGGAATTTACTCATCGCGCCGGTTCATAGGCGCTTTTAAGCGGAAAAGGAAGAGGGATTTCAGTCCCTCGGCTTCACGAAGGGCGCCTGCCAGCGACGAGTCGGCAAACGCCCGCAACATGCCATGGCTGCGATTTTGTTGCTCCTAATACAAAAATCCAAAGCGCCTGTCGAATTCCCGATCGCCCGAACGTCTTTGACTCGCAGGCATGGGAAATTCATCATGCCGATCAAACCCGCCCGCAAGGAGTGATGTGGATATGAGCAGTTCCTATCGTTGGGTTATCGTCGCGGCCGGCGCACTGATGACGTGCGTTGCCCTCGGCGCCATGTTTTCTCTCGCCATTTTCCAGCAGCCGATCGCAACCGCGACCGGCTGGTCGCATGCCGGCATCGCCAGCGCCATGACGCTGAATTTCATCGTCATGGGCATAGGCGGCTTCTTCTGGGGCGCTGCCAGCGACCGATACGGACCGCGCCCGGTCGTGCTGATCGGCTCCGTCATCCTTGGGTTGGCGCTGATGCTTGCCAGCCGCGCGGAAACGCTTCTGCAGTTCCAGCTGACCTATGGCGTGCTCGTCGGTCTCTCGGCCAGCGCCTTTTTCGCACCGATGATCGCCGCAACGACGGAGTGGTTCGACGAGAACCGCGGCCTTGCCGTCTCCCTGGTTTCGGCCGGTATGGGCGTTGCGCCGATGACGATCTCGCCCTTCGCGCGCTGGCTCATCACATCATATGAATGGCGCCCGGCGATGATGATCATCGGCATCGGCGCTCTCATCCTGATGATCCCGGCCGCCCTTCTCGTGCGCCGCCGGCCGTCGCCGCCTGTCGATGCACATGACGTCACCCTTTCAGCCGAAGGCAGCGGCCCTGATCTCTGGAAGGTGTTCCGCTCGCCGCAGTTCATCGTGCTTGGGCTTACCTTCTTCGCCTGCTGTGCGGCTCATTCCGGGCCGATCTTCCATATGGTGAGCTACGCCACACTCTGCGGCGTTGCACCGATGGCTGCTGTCAGCATCTACAGTGTCGAGGGTCTCGCCGGCCTCGGCGGGCGCCTGCTTTACGGCACGCTGGCGGACCGGATCGGCGTCAAGCCAGTCATCATCGCAGGCCTGCTGGTGCAGGCGGCAGCCCTTGCCACCTACCTCGCCATCAGCAAGCTTGGGGAATTCTACGCGCTCGCCGTCATCTTCGGCAGCGCCTATGGCGGGGTGATGCCGCTCTATGCCGTACTGGCGCGTGAATATTTCGGCCCGCGCATCATCGGCACGGTGTTCGGGGCCGCGACAATGCTCTCCAGCATCGGCATGGCCTTCGGCCCGCTGGTCGGCGGCTGGATCTACGATACCTATGCCGATTATTCTTGGCTCTTCATCGGCTCCGCCCTGGTCGGGCTCGGTGCGGCGGCAATCGCGCTCGCCTTCCCGCCGTTGCCGCGGCAGAAGGCGCAGCCTGCGCTCAATCTGTCCTGAGCGTTTCTTTGTTTTTACGCAATTCCGGACGCAAAACGCTCAAGCGCTTTTGCTGGAATTGCTCAGTCGAAACAGAGCTTCCGGTCGAGCTCGCCGAGCGGTCTCACACCTTCGAGAAGCGCCCTCGCCTCCTCCTCGTCGCGCTTGATCTGCGCGACGAGCGGATCGAGCCCATCGAACTTCAGTTCAGGGCGCAGATAGCCGAAGAAGGAGACCGAACAAGTCTGGCCGTAGAGATCGCCGCTGAAATCGAAGAGATAGGTTTCGAGCAACGGCACGCCGTTTTCCGTCACCGTCGGGCGCCGGCCGTAGCTTGCCACCGCATCATACAGCCTGCCGTTTTCGAGGCGGAAACGAACGGCGTAAATGCCGGCTGCGAGTTCCGCCTCCGGCGGCAGCTGCATATTGGCGGTCGGGAAGCCGAGCTGGCGGCCGAGCTTCTCGCCATCGATCACCTTCGCCTGCACCGTATAGTGATAGCCGAGCATGGCGGCGACGGAGGAGACATCGCCTTCCTTCAGCAGCGCACGGACATGGCTCGATGAGACGACATCCGTGTTCTCGTCGCGGAATGCGTCGATCAGAGTGACGCCGAAACCATATTTGTTGCCGGCATCCATCAGGAAGGCAGGTCCACCTTCCCGGCCGCGGCCGAAATGGAAGTCGAACCCGGTCACAACTTCGGAGGCGCCGAGCCAGTCCTTCAGGATGGAATGGATGAAATCATCCGCCGAGCGCTGCGAGAATTCGTAGTCGAAAGGATATTCGATGACCGCGTTGAAGCCCAGCTCCTCCAGGATGCGTGCCTTGAAGGGCGCCGGCGTCAGGCGGAAGACCGGCGCATCCGGCTTGAAAACGGTGCGCGGATGCGGCTCGAAGGTCAGCACCAGGGCGGGTATGCCGCGCTCCCGTGCGATATCGAGTGCCCGGTTCAGCACCGATTGATGGCCGCGATGAACGCCGTCGAAATTGCCGATGGCGATGACGCCGCCTTTCAGATGCTCGGGTAGCGGATCGCGGGTTTCATTGCGGTGGAACACGGTCATCGATTTGTTTTCTCTTATGCGAGGCGCGGCATCCACCACTTGGGTGCGGCTTTTTCCCGTTCGAGATAGGCGTTGAGGATCGCCTCGTCGGTCTCGCCGTTCAACGTATATTCCTTCGCGTGGATGCCGCCGCTGATGTAGAGAAGGTCGAGCCCATAATTCAAGGCGCCACGAACATCCGTCGGCATGCCGTCGCCGATCGCCAGCACACGGTCGATGGGGAAATCACCGCGGACCTCGCGGGCAGCGGCAAGGGTTGCCTCATAGATCGGCCGATGCGGCTTGCCGGCGATGCGGGTGGAGCCGCCGAGCTGCTCATAATAGGCGGCCATGGCGCCGGCGCAGGGAATGATGCGGTGGCCGCGCTCGACCACTAGATCGGGATTGGCGCAGATCATCGGCACGTTGCGGGATTTGAACTCCAACAGCATGTCCGTGTAGTCCTCGGGCGTCTGCGTCTCGTCATCGAAGAAGCCAGTGCAGACGACCGAGGTGGCTTCGCCGGCGGCAGCGCGCTCGATATCGAGGCCTTCGAGGATCGGGCTGTCGCGCTCGGGACCAAGCAGGAAGACCTCGCGTGGACCTTCGGCGATCAATGCCCGCGTGACATCGCCCGAGGTGACGATGCGGTCATAAGCGCCGTCGGGCACGCCGATCTGGCGCAACTGCTCGACGACCTGCCAGGAAACGCGCGGCGAATTGGTGATGAGAACGACGGCCAGACCTGCGGCGCGGGCCGCCTGCAGCGCCTCACCAGCCTTCGGAAACGGATCGACGCCGTTATGCACGACACCCCAGACATCGCAGAACACCGCGTCATATCGATCGGTGATCTCGGAGAAATTCGCAATCCGCTTTGCCATTCCACTATCCTGCTTCGCTTACAGTCACCGGTGACATTGCAAAGGCGGGCTTCAATGGCAAGGCATTTTCTATATCAGGCCAAGAACGCCGGAGGCTCAAAAGCTGGACGTGAGCAAAGCTCGGTAACCACGCCGGACAAATCCCGCCTGTCTTCACAATTCCGGCACAAAAATCCGTGAAGGCTCTTCTTGACTCCTTCAGGAGCCATCCCTAAATGCACGGCGCTAGCACTCACAGGAGTTGAGTGCTAACATCCACCTTGTGGGCCACCCCGGTCCGCGAATGTCATTTGATCGAGGGATTAGACAATGGCAAGCACCAATTTCCGCCCGCTTCACGATCGCGTCGTCGTCCGTCGCGTTGAATCCGAAGAGAAGACCAAGGGCGGCATCATCATCCCGGACACCGCCAAGGAAAAGCCGCAGGAAGGCGAAATCGTCGCTGTCGGCTCCGGCGCCCGTGACGAATCCGGCAAGGTCGTAGCACTCGACGTCAAGGCTGGCGACCGCGTTCTGTTCGGCAAGTGGTCGGGCACCGAAGTCAAGATCAACGGCGAAGACCTTCTCATCATGAAGGAAGCCGACATCATGGGCATCATCGGCTGATCCAGCCGTTCGCCTTTTACCCGATATCGTTGACACCCCTTTTCAGGAGTTCTCAAAATGGCAGCTAAAGAAGTAAAATTCGGCCGCGGCGCGCGCGAAAAGATGCTGCGTGGCGTCGATGTCCTCGCTGACGCAGTGAAGGTCACCCTCGGTCCCAAGGGCCGCAACGTCGTTATCGACAAGTCCTTCGGCGCTCCGCGCATCACCAAGGACGGTGTTTCGGTCGCCAAGGAAATCGAACTCGAAGACAAGTTCGAAAACATGGGCGCCCAGATGGTCCGCGAAGTTGCTTCGAAGACCAACGACGTCGCCGGCGACGGCACCACGACTGCAACGGTTCTCGCACAGGCCATCGTTCGCGAAGGCGCAAAGGCAGTTGCTGCCGGTATGAACCCGATGGACCTGAAGCGCGGTATCGACCTCGCTGTTGCTGAAGTCGTCAAGGATCTCCAGGCCAAGGCCAAGAAGATCAACACGTCGGAAGAAGTTGCCCAGGTCGGCACGATCTCCGCAAACGGCGAAAAGCAGATCGGTCTCGACATTGCTGAAGCAATGCAGAAGGTCGGCAACGAAGGCGTTATCACCGTCGAAGAAGCCAAGACCGCTGAAACCGAACTCGAAGTCGTCGAAGGCATGCAGTTCGACCGCGGCTACCTGAGCCCCTACTTCGTCACCAACCCGGAAAAGATGGTTGCTGATCTCGAAGACGCCTTCATCCTCCTGCACGAAAAGAAGCTCTCGAACCTGCAGTCCATGCTCCCGGTTCTCGAAGCTGTCGTTCAAACCGGCAAGCCGCTCCTCATCATCGCTGAAGACGTCGAAGGCGAAGCTCTTGCGACCCTCGTCGTCAACAAGCTGCGTGGCGGCCTGAAGATTGCTGCTGTCAAGGCTCCGGGCTTCGGCGACCGCCGCAAGGCCATGCTGGAAGACATCGCTATCCTCACGGGCGGCACTGTCATCTCCGAAGACCTCGGCATCAAGCTCGAGTCTGTTACCCTCGACATGCTCGGCCGCACCAAGAAGGTTTCGATCTCCAAGGAAAACACCACGATCGTCGACGGCGCTGGCGCCAAGTCCGACATCGAAGGCCGTGTTGCCCAGATCAAGGCCCAGATCGAAGAAACCACCTCCGACTACGACCGTGAAAAGCTGCAGGAACGTCTTGCCAAGCTCGCTGGCGGTGTTGCCGTCATCCGCGTCGGCGGTTCGACGGAAGTCGAAGTGAAGGAAAAGAAGGACCGCATCGACGACGCCCTTAACGCGACGCGCGCTGCTGTTCAGGAAGGTATCGTACCGGGCGGCGGCGTCGCTCTGCTGCGCTCTTCCACAAAGATCAAGGCCAAGGGCGAAAACGACGACCAGGAAGCTGGTATCAACATCGTTCGCCGCGCTCTCCAGGCTCTGGTTCGCCAGATCGCTGAAAACGCAGGCGACGAAGCTTCGATCGTTGTCGGCAAGATCCTCGACAAGAACGAAGACAACTACGGCTACAACGCCCAGACCGGCGAATATGGCGACCTGATCCAGCTCGGCATCGTCGACCCGGTCAAGGTTGTCCGTACGGCTCTGCAGAACGCGGCTTCGGTTGCTTCGCTGCTGATCACCACGGAAGCCATGATCGCCGAGCTGCCGAAGAAGGACGCTCCGGCAATGCCGGGCGGCATGGGCGGCATGGGCGGTATGGACATGATGTGATAGGCCGAAGGCCTTTCACAGCGTCGTCCGTAAAACCGCCCATCATCCAAGATGGTTCAGCGCGTCAAGCGCGCTGAACAGGCGGTATGGACATGATGTGATAGGCCGAGGGCCTTTCACAGCATCGTTCATGAAACCGCCCATCATCTAAGATGGTTCAGCGCGTCAAGCGCGCTGAACAGGCGGTATGGACATGATTTAAGGCTCTGGTCATCCATCTGGGCCATCCGGTTCAGTTCAGGAAGGGCGGTCTTCGAGCCGCCCTTTCTTTTATTCAAGCGATTCGAAGAACACCTTGTTTAATAAGTCGCTTGAACGTTTAATCTGCTGCAGAAAGCGTGATTTTTTGATCGAGGCTTTCGCGAAGCTTGCGCCGCGGCACATTTTTCAATTGCGAAGAATTCGGATGCAAAGCTCATAACCTACGAAGATTGTATGCTGTGCGGCGAGTGGAACCGTTTCCACGGCCCGAAAAGCTGAGTTCGAGCCACAGAATTAGTGAGAAACCCACAAATCTGCAGAAAACCCTTGTCATAACGCCAGCCTAACGCCCGGAAAAAGCCGTTGCCGTTTGCGCAAAAGCTCCTATAAATCCGCGCTGCAATTGACGTTCAGTCCGGAAGAATACTCGCTGCAGACGAGACCGGAGCACGCCAAAGGCCAATGCGTGAACATTCGGGCTTCGAAGGTCTCCGCGAACATACGAGAGTAAATCTTGCGGAAGGCATTCGTGCGGCGACCATCTGAGGTGCCGCCGAGCAACTGTTGCCGCGAGATCAAGCACAGGCATGATGCCTGCCGCTACGTGATCCTGTTTCTTTGTGTTTGCCGAGTGTGCGGCGGGGCAGCCGCACCCGAATTGGGGAACGCCTTGTTTAAGATCGCCAAAGCCAATGCTGCCGCACCCTTGATGCCTGGCTCGCTGGACTACAACAATCATAATCACGAAATGTTGGCGCAGTTTTCCGTGTCCGAAAGCTGGATCGGAGATTTTTCGACAGGCGTGATCAGGCTCGGAGAATGGAGCGCGATGCTGCACGGTCTCTCGGCGCAGGAATGCGGCCTGTTGAGCCTGGTGCGCTGCTATAACACCAGGGATCGCAACCACGTCCTGCAGCTCTTCGAGCAGGCGGCGACGCTTTCCTCATCCTTCTGTTTCTCGACGACCATCATGATGCCGAACGGTTTCCGTCAGCCGCTCTTTTGCATGGGCGAATCCAATGGGCTGGAGGAAAAATACAGCGGCAGCATGGTCGGCGTTTTCATCTTCCCGCGCTTCAAGCTGGAAGGTACCAGCCAGATCGCCAGCCGGCAGTAATCTGCCTGCATGGACACAAGAAAAAAGGCCGGTCTCGCGACCGGCCTTTTCTGTTTCAATCCGAAGACCGTCAGGCGGGCTTCACCGGAATGTTGAGGCCCTTCTCGCTCGCCGGTCGGGCGATGCAGCGCTGCAGCCAATCCATGACGGCAGGGAATTTCGCATATTCCAGCACCTCGCGGCCACCATAGAAGATGTCGGCGCCGCGGAGCCACGGGAATGTGGTGATGTCGGCGATGGTGTACTCGTCGCCCATGATCCACTGGCGCCCCTGCAGGCGGCTTTCCAGCACGCCGAGCAGGCGCTTGGATTCGTCGCGATAGCGCTCCACCGGATAGGAATTGTTGGCGACCTTGTCAGCGGCGAATTTGTAGAAATGGCCGAACTGGCCGAACATCGGGCCGATGCCGGCCATCTGGAAAAAGACCCACTGGATGGTTTCATAGCGGCCCGCGGCATCAGCCGGGATCAGCTTGCCGGTCTTTTCCGCCAGATAGAGCAGGATGGCTCCAGATTCGAAAAGGCCGATCGGCTTTCCGTCCGGGCCGTTGGGATCGATGATCGCCGGAATGCGGCCGTTCGGGTTCAGCGAAACGAATTCAGCCGTCTTCTGATCGGTGGTTGCGAAGGAGACATAATGGGCCTCATAGGGCAGACCGAGCTCCTCCAGCGCCACAGAGATCTTCACGCCATTCGGCGTCTGAAGGGAATAAAGCTGAATAATATCAGGGTTTTTCGCCGGCCAGCGGCTGGTGATCGGGAATGCGGAAAGATCTGCCATCGGGGTTCTCCATAGTGAGGAGGCGACCATAGAAGACGCCTGCACCGCAAGGCAAGTCACCCGATCGTTTCGTATTAGTGAACAAACTGTCCGCTGGCGTTTATCTTTCCCTGACGTCAGAAAAAGGCGAGATAGAGGGCATCCGAGGTCCAACACGGTGCCGGGGCATCAAGACCTCAAAAGTCATTCAACGGAGCAACGTCCATGTCGAATACGAATAACGCCCTCATCCTTCTCGCCCGCATTCTTCTGTCCTTCATGTTCATCCTTGCCGGCTTCGGCAAGATAACCGATGCTGCCGGTACTGCGGGCATGATCGCCGGTGCCGGCCTGCCGGCAGCAACCCTCCTGGCCTATGCTGCAGGCCTCTTCGAACTGCTGGCCGGCCTTGCGGTTCTCACGGGCTTCCAGGTTCGCATCGTCGGCTGGATGCTCGCAGGCTTCTGCGTATTTACAGCCGTTGTCTTCCATCTGCCCTACGCAAGTGGCGCGGAACTCGTGAATATCCTCAACCAGATCATGGTCATGAAGAACATCACACTGGCCGGCGCGTACATCCTGCTCGCCACCGTCGGTGCCGGTGCCTATTCGATCGACGCACGCCGCGGCCTGCAGGCCGTCGCCGCCCGCTAATTCCATTTCCTCCCAAAAATGCAAAACCCGCCGTCTGCTGACGGCGGGTTTTGCATGTTGAGTAATTTGGTTCAGAGAACCGCGCGGACAGCCTCGGCAATCGCCGTCACCGTCGGCGTATCGGCATGCGTATCCTTGCGGGCACGCACCAGGCAGGCTTCCGAGCGCAAGATGACGCCATCGGAGAGCACCTTGAGGTGATTGGCGCGCAGAGTCGAACCGGTCGAGGTGATATCGACGATGATATCGGCCGAGCCGGAGGCCGGCGCGCCTTCTGTGGCGCCCAGGCTCTCGACGATGCGGTAGAGCTGGATGCCGTGCTGGCTGGAGAAGAACTGCTGGGTCAAGCGCCAGTATTTCGTGGCGATTGCGAGACGCCGGCCGTGACGGGCGCGGAAATCGGCAGCGACATCCACCAGATCGGCCATCGTATCGACATCCAGCCAGATTTCCGGCACCGCGACGACGACATCGGCATGGCCGAAGCCGAGGCGGGCGCAGAATTCCACCCGCTTGTCGGCTTCAGCCAGTCCCTCGCGCACGAGGTCTTCGCCGGTGACGCCGAAATCGATCGAGCCGTTGCCGAGCTCGCGGGAAATTTCCGAGGCCGAGAGGAAGGCGATTTCCACATCGTCCCAACCTTCGACACGGCCGCGATAGGAGCGATCGTTGCCGACTGCGTAGATTTTCATGCCGGCACGCTCGAAGATCGCAGAGGCGTCATCCTTCATGCGGCCCTTGGAGGGAAGCGCAATGGTGATCGTCATGCGGCGGCCCTTTCGGTTTCGATACGGTCGAGCCAGAGGGAGAAGCCGACGGCGGGAATGCGGTCCTTGGCGCCAAGGAAGGTCATCAGCTTGTCAAAGCGGCCGCCGCCGGCCAGAACCGCGGAGGAGCCTTCAACCATCACTTCGAAGACGAGGCCGGTATAATAATCGAGCGGACGGCCGAAAGCGGCGCGGTATTCGATGAGCGACAGATCGACGCCGGCATTGGCGATCGCTGCGACGCGACCATCGAAACGCGCCAGCGCATTGCCGAGCTTCAGTCCGGCCGCGTCGGCGAAATGCGAAAGTGCCGCTGATGCATTGACAAGCGGCACGTTGAGCGCCAGGAACTGCTCCAGCACTTGGAAAGCGGCGTCATCCAGCCGGGTCTCGGACAGGACGAGCTTTTCCTTCAGGCGGCGGGCAATCTCCTGCGGCGAGCGGCTGGCGTTTGTGGAATAGCCGGTCGCCTGCATCGTCTCGTCGATATAGGAAACCAGTGCCGCCTCATCATCCTCACCGACAAGCCGGGCGACATCATCATCAAGGCCGGTCACGAATTGCGGGCTGACGAGACGCGCCAGCAGCGTCTCCAGTTGGATCATGTTGCCGAAGGCATGGACCAGCCGCTTCTGCCAGCCAAGCGGCAGGCCGAGCGCCTGCACGACGGCTTCGAACACGGCCTGATCGCCTATTGTCACCGAGAGATGCCGGCCGGGCAGCAGGCGGGACAGGATGCCAACCGCATCGCCAATCGCGCGGGCATCGGCGCTCGCAAGGTTAATATCGCCGAGATCTTCAATGCCGGCCTGATAGAATTCATTGCTGCCATCGCGGCGCTGGCGGAAGACTTCGCCGAGATAGGAGTAACGCTTCGGCGTGCCTGTCGCGCTCTCGATATGGCGCAGACAGACAGGAATGGTGAATTCCGGGCGCAGGCACAGGCTGGCGCCGGTTTCGCTTTCCGTCATGAAGATGCGCCTGCGAAGATCCTCGCCGGCGATATCGAGAAAGGGTTCGGCCGGCTGGATGACCGGCGTGTCTATCCGCTCCGCCTTGCGGGCGGCGAATTCGTCCAGAAGCTCGCCGGAGAATTCGGGAAGGTTGATGAGGGCCATATCAGCCCGCCCTCTTCCGGTCCTCCGCCTGCGCGGCGAGGATTTCCTTCACCTTGGCGACGAGATCGGTTTCCGCAACGGTTTCCTGCGCCACACGCGCCTCGCGCCAGGTCGTGTTGTCCTCGATCTCGCCGGAGAGGCGCTTGCCCTCGATGAGATCCTTGATCTGGACGACGCCCTGCGCACGCTCGTCGCCACCCTGGATGATGGCGATCGGGCAGCCGCGGCGGTCGGCATATTTCAGCTGGTTGCCGAACTTCTTCCAGTTGCCCTGGAACATCTCGGCGCGGATGCCGGCGGCGCGAAGCTCCTGCGTGAAGCGCTGATAGCGGCCCATGGCCTCGACATCGCCATCCATGACGGTGACGAGCACCGGCTCGATGACATCCTGCTGGCCGAGCTTGCCGAGGTTCTTCAGCGCCGTCATCAGGCGCGAGACGCCGATGGAGAAGCCTGTTGCCGGAACGGGCTGGCCCATGAAGCGGGACACGAGACCATCGTAACGACCGCCACCGCCAACGGAACCGAAAACGACCTTCTCGCCCTTTTCGTTGGTGACGTCGAAGAGCAGTTCGGCCTCGTAAACCGGGCCGGTGTAATATTCGAGGCCGCGGACGACAGAGGGATCGATCTTGATGCGGTCGGACTGATAGCCGGCGCTGGTGACGAGTGCGCCGATGAAATTCAGTTCCTCGACGCCTTCGCTGCCCTTCTCGGTGCCGGCAACCAGCTCGGCGAGCCGGACGGCGCTTTCGGCATAGTTCTTGATGCCGACGAAGAAGAGGACCTTCTCGATCTGATCGTCGTTGAGTTTCGCGCCCTTGGTGAAGTCACCGGATTCGTCCTTGCGGCCTTCGCCAAGCAGCAGGCGCACCCCATCAGGGCCGAACTTGTCGAGCTTGTCGATGGCCCGCAGCACGTTGAGACGCTGGCCGGCCTTGTCGTCGCCGCCGAGGCCGATTGCTTCGAGCACGCCGTCCAGAACCTTGCGGTTGTTGACGCGAATGACATAGTCGCCGCGCTTGATGCCGAGCGCTTCCAGCGTATCAGCCATCATCATGCACATTTCGGCATCGGCCTGGACGCCCGGTGCGCCGACCGTATCGGCATCGAACTGCATGAACTGACGGAAGCGGCCCGGACCCGGCTTCTCGTTGCGGAAGACGTAGCCGGCGCGATAGGTGCGGTAGGGAAGCTGGATCTCGTTGAAATTCTCAGCGACATGGCGGGCGAGCGGCGCCGTCAGGTCGTAACGCAGCGACATCCACTGCTCGTCATCGTCCTGCAGCGAGAAGACGCCTTCGTTGGGGCGGTCGCTGTCCGGCAGGAACTTGCCGAGCGCATCGGTATATTCAAATAGCGGCGTTTCGACCGGATCGAAACCATAATGCTCATAGACCTCACGGATCTTCGCAGTCATTTCGTTGACGGCTCGGATATCGGCTGCCGACCGGTCAACGAAGCCGCGCGGAAGACGGGCCTTGAGCTTTTGTGGTTTCTTCTGCTTGTCGTTCATTTCGGGGGAGTTCCACCTATGTGATAGTGGCGGTTTCCTAGCGGATTGGGCGGGGAGCGGCAAGGGCAAGGGCCTTGATATGGCGACCAGAATCGATTGATCGATGCGGAAAGGACCAGATATCAGGATATCACCATGATCGCGGAAGCCCTGCAGTATCTCACCACACTTGCGCTCACGGGCAACCCGCACCGCCGCTATATCCGCTATTCGGTCAATCTCTGGTCACGCGCCGGTCGCTGCAGCAAGGACTGGGCCGCGCATGAAGAGAGCTGCAAGAATGCCATTCGCACTGCAATGGCGGGCCTTTCACAGCGGCGGACTGCCGTCGTGCTCGGCTCCGGACTGCTCCGGGATGTGCCGGTCGAGGAGCTGGCGAAGAGCTTCGACACAGTGGTTTTGGTCGATCTCGTGCATCTGGCATCGGTACGCCTGTGGCTGAAAACCAAGGGCACGCGGAACGTCCGGCTGATCGAACGCGATCTTTCCGGCTATGAGGCGCTTGCAGCCAAAGAGGCAGCGGAACCGCTCGGCTTCCTGCGCAGCGTGCCCTATCTCGATTTCGTCGTCTCGGCCAATCTGCTCTCGCAGATCGGGCGCGGCGTAAAGCGGCGATACGAGGCGGAGGCCTCATCCGGGATGCCCGCGGATACTGTGGAACGGCTGATCGCAGCACATCTTCGAGGGTTGGCAGACCTGCCCTGCCGCACCTGCCTGCTGACGGACATTTCCTATGCCGTCATCGACCGCACCGGCAAAGTGCATGAGGACGTGGATCTGCTGCATGGCATTGCGCCGCCCAAGGCAAAGGCCGGCTGGGACTGGCCCGTCGCACCGCTCGGCGAGGAAAGCCCCGACTACCAGATCGTTCACAAGGTCATTGCCACTTGGTGAGGTCCTTGGCTTTTTGCCTGTACCTGCCTATGTTTTTCCCATGCGCGCTTTGGCCCTCATGACAATGTTCTTCGGTTGGCTGGTCTACAGCACCATGTCGGCATGGGCGGGCTGTCCGACCTGCGCATCGATGAATATGGCGGTCCAGCCAGAAACCACGTCGCACCACCATCTGGACGGCATGGCCACGCCCGATATGGCAGCCAAAAGTGATTCCGCGAAAGATCCCTGCTCCACGAGCGTTGCGCATATGCCGCTCTGTGCCGCCTGTATGGTGCTGCCGGTGACTGATCTGATTGCCGCCGGCGGCAAACCGGTTTTCGCCTATCCTTCTCCCGCACTCGACCGCGCGCTCAGAGATAACAGGCCCGCGCCGCAGGCGCCTCCTCCTCGTTTTATCTGACCAATACTTTGCAGAACGGCAGCTGTTCGCTGCCATCGGAACCTATTATCAGACAGAGGAAGGAATACTCATGTCTCTGAAAACTATCACCCTTTCCGCACTCGTCGCCTTTGCTGCGCCGGCCTTTGCCGAGGATATGTCTGGCATGGACATGTCCAAGCACATGGGCGGTCATGATCCATCCAGCCAGGCCTTCACCGAGGCCAATGACAAGATGCACAAGGACATGATGATCAAATTGAGCGGCGATACCGATGTGGATTTCGTCCGCAGCATGATCCCTCACCATCAGGGCGCGATCGACATGGCAAAGATCGAGCTGCAATACGGAAAAGATCCCGAGATCCGCAAGCTCGCCGAAAGCGTCATCAAGGCACAGGAGGCTGAAATCACCGAGATGAATGCCTGGCTGAAGAAGCACGCCAAGTAAGCTCATCGCGAGAAATGCGAGGGCCGCCGTCAGAGCAGCGGCCCTTTTTTTGATCAGGCTTTGGGTTCGAAATCAGCCGGGCGGCGGCCGGCTGCCTGGCGGGAGAGCATCCAGCCCGGATATTCCGGAGCCAGCGCACTGACTTCATCAAGCCGCTTGATCTCGTCGGCATCGAGCTTCAGCTTGACGGCGGCTAGGTTCTGGTCGAGCTGCTCGACACGCTTGGCGCCGATGATGACGGTCGTGACGAAGGGCTTGGCGAGGATATAGGCGAGCGCCACGGTGGCGACGCTCACGCCATGCTTTTCGGCAATTTCGCGCATGACAGCGACGCAGGCCCAGGCCCGGTCCTTATCGACTGGCGGGAAATCGAAATTGGCACGGCGGCCTTCGCCATTGCCCGGTGCGCCCGGACCATATTTGCCCGAGAGAAGACCGCCGGCGAGCGGCGACCAGACCATGAGGCCGAGTTTTTCTTCCTGCAGCAGCGGAACGATATCGCGTTCGAGGTCACGGCCGGCGATCGAATAATAGGCCTGCACAGTCTCGAAACGGGCATAATCCCTGCGCTCGGAAATGCCGAGCGCCTTGGCGATGCGCCAGGCCTGCCAGTTGGAGACGCCGACGTAACGCACCATGCCGCGGGCGACGATATCGTCGAGTGCGCGCAGCGTCTCGTCGATCGGCGTCACCGGATCGGTGGCATGGATCTGGTAGAGATCGATATGATCCGTCTGCAGGCGTTTCAGGCTGGCCTCGACGGAGTCCATGATGTGGCCGCGCGAGGCGCCGCGGTCGTTCGGCTTGTCGCCCATGACGCCATAGACCTTGGTGGCGATGACGACATCCTTGCGCGGCACGTTGAGGTTCTTCAGCGCCTGACCGAGCAGCCGCTCGGATTCGCCGAAGGAATAAACGTCAGCAGTATCGATGAAATTGACGCCAGCCTCCAGCGAGCGCTGGACGATCTCATCGGCTGCCTTCTGGTCGACATCGGCGATGGCACCCCAAGGAGTACCTTCCTTGGCTTCACCGAAGGTCATGGTGCCAAGGCAGATTTCAGATACGAAAAGTCCGGTATTTCCGAGTTGATTGTAACGCATGTCGAGAAAATCCCTTGTGTCTGCCGCTATGGGGCTTGCGGACTGCTGAACTCTATTTTTTGATTATTGGCCTGCGCGTGACAGGAACAGCCGGGGCTGGCTGCAAGGTAAGGCAAACTTCATGTAGGTCGCCGGCCCGCGTTTTTCAACGGAACACGGCCTGTTCCGACCTGCCACAACGCCCTTGTCTCGACACAAGCCGGGAATAGATTGCCCGTCGTATTTCTAGAGGTGAGCATATGAGCACCCGACCATTGACCACGATCGGTTTCGATGCCGACGATACGCTTTGGCAGAACGAACATTATTACCGGCTGACGGAAGAGCATTTTACCAAACTTCTTGCCGATTTTGCCGATGGAGCGACGATTTCCGAACGGCTTCTGGAAGCGGAGAAACGCAACCTCGCCCATTACGGTTTCGGCATCAAAGGCTTCACGCTGTCGATGATCGAGACGGCGATCGAGATCACCGAGGGCAAGGTGCCGTCGAAGGTGATCGCCAGGATCCTCGACACCGGACGCGATCTTCTGTCCCATCCGGTGGAAACCCTGCCGCATGTGCGCGACACGCTCGAGACGCTTGCCGGGAAGTATCTGCTGGTGCTGATCACCAAGGGTGACCTTTTCGATCAGGAGCGCAAGCTCGCCCAGTCCGGGCTCGGCGATTTCTTCGATGCGGTCGAGATCGTTTCCGACAAGACGGCCGTCACTTATCGGCGCATCTTCTCAAAGGTCGGCGACGGGCCTGAGCGTGCGATGATGGTCGGCAATTCGTTGAAGTCCGATATCGTGCCGGCCATCGCCGCCGGGAGCTACGGCGTCTTCGTGCCGCATGAGCTGACCTGGGTGCTGGAGCGGGTCGAGGAGCCAAAGGAGGCGCCGCGCTTCCGCAAGATCGGCCATCTCGGCGAACTGCACGGGCTGATCGACGGATTACATTAAGCTCCTTATTCCCGCGCAATTCCGAACGTAAAACCGCTGCACAGTTTTGCTGCTGAAATTGCTGGTCTATTTCCGCTTCGGAAAGAGGGACGGCTGCTCCTGCTGGGCAGGTGCCGGTTGCGTCGGCTGGGGTGCTGCGGCAAGCGGTTCGATCAGGATACTATAGGGGGCGCCTAGCCCGCGGCGCGGGGAGACCTTGGAATAATAGGGACGCAGCAGCCAGGTGGCGTTTTCCTTGACCGTCGTCTCGTAGCTCGTACCGTCCTCATCGGTGCCGAAAAAGGCTTCGTCATCGGGCTTCGACAGGTCGAAGATCGCGAGAAAGGCATATTTGCTCTTCGTCTCGAAGCTGATCTTCACATGCTGGCCGGTGCGCACCGGCAGCGTATAGACATGGCTGTTGCCGAACTTGGTCCAGCCTTTCAGCTGCATGGTCACGGCCGGAAACTGCAGCTTTTCGAGCTTCTCACCGGGGTCGAGCTGCGGCGTCTGCGCAAGGGCTGCGGAGGCGGACAGAAAAAGTGCTGCGGCAAGGGTGGTAATTGATTTCACGGGCGATTTCATGGGCGCACCAATGCTGCGCGCATCGCCTCCACTTCCGCGCGGCAGAAGCAGCCTTCGAGATGATCGTTGACGAGACCCATAGCCTGCATGAAGGCATAAACTGTGGTCGGTCCGACAAACGTCCAGCCGCGCTTCTTCAGATCCTTCGATATCCTGACTGACGTGGCGGTCGTCGGGTTGGCGACGATATGCTCCCTGTCGACGATATCTGGCCGATCCTCGGGGCGAGGCTCGTAGCTCCAGAAATAGCGCGCCAGGGAGCCGAATTCACTGCGCAGATCGATCGCGCGCCGGGCATTGTTGATCGTCGAGACGATCTTGCCGCGATGGCGAATGATTCCGGTATCGGCGAGGCAGCGGGCGATATCCTCGTCGCCGAAGCGCGCCACCTTCTCGAAATCGAAAGCGGCGAAAGCGGCGCGGAAATTCTCGCGCTTGCGCAGGATCGTCAGCCAGGAAAGACCGGACTGGAAGCCTTCGAGGCAGATCTTCTCGAAGAGCCTGATATCATTGGTGACAGGCCTGCCCCACTCCTCGTCATGGTACCGTAGATAATCAGGCAGATTCGCATGCCAGTGGCAGCGGCTCTTGCCGTCCTCGCCGATGATGATGCCGGTTTCGCTCATATTTTTTCTCGTTTGCTGCCTGCGAACACGGCTTTACCATTTGCAAACCTTCTTTCCAAACCGAACGATAACCCTGACGAAAAGTTTATTCGGTCCTTCGTCTTTTCATGAATCCGCATTTACCATTCGCTGGCGGGCGCAGTGGCAGCATGATCGCAGGCGGACAATTCCGCCAGTGCATTTTCGGTCATTTGTAGAGAGTCCGCCCGATGATGAAACCCCTTGTCCTTGCCGCAGCCATGCTCGGCATTCTGTCCACGGCCGCCCTTGCAGACGACCGCTACGCCTCCCGTCCACCCGTCGTGCTGAGCCCTGACCTCACCGCTCCCTGGATCAACCAGCTCGGCGGCGGCCGGGTTCGTCCCGTCGTCTACCAGCGGCCGGTCGTCTACCAGCAACGCGGCCTTTTCCAGCAGCGTCGCACGGTCATCCAGCGCGCGCCGCAGCCGGCGCCGCAGACCGTGTCTGCCATCCGCCCCGGCGTTCCCGTCATCCGCGGACAGGTCGAGCCGCAGTTCCTGCCGCAGATGGTCGACTACGACACGAAGGAAAGGCCCGGTACGCTTGTCATCGACACCAACAACCGCTTCCTTTACCTCGTTATAGATGGTGGCAAGGCCCGCCGCTACGGCGTCGGCGTCGGCAAGCCTGGTTTCGAATGGGCCGGCGCCCACAAGATCACCCGCAAGTCGGAGTGGCCGGACTGGACGCCACCCTCGGAAATGGTGAGCCGTGAAGCAGCCAAGGGCCATTATCTTCCTGCCCGCATGGATGGCGGCCCGGAAAATCCGCTCGGCGCCCGCGCCATGTATCTCGGCTCCACCCTCTACCGCATTCACGGCACGAATGCGCCCTGGACAATCGGCAGCGCCGTCTCCTCCGGCTGCATCCGCATGCGCAACGAAGACGTGGTCGACCTTTACGATCGCGTCAACGTCGGCACCCGCGTTATCGTGATGTAAGAGCAAATAACGGTCAGCGGGCGGCAAGAACAGCCGACCGCTGGCCTGCAAAAAATCGTATCCCTCACCTCTCCGACTTGAAATTCAAACCGATTTGACTAGCCTCTAGCGGTCCTGAAGGAGAGGGTATCGAAAATGAAGCAATTTCTTAGGCTCGCGGCGGCGGCTGCCGTTGCGTTGTCCTGTACGGTAGTGACTGTCAGCGCAGAGCCGGTCATGACCGCGACTGACGCCGTGCGGGGCGTCAAACAGACCCGCGAGATCAAGCCGCAGTTCCGCAAGCGCGTGGTTCGCCTTACCACCAGCGAGAAGCCCGGCACTGTTATCGTCGACACCAACAACAAGTTTCTCTACCTCGTAGAAGGTAATAACCGTGCCACGCGCTACGGTATCGGCGTCGGCCGTGACGGCTTCGGTTGGTCTGGTGTCGTGACGGTCGGGCGCATGGCCGAATGGCCGAGTTGGACGCCTCCAGCTGAGATGCGTGCCCGCGAGGCGCGTGCGGGTCACAATCTTCCCGCCGTTCAGCCCGGCGGCCCGGACAATCCGCTCGGCGCGCGCGCCATGTATCTCTACAAGGGCGGCCGCGACACGATCTTCCGCATTCACGGCACGAACCAGCCCTGGACGATCGGCCTCAACATGTCCTCCGGCTGCATTCGCATGATGAACGACGACGTGTCGCATCTTTACAAGCGCGTTTCCGTCGGCACCAAAGTCATCGTCGTCGGCCCCGGCAACAAGCAGGGCAGCGTCGCTTTCCAGGACAAGGGCATCGACATCCTGCGCACCATGTTCGGCGGTTGAGCAACGCTTCTGGTAAAAATGAAAGGCGCACTCGGATGCGCCTTTCTATTCTTTAAAATTGTGACACAGAACTCTGCCAATGAATCGAACCGATAACCTTTTGGTCGTTCGGGGATATTCAATGTCATATGCATTGCGCCTTTCCACCTCGCTTCTGGCAGGCATTGCGTTTTCCGCTCTTGTATCGATTGCCGGCACGGCTTCCGCCGAAGATCTGGAATTTTCCATTTACGGCGGTTACCAGACGGCACCGCACAGCCACGTCGACGTTTCCGACGGCACATCCTTCAGCGCCGGCTGGGAAGGCAAGTCCTTCGGCAGCCCGCCTTATTACGGCGGCCGTGTCACCTGGTGGCTCGGCGACTTCAACCTGCCGAACTGGGGCGTGTCGCTCGACTACACCCATGACAAGGTCTATGCCGACGACGAAACCATGGCGCGTTCGCCGGGCTGGACGCATTTCGAATTCACCGACGGCCTGAACCTTGTGACGGTCAACGGCCTCTACCGCTTCAAGGACCCGGCGCGGCCCTGGACACCCTATCTCGGTGCCGGTGTCGGCGTGAACATTCCGCATGTCGAAGTCACCCGTCCCCAGGGCACGACCTTCGACTACGAATTCGGCGGCGTGACCTTCCAGGCGCAGGCCGGCGTCGACTTCCGCGTCACCGACCACTGGTCGACCTTCGTCGAATACAAGGGCACCTATTCGCGCGTCGACGTTCCGATCGACAGCGGCGACCGCCTGAAGACGAACATCGTCACCAACGCGGTCAACGTCGGTATCTCGTACCACTGGTAGAATTCGAGCTGCGCGACTATTTCGTGCCGCAGCTCACCTTGCCTTCCACAACGAAGAAGCTGGCGCCGCTTTCGATCCGCAGCGCGTAGGTGCCACCGAAATTCGGCGAAGGCTTGCCATGCTCGCCCGCGAGAACCGCAAGATCCAGCGTCTCGCTTCCAGTATCATCACGTTCCGTGTCGAAGACTTCCAGGCGCAGGTCGCCATCGCGCGACCAGCGGTTCGTGAGATCCTTCGATTCGAATATCCGCTTGTTGAAGCTTTGGGATTTGGAAGCATCCTTGAGCATCAGCGCACCGCGAAAATGGATGAGCTTGTGGCCACCGCCGTCTTCAAACGCGCTTTCGAGGGTAAAGCGCACGTCCTTGTCATCGGCAGAACAGAAATATCTGACATCGGCGTGCGCCACACCAGCCGCGCCGAGCAACACGCCAAGCACCATCAATCCGCGCCACATAGCCAAAACTCCCTGCGATCCGCCAATGAATCGGTACTTTCAGGCTAGCGGCAAACCTCTTAATTTTTCAGGCACAGAGCCGCCGTAAGCCCAATCCAGGAGTTCGATCGTATGCAGGATCGGCGTTGATGTGCCCGATCTGATCTGGGTGATGCAGCCGATATTGCCTGTCGCGATGAGATCCGCCTTTGTGGCCTCGATGTTCTTGACCTTGCGGGTCTTCAGGGCTGCGGAAATATCCGGCTGCATGATGTTGTAGGTACCGGCCGAGCCGCAGCAAAGATGGCCTTCCGCCGGATCGCGAACGGTAAAACCTGCCGCCTTGAGCAAATGCTTCGGCGCCATGGTGATCTTCTGGCCGTGCTGCATGGAGCAGGCGGAATGATAGGCAACCGTAATGCCCCTCGGCATGTGCGCAGGCAGTTCGAGCCCAACAAGATATTCGGTGATGTCCTTGGCAAGAGCCGAGACGCGCGCCGCCTTACCGGCATAGGCCGCGTCAAGGCGCAGCATATGGCCATAATCCTTGATCGTCGTGCCGCAGCCGGACGCAGTGATGATGATCGCGTCGAGGCCGCCAGCTTCGATTTCGCGGGTCCAGACATCGACATTGGCGCGGGCCGAGGCAAGCGCCTGTTCCTCGCGCCCCATATGGTGGACCAGCGAGCCGCAGCAGGCCTCGCCCTCGGGAACGACGACCTCTATACCAAGGCGCGTCAGCAACCGGATGGTCGCCTCGTTGATGGCGGGATCGAGAACGGGCTGCGCGCAGCCGGTGAGGATCGCGACGCGGCCGCGGCGTTCGGCCTGTGGCTCATGGCGGCCGGGTTTGGCGAAAGGCGATGGCGCCGGGATGCTTGATGGTGCAAGCGCCAGCATGGCGGCAAAGGGTTTCAGTGCGGGTCCGCGCATCAGGCCGGCAAAGGGACGGCCGATACGGGCCAGCGCAAGCGCTGCCCGAAAGCGGCCGGGATAGGGCAGCACCGCTGCCAGGATGGCCCGCGTCAGCCGGTTCATCAACGGCCGCTTATAGGTCTTTTCGATGTGAACTCGGGCGTGGTCGACCAGATGCATGTAATCGACGCCGGAAGGACAGGTCGTGGTGCAAGCGAGGCAGGAGAGACAGCGGTCGATATGGGTGACGACCTCGGTATCGGCCGCACGGTCGTTTTCCAGCATGTCCTTGATGAGGTAGATGCGCCCGCGCGGACTGTCGAGCTCGTTGCCAAGGGTGACGTAGGTCGGACAGGTGGCGGTGCAGAATCCGCAATGTACGCATTTGCGAAGGATCTGCTCGGATTCGGCCACATGCGGATCGGCAAGCTGGGCGAGCGTGAAGTTGGTCTGCATTCACGCGATCTCCCGGGGCGAAGGGGAGACAAAGGACGCCGATCGTGAATACTCTGGAACAAGCATCTCCATCATCCCATCTTGCCCGGATTGAATATCCCCGCCGGATCGAACTTTTCCTTCACACGACGCGACAATAATGCCACGGCCTCTTCCGCGGGATGGAAGGCCGATATCGCCGCCCTCGCATTGGCGGGCGCACGGACCAGCGTCGCATGACCGCCGCCAAGCGCCTTGACGAAGCGGCGCACGAGATCTGCCTCCGGATCGGCTTCCATGCGCATCCAGATGAGGCCACCCTGCCAGTCATAGAAGGCGTCGACGCCGGCTTCGAGCCTCAAGGCCGCAACAAGCTGATGGCCGGTGTTCGGCGCCATGGACACGCGCCAGACAGGCCGTGCGGTTCCATCGGCATAGGGTGCCACGTCGCGGATCTCCTGCCAGATCTGCCGGCTGGCAGCCGCATCGAGCCTCGTGGCCTGACCGAACGACCCCATCGACGACAGAAGCTTTGCCGCGCGTGAGTCAACCGAACCGGGCAGGCCTTCGATGCGCAGCACTGTCGCCTCCCCCTCCGGCAGCTTGCCGCCGAGGAATTTCCAGGTCACGGTCAACGGCAGATGGGCGGCACCCGAGACTTCCACCGGCAGAGCCATGGCTGCGGCCATGGCATTTGCGGCCTCGGCATCGCTGAGACCGGAGATGACGATGGTTTCCTCAGTCTTGGGGCGCGGCGGCACGCGGAAAGTCACCTCTGTCATCAAACCGAGCGTGCCGTGCGAGCCGGACAGCAGCTTCACCAGATCGAGACCGGTGACGTTCTTCATCACCCGGCCGCCGGCCTTGATGATCTCGCCTTTGCCATTGACGAAGCGGATGCCGAGCAGGCTGTCGCGCGCCGCACCCGCCACGAAGCGGCGCGGACCGGAGACATTGGCGGCAAAGACGCCGCCGATAGTCGGTTCGCCCGACGTGCCCATCAGGGCGCGGTGATCCATGGGCTCGAAGGCAAGCATCTGGCTGTTTTCGGCCAGCGCTGCCTGGACTTCGGCAAGCGGCGTGCCCGCCTTTGCCGTCATCACCATCTCACACGGATTATAGGCGACAATGCCGGAAAGGCCGGTCGAGCGCAGGCGATCTTCCGCCTCGACGGCATTGCCGAAGCCTGAGCGCGTGTCGCCACCGCTGATGGCGAGCGCTCTGCCCTCTTGTGCATGCGCACGGATGATTGCTGCGGCTTCCTCTTCGCTTGCCGGCACCAGATCGATCATGCGGCGGGACGCCCCTCAAGCGGGAAGACCTTGGAAGGGTTCAGCAGCCATTGCGGGTCGAAGGCGGCGCGTGCCGCCATCTGCTGGGCAAGATCGGCCTCGGAATATTGATGGCGCATCAGGTCACGTTTCTCGATGCCGACGCCGTGTTCGCCGGTCAGGCAGCCACCGGCATCGACGCAAAGCTTCAGGATATCGTTGCCGGCCGCTTCGGCCTTCGCGGCATCCTCGGGATCATTGGCATTGAAGAGGATCAGCGGATGCATGTTGCCGTCGCCGGCATGGAAGACATTGGCGACGCGCAGGCCGTAACTTGCGACGATCTCCGACGTCCGCTGCAGCACATGCGAAAGCTGGCTCAGCGGCACCGTGCCATCCATGCAAATGTAATCGGCGATGCGGCCGGTGGCGCCGAAAGCAGACTTGCGGCCCTTCCAGATGAGTGCCGCTTCGGTCGCCGACTGGCATTCGCGCACCGTCTTGACGCCATGGGTGCGAGCGATATCGACGATGCTTTTCAGCATGTCGTCCATTTCCGCTTCCGATCCCTCGACCTCGACGATCAGCAACGCACCGACATCGAGCGGGTAGCCGGCATGGGCGAAGGCCTCGCAGATCTCGATCGCCGGCTTGTCCATGAATTCGATGGCGACGGGAATGATGCCGGCGGCGATGACATCGGCAACGCAGCGGCCGGCTTCCTCAGAGCTTTCGAAACCGAACAGCACCGGGCGGGCACCCTCCGGCTTGGCGATGAGACGCACGGTCGCTTCGGTGACGATGCCGAGCTGGCCCTCATGGCCGCAGACGAGGCCGAGCAGATCGTAGCCTGCTGCATCCAGCGCCTTGCCGCCGAGCTCGATCACCGTGCCGTCGGTCAGCACCATCTTGACACCGAGCAGGTTGTTGGTCGTCACGCCATATTTCAGACAGTGTGCGCCGCCGGAATTCATGCCGATATTGCCGCCGATCGTGCAGGCGAGCTGGGAGCTCGGGTCCGGCGCATAGAAGAAACCATCCGCAGAGACGGCTTCCGAAATGTTGAGATTGGTGACACCGGCCTGAACGACGGCGCAGCGATTGGCGAAGTCGACTTCGAGGATGCGGTTCATCTTCGACAGGCCGAGCACAACCGCATCTTCCTGCGGGATCGCACCGCCCGAAAGCGACGTGCCGGCGCCGCGCGGGACAACCGGAATGCCGTAGCGATGACAGTATTTCATAACGGTTGCCACTTCCGCCGTCGAGCGTGGCAGGGCGACGGCGAGCGGCAGGCGGCGGTAAGAAACGAAGGCATCCGTCTCGAAGGGCACGAGTTCGCGCACTTCATGGATCAGACATTCCGGCGGCAGGAGATCGATGAGATCGGCAACGATTTCCTTGCGGCGCGCCAGGACATCGGGACGTGGAGCGAGAAACGAAATGGCGTCGGACATGGCGTTCTCCCTCGGCCGGCATCACGGAAACCGGCCGCAAATCCTCCCTGCGAACGGTTCCTTCGGCTTAGCACTTTCCCGAAACCGGCGCAAATGTTAAGCACTTATGCCAAAAAGGAAAAAGTTATAAAAGCTTATGACCAATCTGGGTGATCTCGAAATCTTTGCCAAGGTCGTTTCGACCGGCAGCATGTCGCTCGCCGGCCGCGCGCTCGGCTTTTCCCCTGCTGTCGTTTCCAAGCGCATCAAGCGGCTGGAAGACCGGCTCGGCACACGGCTTCTGCAGCGTACAACGCGGCAGATCTCGCTGACGGAAGCCGGCCAGGGCTTTTACGACCGCGTACTCGGCATTCTGGCGGGGCTGGAAGAGGCGGAATTCTATATTTCCGGCCGCTCGGCGCAGATGCACGGCACGCTGAAGATCTCCGCCCCCACCTCCTTCGGGCGGATGCATATCGCGCCGCATCTGAAGGCCTTCATGGAGGCGCATCCGGAGCTCGTCATCAACCTGGTGCTGACGGATGAGTTCAGCGATATCATCGGCGGCGGCTTCGACCTCGCCATCCGCATTGCGGAGCTGACCGATTCCAGCCTTGTCGCACGTCGGCTGGCGCCCGTGCGCCGCGTGCTCTGCGCCTCACCTGATTATGTCGCCGCCCATGGCATGCCAAAACATATCGAAGAGTTGAAACAGCACCGCTGCCTGCCGGCTCACAACAACGACGTCTGGCGGCTCGACGGCCCGGATGGGGCCTTCAGCCTGCGACCGGAGGGCATGCTGATCACCAATTCCAGCGAGGTAATCCGCGAAACGGTGATTGCCGGCCTCGGCATTGCGCTGCGCTCCACCTGGGATATCGGCGAGGAGCTGAAGAACGGCAAGCTGGTGCAGGTGCTGCCGGCCTATGAGGGCTCGCACAATGTCACGCTCTCGGCGGTCTATCCGAGCCGGCAGTTCCTGCCGGCCAAGGTTCGGCTGTTCATCGATTTTCTGGCCGAGCTCTACGGCCCGGTTCCCTACTGGGAGCGCTGAGCGCTAATCCGCCAGCCGTTCGATGACGAGATCGAGCAGCGCCCTCAGCCGTGCCAGCCGCCGCATGTCACGGTGATAGCCGACCCATGTGTCGCGTCCGGGCGGCGCTTCGCCAAGATCGACCGGCTCGATGGCCGGAATGGCATCGCCAAGCGGCCGCGGCAGGACGGCAAGACCGGCGCCTCTGGCACAGAGGGTCGCCTGCACATCCCTGTTGTTGCTGCGCATGGTGATATCGGCCTTCGGCAACAGCCGCCGCAGCCAGCCGACATCGGGCATGCCGCCGAAGGCCTCGTCCATGGTGACGAACCGGGAGCCCGTGCCATCACCCGCCTCCGGATGCGGCAAGCCGCGGCGGATATAGAGACCATAATCGATATGCAGGAGCTTGCGGGATATGACCTCCGTCTCAGCGAAAGGCGCAATCCGGAAGACGATATCGGCCTCGCGTCGTGAGAGGCTGAGAAGCCGGCTGTCGGTCAGGAGTTCGATGACGACCTTGGGATAGGCGGCCGAAAATTCCGCCAGAACTGGCGACAGGACATGGGCGCCGAACCAGTCCGAAGAAGAGAGCCGCAGCAAGCCGTCAAGCTGCCTGTTCTGGCCGGCGAGCTCTCGTTCCAACCCGAGTGCTTCCTCCTCCATGCGTTCGGCATGGGCAAAGACCGTCGCTCCTTCATCCGTCAGCATGAAGCCTTCGGCCGTGCGCTGGAAAAGCGTCTGGCCAAGCGAAGCCTCAAGCGCCCGCAGCCGGCGTCCCATGGTCGGTTGGGTCAGGCCGAGGCTGCGGGCGGCGGCGCCCAGCGTTCCAAGCCGGGCAATAGCCAGGAAGAGTTTCAGGTCGCTCCATTCCAAGTGCTTAATTCCAGGGTTGGCTTCAAACAAAAATGCATGGTTTTCATTCGTTATCTTTGATTTCCATTCATAATTCAATGCGGCATTCTGCGGCCAACAAACCAAGGAGAGTTCCATGAGCACGATGAAAGCAGCACTTGTCGAAGCACAGAATGCCGAATTCACTATTGCCGAGATCGCAAAGCCTGTTGCCCAGGCGGGCCAGATCCTCGTCCGCATCAAGGCCGCGGCGCTCAATCCGCTGGATCTGAAGATCAGAGCGGGCGAAGCCGCACATGCCCGTCACCCGCTGCCCGCCATTCTCGGCATCGACATGGCCGGGATCGTCGAAGCGGTCGGCCCCGGTGTGACAGGCTTTCGCCCCGGTGACGAGGTCTATGGCATGACCGGCGGCGTGGGCGGGTTGCAGGGATCGCTTGCCGAATTCGCAGCCGTCGATGCCGATCTCGTCGCGCTGAAGCCGCGCAATCTTTCCATGCGCGGGGTCGCTGCGCTGCCGCTGATCGCGATCACCGCCTGGGAAGGTCTTGAGGAACGCACACAGGTGAGAGCGGGCCACAAGGTGCTGGTCATCGGCGGCGGCGGTGGCGTCGGCCATATCGCCGTGCAGATGGCCGTTGCCGCCGGTGCCGAGGTCTATGCCGTCGATGGCGGTTCGAAGGCCGACTATATCAGCAGTATCGGTGCGACACCGATCGACTATGCGGTCGAGACGGTCGATGATTATGTTGCCCGATATACGGACGGCAGAGGCTTCGACATCGTCTACGACACAATCGGCGGCAAGGGTCTCGATGCCGCCTTCCAGGCCGTCGCCAAGTTCGGCCATGTGGTCACGAGCCTCGGCTGGGGTACGCATTCGCTGGCGCCGCTGTCCTTCAAGGGCGCCACCTATTCCGGCGTCTTCACGCTGGCACCGCTCCTGACCGGCGAGGACCGCGCCCATCATGGCGATATCCTCAGGCATATAGCCACACGCGTCGAAGCCGGAACGCTGATGCCGAATCTCGACCCGCGGCCGTTCTCTCTCGCGGAGGTAGGCGACGCCTACCGGCTGCTGGAAAGCCGGGAGGCCGAAGGCAAGGTCGTCGTCGAAATCTAGCGCGCTAGATCGAGATAGGCGCTCGCGACCATCGCGTCGATATCCGCCGGCACCGGCACGATGCAGGATTCTGCGCCGACACCGCGCTTTGCGACCCGCTCCAGGCAGCGGGCCTGCAAAGTGAAGCCGAGGTCCATCGACTCGACCGAGTTGCCGAGCGGGCGCGGACCGGCGAGATTGGCCATATGGCCGCCGCCGAGTACGTGGAAGGACCGGCCGTCCTTCAGGTGGAAGGTCTCGATATGATCTGCCTCGTAGCAGTCGATATCAATGACATCGGGATGGCTGCGGAAGGCTGCGACATCGATCTCATGCGGGAAATGACCGCCATTCATCAGGATCGCGCCGTCCCTAATCAGCGGCAGATCAGCTGACGTGACGATATCGGGGAAGCCGGTCACTGTGGCGATGATATCAGCAGAACGGATCGCCTGTTCGCGCAACGGCGTGACGAAACCGTCGAGATGCGCCTCGAGGCTGGTGACCGGGTCGATATCGACGACACTGACCGTCGAAAAGGCATTGCGGAAGCAGGCCGCCGTGCCCTTGCCGCAGGCGCCGTAACCGAAGACCGTCACGCGCTTGCCATTGGTGGAGCGGTTGGTGAACCGCATGTAGCTTTCGAACAGGCTCTGGCCGACGGCATGCTTGTTTTCGGCGAATTGCTTGATCGGACTGTCATTGATGACGAGGATCGGCATCGCGAGTTTCTCGCGCATCGGCAGCAGCCGGGTGCGGCCGGAGGTCGTCTCTTCCGTGCCGCCGAGCAGATTGGCATAGGGCCTCTCGGCCGCGATGGCGAAAAGATCGCCGCCATTGTCCAGCAGCAGATCGGGCCTTTCGGCGACGACGGCCTCAAGGCTCTGGTGGTGGGCGACGGGGTCGGTCGTCCGGGTTGCGAAGACGGTGAAGCCCTGGGCGCGCAGGAATTCTACCGTCGCCGGCTGTGTGCTGTTCAGGTTGCCGGTGCAGACGAGGTGCGCGCCGCCGACCCGCAAGGTCATGAGCAGAGCCACGGTCTTCGGCTCCAGATGGATTCCGGTGCCGATGGACAGGCCATCAAAAGGCCGCGTCCTTTCGAATTCCACTGCCGTTGCCTTCAGCAGGCGGCAACTGTTGCCGATCCAGTCGATGCGTGTCGCAAGCTTTTCCATCATATGCCCTTTCGCTCCCTCTAATCTAGCGAGGCGGAGATAGGGCCGGCATGGAGATATTTCTGATGAAAGGGTAGAAAAACTGCCCCTTCAGGATGCGCCGCCGGAGCGCAGCAGCCAGTTTCGAAGCGCAGTAAAGGCAGGCCGTTTCGCATCTGCTGTCCGGCAGCAGAGGCTATAGCCTGCCGGGCGGCGGATGAAGCCATAGGGGGCAACCAGGATGCCGCGGCTGAGATCGTCCTCGATCGAGGCTTTCGGCGCCAGCGCAATGCCGAGGCCGGATCGGGCTGCGCCCAGCGCCAGCAGCAGATCCTCGAATTCGCGCCGGCGGGAAAAGGCAACCGGCAACGTGCCGCTTTCGGCGAACCATTCGGCCCAGAGCTTCGGCACGCTACGGCTGACGAGAATAGTCATATCCGCCATTGCTTCGGGGTCACCTGAAAGTCCGGCAGCAAGTGCCGGTGTGACGACCGGTCCGAACTCATCCTCCATGAAACGCGTTTCCGTCATCCCGACAGAGGAGCGCTGCTCGCCGCCCATAATGACGGCATCGAAATCCGGATGTTGGGACAGCGGCTCGACGACGGTCATGGGTACGATATCGACCTCAATAGCGCCAAGGCTTGCCTGCATGTCGACCGCACGCGGCATCAGCCACCAGATGGCAAAAGCCGAGGGTACGCCGAGGCGGATGCGCTTCCTGTCCGCTTCCTCAAATTCATCGGCCGCACGCTTCAATATGGTAAGGGCAGTACCGGCGGCCTCGGCAAAAGCGCTCGCCTTCTCGGTCGGCACCAGCCTGCGGCCGTCGCGCGTGAAGAGCTTCCCGCCGAGGTGGTCTTCGATTGTCGCAATCTGCTGGCGCACGGCGCCGCGTACCACGCCCAGCTCTTCGGCCGCCTTCAAGATGCTGCCGTGGCGACAGACGGCTTCGAAGGCACGGATCGCATTGAGAGGCGGAAGTCGCATAATTACCACATTGTCGAAAATCGCGGTGGATCACATGATCGCGGCATTGAACGGAATGCAAGATCAGACCATATTGTACAGCTGTGCAAGACGACGCATTCGGGACAGGAAATGACGGAATTTCCGAACCTGCCCAGCTTCGATTTTTCCTATGTACAATGAATCAAATCGTGTTCCGCCTCGTTTTGCACGTATGGATCGCGCAAGCTTTTCATAGGATACTAAAATAATAACGACTCAGATCAACGATCGTAAAGGTGACCCGACAATTGACCCTTCTTGCCCGCCTGGCTTCTGATGTGCAACTCATGTTTCGGCGTCCGCCGCGACAGCAATATGCTGCGCTCTGTTACCGGGTGAAAAAGAAGTCGGGTGAGCTCGAAGTTCTGCTGATGACCAGTCGTGATACCGGGCGCTGGGTGATCCCCAAGGGCTGGCCGATGAACCGCAAATGTGCCTATGAAGTTGCGGCGCAGGAAGCCCTGGAAGAAGCTGGCGTGCGCGGCACGGTGGAGACCGAAACGCTTGGCCACTATACCTACCAGAAGGTTTTGCGCGACGGCCTTAAGGTGAACTGCAAGGTTCAGGTCTACGCCCTCGAAGTGACCGGTGCGACGAAGAATTTCAAGGAAAAGGGCGAGCGAACCATCGAGTGGGTTTCCTGCGACGAAGCGGTCAAGCGCGTCCAGGAGCCCGAATTGCGCAACCTGTTCCTCGCCTTTAAACGGCGCATGGCCGAAAAACCTTCCAGCGGCATTCCGAAACAAATTCCGGCGGAATGAGTCTTGCCATCTTGTGCTGCTAGAAAAGGCGGCGCAAAAGCAGGACTTAGCCAGGAAACAGAATGCCGCAACGCAACGCCGTCCTCACGAAACGCACGCTTGATAAGGATCTCGACAAATTTACTCATGTCGAGGATGCGGCCAAGCATGTCTCGCGACGGTTGGTGACGCCGGGACTTGGCCTGATCTTTCTCGGCCTCGCCATGCTTTTTGCTGGCGTCTACGTGTTCGACAGGCCGGGCGCAGTGCTGGTCATTGCTGCCTCAGCACTTGCCGCCTACATGGCCATGAACATCGGCGCCAACGACGTGACGAACAATGTCGGCGCGGCCGTCGGCGCGCGTGCCATCACCATGAAGCAGGCGCTGATCACCGCCGCAATCTTCGAGGTGCTGGGTGCGGCGATCGCGGGCGGCGAGGTCGTCAAGACGATTTCCTCCAGCATCATCGATACGGTGCAGGTCCCTCCCGCTACACTCGGCTGGATCATGATGGCGGCGCTAACGGCTGCCGCGCTCTGGATCAACCTCGCCACATGGATGAAGGCACCGGTTTCGACGACGCACGCAATCGTCGGCGCTGTGATCGGGGCAGGCTTCGGCGCTGCAGGACCGGAGCCCGTCAACTGGCGGATAATGTTGGAAATCACCGCAAGCTGGATAACGTCGCCATTGATCGGCGGGCTGATCGCTGCCGGGCTGCTCTATCTGGTGAAGACCCTCATCGTCTATCGCGAGGACAAGATCGCTGCCGCCCGGCAGTGGGTGCCCGTGATGATCGCCGTCATGGCCGGCGGCTTCACGGCCTATATGGTGCTGCAGCTTGCGCCGCAGGGACGATATTCGTCGCTGACGATCCTTCTGATCGGCATCGGCATCGGGCTCGTCAGCTGGCTTGTCGTGCGGCCGCTCATCCTGCGGCAGGCGGAGAACCTCGAAAACCGCAACAGTTCACTTCGCACGCTGTTCCACTTTCCACTGATCGGCTCGGCCGCGCTGCTCTCCTTCGCGCATGGCGCAAACGACGTTTCGAATGCGGTCGGCCCACTCTCGGCCATCGTTCACTCGGCCGGTAGCGCTGACAACAGCATGACCGGTCATCCGCCGCTCTGGGTGATGCTGATCGGCGCTTTGGGAATCTCGGTCGGCCTCCTGCTTTTCGGGCCGCGCCTCATCCGGCTCGTCGGTGAGGAGATCACCAAGCTCAACCCGACGCGCGCCTATTGCGTGGCGCTCTCGACCGCCTTCACCGTCATCTTCGCCTCCTGGCTCGGCCTGCCGGTCAGCACCACGCATATTGCCGTCGGCTCGGTCTTCGGCGTCGGCTTCTTCCGCGAATGGTACACGCGCCATTCGAAGCGTCGTATCGAATTCATACGCCGCAAGGCCGAAAGCTTCGAGATCGACGAGCCTGAGCCGAACGTCCACGAAGCCCGTCGGCGCTATCTCGTCCGCCGTTCGCACGTCATGACGATCGTCGCAGCCTGGGTCATCACCGTGCCGGTTTCGGCTGCGCTTGCGGCCATGATTTATTGGGTTATGTTCGCGCTCTTCCTATGAGTCAGGGTTCCAGGATGCGCGCCAATTTCCGCATGCAGCGGCTTTTCATCGATGCCCCCTTGTCAAAGGGCGCTGCCATCGAGGCCAATGCCGACCAGTTCAACTATCTCGCCAACGTCCTGCGCATGGAAGAGGGTGCGGACATCCTTCTCTTCAACGGCCACGACGGCGAATGGAAGGCGAGTCTCTCCTTCCCGACCCGAAAGCGCATCCTGCTGTCAGCCACCGAGGAGACCCGGCCGCAGCCCGCACCCTCCGACCTGCACTATCTTTTCGCGCCGCTGAAGGTCGGCCGCATGGATTATCTGGTGCAAAAGGCAGTGGAAATGGGCGCCGGCCTGCTGCAGCCGGTCATGACCCAGCATGTGCAGGGCAAGATCACCAATCTCGACAAGATCCGCGCCAACGTCATCGAGGCAGCCGAACAGTGCGGCATTCTCGGCATTCCCGATGTCGCCAAGCCCGTGCGGCTTGCCGATCTGCTCGACCACTGGCCTTCGGACCGGCGCATCATCTATTGCGATGAGGGCGATGCCGGGCAGAACCCGCTGCCGCTGCTTTCCAGGGTGACGGAAAGGAAGCTTGCGCTTCTGGTCGGCCCGGAAGGCGGCTTCTCCGAAGAGGAGCGGACACGCCTGCGCAGCCTCGACTTCGTGACCGCAATACCGCTCGGTCCACGCATCCTGCGCGCCGACACGGCCGCGGTCGCAGCGATGGCGGTGATACAGGCTGCAATCGGCGATTGGAATTGACTTTTGCACATCGGCTCTCTGGAAAGGCCTGCTATTTTTTTGATGACCTGTTGAAACAATTTCACTTGCAACTTAGCTGGCTTGGGCACTAATCACCCTTCCAATTGCCCCGGCTCCGGCCTTCCCGAATACAGGTACTTTCATGGCTCGCGATACTACCGACCAGACGCCGATCTCTTCGGTTCAAGAGCTGACCGATTACCTTGCTGCGGGCAACAAGCCGAAGGAGCGTTTCCGCATCGGCACCGAGCACGAGAAGTTTGTGTTCTTCCGCAAGGACAACAGCCCCGTTCCTTATTTCGGCGATGCCAGCATCTCGGCGCTCCTGAAGGGCCTGCAGGCCAAGAGCGGCTGGGAGCCGATCATGGACGGTGACAACATTATCGGCCTCGGCGAGCAGAACGGCATGGGCGCCATCTCGATCGAGCCCGGCGGCCAGTTCGAGCTTTCGGGCGCACCGCTCGAGAACATTCACCAGACCTGCAAGGAATCCAACCAGCACCTGGCGCAGGTGCGTGAGATCGCGGAGCCTATGGGCATCGGCTTCCTCGGCATCGGCGGCAGCCCGACATGGACCTATGCCGAAACTCCGCATATGCCGAAGTCGCGCTACGAGATCATGACCAGCTACATGCCCGAGGTCGGCACCCGCGGTCTCGACATGATGTACCGCACCTGCACGATCCAGGTAAACCTCGACTTCTCGTCGGAAGATGACATGCGCCGCAAGATGCGCGTGTCGATGAAGCTGCAGTCGCTGGCAACCGCGCTCTTCGCCTCCTCGCCCTTCACCGAAGGCAAGCCGAATAGCATGCTCTCCTGGCGCGGCGATGTCTGGCGCGACGTGGACAACAGGCGCAGCGGCCTCCTGGATTTCACCTTCCGAGACGATTTCGGTTTCAAGGATTATGCCGAATGGGCGCTCGACGTGCCCATGTATTTCGTCATGCGCGACGGCCACTATCACCGGGCGACCCATGTCACCTTCCGCCAGTTCATGAACGGCGCACTGAAGGGCGAGATTGCCGCCTATGAACCGACGATGGGCGACTGGACGAACCATCTTTCGACGCTCTTCCCCGATGTGCGCCTGAAGCGTTTCCTCGAAATGCGCGGTGCTGATGGCGGTCCTTGGCGGCGCATCTGTGCTCTGCCGGCCTTCTGGGTCGGGCTGCTCTATGATGACACCGCTCTTCAGGCTGCCGACGAACTGACGAAGGACTGGGGCTTCGACGAAGTGAATGTGCTGCGCAACGCGGTGCCGGAGGAAGGCCTCAAGGCTCAGTTCCGCGGTCATGCACTGATCGACACGGCGCGCGAAGCCGTCAATATTTCCCGGACCGGCCTCAAGGCGCGCAACAGACTGAACGGCGACGGCGTCGATGAAAGCATCTTCCTTCAGCCGCTCGACGAGGTCCTGGCCAAGAAGGCAACGCTCGCCGAAGACCTGCTGGCGCTCTATCACGGACGTTGGAACGGCTCGGTCGAGCCAGTCTTCCAGGAATATCAATACTAAGAGGCAAGTACCGCTTCCAAAAAGCCGTTTGCGCAATCCCATTTCGAGCTATAGTAGCGCGAATATGCGCCGCTATCCGGGAAAGGGACTTTCATGCTGCCACTCTTCGATATGATGATGCAGGCGCAGAACGGGGCGGCGATGGATGCCGTTGCCAAGCAGTTCAACCTCGCGCAGGAACAGGCGACGAAGGCGATGGCCGCGCTGACGCCGGCCTTTTCCGCCGGCCTGAAGCGCAGTACCAGCAACCCCTACGATTTCGTCGGCCTGATGCAGGCGGTCGCGTCGGGTAATTATGCCAAATATTTCGAGGACATGAGCAAGGCGTTCACGCCCGAAGGCATTTCCGACGGCAATAACATCCTCTCCCAGCTCTTCGGCTCCAAGGAGGTCTCGCGCGCCATTGCTGCGCAGGCGGCGCAGATGACCGGCATCGGCCAGGAAATCTACAAACAGATGCTGCCCGTCATGGCCGGTACGCTGATGGGAGGGCTCTTCAAGCAGTCGACCGGGCAAATGGCCTCGCCAGTCAACCCCTTCGTCAATACCGCCATGGGCGAGACGATCCAGAAATGGCTTGAGAGTACCGGCTTTGCGCCGAAGCCGAAGGCAGCACCCGAACCCAGCATTTTCGATAATCCGTTCACCCAGGCCATGCAGCTGATGTTCAGCATGCCGAAGCCGGCGCCGCAGCTGCAGCCCGTTAATCCATTCCTCGACAATCCTTTCGCCAAGGCATTCCAGGAGATGATGACAGGGCTTCAGCAGCCGGCGGCAAAGGCTCCGGAACAGCCGAACGAAGAACCGAAAGCCGAAAACGACAGCTATACCCAGATGCTGAACGCCATGTTCGACAGTGGTCTCGAGGTGCAGAAGAGCTATCAGAAGAGCCTCGAAGCGATCTTCGAAGCCTATCGGCCGAAACCCACACCCTCTCCCGAAGATCCCACCCCCTCAGGCCCCTCTGCAACGGGCAAGAAATAAAAAAACCCGGAGATGGCTTGGGAAAGCCGATCACCGGGTTAAGCAGCAGGGCTATTGGCTATCACCCTGCGGGGAAACGCGTGCGTTCAGTCCCTGTAGGGGCGCATGACCGCAATGTGCCGGCGGCGCTTGGCCGCCTGCGTCAGACGCTCCGATGGATCTTCAAAGAAGGTCGAAGCGAGGAAGGCGGAGGTGACATCGGCCCGCGTCAGGCCGATATCCCGCAACTGATTGTCATCAAGGTCGTGCAGCCCATTCACCTGCGAGCGATTGCGCACAATGCGAAGGGCGGCTGCCAGCGGCGCGAAAGCGGCCATGAGACGCTGGGTAAACCTCGGGGCGAGCTTGCCGCAGTCGAGTTCTAGTGTCGGTTCATGAGTGCGCATCGAACTCTCCTTTCTTCGGGGCGCAGAACAGCCCGCCCCGCCTGCGAGGTCGTGCAGGAAGGGTGAAGCTGATCACAGGTTGGACAGGCAGGGTGTCTGTCCTTCACTTTGCTTGATTTGCATCCCGAAGATGCCAAAGACCTATTGATCAGTCCAACGAATGTTTCTAATGATTAACATCAGAGATCTTTATGGATGGACAAGATCATGTCGGCGCCGCTTGATATCGACCAGTTGCAGACCTTCATCGCGATCGTGGATTCCGGCAGTTTCACCAAGGCTGCCGACAAGGTCTACAAGACACAGTCTGCCGTCTCCATGCAGATGCGGCGCCTGGAAGAGCGTATCGGCAAGCAGCTCTTCATCAAGGACGGCCGCGGCAACCGGCTGACGGTCGAAGGCGAAAAGCTGCTCAATTATGCGCGCCGCATCATCCGCCTGAACAATGAGGCGATCGCCGCATTCGATGACAACAGGCTGGAAGGCACGCTGCGCATCGGCACGCCCGATGATTATGCCGACCGTTATATGCCCGAGATCATCGGCCGGTTCGCCAAGACGCATCCGAATGTCGAGCTCTACATCGTCTGCGAGCCCTCGGTCGACCTCGCGGAACGCATGCACAAGGGCGAACTCGATATCGCGCTCGTCACCCACAATCCGCGCGAGCGTATTTCGGATGTGGTGCGAACGGAACCGCTCTGCTGGGTGAGTTCGGCCAACCATCCGATCCGCGACGATGCACCGGTGCCGCTTGCCGTCGGTCGGCGCGACTGCCAGTGGCGGCAGCTCGCCTGCTCGGCGCTCGATGCTGTCGGCCGCGAGTATCAGATCCTGTTCACGAGCTGGTCCTGCACCGTGGTTGCTTCGGCCGTGTTAGCCGGCATGGCGGTTTCGGTCATGCCGGAATCGGCGCTCCGCACAGGCATGAAGGTATTGAGCCAGGCAGACGGTTTCCCGGCGCTGCCGCCGGTGCAGATCGGCATCATGAAACGGCCGGGCGTTTCCCTCTCGCTGATGAATGCCATTACGGCACATATCACGGCCTGCCTCGACAACATCACGCCGACCGTCATCGAAGATGGATTGGAGCAGGATGTGAAGACGGGTTACGCCCGTCACTATCCGCGGCTGAAGGCTGCGGCCAGCATGATGCCCAGCTGGTAGGCAAGTCTTACGCTGCTGAAGCGGACGTCGGAGCAAATAAGGAGGCGCGGATGACGCGCTTCCATTCCTCGAGGATGCGCTCGCCGAAACCATCTTCGCTCAAGACCGCAAGGCGGATTGCAGCACCGATCAGGTGGCTGAAAAGGTAAGTGCGTGCCTTCATCTGGTCATCGCAGAGTTCCGGCGAGAGGCGGCGCACGGCCTCCTGAAAGATCGCAGCAATCTGACTGCTATGCTCGATGTTCAGGCGTAGGAGATCCTGATCAGTCTCCGTGCCCATCCAGACACCGAGATAGGCGGCGTCGTTACGATATTCGGCATAGTACCAGTCGATCACCCTGGAGATGAGATCGAGCGCCTCGTCGAAGGACCGAACGTCCGCGAACATCTCGGCCGTCTTCTGCTGGATCGCCTGGGCGTGACGATCGAAGAGCGCTTTGACGATCGCCGCCTTTTCGGGAAAATACTGATAGACCGAGCCGATCGGGACCTTTGCCGCGACCGCAAGCTCGGTCATCCGCATGGCGCTGACGCCCTTTTCGGCGATGATGGTGGCTGCAGCGTTCAGGATGAGATCCAGCCGCTGGATGCTGCGCTCCTGTTTCGGCTTCCTGCGAAGAGCAATACGATCCGAAATGTCCGCGCCCATGTGGTTCCCATCTGTCTCGTTATTGCGCAGCGGAAATAACGTGTCATACCGGCGCGTCGGGCCGATATGACATGCAGGTATTCATCCGTCGTAAAGGGAAATGGTCGGATTTTAAGCAATGGCAAGAGCTTATGGAAAACGGGGCGTTATGCCCCGTTTTTGGCCTGTGTAAAAGGCTTCTTAACACCTCATTCAGCAAGCAGGTTGAGCACCTGGCGGCCCGCCTTTGGGCCTTTCGGCACATTGCAGAAGGCGGGTCAGGCGAGGTTCTGTTTCAGAAACGCGACCGTTCGGCCCCAGGCGAGATCGGCTGCCGCCTTGTCATAGCGGGCAGCGGACGTGTCGTTGTTGAAGGCGTGGTTGGCGCCGTCATAGATGTAGATCTCAAATCTTTTGCCATTCTCCTCCAGCGCCTTCTTATAGGCATCGATGCCGGCATTGATGCGGTCGTCGAGACCAGCATAGTGGAGCAACAGCGCCGCCTTGATATTGGCGACTTCCGAGGCCGGTGGCTGCGCGCCGTAGTAGGCCACGCCTGCCTTCAACTCCGGCGATTTGACCGCAAGATTGTTGACCGCGCCGCCGCCCCAGCAAAAGCCGATCGCGCCGACATTGCCGTTCGTAGCCTCGAGCTTGGAAAGATAGGCGACGGTCGCCTCGCCGTTTGCGACGGTCGTCGCGGCATCGAGCTTGCCGAACATGTCGCGCGCCTTATCCTCATTTTCCGGCGTGCCGCCCTGCGGCGAGAGGAAGTCCGGAGCGAGCGCCACGAAGCCTTCCAGTGCCACGCGGCGAGCGACATCGCGGATATGCGGATTGAGGCCGCGGTTCTCATGGATGACGATGACGGCGCCGAGCTTGCCGGATGCATTCTTCGGCTGAACCAGATAGCCCTTCATGTCGCCGCCGCTGCCGGGATAGGTGATATCCTGGCCGGTCAGACGATCGTCGTTTTCGGCGACAACCTCGGCGGCGGCCTTGTTGGCGGCCAAGAGCGGCGCGATTGCCGCGGCTGCGGTTGCCGAGCCGGCAAGCTTGGTCAGCTTGTCCATGAAGCTGCGGCGATCCAGCGTCAGATGCGTATATTCATCATAGGCGTTGATCATTGCCTGCGTAATGACGGGCTTTTCCATGACAGACCTCCTCTGTTCCCTACCCCATGCCCAATCGGCAAGAGGGAACATAGGTCAGCGCCCGATAACGGAGGAACAAAACTGTGTTACCGGCCTACCTGGATCAAGAAAATCGTCCGGTCAGGAGAACATCATCCATCCGGCAAGCCAGGCCCACATGGCACCGAGCACACCAAAACCGGCGGCGAAGAGCGGGCTGCGGAAGCGCAAATCGTTGCTGGTGACATGCACATAGGCATGGGCATAGCGCAGGATGACAAACAGCCAGGCCAGCACGACGGCCACAAGATTATCCGCCTCGGTTATATATAGAAGGATGCAGCAGGCATAGAAGAGCACCGGCAGTTCGAACTGGTTGGCAAGGCTGTTCTTGACGAAAAGGCATTCGGGCGGTTCGTCGCGGTTCTCGCGATAGCCGGATTTCTTCATGCGGCCTTCCCGAACCGCCTTGCCGCGGCGCAGACCAAGCAGCCCGTAAAGGATATAGACTAGCAGGACGTGGGCAAGCAGAGGCCAGAACATCTCAAAGCCGGTCATCAATCATTCCCTTCGTTTCGGCGACTGCGGGAGCAGTAGCGGAAAGACCGGGCGGATGCCAGAGCCAGGACGGCCCGCTATGGAGCGGGCCGTCTTCAGGGTCAGACCTGGGCGATGCCACCATCGACGAAGATTTCTGCGCCGGTGATGAAGCTCGAATCTTCCGACGCGAGGAACAGGGCCGTTGCAGCGATTTCTTCCGGGCGGCCGACGCGGCCCATCGGAACCTGCGATGCCATATAATCCAGCAGCCCCTGCTGCTGCGCCTTATCCCGGCCTGCAAGCTCGACGAGACCGGTGGTTTCCGTCGGGCCGGGGCTCAGCGTGTTGATGCGGATGCCGCGATCCTTCAAATCGAGGATCCAGTTGCGGGAAAAGTTGCGAATTGCTGCCTTCGAAGCGGCATAGACGCTGAAGGCCGGCGTGCCTGATGCGCCCGCCGTGGAGCCCGTCAGGATGACCGAGGCACCTTGGCTCAGGAGCGGCAGAGCCTTCTGCACGGTAAAGAGCACGCCCTTCACATTG
The DNA here is from genome assembly GCF_018987265.1 of Rhizobium sp. WYJ-E13. NCBI lineage: Bacteria > Pseudomonadati > Pseudomonadota > Alphaproteobacteria > Hyphomicrobiales > Rhizobiaceae > Rhizobium > Rhizobium sp. WYJ-E13. The sequence continues at coordinate 377,063 of NZ_CP076853.1, read as the reverse complement.
CGGCCGAAGGTATCGTCATACTGCTCTTCGGTGATGGCGCCGAGCGGCGCAAACGAGCCGCCGCCGGCATTGACGAAGAGCACGTCGATGCGGCCTGCTTCAGCCTTCACCTCATCATAGAGGCGGTCGAGATCGGCAAGCTTTGCCGAGTCCGCCTGGATGCCGGTGACGTTTCCGCCGATTTCGGCGACTGCCGCATCCAGCACTTGCCTGCGGCGGCCGGTGATGAATAGGCGTGCGCCTTCGGCTGCGAAGCGCTTTGCGGTGGCAAGGCCGATGCCCGAAGTGGCACCGGTGATAACCGCGATCTTTCCATTCAGCCTCTGCGTCCCATTCACTGTCTGGGTCATTGTCGTCGTCTCCTGTTGTGTTCGACTGAACTGAAGATGTGGACGGGTCTTTCGTTTCTGAATAGAAAGAAATGAAAGATATCATTGCAGGAATGAAACAATGAGTTTTCCGGATTTCGAGGGTCTCGCCATGTTCGCCAAGGTGGCGGAGGAGCGCTCCTTCGCCCGGGCAGCCAAGACGCTCGGCGTTTCCGTGCCGACGGTATCGCGGGCGGTCAGCCGGCTGGAAGACCGGCTTGGCGCGCGCCTCTTCAATCGCACGTCGCGGCAGCTCGCACTCACCGATTTCGGGCTGCGGCTCGTGGACCGCGCCCAGCGCATCTATGCGGAGGCGGAAGCTGCCGAGAATGCGGCGCGCGAACTTTCCAGCCAGCCGCGCGGGCTGATCCGCCTTGCCGTGCCCATGGTTTTCGGGCGGCAATGGCTGGCACCGATTCTGCCCGACTTCTTCGAACTCTATCCCGAAGTTTCGATCGACATGCATATGAGCGATGCGGTCGTCGACCTTGTGGGCGACGGCTTCGACGCGGCGCTGCGCATTGCGGTGCTGCCGGATTCCTCGCTCGTGGCGAAGAAGCTAGCGCCAGTCGCACCCTTCATTCTCGCCGCCCCCTCCTATCTCGAGAAATACGGCTGCCCGCAGCATCCGCGCGAGCTTGCCGCCCATCATTGCCTCGGTTACGCCTATCGGCTGCGGCAGGATATCTGGCGCTTCAGCAACAATGCGGGAGAAGAGGAGATCGTCGTACCGACCGGGCCACTCAGGGCGACCAATTCGGAAGCACTGATCCCGATGGCATTGCGCGGCCTCGGTATCGTCGAACTGCCGGAATTCATGGCCCATGAATATCTTGCCGACGCGCGCCTGAAAGCGATCCTGACCGATTGGAGCCTGCCGAAGGGCGCGCTTTATTTCGTAACGCCAACGGCGCGTGCCCGGCCAGCAAAGGTGGAAGCACTCGGGGACTTCCTCTCGGCCAGGCTTTCACACCCGACATGGCGCTGGCCGCAGTAAGCGCTCAATCCTCGCGCGTTTGATGGAGAATTGCGCCTCGGACGATGAGGATGGCGCAGACGGCGAGACTTGCGAATTTCAGCTTCGTCATCCACGGCAGGATCTGCGCGGCAAATCCTGCCGCACCGCTGTCGCTGAAGGCGACGAGGCTCGACAGGTTTTCGGCATAATCGGCAAAACCATAGATGAAAGGCAGGACATAGGTGATCCGACCGAGCAGGCGGGGAGCCTGCCGGCCGTGCCATGTCTCGATCGGCCCGAGCCGCAGGAAAATCAAAAGGAGAAGTGCGGTCAGCAGAGCCGGAAAGATGAGTTCCGGGCCGAAATACATGGCCCGGAGAATATGGCTTGCCGTCTCGTTCTGGTCGAGCAGCGTCTGCATGTGAAATACTGCAGACTCATCATAGCCTGCGAAATAGGTATCGAGTACCGCCTGCCCCGTCTCGTGTTCGAAGGGCATGGTGAAACCGAAGGTGGTCCAGCCGAGAACGACGAGGCAGAGGGCTGCGAGCAGCGCGATGATCCATAGCGGAATCGAGCTGCACGCTTTCATGATCAGACGCCGACGCCCGGATAGTTCGGGCTTTCGCGGGTAATCGTCACGTCATGCGGATGGCTTTCGCGCAGGCCGGCGCTGGAGATGCGCACGAAGGTGGCGCGCTCCTGGAACTCCTTGATATCCTTGCCGCCGACATAACCCATGGCAGCCTTGAGGCCGCCTGCGAGCTGGTGCAGGACGCCGGATACCGGACCCTTGTACGGCACCTGGCCTTCGATGCCTTCGGGCACGAGCTTCAGTGTATCGCGCACCTCAGCCTGGAAGTAGCGGTCTGCCGAACCGCGCGCCATAGCGCCAACGGAACCCATGCCGCGATAGGCCTTGAAAGAGCGGCCCTGATAGAGATAGACCTCGCCCGGGCTTTCATCGGTGCCTGCCAGCAGCGAGCCGACCATGACGGCCGAAGCTCCTGACGCGATGGCCTTGGCCACGTCGCCCGAGAACTTGATGCCGCCATCGGCGATAACAGGAATATCCTGATCCCGTGCAGCCTCGACTGCCGACATGATGGCGGCAAGCTGCGGAACGCCGACGCCGGCAACGACGCGCGTCGTGCAGATCGAACCCGGACCGATCCCGACCTTGACGGCGTCAGCACCGGCATCGATCAGCGCCTTGGTGCCGTCGCCCGTCGCAACGTTGCCGGCCATGATGCGAACGGAGTTGGAGAGCTTCTTGACGCGGGCGACCGCTTCCAGAACGCGAGCCGAGTGGCCGTGTGCGGTATCGACGACGAGCAGGTCGACGCCGGCATCGATCAACCGTTCGGCACGCTCGAAACCGTCGTCACCGACGCCGACGGCTGCAGCAGCGCGCAGGCGGCCCTGCGCATCCTTGGAGGCGTTCGGGTTGAGCTGCGCCTTTTCGATGTCCTTGACTGTGATGAGACCGACGCAACGGCCTTCGCCGTCTACCACCAGCAGCTTCTCGATGCGGTGAGAGTGCAGCAGGCGCTTGGCTTCCTGCTGGTCGACGCTTTCCTTGACCGTCACGAGATTCTCGCGGGTCATGAGTTCGTAGATCTTCTGTGTCGGATCGGATGCGAAGCGGACGTCGCGATTGGTGAGAATGCCGACGAGACGGCCGGATTTTTCGACGACAGGAATGCCGGAGATGCCATGCATCTTCATCAGCGCCAGGGCATCGGCAAGCGTTGCGTCCGGACCGATCGTCACCGGATTGACGACCATGCCGCTCTCGAATTTCTTGACCTGGCGGACCTGCTCGGCCTGCTCGATCGGTGTCAGGTTCTTGTGAATGACGCCAAGGCCACCGGCCTGCGCCATGGCGATCGCCAGACGGCCCTCAGTCACCGTATCCATAGCAGCTGATATGATCGGGATATTCAGCTCGAAGTCGGGTGCGAGACGCGTTGCAACACTCGTCTGACCTGGCAGGACTTCGGAATGACCGGGTTGCAGCAGCACATCATCGAAGGTGAGTGCGTCCAGTCCGGTCGGCGTTTCTATGATGCGAGCCATGGCCAAATTCCTTCAAGAAAGAAAAATGCGACCCACCCGGTACGAATCGTCCGCACCGGCGGTGTGCATGAGTTTATGGAAGTTGGCGAGGGCTGGTAACACGTCTATGACAGGAAGGAAATAGCAAAAAGGCCCGGCATGCGGCCGGGCTCGGTATAGGAGCCATGCGCATGGCTCAAATGTCGAACCGGCCAGTCTTCGGCACGAAACGATAACCGATGCCCTGTTTCTCGACGAAACCGACCGCCGGAAGTTGCCGCCGCCTGCACTTGTCCATATCGAAGCGCACGTCCCAGTCCGACCCGGTCCGGCGGCCGCGGCGACAGGAAGGAGTGGTTTGCCGTGTCGCCAGTCATAACCAGCCGCTTGTCGTCGAATTCGACGTAGCCGGATTTCTTGCCTCGGCCGGGTAAGTATCTTTCAATCTTGAGAGGCAAAAGTGTCGAGCAACCGTCTCACGCAGTCGTGATCCAAACGTCTGATGGAACCCGATTGGGGGATTGGCAGAGCCTGTAACTGGGACTACACAGCACGGGCTTCCCAAGCCCCATCTGCATCCATCAAGGCATTCGCCTATGAACCGCATTGTCCCGCTGATCCTCGCCGTCGCCCTCTTCATGGAACAGATGGACTCGACCGTGATCGCGACGGCCCTGCCGGCGATTGCGGCCGATCTGCATGTCGGGCCGATCACTCTGAAACTGGCGCTTACGTCCTACATGGTGGCGCTCGCAGTGTTCATTCCGATCAGCGGCTGGATGGCGGACCGCTTCGGCGCCAAGAATATCTTCCGGCTTGCAATCTGCGTCTTCGTCGTCGGCTCTATCTTCTGCGCCTTCTCGTCCAATCTCATCGAATTCGTCTTCGCACGTTTCCTGCAGGGCATGGGCGGCGCTATGATGACGCCCGTCGGACGCCTTGTGCTGGTACGAACGACGCAGAAGAGCGAACTGGTCTCGGCCATGGCGCTCTTGACGATCCCGGCCCTTGTCGGCCCGCTTGCCGGCCCGCCACTTGGCGGCTTCATCACCACCTATTTCAGCTGGCACTGGATCTTCCTGATCAACGTGCCGGTCGGCGTCGCCGGCGTGTGGCTCGCGACGATCTATCTGCCGGAAATAGACGCGACAGCCCCGCCGAAACTCGACTTCAACGGTTTTATCCTGACCAGCCTGGCGGCGGCCGGCGTCGTCTTCGGCCTCTCGGTCGTCAGCCTTCCGGCCCTGCCGCCGATCATCGGCATTGCGGCCACCGCCATCGGCATCCTCTGCGGCGTGCTCTATGTGCGCCACGCCAGGCGTTACCCCACGCCGATCCTCGATCTCAACCTGTTCAGGAATTCGACCTTCCGGGCCTCGACGAGCGGCGGCACGCTGTTTCGCATCTGTGTCGGCGCCATGCCGTTTCTGACGCCGCTGATGCTGCAACTCGGATTTGGGCTTACGCCTTTTCAGTCGGGCCTCATTACGTTTGCCGGCGCGATCGGCGCGATCACAACGAAGTTCATCGCGCGACGCGTCTATAAGGCGATCGGCTTCCGCACCACGCTTCTCTGCGCCGGTGCGGTGACGACGGTCGTTACCGCCATGACCGGCCTCTTCACGCCGGATACGCCCCATCTTGTCATCATCGGCGTGCTGCTGCTCGGCGGCTTCTCCCGCTCCTTCATGTTCACCGGCGTCAATGCGCTGGCCTTTGCGGATATCGACGATGCGCAGGCAAGCCAGGCGACATCCATGGCCTCGGTCATGCAGCAGATCAGCCTGGCGCTCGGCGTCGCCCTTGCCGCCTCAATCCTGGAAACCTCAATCTATTTCCGCGGAGCCGAGCTGCAGGTTATCGATTTCCACATTGCCTTCTTCGTCATTGCCGGGCTGACTGTCGTCGCCACCATCCCCTTCGTCCGCATGGCCAAGGACGCCGGCGCTTCCGTGTCCGGCCACCGTGCCAAGCGCGTGCCGCCGACGGCGATCAACGCCGAGCAACAGCCGGTCAAATAAAGGGCGGTTCTTCGGCCTTCTCGCAGACGGCGCATAGTTTGTTGCCGTCGAGATCCCTGACATAGGCTGCGTAGAAATGCGCGTGATAGGAGCGCAGCCCCGGCTTGCCTTCATCGACAGCGCCGGCCGCAATCGCCGCTGCATGGAAGGCATCGACCGCCGCCCGCGTTTCCGCCTCAAAGGCGACCATGGAGCCGTTGCCATTCGTCGCCCGGCGCCTGTTGAACGGGGTTACGACCCAGAAGCGGCAGCGCGTATCGCCATCGGCGGCATAGCCGATCTCCTCCTCCGAATAGCGCTGGCCGCGGTAGCCGAGCACCGGCAGAACGGCATCATAGAAGTGCCGGGCGCGATAGAGATCGTTGGTTCCGAGTGTAACGTAAAGAAGCATGGGATCGATGGTATCCAGTCCTGGGAAATCATCATCCGCAGGACTGGCGCAAAGATCAAGCGTCCTCGGGCTCCGCCTCGGCCTTGCGGCCTTTGAAACCCTTTGCGAGCAGAAACATCTCCACCGATTCGGCGCGCGACGAGGCAGGCTTGACGTGCACGACCTGACGGAAGTGCTGCTTCAGCATGGCGAGCAGATCCCGCTCGGTGCCGCCCTGGAAGGTCTTGGCCAGGAAATGCCCACCCTCACCCAGCACCTCGACGGCGAAATGGGCCGCAACCTCGCAGAGATGCATGGTGCGCAGGTGATCGGTGCGATGATGGCCGGTCGTCGGTGCCGCCATGTCCGAGAGCACCAGATCCGGCGTGCCGCCGACGGCCGCCATCAGCTTTTCCGGGGCTGTGGGATCAAGGAAATCGAGCTGCAGTACCGTGACGCCGGGTAGCTGCGTCATTTCCAGAAAGTCGATTGCTGCAACGCGGATATCCTCATCCGTCGACCCCGTCACCTTCGCGGCGATCTGCGACCAGCTTCCGGGAGCGGCCCCGAGGTCAATGATGCGCCTGGCGCCCTTCAGGATGTGGTGCTTCTCGTCGATCTCCAGCAGCTTGAAGGCCGCGCGGGCGCGATAACCTTCGAGTTGGGCGCGCTGCACATAGGGATCGTTGATATGGCGCTCCAGCCACTGGCGTGACGAGGCCTTCATTTTCTTTTTCTTGACGCGCTGGCCGAGCTTGCGGCCGGTACGGTTTCCCGCGATCGTTGGCTTGGTCATGCCTACCCCTTGTTTCCCCGCTGGCCGCGGCGATTGCGATGCCGCCGCCAGACGCCGTCATCGGCCATCATGTCGGTGAGCAGGCCTTCTCTCAAGCCACGATCGGCGACACGCATGCGCGGGCTTGGCCAGCGGCGGCGGATTGCCTCCAGAATGGCGCAGCCGGCCAGCACCAGATCGGCACGATCCGGCCCGATGCAGGGATTGGCGGCGCGGCTCTCGAAATTCCAGGAGAGAAGCTTCGCCTGCATGGCGGAGACTTCATCATCCGACAGCCATATGCCATCGACCTTGCGGCGGTCGTAACGCGGCAGATCGAGGTGCACGCCGGCAAGCGTCGTCACCGTGCCTGACGTGCCGATCAGATGGAAATCGCCATCCTCGGCAATCTCGATTTCAGGGCAGTCGAAACTCGACAACATGCCCGCGACTTCGCTCACCATGCCCTCGAAAACCTCCGGCGTCACATCGCGGCCGCCATGGCGCTCCGACAAGGTGACCACACCGACGGGCAATGAGGTCCAGTGCGTGATGTGATTGGCGAGACGGGCGAAACGGCTATCACCGATGCGGATGACGGCAATTTCCGAGGAACCGCCGCCGATATCGAAGAGGACGACGGAGCGCGTCTCGCGGCCGACAAGCGAGGAACAGCCGGAAACGGCAAGCCGCGCCTCGGTTTCGCGATCGATGATTTCGAGCTCCAGCCCGGTCTCGGCCACGACCCGCTTCAGGAATTCCTCGCCATTGGCCGCCTGACGGCAGGCCTCGGTCGCAATCAGCCGCATGCGGCGGATCTCACGGTTCCGGAGCTTGGAGGCACAGATTCTGAGCGCATCGACCGCCCTTTCCATCGCCTCGTCCGACAGTCTGCCGCTGGCGGCAAGCCCTTCGCCAAGACGCACGATACGGGAAAAGGCATCGACGACACGAAACTGGCCGGGGCGCGTCGGTTGGGCGATCAGCAGGCGGCAATTGTTGGTGCCGAGATCGAGCGCGGCATAGAACTCATCCGACCAGGGGTGTTCACTCCCTGCCCGCTCATCTTCATGCCCAGCCTGGCGGTTCCTGCGATTTGCCGCTTCGGCGTCTTGCGCTTGCTGCGGGACAGAACGCGGAGCCGTATCGGCACGATGTTCGGGCCTGGCGCATGGTGGCGACTGGACGGGGGCAAGCGGCCTGCCCTGCAGACCTCGCTTGTTGCGATGCTTGCGCCGGTTGCGGCGGCTGGAGGGCGAATCGCCGTCCGGACGCGACGCTTGAACATGATTGCCGGTCTGAACGGCAGCCTGAGACTGCGCAGCAATATCCGTCTGTGATGAACCATGTCCCCCACGCCGGCGGCGTTTCCGCTTGCGGGCCGGGCTTTCCGTGTCTTCCTTCGGGCGCGCCGCCTCGCCGGCATGGCCGGAGAGATCATGCGAAGCGGGATGGGCGGCGCTGCGGGATTGCCCGCCTCGCTTGCCCTTGCGGCGCTTGGACTTCTTGCCGTCCTTGCGCCCTGCCGCCGACGCCCCGTCAAATTGCGGCCTTGCGCCGCCTTCGGGGTCTTCCACGTTCTTTTTCCACCGCGCCGCGCAAGTCCAGAAAGGTATGCAGCAGGCGCTCATTCGATTTTTGCGTTGCGGCGAGAATATCAGTGACCGGCGAAATCACCAAATTCTTTTTGATTCCACATTTTAAATCTGAAATTTTCATCCGGATCGGAAGGGTCGAATTTTTTCAAAACGGGTATTTGCAATCCGCCAGCTTTTGTTTATAAGCGCCGCACACCAGCCGAGCCAACTTGGGTTCACAGCTGCTGGGGAATAGTTCAATGGTAGAACAGCGGACTCTGACTCCGTCGATCTTGGTTCGAATCCAGGTTCCCCAGCCAATTCTCGCTAAATTCCCTCAATTCCTTGATTTTCCAGTCGTGCCGCATCCCGTTTTGGCATCATTGGGGACCTGATGCCCAGAACTGATGCCCGAAGGTGATGCCCACGCCGATCGAGCGCGATGGACGATCCTCCGGGAAATGACAGGGCATTCGTCATGGGCACAGAGCTAGGATCGCAAGTTGATCCGTATACAAGGTCGAACTCCTACGTGATAGGCAAGCGTACGCGCACCTCGACCCCTTCACTCCTCCCGGAACGAGGAGACACGACTTCTACAGCGGCTCCGACACGGTCTGCGATCGCCTTGACGATGGCGAGTCCAAGACCCGATCCGCCAATCTTGACGTTGCCTCGCTCGAACTGGCGCATCAGACGGTCCATCGCCTCTGGCGGCAGCGTCGCCCCCTCGTTGGCAACACAAAGAACCCCTTCAGTATCAAGAGCCACCTCGACTGGGCTGCCTTGTGCCCCGTGCTTCAACGCGTTTTCGATGAGATTGCGGGAGAGAATTCCGACCGCATCAGGGTCGAGCGGCGAATAGACTGGCTTTTCCGGCATGGTTAGTTCAACTTTCCGCTCTCCGGTGCGTTCGAAATCCTGGACAATCATGAGCAGGACCGTCCTCAGATCGGACGGTTCGTCGGCGCGCAGCCGCGCGCCTTCGGCGCGGGCGAGTTGCATCAGCTTTTCCGACATGCGCATCAGCCGCTTGAGCGTCGTCTCGATCTCATTTGTGCGCTGTGCAGTCAGTTCTTCCTTCGTCTCGGAGCGGATACGTTGCGCCTGTGCAATCGCACCGGCAACAGGCGTGCGGAGTTCATGCGCCGCGTGTGCGGCAAAGGCCCGCTCCGCGTCGAACGCGGCCGTGAGGCGGCCGAGAAGCTGATTGATCCCCGCGGAAATCGGCCGGAGTTCACTCGGCAAGCCGCTGTCCGGCAAAGGTGATAGATCCTGCGCGCCGCGATGGGAAAGCCCCTGCTGAAGAGCGCGGACCGGACGCAGCGAATACCGGACCGCGAACGCAATCACCACAAGGCTCAGCGGAATGACAACCAGCAGCGGCAACAACAGACCGAGCAGCATCTTGTTCGACAGCTCCTGGCGGTGATCCAGCGGTTCGGCCACGGCGATGACCAGATTTCCGTCGGCGCTTGTCGCATAATAGAGCCGATGCGTGTCGGTGCGGGAAAACCCCGTCTTCTCGAACGGAGGGAAGATCGCGACGTCCGCTCCCTTCGAACTCAGCAGCACGCCGCCTTGTTTATCACGCAGAATAAACGTGACATCCTCACCATAGCGAGCCTCGCGTACAGGCCGCGCTTCACGGCGGACGTCGTCTTCGTCCTCATCATCATCGGCTCGTTCACGTCTCGGATTTCCCTCGCGCAGGTCATGCCGAGCGATCGGCAGGATACGCTCCGCAGTGGCTTTCAGCCCGTCGTCATAGACCTGCTCCAGCTCTCGTCCGAGGCGGTGCGCGGTGGCGACGGCGGCCGCGAGCCACAGGATGGTTACGGAAACGCCGACCGCGATTGCCAGCCGCGCCTGAAGCGAAGACATCACCTTGTTGATCTTCATGGCCGTCCCAATCGATAGCCCAGTCCGCGCTCGGTTTCGATCACATGCGCACCCAGCTTCTTGCGCAGTCGGCTCACATGAACCTCGATGGCATTGCTGTCGACTTCCTGATCGAACGAATAGAGCCGTTCCTCAAGCTGCGCCTTGGAAAGCAGCTGGCCAGGACGCTGGACGAAAGCCTCGAACAGCACCCATTCGCGCGCCGTCAGGACGACCGGCTTGCCGTTAAACCTGACGCTGCGGGCGGCAAGGTCGATCTCCAATGGTCCAAGCGTAACGATCGGGTTCGGGTTGCCCGTGTAGCGACGGGCGACAGAGCCGATCCGTGCAGAAAGCTCGGCAAGGTCGAAGGGCTTGACCATGTAGTCGTCCGCGCCGGCGTTCAGCCCGGCGATCCGGTCGGAAACCTGATCCAGCGCCGTCAATATGATGACGGGCGTCGCGTCGCCACGCGCCCTCAAGGCCTTGAGGAAGGGAATACCGAGGCCGTCGGGCAACATCAAGTCGAGCAGCACGAGATCGTAGGCGGCCGAGGCGAGCGCGTCGCGCGCCTTGTCGAGCCGATTCATCCAATCGACGGAATGACCATCCGCGGCGATCTGGTCGCGGATCGCCGCCCCGAGTGCCGTGTCGTCCTCGATCAGCAGAACTCTCATGATTTCTCCCTTTGCCCTCTTCTGTAGTCCACCCGCCAGCTTACGGGAAGCTGAAGCAAAGTCTCTGCATCTGTCAGGTGGAGGTCAGTCTGCGGCATGAGTTTACGGTCCGACGACGAGAGGAAACGATTGATGAAGACCGGCATCCTGCCAACCCTGGCCCTTGTGATCATGGCGGTAACATCTGCCCAGGCAGAGGAAGACTGCAACGCTCCGATCCGTGACTGGAAAGGGCGCGAGGCGGTTCGCGCGCTTGCCGAGGAGCGCGGCTGGAGGCTGAGACGCATCAAGATCGATGACGGTTGCTACGAAGTCTACGGGACGGATGAAACCGGACGTCGCTTCGAAGCGAAGATCGACCCCGTGACACTCGATGTCATCGAAATCGAGGAACACCACAACCATCGGTGATCCTCACCCTCGCCAATCCCCTCTTGCCAATCCCAAAGGAGACACACCCATGAAACACCGCAAGCTTCTTCTCACCGCGGTTGCCGGCACCGGCATTCTCGCCGCCTTCGCCAGTATGGCCTTACCGCTCGATCCCCCGAAGCTCGGTGGCACCGATATCGTGAAGGCAAATTACCGCGAACATGAGGGCAAAGGCCATCGCGAAGGACATCACCGTCGTGGCGACGAGGATGGCCGCTACGCTGCTAACGGCTGTGGCGGGCAAGGCGACGATGACGACGACGATGATGGCCGCGGTGGGTGCGGCGATCGCAATGGCCCCATGCCACAGAACGGATCGCCCCCGACCAACAGCCTGTTCACGCCCGGCAGCAAGCCGCGCGCCCAGATGAACTGACCGCACCAGAAAAGGAGATGAACAATGAGGATGAAGTCCTTCTTGGCCATGCTGGCCGTCACGACGGCACTGACGGTGCCCGGTCTTGCACTCGCAAGCGAAGTGACCTTCACCACCAACCTGCGCAACTATGGTGGAGATGGAGCCTATCTTGCCTATTACGTGACCGATGCGCAGGGCAAATATGTCGGCAGTCTGTGGATGGCGGGCGGCAAGGCGCGCTACTACGAGCATCTGAGCGGCTGGTATCGGGCCACAGGTGGCGACACCGGCGAAATCAACGGCATTACCGGGGCCAGCGTCGGTTCCGGCCGCTCGCTCAAGATCACACTCGACCTTGCCGATACCCTTTTTGATGCCGGTTATGAGCTGCACATCGACTCGGCCGTCGAAGACATGCGCGACAGCCCCAACGAAATCGTCGTACCGCTCACCTCTGCCGGCTCCGGCCAGGCGGCCACGGGTAGCCGCTACATCGCCGACTTCACCTATGCACGTTGATCACCAAGGAAAATTACCATGATCCGGTCGCTCCACCGCTGGTTTGGGCTGATCGCCGCTGCGCTTCTCACCGTCATCGCCCTGAGCGGTACAGCCCTCTCGGTCTTCCCGGCCTCCGAGGGGCTCACCATCCCTGTGGCACAGGACATCAGTGTCGCGGAACTCGCGGCACGGATCCAGTCGGCGGAACCCTCGGTGGAGCAGATCAGGCGCGCGCCGTCCGGCCGGATTACGGCATACTATTTCGAGGGCGACCAGCCCGCATCTTCCATCATCGATCCGGCAACGGGCACGCCCGTCGGCAGCGCTGACACGTCGGCCGTCGAGCGTTGGCTCACCAATCTTCATCGTTCGCTGCTCCTCGACGACAGCGGCCGCCTCATCGCCGCCGGCGGCGCGGGCGCCATGCTGGCGTTGACCCTCTCCGGTCTTTTCCTGCTGGCGCGCCGAGCGGGCGGCTGGCGCTCCATCCTGAAGCCTGCAAAAGGCACGGGCGATGTACGCCTTCATGCTGTCATCTCGCGCCTTGCCTTGCCCGGCCTACTTCTGTCGTCGCTGACCGCGCTCTGGATGACCGCCGCAACGTACGACATTTTGCCCGAAGGTGCCGGCGTCCCGCCCTTCCCCTCGGAGGTCAGCGGCGCTACGGGCGTCCAGGTCGCCTCCATAACCGTTCTGCAGGAGACCCCGGTCGACACACTTCGCTCGCTCAGCTTTCCGGCTGCCGCAGATGCAACCGACGCGTTTACCCTCAAGACGGACGCTGGCCAGGGCTACATCGACCAGGGCAACGGCGACCTGCTCGCTTGGAAGGCTTCAAACTGGGTCGACCGCCTGACGGACTTCCTCACCATGCTGCACACTGGTCGGGGCATCGCATGGCTCGGCCTGTTTCTCGGTGTTTCCGCACTTGCCGTTCCCGTCATGAGCTGGACCGGCCTCGCCGTCTGGTTCAGGGGTCGTGGCGTGAAGAAGGGGCGTTCTGTTCCCGCAGGCGAGGCTGACATCATCGTCCTTGTCGGCAGCGAGGGCGGCACGACCTGGGGCTTTGCCGAGACCCTGAGAAAATCGCTCTGCGAACAGGGCATGCGTGTCCATGTCGGTCCGATGTCCGGCTTCGACCCCGCACGTTGGCCCATGGCGCAACGGCTCATCCTGCTTGCCGCGACCTATGGCGACGGCGAAGCCCCGGCATCCGCGCAAGGCTTTCTGGAACGCTTCCGGCGCACTCCTGTAAAGCGGGGTCCTTCGCTTGCCGTGCTCGGCTTCGGCGACCGCAGCTTCCCCGCCTATTGCGGTTTCGCCGCTGACGTCGCACGGCTGGCGGAAGAAAGGGGCTGGGTTGCGCTGCTGCCGTACGACACCGTGGATCGCCAGTCGCCGCAGGACTTTGCCCGCTGGGGTCGTGATCTGGCGGAGACGCTCGGGCTCGCCTTCGAACTCAACCACCTGCCGACCAGACCGAAGACCTGGGAGCTTTCACTGATCTCGCGCCGCGACTATGGCGCAAGCGTTCAGGCCACGACTGTGATCCTGCGCTTCGCCCTGCCGAAGATGTCTTTCTGGCAGCGTCTGACCGGAAACGCATTTCCGCAGTTCGAAGCGGGCGACCTGGTCGGCATATTGCCCGAAGGTTCGCAAGTGCCGCGCTTCTATTCGCTCGCTTCGAGCACGAAGGACGGGTTCGTCGAAATCTGCGTCCGCAAGCAACCGGGCGGGCTCTGCTCCGGGCAGCTCACGGCTCTCGAACCCGGACAAACGGTGACGGCCTTCGTTCGCTCCAATCCGCGCTTCCGGCCTGCCCACAGCGGCAAGCCCGTCATCCTGATCGGCGCGGGCACCGGCATCGGCCCCCTTGCGGGATTCGCCCGCGCGAATAAGGCGCACCAACCCATGTATCTCTATTTCGGGACCCGCCATCCGGAGAGCGACGCACTCTATGCGGAGGAATTGTCGGACTGGAAGGAGGACGGTCGACTGGCCGGCGTCTCCACAGCTTTCTCGCGAACGGCAAACCCGGCCTATGTCCAGGACATCCTGCGCGAGGATGCCGCCAGGATCGGCAAACTCATCGCGGCAGGCAGCCAGATCCTCGTCTGCGGCGGCCGTGACATGGCGGCGGGCGTGGCCGCCGCTCTCTCCGACATTCTCATGCCGCAGGGCGTGAGTCTTGCGACACTCAAGTTAGAGGGCCGCTATGCCGAAGACGTTTACTGATCTCACCCGCCATGCCCTGAACGGTCCCACCATGGGCACACGCTGGTCCGCGCTCTTCCACATGCGAGGCGATTTCGAAACCGTGAGGGTCCACGCCGCCATGGCGGACGCCGTCGCAGAGGTCGATCAGCAGATGTCCACATGGAAGCCCCAAAGCGATCTCAATCGCCTGAACGCCGCCTGTCCCGGCGAATGGATCGTCCTTCCTGAACAACTGATGAAGGTGCTCCAGGCAGGCCTTGCCATCGGCGAAGCCTCGTGCGGAGCCTTTGACATCGGTGTGGGCGACGCCGTCGCCGCCTGGGGTTTCGGTGCTGTGGAAGCCGACGAGGCGGCAATAAGGGCTGCCCGCCTCGCACGCCGCAACTCGGCTCATGACATCCTTGAGCTTGATCCCGCCAATGGGAGAGCACGAAAGCATGCCGACATGCGCTTCGACCTTAACGGCATCGCCAAGGGCTACGGTGTCGATCGGCTGGCGGAAACCGCAGGTCTGCACAGCATCGAAGCGGGCCTCTTCGCTATCGACGGCGAGCTGCGCGCACTCGGCGCGCAGCCGGACGGCTCGGGCTGGGCGATTGCGGTCGAGAAACCCGATCTTCACGAACGCGCGCCGCATTCCATCATCGAGCTCGAGGATTCAGCCATCGCGACGTCCGGGGATTACCGCCACTGGGTGGATATCGGCGGACACCGGCTCTCCCACACCATAGATCCGCGTCTCGGCATGCCGCTCAGAAAACCGCCCGCCTCGGCCACAGTAATCGCTCGCGATTGCATGAGTGCCGATGCCTGGGCGACGGCGATGATGGTTCTTGGCGAACAGGAAGGACTGAAATTAGCGGAAAAGCTGGGCCTCTCCGTACTCTTCCTGTGGCACGGCCAGCCAGGCGGAACAGGATGTGGCGTCTTCGCCGATGATAAGCGCGACATGCGCAGCCGAAAGAATGCTGCCTGCTGATGGCCCTGAGATGGCGGACGAATTGAAGGAGACATTTCGCGGAAATAACTGCCGCTTCGCCCCTGTTGACTGGGACCCAAAGCCAGAGCACAAAGGTGGCATCCATGGTCGCTCGCGATCGGAAAAACAGAGGGAAAATCGACGATCGGTCGGCCGTTTCGGTAATCGCCCCGCCCATCGACAGCGATTGGAGCGCGCCTGACGTCAATCGTCGTGAGGCGCTGGTAATGGCCGTTCGTCCTGATATCGGCGCCGAGATCATCCGCAAGCCGCTGGGCGTCATCGGCGTGATGCCCGAAAATTGTAAGCGCTGCCATTCGCCGGCAAATTTCGTAAGCGTGATTACATAACAAAATCACAACCTTAACGACCACGCTTACAAACTTACGAAATTACGGCCTGTCTCAAACTCTCATGGGCATAGCCCACAGCCCCTTGAAATGCCCGCTGTCTCTCCAGCTGAGTTTCACCATTATCTTTGTAAGTCCGTAAGCGAAACAATAAATCACTGAAATCATTACGGAAACTCGCTTACAAAATGTGTGTAAGCAATCGTAAGCACCGTAAGCAATTCTGCCGGTCGGCCGCGAAAGGCTTGCCGCCCACATCGCCGCGAACATGCCAATCCAGAGGCACCGAAGGGTCCCGGGGTAGACCGAGTTTCCGGCACCGGGTTTCCCGAACAGGTGATCGTTGATAGAACATTCAGCGAATTTATCTGTACCGAGAAACGCCATGCAGATCCCTACAGGTAACGAACGCGAGCGGCTGCTGGCAATCCTCGACCTCTGGCACAAGATCGAGTTCTTCATCCCGTACGACCTTTCCAAGCGGGCAACGGAAGACGAAAACAAGAAGGCTCTTTGGTTGCATGCCGAAACACTTGAGGATGACAGCGACGCCGTGAAGCGTCCAATTGTCCCCGAGCACAAGGAGATCACCGGACTTACCCTTTTCCTCGGCGTTTTCAGCAAATCGGAGATCTCCAAGGTCAGCAGGAATTTCGCCAGCGCCACCAACGGCATGACGGAATTCGAGGATGCAGAGCGCGGCGATCTGGATGGCGATACCTGCTTTGCAAGCCTGGAACTCGACGCTCACGGCAATCCGATTTTTACGGCGTTTTCCATCTCGACGCTTCCCTGGGCGCTTGGGCAAGTCCGGAAACGTGGCCTTGCCGCGCTGAGCTCGGAAGCATTTGCCGATGGCAGACAGCGCCTGCAGGAATTGCTGGGAAATTTCCAAGCCCAGCGACGTCTGCACCATCAAAAATCTGAGGATACCGACGACCAGCCGCTCACGCCTGCTGAAATTCGCGCCCTTCATGCCTTGCTTTGCGACTGGGCAGGCTTCGCGCCTGATGCAGACAGGCCTGTCGCTCTCGTTGAAATCCGCTACAGGGACAAGCCGTCGAGGCCGACGGCAAAGCTCCTGCCTGCGCCGCTTCAGCATAACGCGGCGGGTGACGACGATGACGAGGAAGATGGTACTCCCGAACAGGAAATCGGGATTCTGAACAGCTTCTTCATCGAGGACATCGAAAAGGCCATGGACTGCATTCGCAGCGGCACGATTCCCGAGCCGCTGCGACAATATTTGACGCCGCTCGCTTCCAACGCGCGGATCGACCTTTATACGGAAACAGGCCGCCGCGCCCTCATCCGGTCACTGCATCCGCGAAACCTCAATGCCGGGCGCTGGCTGGCAGAAGCCCATCATGCCATGAGCCTGATGCAGCAATTCGCGATCAATACCGCCTTGGAAACCCTCTCGGAAACCGGGCTCTTTTCGGTCAACGGCCCACCGGGCACCGGCAAGACGACACTGCTGCGTGATATCTTTGCGGACAATATCGTCCGGCGGGCGCGGGTGCTCGCCGCCTTGAGAACCGCGCGGGATGCCTTCGACGGCGCATCGAGAAAGGTCAATTTCAAGGACGGCAGCACCGCGTGGATATCGAGCCTGAACGCCAGCCTCACCGGCTTCGAGATGGTCGTCGCCTCGTCCAACAACGCTGCCGTCGAGAATATCTCGCGCGACCTTCCCAAGCAAAGCTCGATTACGAAAGGCAAGACATTCGGCTATTTGCAGACCGTTGCCCACAAGATCGCCGCGCAAAAAGACAATGGCAGCTTCACCGCGCTGACGGATGAAAACCGCCCGTGGGGATTGATCGCCTGTGCACTCGGAAAAAGCGGGAACCGGCGCGCATTCAAGGAGCGCTTCGCCTTCATGCCGGCAAAGGAAGACAAGGCCAGGGAAGATAGGGCGAAGCCCGACTGGTCCGGTCTCGACAGGCCTCAGACGATCTGGGAATGGCGAGACAGCTACGGCGGGCCAACATTCGCCGAGGCAGGCGAGCGATTTCGCAATGCCGACGAAGCGGTTCGCTCCATGATCGACGAATACGGGCATTTCGCCGATCTATACGGCGAAATTGCCTTGACCTCATTCGACGCTTTCTGTGCCCTGGCGCGTGAGGCACTGGAGACAGCAGAGACGGCAGTTGGGTTGGCTCGGGATCGGTATGCAGCGGCCGAGGCCGAAACCCTCGCCGTCCGTACCGAATTGGACCGGCTCAGGGAAGAGGAGCGGCTTCTCGACCGTTCGACGCCGGTCTGGTGGAAAAGGATGCTGCCGAACAGTGAAAACCAACGGCACAGGGACAATGTGAAATCGAATGCCCGGGAGCAAATCGCCCTCCGCAAGACGCTCGCCAACTGCGAACGAGATCTTGCGGGAAGGTACCGGCTTTCCCTGGAGAAGGCTCTTCGGCACCGGGAGCAGGCCGAACGGGAACTGCATGCGAGACAGGAAACCTGGTCCGAGAAGTCCGCAAGGTTCGAAGAGCTGCGGCAGAGATTGGACGGGCCGGCACTGCCCGCAAACATTGACGATCTCGAAACCGACCGTTTTCAGATCGAAGGGCTTTGGCACTCCGACAGGCTGGCTGGCCTGCGCTCCGCCTTGCTGGAGACGGCGCTGACGCTGCATGAGGCATGGCTGGCGGAAGTCAGCAGGCCGAGCGGAGGTTTTGGCGGAAACATCGTCGCCATCACGAAGCTGCTCTCCGGAAATGCTCCTGACGACGGGGCGGATATCCCACCCATATGGCAGAGCCTCTTCATGATCGTTCCCGTCGTTTCGACGACGTTTGCCTCTTTCGCTCGTCAGTTCGCAGGGCTCGGACCGGCGTCGATCGGCTGGGTTTTCGTCGATGAGGCCGGTCAGGCCGTGCCGCAGGCAGCCGTCGGCGCCCTGATGCGGGCACGCCGCCTGATGGCGATCGGCGACCCCTTGCAGATCGAGCCGGTTTTTACCCTGCCCGGCGCGCTCATAAGGGCCCTCAGTCGCCTGTCGCCATACACCTCCGCGGAGAGTTATTCGCCCAACCGCGTTTCAGTACAGGGGCTCGCCGACGCAGCAAACTGCTATGGAACGGCGCTGCCGTCGGAAGATGGCAATGGACTTTGGATCGGCAGTCCGCTGCGTGTGCACCGCCGCTGCATCGACCCGATGTTCTCACTCGCCAACCGGATCGCCTATCGGGACAAGATGGTATTCGGATTGAAGGAACGATGGCCGGCCGACGATGCTCCGCCATTTTATGGCGACAGCGTCTGGATCGACGTTGGGGGCAAGGTTTCCGGCCGGCAGCGCGTTCCCGAACAGATCGAATTCATCGTCGATGTCCTGGTCGCGACTTACCGCCGGGACGGAGCACTGCCCGATCTTTATGTCATTTCTCCATTCAAGGAGATCAAGAATGCGCTGAAGACGGCGCTGAAAAAGGCCCGATGGGTCAATGACACCGGCTCTCCTCGTACATCGCCTCCGCAACTGAAGAAGTGGCTGAAAGACAGGGTCGGGACTGTTCATACCTTTCAGGGCAAGGAAAGAGACACGGTCTTCATGATCCTTGGCGCCGACAAGGCACACGCCGGCGCAGCCGCCTGGGCTTCATCAAAGCTCAATCTGCTGAACGTAGCTCTAACCCGCGCCCAGCGGCGTTTTCATATCGTTGCGGACCGGAACTTTTGGGAAGCCATGCCGTATTTCAGGGACGTCGCCGGCGCTCTGGAAACTGTCGATGCCGAAGAATTCCTTCGTTCCCTGCGATCTTCTTCGCCGATCCAGAGGGTTGCACGATGAAATGAACATGGCTTTGACCCGCCGTGGTAGCAAAACTTCAATCTTCCGCCGCTAGAATCACCTCAGCTCCTTGGAGATGATTCGAGCCATGAAGACCTTTTCTGCCCTGTTGCTGACGGCACTCCTCATTCCGGCAACCTCACGGAGCGAGACGGCCCCTGGCGGGACGGAATGGATGGGCGATGCGCGGCAGTGGTCGGTCGGGTTCGTCGGCGAGAAGCCGTCCTACTGCCGGCTGATCTGGAACGATGAGCTCGGGAAGACGGTCGAATTCCGCCAGAGCCTCGACAGCGTCATGTGGCTCGTCTCGAAGGATGGCTGGGAGATCCCCGAGGGTACCACGACCAAGGTAACGCTCGTCGGCTATTCCGGCACCAAGGCCGTACCGGCCGAATTCTTCGACGGCAAGACGCTTCGCATCTTGCCAGCCGCCGAGAAGACGGGTGTGGCGCAGATCAAGAAGATCCTCAAGAATTCCTTTGTCGGCACACCGGATATGGAACTGGATTTTGCCGGAAATGAAGGGCATTGGGTGGTGCCGCTCTCGCGGCTTCAGCAGATGTATACGACCTATGTCAATTGCCTGAACCGCCTCGTTCCTGCCAATCAGGTCAGCCCGGTTTCCGATAAGACCCAGCCGTTCTAAACGGAAATCTTGCTCCGCACCGCGTCTGCGATCTCCGTCATACGGTCGACCGGGGCGTGGCCGATCAGCATGAAGGCGTGGGTGGCGTTTGCCCAGTAGACGACATTCATGCCCTTGCGGCCTTCGATATCGGGGGCCTTGGGGCCGCCGTCGGAGGCGACGATGCAGAGCGCCATGGGGCCGGTCTCGGGATCCAGATAGGCGATCTGTGCGAGCGGCTTGCCATCATATTGCAGGATCTGGGCGCGCTTGAAATCGATATCCGGCAGGGCGACCTGCTCTGGCGAGAGTTGCAGGCGGAGGTCGCCATCCAGACTGGCGAGTTGCGCTGCCTGCACATCTCTCGGCGGAACGGGACCGGCGAGCGTCTCCGGTGTATAGAGCGAGATATATTCGGCAACGACGGCGCGCCATTCGCTGTTTTCATCCTTGCCCGAGAAACTTGCACCGACACCGATCATGGCGCGATCGACGGCGATGCCGGCAACGACCGAAGCGGCAAGCGCGCCGAAAAAGCCTCGACGGCTCATGAAGGCAGCCGGTCTTGCAGACCGGGCGGCGGGAATGGCCGACAGCATGGCTTCGAGCTTTGCCTGCGGAGCGGCATCAAGCAGCGGCGCGAAGGCTTGCTTGTAAGGCAGGCTTGCACGCGCCAGAAACTCCAGCCGTTCGGCGACAGCCCCATCGGCTTCGATCATCGCCTCGATCCGGGCAGTCTCTTCCGCGCCGAGTTCACCATCGATGAAGGCGGTCAATTCCTCGTCGGAGGGCATAATGTGCTTCGTGCTCATTCAAATCCTCCTGCCGATATAGTTTCGGAGAGCTTCGCGCGGGCGGCTGCCAGCCGGCTCATCACGGTGCCGATCGGAACATCCAGTATGATGGCGACCTCGCGATAGGAAAGCCCTTCCACATAGGCGAGGAAAATCGCCGATCGCTGCGCCTCCGGCAGCGCATTCACCTCTTTCAAGACCTGGTTGGCCATGACATGCGTTTCGGTGTCGCGGGCGCCATCGAAACTCAGCGTATCCTGGGCATCGACGAAGCCCTGCCCCTGGCGGACGCGGCGGGCGCGGATCTCATTCAGCCAGATCGAATGCAGGATCGAAAACAGCCAGCGGTCGAGCCGCGTGCCTGCGACAAATTGATCGGCCCGTTCCAGCGCGCGAACGCAGGTCGCCTGTACGAGATCGTCGGCCACATCGCGCTGATGCGAAAGAACGAGGCCATAGCGCCACAGACGGGCAAGATGTTCCGTCAGGCCGCTCCTGATATCCGCTTCGCTCGCGATGGCCGCCTCCGCGCGTATTGGCTGTTTCGGAACCGCCGGCCGGGCCGGCGATTCCGTTCTGGCGCGACTATAGGCAGGAAATGTGGTGTGTGCGACCGACATCCGGAAATACCCTTCAATCAACCTTATCTCTCTCCCGCCCCACGCAGCTGTACAGCTTTGTTTCACGCAATCCGGACGCAAAACCGCTGCACACTTTTGCTGGGAATTGCTCTAGATCTTCGACGGATCGAGGATCGCGGCGTTGAGGTCCTGATATTCCTCGCAGCCGGTGCCGCAGATCGCCTTGATGGTGGTCAACTGCTCCTTGGCGAGGTCGAGCTCGCCCTTGATGACATAGGCTTCGCCGAGATATTCGCGGACCTTGGCATATTGCGGATCGAGCTTGACCGACTGCAGATAGTAGGAGATGCCTTCATCCGTGCGGCCGAGCTTGCGGGTGGCGTAACCGCGATAGTTCAGCCATTCGGCATTGTTCTGATCCTTGACGGTGTCGAGCATGGCGAGCGCTTCTTCATAGCGGCCGGCCTTGGCGAGCGAGTAGGCGTAATCGGTACGGTTTTCGTCCGTCACGTTGGCGCTCTGCTGCTTGACGCACTTCTTTGCCTTCTTGTCGTAGATCTCACCCTTCTTGCAGACCGGCATGGTGCTGCTATCATCGCCAATCGCGAAGACGGGGCTGGAGAAGACGGAGGCGGCAATGCAGCTGCCGAGCACGAGGGAAGCGATGCGGACAGTCTTGGTCGTCATGGGATAACTCCTCAGAAAATGACGTTGCGAGGAGTGAACACCGCTGCCTCCAGCTTTATTCGACGGGCTTTCGCATTTTTTCTGATCACTGCTTCGTGAAGAGCGGCGCCGAATAAACTTTCGCGCCCGCGTGTTTTCCACTCGTTCCGCCGGGAACGACAAGGAGCATACCGTGACTCAATCCGTCAGACTTTTAAGTCTCGCCACTGCAGTGCCTGACCATATCATCACCCAGAGCCAAGCCGCCGAGGCCTCCGCGCGCCTCTTTGCCGATCGCTTCAAGGAATTCCGCCACCTCGCGCGCGTGTTCGACAATGCCGGTATCGGAAAGCGGCATGCCGCCCGTCCCCTCTCCTGGTTCGAAGAGACGCATGGCTGGCAAGACAGGATGAAGGCCTATGAGGAGGTCGCCGGTTCGCTGTTTGTCGAGACGGCAACCCGGGCGCTCGAGCAGGCCGGGCTGACGGCTGGTGAAGTCGATTGCGTCGTTGCGGTTTCCTCTACCGGCATCACCACGCCGAGCATCGATGCGCGGCTTGCCGGTCGGCTCGGGTTTCGCGCGGATATCGAGCGCGTGCCCGTCTTCGGGCTTGGGTGCGCTGCAGGCGTTTCCGGCTTCGGCATCGCTTCGCGGCTGGCGCGCAGCCGTCCGGGCGCTGTGGTGCTCTTCGTCGCCATCGAGCTCTGCACGCTGGCCTTCCGGCTGGATGAGCTGACCAAGCCGAACATCATCGCTACCGCACTTTTCGGCGACGGGGCTGCAGCCTGTGTGATGCGATCAGGCCAAGGCGGCATGGCAGAAGTGGAATCGGCGGGCGATCACCTGTTTCCGGATACGCTCGACATCATGGGCTGGAAGATCGACGATACCGGGCTCGGCATCCTGCTGGCGCAGGGGCTGCCGCCCTTTGCGGAAAAGGAGCTTGGCCCGGCAATTGACGGCATTCTGGCGCACAGCGGGCTCGAGCGCAACGATATCGACCGTTTCATCTGCCATCCCGGCGGCACCAAGGTACTGGCGGCGATGGAGAGCACGCTTTCCATGGCGCCTTATACACTCGACATCGAGAGGTCGGTGCTTGCAGATTATGGCAATATGTCCTCGCCAACAGTGCTTTTCGTTCTGGAGCGGGCCATCCGCGCAGGACTGCCGGACCGCGCGGCGATGATCGCCATGGGTCCGGGCTTTACAGCAAGCTGCGTGACATTGCGGAGGGTCGCATGATGTGGCCCTCCATCGCTCTTCTCGCCTTCGTGACCGCCCAGCGGCTCTCCGAACTGGTGATCGCGCGCCGCAACACGATGGCGCTTTTTGCAAAAGGGGCGCGCGAAATCGCGCCCGATCATTATCCCTATATGGTGGCGCTCCATACGGGCTGGCTCGTTGGGCTCTGGATGCTGGCCGCCGGACAGCCGATCCAGCTCTTCTGGTTCGGTCTCTTCATGCTGTTGCAAGTGTTGCGGCTATGGGTGCTGATGACGCTCGGGCCGCGCTGGACGACGCGTATCATCATCCTTCCCGGCGCCCCGCTCGTCGAAGACGGCCCCTACCGCTTCTTCAAACATCCGAACTACATGATCGTGACAGGCGAGATCGCCGCCCTGCCGCTTGCCTTCGGCATGCCGCTTTATGCGCTGGTCTTTTCGCTCCTCAATGCCGCCATTCTGACGATCCGCATCAGGGCCGAAAATGCCGCACTGAAAAGCGCAATGATTTTGAAATGAAATGCGATTTTTCGTTTGCACCGCAGCATTGAGATGGGCATTTTAGGGCCTAAGACATAGCGGAATGCAGGGGAAAATGACAAAAAACGCAATCGTGCTCGGCGCCGGTATCGTCGGGGTTTCGACGGCCATCCATCTTCAACGCCGCGGCCGTCAGGTGACGCTTATCGACCGCAGGGAGCCGGGTAACGAGACCTCTTTCGGCAATGCCGGTCTGATCCAGCGCGAAGGCGTCATGCCCTACGGTTTTCCGCAGCAGTTCGGCCTTTTGCTGCGCTACGCGCTGAACAACCGCATCGATGCGCATTATCACCTGAAGGCATTGCCGAGCCAGCTTGCCTTCCTCGCCCGCTACTGGTGGAACTCCAATCCGAAGCGGCATGAGATGATCACCAAGGCCTATGCGCCGCTGATCGAGAATTCGATCAGCGAGCACAAGGACCTGATCGAGGCCTCGCACGCCGAAGCACTGATCCGCAAGGACGGCTGGATGAAGATCTTCCGCACAGAAGCCAAGCGTGACGAGGCCTTTGCGGAAGCGGCCCTCTGGAAGGATCAGTTCGGCGTCAGCTACGAGAGCCTGACCTCATCTGATATCGCTCGCCTGGAACCAAACATCATGGGCGATTTCGTCGGCGGCCTGCGCTGGATCGACCCGTGGTCGGTTCTCGATCCGCATGCGCTGACGCGCGCCTACCGCAGCTATTTCGAAAGCCTCGGCGGCAGATTCGTGACCGGGGATGCAGCTTCGCTCGGGCAGGCCGGCTCCGGCTGGAAGATCATGACGGCAGAGGGATCGCTGGAGGCCGACGACGCTGTCATGGCGCTCGGTCCCTGGGCGGCAGTCGCGACCCGTCGCCTCGGCTATTCCTTCCCGCTCGGCGTCAAGCGCGGCTACCACATGCATTACGGTATCCAGGGCAATGCGGTGCTCAACAACTGGACACTCGATTCCGAGCGCGGCTATTTCCTGGCGCCTATGAACCGGGGTGTGCGCCTGACGACGGGTGCGGAATTCGCAGCGCTGGACGCGCCGAAGACCCCGGTGCAGCTAGACCGGGCCGAAGCCGTGGCACGCACGATATTTCCGCTGGGAGAGAGGCTCGATCCGGAACCGTGGATGGGCGCCCGCCCCTGCACGCCCGACATGATGCCCATCATCGGTAAAGCGCCGCGCCATCAAGGCCTGTGGTTTGCCTTCGGCCATGCCCATCATGGGCTGACTCTTGGACCGGTAACGGGACGAGTGCTGGCGGAGTTGATGACCGGCGAGACGCCTTTCATCAATATCGCGGCCTATTCGCCCAACAGGTTCAACCCGTAACACCGAGAGCGGCGAGATCCTTCAAGGCTTCCGCCGCGATCCTCTCAACGGTGTTGTCGATATCGACTGTGACGACGCCCTTTTCGCCTGTCGGTACTTCCAGCGTCTGCAGTTGGCTCTCGAGCAGCGAGGTGGGCATGAAATGGCCCTTGCGGTGCGCCATGCGGTCCGTCAGCAGTTCTTTCGAGCCTTCGAGATAGACAAAATAGAGGTTGCCGCCGACAGCAGAGCGCAGCCTTTCACGATAGATGCGCCTCAGCGCCGAGCAGGAAACGATGATGCCTTCGCCCTTTGCAAGCGAGGCCTTCATTGTCTCGCCGATGCGGTCGAGCCAGGGCATCCGGTCCTCATCGGTGAGCGGAATACCCTTCGACATTTTCTCGACGTTGGATGCGGGGTGAAGAGCATCACCCTCGACAAACTGAAGGCGCAAGCCCCTGGCTATCTCTTCGCCGATAGAGGATTTACCGGAACCGCTGACGCCCATGACGATGATCGCATGGAGAGTTCCGTTATGCTCTGTCATTGCTCATCTCGCTGATCGTTCCGGCACTGGAAATCTGCGGCCTCAGGAGGCCGCAGACAGGGCAGCATTCTTGCGTGCAAGGCGTGCCTTGATGGTATCGACATCTGCACGCGGCGTCGCTGCAAACAGGGTCTTCGTATAGCTGTGCTGCGGATCGTTGAAAACCTGGTCGCGCGTGCCGTATTCGACCGCTTCGCCGAAATACATCACCATCACCTCGTCTGCCATGTAGCGAACGACCGAAAGGTCGTGGCTGATGAAGACATAGGTGAGGTTCAGTTCGTCCTGCAGGTCCGCGAGCAGGTTCAGCACCTGCGCCTGCACCGACAGATCAAGTGCGGAGACCGGCTCGTCGAGAACCAGAAGCCGGGGCTTCAGCATCAGTGCGCGCGCAATGGCGATACGCTGGCGCTGACCGCCCGAGAACATATGCGGAAAGCGGTTGAAGTGAACGTCCTGCAGGCCGACCTTCTTCAGCATCGCCATCGCCAGGTCGCGTCGCTCGGCAGCCGGCGTATTGGTGTTGATGATCAGCGGTTCCATCAGGATGTCGCCGATCTTCTTGCGCGGGTTCAGAGATCCGTAGGGATTCTGGAAGACGATCTGGACCTTCCGGCGAATTTCCGGCGTCAAATCGCCCTCGAAGATATCGACCTTCTTGCCGTCGATGAAGAGTTCGCCTGATGTGGCCGGGTCGATCATCGTCACGATACGGGCAAGCGTCGACTTGCCGCAGCCGCTTTCGCCGACGATCGCAAGCGTCTTGCCCTGCTCCACGCTGAAGCTCACACCCTTGACAGCATGGACCGTTCGCGCCTTCTTGAAGAGGCCGCCCGGCAGGTAATAGTCGCGGACGATGTTCTTTCCTTCGAGAACTGGCGTCATCAGGCCGCTCCCTCCACAGTCTTGTTCGGATTGAAAAGCTCGCCGATGGTCGGCAGCCGGTCGCCCGTCGCGTTTTCCGGAAGGGCGGCGAGCAGTGCCCGCGTGTAATCGCTCTTCGGGGATTCGAAGAGCGACAGCACGTCGGCCTCTTCCATCTTGCGGCCCTTGTACTGGACAATCACGCGGTCGGCCGTTTCGGCGACCACACCCATATTGTGCGTGATCATGATCAGGCCCATGCGATGCTCCGTCTGCAGGCGCATCAGCAGATCGAGGATCTGCTTCTGGATGGTCACGTCGAGTGCCGTGGTCGGTTCGTCGGCGATCAGGAGCTTCGGGTTGCAGGCAATCGCGATGGCGATCATGACGCGCTGGCACTGGCCGCCCGACATCTGATGCGGGAAGTGGCCCAGCCGCTCGGCAGGATCGGGAATGCCGACCGCCTGGAAAAGCTCGATTGCGCGCTTGCGCCGCGCCGCCTTGTCGAGACCGAGATGAATTCTCAGCACCTCTTCGATCTGGAAGCCGACGGTGAAGCAGGGATTGAGGCTCGCGATTGGCTCCTGGAAGATCATCGACATATCCTTGCCGATGATTTCTCGCCGCTTGGCGCCGGACATGCCGAGCAGGTTCTGGCCGTCAAAGACCATCTTGTCGGCGGTCACCTTCGCCGTCCAGGGCAGAAGGCCCATGGCAGCGAGCATCGAGACCGACTTGCCGGAACCGGATTCGCCGACGATCGCCAGAACCTCGCCGGCATCGACCTTCAGCGAAACGCCATCGACGGCGCGGAAAGGTCCGGTCGAGGTCTGAAATTCGACGACGAGATTTTCAATTTCGAGAAGCGCCATCTCAGGACCTCTTCATCTTGGGGTCGAGCGCATCACGCAGCCCATCGCCCATCAGGTTGATGGCGAGAACGGTGATGAGAATGGCAAGACCCGGAAATGTAACAACCCACCAGGCGCGCGATATGAACTCGCGGGATTCGGCAAGCATCGTGCCCCATTCAGGTGTTGGCGGTTGAGCGCCCATACCGAGGAAGCCGAGGGCGGCTGCATCGAGGATCGCTGCGGAGAAGGCGAGCGTTGCCTGGACGATCAGCGGTCCGAGGCAGTTCGGCAGGATCGTCTTGAACATCAGCCGGAAGGTACCGGCACCGGCAACGCGGGAGGCCACGACATATTCCTTCTCACGCTCGCCCATCACGGCGGCGCGTGTCAGGCGCACGAAATGCGGCTGGTTGACGATCGAGATCGCGATCATGGCATTGAGCAGGCCAGGCCCCAGCACCGCGACGAGCACGAGCGCCAGAAGCAGCGACGGGAAGGCCAGGATGATATCCATGAGACGCATGATGACGATATCGACGCGGCCACGGAAATAGCCGGCAACGAGGCCGATCAAGACACCCGCAACCACCGACAGCGTGACGACCACGAGACCGATGAACAGCGAGAAGCGTGCACCAAAGATCAGACGCGAGAGAATATCGCGGCCGACGGCATCCGTTCCGAGCGGATAGGAGAGACTGCCGCCATCCATCCAGAAAGGGACGGACAGGAGAAGCTGTCGGTTCTGCTCGGTCGGCGCGTGCGGCGAGACGAGCGGTGCGAAGATCGCTACCAGAAGGATGATGAGGAAAACGAAGAGACCGATGACGGCGCCTTTGTTTCGTGAAAAGTAGTACCAGAATTCCGTCAGGGCGGAGGGCTGGTCGGATTTTGCAGTAACCGTGCTCATGGACCGCTCCTAGTGCCTGATACGCGGATTGATGAAGCCGTAGGTCAGGTCGACGATCAGGTTCACCAGCATAATGATGCCGGCAATCAATAGAAGACCGCCCTGGACGACTGCATAATCGCGCTTGAAGACAGCATCGACCATCCACTTGCCGATGCCCGGCCAGGAGAAGATCGTTTCGGTAAGAATGGCGCCTGCGAGCAACACGCCGACCTGCAGGCCGATCGTGGTGATGACCGGGATCATGGCGTTTCTGAGCGCATGAACGCCGACGACGCGCAGTGGTGAGAGACCCTTGGAGCGGGCCGTGCGCACATAGTCCTCGCCCAGCACTTCGAGCATGGCCGAGCGCGTCTGGCGGGCGATGACGGCAAGCGGAATGGTGGCGAGCACCACGGTCGGCAGGATGAGATAGCTGACGGCCGAGGCGAAGGCGCCCTTCTGGCCGGAGAGAAGACTGTCGATCAGCATGAGGCCGGTGACCGGCTTGAAGAAATACATCAGCGAGATGCGGCCGGAAACGGGCGTCCAGCCAAGATAGCCGGAGAAGAAGATGATGAGCAGCAGGCCCCACCAGAAAATCGGCATCGAGTAGCCGATCAGGGCGACGCCCATCACGCTCTGATCGAACCAGGTTCCGCGCTTGACGGCAGCGAAGACGCCGGCCGGCACGCCGAGAAGGATTGCCAAGAGGATGGCGCAGAGCGAGAGCTCAAGCGTTGCCGGGAAAAGCGTGAAGAATTCGCCGAGAACGGGGCGCTTGGTGACGATCGAGGTGCCGAGATCGCCGTGCAGCACTTTGCCGAGATAATCGAAATACTGCACATACATGGGCCGGTCGAAACCGAGATCATGCATGATCTGGGCGTGACGTTCGGGTGCCATCGTTCGTTCGCCCGACAACAGCATGACGGGATCGCCGGGAAGCAGGCGGATGAACGAGAAGGCAATGAGCGAAACGCCTAGGAAGGTCGGTATCAGGACCGCGAGGCGCCCGATGAAAAATCGCAACATAGCAGGTTGTCCAATAGTTTCCGGCGGTCAGGTGGAACCTGACCGCCGGTCAAGCCCGGTTTCAGCCGGGCAGTTTATCATTTTTCTTATTCGGCGATATCAACGCCGTCGAAGCGATGGATGCCGAGCGGGTCCATGTGGAAGCCCGACACCTTCTTGCTGACCGGAACGAAGACCAGCGAGTGGTCGAGCGGAGCCCAGGGAGCTTCCTTCTTGAAGATTTCCTGTGCTTCTTCGTAGAATTTCGTGCGGGCAGCAACGTCAGCCGTTTCCTTGGCCTTCGTCATCAGCGCGTCGTAGTCCTTGTTGCACCACTGAGCGCGGTTATTACCGCCGACAGCGTCGCAGCCGAGCAGCGTGTCCATGAAGTTGTCCGGGTCGCCATTGTCGCCCGTCCAGCCGAGGATGACGGCGCCATCTCGCTTCACGTCGGAGGAGAGCTTCAGGTATTCGGCCCATTCATGGGTGACGATCTCGACGTTGACGCCAACCTTGGCAAAGTCTGCCTGGATCAGTTCGGCGGCGCGGCGAGCGTTCAGCATGTACGGACGCGAAACCGGCATTGCCCAGACCTTCATCGACAGGTCCTTGACGCCAGCGGCTTCGAGAGCCTTCTTGGCACCTTCCGGATCGTACTTGTCGTCCTGGATCTTGTCGTTATAGGACCACATGGTCGGCGGGATCGGGTTCTTGGCAACCTGGGCGGCGCCCTGGAAGACGGCGTCTATGATCGCCTGCTTGTTGATCGCCATGTTCAGTGCGCGGCGGACTTCCGGCTTGTCGAACGGAGCCTGCTGGGTGTTGTAGGCGAGGAAGCCGACGTTCAGGCCAGCCTGTTCCATGACCGTGAGGTTCGGATCCTTCTTGAGGTCGGCAACGTCAGCAGCGTTCGGATACGGGACGAGGTGGCATTCGCCGGCCTTCAGCTTCTGGGCACGGACAGCGGCGTCCGGGGTGATCGCGAAAACGAGATCGTCGATCTTTTCCTTGCCCTTGAAGTAGCTTTCGTTCGCCTTGTAGCGGATGACGGCATCCGTCTGGTAGGCAACGAAAGTGAACGGGCCGGTGCCGAGCGGCTGCTGGTTGAGCTGAGCCATCTTGCGGTCAGCAGCGAGCTTGTCGGCATATTCCTTGGAAACGATGGAGGCGAAGTCCATGGCGAGGTCGGCCAAGAACGGCGCTTCCGGATTGTTCAGCGTGAACTTGACGGTCAGATCGTCAACTTTCTCGACCGACTTGATGAGGTCAGGGAAGCCCATGCCGGCAGCATATTCATAGGAGCCGCCTTCGACATATTTGTTCCACGGATTGTCCGACTTGATCTGGCGCTCGAACGAGAAAACCACGTCGTCGGCGGTGAGATCACGCGAAGGGGTGAAGAAGTCGGTCGTCTGGAATTTCACGCCGGGATGCAGCTTGAAGGTGTATTCCTTACCGTCGGGAGAAACCGTCCAACTGTCGGCGACACCCGGCTCGATCTCCGTACCACCGTGCTTGAATTCAACGAGGCGGCTATAGACCGTACGCGAAGACGCGTCGAAGGTTGTGCCTGCCGTGTAAAGGCTCGGATCGAAGCCTTCCGGCGATCCTTCGGCGCAATAGACAAGCGTCTTGGAATACGCGGCGGTAGCCATGACCGAAGCCAGGGCTGTCGCTGCGAGCAGGACAGAGAACTTTTTCATGATATCGTTTCCCAGGTTTGTTCTTTTTTGATCTTTAGAGATCGGGCGCTCATTACCCCGATCAGCGGGCCGATGGAACGATATTTATTTGCTGAAAGCAACGGGATCCGCAGAAAATTTTTCCAGAAAAGCAATTTTAGAAATTTTCGGTCAAAAATAGGCCAAAATTTGCAAGATTGAGGCAGATTTAATCCGATTCTCGTCGCTTTTGGTATAATTTCGCGCCATGAAAACGGTTTCAACGCACTCTGATATATCAACGCACCTAAGGACCAATGAAAAACCACGGCCATCGAAAATGACCGTGGTCTAGGAGGCTATCAGAGCATTCCGATATCAGGCGGCCGGTGCCGGAACAGCGGGCTTGCGATAATCGTGGTCGCCGGTAAGGCCGAGCAGGAAATTGATCTGCGGCCGCGCCTTGACCAGGTCGTCGATCGAATATTCGGTCAGCACATCGAAAAAAGCGTTCAGCGCCTTGCGCAGCGCCGAGTTCAGGCCGCAACTGTCAACCAGCGGGCACTCGATCGCGCCGTCTTCAAAACATTCCGCCATGGCGAAGCTGTCCTCGGTAACCCTCACCACGTCGAAGAGGCTGATATCCGTCGCTGGCTTGCCAAGGCGCACACCGCCATTGCGGCCGCGCACGGTTTCGACAAGGCCCGCCTTGTTGAGCGGCTGCAAAATCTTGAAAAGGAAGAGCTCGGAAACTCCGTATGCCCTGGCAATTTCCGGAATCCGGCTCAAATGTCCTTCATTGGCTGCACAATACATCAACATGCGAACCGCATAGTTGGTCTGCTTCGTCAACCGCATGCCAATCTCCTGAATCGTCTTTACAAAGCGTATATAGTGGCTTTCGCAGTTTTGAACAATTCCAAAATATGAAATTCACATTCACGTTTCCCGCGACTGCTCGCCGCAGCATTTAAAACGAAAACGGGCCCTTCTCAGGCCCGTTTCCACAATGGGGAAGGTTATTCGGATCACTTCATCGTCGGCATGACGAATTCGGCGCCGCCCTTGATGCCGGACGGCCAGCGCGCGGTAATGGTCTTGGTCCGGGTCCAGAACTTGATGGCGTCAGTGCCATGCTGGTTGAGGTCGCCGAAGCTCGAGGCTTTCCAGCCGCCAAAGGAATGGTAGGCGAGCGGCACCGGGATCGGAACATTGATGCCGATCATGCCGATATTGATGCGGGAGGCGAAGTCGCGGGCGGCGTCGCCGTCACGGGTGAAGATCGCAACACCATTGCCATATTCATGCTTCATCGGCAGGGAGAGCGCTTCCTCATAATTATGGGCGCGAACAACCGACAGGACCGGCCCGAAGATCTCGGTCTTGTAGATTTCCATCTCCGGCGTGACGTGATCGAACAGGCAGCCGCCGACGAAATAGCCGTCCTCATAACCCTGAAGCTTGAAATCGCGGCCGTCGACGACGAGCTTGGCGCCTTCTTCGATGCCCTTGTTGATCAGGCCCTGAATGCGGTTATAGGCGTCCTTGGTGACAACAGGACCCATGTCTGCCTTGTCGTCGGTGTAAGGACCGATGCGCAGGGATTCGATCTTCGGTACCAGCTTCTCGACGAGACGGTTAGCGGTTTCCTCGCCGACCGGCACGGCAACCGAGACAGCCATGCAGCGCTCGCCAGCCGAACCGTAGCCCGCACCCATAAGGGCGTTGACGGCCTGGTCCATATCGGCATCGGGCATGATGATCATGTGGTTCTTGGCGCCGCCGAAGCACTGGGCGCGCTTGCCGTTCATGGCAGCCGTGCCGTAGACGTAGCGGGCAATCGGCGTGGAGCCAACGAAGGAGACAGCGCCGATATCGGGATCAGTGAGGATCGCATCGACGGCGGTCTTGTCGCCGTTGACGACATTGAGGATGCCAGCCGGCAGACCGGCCTCGATCATCAGTTCGGCAAGACGGATCGGCAGAGACGGATCGCGCTCGGAAGGCTTGAGGATGAAGGCGTTGCCGCAGGCGATTGCAGGGGCAAACATCCACATCGGGATCATGCCCGGGAAGTTGAAGGGCGTGATGCCGGCGCCGATACCGACCGGCTGACGGATAGAATACATATCGATGGCCGGGCCGGCACCCTCGGTAAACTCACCCTTGGCAAGATGCGGGATGCCGCAGACGAATTCGCAGACTTCGAGGCCGCGGATGACATCGCCCTTGGAATCCTCGACCGTCTTGCCATGCTCGCTGGAAAGCAGCGTCGCAAGCTCATCCATGTGCTGGTTCAGGAGATCGACGAACTTGAAGAAGACGCGGGCGCGGCGCTGCGGGTTGGTGGCCGCCCACTTCGGCTGCGCAGCCTTGGCGTTTTCGACAGCGGCGCGCAGTTCCTCGACGCTTGCGAGCGCGACCTTTGCCTGCACTTCTCCGGTCGCCGGGTTGAAGACATCGCTGGTGCGGCCGCTGGTGCCTGCAACCTTCTTGCCGCCGATGAAATGACCAATCTCACGCATGGGTGTTCCTCCTGATCTTTTGAATGGCTCAACCATCGCACTTCAATTTGCACAAATCAATGCGCTGGAGTAAGCAACCGTTGTGCGTATATTATAGTTCTGCCGCGATAACCTGCGCTCCTGCATCAAAACTGGAACGGCACGCGGACAAGTCAAAGGGAGGTCAAACCGATGAGCGGGAAACCTGTCGTCAGGATGGCGGAACTGGAGATCGATCCGGGCACGATCAAAACTTATCGCGCGCTGCTGACCGAGGAAATCGAAGCATCCATCAGGCTGGAAGACGGTGTCCTTTCGCTGAATGCCGTCTCCATCAGGGATCATCCGAACAGGATCCGCATTCTCGAAGTCTATGCCAATAAGGAAGCATATGAAACTCATCTGCAGACACCGCATTTCCTCAAATATAAAAACGAAACATCAGGCATGGTGACATCACTGGCCCTCATCGACGTCGATCCGATTGCGATGCATTCAAAGCTATGAACTGGGATGACGTTCGCATTTTCCTGGCCGTCGCCCGCACCGGGCAGATCCTCGCCGCGTCGAAGAGGCTGGGGCTTAATCACGCCACGCTCTCGCGCCGGCTGACGTCACTGGAAGAGGCGCTGAAGACGCGGCTTTTCATCCGCCGGACGAATGGCTGCGAGCTCACCGCCGAAGGCGCAGTCTTTCTTGCGTCGGCAGAACGGATGGAAACGGAAATGCTCGCCGCGCAGGCCAATCTCGGCCAAACGGATACGGCCATTGCCGGAACGGTGCGCGTCGGCGCACCCGACGGGTTCGGAGTCTCCTTTCTTGCGCCGCGCATGGGCCGGCTGATCGAGCGCCATCCGGAATTGAAGATCCAGCTCGTGCCGGTACCGCGCTCCTTCTCGTTGTCGCAGCGTGAGGCGGATATCGCCATCACGCTGGAACGGCCGGAACAGGGACGGCTCGTCTCGTCCAAGCTCACCGACTATACGCTCGGCCTCTACGCATCGGGGGATTACCTGGCGCGGCAAGGAAAGCCCGAGGATATCGACGCCTTGAAGGCCCATCCGCGCATTGGCTACGTGGAAGACCTGATCTTCACTGCTTCCCTGAATTTCTCTGGCGAGGTGATGCGCAGCTGGGATGCGGGTTTCGAAATCTCGACGGCGATCGGCCAGACCGAGGCCGTACGCTCCGGCGCCGGCATCGGTATCCTGCACGACTATATCGCCCGGCAATACCAGGAACTGGTGCGCATCCTGCCGCAGGTGTCCATTCGCCGCGCCTATTGGACGACCTACCACGAAAGCGCCCGCGACCTGGTGCGCGTGCACAGCGTCATCGATTTCCTTCGGGAACTCGTCGATGAGGAAAGACAGATCTTCCTTTAGCACATATGTTTTACGCAATTCCGGACCCAAAACCGCTGCACACTTTTGCTGGAATTGCTTTAGAGATGCCTTGCCGGTTCCTCGTTCTCATCAGGATTGGGAAACGGCGTTTCATCCGGCAGGCGATCAGGTTCCGGCTCCTTGATCGGCGGCTCCGGTTTCCAGCCTGGCAGGGGCATCGGCGGCTGGTCGGGGATAGGTTCGTTCGGGACGGACATGACCGGCTCCTTTACGAGTGCAATATTGAATTACTGGTCTTGCCTGATGGCTTCGGCAGCGCGCACCGGCATGCTGTCGATGATGGCGAAAAGTTCGCCTGCACTGATTGGCTCGCTGGCCTTCAGCTTCACGATGCCATCCTTGCCAAGCAGGAAGGGGGCAAATTCGCCCGTGTCCGGCGCGTCCAGCTCTTGTCGGAGCGCCTTGCCGTCCAGTTCATCGCCGCTTCCGAAGAGCGGCTTTATGCTCGATCCGGCAAACCTGAGAATAACCATATCCCGCTCCTCAAGAGCGGCGCGGGAATTGTCCCGATCGGCAATCACAATGAAGACGCGGCTCTTACATTGGAACTGTTCGAGACTTGCGACAGCCGCATAGACGGCATTCGTCTCATCGATCTTCGTCGCGCCGTAGAGAAGGGTCTTGGACATACACGTTGAACGGCGCGGCAGGCGCAAGAGTTCCAACCATGTCCCGTAAAAAGGGGACGACGGCCGATCAGAAAATGCCGATCGGCCCTGTCGCCTCGTCAGATATGCAGAAAGGCGGAAATCGGAACCTGCAGGGCCGCAGCAATACGCCTAAGCTTTGCCGGATCGACACTTTCGCCATTTTCGATTTCAAGGATTTCGCCATTGGCCAGACCGCAGGTCACTGCGAGATCTTCAATGCTGTAGCCAACCGCACTGCGCGCGCCCTTAACCGCAGCTGCCACGTCGATCGGGGAAACAGCGGTCGATTCCTCTATGTTCTGAACAGAAATGGACATCAAATTCTCCTTAATGCCTCGGTGGATTGTCCCTACCCCCAGGCGGCAGGCCGCCAGCATTTCGCAATGCAACGAAAACATTGGGCAATTGCTGCATCGCACCGCACATAAATAGGTAAACGAATGTTAACGGCAATAGCAAAATGCGAGCAGGCATCATTTTGGCATCAAAAAGCGCCGATGCCGTGCATTGCCGAAGAGGAAAACCAACTTATGGGAGAGAATGGTACGGTTGGGGGGTCTCGAACCTCCGACCTCAGGTGCCACAAACCTGCGCTCTAACCAACTGAGCTACAACCGCACAATGCCGCGCTCGGCGCGACGGGGGTCACATACGAGGACTTGAACTTTAATTCAAGCCCCGATTTGCACTCAGTATACAAAAAGGCTGAACGCGCAGTCCAGCCTTTGTTGCGTACCGAGCATAGGAGATCAGGCAACCTTGAAGGATGCCATGGCCTTTTCAGCAGCTTCCTTGGAAGGCTTTGCAACCTTCTCGGCAACCTGCTTGGTGGTTTCCTGCAGCGACTTCGCCTGTTCGACGGTCAGTTCAGCCTGCTTGCGCAGAAAAGAGGTCTGCAGTTCAAAGAACTCGGCGACGGACTTAACACCGAGAAGCGCTTCCATGTGGGAGAGCGAGCTTTCTGCATTGACGCGGAGCGCGTCGATCGCCTTGAGGCCGATTTCAACGCTGCCGGCCTGCGCGGTCTGAACAGTTGCTTCCAGCGTCTTGCCGGCTTCTTCGCCTGCAGACTTCAATTTGGCATAGGCTTCCTTGGACTGCTGAGCACCCTTTTCGGCGAAGTCGCGGAAGGACTCAGCCAGCTTGCTCGGGTCGAAAGAGGCAATTGAAAAAACGTCGTCGGTCTTTATGGTAGCCATCGGATAGCGTCCTTTGAGATGGGCAGATCTCCTGCCGCGATAAATTGGATAAGTCTTATATAGCGCATCTTATTGTGCATTGCAACATCATTGTGCACTGCACAATACGTTAACCTTGCCGGCCGAAAGCTCTCCACTCTTCTGGACCGGTCGCAGACCTGCAGTTATTAATAAGCAGTTAATTTCAAGAGGCCGAAAGCGACAGGTTCGATCATGCCCGCAGTCCAGTATCCGTTCATCGACATTGCTGTGCATGCGCGGGTGCGTGAACGATTCTCGCGTGGCGAGGCCATGGTGCTTTTCTCTGCAGATCTCACACGTTTGCTCTGGGCGAATGGTGCCGGCGCCGAACTGTTTGGCCATGCAGAGGTTTATGACCTGCTCGATCAGGGCGTCGGCCATGCCGACATCACCTTCCGCCAGCTCGAGGCGGCTGCCCGCCAGCTTGGCGAGGTCGGCGACCAGAAAACCTTCATCATCCGCATCGCCAAGGGCTTCCAGCGCGTTCAGGCGCCGGCGTCATCGGAGCTCATCCGTCTCGCTTCAGGCGAGAAGGCCATCTTGTTTTCCGTTCCGGTCTCCGCGCACTCGCTGACGGCCGGCGCAAGTGCTGCGCAGATGCTTCAGGGCCTCGATGACCCGGATACGCATATGGCCGTGATCGGAGCGGAAGGCGAAGTCATTGCCGCTTCGCCAGGTTTTGCCTCGCTCGGCATCACACAGCAGGCGGCAAGGACACTCATCAGGCTTGCCGGCGCCCAACCGGACCGCCTGGTGAAGCGCCCGGTTGCGACCGGCCGTGGTTATTTGCCGGCTGCCGTTGGTAAACTCCACGACGATCCGGCACTCCATCTTCTCTTCGCGGTCGAAACGGCGATCGGTCACCTCGACCCGATCGAACCCTCTGCCAATACTGAAGAGACTGCGCCGCAGGAAACTGCGCCAGCAGAAGCCGCAGCGCGTGAAATTCCTGATGTTGCAGCACCTGTGGCAGGCTTTACGGAAGCGGAGGCCATCGACGCAGTCTCCGGCATTGAAGAGGTTGAGGAGACGCTGGAGGAGATCACCGGCGAGACCGGGGACACCGTTGAGGTGAGCGAACCAGTCGAAGCCCAGTCCGAGCAGCCGGCAAATCAGAGCATTTCCGAACCAGAAGCAGTCGTCGTCGAGGGCGCCAGCGAGCAAGTCGAGCAGCCGACCGAAGCGTCTGTTGCCGAGGAAGAAACCGTAGAGGCAAACGCAGGGGCTTCGGTCGACGAACAGGTGGAGCAGCCGGCCGCCTCCGCCGCCGAAAACTTCGCGGCAACTCCTGTCGCGCCCGGAGAGTCTGCAGCCGCCCCGAGGAAGAGCAGCTTCGTCTTCAAACCGAACAGCCGTGCCACCCGCTTCGTCTGGAAGATCGACGCGGGTGGCCGCTTCAGCGAAGTTTCTCATGAATTTGCCGAGGCCGTCGGCCCGCACGCGAGTAACATCATCGGCAGCGCTTTTTCCGATGTCGCAGCCCTCTTCAACCTCGATCCGGAAGCCAAGCTTTCCGAGGCCTTAGCGCGGCGCGATACCTGGTCCGGAAAGACGATCTACTGGCCGATCGAGGGCACAAGCCTCGTCGTACCCGTCGATCTGGCCGCCCTGCCGACCTATACGCGCAACCGCGACTTCGATGGTTTCCGCGGCTTCGGCGTGGTGCGCCTGTCAGACGCCCAGGAAGATCCCCTCGCTCTCGGCCTGACGCTCGGACCTGACGGCATCGGCCACGATGCCTCCTATCTCGGCCCGGCCAATGAAACCGCTCCGGAAGAAATGGCACAGAAACCGCCTAAACAGCCGGAGGAGCAGACTGAAGCGATTGCCGAAGCTGCGCCGCAGGCCGAAGAAGCGGTGAATCCGGAGCCGGATGTCGAAGACGACACCGTGTCGGAAGTGAAAGCGGCGACGGAAGTAACCGTTCCGGAAGAGACGATAGCTCCGGAACCTGTCGCCGAAGAGCAGTCCGCCTTCGAGCCCGATGTCGCTGAACAGCAGGAAGAACTGCAGCCGCGCGACACACAGGACGAACCGCCGGCGCTTCGCATTTCCGAAACGCCGAACCGCCGCTCCACCGACAAGATCGTGCAGCTTCACGGCGCCGGCAACGGCCTGACGGCTGCCGAGCAGGCGAATTTCCGCGAGATCGCCAAACGCCTCGAAGCCTTCGGTGCGCGCGGCGAGGAGCCGGCCACATCGCAGCCGGAATCTGATGTCGAGAAGCCGCCGGTCGCGGAAGAGACCGTTGCCGAAACGCCTGTCGCCGAGCAGACAGTTCCCCAAGAGACGATTTTCGAGGTCGCGGAGGAGGCTGATGCAAAGGCCGGGGAGATCCCCCTAGCCGAAGACGACGTAACCGAGGGTCTGCAGGAGACTGTCAGCCAGATCGAGGTTCTGACCAGTTTCATTCCGCCGCGCGTGAAGATGACGGACGGGCTCTCGGCTGCGACCGTCGATCTGCTGCCTGTTGCCGTGCTGATCCATGCCGGCGATCAGCTGATCCATGGCAATCCGGAATTCCTGCGGCTGACGGGCTACGATTCCGTCGAGGCCCTCTCCGAAGTCGGCGGCATCGATGCATTGCTGCAGCGCCACGACCTCGAAAACGGTTCGGGCACGATGATGCTCGTCAAAGCCGACGACAGGCTTGTGCCGGTCACGGCCCGCCTGCAATCGGTTCGCTGGGAAGATTCCAATGCCCTCATGCTGGCGCTGATGCCAGTCGAAAACCGGGAAGAAGGCAGAGGCGAGGTTATCCGGCTCGACCAGCGCTCCGACCGGATGGTGGAAAAGGTCGCCAAGCTGCAGGTCGAGGTGGAGGAGTTGCGCTCGATTCTGGAGACGGCAACCGATGGTGTCGTCGTCATCGGCACGGAAGGCGATATCCGCTCGATGAACCGCTCGGCAAGCGCCCTCTTCAACTACGACGAACAGGAAACGCGCGGCAAACCCTTCGTCATGCTGTTTGCCCATGAGAGCCAGAAGGCGGTGCTCGACTATCTGCATGGGCTTTCCGGTCATGGTGTGGCAAGCGTGCTGAACGACGGACGCGAGGTGATCGGCCGCGAGGCTGCCGGCGGTTTCGTGCCGCTGTTCATGACCATGGGCCGCCTGACGTCATCCAACGGCTATTGCGCTGTCATCCGCGACATCACCCAGTGGAAGCGCACCGAAGACGAATTGCGCAACGCCAAGGGTGCGGCTGAAACCGCCAACGCGCATAAGACTGATTTCCTTGCGCGTGTCAGCCATGAGATCCGCACGCCGCTCAACGCCATCATCGGCTTTTCGGATATGATGGCGAGCGAACGCTTCGGGCCGATCGGCCATCCGCGCTATATCGAATATGCAAACGACATCGGCCGTTCCGGACGGCATGTTCTCGATATCGTCAACGACCTCCTCGATATTTCCAAGATCGAGGCGGGCAAGATGGATCTCGACTTCGCCTCCGTCGGCCTCAACGAGGCGATCTCGGAAGCGGTTGCACTGGTGCAGCCGCAGGCCAACAGCCAGCGTGTCATCATCCGCACTGCCCTTTCGCAGTCGGTGCCCGATGTCGTTGCCGACTTGCGTTCGATCAAGCAGATCGCACTGAACATCCTGTCGAACGCCATCCGCTTCACGCCGTCGGGCGGGCAGATCGTCGTTTCCACCTCCTATGAGGCGAATGGCAGCGTGGCGATGCGGGTGCGGGATACCGGCATTGGCATGACGCGCAGCGAGCTCGACCAGGCGATGAAACCATTCCGCCAGGTGTCGTCCACGCAGTCACGCCATCGCGGCGACGGCACCGGTCTTGGCCTGCCGCTGACCAAGGCAATGGTCGACGCCAACAGGGCGATCTTCTCGATCAATTCGGCACCGAACGAGGGCACGCTGGTGGAGATCACTTTTCCGTCACAGCGGGTGCTTGCTGGCTAAGGCATTTGTTTCCAGGCGCTTCCGGACGCAAAACCGCTGGACATTTTTGCCGGAATTGCTCGCCAAAGAAAAGGCAGCCAGTGGCTGCCTTCGAGAGTTGGTGCTGGTAAAACAAGAGCTTAGTCTGAGAACGTCATGTTTCGGGAACCGCAGTTCCAGACCATCTCTTCATGTATGGTCTCCAAGTTGGCTTCACCTTTGACAAACCTTTCTTAACGAAAGGTTTCCAAGAGACAGAATTGATCAACGGCAAAAGCTTGTAGTTTAGCGTCCTCTGTCAAATCTTCAGCTCTTCCAGCCCGGCAAAAAGCTTCAGCGCCTCGGGGTTTGCGAGCGCCTCCTGATTTTTCACTGGCCGGCCATGAACGACCTCGCGCACGGCAAGTTCGACGATCTTGCCGGACTTGGTGCGCGGGATATCGGCAACCGCAATGATCTTAGCAGGCACGTGGCGGGGAGAGGCGCCGACGCGAATGCGGGTCTTGATCGCCTTCACCAGGTCCTCGGTGAGCGTGACGCCGGGCGCCAGGCGGACGAAGAGCACGACGCGCACGTCGTCATCCCAGTCCTGACCGATGCAGAGCGCTTCGGCGACTTCACCCATCTGCTCGACCTGATTGTAGATTTCCGCCGTGCCGATGCGCACGCCGCCTGGATTGAGCG
Organism: Rhizobium sp. WYJ-E13; assembly: GCF_018987265.1. Taxonomy (NCBI): domain Bacteria; kingdom Pseudomonadati; phylum Pseudomonadota; class Alphaproteobacteria; order Hyphomicrobiales; family Rhizobiaceae; genus Rhizobium; species Rhizobium sp. WYJ-E13. Next base: position 335,825 of record NZ_CP076853.1, on the reverse strand, counting down.
TCGCATCCGAACGGCCGTGAATGATCAGGCCGCCATGTTCGGTCCATTCAGCAAAATCGCCGTGGCACCAGACATTGTCGAAGCGCTCGAAATAGGCGGCGCGATACTTGGCGCCATCAGGATCGTTCCAGAACATGACCGGCATTGACGGGAAGGCCTTGGTGCAGACCAGCTCGCCCTTTTCCTGACGGACCGGCTTGCCTTCGTCATTCCAGACGTCGACGGCAAGGCCGAGGCCAGCTCCCTGGATCTCACCGCGCCAGACGGGCTGCAGGGGATTGCCGAGCACGAAGCAGGACACGATATCCGTGCCGCCGGAAATCGAGGCAAGTTGGACATCTTCCTTGATACCCTCGTAGACGAAGGCGAAACCTTCAGGCGACAGCGGCGAACCGGTGGACGTGATCAGCCGCAAGCTCGACAGATCATGGCTCGTGCGCGGCGTCAGTCCGCTCTTGCGCACGGCATCGATATATTTGGCCGAGGTCCCGAAAATCGCGAATTTCTCCGCGGCCGCATAGTCGAAGAGCACATTGCCATCAGGCGCGAAAGGCGATCCGTCGAAAAGGCAGAGCGTGGCGCCGGAGGCAAGGCCGCTTGCAAGCCAGTTCCACATCATCCAGCCGCAGGTGGTGAAGTAGAAGAGCTTGTCCCCCGGCTGCAGCCCGCAGTGAAGGCGATGCTCCTTCAGATGCTGGAGAAGTGTGCCGCCGGCCGAATGCACGATGCATTTCGGTACGCCTGTCGTGCCTGAGGAAAACAGGATATAGGCCGGATGGGCGAAGGGCAGCTGGACGAAGTCGATCTGCTTCGGCTCGTAGGGAGCGATGAATTCGGCAAGCGTCTTGCCACCGGCGGTTTCGCGCGCGACCTCTTCGGCATCGCCGGCATAGTGAACGACAATGGTCGGCACACCGAGGCTCTTTGCAACGTTAGCCACCTTCGACTTCACGTCCTGCAGCTTGCCGTTATACCAATAGGCATCGCAGGCGATGAAAAGCTTCGGCGCGATCTGGCCGAAGCGGTCCAGCACGCCCTGCTCGCCGAAATCGGGCGAACAGGACGACCAGATGGCGCCGATCGAGGTTGCCGCGAGCATGGCAGCTACCGTTTCCGGCATATTGGGCATCATGGCCGCAACACGATCGCCCTCGCCGATACCGAGGGCGCGAAAGCCCTGCTGGAGCCGTGATACGAGCGAGCGAAGGCGATCCCACGACCAGCGGTCTTCGACCTTGTCCTCACCGCGGAAAACGATGGCATCGCCTGGCCCGCTTCCGCTCAGCAGGTTTTCGGCGAAGTTCAGGCGCGCCTCGGGAAAGAAGCGCGCTTCCAGCATGCGGTCGCCATTCACGAGAATATCCGCGCCGCGCTCTCCCTTCACGCCACAGAACTTCCACAAGGCCGACCAGAAGCTCTCCCGATCTGCGATCGACCAGGCATGCAGATCCTCAAAGCCTTTCAAGGCGAGACCGAAGTCCCGGTTGCAGTGCTGCATAAAGGCGTGGATCGGGCTATTTTCGATCCCATCTTCCGTGGGCTTCCAAAGCGGCTGATTTTCCTGCATTCAATCCTCCTCCCCAATGCGGAACTTATAGCATGCTGCATTGCATTATAAAGTGTGCAGCGACGCGATCCACCGCGCGTGGGATTTGCATATGCCCGGTATTTCATATATCCGGCAAAATCAGAAAATAACGGGTAACCGGCTGAAGTTCCGGCGGAGCTCATGGGTACGTCAAGACAAGGCAGATGGCGAAAAAGGATCGGCCCCGTCTCGCGCTGGCTGCCGGCATTTGCCCGTATCTCCACTATCGTGCTGCTGATCGGGCTTGCCTTCTTCCTCTCGCTCAGGCTCGCCGCCCCCTATCTCATCTCAACCGGCTTCGTGCGCTCCGGCATGGAGGATGCCCTGTCGAAGTGGACAGGCTATCACGCCGAGATCAAGGGTAATCCGGTCCTCGAATTCTGGCCGACACCGCGTATCACGCTCAACGACGTCACCATTCGCCAGCCGCGCGGAAGCGGCGACAAACTGCTCGGCCGCATCGAGAGCCTTTCAGCCGATTTCAGCCTGATCGATGCGCTGCGCGGCCGCACTCGCTTCCACGAATTTCACCTGCTGCGGCCCAGCCTCTCGCTGACGCGCGATGAGAACGGCCTGATCGACTGGAGCTATGCCGGCCTTCTGGCGCGGGCCATCGCAGGTGTGCAGGACAGCAACGGCACCGAGATTCTTGCTCCGAAGTTCGACGCCGATATCGGCGCCGTGACGGTCGAAGACGGCACGCTGACCCTGACCGATACACGGACGGGCAATATCTACCACTTCGACAGCGTCGCAGCCGATATCACCTGGCCGAAGCTGTCGAGACCAATTTCGGCTGTCCTCATCGCCCGTTTCAACGGTGAGGACCTGAAGGTCGATTTTGCCTCGGCCGCACCACTGCTCGTCTTCGCCGGCAGGAATGCCGAGATGAAGGCCTCGATCGCTTCCAATCTGATGACCGCGCGTTTCCAGGGTGTCGGCAGCATGGTGAGCCTTTCCTCGGTCTCAGGCAATATCAACGCCAGCTTTCCGGATGTGCCGGCCCTTCTGAAATGGTCCGGCAGATCGATCCCGGGGATCGAGTCGCTGAAGAGTGCCTCGATGACCTCGGATGTGTCGTCGGTATCAAACGGCTTCCGCTTCAACAACGTCAGCATGACGCTGAACGATGCGAGCGCCACCGGTGTGATGGATTTCACCGTCGCACCCGGCAAGCGGCCGAAGATCGGCGGGACGCTTGCCTTCGACCAGATGAACCTCAAGCCGTTCCTCGATGCCTTTGCGCTCAGGCTTGCCGCCGGCGGCCTGGGCGACATGCTGCTACCGAGCCCTCTCGGACCGCTGCAACTTCTCGATCTCGATGTGCGGCTTTCCGCGCGACAGGCGCAGATGGGTATCTTCTCGCTTGCGGATGTCGGCGCCAGCGTGATCGTCGCCGGCGAGGAAGCGAAGTTCGATATCGGCGACAGCCAGTTCGAGGGCGGCGAAATGACTGCCCATCTGGAGGCGACCCGCCGCGATTTCGATGGTGGCGGCAAATTGCAGCTTTCGATCCGTGATGCGGATTTCAATGCACTTGCCGAAAAGCTGCAGCTCAAGGGGCCGCTGCCGCATGCGAGCGGCTCACTCGATCTTTCGCTGGAAACGCCGAAAGCGATCTGGACGACGGGACTTGCCGATGTGACCGGCAAGCTCAGATTCTGGACGACAGCCGGCTCCCTTCCCGGCGTCGATATCTACGCACTTCGCACGCAGGCAGCGCAGAAGCCGTTCTTCCCGCTAAGTGCCGCCGCAAACGGATCCTTCGCCTTCAGCAAGCTCGATCTTCAAGCCGATTTTGCCAATGGTACTGCGGAAATCCACGATGCGCGATTTGCCGGCTCCGACCAGACACTGACGCTGTCAGGCGTCATCACCTATCAGTCGAACGGACTTGCGCTCTCCGGCTCGCTGGAAGCGACCGATCCGGCAAGAGCGGTCGATCTGCCGCTCCTGCCCTTCTTCATCGGCGGTTCATGGCCGAACCCGGTCATTTCGCCGGTGCCGCTGCTCGACGCGCCGACGAAAATCCAGCCTTAAAACCTTTCCCGCTCAGTTCTATGCAGTCGCGGCCGCAGCCCTCTCATCGCGCTCGCGCTGCACTTCGCGGCGCTTGGTGACGACAGATGCGCAGATGACGCCTATCGCCACGATTGCAATCAGGATGGTGCAGACCGCGTTGATTTCGGGCGTGACGCCGAGACGCACCTGGCTGTAGATCTTCATCGGCAGCGTGGTTGCGCCCGGTCCCGATGTGAAGCTCGCGATCACAAGGTCATCGAGCGATAAGGTGAAGGCAAGGACCCAGCCGGAAAAGACGGCCGGCGAGATGATCGGCAGCGTCACCTCGAAGAAGGTCCTGACCGGTGGGGCACCGAGATCCTGAGCAGCTTCCTCGATCGACTGGTCGAAGCTCAGAAGCCGTGACTGCACGACGACGGCAACGAAGCACATGGTCAGCGTCGTGTGCGCCAGCGTGATGGTCCAGAAGCCGCGGTCAAGGCCGATTGCCACAAAGAGGAGCAACAGCGACAGGCCGGTGATGACTTCGGGCATGACAAGCGGCGCATAGACCATTCCCGAGAAAAGCATGCGGCCCCGGAAGCGCGTGTAGCGCACCAGCGTCAGCGCCGCCATCGTACCGAGGACGGTCGCGAACGTGGCCGAAAGCAGACCGACGCGGATCGTCACCCATGCGGCATCGAGCAAAGCCTGGTTCGAGAGCAGCGAAACATACCATTTGGCGGAGAAGCCACCCCAGACGGTGACGAGCTTCGACTCATTGAACGAGAAGACGACAAGAAGCACGATCGGCAAGTAGAGGAAGGCAAAGCCGAGCACCACGGAGATGATATTGAAGCGGGTCCACCTCAGCATGACTTATCTCCCCCGCTCTTCGGCTTTGGCCTGCGCGTTCTGGAAGAAGACTATCGGGATCACCAGGATCAGCAACAGGATCGTTGCTACGGCCGAAGAGACCGGCCAGTCGCGGTTGGAATTGAATTCGCTCCAGAGTGTCTTACCGATCATCAGCGTCTGCGAGCCGCCGAGAAGATCGGGGATGACGAACTCACCGACAGCCGGGATGAAGACCAGCATGCAGCCGGCAATCACACCGGGGATCGACAGTGGGAAAGTGACGCGCCAGAAGGCCCGGATCGGCGTGCAGCCGAGGTCCTGCGCCGCCTCGATCAGCGTGCCATCCATCTTTTCGAGAGCCGAATAGAGCGGCAGCACCATGAAGGGCAGATAGGAATAGACGATGCCGATATAGACGGCCGTATTGGTGTTGAGGATGATCAGCGGGCTGTCGATGATGTGTAGCGACAGGAGAAGCTGATTGAGCAATCCCTCCGGCTTCAGGATTGCGATCCAGGAATAGACGCGGATCAGGAAGCTTGTCCAGAAGGGCAGGATGACGAGCATCAGCAGCGTCGGTCTGATAGTACGCGGCGCCTGCGCCATGCCGTAGGCGATCGGATAGGCGATCAACAGCATCAGGAAAGTGGAAATCCCAGCAATGATGACGCTCGACAGATAGGCGTTGAAATAAAGCGGATCGTCCGTCAGATAGCCGTAATTGTCGAAGGAGAAGGTCGCCACCTTGCTCCAGAAACCGCTCCAGCCATCGGCAAGTGAAAACACCGGCTCGTAAGGCGGTATGGCGATCGCCGTCGTCGACAGCGAAATCCGAAAGACGATGAAGAACGGCGCCAGGAAAAAGAGCAGCAGCCACGCATAGGGAATGATGATGACAAGACGGCTGTAGAAGCGTGAGGCAAATGTTTCCATCGGCTCAATCCTTCAGCAGCACGCCGGCATCCTCGTCGAAAGAGACCCAGACTTCCTGATCATAGGTGAAGGGGTCGTCGACGGAACGCTGTGCGTTAAGAGAGGAAGCTCTGACGAATTTGCCGCTCGGCAGCTTGATATGGAAGACGGTCATGTCGCCGAGATAGCCGATATCCCAGATCTCGCCCTTGGCAGCATTGAACGAGGCATTGGCTGGTGCTGCGCGCGTGACGCGGATCTTTTCCGGGCGAATGGCAAAGCCGACCGTGTCGCCGACAGCAAGCGCCTCGGTGGTGGCGATGCGGATCGAGAAGCCGCTTTCGACTGATATCTCAAGTGCGCCGCTTCCTGTGCTTGTCGCCTTGCCGTCGAAGATGTTCACGTCGCCGATGAAATCGGCCACGAAGCGTGAATTCGGCGCCTCATAGATCTCGGCAGGCGTTGCCACCTGCACCACCTTGCCATGGCTCATGACGGCGATACGATCGGCCATGGTCATCGCCTCTTCCTGGTCGTGCGTGACGACGACAAAGGTGAGGCCAAGGTTCTGCTGCAGGTCCATCAGTTCGAACTGGGTTTCCTCGCGCAGTTTCTTGTCGAGCGCACCGAGCGGTTCGTCGAGCAGCAGCACTTTCGGGCGCTTGGCGAGCGAGCGTGCGAGCGCCACGCGCTGGCGCTGACCGCCCGAAAGCTGGTTCGGCTTGCGGGAGGCGAATTGCTCGAGTTTCACGAGTTTCAGCATCTGCGACACGCGCTCGGCGATCTCGTCCTTCTGCATGCCGTCCTGCCTCAGGCCGAAGGCAATGTTCTTCTCGACCGTCATATGCGGGAAAAGAGCGTAGGACTGGAACATCATGTTGACAGGCCGCTTGTAGGGCGGCGTACCGGCGAGGTTGGTGCCGTCGAGAACGATCTCGCCCGCCGTCGGCTGTTCGAATCCGGCGAGCATGCGCAACAGCGTGGACTTGCCGCAGCCGGACGCGCCGAGCAGTGCGAAGAATTCGCGATGATAGATATTCAACGACAGATCGTTGACGGCGGTAAAATCACCGAAGCGCTTGGTGACATTCTTGAAAGCGATAAAGGGTTTTGCAGACGGATCGGTCCAAGGCGCAAAAGCGCGGCGGATATTGCCGAGAGACTTCATATTATTCCCCGAATACAGGTTTCAGCCGGCCTCCACCCGGGCCGGGAATTGAAAGGCCCGGACGTTTCCGTCCGGGCCTGGTATCGACTTACTGGCCAGTGACGACCTTGGTCCAGATTCGCGTCGCCGTGCGCTGGGTCTTCGGATCCCACGGCCGCACCGTGAAAAGACCCTTCATCACCTCATCCGTCGGATAGATGGCCGGATCCTCCAGCACGTCCTTGCTGACGAATTGCTGCGAGGCCTTGTTGCCGTTGGCATAGAATGTGAAATCGCTCGCCTTGGCGATGACTTCCGGCTTCATCATGTAATTCAGGAATTCATGTGCTTCGGCCACATGCTTGGAATCGGCAGGGATCGCCATCATGTCAAACCACATCTGCGCACCCTGTATCGGGATCGAATAGTTCACCTCGACGCCGTTTTTGGCTTCGGATGCACGATCGCGGGCCTGAAGCATGTCGCCGGAATAACCAAAGGCGATGCAAATATCGCCATTGGCAAGGGCGTTGATATATTCGGACGAGTGAAACTTGCGGATATAGGGACGAACGGCCGTCAGAAGATCCTCAACCTTCTTGAAATCCTCCGGCTTGGTGGAGTTCGGGTCGAGGCCGAGATAACGCAGCGCCGTCGTCATTACATCCTTCGGCGTGTCGAGCACGTAGATGCCGCAGTCCTTGAACTTTTCGGCCACCTTCGGATCGAAGATCACTTCGAGGCCGGGCTTGACATCGGGACCGAGGATTTCGGCGACCTTCTTGACGTTGTAGCCGATACCGTCGGTACCCCACATGTAGTCGACAGCATATTCATTGCCCGGATCATATTCGCCGGTGCGCTGCTGAATCACGTCCCACATATTGGAAAGGTTCGGCAGCTTGGACTTGTCGAGCTTCTGGAAGACGCCGGCTTGGATCTGGCGCTGCAGGAAGTCGGCGGTCGGAACGACGACGTCATAACCGGTGCCACCGGCAAGCAGCTTGGTTTCTACGGTTTCGTTGGAATCGAACGTGTCGTACACAACCTTGATGCCGGTTTCCTTGGTGAAGTCCTCAAGGATCGAGTTGTCGATATAATCGGACCAGTTGTAGACGTTGACGACGCGCTCCTGGGCGAAAGCCGGCGCGGCGGCAAGGAGAGCAACAACGGCAACCGCCGTCAGATTGGCTATTCTTGACCTCATGATATCTCCTGTTTTTTAAAGGCATCGCGCGCCCGCACGCCTCTTCTTCCCTCTGGTTACGTCGCAGATTAAGAAGGATTTTCAGCGCCTACAAGCGCAAAATCCTGCAGTGTCAATGATTTCACAATCACTGAAAATCGAAGGCTCCAAGGCCGGCAGAAGTCTCGTCCAGAGCGAGCGGACGGGTGAGCGGCGGCTCGGCGCGCGAAAGGCAACCACGCCTCTCGCAGAGGCGGCAGGCGGGGCCGACCATGATCGGCGAAGCATCGCTTCGGCCGTAGACCAGGCTGTCGCGCAGCGCGGCATCGCAGCCGAGCAGCAATGCCGTGCGCCGCACCCGTTCGCCGAATTCCACAACTGGCCCTTCAAGCGTGCGCGCCACCGTCAGAAAGGTTGAACCGTCAGGCATGGCGACCGTCTCGGCCAATACCCTGCCCGGCTCCAGAAAGGCCGCGTGAATATTGAGCTTCGGACAGTTGCCGCCGAAGCGCGCCTGCGGAAAACCCTGCGCTCCAGCCCTGCGGATGACATGGCCTGCCGCATCGATCTCCACGAGGAAAAATGGAATGCCGCCGGCACCGGCACGCTGCAGCATGACGAGGCGCGCCGCAGCCTGCGCGAAGGACACGCTGAAACGGGCGCGGATCAGATCGATATCATAGCGGGTGTTTTGCGCCGCCAGAAGAAAGGCGCCATAGGGCATCGTCAAGGCCAGAGCGGCATTGCGCGTCAGCTCGAAACGGGCAATGCGCCGCGCCTCGTCGGATGACAGCGGCAGATCCTCGAGTTCGGCTTCGATCTGCTGGCGCAGAGCGAGCCTTGCCACCTCGATCGCGATTTCCTGCGCCTGATCGGTCGCCGAAAGCCGTTCGGAGAGGAAAAGACGCATCGAGTGGCGATCGAAACGACGACGCAGATCCGGCATGACATGGACGGGCAGGACGCGGACACTGATGCCGCGCTCGCTTTTCAGCCAATCCTTCAGACTGGCTCCCGCGACAAGTCCGTTGGTGAAGCTTTCCGCCGCCGCCTCGATATCCGCGAAATATGCGGAGCGGCGCTCCAGCACCTCCCTAACCTCGTCCAGAGGCAAGCGGCCGGGAGCGACAGTTGCAACCCCCTCCCCGACCATCAGGGCCGTCAGATCGGAAAGCCGGGCGGCCTGTTCGCGATAGGCGCGATAGAGCTTGATCATCCCGCTTGCCGCATTTGGCGCGGCATCGGCCACTTCGACAAGCTCCTGATCGCCCGGCAGTTCACCTGACAGCAACGGATCGGCAAACACCTCCTTCAACTGGCCAAGGCCACCGGCGGTTTCGCCCTGCAACTCCTCCAGGTCAATACGGTAAACGGCTGAGAGCTTCAGCAGCAACTGTACTGTCAACGGGCGCTGGTTGCGTTCGATGAGGTTCAGGTAGGAGGGGGAAATTTCCAACGCCTCGGCCATGGCGGTCTGCGTCAGCGCCAGCGCATTGCGGATGCGCCTGACTTTCGGCCCCGCGAATATCTTCCGTTCCACCATGTCACATCCTTTACACCATGCGATTTACAAGCCTTTACAAAATTACAGACATAGCCTGTAAATTCTCCTCATCCTAACCTCTTTCTTCGCCTTAAATCAAAGGTTTTCCTGGATAAATCGTCCGATCTTGTAAATCCTGTCATCAGCGCTCAAGCGTTGGGAAAGCAATGAGGAGATTGACATGACAGATTTTTACAAACTCATCCGCAATGCACCGTCTAACCGTTTCGACGGCATCGAGCGGCCCTATTCCGCTGATGATGTCAAACGGCTGCGCGGCTCGGTGACGCTACGCCACACACTGGCAGAGATGGGAGCTCAGCGCCTCTGGCAGCTTCTGCATGAGGAGAATTTCGTCAACGCGCTCGGCGCGCTCTCGGGCAACCAGGCCATGCAGATGGTGCGCGCCGGGCTGAAGGCAATCTATCTCTCCGGCTGGCAGGTCGCTGCCGACGCCAACACGGCGTCATCAATGTATCCGGACCAATCGCTCTATCCGGCCAATGCCGGGCCGGAGCTTGCAAAGCGCATCAACCGCACGCTGCAGCGCGCTGATCAGATCGAGACGGCTGAAGGCAACGGGCTTTCGGTCGCGACCTGGTTCGCGCCCATCGTCGCCGATGCCGAGGCCGGCTTCGGCGGTCCGCTCAACGCTTTCGAGATCATGAAGGCCTATATCGAAGCGGGGGCAGCCGGCGTTCACTTCGAGGATCAACTGGCGTCCGAGAAGAAATGCGGCCATCTCGGCGGCAAGGTTCTGATCCCGACCGCAGCCCATATCCGCAACCTCGATGCCGCACGGCTTGCGGCCGATGTCATGGGCGTTGCAACACTCGTGATTGCCCGCACGGATGCCGAGGCGGCGAAGCTCCTGACATCCGATATCGACGAACGTGACCAGCCTTTCGTCGACTATGATGCCGGGCGGACGGTCGAGGGCTTCTATCAGGTACGCAATGGGCTGGAGCCCTGTATCGCACGCGCCGTTGCCTACGCGCCGCATTGCGACCTCATCTGGTGCGAAACGTCGAAGCCGGATCTGGAGCAGGCGCGCCGCTTTGCCGAAGGCGTACACAAGGTGCATCCCGGCAAGCTGCTCGCCTATAATTGCTCGCCGTCCTTCAACTGGAAGAAAAACCTCGACGATGCGACCATCGCCAAGTTCCAGCGCGAACTCGGTGCCATGGGCTACAAGTTTCAGTTCATCACGCTCGCCGGTTTCCACCAGCTGAATTACGGCATGTATGAACTGGCCAGCGGCTATCGCGAGCGGCAGATGGAAGCCTATTGCGAGCTGCAGCAGGCGGAATTCTCCGCCGAGGCGCGCGGCTATACCGCAACCAAGCATCAGCGTGAAGTCGGCACGGGCTATTTCGACGCCGTGTCGCTGGCAATCACCGGCGGCCGGGCTTCGACCACGGCCATGGGGGAATCGACCGAACATGCGCAGTTCAAACCGGCTGCCGAATAGAGGAGGAAACGCTATGGCATCCCTTGCACGCGTCCGTGAACGGACGGAAGAACAGGCAAGCAGCATGACGGACAATCAACAGACGGTGATCCGCATGCTCGCCAACGACCTGCACAGGCTGAACCAGTCGGTGATGACGGCGGTCGAAGCCGGTGTTTCGGTCGAGCTGGTGCGCTCTGCCCGGCATCACGGTGGTGACGGAAACTGGGGCGATCTGCTGATACCCGTGATCGTCGCCAACAGGAATTGACACCGTAGGTCCGGCGGCACAAGCCGCCGGACCTACGCTATTTGACGCAATTGTCACCACAGCGGAGTCGCGGCATAATCGAGCATCTCTTCGAACGGAACTGCATATGCCCGGTTCGCCGCACGCAAAACTCGAAGTTCTGACCGATCTGATCTACGGCGCGCTTTTTGGCGAGACGTCGTGGCAAGCCTTTCTCGATGCGCTGGCAGCGACGATGCCGGACGCCAAATCCACGCTGTTTTTCCACGATGCCGTCGCGAAAACAGGCGGGCTCTCGCTGTCCTCAGGTCTCGAAAACGCGGAAATAGAGGCCTATAGCCGCTATTACGCGGCCATCAATCCATGGATGCCGCGCGCCACCACCCGGCCGATCGGCCTTGGCGTGATCGCTGATCAGATGCTGCCGCGCGAGCAGCTTTTGAAGACGGAATTCTACAACGATTACATCAGATGGATAGGCTGCGAAAGCAGTGTCGGCGTGACGATCATGCGGGAACGCGGACGCTCCTTCAATCTTTCGACGCTGACCTCGTCCGCAGATCCGGATTTCAACCGCAGCAATGCCGAGTTGCTCAGCGAGCTCGCACCGCATCTGCGCCGAGCCTTCGATTTCATCCGCCGCGAGCACAGCGACCCCCATGACAATGAAAACGGATTGGCACTCTTCGATGCGATCGGCGTTGGTATCGTCTATATCGGCGAGGATCAGAATATCCGCTCGATGAACAGCGCGGCGGAGCGGATGATCGCCGAGGGCGAGGCGATCGGTGCGACCTCGACCGGGCGGATCATGATCAATGACGGAGAACTCGCCTCCCGCCTGTCTGCTCTGCTGCACAACCGCTTGCAGGCAGCTTCGCCGGCGAGCACGCTGATTGGGATGAAGAACACCAGCTTCAAATGCACGCTGGTGAAAATGCAGTCGGATTTCATCACCGAATTTCTCGAGGGACCGACGGTGGCGATGATCATCGAGCGGGCGAGCCTGCCGTTGCGCCCCGATCTCAATGATGCCCTGCTGCGTATCGACCAGCTAACGGCGGCGGAAATGCGGATCGCCGCCGGCATCGCGGCGGGACTGTCGCTGCGCGAAGTCGCGCGGACGAACGATGTGAGCTACGAGACGGCGCGCTCGCATCTCAAGAACATCTATTCGAAGCTCGGAGTGAACAGCCAGGTGGGGCTCGTGCGGCGGCTGATGCCGTAGAGCATTTCCGACTATCCGCGAGTGGCGCGCTTGCCGGCGAAGAGGTCGGTGTAGCTTTTCAAGAGTTTCGTCATGCGGTCGGCAACTGTGCGGATTTCGGGGCGATGGCGATCCTCCGCATTCATCACGATCCATTGGCGGTGACGCAGCTCCGGCAGTTCGCCACCGCACCGTTCCAGTTCGGGATCGAGGTCACCGACGAAGCAAGGCAGCACCGCCTTGCCCGCACCCGTGCGCACCAGATCCGGCAGAGAGCGCGGGCGATTGACCGTCGCGACGATCGCGGCTCGAGCATGCTGATATGGCCAGCGCAGGTAGGCGGAGATCGCATCCTCTTCGCCGACGGCGATCCATCTGATGTCGTCCTGGCTGGCATTGCGGCGGATATAGACGGCATAGGCGACTTCACCCAGTTGACGGGCGGCAAGATTGCTTTCCTCCGGCTCGAAAGCGCGGATGCCGATGTCGCTTTCCCGGTAATTCAGGTTTGCCCGCGCTTCGCCGATAACAAGGGAAATGGCAAACGTGTCCGCCGGCATGCGGATTGCCGAAAAATTCTCCGTCAACAGCCAGGAGATCCATGTGCCGGCCGTGATCCTGACGGTGCCCCCACCCTCGGACGATTGCCGCCATGCGTCGACCTTGCGGGCGGCAGCCTCCATTTCCTGCAGATGATCGACGAGGATCTGGCCATCTGATGTCAGGCGGTAGCCTGTCTGGCTGCGGTGAAAGAGCGTGCGGCCGAGTTCCTGCTCCAGATCAAGCATGCGCCGGCCGATCGTAGCCGGGCTCAAAGCAGTGGTAGCGCTGGCGCCCGTCAGGCCGCCAGTGCGGGCGACCTGCAGAAAAAGTTGATAGGAATCCCAATTACTGTTTTTCATGAGTGAAAAACATAATGGGATTTCGCCTGTTTAAGAAGCGTTTTTTGATGTGTAGATCAATTGATGTCCACAAACGAAAGGACATCACGATGATCGAAAGTTTCCTGATCGCCGACATTGCTGGCCGGATGCAGCGGGCAAGATTGCTGCAGCGAACGAGACGCGACCAGATTAAAGACGAAGACGCGTTTTACAATACGGTCGCAAGCAGCCCCTTGGTGCGATTTGCCGCCTGGCTAACAGAGCCGAGAAATCGAGGCGCCGGGCACACGAAAGTGCAGCCCGGCAGAAATGAATGCAAATATCAAGCCGCCTGTCTCACGCGGCCATGACTGGCAGCGCCTTCGGCGAGGCGGAACTGCTCGATGAGCGCCATCAGCATATCTGCCTCTTCCGCCAGCTGGCGGCTTGCCTGCGTGGCTTCCGCAACCATGGAGGCGTTCTTCTGGGTCATCTGGTCCATGGCGTTGACGGAGCTGTTGACATCCTGGAGGGCGGCCGATTGGTCACGGCTTGCCGTGGCGATGGTTTCGACATGACCGCTGATCGCGATGATCTCATGGCTGATCGAGGCGAGCACGCTGCCCGTCTTCTGTACAAGCTCCGAACCGGCATTGACCTCGCGCGTCGACTGGTCGATCAGCGCCTTGATTTCCTTGGCGGCGGTTGCGGAGCGCTGGGCAAGCTCACGCACTTCCTGGGCGACGACCGCAAAGCCCTTACCGGCCTCACCGGCACGTGCTGCCTCGACGCCGGCATTCAGCGCCAGCAGGTTGGTCTGAAAGGCGATATCGTCGATGACGACGATGATCTGTTCGATGCGCTGCGAGGCGTTCTCGATGCGGCCCATCGCAGCGACCGCATCATTGACGACAGTACCGGAACTGTCCGCCGTCCGCTTGGTTGCGGCGACGACATTGTTTGCCTCGTGCGCGCGCTCAGCCGAGGAGCGGACGGTGACGGTGATCTCTTCGACGGCGGCTGCCGTTTCCTCAAGGCTCGCGGCCTGGGATTCAGTGCGCTTGGAAAGCTCGTCAGCCGAAGCCGAAACCGAACCGCTGTTGCGTTGAATAGAAGCAGCGCTCGCCCGAATGCGCGTGAGCGTATCCTGGAGGCGCAGCAGCGAGGTGTTGAAGTCCATGCGGAGTTGTTCGAGCCGGCCGACGAAAGGCGTTTCGATGGTCTGCGAGACATCGCCCTGCGACAGGCGTCCGAGACCGGCGGCAAGCTGATTGACGGCAAAATCGATCTGGCCGTCCAGCGTGCGCTTCTCCGCATCGTTGCGGCTGCGCTCGGCATCGTTCAGGGCGCGCTGTTCGGCGGCCTGTGTTTCCAGTTCCTGGCGTGCTACCGCGCTGTCGCGGAAGAGAGCGAGGGCACGGCCGATGTCGCCGAATTCGTTCTTCTTTTCGACGCAGGGAACGGCGCTTACGAGATCGCCCGACGAAATGGCACGCACGCTTGATGTCAGCGCCTGCATCGGCCTGACGGAACGACGGATCGCATAGAAAGCGAGCACGCCGACGAGCAGCATCACCACGGCGCCGACACTGAGAACCAGCGTCTGCAGTTCGTTCATACGCTGGTAATAGACTTCCATGGGTATGCCGATGAAGAGGATGCCGATTGTGGCGCCCGAGGGATTCTTGACCGGGAAATAACCCGTCATGAACTTGCGGCTGAACAGGTCCGCCGGACCGTAATAGGCATTACCCTGTGCGAGCACAGGCTGGGCGGGATGATCCGCGGCAAGCTTGGTGCCGACGGCACGGTCGCCATTTTCCTTCTTCACATTGGTGGAGACGCGGACGTAATCGCCTCCCTGCTTTTCAAAGATGGTGGCGACGCCGGCGATCGATTGCGCCGTGCGATCAACAAGCGAATAGTCGCCAAAGGCCGGTATCTTGTCTTCGGTGACGCCGGACAGAACGTTGTCCTTCAGATCGATGCGGGCGTCAGCATCGCTTGCGCCATAGAGAACCGCCATCGAGCGGCTTGCATCCTTCGCGTCGGATACCGCGCTGTCCATGACATAGCTGCCGAGATTGTAATAGGTCACGCCGACAATCGCTGCGGTGCTGACCGCAAGCAGAAGCAGCGTGATAGCAACGATCTGCCGCACAATGGATGTCGAAAAGAAACGCATCTGGAACCTCTGGCGAACACAACCTCTATGACGTTCATAAGACTGCGTTAGGGAAAATTTTCTCTTAACACAGGGTTCACGCTGCCTCTTTTCTTGTCTTTTTTCAAATCTAGTATGACTTCATGCGTGCATCATCCGTCATCAAGGCGGAAAAATTTCAATCCGTCTCCTTTTTCACAACCTCAGCATGTTTTAATCGGCAAATAAAAACGGCCCCGAAAAATGGGGCCATTTGCATTGCGGATGGAAGGCTGGAATCAGGCTGCGCGGTAGATGTGCATGTCGCTGCCGCCGTCGATCTTAAACTGCTGCACGAGATGCAGCAGCGCGTCAGCCTCGTTTGCCAGCTCGCGGCTTGCGGCAGTGGTCTCTTCTACCATCGCAGCATTCTGCTGGGTCATCTGGTCCATCTGGTTGACGGTGGAATTGACCCCCTGCAGCGCGCTCGACTGGTCGTGGCTGGCGCGGGCGATCATTTCGACGTGCTGGCTGATCGTGACGATCTGAGCGCTGATCTTGGCGAGAACCGTTCCGGTTTCCTGTACGAACTGCGAACCGGAATTGACCTCGTTCGTCGATTTGTTGATGAGGCCCTTGATCTCCTGCGCGGCAGCGGCCGAGCGCTGGGCAAGCTCGCGGACCTCCATGGCGACGACGGCAAAACCCTTGCCGGCTTCACCAGCACGGGCGGCTTCGATGCCGGCATTGAGCGCCAGGAGGTTGGTCTGGAAGGCGATCTCGTCGATGACGCCGATGATCTGCTCGATCTGGCGCGACGCATCCTCGATGCGGCCCATGGCGTCGATCGCATTGTTGACGACGACAGCCGAGTCATCGGCACTGCGCTTGGCCTGACGAACGATCTGGTCGGCATCCTTGGCGCGCTCGGCAGACGAGCGGACGGTGACGGTGATCTGGTCGACGGCGGCGGCGGTTTCTTCCAGCGACGCAGCCTGCTGCTCAGTGCGCTTGGAGAGATCCTCGGCGGACTGGGCCATCTGGTTGCCGTTGCCCTGGATCATCTGGACGTTGTCGCGGATCTGGCTCATCGTGGCCTGCAGACGCATCATCGAGCCGTTGAAATCCTGACGGAGCTGTTCGAGGCGACCGATGAAGGGCGTATCGATCGTCGTCGAGATATCGCCCTGAGACATGCGCTCGAGCCCGGCGGCAAGCTGGTTGACGGCATATTCGATCTGCCTGTCCATCTCGCGTTTTTCAGCATCGTTGCGCTGGCGTTCATGCTCGGCGGCTTGTCGCTCTTCGTCACTCTGCTCCTCGATACGGATCTTGGAGATGGCATTTTCCTTGAAGATGCCGAGCGCGCGGGCAATGTCGCCGATTTCATCGGAACGCTTCTCGCCGGAGATGTTGGTGTCGAGCGCACCTTCCGCGATGCGGCGCATGGCTGCGGTGATCTGGGCGATCGGCCGCTGCAGCGTCAGCACCAGAGCGATGCCGCCGACGATGGACACCAGGATGCCGAGCGCAGTCGTGCCGACGGAGATGCTGTTGGCCTGGTCGCGCTCCGTGCCGGCGGTCTGCTTCTGCACTTCCGCAAAGCTCGTCAATTGGCGCCAGACGCCGTCAAGCTGCTGTCGCGCGGCGACATAATCGCTCGTGCGCTGATTGATCACATCGACGAGGGATTGTGCGCCCTTATCCATCGAAGCGAGAGCAGGCGTAATCGCGTCGACGATGTCACCAGCGAAATTCATACCCTTGGCACTTGCCTGAAGGGTGTTCAGCATGGTGTTGAGCGTGGCGATTTCCTGGTTCAGGCGAACGCGATTTTCCTTGTTCGGCTTGGCATTGAAATCGGCAAGCACGAGCTGTAGCGAATAGATGGAGCTTTCAAGCCGCCGCGTATCCTCCAGCACCGAGTTGGTCTGAGCGATACGGCTGTCGAGCTCCACGAAGGTCGTCGTTGCCTCACGCATCATCTGCGTGGCGGTGAGCTGGGTGTAAGTCGACATCTGGCGGAAGCGGGAGACGAGACGGCCGAGATTGGCAACGCCGTCATCCGTGCCGGCATCGGGTGCTGCCGCCTGAGCCTTCAGATCGCTCACGGTCTGTGCCATCGACTGGGTCATGCTCTTCTGGTTCTGCGGCACGGAGATTTCGATCATGCGCTGCGCCTTGACGATCGCGGGAAGCGCATCGGTCACGACCTTCAGCTTGTCAGCCGGAGCCTGCGCCTTGCTGAAATCGTTCATGGCGTTTGCCAGTGTATCGCCACCCTTCAGCAGACGGTCGGCTGCGCGCAGGGTCGCCGTCGCGTTGCCTTCGTCGGTGCGGACGTTCTCTTCCAACTGCTTGGCGTCGTAGCTGACGTTGAAGCGGTTGGTGATCATCACTTTCTGGGCGTCGTCGATCTGCTTGCGGAGGGCCACTTCCTGCTCGTGCAGGGTCCATAGCTTGCCGACCGTATCCGAAATGCCGTTCGTGCCCTCGATGGCAGCCTGCAGGTTGTCATGACCGGCATTGTCGCCGATCTGCGCCATGGTGGCGTTCAGCGTCTGCCCCTGGGTCTTGATATCGGCGTAGAGCTTATCGCGCGCCTGCTCGTTGGTCGTCTGCAGGAAGTCGTCCATCGACGCGTAGAGATCCTTGAACCCGCTCAGCGACTGGAGAACGCTGTTGGAAATCTCCATTCGGCCCTGCAGCAGACCGGAGGCATAAAGACCGGTCAGACCAACGGCGGAAATGGTGATGACGAATGGCAGGACAAAAATCAGAACCTTGGTCTGGATCTTGAAACGAGAAAGAATCTTGTCAATGAACATAGCGCGCCGTGCCTTTCATACACCACTCCTCCCGCCGGCAGCCTTCTGGCGCCAGCCGGGTGCATATCGAGCTGATTTACTGACAGTTGGGGAAACCCTGGAGCGGGCGGCAATCATTGCCAGTTCATTTCCGGCAAGACCGGAAACACCCAAATATTAGTCTACAATGTGTCGGATTAGATGTTAATTTTCGGATAAACGGTGAGACTCGATTAGCCAATGCCGCGCAATAGTTGCAAATTGCGCGCTGCCGGAACGCGACAGATCAGCCGCGAGACCGAAAACTTCCATTTCAACTGCTGAAAGATCAGATGAAGTGGGAAAGAAGAACAGCAATGCTGGCGGCGGTCGCGCCGGCGGCGAGCATCAGATAGCGCAGAGTTACGAGCTTTGCATCAGGCTTTGCCTGGGCGATTGCGATGGCGCGGGCGCGTCGAGTGTTTCTGTTCATTGCGAAACCTCACTTCTGTCTAACTACAACAATCCAACAAAACAGCTTGCCGGTAAAGCTTAATTTAGGAACGGCTTTGCCAACCTGCCATTGAGACAGGATGGCGCAGCCAACCTTAAGAAGTCTTGAATCGCCCCAAAGGTTTCGCGTCTATCAATATTAGCGTTTACAATGTCTCGCCGGCCGCAAAACCGGATGCCCAGGCCCACTGGAAATTATAGCCGCCGAGCCAGCCGGTTACATCCACGCATTCGCCGATGAAATAAAGACCGGGAACGGCCTTCGCCTGCATGCTGCGAGAATCGAGCGCCGTCGTGTCGATGCCGCCGAGCGTGACTTCCGCCGTGCGGTAGCCTTCGGAACCGGAGGGCCTGACGGACCAGTTCTGCGCCGCGCCGGCAAGCCTGGTCAGCAGCTTGTCGGAGAGGTCGGCCATATTGCCGCCGATCGCTTCGCGTTCGACAATATACTGCGCCAGGCGCTTCGGCAGGATTTCGCCGAGTGCTGTCTGCGCCGACTGGCGTCCGTTCGCCTGCTTGGCCCTCTTCAGATGGGCGGCGATATCGACATCCGGTTCGATATCGATCGTGATGGCATCGCCTTCGCGCCAGTAAGAGGAAATCTGCAGGATGGCGGGGCCGCTGAGACCGCGGTGGGTGAAGAGCAGGGCTTCGCGGAAGGCAGTCTTTCCGTGGCGGATCTCGGCTGGCGCGGAAATGCCTGACAGCGGCGCAATGCTTTCAAGCAGGATCGGGTCGAGCGTCACGGGCACGAGACCGGGGCGCGTTTCGGTGAGAGCAAGACCGAACTGCTCGGCAATGCGATAAGCAAAGCCCGTCGCCCCCATCTTGGGAATGGATTTTCCACCGGTTGCGATGACGAGCGAGGAAGCTTCGAAGAGGCCTTCCGATGTGGAGACACGGAAGCCGCTTTCGGTCTTCTCCACGCCCGAGATTTCGATGCCGAGATGCCAGGCGGCACCCGCCGCGCGCATCTCGTCGAGAAGCATGAAGATGATGTCCTTGGCGCTGTTGTCGCAGAAGAGCTGCCCGAGCGTCTTTTCATGCCAGGCGATCCCATGACGGTCGACCATGGCAATGAAATCCGCTGGCGTGAAACGGGCAAGCGCCGACTTGCAGAAATGCGGATTGGCGGAGAGGAAGTTCTTCGGGCCGGCATTGATATTGGTGAAGTTGCAGCGGCCGCCGCCGGAGATACGGATCTTCTCACCCGGTGCGCGCGCATGGTCGAGCACGGTGACCGAACGGCCGCGCTGGCCGGCGCGAATGGCGCACATCATGCCGGCGGCACCCGCACCGATGACGATCACATCGCTCTTGCGCTGCAAAATCTATTTTCCCCCGCTGAAGTCGCGTCTTCTTTTTCCATCAAAGGGCTGATGTCAACGCCTTCCACCCCCTCGCCAATTGCCAAACTCCGGTTATGATGGCGTTACGATCAACACAAACCGGTGTGTCATGTCCCCAAAAAAGACGACGCTGAAGCCTGCCAGAAACGTACCCGCCTCAAAGAAATCCCCTCCCGATCCCGGATCTCTGCGCGGTGTTGCGAATTGGAAGGAAGCGGCGCAGTGGCTGAGGGCACGCGGGATCGAAGACATTGAATGCATCACGCCGGACCTTGCCGGCGTGCCGCGCGGCAAGATGATGCCGTCCTCCAAGTTTACCTCCAACACGTCGCTCGCACTGCCTTCGGCGATCTACCGCCACACGATATCAGGCGAATATCCAGAGGAGACCGAAAGCTTCCGCTACGAGCCGCGCGACAGCGACCTGAAGCTCGTGCCCGACCTTTCCACCCTGTCCGTCGTGCCTTGGGAAACCGACCCGACTGCGCAGGTCATCTGCGACATCGTCAATTCCGACGGACAGGAAGTTCCCTATACACCGCGCAACGTATTGAAGCGCATTCTCAGCCTCTATGCCGAGCGCGGCTGGAAGCCGATCGTAGCGCCGGAAATCGAATTCTACCTGGTCGCCACGAATGACGACCCGGACTATCCGCTGCACCCACCCAAGGGACGTTCGGGTCGTTCGATCCTCGGCGGCCAAGGTTATTCGATCGCCGGCATCAACGAGTTCGATGAACTAATCGACGACATCTACCACTTCTCGGAAAAGCAGGGTCTCGAGATCGATACGCTGATCCACGAGGAAGGACCGGCGCAGCTCGAAATCAACCTCCGTCACGGCAATCCGATCGAACTTGCCGACCAGGTGTTTCTCTTCAAGCGCACGATCCGCGAGGCGGCGCTGAAGCACGACATCTACGCCACCTTCATGGCCAAGCCGATGCAGGGCCAGCCGGGTTCGGCGATGCATATCCACCAGTCCGTGGTGGACATCAACACCGGCAAGAACGTCTTTTCAAACAATGACGGTTCTGCCTCAAAGGAATTCTTCCATTTCATCGGTGGCATGCAGAAATACGTGCCGAGCGCGCTTGCCATGCTGGCGCCCTATGTGAATTCCTACCGCCGCCTGCAGCCGGACATGTCGTGCCCGGTCAACAATGCCTGGGGTTACGACAACCGCACGACGGCCTTCCGCGTGCCGGTTTCCGATCCGCAGGCCCGGCGCGTGGAAAACCGCCTGCCGAGTTCGGATGCCAATCCCTATCTCGCTCTTGCCGCCTCGCTGGCCTCAGGCCTACTCGGCATCCAGAAAGAGATCGAGCCGACGGCGCCGACCGAGGATTCGGCCAATGAAGGCTCTATCGATTTGCCGCGCGGCCTTCTGGAAGCCGTGGCGCTGCTTGAAGACGAGCCGGCATTCGCGGAAGTCTTCGGCAAGGAGTTCATCGGGCTTTATGCCGGCGTGAAGCGGGGCGAGTTCGAAACCTTCATGCAGGTGATCAGCCCCTGGGAGCGGGAATTCCTCCTTCTGAACGTATAAGGGACCGCC
Source organism: Rhizobium sp. WYJ-E13 (assembly GCF_018987265.1). NCBI lineage: Bacteria > Pseudomonadati > Pseudomonadota > Alphaproteobacteria > Hyphomicrobiales > Rhizobiaceae > Rhizobium > Rhizobium sp. WYJ-E13. Next base: position 314,474 of record NZ_CP076853.1, on the reverse strand, counting down.
ATGACGAAAGAGACATGGCAGAGCCCCATCGCACCCGGCGTATCCTGGTATCAGGCAACAGTTGACGAGCGCCCGGATTATCCGGCGCTCGACGGCTCGAGGCAATGTGACGTCGCCATCGTCGGCGGCGGCTATACCGGCCTTCAGGCGGCCTATAATCTCGCCAGAGCGGGGGTCTCGGTAACGCTCATCGAGGCCGTCAGGCTTGGCGACGGCGCCTCGGGGCGCAATGGCGGCCAGCTCGGCACCGGCCAGCGCTGGTGGCCGGAGGAGATCGAGGAGAAGTTCGGTTATGAGCGCTCCAAGGCACTCTTCGATCTTGCAGAAGATGCCAAGCGACATCTTCTAGATTTTGCGGCCGAGCATCAGATCGACATCGACTATATGCCCGGCCAGCTCAACGTCTCCCACAAGGAAAGCCACAAGCGGGCCTATTACGAGAATGCGGAAATCGCAGCCTTTCGCTACGACTACCCGCACCTGCGTTTCATGGACCGTGACGAGACGCAGGAACGCCTCGGCTCGAAACGATTCTACTGCGGCGTTCGCGACGTCGGCACCGGCCATATCCATCCGCTGAAGCTGCTGGTCGGCCTTGGCAGGGTGGCGGCCAATGCCGGTGCAGACATCTTCGAAATGACGAAGGCGAAATCGATCAGCCAGGGCAGCAGCAAGGTCATGATCGAGACCGGACGAGGCACGATCACCGCCAACCGGGCGCTGATTGCCTGCAACGGATATATCGGCAATCTGGAACCGGTCACAGCAAGCCATGTGATGCCGATTCGCTCCTTCATTGGTGCGACCGTGCCGCTTGAGCGGTTTCCCGATGTGCTGCCGGGCGGCGAGGCGGTGGCGGATTCGCGGTTCGTCGTGCGCTATTTCCGCAAGTCGAAGGACGGGCGGCTGCTCTTCGGCGGGCGTGAGGCCTATACTTCGGACAATCCGCGGGACATTTCACAGCATATCCGCCGGCAGATCGCCGAGATCTATCCCGCCTTGAAGGATATCGAAATCACCCATGCCTGGGGTGGGTCGGTCGGCATCACCATGCCGCGCCAGCCGTTCGTGCGCGAGGTGATGCCTGGTGTCACATCGATCGGCGGTTATTCCGGCCACGGCGTCATGCTGTCAAATTACTGTGGCAAGCTCTACGCAGAAATGGTGCTGGGCAAATCGGCCGATCTCGATCTCTTCAAGGCGCTCGATATCCCTGCCTTTCCGGGCGGCGTGCGCATGCGGGCGCCGCTGCTTTTCCTTGCCTTGTCGTGGTTCGCCCTTCGCGACAAGTTTTAGTTCGATTGCGGATTTCCTCTCCAGGCAATTCGCTTTAAAACCGACGACTGACAGATTCATTGCACCGCACACTGGCTTTTTTAAATCGATTAGATTAAAACGGCCGCAACCAAGCCTGATTGAGAGACAAGCTCATGAGCAGCCAGATCATTCCCGTTGATCCTTTTGATTGTGTCGTCTTCGGCGGCAGCGGCGACCTTGCCGAGCGCAAGCTTCTGCCGGCGCTGTATCACCGCCAGATCGAGGGCCAGTTCTCGGAACCGACCCGCATCATAGGCGCTTCGCGCAGCCCGCTGTCACATGAGGAATATCGCAAATTCGCCAAGGACGCGCTCAAGGAGCACCTGAAGAAGGGCGAATATGACGAAGCCGAAGTAGAGAAGTTCTGCGCCCGTCTCTACTACGTTTCCGTCGACGCCCGCACCGACACCGGTTGGGATCATCTGAAGAAGCTGCTCGACGACGGCAAGGACCGCGTTCGCGCCTTCTACCTCGCCGTCGCTCCCGGCATCTTCGGTGACATCTCGCAGAAGATCCATGAGCACAAACTGATCACCAAATCGACCCGCATCGTCGTCGAAAAGCCGATCGGCCGTGATCTGGCTTCGGCCCTGCAGCTCAACGACAATATCGGCCGCGTCTTCAAGGAAGAGCAGATCTTCCGCATCGACCACTATCTCGGCAAGGAAACGGTGCAGAACCTGATGGCGCTGCGCTTCGCCAACGCGCTCTATGAGCCGCTGTGGAACGCCAATTATATCGACCACGTGCAGATCACCGTTGCCGAAGCCGTCGGCCTCGAAGGCCGCGCCGGTTACTACGATACGGCCGGTGCGCTGCGCGACATGGTGCAGAACCACATCCTGCAGCTCCTCTGCCTCACCGCGATGGAAGTGCCCTCCTCCATGGATTCGGAAGCCGTCCGCGACGAAAAGCTGAAAGTTCTGCGCGCACTGAAGCCGATCAACGCCTCCAACGTCGAGCAGGCCACCGTTCGCGGCCAGTACCGCGCCGGCGCTTCCGGCAGCGGCCCGGTCAAGGGCTATCTGGAAGAGCTCGAAGGTGGCGTTTCCAATACGGAAACCTTCGTCGCCATCAAGGCCGAGATCAACAACTGGCGCTGGGCGGGCGTTCCCTTCTACATCCGCACCGGCAAGCGCCTCGCCGGCCGCATGTCGGAAATCGTCATCACCTTCAAGCCGATCCCGCATGCGATCTTCGATCAGGCCGCCGGCCGCATCAGCCAGAACCAGCTGATCATTCGCCTGCAGCCGGACGAAGGCGTCAAGCAGTCGCTGATGATCAAGGATCCGGGTCCGGGCGGCATGCGCCTGCGCAACGTCTCACTCGACATGAGCTTCGCCCAGGCCTTCAACGTCCGCAATCCGGACGCTTACGAACGTCTGCTGATGGACGTCATCCGCTCCAACCAGACGCTGTTCATGCGCCGCGACGAAGTCGAAGCCGCATGGCAGTGGGTCGATCCGATCCTCAAGGGTTGGGAATCGACCGGCCAGCAAGTGCAGGGCTACACGGCGGGCACATGGGGTCCGAGCCAGGCCATCGCGCTGATCGAACGCGACGGCCGCACCTGGCACGACGACATCTAGTCTGAGGTCTGAAGATATGGCATCGACACTGCATTCCTTCGCGAACGCCGCCGAACTCGCCGCCAACCTTGCTGACAAGGTTTCCGGAACTCTCTCGGCAGCCATCGCAGCTCGCGGAGCGGCAAGCATTGCCGTTTCCGGCGGTTCCACGCCGAAGGCCTTCTTCCAGGCGCTTTCGACGCGCAATATCGACTGGGCCAAGGTGACGATCACGCTTGTCGACGAACGCTTCGTACCTGCCGACAATCCGCGCTCGAACCATCTGCTGGTCGATGCCAATCTTCTCCAGAACAAGGCTAAGGCGGCGCGTTTCGTGCCGCTTTACCAGCCGGCGGCCTCGGTCGAGGAGGCTGCAAAGCTTGCGACGGTAAAGAGTGCGGAGATCGGCATCCCCTTCGATGTCGTCATTCTCGGCATGGGCGGCGACGGCCATACGGCCTCATTCTTCCCGGGCGGCAACAATTTGAGCGTCGCGCTCGACGCAAAGACGCCGCGTGGCATTATCACCATGGACGCGGAAGGAGCCGGCGAACCGCGCCTGACCTTCACCTTCTCCGCTCTCGAAGATGCCAAACTGCTCATTCTCCACATTGAGGGCGAAGGCAAAAAAAACGTTCTCGCCAAGGCAGAAGGTACAGGCGAAGAGGCAGAGATGCCGATCCGCGCCATTCTGCGCCGGGCCACTTCCCCGGTCGAGATTTACTGGGCTCCCTGACACGGCCTGATAGGCCGCCGGAGCCGGCGAACAGATACAGACGAACCAGAACAAGGCAGGGATTTTCCATGTCCGCTCACGCACGCATTGCTGCGATCACGAATCGCATTGTCGAACGCTCGAAGCCGACCCGCGAGCGCTATCTGGAGCGCCTGCGCGCTGCCGCCTCTCAAGGCGTCAACCGTTCGGTTCTCGGCTGCGCCAATCTCGCCCACGGCTTCGCCGTCTGTTCCCCCGCCGAGAAGGATGCACTTGCGGGCGACCGCGTGCCCAATCTCGGCATCATCACCGCCTATAACGATATGCTCTCGGCGCATCAGCCGTTCGAGACCTATCCAGCTGTTATCCGCGAGGCGGCTGCGCAGGCCGGCGGTATCGCCCAGGTCGCCGGCGGCGTGCCGGCCATGTGCGATGGCGTCACCCAGGGACAGCCAGGCATGGAGCTGTCGCTCTTCTCGCGCGACCTGATCGCGATGGCAGCCGGTGTCGGCTTATCGCACAACATGTTCGATGCCGCCCTCTTCCTCGGCGTCTGCGACAAGATCGTGCCCGGCCTCGTCATCGCAGCGCTTTCCTTCGGCCATCTGCCGGCGATCTTCATTCCGGCCGGGCCGATGACCTCGGGCCTGCCGAATGACGAGAAGTCGCGCGTGCGCCAGCTCTTTGCTGAGGGCAAGGTCGGCCGCGCCGAGCTTCTGGAAGCCGAATCCAAGTCCTATCACGGTCCCGGCACCTGCACCTTCTACGGCACGGCCAATTCCAACCAGATGCTGATGGAGATCATGGGCTTCCATATGCCGGGCTCCTCCTTCGTCAATCCCGGCACGCCGCTGCGCGAAGCGCTTACGCGCGAGGCAGCCAAGCGGGCGCTCGCCATTACCGCGCTCGGCAACGAATTCACACCGGCCGGCGAGATGATCGACGAACGCTCTGTTGTCAATGGCGTTGTGGGCCTGCATGCGACCGGCGGATCGACGAACCACACGATGCACCTCGTCGCCATGGCGCGCGCCGGCGGCATCGTGCTCACCTGGCAGGACATTGCCGAGCTTTCGGAACTGATCCCGCTGCTCGCCCGTGTCTATCCGAACGGTCTTGCCGACGTGAACCATTTCCAGGCAGCCGGCGGCATGGGCTTCCTCATCAAGGAACTGTTGAAGCAGGGACTCGTACATGACGACGTGCGCACCGTCTTCGGCCAGGGTCTCGAAGCCTATACGGTCGATGCGCAGCTCGGCGAAAACGGCGCGGTCGTCCGTCAGCCTTCGCCGGAAAAAAGCCACGATCCCAAGGTGTTGGCCAGTATCGAGACGCCCTTCCAGGCCAATGGTGGCCTGAAGATGCTGCGCGGCAATCTCGGCAAGGCGGTCATCAAGATTTCCGCCGTCAAGGCAGAGCGCCATATCATCGAGGCGCCAGCGGTCATCTTCCACAGCCAGCAGGAACTGCAGGACGCCTTCAAGGAAGGCAAGCTTAATCGTGACTTCGTTGCCGTCGTGCGCTTCCAGGGACCGAAGGCCAACGGCATGCCGGAATTGCACAAGCTGACCCCACCACTCGGCGTGCTGCAGGACCGCGGTTTCCGCGTGGCGTTGCTGACCGACGGGCGCATGTCCGGTGCTTCCGGCAAGGTCCCGGCGGCAATCCATGTCACGCCCGAAGCTGTCGACGGCGGCCCGATCGCCCGCATCAAGGATGGCGATATCATCCGTCTGGATGCGATCAGGGGCACGCTGGAAGTTCTCGTCGATGCCGCCGATATGGCCGAACGCGAACCTGTGACGATCGATCTTTCGGACAATGAATTCGGCATGGGCCGCGAGCTCTTCGCGCCGTTCCGCCACGCGGTCGGTCCGTCCGACCAGGGCGCCAGCGTGCTCTTCCACGCCCACTGACATCTCCTCATCAATGCAAAAGAAAATCCCGCGGCAAGGTGAACCGCGGGTTTTTCATATCCAGCGAGACGCGAGACTGTTACGCGCGGATATCGAGGACGTAGTCCTTGTGAGCCGGGTGCGTGCTGTAAACGAAGATCTTGTTCAGTTCCTTCTGCGTCAGCAGACGCAGGAAACGAACTTCGATCGTATTGTTCGGGAAAGTCTTCATCAGCAGGCAGCCTACCTTGGTGATGCGGGCATCCGGAATGTCCAGATAGAACTGCTTGGGCAGCGTGTACTGCGTGAGGATCGCGAGGATCGCGCTGCTCATCGAGATACGGACGATATCGCAGCGGCGCGAGGCGGCGTGCATGACACCCTTTTCCGTATATTCGATGCGCGCGGCGTTCATCGTGTCTTCCATCTTGAACCGCGATTCGCGGTCGTACATGAAAGACTCTTCCTTGGCCAGGAAATGCGATTTCGGTGGTGTTGGATTGGATGCGGCCACGGCCCTGGTTCCCTCAGTCTTGATCGGGAAAAGGCTAGCACCGCATGTTTAACAGAAAGTAAGAATCCGTCCCCTCCACAGCCTCAGGAAGAAGGATTCCACCAAAAATGGATGGTCATTTCCTATAGGTGTGGCCCGCCGCGTCGAAGAGGTGCAGCTTCTGCCTGTCAGCCACGAAATGCATTTTCTGGCCCCTCTTCACATCATAGATGCCGGGCAGCTTGACGATGATCGGCTCCCCCTGAACCAGGCCCTCGATATAAAGCAGCGTCACTTCACCGAGCGCCTCGACGATCGAGACTTCGCCCTCGAACAGGTAGTCCTCGTTGGGGTCTGCGACGCGCAGATCCTCCGGGCGAACGCCGAAGCTTGCCTGCTTGCCCTTCTCGGAGGCCGCTGTGGCAATATCCAGCGTCACAGACTTTCCGCCAGTCAGCGTCACCGTTGTGTTCTCACCGGCGTCGGTGATCGTTGCGGGGATGACGTTCATGGCCGGAGAGCCGATGAACTTGGCGACGAAAAGGTTCGCCGGCCGTTCGTAAAGCTCCAGCGGCGCTCCCACCTGCTCGATATTGCCGGCCGAGAGAACGACGATGCGATCAGCGAGGGTCATCGCCTCGACCTGGTCGTGCGTGACATAGATCATCGTCGTATCGGCCATCTGCTCGTTCAGGCGGGCGATCTCGATGCGGGTTGCGACGCGCAGTGCCGCATCGAGGTTCGAGAGCGGCTCGTCAAAGAGAAAGACCTTCGGATTGCGGCAGATGGCACGGCCGATCGCCACGCGCTGCCGCTGGCCGCCGGAGAGCGCCTTGGGCAGGCGGTCGAGATATTTGGTGAGTTGCAGGCTATCTGCCGCTGCCCGCACGCGACGGTCGATCTCCTGCTTGCTTTCGCCCGCGATCTTCATGCCGAAGGCCATGTTGTCGAAGACCGTCATGTGCGGATAGAGCGCATAGGACTGGAACACCATGGCAATGCCTCGCTTGGAGGGTGGCACGTCATTGACGAGCATGCCATCGATATACATCTCTCCGCCCGTGATGTTCTCCAAGCCGGCGATCATCCGCAGAAGCGTGGATTTGCCACAGCCGGAGGGGCCGACGAAAACGATGAATTCGCCCTGGTTGATTTCCAGGTCGATGCCGTGGAGCACGTCCACGGAGCCATAGGATTTGCGGATATCCTTAAGCGTCAGTCCAGTCATTTTCTTCTCCCCTCCTGATCCTTAAGCGAGGCGGGCGAAATACGCCCCCCAGGCCGGAATATCGATCTTGTCGCCGTAATTGTTGCTGTTAAAGCCGTGCCCCGTCAAAGCCTGCCACTCGCCCGCCGGCAGCGTCACATTGGTTTCCGTCGGCCCCATGTTGAAGATGCAGAGCAACGTCTCGTTGCCGTATTCGCGGGTGAAGACCAGCGCGTCGCCCTGCGGATCCTCGAACTCGATCTCGCCCTTGGCGAAAGCCGGGTGCTGCTTGCGGAAGGCGATAAAGCGGCGGTAGTGCTCCAGCACCGAGTTCTCGTCGCCCTGCTGAACGCTGACGGCGCGCAGGATGTGCTCGACCGGCACCGGCAGCCAGGGCTTCACCGTCGAGAAACCGCCCTGGGCGACCTGGCTGTCCCAGACCATGGGCGTGCGGCAACCATCACGTCCCTTGAATTCCGGCCAGAACTGGATGCCGTAGGGATCCTGCAGGTCCTGATAGGCGAGATCGGCTTCGGTGAGGGCGAGTTCCTCACCCTGATAGAGGCAGACAGAACCGCGCAACGTCATCAGCAGCGAGGCATAGAGCTTGGCAAAGGAATCGTGATCGGCGACCAGCGAACCCCAGCGGCTGACATGGCGCATGACGTCATGATTCGAGAAGGCCCAGCAGGCCCAGCCATCGGGAGCCGCCGCACCGAAATCCTTCATGACTTCCTCGACGCGCTCCGGCGAAAGCGGATCGGGCGCCAGGAATTCGAAGGCGTAGCACATGTGCATCTTGTCATTGCCGGACGTATATTCGCCGACGATTTCCAGACCACGCTGGCTGTCACCCACTTCGCCGACGGCGGCAATGGCCGGGAACTCTTCCAAAACCGCGCGGAAGCGCTTCAGGAATTCGAGGTTTTCAGGGCGGTTCTTATCGTAGAGATGCTCCTGGAAGTTATAGGGGTTCACGGCCGGAGCCGTCGATGCATTGCGGCGTTCCGGAGCGAGCGCCGGATTGTCGCGCAAGAGCTTGTCGTGAAAATAGAAGTTGATCGTATCGAGGCGGAAGCCGTCGACGCCGCGCTTCAGCCAGAAACGGACGACATCGAGCAGGCGATCCTGCACTTCCGGATTGTGCAGGTTCATGTCCGGCTGCGAGGTCAGGAAGTTGTGCATGTAATACTGCATGCGCGTCGGATCCCACGCCCATGCGGAGCCGCCGAAGATCGACAGCCAGTTGTTCGGCGGCGTACCATCCGGCTTGGCGTCGGCCCAGACATACCAATCGGCCTTGGCATTGGTCTTGCTTGAGCGGCTTTCGACAAACCACGGATGCTGATCGGACGAGTGCGAGATGACAAGGTCGATCATCACGCGAATACCCAGGCGATGGGCTTCAGCAATCAGCGTGTCGAAATCGACAAGCGTGCCGAAGATCGCATCGACGTTTTCGTAGTCCGAAACGTCATAGCCGAAATCGCGCATCGGCGAGGTGAAGAAGGGCGAAATCCAGATGGCGTCGGCCCCGAGGCTTGCGATATGCGGCAGGCGGGCGGTGATGCCCTTGAGGTCGCCGATGCCGTCGCCGTTCGAATCCTGGTAGGAGCGCGGATAGATCTGATAGATCACCGCGCCGCGCCACCAGTCCTTGTCGGCGGTCAGAATGGATTGGGAAGCCACACTCATGGAATATCCTGTTTGAAACTACGTCTTGGGATTGATCAGCCTCCCTTGACCGATCCCGCCAGCAGGCCGCGCACCAGATAGCGCTGCAGTCCGAAGAAGACGAGCAGCGGTATGATGATGGTAACGAAGGCCGACGCCGTCAGGATTTCCCAGTTGCCGCCGCGCGAACCGAGCAGCGCATTCAGCGCTCCCGTCAGCACGAGGTGATCCTTGTCGGTGCCGAGGAAGACCATGGCGACGAGCAGGTCGTTCCACACCCACAGGAACTGGAAGATCGCGAAGGAGGCGAGCGCGGGGAAGGACAGAGGCAATACGATGCGAGTGAAGATCTCGAAGTCGCTGGCGCCATCGACGCGGGCGGATTCGATGATCTCCTTGGGCAGGCCGGCAATATAGGCCCGGAGCAGATAGATGGCGAGCGGCATGCCGAAAGCCGTATGTGCCAGCCAGATGCCGGGATAGGTCTTCGACGGCTGGCCGATCGCTGTACCGATCTCGTTATAGAGGCGCAGCAGCGGGATGAGCGACATCTGCAGAGGCACGACGATGAGGCCGACGACGAGTGCGATCAGCAGCGCGCGGCCCGGAAACTCCATCCAGCTCAGCGCATAGGCTGCGAAGGCGGCGATCAGGATCGGGATAATGGTCGCCGGAATGGTCACCGTCAGCGAATTGATGAAGGACTGACCGATGCCTTCGCTCGTCAGAACGGTTTTATAGTTCGCCAGTGTGAATTCCGGTGGAGCCGATGCCGCGACATAGATGCGACGCGGGCGTTCGTCGGGCGCGAAGGCGACGTTCTTCATGTAACGGTAGCTGCCGTCGCTGTTGATGACCAGGCTTGCGCCGTCACCGAGATCGGCGGTCTGACCGGCCTCGAAGGCCGAAGGCTGTTGCACGCGTATGCCGAAGGCCTTGACCGAGCGGCCCGGCTGGTCTGCCAGCACATTGCCCGTGATAACGAAGATATCGCCTTCCTGCTTCTGCTGGTCGGGCGTGCCGAGGCGTGCGGCGACCGTCTGCGTGGAGCCGGCAAAGGCGGTCCACCAGCCGGAAACGGTGATCTGGTCCCTGTCGCGGAGCGCGCTGACGAAGATGCCGAGTGTGGGCACAAGCCAGACGATGACAATGACGAGAACACAGAAGTGGACGAAAAGACGGGCGGGTCCGATCTTGAAGTAGCGCGTGGCTGTCGTCATCTCAGCGTCCCCTCAGTTCGGCATTGGCACGGCGCACGTTCCACACCATGATCGGCGTGACGGCGAGCATGATGATGATGGCGATAACAGCGCTTCGGCCGGAATCGCCGCCGCCGCGGAACAGCCAGTTGAACATCAGGTTCGCCAGCACCATGGTCTGCCACTGACCGTTGGTCATGGTGAGCACGATATCGAAGACCTTGAGGACAAGGATGGTGATCGTCGTCCAGACGACGGCGATCGTGCCCCAGATCTGCGGCACCATGATGCGCCAGAAGATCTGCCAACCATTGGCGCCGTCGATGACAGCCGCCTCGATCGTCTCTTCCGGGATGCCGCGCAGGGCGGCCGAGAGGATGACCATGGCAAAGCCGGTCTGGATCCAGACCAGGATCACCATCAGGAAGAAATTGTTCCAGAAGGGAACGGAGATCCAGACCTCCGGCGTGCCGCCGAATGTCTGGACGATAGCGTTCAGAAGGCCGATCTGCACATCGTTGCCGCCACGATACTCATAGATGAACTTCCAGATGACGGAAGCACCGACGAAGGAGATCGCCATCGGCATGAAGACGATGCTCTTGGCGATATTGCCCCACCAGATGCGGTCGGTCATGACGGCGATGACGAGGCCGAAGAAGGTGCAGCAGGCGGGCACGACGGCTAACCAGAGAATGTTGTTGAAGATCGACTGGCGGAATTCGCGGTCATTCAAGGCCCACAGGTAGTTCTGGGCGCCGACGAACTCGTTGCCCGACCGGTCGTAGAAGGACAGAATGAAGGTCGCGACAACAGGATAGACGAGGTAGACGATCAGCAGGAAGAGCGCCGGGAAGAGAAACAGCCAGGGGCGGATCATCGCGCGCCGGTTCAGATTGCGCGAGGCCTGACGGATATCACCGTCCTTCACCGGCAAAGCGAGATCGAGGATCTTGTTCGAGAAAAAGAAATAGGCCGAGCATGCAAAAACGGCGGCGACCACGACGCCCAAAGCGGACACTATCTGCGACAGCATTTCGTCCCTCCCCTGCTTCCCTGTCTTATTTTGAAGGGTTAACGCCGGATATCGTCAATAGAGCTTGTGTGTTTGACCACAGGATCCGGCTCGACCGGACTCCCCCTCTGGAACCCGGCCGCTGATTCAGGTGATGCCGCCGGCTGCCCGGCGGCATGAAGTGTCAGGAGATTACTTGATGCCGTCCCAGGCGCTCTGGATTTCGGCTGCGGCGTCCTGAGCGGACTTGCCGCCGACGAAATCGACCATGCCGGTCCAAAAGGCGCCGGCGCCAATCTTGCCGGGCATCAGGTCCGAACCGTCGAAGCGGAAGGTGGTGGCCGAGGTCAGGATCTCGCCTTCCTTCTTCATCTGTTCGTTGGCGTAAGCATCGACGTTGACGCCCTTATAGGGGGTCAGGAAGCTCGACTGCGCCATCCAGAGTTCATGAGCAACCGGCGTCTTCAGGAAGTCGATGAAGGCGCGGGCCGTCGGAGAATCCTTGGCGATGGTGACAAGCGTACCGGCACCCAGAACCGGCTTGCCGAGATCGGCATGTGCGGCATAGGTCGGCATGTAGAAGAAGTCTGCATCGGCGCCGAGCTTTGTGCCTTCAGGGAAGAAGGACGGGATGAACGAAGCCTGGTGGTGCAGGTAGCACTTCGGCGGAACGGCGAAGAGACCCTTCGGGCTGTCGCGGAAGTCGGTCGAAGCAACGGCTGCAACACCGCCATCAACATACTTTTCGTTCTTGGCGAACTTGCCGAATTCGTCGATCGCAGCAACGACGGCCGGATCGGTGAACTTCACTTCATTGGTGGTCCACTTGTCGTAGACATCAGGCTTCTGCATGCGCAACATGATATCTTCGACCCAGTCGGTTGCCGGCCAGCCGGTCGCGCCGCCGGAACCGAGGCCGATGCACCACGGAACGCCGCCATCCTTGACGATCTGGTCGGTCAGGGCGTGCAATTCTTCCATTGATGTCGGGATCTTGTAGCCTGCTTCCTCGAAGTTTTCAGGAACATACCAGACGAGCGACTTCACGTCGGCCTTGTAAGGGAAAGCGAAGAAGGCGTCCTTGCCGTCCTTGCCCTTGTAGGTGCCGTAACCAACCCAGCTGTCGCCGGCGCCGTAGTTGTCCTTGACCCACTTGGAGGTATCGTCGCCAAGCGGCGTCAGATAACCTTTGCTGGCGAGATCGGCCAGCAGACCGGGCTGCGGCAGGATGGCGATATTCGGCGGGGAGCCTGCCTGTGTATCGATGACGATCTGCTGCTCGTAATTTTCAGAGGAGGAATACTTGGCGTCGACGCCGGTGGCCTCGACGAAGTAGGCGAGAATGCTCTGGAAGAAGGCTTCGTCTTCGCCGCGCCAGGGACCGAAGATCGTCAGCTGCTGTCCCTTCAGGTCGGCATGGGCAGACTTGAAGTCATCATAGCTCTTCCAGTTGAACTTAGAATCCTGGCCGGGCGGGAATTTCAGATCCGCGGCCGACGCAGCGCCGGCAAAAAGCGCAGCAACTGTAACACCCATCAAGAATGACTTTTTCATGTGATCAACCTCCCATCACAATCCGATAGCGCAGAATTTCATTCAAAGGAAATCTCAAAGCGCTTTGACAACGCAACTCATTCACTTTCGGTGGAATGAAGTCAAGCCATTTCACGAGAACGGCTGGAATACGGGCCCGATATCGCGTTGCAGCAAGGCTTGCTGGGGAATATGGAGCGATTTTTCTTGAGTCAAGCGCAGCAGATGCTACATACTTTAAAGCGCTTTGGGAGCTATTGGGAGGCGGCGGCCATTATTTGACGGCCACAGGGCAGGCCGGGAGGAAGCATAGCAGGTGAATCTCAAACAGCTATCGGAATTGCTGGGGCTTTCGCAGACGACTGTGAGCCGCGCGCTCAACGGTTATCCTGAGGTCAACGAGGCGACCCGGGAACGCGTGCTCCGGGCAGTCAAGGAAACAGGATACCGGCCGAATAAGGCAGCCCAGCGGCTGGCGACTGGCAAAGCCGGGTCGATCGGCCTCGTCATGCCGACCGCGCCCGGCCATCAGTCGGACGTGCATTTCGGCGAGTTCCTGACAGGCCTCGGCGAGGAAGCGGTGCGCCATGACTTTCACTTCGTCATCATGCCGGCGGACCCGGACGATGAGGTCGCAGCACTGCGGCGCCTCGCGATCAGCGGCAATGTGGATGCACTCTTCGTAGCCTATATGCGCGGCCACGACCCGCGTCTCGCCATGCTGAAATCGCTCTCCATGCCCTTCGTGGTGCATGGACGTTCCTTCGGTACCGAGCCCGACTATCCTTATCTCGATATCGACAACGAGGCCGCTTTCTACGATGCGGCGCGGCTTCTCCTGCAGCTCGGCCACACGCGTTTTGCGCTGATGAACGGGCCGGCGCATCTCGATTTCGCCATTCGCCGCAGGAACGGCCTCATTGGCGCACTTGGCGAACGCGGGCTGGAGCTTACGGAAGACTGTACGAGTCATACTGTGATGTCGGATGAAGAAGGGCTGATCGCCATGGAGCGTTTCCTGCAGCTTGCCGAGCGGCCGACCGCAGTTCTATGCTCAAGTACGGTGCTTGCGCTTGGCGCGATCCGGGCCGTCAATCAGGCCGGACTAAAACTTGGTGAGGATATCTCGCTGATCGCCCACGACGACGTGCTGCCGCTGTTGAAGCCCGAAAACTTCTCGGTGCCGCTGACAACCACCCGGTCGTCACTGCGCGCTGCGGGCGTGCGTATTGCGCAACGGCTCATCGGCACGGTCAAGCAGGCTGGCCCCTTCCCGGAGCAGGAACTCTGGAAGACGGAGCTGATCGTCAGGGCCTCGACAGGCCCTGCCCCGCAAAGCTGATCAGAATGCCGGCGGCGTCAGTCCTGCCGAGCGATGGGCGGCAATCACCGTATTGGCCATCAGCATGGCGATCGTCATCGGGCCGACGCCACCCGGCACCGGGGTGATGACGGCGGCAACCGGGGCGACCTCGGCAAAGGCGACATCGCCGACGAGGCGGGTCTTGCCCTCGCCGCGTTCGGGGGCCGCGATGCGGTTGATGCCGACGTCGACGACGGTGGCGCCGGGCTTGACCCAGTCGGCCTTGACCATTTCCGGGCGGCCGACGGCGGCCACCAGAATATCGGCATTGCGGCAGATGTCGGCCAGGTTCTTCGTGCGCGAATGGGCGATGGTGACCGTCGCATTGGCATTGAGCAGAAGCTGCGCCATCGGCTTGCCGAACAGGTTGGAGCGACCGATGACGACAGCGTTGAGGCCCGATAGGTCCTCGCCATGGGTGCGGCGCACGAACACCATGGCGCCGGCCGGCGTGCAGGAGACGAGGCCGGTCTTCAGATCGCCGGTCGCAAGCTTGCCGGCGTTGACGACGCTCAAGCCGTCGACATCCTTTTGCGGCAGGATCGACTGGATGATCGGCTCGCTGTCGAGATGTTTCGGCAACGGCAGCTGCACGAGAATGCCATGGATCGAGGGATCGGCATTAAGCGACGCGACAAGGGCGGCAAGCTCCTCCTGGCTGGTCTCAGCTGGCAGCGTGTGCTGGACGGACTTGAAGCCGCATTCCTTGGCCATGCGGCTCTTGGAGCTGACATAGGTGTGGCTCGCCGGATCATCACCGACGATGATGACGGCAAGCCCCGTCTGGATGCCTTTGGCGGCTTCCAGCGCAGTGTTTGCCGATTTCACGGTTTCGATTACGGAAGCGGCAACCTGCTTGCCGTCGATTACTGTCGTCACGCGTCTTCTCCGCCCAATTTCGCGCCAGTCTATTCGCCCGCGGCGGGAATGATTTCCCGATAACGCCCTATCCCGTTTAAAAACGGCAAATGCAAGGGCAATCTGCGGTCGGGACGTTCGCTTACCGTGAGGTCTGGTGAGCGTGAAAGCGTTCGCGCAAGCTGGCGATCTGCGAGCGCAGCACATCAACTTCGTCAACTGCCTGCGGGAGCGGCGCCCGCTCTGGACCCTGCACAAGTTCGGGCACAGGGGCGAGGATTGGAGCTTGGATGGAAACTTGGAGCGGCGCCTGTTCGGGCTGCCGGCGGAGGAGACGCGGCAAGTAAGTGAGGCCGAGGCCCACCGCCAAACCGGCAAGGCCACCAATCAGCGAATGGATACCGAAACCGTCGTCGCCAGAAGCCGGCAGCGCAAGGGCGGGTTTGCGAACCGTGACTCGGCCATCGCCGATGGCACCTGTCGTGGAGACCTCCTCTTCCAGGCGCGAGCGGGCGGCAGACGCTTTTTCCCGCAGTTCGGTCAGCTTGGCGAGATCGACGCCGGTATCACGGCTCTGGGCAATCAGCGCGTTGCGACGATCGCTAATCTGCTTGCGCGCATCGACGGCAGTCTTGGCTGCTGTATATGCGTTCTGGGCGAGGCGTGCCAGCTCCTTGCCGATGTTATCCTTCAGACCATCGACCTCGGACTGCTGTTGGAGCAGGCGCGGATGGCGTGGGCCCAGGTCTGCCGAGAGCTGTCCCAATGCGGTCTTGGCGATTAAGTATCTGTCACGCAGATCCTGCAGGGCGGGCGAGATCATATCTGGAGCGAGCGAGCCGTCCAGCACGTCCGCGAGCTTGGCGGCCTTCAGTCTGTCGGCCTGCTCCTTGGCGGTCAGGATATTGTCGTCGGCATTCTTCAGATCGGCATCGAGCCCGGTGATCTGGCGCTGCAGTTGCGTCGCAACCTTGACGTTGCCCTCGCCGTTTTTCTGACTGAAGGCCGTGAGCTCTGCCTGAGCCTGATCATTTTCCTTCCTCAGGGCGGTGGCCGTCTCGGCCGCCTTGCCTGCGGCGCTGCCGCCGGTCACGGTATCGGACAACCGCATGGCGATACGCGTCGACTTGTCGGCATCGCCCGTCGTTACCATCAGACGGATCGTGCCGGTGCGGTCGTCGGGAATAACCGCCACGGCAGATTTCAGCGCGGCCTCTGCGCGCGATGCCGGATCGGCGGCTGCACCATTGCCGGAGAGAAGATCGAAGGCAACACCAAGCGCATCGGCGCTGCTGCCGGCAAATTCCGGATCGCGGTCCAGCTTCAGTGCCGCAACGGCAGAGGCGATGACAGGTACCGATGAGAGCCTCTTGACGGTATCGCCAACCAGGGCGGTCCGGTTGCCTGCGTCTGCATCCACGGCAAGTGTCGCCTCTGCGGTGTAAAGCGCTGGTGAGGATGGGGTCAGGATGGGGGCGGCAGCACCGCCGAACGAGAGGACAGCCACTATGAGAGCGCTTCTGATCCAGTTCGGGAGCCGAACTTCGCGCGAAACCGTCGAAATGGACGCTTTTTCAACGGGAGCGACTTCGCGAACCCGGGCGAATTGCGTCGTTGGCTCCGGCGCAGGGCGAGAGGGTTCAGGAGCGGGCGCGGCGGCGATATCGTTTGCAGCCTGCAGACGCGAGCCGAGGATCGTCTCGATCCGGTCCACCAGCGGTTCAGTCAGCCGCGTTTTCGCACGCTGTTCGTCGAGCAGCCGGCCTATGGCGCGCAACAGTTCGGCCTCGGAAGGGCGCATCTCCGGCGGAGGGCTTTTTCCGGGCGGAGGGCTCTTTTCGGCATGACTTTGCCGCTGGCCGCGCGACGAGGTGGTTGCGCGATCATGGAAACTGTTTTTCGCCCTGGAATCGTGCATTGGCGTCACATCTCACGCGCATGATGGCCGAGTTCGTTCAACCGCGCCGACGCGGATGATTAAGCTACTCTAAATATACATGGCAAAGAAATGGTTAACCGGAGCCTGCAGAAATCTGTAATCAACCGGCTTTTTTCGTCTGCTCGATTCTCTTCGGTTCGCCCGCAGCGTGCGCCGCAGCCGCCGGTTCATCCGGCTGACCAAGAATCCGCGCATGGCGGCTGAAGCGATACTGGAACACGCGGAAGAGGAAGACCGGAATACCGATGATATAGCGGCGCCAGAGGCGCGCCGGCTCCTGAACTAGCCGATAGGCCCATTCCAGACGCATCATGCGCACCGTCTTCGGTGCGCGTGACAAAGTGCCCGAGACGAAATCGAAAAGTGCACCGACCGTCAGAACGAGCCGCGCATGATCCGCGCGGATATTCTGGTAAACCCATTTTTCCTGCAGCGGCGTGCCCATGCCGACGATCAGGATATCGAGTTTCTGGCGCTCCACCTCGTCGGTAACGGCTTCTGGATTGGCCTTGTCGAAGAAGCCATCGGAGATCACGAAGAACTCGTGCCACGGCGCGTGCCTGGAAAAGTTCTCGGCCGCCTTCTCGACAACCGCCCGTGTGCCACCGATGAGGCCGATCCGACGCGGCGTTTCCATGAACGTCAGGAGGGCCGGCACGAAATCGGTGCCGTTCAGATTGGCGGGAAACGGCGAACCATGCGTGACCTGGGATGCGATATTGAGACCGATGCCATCAGGCAGCACGAGATTGTGCGACATGATCTGATGGTACTCATCGTCGCGCAGGGCCGTCAGCATGTTGTGGGCGTTGACGAAGCAAACCACGGTCTGCCCGACGGGAATGGAAGCCAGTTCGTTGATGAAAACCAGCGCATCGTCCCAGCCGAGATCGCAGACCGGCAGATCGAAAATCGTCCGCCGCGATGCAAGCACCGCGAAGTTTGCAATCAGATTCATTCCTACCTCCTGCCGAGGGTGCGCCATGCGCCCGACATCCCGGAAAATAAGCCCACATTTCCGCAGCGGAGGTCTTGTAAAGACCAGCAGCGTCCTGCCTGGAACGACCTCCTCCAACCCGTGGCGGTATCTTACCAAGCTTGTGCCGTGTTTGTATCAGTTCGGTTTCAAACAACCCTTAGGAAAAAGGGGCGGATTTTCATGCTCGCATAAGTGGTTTGTTAACCAAGGCGAGAACGCAAAAAAGGCGCCTTTCGGCGCCGTTTTCAAATGACAGCAGATGGTAATCAGTGAGCAGAGGACGGAGCCGGCGTTTCGGAAGCCGGCGCGGTCTCGACGATCTTGACCGGCGCGCCGACCTTTGCCGGTTTGCCGCCGGAGTTCTCCTTCACATCTTCCTTCGGGAGGTAGTCAAGCTGTTCCAGCATGACTTCGGCAACATATTCGCCGCCGAGACGCTCGTTCATGCCCTTCTTGATCTCCTGGCGGAAAGCAGCGGGATCGAAGGCCTTGATGTTGGAAACATCGATCATCTTGTTGCCGACGAGCAGGCTGAAGAGTTCGTCGGTCGTCATCTCCATGATCGGCAGATTGAGGCCCGCGATCATGTCCTTGTGCATCATGAAGGAGATGCGGCCGAGAAAATAACCGTTGACCGCACCGTTGCCGATAACAGGTACGGTGATCGTCTCGCCCTTCACCAGCTCGAGTGCGCTTTGTTTAGTATCCGCAACAGCCGGCGCCGGCGCGGTCGCCATGTTCACCGAGAAATAGACCGATGCCAGCGTGACGGCGCAGACCCAAACACCTGTGAGGACGAGCTTGATCATCAGGCGTCCCGCGCGACGAACTGTTCCTGGGAATAGGTGCCATCGGCGTCAGCATCCTGCACGGCATTCTTCAGAAGATCGGCAACGGCGCGAACCGCCTCCAGATGCGCTTCGACGCGACGGGCGTTCAGCACGAGCTTCTTCTTGAGACCGTGAAGCTGGTCCAGATGCGAAGCGGCAAGTTCAGCCGGATCGGTATCGCGAAAGAGCATCGAGAGCTCATACAGGCACCGGCTCTTATGCGCATTGGAGACCTTGAGATCGAACTGTGGATCGCTGCCGATCCGATTGTTCTCGTTGTCGATTATCATTTCGAGGCGCCCGAGAACGGATTTGATCCTGTATTCGTTCGAAACTATTTCCATTTTATCCTCGATTATGCGTCGCTTGTTGCGGACTTATTGTCGGCGGTCGGAGTGCCGAAGGTCTTGCGCTGAAATTCGTCGATCATGCTGATGGCCGCCTTGCGGTCGTCTTCATCCGTGGAGGCGTTGACGATCTTGCCTTCCTGGCGACGCAACTGCTCGGAGTACATCTGCTTGGCAATGCCGATCCCATCGCCCTTGGCCATGACGTTGCCGAGCTGCTCGGCCATCATGCCCTTCCAGATGTCACCCGTCGCGCCCTTGCCGAAAACATTCTCGGCATCGCTCGGCAGCATGGACTTCACAAAGTTCTGCAGAACCATAGCCTCGAACTTCCGGTAGGTTTCCGGCACGTCCTCGGTCTTGGTACGGTTCTGGATATTGTGCAGGCCAGTCTTCTGCTTGACGTGGTCGAGAATGTCGACTGCGGAAGAAAAGCCGTTACCGCTGTCGGCCAGGCTTGTCGCAGCAAAGGCCGCGCGGTTGGCCTTCAGCTTTTCCTGGGCAGCCTGAACCTCCATGGGGTCGGCAGCCTTCACGACGTCCATCACCAGATCGCTGGGGGGTGAAATAGCCACGTTACAATCCTCTAATGTAAGATCGTGGCGATTATTATTTTTGAAGCTTGCTGGAGGCTGGCGTTGCGAATTGCTGATCGATTACGTCGTAGACGGCATTGTCATCTGCCTCGCGACGCTCGGCCTGGAGGGCATCGAGCATGTTTTCTTCCAGCCGGTCACCTTTGGCGCGCTCGCGCGTCAGGCGCATTTCATGCACCTGCTGCATGCCGGTCAACTGCTGGTCCTTGATGCTCAGCCGGCCGAATCGGTCGGCATAACTCTGCGAAAAAGCACGATGGATCGGGTCCAGCGAGCCGAGCGCAAGAATGGCGACATCCATGGCTGCATTGACTTCAGCACGCTGACGGCTGGTTTCGGCGAGATCGTATTCGGCCATCTTTTCAAGATGCCTCTGCACCGCGACCAGGCGCTTGAGCTTGTCGGAGCGCTTCTTCTCGATCACCGCCCCTCACCTCCCCACGAATATGCCGGCGAATGACTGGCCGAATTGGCTGATCAAGGCAGCGATGGAGAAGTAGAGCAGGAACAGACCGCCCATCAGCAGATAGGGCGTGGAGATGAAGTAGACCGGGATCTGCGGCGCGAGCTTGTTGATGAAGCCGATCGAGATGTTGAAGATCAGCCCGTAAATCAGATAGGGGCTCGCCAGCCGCAGCATGATGTAGGTGGTCTGCTCCAGCGTATCAGTGAAGGTGATGAGCGTGGAACGCATCTGCATCAAGCCGCCGAAGGGCATGGTCGTATAGGAATCGATCAGCGCGCGGAAAACGATGTGATGGAAGTCCATGATGAAGAGAACCATCAGACCGGTCATGGTGATGAAGGCCGTCAGGCTGATTTCGGCCGAATCTTCGACGATATCACTCGTGCTCGGCTGCGTGTAGCCGACCATCATGGACACGATCGAGGCCGAAAATTGCAGCCCGAGCGTATAGAGGCGGGCAAGCATGCCGTACATAACACCGATCAGCGATTCGCTGAAAATCAGGCCGATATAGGTGCCGGAACTGGTGTGAACGGAAGGATAGACCGTGTCCCAGAGAACCGGCAGCACCGCAAGCGAAAGTCCGGCTGCGATGAAGACGCGCAATTGTTCCGGCACACGGGCGGAAGAGAAACCCGGAAGGGTCAGCACACAGCCACCGATCCGGCAGAAAACCAGAAACAGCGCCAGAACTGTCCCTTGCGGGTCTGAAATCATGAAATCGAGCCCAAGATCTTGATTTCGATGCCCTTGGCCAGTTCCACATGCGAGAGAACGGGAAGCGTTGCGAAGAGTCGCTCGATGATCATGCGGACATATGAACGTGTTTCCGGTGAGGTGACAAGGGCGAAAGGCAGGCCCCTGTCCATGAATTCACGGATAACTTTCGTCGCCTGCTCGCTGAACTCTTCGAGCGTGCGGGGATCGATGTCGAATTCGACGACTTCGCCCTTGGCATCACGCTTGAGAGCCTGATGGAAGGCCAGATCCCACTTGCTGCCGAGCCGCAGCACGCGCAGCACGCCATTGTCGGCAAGGTCGCCGCAGAGCTGCTGAGCCATGCGGATGCGGACGTGCTCGACGATCTGCTCCGTCTTCCTGACATGCGGGGCGAGTTCGGCGACCGCTTCCAGAATGAGGTGCAGGTTGCGGATCGAGACGCGCTCCGCAAGAAGCAGCTTCAGCACCGCCTGCAGGCCCGAATAGGACATGTGGGACGAGCAGATCTCATCGGCGAGCTTCTTGTATTCGGGGTCGAGACGATCGATCAGGATCTTCACGTCCTTGTAGGACAGAAGCTGCGGCAGGTTGTTTCTGATAACCTCGCTCATATGCGTCAGCACAACCGAGACGTTGTCGATCGGCTGGAAGCCTTCGCGCTTCAAATCTTCGGCGAAGTTTTCGAGGATCGAAACTGCCGGCATGCCGAAAGCGGGTTCGCGGATTTCGTCACCCGGAATGCTCGGCTTGCGACCGGCCCCCGTGACGACGAGGACTTCGCCGACACGCAGCAGGTTCGAGGCGACCGTCGTGCCGTGAATGCGGATCTGATACGACTTCTCGGGGATGCCGATATCGTCCGTCACCTTGATTTCCGGCACGACGAAACCGTACTGGGTCGCAAACTTCTTGCGCATCTTGCCGACGCGGAAGGCGAGTTCCTGATGGGCGCCAAGCAGACGGGTCGAAACCATCTTGCCGAGAGCAAGCTCGATTTCAGAGGTGCGGAGAACCGACTTGACCGAATCCTTTTCGAGCTCCTTGGTCTGGACGACCTTCTTTTCCTCGGCTTCGCGGCGGATCTTGTTTTCCGCTTCGACCTGACGCGGGATGAACCATGCGCCGAAGGCGAGAAGACTGCCGAGGATCACGAAGGGGACAAACGGCAGACCCGGCATCAGGGCCAGGACGAACATCAGCACGGCCGAGACGGAGAGCGCGCGGGGATAGCCGCTCAGCTGATTGACGACCGCCTGGTCGGTGGAGCCGGTGGTGCCGCCGCGCGAAACGAGAAGGCCGGCGGCGAGCGAGACTATGAGAGCCGGCATCTGCGAGACAAGACCATCACCGACCGACAGCTTGACGAAAACGTCAGCCGCTTCGCCGATCGGCATGCCGTGGCGGAAATAGCCGATAATGATGCCACCAAAGACGTTGATGGCGGTAATCAGAAGGCCTGCGACCGCGTCACCGCGAACGAATTTCGACGCACCGTCCATGGCCCCGAAGAAGGAGCTTTCCTCTTCCAGTTCCTTGCGGCGGCGCTGGGCTTCCTTCTCGTCGATAATGCCGGCCGAGAGGTCGGCATCGATAGACATCTGCTTGCCGGGGATGGCGTCCAAGGTGAAACGCGCGCCGACTTCCGCGATACGCGTCGCACCCTTGGTGATGACGATGAAGTTGATGGTGATGAGGATCAGGAAGACGATCAGACCGATAACGAAGTCACCGGACATGACCAGGCTTGCAAAACCGGCAATGACGCCCCCTGCAGCATCATGCCCCTCGTTGCCATGAGAAAGGATGACGCGCGTCGTCGCGATGTTCAGCGCCAGTCGCGTCATCGTCGCGATCAGCAAGATGGTTGGGAAGGACGAGAAATCGAGAGGCTTCTGAATCCACAGCGCGACCATGAGGATCAGCACCGAGAAGGCGATCGAGAATGCCAGTCCCATATCGATCAGGAACGGCGGGATCGGCAGGAAGAGGATGCAGATGATGCCGATGATGCCCATGGCAAAGCCGACATCACGTAGGCTCGGAGCGACTTTCGGAAGGGGTAGTGCAGGAGGTTGCGCCATAGCGATCCCGTCTCTTCATGAGAGGAGGCGGACATCAGAATCCGCCCAGTTCGGATCGACAGTTAAATGGCGAAGCTTGCGCGAAGTTGGCTCAGAAGCCGGACTGGATGCGCGAGAATACCAGATTGGTGAAAATGGAAACCTGGGAGCCCACGAAGGGGGCGGAAATACCGATCGTGACCAGCACGGCGACGATCTTCGGGACGAAGGTGAGCGTCGCCTCCTGAACCTGGGTGAGCGCCTGGATAAGCGCGATCACGAGACCGACGACCATTGCCGCAATGACCGCAGGACCCGCGGCAATGAGAACGGTCCAGATCGCAGCCTGGAACAGGTCGAGTGCATCAGCTTCATTCATCCTCAGGCAACCTCATATCGCCTTGAAAGCAGCCAGCCCGCCCTTAGCCGGACTGGTATTTTTCAGGTATCATCCAAACGCAAGAGCGCCAGGCCCCGACGTCGGCGCCGTCGTCACTTCAGGTATCATCCGAACCGCTATCGTCGCCCGAAGTGTTGGTCGGCGCCGAATCGGCAAGGGAGATGCCCGGCTGGATAAGAATTTTACCGCCATTGTCCAGCGTTGCAATGAGGCCGTCGGAATAAACCTTGACAGATTCGACCGTACCCTTGGTGCTGCCGTCGGCGCTTTCCATGTATTTGCCGATATAACCGCTCGCCTGGGTCAGGCTGGAGCTCGTCAACAGCGTGTCGAGCTTCGAGTTCGTCTGGATCGTCTGCTCGACCTGCGAGAAGCTCGCAAGCTGCGACATCTGCTCGCTGGCATCCATCGGATCGGTCGGATCCTGATTCTTCAACTGCGCGATCAGCAGCTGAAGGAAGTTGTCGTAGTTCAGCGTCGCCTTCTGCTGCGCGGTATTGGACGAGCCATACGTGCTGCTGCCACCGCCCACGCTCTGGGTTCCGTCTACCGCCATGGTGCGATCTCCCTGCGAATCTGCTCGACCATGGTCGGGGGCAGCTCGTGATTGTTGAGAATGCTGTCTTCGATCGCGTAGAGACCGCGGATCGCCTTCAGCGCGTCAAAGGCGCGACCGGTCGAAACGAGTGCGTCGATACGCTTCAGTTCGGCGAGGATTTCCTCGTTCTTGAAGCACGTGAGCAGCATCGTGATCGACTTGCGGAACATCGCCGTCGAATGTTCCTTGCCCTCGGGATTGATGAGGATCATCTGGGCAATGAAGTAGAGCTGGCGAAGCGGCGTAGTCGCGCCTTCCGGCTGCAGCACGTGGTTTTCGAGAAGGAACGTCACATCATTCAGGAATTCCAGTGCGACCTTACGGTCGACACGCAGGACAGCGCCGTTGATGAAGATTCTTTCCCCGGCTTTCAGAGAAATGCGAAGTGTACTTTTCATTTAAGTCCATCCCTGATGATGGTGGTAACGTCGATGATGCCCTGGTAGTTATTCGACTGACGTTTTCTAATTCTGTCGCATTCCTTCAATATCCAGATCGCAATCGAGATGAGGTTCGCTCTGAGCTCGACTTCCAACTGGTTGTCGGGATGTTTCAAATCCTCAACGAAGCTGATCCACACTCTGCGTGTATAGAAGAGAGCTTCAATAGCCTCCCGGGTATACTTCTCCTTGTCGCGCGCCACCGAAAGCAGTTCGATCGAACGTTCGAGAACCTGCCATTCCCGCTCTTTCGCGTCGGCAACCGAGTCTTGCATGACCTCGGCATACGAGAACTGATACATTCATGCATCCTTCTTTATATTGCGCGCCTTTGCTCATCAAAGGTAGTTCACGAGACTCAACTGCTGGATCTTCGATACGATCGTGTAGGCGGTTTCGAGCTGGGTTTCCAAAGTCTTGACAAGGGTCGAGGCCTCATAGGGATCGACGCCCTGGATATCGACGAGCTTGGTCTGCATGATGTTCGACTGGGCATCGAGGGCGTCGTTCGCTTTCTCGACACGCTCCTGCGACAGACCGAGCTGGCTCGCCTGGGTAACGATACCCGTGGTGGCTCTGGTCGTGTAGGTGATCGCCTTTGAAGAGACCGCGCTCATCGCGTCCGTGCTGAGATCCTGGCCCATCAGCGCGGAGGTCACTACCGTCGCCAGAGCGAAGTAACGCATGCCTTCGGAATTGGCACTGGTCGAGGATTCAACGACTTCCGAATTGCTGATACGGCTCGTCATGTTCTGGCTCGACGCCTTGGACCAGCCGGTCGTCGGGTCCGTCCAGGCCGCTTCGCTGAACATCGGCTCGACCTTGGTCTCGATGAAGGTCTTCATCTCATCGCTGGTGATCTCCTTCACCGGCTTGCCGAGAGTCACAGCATAGGCGTTCAGCTCGGTAACGATCGCTGCAGACGTTGCCGTCGTCTTGTCGGTCAATGGCTGGATGTCGGTGTTGATGCCGGCGAAGAGATACTCGCCATTCACCATGGAATTCGACGTATCCATCATCGTGGAAAGCGCGCTCGTGGCCGACTGGATTGCGACCGTGATGCTGCCCGGATCATGGCTGCTCTGCAGAGCGGTCAGCTTGGACAGGAAGCTGTCGCCCGCCTTCTTCATTTTATCGAGCCCGGTTTGAGCCGATTCCATGCGAGCATCAACGAGAGCGTTGCTCAGCTTGATCGATTTGATCCGGTCGACTTCGCGCGTAAAATCGATGCTCTTGGCTGCGTAACCGCCAAGCGACACACCAATATCGGCGTAGGTGCCGGTGGTCGCTTCCATCGTCGCCTTCGTCATCTGGTTCTGCGCCTGGCGGATCGTCAACCGCATGGCATTCTGGATGGCCGAACTTGAAATAAATGAGCTCTTCATGGCTTAACTCGCAATATCCAGCAGTGCTTTCAACATTTCGTCAACGGCATTCAAAATCTTGGTCGCCGCCTTATAGGACTGCTCTATGTCGAGAAGGAGCGTCAGTTCCTCATCGAGGTTGACGCCCGTTTCATTGGAATAAGCTTCATCGGTTCGCGCTGCGGCCGCCGAAGTGTTTTCCGCTGCGGTCGTCGCGTTGCTGCGGTTCTGCTCAAGCCAGCCGAGGGAATTGGTGGCATAGGTCAGAATGCTGACATTCGAGTCGAGACCCGTCGTCGGATCGAACGCGATCCCTGAATCCATCGCCGTATAAAGACGATCGAGTTCCGCAGTATAACCGCTCGAACCCGTCGGGTTCGCAGGCGTGCTGGCCGCATTGATGCTACCGTCGCGCAGCCGCATCGGATCCCCGCCCTTGGAGGTAACGACACGATCATTGATCGCAATCGTCCCCGCAATGCCGTCGATCACCGTACCGGCAGGAGGAACACCGCCAGCAGTGCCGTTCGCCTGAGTCCAGACGAAGAGGCCGGGATTGCCGTCTTCCTGATAGAGGTTGACCAGACCACGGGCGACTTCATCGAGCTGGCTCTGGAAGGTCGGCGCGATGTCGTCACGGATCTGCAGGAGCGAGGCCATGCTGCCTTGCGCATTGGTCGTCGAACCCGATCCCATATTGACCGCGACACCGTCGATATAGACCTTG
Source organism: Rhizobium sp. WYJ-E13 (assembly GCF_018987265.1). Classification (NCBI taxonomy): domain Bacteria; kingdom Pseudomonadati; phylum Pseudomonadota; class Alphaproteobacteria; order Hyphomicrobiales; family Rhizobiaceae; genus Rhizobium; species Rhizobium sp. WYJ-E13. The sequence continues at coordinate 288,171 of NZ_CP076853.1, read as the reverse complement.
TTGCCGACTGTGCTTGCCGCATAGGACTGCGTCGGCTCGAAGCTCACCGCGCGCGGGATCGTCTCGAACAGGGTCGTGCCGTCAGCAGTGTAGAGCGCCATATCGTTGTTGGGGCGCTGTACTGTCGACACGCCAACGATCTGGGAAATCTGCTTGAGAACCTTTTCGCGCTCATCGAGAGCGCTCGAAGGATCTTCGTTGCCGGCCGTCGCCTTCTTGACGGCATTGTTGGCCGTCTCGAACTGCTTGAGCAGGCTGTTCAGCGAGTCGACCTGGTTCTTGATCTGCTTGTCGGCATCGGCGCGCTGCTGCTGCACTGCCTTGGAAGCATTGTTCAGCGACGTCACAACATCCTGTGCCGCCGTGATCGCACCCTGGGCGGCGATCAGATCGCCGGGGGTAGCGCGGAAGGTTCCAAGCTTGTCGCGGAAGGTGCGGAGAGCAGTTTCTGGCGACGTTTCGTTATCGTTGCCGCCCATGATCGATTTCAGATCTTCAAGGCCGCCCAGCAGAGTCTGCTGGGCGCTGTCCTGTGAGGCCGCCTTGAGATACTGTTTCAGCAGTGCATCTTCCTGCGCGCGGCTGATCTTGACCACCTGAGCCCCACCCAGCGAGGTGGAGAGCATCGCCTGCCGGCGCACATAGTCCTTGTTGCCGGCGTTCGAGATATTGTTCGATACGATGCTGCTCTGCGCGCCCGTATTGTTGAATATGCTCTGCGCGGTGTTAAGTGCTGAAGTGAGCGACATGGCTTACCCGCTACCCTTATTAACGCTTGAGGTTGACGAGAACGTCCATGAGATCGGAACCCGTCTGGAACACCTTGGAGTTGGCGGTGTAGCTGCGCTGGGATTCGATCATTTCGGTCAGCTCACCGGCGAGGTCGACGTTCGAGCCTTCGAGGGCGCCCGACTGAATCTTGCCGAAGCCGCTGGTCTGCGGGAAACCGGTGACGGTCACGCCGGACTTGCCGTTGGCGGAGTAAACGTTCCCCGACATCAGCGTCAGCAGGTCCGGGCTTGGAACGTTGGCGAGCGGAATCTGGAAGACCGGCTTGGTGCTGCCATCGTCATACTTGGAGTAGACGATACCGTCGGCATCGATTGTGATATCGACCGGCGAATTCGCGCCCTGTCCGTCGACATTACCCGAACCCGAGAAATTGTCGCCGACCTGGGAGAGATCGAGCTTCATGCTGATGGTGAGGCCCGTCGTCGGATCGACGATGTTTGTCGTCGACGGAGCCGCCGGGACCGTCATCTGACCTTTGTCGTTGAACTGGATAGTGGTGACATTGACCGCCGCCGAGGAATAGGGGAACGAGCTGGTGCCCGTCGTCGCCTTATCGGCATTGCGGTAGACCGCCATTTCCCACTGGGTCGTGCCCGCTGCAGGATCGGGAACCCTCGTATAGTAGATGTCGTACATCACCTTGCTGCCGAGCTTGTCATAGGTGACTATCGAATACTTCTGCGTGTCCGTGGTCGCCGTGGCGGCGTTTGCGCTTGGCAGGTTGGCCGGAACCGTCACAATCTTTGCGCCGGGCTTCAGGTTGCCGGTCCATGTACCGTTCGCAGTCGGAACCGCTTCCAGCTTCTGGTCGCCGAGAACGTTGATCGGAACGAGGCCGTCAAAGCCGTTGACGACGACGGCCGGAGCCGAAGCGCCCCACGGATAGCCCATCAGCGTGAAGCCGGCCGAGTTGACGAGGTTGCCGTTGTCGTCCTTGGTGAAGTCGCCGGCGCGCGTCAGGACCGGAACGTTATCGGCACCCTGAACGATGAAGAAGCCGTCGCCGGAAATGGCGAGGTCGTAGCCCGAGGTCGTGTAGGAGATATCACCCTGGTCGGAAACGGCCTGGCGAACCGTCGTTGAAACACCGCCCGAGTTGTAGTTGCCGGCGCCTGATGGCAGGACCAGCGACGAGAACGCGGTCGAAACAGCTTTGTAACCGGTGGTGTTAACGTTCGCGATGTTATCGGAGACGGTGCTGAGGCGGTTTGCCTGCGCGTTCATCCCCGATACTGCCGTCTTCATGCTGCCGAAAATGCTCATCTGAAAACCTCGTTTTACCTGTTAAATACAACAGTATTTGGCGGGCCTTGCGTGAAGCTGTCTGTTATGCCGGGTCACCGATCGAAATATTCCGGCTTTCCCGCGCGGCACGACCCGCGCCGAAAAAATCAATTCCAATCAATGCAATAGCCAAGGAAGCGCTTGGAATCGACCGGATCGACACCGAGCTTCTTGCGCAACTTCTTGCGCAGCTTGGAGATGTGGCTTTCGACGACGTTTTCTTCGACTTCCTCGTCGAAAATGCCGTAGATCGCATTGAAGATCTGGGTCTTGGTGACGCGACGGCCACGATTGGCAATCAAGTATTCGAGGATGCGGCGCTCGCGGCGCGGCAGAGCAAAGACCTCGCCGTTGATTTCCGGATCGCGCCCATCGGAGAAGACGCGGATGGCACCGATGTCGGTATGGTTGGCGATCGCCTTCAGACGACGACGGATTGCAGCGGCACGCGCGAGAATCTCACGCGGATGCACCGGTTTGCGTACAACGTCGTCTACGCCGCAGTCGAAAAGGGCAAGCGTGTTTTCGAGCGACGGCTGGTCGCTGACAGCGATCACAGGCGCCATCGAGCGATCCCTGATCGCGCGCGGCAACTCCAGGGCGCGCTGGCCCTGGCCGATCAGGAAGGCCTCGACCGCAGCGATATCCGAATCAGCCGCCGTCTGTACCCATTCGCCGAATTCATTGGGATCAAAGCCGGTCGAGGGAATGCCCTCACGGCCAAACAGAGAAGTGTAACCATCCTTCACGAGCTCACGCTCATCAACCACTACGATCATTCGTCCGCCTCCGAATCAGTGTGGCACATCGATGATCTATGGATACGAATCGCGCGAATCAGCGGCTACTCGTGAAAGTTAATGGCAGAAATTAATAATTGATTAAGAATTGGGTGCCGATTTGATCTAGATGTAGTAGGTCGACGTCGTTATGCACACAAAAATTTCGTGGAAAAGTTAACGTCCACTTAATTACATCTTGCAAGCGGGTTTCATGCCGAATTCCTGCCACACTCTGACACAGTTCGGTCATAATTGGCCGATTCAATTATTAATTGAATTAATTTTCGCAGAAATTGCTCGCATTGGGAGTCCACTTGCCGTAGCCGGTGGCAACCAGATTTGCGATGACGCGGCAGACATACTGCTTCTGCGCCGGATTGTTGTTCGGTCCTGCGTGGTACCTTGCTACCGCCATCGTCCATGTCTCATGGCGGTCGTGAAGGTTGCGCAAGAACTTTGCGGCATATTCCACGTTGCGATGAGGATCGAACATTTCCTCCACGGAACTGAAGTTTTCGCCGTGAAAATAGTGATTGATCTGCATACATCCGATATCGATGAGCTTCGCGCCGCCTCTGCTGGCGGTGTCGAACTGCCGCAGCGCGGCCTGCTCGGAGGATGGAAACAGAGCCTTCCCTTCCACGTTCATGGCATAGGGATAGAGCGATCCCTTGCGCCCGGTTTCCGTCAATCCGACCGAATAGAGAATTCCCTCGGGAATCCCGTATTTGGCCGCTGCAGACTGAATTTCACGCTCACAGGCGCCTGTGGAGGCCGATACGCTAGAGGTAGACGCTGCCAGAGCGGCTGCTGCCAGCATCGACAGCAGAAGCGTTCTCAACACCGTTCCCGCCCACACCATTGAAGCCTCCATCCGTCTGCTGTGCTGTCTGGTTCTGGCGCTCGCGCGCCTCGCCGCCTTGGCCCTGCCCCTGCTGGGCAAGCGATTGCTGCTGGGAAGCCTGTCCCTGGCTGTTTGCCTGATTACCGGCATCTGTTCGCTCGACGGGGGCCATGCTGATGGTCACGTTATCGACCGCGTAGCCCTGGCTGCGCAGCGCCTCGAGAATCTTGCCGTGATCTTCCTTGAGTTGGCGGTAAGCCTGGCCGGTTTCGACCTTGAGGTCGACGTTCAGCGTATCGCCTGACAGACGCATCGTGGCCGTGACGAGGCCGAGATCGATCGGGCTCATCTGGATCTTGAGGGTGTTCACCACCTTGCCGGTGCTCGTCCATTCGGCGGCGTTCGACAGGGCAGAACTCGGCTGCATGGCGTGCGCCCATTCGCTGTCGCCCGAAAGTGCCGCTGTCACGGTTGCGGAATTCGGATTCTGTACCAGGCCGAGATAGCGGCGAGATTCGAGAACGGAAACATTTTCAACGCTCGTCTTTGTCGATTTCTCGGAGCCCGGCTGTTCAGCGCCGATCTGCATGTCCATCGTCTGGCCACGGCCATCGGCGCGGCTGATCCTGAACGTTTTCCCGTCGACACCTTCAGCATTCTCCGTTCCCGACACATGCACGTCATTGCCATGCGAGGCAACGGCTGCCAATGCGTCCGACACATGCGCATCAGCCTTGGCACCGTTTACACTTTCGGCCTTGGCGTCTTTCTTGCCGGCCGCAGCGTTGTCCGCCTTCGCGACGGCATGGTGAGCGGAAGCCTGGAGGACAGCCGCGGCATTACCGGGCTCCTGCTTCAAAAGGCCGAGGACATCGGTAATATTGCCGTCGCCGGCTTCGCTAGCCGCACCTGCATCGATATCGGTATCGCCATCAAGCTCATCAGTCTTGGTGTGCTTGGCGGGCTTGACCACCGTTTGCGCGACGGTCTCGGCTGCCTGCTCCTTGGCGCGCGGCTTGCCCAACCCAAAGACAGCATTGTTCTTACCCTGGTCCTTTTCGGACTTCACAGGCATCTTGCCGGCGTCTGCGACAATTTCGGGCTGGACGTCTACCTGTCCCTTGAGCGAGGCGTCGTTCAGATCGATCAGCGGCTTCGGATTGCGGCCGCGCAGGTTGTGCGCGGCGGTCTCGTCAGCGGCCTGCGGGTCGGACGTATCAACGGTATCTGCATCCTGATCGGCATTGCCGGCCTTGGAGAGGACATCGGAGAAGCCACCGTTCCGATCGGCAACCTCGCCCTTGCCGGCCTGCCTACCGGTTCCTACGGACGCAGACGCACCCGTGCCGGGCGCTCCGCCCGAGACGCTGATATCCATCATCATCTTACTTGCCTTCTTGGGCCAGGAGACCGTCGATTTCGTCGAGCTTGGATCGATTGGTCGTCACGAACGAGGTGAATGAAGGATCGACATCCTGGCCTCCCGAGCCAGCAGAAGCCGTGCCTTCGACAACAGGTTCCGGAGCAGCGGCCTGCGCTCTTTCCGGTTGCGCAGCCGTGGCGGCTGCAGCCTGTTCAGAAGTGATTTCTTGATTAGTACTATTAGGGGTGGAGCCTTGTGTCAGGCTTGCCGGATCCGGAGCCCGCAATATCTGCTCGGCAACGGATCTTGCAGCAGCCTGCAGCGCCTGGTCCTGTGGCGAGAGCGACGCCCCGGAGATGTTGGCGATATATTTGGCAGCCTGATCGATGTCGTCGGTAGGAACGTTCGCCATACCGTTGTAGAAATCGGCGAGCGGTCCGAAAGGATTGTCCGTCCCCTCGCCCAGCGACTGAACGCGCTGGGCGGCCATACGGGCGAGATCGGGCTTTCCGGCAATCGCGGCAGCGCGCGCGACACGCAGATAGACCTCGCGCTGGCGCGGCGCATCCATGAAGGACAGAATATCGACAACCGTCTGCGGATTGACATCATGGTCGTGGCTGACGATCAGCTTCACGAAGAGATCAGCAAACTGGCTGGCATAGGGCGAATGAAGAAAGCGTCGGACATAGCGCTGCGAATAGGCAAGCCCCTTGTCGACATCTCCGATTTCCACGCAGATGGCAAGCGAGCGGCGAAGTGCTGCCTCTTCCACGATGGTGCCGGGCGCATTGAGCCGCGCCCTGTCATACATGGTTAGGGCGTCGGCTGGCTTTGTGGCGATCAGCACGTTGCCACCGATCAGCGCCAGATAGGGGCCGATCTTCTTGCCGTCATATTCCTTGGCGGTTTCTTCCAGCGTCCTGGAGACGAGCAGGCCCTTGCCGCTCAGATATTTCCGCAACACGTCGGTGACGCGATTGTCGAAGTAACCGTTGATGTCATGAGAAACGAGATATTCCAGCGTCTGCGGATTACCGCCGCTCATCACGTAGATCAATGCCGCATCGACATTGCGGTCGTCATCGTAGACGGACGGATCGACGGTTCGCAGGCGCTGATCGATCTTGCCAAGCATGAAGCGCTGCATTTCACCGGCGGAGTGATCGCCTGTTACAACCGAGTCCTGAACGAACTGCAGGGACCGCAGCATCTTGTATGGCGCGAGATCTTCCGCATCCGCGGCACGACCGACGGCGGGCGACATCATCGCCAGACCGAAGACCGCATATCTGAAATAGCGATGCTGCCTGCGCGTCATGCGACTATCCTTGATCTGCCTGCACGAGAATCTCGATCCGGCGGTTTGACGCGTCGTAGGGGGCCTCGGGCAGCTTCAGACGACGGTCGGCGAAGCCGGAGACCTGGGAAATACGCTTCTCGTCAAGGCCGCCGCGAACAAGCATGTAGTAGGCGCTCTGGGCACGATCCATCGAAAGACGCCAGTTCTCGTTGAGATCGCCCTTGAACTGCCGGCCGTCCGTATGGCCGCGGATGGCGACAGCCCCTCCCCTCTGCTTCAGGATCGCACCGATCTTCTGCATCGCGAGGACCATTTCCTGCCGCGGCACCGCAGAGCCGATGTTGAACATGGAGTCGTCGTTCTGGTCGGAGATGCTCACCAACAGGCCGCCTTCGGACGCCGTGACCGTCAGGCCTTCAGCGAGCTTGCCGGCGACACCCGCGATCTGCTGGGCAATCTCCTGCTGCAATTCCTTGGCTTGCTGCTTTTCTTCGGCCTGCTTGGCCTCTTCCTCTTTATCTTCGGCCTTGTCGGCGTCCCTGGTCTTGTCCGCCTGCTTGTCTTTGGTCTTGTCCTGTTTCTTGTCGGCCTGCTTTTCTGCCGAGGCGGCGACGGCAGCGCTATTGGGGTCCTTGCTCAGCAGAGTGGAGGGCTGGCTATTTTCGGCGTTGGCGAGCTCATTCGGCTCGGTCTGCGAATCGAGCGTCGAAGGCTGCTGCGGCTTGCCGGCGGTTGTAACCTCGACCTGCTTGGTCCAAAAATCCGGATCGAAGGGGTCGCGATAGGCTTCGCCGCCATCGGCGCCGGTCGCCGGGCCTGAATCCGCCGCTCCGCCATCACCCTTGGCGCTGACATTCGCCTGCTGGCCGACTTCCTGGGCAATCTCAGCGAGAACCGAATAGGGGTTTTCGAAGAAATCGGCTTCCGAATAATTGGTCTTGTCGCCGGAGGTCGAGGTCTGGTCTTCGCCATCGGCTGCAGACTTGCCCTGGTTCGGGTTCTCTTCCTTGTTCTTCGATTTTTCCTGATTCTGCTCGCCCTCGGCCTGATCGACAGGCTTCTTCAAGCCCTTCTCGGTCGGCTTTTCATCTGACAGTTTGATCGGGTTGAAATAGGTCGCGATCGAGGCCTTGGTTTCCTCGTTGGCGGCGTTGACGAGCCACATGACGAGGAAGAAGGCCATCATTGCCGTCATGAAGTCGGCATAGGCAATTTTCCATGCACCGCCATGGGCGCCATCGTGATCTCCACCGCCATGTTTCTTGACGATGATGATCTCGTTCTTACCGTGGTGATGGTTCTCGCCGTCGCTCATTCGGAAACTTTCTTCAAGCTAGCCGCCCAGGCGGAAATACGGGTCACGAGTACAGTTTCGCCAATCTCGGCAGCAAGGTCGACGTCATCAGCCTCATGATGGCGGACCAATGCGGCGTGCTCTCCGAGTTCATCCTTGAGAATACCGAAAAGCTTGGCCGGACCACGCACGGTGATTGGGGCCGCAGCGCCGTCGAGAATTGCCTCGCGCAGCAGGACGGCGAGATTTTCGGCTGCTTTTTTCGAGAGCGCTTCGGTCATGATGGGTGCGATGGCCGTCGCAGTCACTTCGCTGACGACCGTGGCGATCTCTTCGGCCATGTCGCGGATACGGGAAGCAATGACCGCAGCCGCTTCGATCTCGTAGCGGAGTTTCAGCTCCTCGATCTCACGGGCATGCGCTTCGGCGGCAGCCTGGGCTTCGCCTTCGTATTTTTCGGTCAGTTCCATGGTTGCCGCCGCGAAGCCTTCGGAATAGGCCTCGCGCCGCGCCGCCTCGACATCGATTTCAGGCTCCTGCGGCAGCTCCGCAAATGCGGAGGCGGTTTCGGCTGCGAAATCATCTACATCGATGATCGGCGCCGAGGGACTCGGCTCACCGAAATCCTTCAAATACCGGGAAAGCATAATGCTCATAAAAAACCGTCCAGTATTCGGGAAGCACGCGGCATGCCCCCGCTTGAAAAATGACCATCGTCCTGCCGGCATGCCGTTCCGGTTCGGGAGAGGCTCAGGGCCTGTCGCCGGCATGGATTCGGACGCTGCCTTCATGCCGGAAACTAGAAACCCAAACTTGCGCGAGGATGAATGGTGCCGCCCTCGCGCCGATCATTATTCGAGCAGGATGAGAATTTTACTGGCGGATGTATTGAGGATGGAGATCGCTTCAACGGCCATCTGCTTCTGCGTTTCGATAGCCTTCTGGCGGGTCGAGGCCTCGTCCATATCAGTGTCGACGAGGGCACCGACGCTCTTGTCGACAGCGTCGGACAGGTCTGCGGTATAGTCGATCTGATCGTCGATACGGGCCTTCATGATACCAATCCCTGCTGCCGAATTCGTAAGCTGCTTGAGTATGGCGTCCGTTGCCGTCAGCATATCCGTAAGCTGCGAGTCGGTGGTCGACTTGCTGATGGAGATTTCCGTGCCGGTCGCCGGCGTCGCGGAGTTTACGTTCAGCAGGTAATAATTGCGGACGGGCGTGCCATCGGCATTGCCGTTGATCTCCTTGGTGAACAGGCCGCCATTGGCATTGTTCCTGTCTATCAGAATGGTCTGGGACGACGGAAAGTCGATGGTCTGCGCCTGATACTCGCCTGTCGGGGCGCGCACGAAGCTGCCGATGATCTTCCACTGCGGGGGTGCCGCGGGCTCGCCGTTCAACAGCCAGTTTTCGCCGGCGAATGCCGTTCCTTCGACCATCGTCTGCAGCTGGTTCTTGTACTCCGTGATTTCCGCATTGATCTTGTCCTTGTCGGCGCCGGGCTCACGCGCCGCGACCAGCTTGGCTCTGAGATCGCCGAGGAGATCGATGGCGGAATTCATCGCCGTATAGGTCGAATCGACCTTTGCGGCGCCGAGGCCAAGAGCATCGCCGATGGTGCCGAGATTGGTGCTGTCGGCACGCATGACGCTCGCGATCGACCAATAGGTCGCATCGTCGGCCGCAGTCGCGACCCGCTTCGCCGTCGAAATCTGCTGCTGTACGTCGGTTGATTCTTTAGTGATGCTGCGCAGCACTGCCAGCGCACTCACCGCGGCCGCGTTGGTAATCTTGACGGTCATCGACATGGTCTCGGAAAGATGAAGGGGCAGGCCGGTTTTTACCGGCAGCGACTGAACTGGCTTCATGCCTCCGGCGGGTCCCCCACACCGGTGCGTCGCAAAACAAATCAACTCGCGGTAACGTTAACCTGATATCAACCAGTTTCGCAAGAGCGGAAACAGGGATTAAGACAACGCCACCGGTGGCCTTGCAAATGATTGAAATAAAAGGAAAACCGCGCCGAAACGACGCGGTTTCCAGGCTGCCGCAAATTGGCGGCACAAGGTTTGGTCCAGCTTCAACAGCCGGCTTAGCTGCGGAAGAGCGTGAGGACGTTCTGAGCGCTGGAGTTTGCAATCGAGAGCGACTGGATCGCCAGCTGCTGCTGCGTCTGTAGTGCCGTGAGCCTGCTCGATTCCTCTTCCATGTCGGCGTCGACGAGACGGCCGACACCCGAGTCGATCGAGTCGCCGAGAGCCGCCACGAAGTTCTCCTGCAGCTCGATGCGGTTGGAGATGGAGCCAAGCTGAGAGGCTGCCTTCGTCATCGCCTCCAGGCCCGCTTCGATTGCCGTCAGTGCCATAGCGATTTCCGTCTGACCAAAGGAGGTGATGTTCATGGTGTAGATCGAGCCGATCGTACCGTTGGAACTGCCGATGATGCCGGTGCTCGAATCGATGGTGCCGGTCGTGGTCATGCCGAACAGGACGTTACCGTTGGAAGCCGCGTTCAGGACGTAGTCGGTCGTCTTGACCGAGACATTGCCGTTGCCGTCGCGGACGAAGGTGGAAACGACGCTCTTGGTCGAGTTACCTGCGACCCAGTTCTCACCGGAGAAGGAAGCCGACTGCGAGATGCTCATGAGCTGAGCCTGGAGCTGGCTGATTTCTTCCTGGACCTTGGTCTTGTCGACACCCTTTTCAGTTGCGGCGACGATCTTGGACTTGATTTCGCTGACGACATCGATGGCGTTATCCATGGCCGTATAAGCCGTGTCGACCTTTGCAGCACCGAGGCCGAGGGCGTCGGAGACGGCCGAGAGGGCCTTGTTGTCCGAACGCATGGTCGTTGCGATCGACCAATAGGCTGCGTTATCTGCCGCCTTTTCAACGCGATAGCCGGAAGATACGCGACCTTGAGTATCCTGAAGATTGTTGCTGATACCGCGGAGGGTCTGGAGGGCGGCCATAGCCGCGACGTTCGTCAAAATGCTTGTCATGAAATGATTGCCCCTTGCTGGCAGGCGTTAATAAAAGGGACATTCCGGAATAGCGCCCGGGAACGGCGATCAGCTTTCATGCCTGTTAACCCATTCTTAAATTTGGTTAACTCGCCGTCTCGTTGAGACGCAGATGACAGCAATATGGTTAATCAATCGTTAACGTAAATTAAAAAAGCCGCGCTCCATCGGAGCGCGGCTCGATTTGTATGGGCCCGCCGGTTACCCGACGGGTTATGTTTGGCGATCCTATCAGCCGCGGAAGAGCGACAGGATGTTCTGCGAAGAGGAGTTGGCGATCGAGAGCGACTGGATCGCGAGCTGCTGCTGCGTCTGCAGGGCAGAGAGCTTGGAGGACTCTTCTTCCATGTTGGCGTCGACGAGGCGGCCGATACCGGAGTCGATCGAATCGCTCAAAGCGGAAACGAAGTCGTCCTGCATCTGGATGCGGGTGGTGATCGAGCCAAGCTTTGCACCGGCAGAGGTCATCGCCTTCAGGGCGTTTTCAACGGTCGTCAGAGCCGTTGCGAGCTGACCCTGGGTAAAGTTGGTGATGTCCATGCCGTAGACCGAACCGGTCGCGCCGTAGGACGTACCAAGGATACCCGTGGAGGTTTCGACCTGGCCACCACTCATGCCGAACATAACGTTGCCGACCGAGGTGTTGTTTAGGACGTAGTCGGTCATCTTGACGGAAACGCCGTTCGAACCGTCGCGAACGAAGGAAGAAACAACGCTCTTCGTGGTGCCGTTGACACCAGCAACCCAGTTTTCACCGGAAAAGGCAGCCGACTGAGCGATGCTGACCAGCTGGTCCTGCAGCTGATCGATTTCTTCCTGGACCTTCGCCTTGTCGACGCCGTTTTCAGTCGCGGCAACGAGCTTGGCCTTGATTTCGCCGACGACGTCGATGGCGCTGTCCATGGCGGTGTAGGCAGTGTCAACCTTGGCAGCGCCGAGGCCGAGAGCGTCGGAAACGGCCGAAAGAGCCTTGTTGTCCGAACGCATGGTCGTTGCGATCGACCAGTAGGCAGCGTTGTCGGCAGCCTTGCCGATGCGGAAACCGGAGGACACATGATCCTGGGTCTTGTTGAGGCCCTGGTTGATGCCACGCAGCGTCTGGAGTGCTGCCATTGCAGCGTTATTGGTGTTGATGCTCGTCATAGTTTGCTTGCCCCTTTTGGCAGATGTTAAGAAGGGACATTCCGGATTTGGGCCGGCCCACAGCGATCAGCATCATGCCTGTTAACCATTCTCGTTAGGGTTAACTCGCCGTTTCGATGGGCCTAGAAAACAGCAAGATGGTTAAGGAAAACTAAATTCTAAAGGGAAATTTCGTAAAAATATCTGATACTTAGAAGCATTTCCATTAACCCTATGTTAAAACATTCGAGGCCGGGAGTTACCCGGCCTCGACGTTTTTCGCGATGTGGCTGAGCCGCTGTTAGCGGAAGAGCGACAGGATGTTCTGCGAAGAGGAGTTGGCGATCGAGAGCGACTGGATCGCCAGCTGCTGCTGCGTCTGCAGAGCAGAGAGCCTGGAGGACTCTTCTTCCATGTTGGCGTCGACGAGGCGGCCGATACCGGAGTCGAGCGAGTCGGACAGAGCGGAAACGAAATCGTCCTGCATCGTGATGCGGGTCGAGATCGAGCCGAGCTTTGCACCGGCAGAGGTCATCGCCTTCAGGGCGTTTTCAACGGTCGTCAGAGCCGTTGCGAGCTGACCCTGGGTAAAGTTGGTGATGTCCATGCCGTAGACCGAACCGGTCGCGCCGTAGGACGTACCAAGGATACCCGTGGAGGTTTCGATCTGGCCGCCGCTCATGCCGAACAGAACGTTGCCGACCGAGGTGTTGTTCAGGACGTAGTCGGTCATCTTGACGGAAACGCCGTTCGAACCGTCGCGAACGAAGGAAGAAACAACGCTCTTCGTGGTGCCGTTAGCACCGGCAACCCAGTTTTCACCGGAGAAGGAAGCCGACTGAGCGACGCTTACCAGCTGGTCCTGCAGCTGTTTGATTTCTTCCTGGACCTTCGCCTTGTCGACGCCGTTTTCAGTCGCGGCAACGAGCTTGGCCTTGATTTCGCCGACGACGTCGATGGCGCTGTCCATGGCGGTGTAACCGGTGTCAACCTTGGCAGCGCCGAGGCCGAGAGCGTCGGAAACGGCCGAAAGAGCCTTGTTGTCCGAACGCATGGTCGTCGCGATCGACCAGTAGGCAGCGTTGTCGGACGCCTTGCCGACGCGGTAACCCGTGGAAACGTGGTTCTGCGTGGTGTTGAGGCCCTGGTTGACGTTGCGCAGCGTCTGGAGAGCGGCCTGGGCGGAAGAGTTCGTGTTAATGCTCGTCATAAGTGTGTCCCCTAGAAAACTAGATACAAAAAAGGAGGACATACCGGACTATAAATACCGGCGATGACGGACCAGCTTCATGCCACTCGGTGCCTTTGTTTCTTGGCCCAAACCCGTCATGTCCAGCGCAATCTCGCAGCCAATACTTGCCAACTTCTTAAAAGCGGGGCTCCCGGCCAGGTCGCTTCAATTGCATGGTTAACGTTGCTTGAATCCGTCTTCGAAGCCGCAGCTTTCCCGGAGAGCGGGCATTCGGCTGCACCGGTTTCAAGCAAGCTTCGAATGCCAGTGTGGCAGAAGCCGGGATAGTATCGTCGGGCAACCTGCATTCTGCGGGCGGCCTGATTGCGCTCCCGTCAATCACCATTTCATGCCGGAACATTTCCTCACGGAGTTAGGTTTTGAACAGCAAAGTTTCGTTCTCGGCGGCATCCCGGGATTATCAGGCGGGCCGCTATACACAGTCCCTCGCGACACTCAACCAACTCATCGATACCCAGAAGGATGCCAAGACCTATGGTCTCCTGGCCAAGAACCTGCTGCAACTCGGCTTCAAATCCGACGCGGCCAAGGCTTTTGGCCTGGCGGCCGACTGCGCTCCCCAAGGCGCCTTCGAATTACTGAAGACTGCCGCAAAGCTGCATCTGGAGGCCGGCAACGACGACGATGCCCTGCTGATCGCGATGCGCAATCTCGGCAAGGCGCAGGAGGATGCGGAACTCGCGTACATTATCGCGACGATCTATGTACGCCGGCAGCGACGGGATCTGCTGCGCCCCTTCAAGAAGATCCTGTCCGAAAGCATGAACCCGGATCATATGCGTCTCGCCGCGCTGCTGCTCAGCGACGACCTCATGGACGAGACGAACCAGCAACTTGCCCGCAACCTCTTCCGGCGCTTCCCGGGCAACCTTGCCTTCCGTTTTCTGTATCTCGTCTGCGTGCGCGAATTCAACGAATTCGACGAGGCGAACAAACATCAAGCGCCTATCGACGCCGCCCTTGCAAAGGGCGAGGTCGATACGCTGAGGAAGGACAACCCGTTTTATCATCTGCATTGGTGCGGCAACGAGGACCTCAATCGCTATGCGACGATCGGTACGCAGCCGCTGGACCCGGTGCGCGTGGGCTATCGACGCGGTCTGCCGCATACTTGGTCCGACAAGATCCGCATCGGCTATATGTCCTCGGACTTGTGGGACGGTCACGCGACGATGAAGCTGCTGCAGCGGGTTCTTGAGCTTCATGATCGCAACCGGTTCGAAATTACGCTCTTCGATCACACGCAACCCGAATTTCTCGAGAAGAACGTCACCGATCGCAGCCGGTGGGGCAAGATCGTCGATACATACGGCCTGTCTGACGCAGCTGTCCTGAATGCCGTTCGTGCCGAGAACATCGACATCATGGTCGACCTCAAGGGTCACACCTCGGGAAGCCGCGCCTCGTCCTTCAATCAGCCCCTCGCACCGATCCAGGTCGCCTGGCTGGGTTTCCCAGGCAGCACGGTCAATATCGATCTCGACTATGTCATTGGCGACCATTCGGTGCTGCCCGATGTCGCCAAGCCCTTCTACCATGAGAAATTCCTGCGCATGCCGGAAAGCTATCAGCCGAACGATCCGGCGAACCGCCCTCGGCCGCAGCCGGTCACGCGCGAGCAGCTCGGTCTTCCGGAGGATGCATTCATTTTCGCATCCTTCAACGGTAACCGTAAGATTACCTCGCAAGTGGTCGATAGTTGGTGCAGAATTCTCAAGCGAGCTCCCGACAGCGTGCTCTGGCTGATGGCAAACACATCCCGCAACAAGGAGAACCTGCTGGCGCGCTTCCAGGCCAATGGTGTCTCGGCGAAACGGATCATCTTCTGCCCGCGTGCGCCTTATGAACAACACATCAGCCGTCAGCAGGCGGCCGACCTCGGTGTCGATACGTTCCCCGTCAACGGTCACACCACCACCTCGGAACAGCTCTGGGGCGGCCTGCCGGTTCTGACAGTGAAGGGCACCAACTTCGCCTCCCGCGTCAGCGAAAGCCTGCTCAGGGCAATCGATCTGCCGGAACTCGTCGCCGACGACCTGCAGGCCTACGAGAATCTGGCTGTCGAGCTCGCGCTCAACCCGCAACGCGTCGCCGGCTACAAGACACATCTGCGGGAGAAGCGTTACATCGCGCCGCTCTTCGATGCCGAGCGCTTCTGCCATCACCTCGAACGCGCCTACGAGCTGATGGCGGAGCGGGCCAAGCAGGGCCTCGGCCCCGACCATATCGACGTTCCCGCGCTGCCGCCGCGCACCGAGCCCTTCGGTTCGAATAGCTAAGACTGCTCAGTCACATCCACAAACGCATAGCACACCGGAGCGATCCGGTGGGCTATGCGTTTGTGAGGAGGAAATCTGCGAGACGGTGGCCTGGCTTCTACTCGTCAGCTGAAGGAACGCACAAGACTGCCGACCAGAAGGTTCCAGCCGTCGATCAGCACGAAGAACAGGATCTTGAATGGCAGTGAGATGGAGGTCGGCGGCAGCATCATCATGCCCATGGCCATGGTGATCGTCGCAACGATCAGATCGATGACGAGGAAGGGCAGGACGATGAGGAAGCCGATTTCGAAGCCGCGCCGGATCTCCGAGATCATGAAGGCGGGCAGCAGGATGCGGTAGTCGATAGGCTCGGTCGTCTGGATATTCTGGCCACGCTCGCGGGCAAGGTCGGCGAAGAGCGCGAGATCCTTGTCGCGCGTATTGGCCGACATGAACGTGCGGAACGGCTCGGCAATGCGCTGAACTGCCGTTGCCTCGTCGATCTGGTTGGCAAGCAGCGGCTGAACGCCGTCCTGCCAGGCCCGGTCGAAGGTCGGCGACATGACATAGAAGGTCATGAACAGCGAGAGCGAGAGAAGGATCATGTTCGATGGGGTCGAAGAGAGACCCATGCCCGAACGCAGGATCGAAAAGGCAATGATGAAGCGCGGGAAGCTCGTCACCATGATGAGGATGCCCGGCGCGACCGAAAGCACGGTCAGGAGGCCGAATGTCCTGATGATCCAGGCGGCGACGGAGCCGTCGACCGGAATGTTCAATAAGTCAGTCGGCAGCTGCTGGGCCACCGCCAGTTCCGGCACCGCCATCATGGCAGCAAGGAAAGCTATAAGTCGAATCATTCGATGACAAAGGTCCTGAACATGACCTTCGATACGCGCCCTTGAGAGCGAAGGTCAACACGTTCCTGGATGTCATCCTTGAGATATTGAAAGCCGCGCGGCCCTTCGATCTGCTGAAGGGAAACGGTCCTGACGTAAGCGAGGATATCCTGGTGAATATCCTCGGCGACCTTGACATCCGGCGGCCCGTTGAACATCAGCGCCACCTCGAGTCGGATCCAGTTTTCCGAGGGATAAGCGAGGTTCGACGTGATGGGGTCGAGCAGCACGATGTTGTTGGCTTCGTTGGCGATTTTCGGAAGACCGCCCTCGGCCTTCTTCCTGGCCTCGGCCTCCTTCGCCTGTTCGGCCTCTGCGGCACTGCGGATATTCGGGGCCACCATGTTGCCGACGGCCCAGCCGCCACCGGCGCCGACGAGCGTCAGCACGGCAAGGCCGATGATCGTCATCACCATGCCGCCCGACTTCTTTTTGCCTTCGCCTTTTTCGTTGTCTGCCATCTTGGTTCAGCCTCAAAGCGGCGAGAAGAGATCGACGGCCTGCTGGCCGCGCGGCGGCTGCTGCACTTCCATCAGGCGGCCGCGGCCACCGTAGGAAATGCGGGCCTCGGCGATCTTGTCGTAGGAGATCTGGTTGTCGGAATTAACGTCCTGCGGACGCACGATGCCGGCGACGTTGAGGATACGCAGTTCCTGGTTCAGGCGAACTTCCTGCGAACCGCTGATAACCAGATTGCCGTTTTCGAGAATGCCGGTGACAACGGCGGCAACCAGAAGGTTGAGCTTGTCGGTACGCTCGATCTTGCCCTTGCCGTCCGTACTCGTGTCGGAACCGTAGGTCAGATCCGTCTTGGATTGTGGCGTCCAACCGAAGATCTGGGCGTTGACATCCCAGGCCATACCACTCGAATTCTTGCGGCTGCGATTGGTCTCGTTGTCGAAGGATCCCTTGTCATTGATCTGGATATCGACCGTCAGGATATCGCCGACGTTGAGCGCGCGCGCATCCTTGAAGAGCGCGGCCTGCGAATCGCTCCACAGCGAATAACCCTGGGCCACCGCACGCGGCTGCTTCGGATAGAGTCCCATCTGCGGCGTCTGGCCGTAGGCGAGACCGCTGCCGATCGGGCTCATGGCAGGCGCGCGGCCGATCTCGTTGACTGCCGTGGACTGGCAGCCTGCAAGGAGGGCGACGGCGGCGATCGCAGCCGGTAAACGCTTATTCATGAAGGATCCTTCGAGGTATTGGGATCAGACGCACTTGCGATGATGCCGGCGATGTTGGCAGCCTTGGTGGAATCCATCTCATTCAGGATCAGGCTCGACTGGCGCGGCCCGAGCCGCATGATGACGGCGGCGGCCAGTTCGGGCCTGACGTCCTGCAGTTGCAGTGCCGCCGCATCCGGCTTCATCTTCTTGTAGATATCTGTCAGGCCGGCCTCAGCCTGCTTGAGGAAATCGTCGCGCCGCTTCAGCCAGTCCTGATATTCAGCCTTGCGCTTATCCATCTCGGCAATGCGGCTGTCGATATCTGCGCGCAGCTTCTCGAGCTCCTGCTTCTGCAGGAGATAGCGCTGATCGCGGGCTGGATCGGCGATATTCGTGCAGAACTGCTTGACCTCGTCCGTCGAGGTGATGTCGCCCGCCGGCGCCACCTCCTGGGCGAAAGCGCCGGGAATGGAAAGCAGCACGAGGCCTGCGGCCGGCAATGCCATCCGGCGCAAAAGTTCGACGATCGGGTTCGTGATCTTGCTCATTGCAGCACAAGCTCCGCCTGCAGGGCGCCCGCAGATTTAATGCCCTGGAGAATGGCGATGATGCCATCCGGTTTGACACCGATATTGTTGAGACCGGCTACGAGAGTGCGCAGGTCAGGACCGTCGATGATCGCAACCCGCCCGCCGGTTTTCTGCGCCTGGATATCCGTCTGCGGCTGAACAGCGGTCTCACCGCGCGAGAAGGGCTCGGGCTGGATGATCTGCGGCGTTTCGGTGACCTGCACGGTCAATGTACCGTAGCTGACGGCGACCGGCGAGACCCGAACATCCGAGCCGATGACGATCGTGCCGGTGCGTTCGTTAATGACGACCTTCGCCGGTGTATCGGTCTCGACCACGAGATTTTCGATATCGGCCATCAGACGCGTCAGGTCGGCCTCGCGCGGCTTCTCGATGATGACTTCCTGCGAATCTTTGGCTTCGGCAACCGGACCGCCAAAGCGTGCCTTGGCATAGCCGTTGACGATATCGGCGATGCGGATCGCCGTAGAGAAATCGGGGTTGCGGAGCTGCAGGACGAGGTTGACCGAATCCTTGAAGCGGGACGGCAATTCGCGCTCGATGATCGCGCCGCCCGGCACGCGACCGGCTGTCGTCACACCTTCGGTTAAGGTCGCCGCCTGTCCCTGGGCCTGAAAGCCGGTGACGATCGCGGCGCCCTGGGCAACGGCATAGATCTGGCCGTCGGCGCCCGACAGCGAGGTCATGATGAGCGTACCGCCACGCAGCGAGGTCGCATCGCCGAGCGAACTGACCGTTACATCGATGCGGCTGCCCGGGCTTGCGAAGGGCGGCAGGTTGGCGGTGACCATGACGGCCGCCGTATTCTTGGCGTTCGACTGGCTGCCCTGCGTGGAGATGCCGAGGTTCTGCAGCATCGCGCGCATGGACTGCTCGGTGAAGGGCGAAGCACGGAAACCGTCACCGGTGCCCTGCAGACCGACAATAAGGCCGTAGCCGATAAGCTGGTTGTCACGGCCGGCCTGCAGCGAGGCAATGTCCTTGATGCGGGATGTCAGCGCCCAGGCGGGCGCGACATCGGTCAGGCTCATCGCCAAAACCGCAACCAGGCTGAGGATGCGAAAGAAGAACTTCATTTTGCCCTCACATGGACCGTACCGTCGGCGAGCACGGTGCCGCTGACGATAACACCGGAATCCATATTGCGTGCACGGATCATCTGGCCGGTCGCACCATCTTCGAGAGGTGAGCCGGCAGCGGAAATGGTCATCTGGCCAAGCTGGAAGACCAGGCGGATATTGGAACCGCGTGTGACCGTGTAGGGCTCGCGCAGGGCGGAGACCGAAATCGTTCGGCCCGGCAGGAGCGTGCGCTTGGAGACAAGCCCCTCGACCTGGGAGACCGACTTTGCATAGTCTCCGGAGAGGTTGGGGTTGGTGACCTCGACTTCCTGAAGCTGGGCGCTCGAAATCGTGTCGCCGGGATAGATGATCGTCGTCGGGACGACGGCATAACCCATGCCGGCATCCGCCGCTGCCGGCACGACCATGCCGGCGATTGCGATCGTGGCCGCAGCCACCCATCCTTGGATGTGTCCTGCCCGGCGAAACGTCATGTTCGGCCCTTCCCTCTTACTTCAGGTTCTTGCTGACGATGGATGCCATTTCATCAGCTGTCGTGATCACCTTGGAATTCATTTCATATGCGCGCTGGGCGGAAATCAGCTCGGTGATTTCCTTGACCGGATCGACGTTCGAGGATTCCAGGTAACCCTGCTTGAGGTAACCCATGTTGTCTTCGCCGGGATTGCCGACGACTGCATCGCCCGATGCCGGCGTTTCCTGGAAGAGGTTGTCGCCGATCGGCTGCAGGCCTGCCTCATTGACGAAGTCGGCGAGCGTAATCTGGCCGAGCGTCGTCGGATCCGTTTGGCCAGGCAGCTTGGCGGTGACTTCGCCGGAGCGGCTGATCGTCAGTTCGGTCGACCCCTGCGGGATGGTGATCCCCGGAATGACTTCATAACCGTCGATGGTGACGAGCTGGCCCTGGTCGTTCTTGTTGAGCGCGCCGGCGCGGCTATAAAGCGTCGTGCCATCGGTCGACTGGATCTGGAAGAAGCCCTTGCCGACGATTGCGACGTCGAGGTCGTTACCGGTCTGGGTCAATTCACCCTGGAGATGCAGATTGCGCACGGCCGAAGTCTGGACGCCAAGACCGATATTGGCGCCTTCCGGGACGACAGCCTGGTTGGCACGGTTGGCGACACCCTTGGCGCGTTCGGTCTGGTAGAGAAGGTCGGTGAACTCGGCGCGGGCGCGCTTGAAACCGGTCGTATTGATGTTCGCGATGTTGTTCGCGATAACTTCCAGGTTGGTCTGCTGGGCATCCATGCCCGTTGCTGCGATGGCGAGCGCTCTCATGTGTTCGTCCTAAAATCAGTTACATTTGCATCTTTGTGACTTCGAGGAAGGCCGAGACGACCTTGTCGCGAATGGCGATTGCAGTCTGAAGGGTCTGCTCGGCCTGCAGCATGGAATCGACGACTTCGCGCGTGGAAGCCGTGCCCTTGATGCCGGCGAAAGACATGTTTTCCGCGCCCTTCAGGCTGCTGACGGCTTCGGTCGCCATGTTGCCCATGACGGAGGCGAAGCTCAGGCCGCTGGACGCACCGGCCGCAGCAGATGAGGTTGCGGTCGTGGAGGAAGCGGAATTTTCGGTATCGATGGCGCCGAGCGCGCGGGTCATCGAGAGATTGCTGACATTCTGTACGCTGCTGATCATTATTGTCCGCTCTTCAGGAGATCGATCGTCGAGGAAATGAGGTCGCGAGTCTGCTTGATCGTCTGCAGATTGGCGTCATACGAGCGATTGGCTTCGCGCATGTCGGCCATCTCGATAAGAATGTTGACGTTCGGCATCTTGACGATACCCTTCTCGTCCGCAGCAGGATTGCTCGGGTCGTATTCCTTGGTGAAATCGCCTTCGTCCGTCCCGATCTTCTTGACGTTGACGGTCTCGACGCCGCTCGCGCGATCAAGTTGCTGGCCGAAGGTGATCGTCTTGCGGCGATAGGGATCGGCACCGGGCGTATCGCCGGTCGAACGGGCGTTGGCGATGTTTTCCGAGACGATACGCAGACGTGTCGACTGCGACTCGAGCCCGGAACCTGCGATTTTCATTGCTGCTGAAAGCGGATCCATGAGGCTACTTCCTTACCGTCATCAACATCATTCGATGAAAGGAACTGACCAGCGAGGTGTTCAGGTCGTACTGACGCTTAATCTCGCCGGACTTGGAAAGTTCTTCGGCCACACCGACGGTGTTGCCGGATTCCTGAACGCCGATTTCCTGATCGAGCGCGGCATCCTTCACGTCGATGTCGCCGCTCGTGCTGAAATCGTTGCCGCTCAGATGCATCGGATTGGTGCGCGCCATCGTCACGTCCGACTGGTCGAGCACTGCCTGAAAAGGCGTCACGTCCTTCGCACGGAACTTCGGCGTGTTTGCATTCGCGATGTTGCCGGCAACAACCTCCTGACGAATCGTCAGCCATTCCGCCTGCTTTGAAGCCAAGTCGAAAAGTTGAATCGGTTGCATGAGAACTCTCCGTTTTTACTACGCCGAACCTAGGGCGGTAATCTTGCGTGGGACTTACGGTAAATGCAGGCTTTACAAGCCATTCTTCGAGATTACTTGCAGGCACCGACCGCCGTCGCCCAACCGTTTCTCCGACAGGGCTCGCAGCGATTCGCTTTTTACCTCAACTAGTTGTTCTGGTAGATTTCACCCTTGGAGGTGATGATCACCCACTTGCCGTCGCGCTGTTCCAATGTGGCAAGGCGGCTTTCGTCAGGCAGGATCGAGCCGACGCGCACGACATACATGCCCGAGGGATCTTCGATCAGCGCCCGGCCGTTGGCCACATGCAGCAGGCGGAAAGAGCCTTTGCCGGGGAAAGGCTGATCCTCCATCGAGGCATCGCCGTTGCGCTCCTTGCCGAGCTCGGAAACGGTTGCCGTCGTCATGTTGTCGATTGGTGGGACTTTCTTACCTTCATCGTTCTTGTTGACCATGGCGAGCGGTGAAACGCTGAAGACGTTGCGCGCCGGCCAGTCCGGCAATTCACGAGAGGCATTGCTATCGGCGACGCTGATGCCGAACTTGTCCTCGTTGAAGAAGACGTACCAGGGGAAAAAGGCGGAAGCGCCGGCAAGTGCCAGACCCAAGAAGGTCAGCGCGCGGTCGAGTAGCGCTCCCTTGTTGCGCTCTTTCAGCGCGGCGATCCGTTCGTCTTCGAAATCGGCCATGATCAGGCCCTCCTTTGAATAGGCGCACTCGGAGTGGGTACGCCGGCGGCGGCCTTGAGAGCACCGGCAAGATCGGCGAAGGCATCAAGCGATTCGCGATCTCCCGGAGATTGTTTCAGGACGTCATAGATGATCGGCACCTGCTTGACCGCCATGTCGAGATCGGGATCGGCGCCTGGACGGTAGCCGCCGATGAGACGCAGATCGCGCGTTTCCTCGAAGCGGTGGATCAGCACCTTGAGGCGGGAAACCAGCTTCTCCTGATCCGGAGTCCAGGCCTTGCGGGCAAGACGCGAGATGGATGCTAGCGGATCGATCGGCGGGTAGCGCCCCTCCTCCGCCAGGCTGCGCTGGAGAACGATATGGCCATCCAGAATACCGCGCGTGGAGTCGGCGATCGGATCGTTATGATTGTCGCCATCGACGAGGATGGAGATGATCGCGGTGATGGTACCAGTCCCTTCCGCACCTGGACCGGCGCGCTCAAGGAGACGCGGCAGCTCGGTAAAGACGGAGGCCGGATAACCGCGTGCGATCGGCGGCTCGCCTGCAGCGGTCGCCACTTCACGAATCGCATGGGCGAAACGCGTCACGCTATCGACAATGAAAAGAACGTTTTCGCCCTTGTCGCGGAAATGCTCGGCGATCGTGATGGCCGTCAGCGGCGCCATCTTGCGCAGCATCGGGCTCTCGTCGCTGGTGGCGACGATCGCAACCGCCTTCTTCATGTTGCTGCCGAGCGTATCCTCGATGAATTCGCGCACTTCACGGCCGCGTTCGCCGACGAGCGCAATCACCACCTTGTCGAAAGCGTCGGCGCGGGCCAGCATCGACAGCAGCGTCGACTTGCCGACACCCGAGCCGGCGAAAATGCCGAGACGCTGGCCGAGGCAGAGCGGAGAGAAGATATCGATCGCGCGTACGCCGGTCTTGAATCCGCTTTCGACGCGCTGACGCGTCATCGAAGGCGGCGCGGTGTTTGAGATCGAACGGCGATCCAGGCCTTCGGCGATCGGGCCGAGACCGTCGATCGGCTCGCAGAGGGAATTGATGGTTCGGCCGCACCAGCTATCCGACGGGGAGATACGGAAGGCACCCTTGCGGATGACGACGTCATGGATGCCGATCGGTTCGCCCGGTTCGATAGGGCAGACATAAACCAAATCCGGCTCCACCCTGACCACTTCGCCGAGATGGACGCCCGTCGCGGATTTATGCGCGACGAACTCGCCGAGGCGCACATGCCGGGAAAGGCCGCGCACGGTATAGTGGCCGGCGGCGATCGTGTGTACACGACCGCCATGCGTCACCGAGAATTCTGGCGAGGCATAGCGTTTTGCCAGGTCGCCGAGATGTGTAAGCTTCGGCGAGAGCGCGTCCTCGGTCAACAGGGTGGTGTTCATGCTTCACACATGCCTTAGCGGCTGCCGCCCAGCGTCTGTACTGCTTCCTTGAAGGAGTCTTCGCTATCGCGCATCAGCGACGATACGCTATCGAAGGCGCGATTCACCTCGATAAGCTGGGTCATCTCATGCATCGCATTGACGTTGGAATTTTCGAGATAGCCCTGCTCGACGCCAACATTGAAACGGTCGACGACGGCGCGCGGCGGTTCGGTCGTCATGATGCCGCTGTTTTCGTAGCGGAGGTAACCCTTGTCGATATCGGCTTCGAAGAGGCCGAGTGAAGCGACCTGGCGGTCATTCTGGTAGATGATGCCGTCCGTACCGACCTTCGGTTCGCCACCGGCGGCGTTGAGTACGATCGGCGCACCGCCTGCATCGAGAACCGGATAGCCGCGGGTGGAAACCAGTTCGCCGGTATCGCGTATCGTGAAGCGGCCATCCCTCGTCAGAACGCGGCCGGCCGGCGTGTCCAGAGAGAACCAGGCATCGCCCTTAATGGCGAAGTCGAGCATGTTGCCGGTGTGCTGCATTTCGCCATGGGTGGTGTCCAGGTAGTCGTTGCCCTGGGAGACGAAGGCGACCTTGGTGTTCGTCTTGTTCTCGTTGTTCGCCATCATTTCATCGAACTTTACCTCGGTGCCGCGAAACCCGGTCGTGTTCACGTTGGCCATGTTGTCGGCGATCGTCGTCAGGCGTTTTTCGAGGGCCATCTGCGACGACAGGGAAACGTAAAGACCGGATTGCATGTCGGTAAGCTCCACATTGGCGATAAACGGGACGAAACACCGGGCTCCTTTTCGTTCGGCCACGGGGTTCCGCTGAGCGGCATCTCAGACATGGGCGCGCATAGGCCCACTCGTCACGTTCAATATGAAGGCAAATCCTTGCGCGAAGCTGGCAGCGCAAACGAATGCGCAAAAGCCGCTTTCATCAGCCTCACGCAAGGCACAAACCCTATCCGTCGCAAAGAAAAGCAACGTTCAGATTGGGCTGACGATGAATATTATTATCGGATTTGTAGTTGTCTGCGGCTGTATCGTCGGTAGCTTCATGGCCATGGGCGGCGAAGTCGATGCTCTTTTTCAGCCCTTCGAATTTCTGATCATCGGCGGCGCCGGTCTCGGCAGCTTCATCATGGCGAACCCCATGAAGGTTGTGAAGGACTCCGGCAAGGCGCTCGGCGAGGCCTTCAAGCACGCCGTCCCCAAGGAGCGCAACTATCTCGATACGCTCGGCGTGCTCTATTCGCTGATGCGCGACCTGCGCACGAAGTCGCGCAACGAAATCGAAGCGCATATCGACAACCCGGCCGAATCGACGATCTTCCAGTCGGCCCCGACGGTTCTGAAGAACAAGGAACTGACGGCCTTCATCTGCGACTACGTGCGCCTGATCATCATCGGCAACGCCCGCTCCCACGAGATCGAGGCGCTGATGGACGAAGAAATCAACACCATCCTTCATGACAAGATGAAGCCGTACCACGCGATCCAGATCATGGGCGATTCGTTCCCGGCCATTGGTATCGTTGCGGCGGTTCTCGGCGTCATCAAGGCCATGGCGCACATCAACGACTCGCCGGAAGTGCTCGGCCACCTCATCGGTTCGGCACTCGTCGGCACATTCCTCGGCATTCTGCTTTCCTACTGCGTCTGCTCCCCCCTGGTCTCGCAGATCAAGGTCGTCCGCTCCAAGCAGCACCGCCTCTACGTCGTCGTCAAGCAGACCCTGCTTGCCTACATGAACGGCTCGGTGCCGCAGGTCGCCCTCGAATACGGCCGCAAGACGATCTCGGCATATGAACGCCCGTCGATCGACGCAGTGGAGCAGGAAATGATGAACCCAGGTGGCGAAAACAAGGCAGCTTAAATGACTATGAGCAATGCTTCGCATGACAACCAGACAATAGATCCTGCCCTCCTTGCCAAATTGACCGGCGGTCTTGGCGACAAGGGCAGGGTTGCCAAGCTCTGCAGTTCCTTCGGCGAGATCTACGGCGAATTCCTTCCTGACATCCTGAAGAGCGAGACCGGCCTCGACGTGACAGTCGGCTATCTCGGCTGCGAGATCGGCTACAAGAATCATCTGATCGACGATCTCAGCACCAACATGACGCTGGTCGATGCGACGCTGCGTAATTGGTCCCAGAACATCACGATTGGCTGCGGCAACGGTTTCGTCATTACGCTGATGGAACATCTGCTTGGCGCTACCGCTGAAACGATCGAGGAGCCGGCCGACCGGCTTCTCTCCGTTATCGAGCTCGATCTCGCCGGCATGGTATTCGACAAGATTGCCAAGGTACTACGTTCGGCCGTCAACGCGCCGGGCGGATTCGAGCCCAGTCTGTCGGCTCCCTTCGCTCTTGAAGCACGCATCCGTCCGCCGGAAGATCGTCCGGATGAATTCGCGGCTGCGATCAACATGTCGATCACGCTTGCCGGCATCGCTTCCGAATTCAGTCTGAT
Source organism: Rhizobium sp. WYJ-E13 (assembly GCF_018987265.1). NCBI lineage: Bacteria > Pseudomonadati > Pseudomonadota > Alphaproteobacteria > Hyphomicrobiales > Rhizobiaceae > Rhizobium > Rhizobium sp. WYJ-E13. Next base: position 262,070 of record NZ_CP076853.1, on the reverse strand, counting down.
CGTTCCTCAGGCCGCACTGCTCAAGACCAAGGTTTCTGCGCCGAAGCCAAAGAAGCAGCCGAGCAAGTCGCCGGAGTGGACGGAGCAGATCGGCGACCAGGTTCGCCGGTCGCAGGTGACCCTCGAAGCGAAGATTCGTCTGCAGGATCTGACGCTCAGGACGATTTCCAAGCTGATGGCCGGCGACGTCATTCCTTTCCGCGACAGCGGCGACGTGCGCGTCGAAGTCAGCGCCAACAGCCGGGAATTGTATGTGTGCGAGTTTGGGCGTTCAGGCGACAACTACATGGTGCGCGTGAAGGACACCATGAATTCGGATGACGAGCTGATCCGGCACTTAATGAATTAATCGGTTCTCTCGCTTTCAGCGCTGCAAAGGCAGTTTGAGGCAAGTTTCAACTGGAATAGTGATTTCATGGCTACGAAGAAGACACAGCAGAACAGTGACCTCTCCCTGGACATGCCGGGCAGTGAAGCCGATCTGGATCAGGCTATCGACGACCTGCGCGGCGTGCTGAAGAAAGATTCCGACGGCGACCTTCCACAGTTCGGCGACGACCTGCAGAATGATGCTTTCGCAGCAGGAACGGACCTCTCGCCTTTCGGCGGCGATGCCGGCGAAACCTCCTTCGGCGGCACCGACTTCGCGGGCAGCGATTTTGGGGGCGACGATTTCGGGGGCAATGCTGCGGGCATGGGTACGGCAGGCGTCTCCAGCCTTGACGCCGCGCCGGGCTTCGGCGGCAATTCCTTCCAGTCCGCTCCGGCACCGCTCGGCAGCGCACTGAACTCGAATTTCGACCTGATCATGGATATTCCTATCGATGTCCAGATCGTGCTCGGGACAAGCCGCATGCAGGTTTCCGGCCTGATGAACCTCACTGAGGGTGCCACCATCGCGCTCGACAAGAAGATCGGCGAGCCGGTCGAAATAATGGTGAACGGCCGCAGGATTGCGCGCGGCGAGATTACGGTCCTTGATAACGACGACACGCGGTTCGGTGTAAAACTGATAGAAGTTTTGAGCACGAAAAAAGCCTGATCCCTGCGCGGGACGGAGAGGTTAGACCATGATGGACTTTGACGATTTCGGCGGCGCACTTGCCGGGAAACCGTTGACCCAGGCTGAAAAGGCGGCGGCAGTTCTTCTCGCGATGGGGAAGGGGGTCGCCGGCCGGCTGCTGAAATATTTCACACAGGCCGAATTGCAGACCATCATCGGATCTGCCCAGGCGCTTCGCGCCATCCCGCCGGACGAGCTTCTCCAGCTCGTCGGCGAATTCGAAGATCTCTTCACCGAAGGCGCCGGTCTGATGGACAACGCCAAGGCGATCGAAGCCATCCTCGAGGAAGGCCTGACGCCGGACGAAGTCGACAGCCTGCTCGGCCGCCGTACCGCCTTCCAGGCCTACGAGACCTCCATCTGGGACCGTCTCGCCGAGGCGGAACCTGCCTTCGTCGCCCAGTTCCTGCTGCGCGAGCATCCGCAGACCGTTGCTTATATTCTGTCCATGATGCCCTCGTCCTTCGGCGCGAAGGTGCTGCTACAGCTTCCCGACAACCGCCGCGCAGACATCATGAACCGGACGGTCAACATGAAGAGCGTCAGCCCGAAGGCTGCGCAGATCATTGAAAACCAGGTGATGACGCTGCTTGCCGAGGTCGATGCGGAACGCAACGCATCCGGCTCGACCAAGGTCGCCGACCTGATGAACGAAATGGACAAGCCGCAGGTCGACACGCTCCTCACCTCGCTCGAATCGATCAGCCGCGAAGCGGTCAACAAGGTCCGTCCGAAGATCTTCCTCTTCGAAGACCTCATGTTCATGCCTCAGCGCAGCCGCGTCATGCTGCTCAACGATATCTCGTCCGACGTTCTCACCGTCGCGCTGCGCGGCGCATCGGCGGAAATCCGCGAGTCGGTCCTGTCAGCCATCAGTCCGCGCCAGCGCCGCATGATCGAATCGGATCTGCAAAGCGGCATGGCCGGCGTCAATCCGCGCGAAATCGCGATTGCGCGGCGCGCTGTCGCGCAGGAAGCGATCCGTCTCGCCAATGCCGGCCAGATCGAACTCAAGGAAAAGGAAGGCGGTCCGGCAGCTGCCTAAAGCCGTCGCAGTTGTTGACAAGACCCTTCGCCGGCAAGGCAGCGGTTGATCGGCAGCAGGCACAAGACTACCCTTCATGGAAACAGGCCGCACTCCAGCAGCGGCCTTTTTCTTTGACGGAGGGCCGCGCATTTGGCCGATGAAGACAAGGACAGCAAAACAGAAGCCCCGACCGCGAAGAAGCGGTCGGATGCCGCCGAAAAAGGTAATACCCCCCACTCGCGTGAAATCTCGATTTTCGCGACGATTCTGGCGACCTTCATCTATCTCGTCTTCTTCCTTCCAAACGCAACGTCACACATGGCCGAAACCCTGCGCGACATCTTTGAGCAGCCGGACCAGTGGAAAATCGAAACCGGGCCTGACGTCCTCTCGCTCTTTGCGAAGCTCGGTTGGGCCGTGGCTGCGTTTCTGGCCCCAGCCTTCATCATGTTCATGGCGTTCGGTATCGCCTCGTCCGTCTTTCAGAACCTGCCGACGCCGGTTCTCGAACGCATCCGTCCGCAGGCCTCGCGTATTTCAGCGATCAAGGGATGGTCACGGCTCTTCAGCCTCCAGGGCCTCGTCGAATTTGGTAAATCGCTCTTCAAGGTCGTCGTCGTCGGAGTGATTCTCTTCTTCGTCCTCAGAAGCGAATATTTCGGCTCGATCGATGCGATGTTCTCCGATCCGCAGACGATCATGGTTCGCATGATGACGGCGATGCGCAAGATCATCATCGTCATGCTGGTCGCCACCGCTATCGTCGCCATCGCCGATGTCTTCTGGACGCGGTATCATTGGTTTACCGAGCTGAAGATGACGAAGCACGAGGTGAAGGAAGAAAACAAGCAGTCGCAGGGCGACCCCTTCGTCAAGAGCAGGCAGCGCTCCGTCATGCGTGACCGCGCCCGCCGACGCATGATCTCCAGCGTCCAGCGCGCCACCCTCGTCATCGCCAACCCGACCCACTATGCCGTGGCACTGCGTTACGTACGCGAGGAAAACGATGCGCCGGTCGTCCTTGCCAAGGGCCAGGACCTTATTGCGTTGAAAATCAGGGAGATCGCCGAAGAGAACAACATCCCCGTGTTCGAGGATCCACCTCTCGCACGCTCCATGTTTGCGCAAGTCTCGGTGGATAGTGTCATACCGTCAGTCTTCTATAAGGCCGTCGCGGAACTCATTCATCGGGTTTACGCCGCGGAGGCCAAGAACAAACGGGTAAGATAAGTCGAATGAAAAAATGCCCCTACTCTGCCCAGCGTGAAAAAATCCTTGCAGAAGCGATCAGCCCGGTCGCAACCGAGCTCAGGCTTCTGGACGCATCCGATCTCATTTCTCTGCTGCGTTTCGAGTATTACGGCAATCTCGCCGATCTCGTCGCTTCCGCGGCAGAACTGTTTTTCCATCCCGGCACCGTCAACTTCGGCCTGGGTGGAAATTATACGCTGGAATGGGGTGGCAAGCCCGAAGTTGTGCTCGATCTCGAAATCAAGCCGCGCGGCGTGACCGTCTATGCGCAACTGACGCTGGCAGAAGACCACGCCGGCATCGAGATCAATCATATTTCCTTCCAGAACGCTTCCAGCGATCCGGACGCAAACACGGCTTTTCTCCAAAGGAGCCTGCACGAAGCGCGCTATATCGTGGCGAAGCCGCAGGCGCTCGCCGGCTAAAGCATTTTTCCGCTTGGGAATATCAGGCCCGGTCCGCAAGGCACCGGGCCTTGCTGTGTCAGCTAATGTAACCCAAACGTATCGCCTTGGCGATCGCCTGGATGCGGTTGACCGAATCGAGCTTGATGGTTGCCGAGCCGAGATAGGCGTTCACCGTATGGACGGACAGGCCGAGCTTGTCGGCGATTTCTTCGCTGATACGACCATCACCAGCGAGCTGAAGGCAGGCGATCTCGCGCTCACTCAGTGCCTCACTCGCCGCCGCACGCCGCTCATCGAGCGACAGCAGATCCATCATGACATTGCAGCACCGGCCGTGCAGCTCGATGATCGTATCACTCGGGGGATCGATTTCATCGCCGGTGAAGAGCACAAAGCCGTTGCCGATGGCGCCGAGGCGCACCGGAAAAGCAAGACCGGAGAAAGGCACCATGCCATCTTTCAGCCTCACCATGAAAGGTGAGAAGTCGGTAGGGCCTGGAGCCGCGCTGTCGTGGCTACCGGCCCAGAACAACGGCAGCAGCGAACGATCGATATGGTCGAGCAACGCCTCACCATAGGCGTCGATGAAGGCCTTGCCGAAGCCGGCATTCGAGGGACCCCAGTTCTCCAACTCGCAGATCAGTCGCTGCTTTGCCGGCACACCGGAACCGCTGACACGAAAGACGGCGAAACCCTGGGTATCCGCCAGCTTCTGCATGGCAATCAGGCGCGGGAAAAGGTCAGACCGGCTGGAAATCCTGTTCACACGTACCATGCGCATCTGGTCCGTATTGCTTATCACCCTGCCTGGTTGATGCCCCATAATTCCCCTCAAACGAGATTGTTGCGAACGGCGAAGGCTATCGCCTCGGAACGAGTCTTCGTTGCAGTCTTCCGCATCACACTGGTGATGTAATTATTGATGGTATTCCGGGAGATACCGAGGATCATGGCGATCTCGTCGCTCGTCTTGCCTTCCGCAATCCAGAAGAGGCATTCCAACTCTCGGTCCGTCAGTTCGAAATCGCGATCGACCTTCGTGCCTCCGCAGCGAAGGAAACTTGCGAAATAGCCCGCCAGGAGGCCTACGTCCCGAAGACGTTCCGGCGACAGAACGACGCCTTCCCTGAACAGGAACATCAGCACCAAGCGAGAGCGGCCGACATTGAGGGTCAGAGAGCAATATTGCCGGCTGGCGCCATGCGGCACTTCGGCGCTCTCGGGCAGAAGCGCAAAGCCAGGCTGCAATACCTGCATGCACTTCTCGAACTCCGTCGAGCGCGCATAACCGGCAACCAAGTCATTGGCGACATCTTTCACCAGATCGAAGGGCCAGTCGGAAGAAACGATAAAGTCCAGACCGCTTTCCTGGATGAGATCGCAGCGCGCCATCAGATGGTGCATGGCGCCGACATACTCGGTCAGCGCCCGCAAGCCGGCATGCAACTTGCCGGTTTCGGCGATGACTCGCAGGCGATCGATCAGTTCGTCGCGCGGCTGAAGATCCGGCACATTGGCGCCTAGGAAGTTCGCCATCTGCTTCTCGCCTTTATTCGCCTGAAATATGTCCATATCCATTGGCAGTGACCTGCGGCTGAGAAACTGTCGGTTCTCGCAAAGAAGTTCTGTTTTTATGAAAGGGATTCAAACACATGCCCCACGCGAATCCCACTTCGAATCACTTGAGGGTAAGCCAACCATCGTAAATCACCATCTCCGACTTCTGGGGATTTACTTTTGCGACCTTCCATGCGGTGATTCGATCACCACTCCACTCTCGCGGAGATATATATAAACTAGGATGATTCTGGCATTGGCCGCAACGTTCCTCGCCTTATGCGCGAGCGATGCTGAGCGGAATTATCGGTCTGAATGACGTAATTGTCACAGTTCCGACCAGGGAAGTGCCGCAATCGAATGCCCGGCGAAAACAAATCTCCAACGCACAAAAGCAACGCACTATCGTTCTACTATAGAAATACTCATATCGTCCGACCTATGCAAGGTTTGAGCCTCGGACGCACGACGCCATCCCGCTGCGCGGCGATCTATACATCCGAATTCTCTGCAATGAAAAACCGGCTCTTTACAAGCCGGCTGCGACGATGGGTCACGTTCTTGTTACCGATTGATCTATCCACCGATAAGAAAGAAAAAGGCCGGTTTCCCGGCCTTTTCATCATGCTGCTTCGTCGATGGCCCATTTCCTGAGGATCTTCGCGGCACGCTCCTCGTTGATCTCCACCATGCGAGCAAGCTTGCGTTCCGGACCTTCCTTGACGCGGCGGTTGAAGTTGCCGTCGTCGTCGCCGAGGCTGAGCAGATCCTCGGTGCTGTCGAAGCCGAAGTCGGAGCCGAAGCCATCCATGAGCGCGCCGCCCGGGGAAGCGCCCGCCGGTGCGAAATCCGGCAATTCGAGGCCCGCCGATTCGGGAGTGGCGTCGCCAAGCATTGCGGAGGAGGAGCCCGAGCCGTTGACGGTGCGGATGAGGGGGCGCACGCCCAGCCAGACCACCACGAAGGCAACTGCAACGAAGGCCAGCGAGTTGATGATACCGGCGAGGTTGCGGCTCAGAATATCCATGACATGGACGCCGCCATTCGCATCGTCGAGAAGCTGGTTCTCAAGGAAGTCCATCGCCGTGACGGTAACCACATCGCCGCGGTTCGTGTCGAGACCAGCGGCCGAAGTAACGATCTTCTGCATTTCAGCGAGGTAGGCGTCGATCTTGGCCTGATCAGCCGGTTCGCCGACCATCTTGGCGATGCGGCCCTTGTTGACGACAACGGCAACCGAGAGCTTTTCGACCCGGTATGCGCTGCGCGTCGTGGCCGTGGTCTTGCTGTTGATTTCGTAGTTGGTCTGCTCTTCGCGCTTGTCGGACTTGTCCTCAGACTGCGGACCATTGGCGCCACCGGCATCAGGTGCTGCTTGTGGAATGTTCTGCTCGACCGTCGTCGCATTGTCAGATTGACGCTGCTGGGACTGGGCGTTTTCCTTCGTGGAGCGGACCGAGCGCTCGACCTTGGATTCCGGATCGTAGGTAGTTTCCTGGATCTGCTGGGCGTCGGTGTTGAGGTTGGCCGTTACGCTGGAGCGGAAGTTATCCATGCCGAGGAAGGGTGCGAGCGCCTTGTCGATATTCGATTCGACTTCCTGCTGGACGTTCTGGACGATGCTGAGCGAGCGGTTCAGCATACTGTTGCTGGCTTCGTCGCCGGAAGCAAGAAGCTGGCCAGCGGAATCGAGGATCGTCACATCATCGACATCAAGCCCCGGCACGGCCGAGGCGACGAGGTGACGGATCGAGGTGGCAGCGTTTCGCCCCGTCGCGGCACTGGCGCGAATCATGACGGATGCCGTGGGCTTTTGTTCGGCTTTACGGAAATTGCCGACCTCGGGCATGACGATGTGGACACGTGCGGCGGTGATGCCGGAGATCGACTGAATCGTGCGGCCGATTTCACCTTCGAGAGCACGGACGCGGGTCACTTCCTGCATGAAGGAGGTGAGGCCGAGCGAACCGACATTGTCGAAGAGCTCGTAACCTGCGTTAGCGCTGTTCGGCAGGCCGCGTTCGGCAAGCAACAGGCGCGCCTTGCCCGTCATGCCGGCCGGTACGGTGATACTTGAACCGTCCGTTCCGACCTGAAAATCGATGTTGCTTTCGGCGAGCGCCATGCTGATCTGGTTGAGATCGGGCGTCTCCAGGCCGACATAAAGCGTTTCCTGGGCCGGTTTGTTGACGAAAATGGCCGCCGCCAGGATGATTGCGATGGAAGCGGCGCCGACCCCACCAAGGATCATCAAACGCGTCCGCCCAAGTGAACCAAAGTTCTTAATAATCTGAACTAATTGATTTAACAGATTCATTCTGTTCTCGCACGATCCGTCAAAGACAAAGCAGGCTTATTGCCTCATTTGACGAATAGACGCCGAAACTTGTGCGAGCGTTTCGTTCGGCGCATGCGGGAATGAATTGCGATGCTAGAAGAAATCGAAGTCGCCGGCCGCCTTGCTGAGCGGCTGGGAATGGCCGTGGCGGGTACCGCCAGCGAGAGCTTTCTGCATTTCGGCAAGCTTGACGAGGCTGAGGGCGGTGGCGACATCGATCGACCAGTTCTGCGGAATTTCACCGGTGATGGTGTCGATGAATTCGGCGAGACCGCGCGATTTCTGTACGGCGAGATCGATACCCTGCATCACCTTCATGCTGTCAGGGGAATTCAGGATTTCCGAGCCGCCCAGTTCGATCAGCTGGGGTTCGATCCGCTCGATCAGGTAGGCAACGTCGTGAAGCTCGGAGACAATGCGCATCAATACGTCGCTTAGCGCCTCTACCGGCGATGGCGGCTCGATGATCGGTGTAAAACTCATATAAAAATCCTCGCCATCAAAAGAATTCGATACTGGTCTCGGCGGGCTTCTGCGGAGCAGCGGGACGCTGCTCGAGAGCGACGGTTCTCTGGGTTTCGGCACCGGTCAGGGGGTATTGTCGGGCACGGCCGGACACCGGCCAATATTCGATCTTTCGTCCATGCTCACCGCCGGTGCTGGAGCTGACCACCGGAATGCCTTCATCCCGAAGGAACTGCATGGCGAAGGCCGCGTTCTGCTCGCCAACATTCGAGAATGTCGAGATCGTCTTCGCTCCTCCGAATATCTTGGCCTCCAGCCGGTCGCGCCGCGCGCCCTTTTTCAGGAGGCCGTTGATCAGCAGTTCCATGAGATGCACGCCGTAGCGCGTGGCATCGCCGCCGGTCATCGGGGTGTTGCCTGTCCCCGGCAACAGGAAGTGGTTCATGCCGCCGACACCTGCGACGGGATCTCTGAGGCAGGCTGCCACGCACGAGCCAAGGATGGTCGAAAGCACCGCATCCGGGTCGCTCAAGACCTTGTATTCACCCTGAATGATGTGCACGCGGCGGGCCGCACCCTCAGTGATCATTTCAGGGCTCCAAACACGGCTTCGATAGCCGCCTTCATCTTTTCGATGGTGAAGGGCTTCGCCAGAACGTTGTTTGCGCCAAGCTGGGCAGCTTTCGTCACCAACGCACGGTCGCCCTGTGCAGTAAGGATGATGAAGGCCGCCTTTTTGGTGTTCGGATTGCTGCGCACGGCCTGCAGGAAGCCGATGCCGTCCATCTTCGGCATATTGAAGTCCGAGATCACGAGGTGGTGGGGCTGCTCCGTCATGATCTTCATACCCTGCTCGCCGTCACCGGCAGCGGTGATCTGCTTGAAGCCGAGCTGCGTCAGTGCGTCGCTGAGCAGCAGGCGGCTGGTCACCTGATCGTCAACGATCAGAACTTTGATTTTCTCCGCGATCGACATTATTCGGTCCCTTCCTTTCGGGCGGCTGTCATTTTCAATATTTCCTCGCCGATGGCAGCCAGCGGAAGCTGCTGCTCAACTGCGCCAAGTTCGTAGGCAACTCTTGGCATTCCGTAAACAACGCAGGTTTTTTCGTTCTGACCGAGCGTTCTTGCCCCTGCGTGTCGCATTTTCAACAACCCGGCAGCCCCATCGCGACCCATGCCGGTGAGGATCACACCGACGGCATTGCGCCCGGCGAGTTCGGCAACCGAATCGAAGAGCACATCGACCGACGGGCGATGGCCATTGACTGGCCCCCGCTCGACCAATCGGCAGCAGGGCGCCGATGTATTCGAAACCTGCAGATGGCGCTCACCACCAGGCGCGAGGTAGACCTTGCCGATCTCCAGACGGGCGCCGTCGGTCGCTTCCTCCACGACCGGCGCACAGAGCCGGTTCAGCCGTTCGGCAAAGCTCTTGGTGAAGGTCGGCGGCATATGCTGGGTAATGACGGTCGGCGGGCAATTCGCCGGGAATTTCTGCAGCACGGCGATCAGGGCTTCCACGCCGCCGGTCGAAGAACCGATCGCCACGATCTTGCGGCCGACGCGGAAGTCGGCAACGGCGGGTGGCGGCGTGACGGCGGCAGGCTTGGCCGGTTGAGCGAAGTTGCGCTGCGTGCGGGCGGCAGCCTTTACCTTCTCGGCAAGGTCGCCGAAGGGGCGCGGCTCGCCCGGCTGCGGCTTGCCGACGCAATCGAAGGCACCGATTTCGAGAGCTGCGAGTGTCGCCTCCGCGCCGCGATGCGTCATGGTCGAAACCATGATCACCGGCATGGGCCGCAGGCGCATGATCTTTTCGAGGAAGTCGAGTCCGTTCATATTCGGCATCTCGATATCCAGGGTGAGGACATCGGGGTTCAGCCGCTTGATCGCCTCGCGCGCCTCCAGGGCGTCGCCGGCCTGGCCTATGACGTTGACTTCGGGATCCGAACTCAGGACGGCCGCGATCAGGCCGCGCATGGTCGGCGAGTCGTCAACAACGAGTACTCTTGCCGGGGCGCTCATGCCTTCCTCCCGAGACCCTTGGTCGTATAGCGGTAGGTGGTGATACCGATATTGTCGAAGACGTGCTTGGCCTCGCCAGAGACGCGCTCGGAGTGGCCGATATAGAGATGGCCGCCCTCCGGCAGCAGGCCGGCGAAGCGCTGCCAGATCTTCATCTGCGTCGGTTCGTCGAAGTAGATGACGACGTTGCGACAGAAGATGACGTCGAACTTGCCCTTGAATGGCCATTGGGCCATCAGGTTCAGCTCGTTGTAAGTGATGAGGCGCTTCACGCGGTCGTCGACCTGGAACTTGCGGCGCCCCTGAATCTCAACCTCGGTGAACCATTGCTTACGCATGGTAGGCGAGACGGTTTCCAGCGCGCTCTCGTCGTAAGCGCCGGCCCGGGCGATTGCGAGGATCTTCGGGTCGATATCGGTCGCGAGAATCTTGAAGTCGTAGTCGGCAACGTTCGGCATCATTGACAGAACGGTGAGTGCGATCGAATAGGGCTCCTGCCCATCCGAGGACGCGGCCGACCAGATCCTGACACGGCCGCCGGAGCGTGCCCGGTTCAGGAGATCGGGCAGCACATGGTCGCGCAAGTGCTCGAAATGATGGTTTTCACGGAAGAAGCGCGTGAAGTTCGTCGTCAGGTGCGACAGCATCTCGCGCCGGGCGGCAGCACCTGCCGGCGAGGCGACAAGCTCGCAATATTCGCGAAACCCTGAAAGGCCAAGGTTGCGGATGTGCTTCGACAGACGCGAATAGACCAGCGAGGCTTTCGTCTCGTTGAGATAGATTCCGGCATCCGCATAGATCATGGCGGCGATTTCCGAGAGGTCGCGGCGTGTCAGCGGGTATTCCCCGCTCGCCAGCACCTCATCGGTCGACTGCCGATGATCTTTTACGCCCAGTACATTCATGCGGCTTCGCTTTCAGTCTCGGGGAACAGAGCTTCGAGTTCGATCAGGCAGATCATTCGCTTATCGATGGCGAGAATGCCCCGAGCGAACTGGCGCTCGAGGTCGGAGGAAACCTCGGGCGTGGACTGGATGTCGTCATCGGTGACGGTCAGAATGTCGGACACCGCGTCGACCAGGAGACCCACCACCTTGCGACGGACCTGGGCGACGATGATGACGTGGCGGGCAGTCGGATCTGTCGGCTTCATGCCGAGTCGGCCCGAAAGATCGACGATCGGCAACACCGCACCACGCAGGTTGATCACACCTATCATATGGGATGGCGAGTGCGGCATCGCGGTTGCCGGGGTCCAGCCCCGGATTTCGCGAACCGACATGATGTTCACGCAGAATTCCTGATCGCCAACACGAAATGCGATGAGTTCGCTTCCGCCCAGGGTCAGATTTTTTGCCGTGTACGACATTGCCCTTTACCCTGCTGCCGCCAAAGACATTTCCGCCTTGAGGGACTGACCGCGCGATGCGCCGACGACCGCATCCACATCGAGGATGAGCGCCACGCGACCGTCGCCGAGGATGGTCGCCGCGGCGATCCCCGGAACGTGGGTGTAGTTGGCCTCGAGGCTCTTGATGACGACCTGACGCTGACCCTGGATCGCATCGACCATGAGCGCGCGCTGACCGCCGCCTTCGGATTCGACGAGAAGGGCGACACCCTCGACCGGATTGGCCTGGGTGGCGCGGAAGTTCAGGATGCGACCGACATCGACCAGCGGGCAGAAGCTGTTGCGGATCGAAATCAGTCGATGGTTCGCACCGAAGGAGTGGATCGCGGCGGCTTCCGGCTGCAGCGTTTCGACGATGGCCGTCAGCGGCACGACCAGAGTCTGGCCGGCGACCGTGACCACCATGCCGTCGAGAACGGCGAGCGTCAGCGGCAGGCTCATCGTGAAGACCGAGCCCTGACCCGGCCTCGATGTGATGTTGATGCGGCCACCGAGCGCCTGGATAGAGCGCTTGACGACGTCCATGCCGACACCACGACCGGAGATGTCCGAGATCTTGTCCGCCGTGGAGAAGCCCGGCAGGAAGATCAGGTTGTCGATTTCCTCGTCCGACAGATTGGCGTCGGCCGGGATGAGGTCATTCTGGATCGCCTTCTGGCGGACCTTCTCGCGGTTGATGCCGGCGCCGTCGTCGGCGAGCTCGATGAGGATGCGACCCGAACGATGCTTAGCCGTGAGGCGGACCGTACCTTCGGTGTTCTTGCCGGCGGCGGCACGCTTTTCAGGCGTTTCGATACCGTGGTCGACGGCGTTGCGGATCATGTGGGTCAGCGGTTCGGCCAGCTTGTCGATGACCGTCTTGTCCACTTCGGTGTTTTCACCTTCGGTGATCAGGCGGATCGACTTGCCGGTCATGTCAGCGATTTCGCGAACGATACGCGACATGCGCTGGAAGACCGGCTTCACGGGCTGGGCACGGATCGCCATGACCGAGTCCTGGATCTCGCGGGTGAGCTGCTGCAGCTCTTCGAGACCCATGTTGATCGAGGAGGTGCCGGTCGTGTCGTTTTCGATGACGCTCTGAGAGAGCATCGCCTGGTTGATGACGAGCTCGCCGACGAGGTTGATCAGGCGGTCGACGCGATCGAGATCGACGCGGATCGTCTGACCGGCACCGGCAGCGGCATTGTTCTGGGCTGCGGCACTTGCCGCTGCAGCGGCAGCGGCGGCGGCCGATTCCTTCTTTTCGACGCGGGCAGCGGCGGCAGCCATCTGCGTGACATTGGTCGCCGTTTCAGCGGCGGCAACGGCAGCAGCTGTATCGTCAGCCTTGGTCTCGGCAGCGGCCGGCACTTCGGCGGCACCGCCATCGTCCAGGATCGAGAGATCGAACGGAACCGGGATCATCGGCAGTTCATCGTTGGTCTCGCCCGGCTTGCTGTCCTCTGCCGGCTTCACGGTCAGATCGCAATCCCATTCGGCGAATTCGAAGACCGAGCGGATCGCGTCTTCGCCCTTGTCCGTCTTGATCGTGATGTTCCAGAAGAAATAGGCGCCTTCCGGATCGAGCTCGTCGAGGCCCGGCAGGGCGTCGGTGTTGCAATAGATGCTCATCTCGCCGAGGCGGGAGAGATCGCGTAGCAGGAGAGTGGCGTCGTTGCCCTTCGAATAGAGCTCGAAGCGCGGCTTGAAGGTAATCTCGTAAGCCGGCAGATCGACCGGCCTCTCTTCGTCGCCGAAATCGTCAAAGGAGAAGGGGATCGGCTGGAAGCCGCTGTCGTCGGTCGGCTTGGGAGCCGGTGCTGCGGCAACCGCAGCGGGAGCAGCCTTCGGGGCCGGCTTCGGCGCGGGCGCCTCGGAGACTGCCGAGGGAGACGGCAGCTCACCATTGGCGAGCGCTTCCAGTTCCTTGACGAGGCCGCGGCTTCTGCTTTCGTCGACACTGCCGCCGTCACGGGCAGCATTGGTCAGGTCGGCGAGCACGTCAGCCGACTTCAGCATAACCTTCAGGACGTCCTGGGTAGGCTCGAGCTTGTTGGAACGAACGCAATCAAGTGTAGTCTCAAAGACGTGGGCGAAAGCGACGAGGTCATCCAAGCCAAAGGCGCCTGCACCGCCCTTGATCGAATGCACCGCGCGGAATACCGCATTGACGGTTTCCGGATCGCGATCGCCATCATTCATTTTCAGAAGACCGGATTCCAGCTCAGCGAGCTGTTCCTCGCACTCCTGGAAAAAGATCTCTTTGATTTCGTTCATATCCATAGGAGCAAATCCTGGGCTTAAGCGGTTACACGCTCGATGGCATCGATCAGCTTGGCGGGGTCGAAGGGCTTGACGATCCAGCCGGTGGCACCGGCCTGACGGGCACGGTTCTTCTTTTCCGCGTCGCTTTCGGTCGTCAGCACCAGGATCGGAATCGCACGGTACTTCTCGTTGCGGCGCACACCTTCGATGAAGCCGAAACCGTCGAGGCGCGGCATGTTGATGTCGGTGACGATGACGTCGGGATTGGATTCCTCGAGAACCTCGAGGCCTTCAACACCGTCTTCAGCCTGGATCGTCTCGAAACCCGCATTGTTCAGCGTTACGAGAAGCATGTTTCGGATGGTGCGGGAATCGTCCACCGTCAGTACTTTTTTCTTCATTGCCGGATCTCCTTGGCAAGCAGGTGGTCGATATCGACGCCAACCAGCTGCATGGTTTTTTGAAATGCGTCGGACACTTTCGAAAACGTGATCGACTGCTTGTCCTGGTCCCAGGTCTTCTCGGCGGCCATCAGAACCTGGGCGCAAAGAGCGCCGACGCGTTCGACTGCTGAAGCATCGATCGCCAGAGGGTTTCCTCGCATCGAGAGAAGCTTGTCGCGCAATGCGGAAGCCTCATTGAGATCAAGAACCGCTGGCAACTCCAGCGTCTTGGCACTCTTCTTTGCTGCCATCAGCTTTTCCTTGTTCCCTTGTCCCCGACCCGCGAAAGCGAGCCGACGTCATAATCCGATAGGTTAGTAAACATTCCGCCCACCTCCGGCACTTGCGAGAGGCTGAGGCATGCTGAAATCGTCATTTTCGTAATCGACCGCTTCCCGACGAGCTGCGATTGCAACCGTCCGGGAGGCGGAAACACGCACCTGATGAGGCCCGGTTGCGTAGGTATTTTCCCGCGCGATGCGGAATTCGCGGATCGTCTGGCCGAGTTCCAGAATGACTGTGTGGAGATGATCGGCGCCCTCGGCCGAACGCTCCGCAAATCCGGCGTTGTTGGCCACTTCGCTGCCGAGGCCCCTAACGTCTGCTGTCACGGCTTCGAGACCGGCGGCATGTTCACCCGTTTCGCCCGCAATGCCCGCGATTGCGGCGTTGATGTCGGTTACCTGGCGGACGATGCTGGCAATCGAATCCTGTGTGCGGCCGACCATCTGTACGCCGGCATCCACCTGCGTCTTGGTGGTGGTCACCAGCGTCTTGATTTCACGGGCGGCTTCGGCGGAGCGCTGGGCGAGCGCTCGCACTTCCTGCGCCACAACGGCAAAGCCGCGGCCGGATTCGCCGGCGCGGGCGGCTTCGATGCCGGCGTTCAAAGCAAGCAGGTTCGTCTGGAAGGCAATCTCGTCGATCGCGCCGATGATCTGGCCGATCTTCTCCGCAGACTGTTCGATATCAGCCATGGCGCTGATGGCGCGGCCGACGACCTCGCCGCTTTCCTCGACGGCCGCACGCGTGGCGGCCGCGGCCTGTTCGGCAGCACGACTGCCGGCTGCACCCTCGCGGACCCGCTCGGCGATGCCGGCAAGGGTGGCGGCGGAAAGCTGCAGGCGATCCGCCTGACCGGCAGCATTACCGGCGAAATTGCGGGAAGCGCCAGCGAGCGACTGCGTTGCAGCCTCTGCCTTGGCGTTGCGCTCGGCGATCGCGGCAAATTCCGTCTGAAGATTGTCGAGCGCTGCGTTCAGCGCGGCGGCGATTTCGGTATGAGCGCCATCGACCGGTGCGCGCGGCGTCAAGTCGCGGGCCGACAGCCCTTCGATGACATCGCTGAAGATGCGGGCGACTTCCGCCTCGCCTTCGGCACGCTGATCGGCGAGTGCGCGCTGGTGGGTGGAGCGAAGTGCGTTGAAGCGCAGCGAGACGGCGATTTCCACATCGACCATGACGATGCGGATGATGGAGGTCATAAGGTCGGTGATCTCACGGGCGCGGCGCTTGGCCGACGGCAGTACCGGGCGGCCGGCGAGCTCGTCGGCCAGACCGGTAATCACGTGTTCCAGCATGACCCCGTGGCCGGCCACGTGCCAGCGGGGGTCAAGGCCGATCTTGCTTTCGGTGTCGGAGAGAACCTTGACCCGCTCCGCATAGAGGCTGTCGAAACGCGCATCCGTCAGCACATCCCAGTGCGAGGATTGCAGGTCGTGCAGCCGCTCGATCTGGCGTTCGCTTTCGAAATTACGGGCGGCATCCGGAAAGGACTGGAAACGATGGAAAAGATCGCGCAGGCCCGCTTTCAGATAGGCTTCGAGAGCCGGCCGGTTGCGGCGGACCATCTCGCACTGGTCTGGATCGAGGCCGGCAAAACGCAGGCGGTCGCGCAGGCTGCCTGCCTGTGTCCCCCGAGCCTGATCTGATGGCATATCCTGCCTCAACGCCTGTCCCCAACCACGTTCCGGGCGAAACCCGGCCAAAAACTTTTGACGCTTCCGAAGAATGCAAGACGCAGGGACGGTCTTCGCCATCGGTCACGACCGATGGGCTAAAGCCTCCTGATCAGCAATTCTGTTTCGGAGCTGCCTGAAGAGATGGATACCGGATCAACCCGGTACGGCGGGACGGCGTCATGCCTGGTGGGAACGAGTGCATCTTCCCATTCCGACGTGTAACCCAATGTTTATGGTTAATTCCTTGCTTGAAGGTTAATAACCCGTTCCTGCCGATAGCTTTTGAAACAATTAGGCAGACTTCACATAGTAAATACTGGCGGGGAGTTGCATCGCTGCTACAAGGCACGCGCAAGCTCTATGTTATAGACCGGTTTTATAGAGCCTGACATGACGTCAATAAGGAAAGAGAAATGATAGTTCTCGGAATGGGTTCCTGCCTGATCGCCATCACGATCGCCGCAGCCGTTGCCCTCCTCGATGTGATCTCTGCACATCGCGACAACCGCACGCTTCGCGTCTTCTGAGAGGCCACCGCGCCTCAAGCCTCCGTTTACCTTTCCCGTTGGCAGTCCGGTACCGTTGGTGTATCGACACGCGCTCCTGTGTCAGCGGAAGTCAGCAATTTATGTCAGCTCGGACCGGCCTCATCATCATCATGGCGTTTACGATCTTCCGCATCGTGACGCTGCATTTCGATACGACGGACCTGTTCGTCGATGAGGCGCAATACTGGTTCTGGTCGCAGAATCTCGATTTCGGCTATTATTCCAAGCCGCCGATGATCGCGTGGGTGCTCAGGATCTTTACCGAGCTTGCCGGCTCCAGCGACATCTACTGGCTGCGGCTTCCCGGTCCCCTCTTCCACATGGCAACCGCACTGGTGCTGATGAAGATGGCGAAGCGCTTCATCGGACCCGAGATCGAAGGCTGGGTCGGCGCGACCTATATCACGCTGCCGGCAGTCGCGCTTTCTTCGGTGTTCTTCTCCACCGACGTCATTTTGCTCTTCTTCATCGCCGTTGCGCTCGCTGCCTATTTCGAGTTGACGCGGCGCCACTCCGTCGGGCTTGCACTTCTCATGGGCGCCGGTGTTGGGCTGGCATTTCTTACGAAATATGCCGTGCTCTTCCTTGTGCCCGGCGGAGCGATCGCAATGCTGCTCATTCCGGCGGCGCGGATTTCGGTGCGCGATTTCATCATCGCGGTCGGCACCTCCGCGGTCATCGCGTTCCCGAATCTGTGGTGGAACCTCCAGAACAACAATACGACGGTGCGCCACACGCAGGATATCGCCCACTGGAATGATCTCGGCAGCAATATCCGCGGCGGGCTGGAATTCTTCTCCGCGCAGTTCGGCGTGGTCGGCCCGATCGTCTTCTTCGCCATGCTCTGGGCCGTCTGGAACATGATCCGCGGCCGCAGCGAGCCGCGCGAGAAGATGCTCGTCTGGCTCTCGATCCCGGTCGTGCTGCTCATTACCCTGCAGGCGACCGTCGCCAAGGCCTATGCCAATTGGGCCGTCACGGCCTATGTGGCCGGCATCGTGCTGGCGGTCTGGCTGCTTCACCGCCTGTGGCCAAAAGGTCTCAGAACCTCGCTCACCATCAATGGCGTCGCCTGCCTGCTCTTCCCTTTCGCGACGATCTTCTCGCATCAACTGGTGCTGCCCAACGGCAAGGAAGTCATGGAACGCTATCTCGGCCGGGCCGAAGTAAGCCGCGAGGCTGCCGATCTTGCCGCACAGGCTGGTGCCGGCATCATCGTCACCGACAACAGGGACATGGTCGCCGATCTCTTCCACACGCTGAGAGCCGCACCCTACAGGATCTATGCCCGCCCGCCGGCTGGCCTGCCGGACAGCTATTACGAACAGGAATTTGCGCTCCCGGCCGATACCGCGGGGCAGGTACTGTTCCTGTCCTCCAAGCCGCTGAGTTGCGCGAACGAAACGCCGGAAATGCTGAAAACCTGGCAGCCGGAAAAAGGCAACTACAGGGGCGATACGATCTATCTCTATAAGGTCGGTGCGGCCTGCCTGATGCAGCCCTAAGGCAGCTTAGTTCACGGGACCGGGCAGGCAGAGGCCGGTTCCGCCGCCTTCTATTTCGATAAATTTTACGCCGCCCTCCTCGAAGGCAAGGCGCAGCTGCGCTTCCGTAGCACGATGGATTTCGTGGTGACGGCCTTCATAGTCGCGTATCGTGCTACGGGAGACGGCAGCCTTCTCGGCGAGGTCCGCCTGCGTCCAATCAAGCAGACCACGAGCCGCGCGGCACAAAGCGGGCGTCAGAATTGTTTCTTTTGCGCCTTGACCCATAATTTCAAACCACCCATATTGGTCAATATAATTCATATATGTCATGTTTTGAACAGGATTTCCAGATCGGGAGAGAGCGATGCCCCACGATACGCCTTTGATTTCGACGATCGTAGGCGGCCTTGTGCTGGCATTTATCCTGGGCGCGATCGCCAATCGCCTGCGCCTGCCTCCTCTCGTCGGATATCTCGTCGCAGGCGTTCTCGTCGGTCCGCATACGCCGGGTTTCGTTGCAGATCAGAGCCTTGCGCCTGAGCTTGCGGAAATCGGCGTCATCCTGCTTATGTTCGGCGTCGGCCTGCATTTCTCCCTCAAGGACCTGCTTTCCGTCCGCGGTATCGCGGTGCCAGGTGCGGTCGTGCAGATCGGCTTTGCCACACTGCTCGGCTGGGGTCTTGGCGCTTTCATGGGGTGGCCGACGGGCGGCAGCCTCGTGTTCGGCCTGGCGCTTTCAGTCGCCTCGACGGTCGTGCTCCTGAAAGCCCTGCAGGAGCGGCGTCTCATCGAGACAGAGCGTGGGCGTATCGCCGTCGGATGGCTGATCGTCGAAGATCTTGCCATGGTGCTCGCGCTGGTTCTCATCCCGGCAGCCGCCAGCATCACCGGCGATGGTCATGGCCCGGTCGAGCCTCTCTCGGCGGGCCTCAACCGGCTTTTCGGCCTCGATCTCGGCGTCGGCGGCATTATCGCCATGACACTGGTCAAAGTGGCCATGTTCGTCGCCCTGATGCTGGTCTTCGGCCGCAAGCTCATCCCTTGGACCATGCACCGCATCGCTCACACCGGTTCGCGCGAACTCTTCCGCCTCGGCGTGCTGGCGATCGCGCTCGGTGTTGCCTTCGGCGCGTCCAAGCTTTTCGGCGTGTCACTGGCACTTGGCGCCTTCTTTGCCGGCATGGTTCTCGCCGAAAGCGAGCTCAGCCATCGCGCCGCGCAAGAAAGCCTGCCGCTTCGCGATGCCTTCGCGGTGCTGTTCTTCGTCTCGGTCGGCATGTTGTTCGATCCGAACATCCTGATCGAGCGGCCGCTGCCGGTGCTTGCCACCGTCTTCATCATCGTCATCGGCAAGTCTGTTGCCGCCTTCCTGATCGTGCTTCTTTTCAAGAAGCCTGTCGGAACGGCGCTGACGATCTCCGCAAGCCTCGGGCAGATTGGCGAATTCTCCTTCATTCTCGCGGCACTTGGCGTCGATCTCGGCCTGCTGCCCGAGGAAGGCCGCGACCTGATCCTTGCCGGAGCGATCATTTCGATCATCCTCAATCCGCTGCTCTTCTTCGCCTGCGACCGTCTGCGACCGCTGCTCGAGAGCGCGAAGCGAGAAGAACCAGCGGAAACGGCAGTTCCGGCAACGGATACAGTCCCAGCGCATACGGAGGAACTTGCTGACGCGGACGAGGTTCACCCGACGGAACTCAGCGGCCATGCGATCCTCGTCGGCTATGGCCGTGTCGGCAGCATCGTCGGCCAGAACCTCAAAGCGTCAGGTACCCCCTTCCTCGTCATCGAGGATTCCGACAAACGCATTGCGGAACTGCATGCCCAGGGCATCGAAGTGCTCTCAGGCAATGCCGTGGCGCGCGAAACGCTTGATCTCGCCAACGTTGCTGGCGCCCGCAGTCTTGTCATCGCCATTCCAAACGCCTTCGAAGCCTGCCGTATTGCCGAGCAAGGTCGCGCCATCAACCCACAGATCCTGATCGTTGCACGCGCCCACTCCGATGCCGAGGTTGATGAGCTGCAGGAATATGGTGCCGATACGGTGATCATGGGCGAGCGGGAAATTGCGCTTGGCATGGTTGACCGGCTCGCTCAAGTGCATCATGACAGTGGACCCTATGAAGACGGACCTTCGGCTGGTACAATCGTGCCGTCGGTGGAGCCTCCGCCTGGAAGAGAATGAGAGATTGCCGCGCCTTTGAGCCGATTTGGGAGTGAAATCGCAGAGACAGGGGAGACGGTGCTGGAAGAGCGCCGTCTGGCAAGCCGTATTGCCGCTTCCGTCGTCGTTGCAATCGTCGCCTATCTCGGCCTGCTCTTCGGTGGCAATATCGTCATCGGCCCTTCATCGGCGCCGAACAGCCTGTCTTCCTCCAGCCGGGATTCGCAGCAGACGCAGGTGACTGCGCGCGATGCCATTCGCGGCCTGCTGATCAGCGACCGCAAGGTGGCGCCGAAGCAGCAGCTCCACGATGCCGGCCCGGCATTGTGGAATGCCGCACCCGCACTGCAATTCGCCAACTGGCGCCACGCCGCTCCGGCCCCTGAATTCGGGGCCCCGCTGCGCCCTGTCGCTGCCCAGGCCCATCAGCCCCGCGCACCGCCGCAGGTTACCTGAATCACGTCGCCTTCGGGTGCTTCTGATCCAATAGACATGTAGACATGCCGCAGCGCGGTTGCGCCGGCCAAGCATTATCCAAGGACTTAAAACATGCGCAATTCACCATGGCTGGTGTTCACCTATACGGTGATCATCGTGCTCGGCCTGTTGATCGCCCTGCCGAACGCGCTGCCGCAGAGCGTGCTGCAGCGCATCCCCTCCTGGCTGCCGCACAGCCAGGTCTCCCTCGGCCTCGACCTTCGCGGCGGCTCGCATCTCGTGCTTGAGGTGGACGAAGCCGACCTCACCAAGGAGCGCCTGAATTCGCTCCTGCAGGACACACGACGCGTGCTGCGCGAAAAGAACATCCAGCCGAAGTCGGTTGTCCGCAACAATAACAATATCGTTGTTTCGCTTGCCGATCCGTCGCAGAGCGATGCGGCCGTCACCCAGCTTCGCACGCTCGGCAATGTGATCGCCAGCGGCATCAGTGCCGGCCAGTCCGACCTCGCGGTCACGGCCGACGGCGGGAATATCACCATCGGCTTCTCGCCGGCCGGCATTGCAACCAATGTCGACAATGCGGTCGCGCAGAGTCTTGAAGTCATCCGTCAGCGCGTCGACCAGGTCGGCGTTGCCGAGCCGACGATCCAACGCATCGGCGCCAACCGCATTCTCGTGCAGCTTCCGGGAGCGCAGGATCCGTCCCGCCTTCGCGAACTTCTGGGCTCCACCGCCAAGATGTCCTTCCACATGCTCGCCCCGAACGGACAGGCCGGCCCGGGCGTGACGATCATGAAGGACGCCGAAGGTAACTCCTATCCTGTCCTCGACCGCGTCGAAATTTCCGGCGACCGTCTCTCGGATGCCCGCGTCAGCTTCGACCAGAGCCAGCAGCCGGTCGTCACCTTCCGCTTCGACAGCGCCGGTGCGACCCGCTTTGCCGATATCACCCGCCAGAACGTCGGCAATCCCTTCGCCATCGTGCTTGATGACAAGGTGCTGAGCGCGCCCGTCATCCGCGAGCCGATCACCGGTGGTTCGGGCCAGATCTCCGGCAACTTCACCACCGACAGCGCCAACACGCTGGCGGCCATGCTGCGTGCCGGCGCCCTGCCTGCCAAGCTGACCGTGATCGAAGAACGCACCGTCGGCGCCGACCTCGGCGCGGATGCGATTCGCATGGGCCTCTATGCCGGCGTCGTCGGCTTCGTGCTCGTCGCCGCCTTCATCTTCGTGCTCTACGGAACCTGGGGTATCCTGGCGAATATCGCACTTCTTATCCACACGATCTTGACCTTCTCGGCACTGACGCTCGTCGGCGCAACGCTGACGCTGCCCGGCATCGCCGGCGTCGTACTCGGCATCGGCCTTGCGGTCGATGCGAACGTCCTGATCAACGAGCGCATCCGTGAAGAAACCCGCAAAGGCAAGAGCGCCTTTGCGGCGATCGATACCGGCTTCCGCCGCGCCTACTCGACCATCATCGACGGTAACATGACGGCGCTCATCGCCGCCGCCATCCTGTTCTGGTTCGGATCCGGCCCGGTTCGCGGTTTTGCCGTGACCATGGCGCTCGGCCTGATCATCTCGATGTTCACCTCGGTCGCTTTCGTGCGCGTCACGATGATCGAGATCACCCGTCGCCGAAAGATGAAGGTCCTGAACATCAAGCCGCTGATCCCCTTCAGCCCCTACGACAAGCATATCCAATTCATGAAGGCGCGCTTCTTCGGCGTAACCGTCTCCGCGCTGCTGTCGATCGCTTCGATCGCCCTCTTCATCTATCCGGGCCTCAACTACGGCGTCGACTTCCGTGGCGGTATCCAGATGTCGGTGAAGACGCAGGACGCCGCCGATCTCGGCCGCTTCCGCGAGGACCTGAACGGCCTCGGTCTCGGCGAAGTGGCACTTCAGTCCTTCGGCGACAACAACACCATGCTGGTACGCGCGCAGCGCCAGGAGGGTGGTGAAGAGGCGCAGACCGCGGCCGTCACCAAGCTCAAGGCCGAGATCGTCAAGATCGACCCGTCGGCGACCGTCACCGGCACCGATGTCATCGGTCCGAAGGTCAGCGGCGAGCTTGCCTGGGCCGGTATCCTGTCGGTCGTCATCGCCAGCCTCGCGATGCTGTTCTACATCTGGTACCGCTTCGAATGGCCGTTCGCGGTCGGCGCCATCGTCACCCTCATACTCGATGTGACCAAGGCGATCGGCTTCTTCGCGCTGACGGGGCTGGACTTCAACCTGACGGCCATCGCGGCGATCCTGACGCTGGTCGGTTATTCGGTGAACGACAAGGTCGTCGTCTACGACCGCATGCGTGAAAACATGCGCCTCTACAAGTCGATGCCGCTGCGCGAAATCATCGACAAGTCGATCAACGAGACGCTGGCTCGAAGCCTCTACACCAATGCGACGGCTTTCCTCTCGCTGTTGCCGATGGCGATCTGGGGTGGCAGCGCGGTCGAGAGCTTCGCTATTCCGATGGCATTCGGCATCCTCGTTGCGGCTGCATCCTCGATCTTCATTGCGGCCCCGATCCTGCTCTTCCTTGGCGACTGGCGCCGCCGCCATGCCAAGGCAGTGGCAGCTTCGAACGATGCAACCGTGGAAATCATCCCGCCGGATGCAGGCCAGCCACGTAAAACGGCAGGCTAAACCGTCTATATTTAAGGTGGACTTGGAGAGGGCGCCGGTTGCACAGCCGGCGCCCTCTTTCTATGTTAAATTCAAAGAGATCGGGAGCACAGCCACATGTCTTCCAACCCGACGGTCAAAAAGCCGGAAACCAGTTCCACTGGGGATCAGGAGGAGCGTATCAAACGCTTCCTCGCAACCGCCTCGCACGACCTGCAATCGCCGCTCCGCCATATCGCCATGTATGCGGAAATGCTGCTCGACGATCTGGAGCCGACGCTCGACAGTGAACAACTGCAGAGCCTCAGGATGATCATGGACAAGGCCCTGACGGCGCAGCGGCTGACCAAGGCATTGATGAGCCTTGCGGGAACGACGCCGCAGATCACCATCAGCGACGTGCGCCTCACCGACATTGCGCAAGAGGCCTGGAAGCAGTCACTGGAGGAATTTCCGGTGAGCGGCGCAACACTTGATGCGGACAATCTGCCTCTCATCCGCAGTGATGCCGCACTTCTGACCATTGTTCTCAGGCATCTTTTCTCCAATGCGCTGACATATCATGGTGCCGCACCGCCGCATGTCACCGTGACGGCCGCACGGGAAGGTGCGGACTGGCGCATCCTCATTGCCGACAACGGCTGCGGCATCGAACCTGCCTATCAGGAGAAGATCTTCGATGCCTTCTGGAAGCTGCCGAAAGCCGGCAGCGTGCCAGGACCAGGGCTTGGCCTTACGACCACGCGGGATCTGCTCGGTGCGTTCGGCGGCGATATCAAGCTCGACCATTCCGATGAGAGCGGCAGTCGCTTTGCGATCCGCCTGCCGGCTTAGAGCGCCCGAGTCAGATGCTGTAATCATCCTTCCAGAAATCCGGGACATCATAGGTCACGTATTCTCGGATGATATGCTGTAGCGCCTGGACGTCGATCTCATCCTTGCCGATGCGGAAGTCGACGCCGTAATCGGGGAATTCCTGGAAATAGTTACCTGATATATCGGTCGAGACCACACCGATCGGGCCGGTATAGCCGATGCCCCTGAGCTCAGGTACGGTCTCACGAAAATCCGCATTCGGCAACAAGCGGTTGTCGAGAAGGATGAGATCGAAGCGAGCGGCCCTCACTTTGTCCAGCGCATCGCCGATCGATTGAGAATATTCGACGTCGACACGCGGTTCGGAGAGATCGGCGATCTTTTTTTTGAGCGAACGGAATTCGATAAACTCGTCATCGACGAATAATACCTTTACCGCATTCCTGCGCGTTGCTTCCGCACTCATCGTTTCAGCTTTCCCCGAAATGAAACCAGTTCACGAAACCAGACCGTTTCGCAGCGCAATCGCCACCATATGAACACGGTTGACGGCATCAAGTTTCCGGACTGCAGCCGTGATATGCGAATTGACCGTATGTTCCGAGAGGCCGAGGATGATGGCGATCTCCGCGGAGGTCTTGCCCTCGCTCGTCCATTTGACGATTTCGGTTTCGCGCTGCGTGAGCCGACCGGACATCTCCTGCGTCAGGATTTCCTCATACAGCTTATCGAAGATGCGCATGGCGTCGAGCAGAACATCCGCCACCTCGCCCTGGTCCGGCTCCTGGCGCTGGCCACTGAGCACCAGACAGTAGCGACGCCCCTCCGGCGTGAACAGCGGGATGAAAAGGAATGTGCTGCCGCTGAATTCATTGAAGACGAGGTCCGACGGATAGCCTTCTATTACAGCACTTTTCCCATGAACTGGGGTCGTCAAAAACTGAGCCGTCCGTGCCTTGGCAGTTCCGAGCGCTTCCTTGAGGGTCTTGACAAAGAGGCTCATGCGCCGTTCGGCGACATTGGTGATGACAACCTCGCGTTCTCCGAAGGGAGCTGCGGCTTCCGAGATGCGCGCCAGGGTAAAATTATCGAAATTGTAATGCTGTGCGGCCGCCTTCAGCAGGCGAAAAAAATCCGTGCGATTGATGGCCCGGCTAAGTTCCGGACCGGCATGAAAAGGAACTGCGGCAGCACTGGTCATTCCCAATCTTCCTCTTTCCCCAATTCTCAGTCCACCGGTCCCGAAATCTTGGGATATACGTCCTTAACGCGAACGGTTACAAAAATTGCGAGACAGTTGATGACCGACGACGAAACAGGGGCTTTCCGATATGTCGGGCGGAAACATCTCAACTACAGGTGATGCACAGGACAGTTTACGCGAATAGTAGCTCTTACCTAGGTGTCCTAATCTTTCCGTATTCAACATCCATGGATGCGGAAGACAGTGCCAGAAGTAAGCGCGGAGAGCCGGTCGGCCCATTCAGCTAAGGGGTTGGCTGACGTTCGTGGCGGCGAACACGGATCGGCCGGCTCTCTCAGCGCTTTTTTTGGTTTTCTTCTGTTCGGTTGCATCTTGAAATGCACTGTCAAGCTTGTCAATTGCGCTTTCTTGCATGCACATAACGCGCCATGCGTGCATTCACGTCGCATTTGCCGCAATCATAGATTGATGATCATTCCGACAAAATCCAGTGGTTTCACAAGATAGAAATCGGCACCGGCAGCAAGCGCCCGTTCACGGTCCTCCACCGCATCCGAGCCGCTGCAGATGCCGAGCTGCATGGCTGAAAAGCGGTCGTCCCGCCGCAGACGGGCGATCAGCCCGCTGCCGCTGTCGAGTGGCATGTAGAGATCGGCGACCAGTATATCCGGCGCGCCCTCACCTGCTGCCAGACGCCCCTCGAGCGCCTCGAATGCAGCCTGCGCGGTGGAAAAGCAGAATAGATCGACATCCACCTGCTGTTTCTTTCGGATATAGTCGAGATAGAAGAGGTCATCCCTGCTATCGTCGACGTAAAACAAGGTCGGCATCTGACACCACAATCCGGATTTTGTTTCGCTCGTCCTGCACTGTCCTTCGCTGGGACATTAACGCCACTTCACTAAAATTCGATACCGACCTTCAGGGATTTGCTGTCGAAAAGCGCGTTTCGCGCAACAATCTGCCTATTGAGTATTCAGCGATTTCGGAAAAGATGGTTCGCCTACAAGGACATCACAGGGAGGTGATGCACGTGCGGGATACCGCTAGATCAGGGTCAGATGGGACGGAAAGCGGACGCTACCGCCTGGTTGCGCTAGTCATCAGCTGCCTGCTGCTCCTGCTCGGCCTGACCGCGCTGACCGGGTGGCTGCTGGAGATCGAGATCATCATCTCGGTCGTACCGGGCTTTCCGTCCATGGCGTTCAATACCGCCCTCTGTTTCGTGCTGTCGGGTATCGGGCTTGCCACGTCGATGGGGAAAGGCAAGCGCTATCGCTTCGTGCCCGTCATTGCCTGCAGCCTTGCGGCCCTTCTTTCCGCGGTGCGCCTGATGGAGATCATCACGCTCGGTCGCACGATTCACAATGTCGATGTGTTCCTGACGCGGTTTCTCATTTCTCCAAGCTTTGCCGAACAGATCGGCGGCGGCATGGGGCCGAACACGGCGCTGATCTTCCTGATATCAAATCTTTCCGTTCTTTTTGCCCTCTATGGGAGGGAGTCGCGCGGTCAGCTCGTACAGGAACTCACCAGCTATATCGTGATCACGCTCGGCATGATCGCGCTCGCCGGATACATTACCGATGCCGAACAGGGGTATCGCTGGGGTCCCTATGCCGCGATGGCGCTGCATACGGCTATCGGCCTGGTAGCTTTCGGCTGCGGGCTTTTGGCCAGATCCTGGTGGATGTTGCCGACCAACAGGGCGCAGATCCCACTCTGGATACCGGCAACGATCTGTTTTACCGGCCTCATCGTTGATCTCTATACGCCCCTCGGCGTCGCAAACGGCATTCTCTATGTCCCGCTCGTACTGACGGCACTCTGGTTCGGCAATCGCAACGCGCCGATCTTTTTCGCTTTCGTCTGCACTGTCCTGATCTTGCTCGGCTTCTTTGCCGTCAACCATTTACAGGACGAATATTGGCGGGAGGCCACCAACCGCTCGATCACGTCAGCGACGCTCTGGCTTGTTGCCATCTTCGTTTTCTATTTCATGCGCAACAGCCAGCATCTTGAGACCGAGCGCATCCGTTTCAGCGCGCTTGTCCGCAATACGCCTGATGCAGTGATCGCCATCGACGAGGCGGGGCGGATCACGAGCTTCAATCCCGCCGCCGAGATCATGTTCGGCTACACACCGCTGGAGGCAATCGGCAACAACATCAAGATGCTGATGCCGGAACCCTATCATTCCGAACATGACGCCTATCTCGGCAATTATCGGCGCACGGGCGAGGAACGCATTATCGGCACGACGCGCATGGTTTCCGGCCGGCGCAAGAACGGCGTGGTCTTCCCTATCGACCTCTCGGTCAGCGCCATCGTCACCGGCTCCAGCAAGACTTTCGTCGGCGTCGTGCGCGACATCAGCGAACGCGTGCGACAGGAAGAGCGGATGAAGACGACGCTTGCGCAGCTCGAGGAGTACACGGCCGATCTCGAACGCTCCAATCACGATCTCGACGAATTTGCTTATATTGCCTCGCACGATCTCAAGGAGCCGCTGCGCGGCCTGCACAATCATTCCCGTTTCCTGCTGGAAGATTATGAAGACAAGCTTGACGAAGACGGCGTGCGCCGGCTCAACCGACTGGTCCGCCTCAGCCAGCGCATGGAAAAGCTCGTCAACGATCTCCTCTATTTTTCGCGCCTCGGCCGCCAGCAACTCGCCGTCAAGCGAACCGATATCGGTTCGATCGTCCGCGACGTCGTGTCCACCATGGAGCTTCTTCTGGAGGAGCGGCATGCGAAAGTCGTCATCGACGGCGTGCTGCCAGAGGTCATCTGCGATGCCCCTCGTGTGACCGAGGTGTTTCGCAACCTCATCACAAATGCCGTCAAATATAACGACAAGCCCCTGCCGCTCGTCAGCATCGGCTATCTGGAACATTATGCCGGCAAGGATGGAACGACGGCACGCGACGTCTTCTATGTGAAAGACAATGGCAAAGGCATACCCCAACAGTTCTACGATGATATTTTCCGCATTTTCAAACGGCTTGAAAAATCGCAGGATTCCGACGACGGCACCGGTGCTGGGCTCACTTTCGTGCGCAAGATCATCGGGCGTCACAATGGCGAGATATGGTTGGAATCCGAAGTCGGCATCGGCACGACATTTTATTTCACTCTGGGAAGGAAGCGCGAGGGTCAGAATGCAGCAGCGTGACACGCAACCGATCCTCATCGTCGAGGACAGCGAGGACGATTTCGAAGCGACGATGCGCGCCTTCAAGCGCACCAATCTGCGCAACCCCATCCGCCGGGCCGCTTCCGGCCAGGAAGCACTCGATATACTCGCAACCATGGCGCCGAAACCCGGCCTCATCCTGCTCGACCTCAACATGCCGGGCCTCGACGGGCGCAAGACGCTGGAGGCGATCAAGTCCAACGCGCATTGGCGCAAAATCCCGGTCGTGATCCTCACGACATCGGACGACGAGCGCGACATCGAAGGCTGCTATGCGCTTGGCGCCAATACATACGTACAGAAGCCAGTCGATCTCGACGGGCTGTTTGCCGCCATCCAGCGGCTCAAGGAATACTGGTTCGAAATCGCGATCCTGCCTTTAGAGGACTGACGTTTGGCGGAAGACTGCAGCGTTCTGATCATCGATGACAGCATAGACGACCGGGAAGCCTATCACCGCATGCTGGGGCGCGTTTCCGGCACGAACTATACCGTCATCGAGGCCGAGAGTGGTGATGAGGGTCTTACCCTCATCAGCCAGAGGCGGCCTCACTGTATCTTGCTCGACTATTCGCTTCCCGGCCGCGACGGCCTTGGCGTGCTCTCCGAGATCCTCGCCCAAGATGCCGCCACCAATGTCGTAATGCTGACCGGCCAGGGCAACGAGACTGTCGCAGTCGAGGTTATGAAGGGCGGCGCGCGTGACTACCTCACCAAGGATTCGTTGTCACCCGAGACGCTGCATCGCTGCATCCAGAACGCCCTCATGCATGGCGCGCTGGAGGCAAAACTGGAGCAGAAACGGCAATCGCTGGAGATCTTCACCCGCGCGATGGCACATGATCTCAAGGAGCCGCTGCGAACGATCAAATCCTTCAGCCGCATCCTGCACGGCTCAGCCGAACTGCCGAGCGAAGACCGCGAGCTGCTCGATTATATCCTGAGCGCCGCCGATCATATGGAAGACCTGATCGTCAAGGTATCGGGCTTCACGAGGCTGGAGGTTTCGAGCGAGCTCGAGCTCAAGCCGGTTTCGCTGTCGGCCGTGCTCGATCAGGTGGAGCACAATCTGCACCAGCAGATCGAAAGCCGGCAGGCGATCATCATCCGCGGGCGGCTGCCGGAGGTGATGGGTGACGCGACGCTGCTGATCCAGCTTTTACAGAACCTCGTCTCCAATGCGATCCGCTATTGTGAGGATACCGTTCCGGAAGTGCGCGTTTCGGCCATAGTAGACAGGGGGATATGCCGCCTGACGGTCGGTGACAACGGGCCGGGCATCGACCCTGATCATCGTGAGCTTATCTTCCAACCCTTCAAGCGTCTCGTCGGCCGCGGCATCGAAGGCACAGGGCTTGGACTTGCCATATGCCGTCGCATCGCGCAGCTGCATGGCGGCTCGATCTGGTGCGAGGCGAAGACCGGAAGGGGTGCGACCTTCCTGCTCGAAGTACCGCTCGCGACGATATCAGGCGATCAACCGGTCATTCGCGGACAGCCGCAGACGGCAAAGGCATCCGACCACCTGAACGAGAGCCGCGGCAGGCTCGCCGAAGTGCTGCTGGTGGAAGACAGTCCGGCCGACATCCAGCTTCTGAAGATCAAGTTGATGCGGCGCGAGAAGGTGAATTTCAACCTGCATGTGGCGACCAACGGCCGCGAGGCGATGCGGCTTCTGGAACAGCGCGCCGGCGTTCCGGACGAGCCGCAGATCGACCTGATGCTGCTCGATATCAACATGCCGATCATGGATGGTTTCGAAGTGCTGAATGCGCTCTCAGCCGATCAGCGGCTGAACCGGATTCCGGTCTGTGTGCTCAGCACGTCTAGCGACGAAAGCGACATGCAACGGGCAAAAAACCTCGGCGCGCTCGCCTATATGGTCAAGCCGCCGACGCGGCAACAACTCGAAGAAGCATTGGAGGAGGTCGACACGCTGGAGCTCCTGCCGCGCGGTGACGCACTTGTGCTTTTTGCGGAACAAAATTAGGGAAAAGACCATTGGCAACGGCATGACGCTAGCAACGACCCTCATACTCTCGCTCCTGGCCTCTTTTCAATTCGGGCTTTCATCCATGGCTTCAGGCATACACCATATCACGCTGATCACCCGCAAGGTGCAGGCGAATGTGGATTTCTACGCCGGATTCCTCGGCATGCGGCTCGTCAAACAAACGGCCGGGTTCGAAGACGCCACACAGCTTCATCTCTTCTATGGCGATGCCGAGGGCTCTCCGGGGTCGCTCGTCACGTTCCTCGTCTGGGAGGACGGTGCGCCGGGCCGCGCCGGCTACGGCCAGATCAACGAAGTGTCGCTGGCGATCGATCCGACCAGTATCGGTTACTGGCTGACGCGTGCCATGCGCTTCGGCTTCCGCTCGGAAGGCCCCGCGGATGAATTCGGCGAGCCGGTGCTGCGGTTGAAGGACCCCGACAATATCATCGTCAAGCTTGCCGGCGCCAAGGATCTGAAATCGCCGGCTGCCTGGGATGGCGGCGATGTGCCGATCGAGCATGCCGTGCAGCGCGTGCGCGGTGCGACCATGCTGACCGAAAAGCCGGCCGAAAGCCGTCATTTCATCGAAAGCTATTTCGGCTACCGGTTCCAGGCAAATCGCGGCACGATCGACCGCCTCGTCTCGCAGTCAGGAGACATCGTCGACGTGCGCGATGCGCGCGGTTTCTGGTCCGGCGCTCCGGGTACCGGCACAATCGACCACGTGGCTTTCCGCGCAGATGATGAGGATGCCGTGCTCGCCGTTCACAAGGCGCTTGAAAACGAAAACGCTTCGGCGACCAATCTGCACGATCGCAAATACTTTCGCTCGCTCTATGCCCGAGAGCCCGGAGGCACGCTTATAGAGCTTGCCACCAACCAGCCGGGCATGATGGTGGATGAGCCGAAGGCCACACTCGGAACCAAGCTCTTCGTGCCGCCGAAGGATTCGATCACCAATCTCAGTGATCTGAAGGTCGTGCTGCCGCAGTTTTCCATGCCCGGCAAACCGCGCATCAATTATCGCGATCTGCCCTTCGTCCATCGTTTCTATACACCGCCCGATCCAGACGGCAGCGTCTTTGTGCTGCTGCACGGCTCCGGCGGCAACGAGACGACGCTGATGCCGCTGCTGAACAAGGTTGCTCCGCGCGCCACCCTTCTCGGCGTGCGCGGCCGCGCGACCGAGGAAGGCTTCCCGCGCTGGTACAAGCGCATCACGCCGTTCTCCTTCGACCAGGACGACATCAAGAACGAAGCAGAAGCTTTCGCCGCCTTCATTGAAGGCGCTGTCAAATCCTATGGCCTCGATCCGAAGAAGGTCGTCTATGTCGGCTACTCGAATGGCGCCAATCTTCTGAATTCGCTGCTCTACCTACACCCCAACCTGGTGCACAAGGCCGTGTTGCTACGCTCAATGCCGGTGCTCACCGCTTACCCGCATGCTGACCTGAAAGGCACGGACCTGCTTGTCATCAGCGGCAAGATGGACGCTTACGGCAAATATGCGAGCGAGTTGGAAGAGCGGCTGAAGACGTCGGGGGCGACCGTCGATTCCGACATCATCCCCGGCGGCCACGATCTGGGCGATGCCGACGTGCCAATCATTCAAAAATGGCTGCTGCAGAAAAACAAACTGCAGGAAACCCAATAGCCTACCAGTGGAAGCTATCTGGGCATGATGCCGGAACGGCATCCAATACCGGCGCTGCGTTGCGATCGATCCCATAAAGCCTTGCAAAACCGGCGTCTTTCAGGAGACGGGCACCCGCCGGCATGACGTTGCCGACATACTGATCAACGACGTCGGCGTTGACGACCAGGATGAAATCGAACTTGCTGCGCCAATCGACCAGATAGGGCGTAAAGCTGGCGGCTTCCGCCATCAGACCTGGACAGGACAGCACGCCGGTTGAAAAGAGATTTCCTTCCGGTACCGATTTCTCCGACCAGGCGGGAAGCACGGCGAGCGGTTGCTTGCCCTGTGCGCTGAAGAGCGTCGGAACGAAGGCATGGGCCAGCGGGACGGCCATCGTCGGCAGGTGCCGGAACGTATCCTGGCTGAATGCATAATGCCGCTGATCCGGCTTTATGTCACCAAGGGCAGGCTCGTGTTGTAACGGCAGGATCGCAGCGCTCGCGGGAACGGCTTCAAGCACCTTCTCGACGCTCGCAACGTCGGCCTGACCCCGCCACCAGTTGAAACCAATCCAGGCAGTCCGGCCAAAGACCACGACATTCAACGCGAGGAACAGGATGATGGCCTGACGCCGGCCGACCTTTTGAAAAGGGCAGATCATCACCATGCCAACAAGGGCGGCCATAATGGGAAAGCGCCAGCTTATCCAACCGGTGCCAAAGGCATGAAGCGGCGAAAGGATGGACAGGGCGAGCAAGCCTGCGGCCGTGACCACAAGACCTGCATGGATGCGCAGGTTTTTTGCGGCAATCGCCCTGCTGCAAACGAGCAGGATCGGCACAAGGAAAATTACATCGACGAGTGCAACATAGGTGCAGACGGCCGAGAGCAGATTGGAAATCAGCAGTATCGGGCTGTCGTTCCAGACCGCCAATATGCTGCCCGTGTGACTGCCTGGGAGGTCGGCAGCTGTCAGCGCAAGCGCAAGCGGTGGCAACAGACAGGCGATCATCGCGGCCGCAAGCCTGCCGGCTAAGCGCCACACCGCCGTAGGGGATGTCAGCACATCGAAGCGCCAGGAAAATTCCAGTCCGCAGACGATTGCGAGAAAGAAGCCCACAGAAAATATATGGACGACGGTGAGCAGCAGCGAGACCGCTACCCGCCACAGGAAGAGCCTGACTGCAGACCCGGACTGCAGTCGGTGATCCACCGTTGCAAACAGCAATGCAAGGCCGAGGCCGATCTGGAAATTGATGAAACCGCCGATCAGCGTGGCGCACCAGGCGAGATACAGCATGCCGATCTGCCAATAGTAGCTGCCGCCGAACAGGCGCCGATGCAGCACGATGGCGCCTGATGGAGGCAGGACAATTGCCAGGAACAGCAGGGCGCGGGCGAGCAGCGAGACGCCGATGACGGGACCGATGCAGCGGGCGAGCAGGTCGATGCCAACATTGGTGAAGGTGCGGTTCCACTCGATCGTGTAGATTTCGGGGAATGGTGCTTCCTCTATGCCGCCGGCGAGCAGCCACATGCGGGCATAATGGTTCGCATAATCGAGCAGTGGCGGAAATTTGAAGAGGCCGACAAGGATGGCGACAAGGACCATGAAGACGAGCAGAGGCGCCGTCGACGCCTGCCGGACAACGACGTCCTGCGGCTTTTCCGCCCTATGGACTTCCGTTGAAAATATCTGATCAAGGTTCGCCATCGCCAATCCTGTCCGAACTGCGGGACAGGTCTAACAGCCAATGGTCAAGCTTCCTTTAAGCGGGATCACCCTCGCCTTGCGATCATGATACCGGCAAGAACGATCAAGCCGCCCAGGGCTTGCATTATCGTGATGTGCTCGTTGAGCAGAGCCCAGGCGAGAATGGCCGCCACGACCGGCTGGAGGAGCAATGTCAGCGAGGAGAAGGCCGCTGGCAGATAGGCAAGCGCATAGGCAATCGCCACCTGCCCGCCCGCATGGCTGACAAAAGCCAGGCCTGATACCACCGACCAGCCGTAAAGGCTTGCCGGCAGCATGTGGCCTTCGAAGAAGAAAGCGAGCGGGAAGACGCCGACTGCGGCAGAGGCGGTGCTCCACAGCATGATGCGGATCGTATCGAAACGGCTGCGCAGCGCGCCGATCGCCAGGATGTAGCAGGCGTAGAAGAAGGCGGCGATCATGGCGACACCATCGCCGCGCAGGTCGCCATTGCCGAATGCGGCAGGTCCGCCCTTCAGCACGACCACGCCGGCCAATGCCAGGACGAGGCCGAGCACGAAGATGCGGGTAACCTTGGCGCCGAAGAACAGGAAGCCGATGGCGGTGACGAAGACCGGCGCGAGGTTTGCGAGCAGCGTCGCATTGGCAACGGAGGTCATGGTGATCGACAGATGCCAGGCGGAGAGATCAAGCGCTAGCACGGCGCCGGGCAGGATCAGCATACCGTAATCGGCAAGGCTCTTCGGTTTGGGGCCGGTATCCTTGCGCAAAAGCGAAAAGATGAAGATCGGGATCAGCGCCAGCGCCACACGCCAGAAGGCCGTCGCCATCGGCCCGACTTCGGAAAGCCGCACGAAGATCGGTGATCCGCCGATCGCCGCGCCGCCGAGGATGAGGGCGACAAGCGGAAGACGACTGGAAGAGGGAGTTTCGGAAACGGCGGAAGCAGCCTGCGACATGATCTCGATGCTTTCTGCGCGACCTTTCGGTCAGGCCGCTACGCTGCGATTATCAGGAGTCGCGGGCCGATGACAGTCAGAGAACGACAGATCGATCAGAAATAGTTCGCGAATTATCCCGCGGATGCGGCTTTCAGCTTCTCAGCGATCTCACGTGCGACGAAGACTGTATGTTCCGTTATCTGCGGCAACCCCATCAGCTCCCCGAACGTGCCGCGTGCAAGCGGGCCCGAAATGAGCAGCGACGAGATCACCCTGCCTTCCGGTCCCAGAGCCTCGGAGTGCTCGCTGCAGGCAAGCCCGAGCCCGGTCGGGTCGAGGGCGAGATAGCCCTCCCTGGCGAGTTCGCCGAGCCAGGGCTGCGTCTGCAAAATGCCGCCATGCGCAGGACCGGTCGTGACGACGACGGCATCGAACGTCCTCTCCAATTTTTCGCGTGCATGGCGTGGCTGGAGTGTGATGTGGATCGCCTCACCCTCGGCCTTCGCATCGGCCACGGATGCCGCAAGGATTTCCAGCCTACCGGCTTCGATTGCGGCATCGAGCACTTCCTCCACCTGCGGCGCGATGCGGAAGCGGTGAACGTCCCAATAAGGCCGCAGATGCCGAACGATCCGGCGCCGCTCGACAACCGGCAAACTACGCCAGAGATCGTGGCCCTGGCCGCGCACCTGATCAATCACGGCATGCCAACTCTGGCCACGTTCGGTCGCCTGGCGGATCGTCTGCCGGATAAGGCGCAGCAGCGTGACGGCTGACAATGCCGGCTCGGAGATGAAATCACCGAACGCCTCCTGCGGGACGGCAGCATGACCGCGCGAACGAAGGCCGCGGCGGGAAATTGCGGTAACCGAGCCGTCGTGGCCGTTTCGTGAAAGGGAGGCGATCACGTCTGCCGCCGTCAACCCGTTGCCGATGACGAGAACCCTGTCATGCGGCCGCACGACTTCGAGCGCACCCGATTTCGTGGTGTCGGCAATGAAGCGTGGGTGCTCTCCAAGAATGGCCGCCAGCCTGCCCGGCGCCACCGGTGGCGGATGGCTGGTGGCGATGGCGACGATATCGGCCTCCGTCAGCCCGCCCTTGTCATCGAGGATCGCCCAGCCATTACCCCGGCGGCGGATGCCGGTCACGGTCGCCCGGCGATGGCTAATGGCACCCGATTTCAGGAAGGGCTGGAGAAGCGATCCGACGTAATCGCCGAATACGCGCCGGCGCGGGAAAAGCTGACCGTTCTCGCGTGCGGCTTCGGGATCGTCGCGCACAGCATTGTTCGCCTCGATCCAGCGCTGAAATTCTTCCACATCATCGGGCTGCAGGCTCATCTTGGCGGCCGGCACATTGATGCGGTGCGCCGGATCGACGGTGTCGTATGCCAGGCCGCGGCCCAGCATGGGACGCGGCTCGAAGACCACGATATCGGGTGCATCCTCGCCGGCAAGCTTCAGCAGATGATAGGCGACACCCGCCCCGGAAACGCCGCCGCCGATGATGGCGACAAGCGGCCGCTGGGATTTCCGTTCGGTCGGAGCTTGTGTCTGGGACTGCATCTCAGCCGGCGTTATTTCAATCGATGCCGGAGCATAGGTGGAGCATGAAGGCCACGCAATGCTCCGATCCAATGGTCTAATATTTATGTAGAGACCTGCCGCGGCCCGATCAACCGGAGATCGTGGTTGCGAATTCCGGCGTGCCTCTGATGGTGTTGCTGACCGTGCAGATCTCGTCTTCGGCCATATGCGCGATCTTGCGGCGCGTTTCCTCGTCGATATCGCCCTTGATGGAGAAAGCGATGTTGAATTTCACGACACGCGACAGCCCTTCCGCTGCCTTCCCGCCGGTTACATCGGCGGTGATCTCGGTGATCTTGTCGAGAATGCCGAGCTGGCTTGCCGCCATGCGGGCGCTCAGCACAAGACATGCCGAAAGCGAGGAATAGAGCAGGTCGAGCGGGTTAAAGCCTGGCTGTGATGGGCTGGTGACGATATCGATCTCGCCGCCAGTGACCGACGTGACGTGCGGGAAACCAGTACGTCCGAGAACGGCATTTGCACCTGTGGGACGGGGACGAGCCTTGAGATCGGCCATTTTGAAATCCTCTATCGAATAGAGGTTTCAGATAGTGTTTCCGGCTCAAAGCCGCAATGCGATGATTTGATTTTCGCCGAGCGCTGCCGAACGGAACCTTTCTACCCTTCAGCGGTTTTTTCGTGAGCAACCTCATGAAGAGGCACGATTTCCCATGCCCAATGTCCGCCACATCGACCGCAAGCACAAAAGTATGGATGCGCGCGACCGGCTGATCGTCGCGCTCTATGCGCAGCTCAAGGCCGAGCGGGAGACACGCGAAAC
Organism: Rhizobium sp. WYJ-E13; assembly: GCF_018987265.1. Taxonomy (NCBI): domain Bacteria; kingdom Pseudomonadati; phylum Pseudomonadota; class Alphaproteobacteria; order Hyphomicrobiales; family Rhizobiaceae; genus Rhizobium; species Rhizobium sp. WYJ-E13. The sequence goes on along the minus strand of NZ_CP076853.1, from coordinate 224,723 downwards.
GCTGGAATGGGCAATCCGCAACGGTGCGGTATCCAAGGAAGTACTGGAAGCGATCGCCGCCGACCCGGTTCCGGTCGTCACCAGCGAGGATATCGCATCGCTTGAAAAGATCATCGCGCTTGACGGGCGCAGTCGCTCGCCCCGGCAATGAATGACCAGAACGGCTGACGAGGAGGAAGCACATGGCCGACATCACCTATCAGATCGTTCCGCACGACAATGGCTGGGCCTACAAGCTCGGCGATACATTGTCCGAACCCTACGCCACGGCAGAACAGGCAATGGATCGCGCAAGAAACGCAGCTGCGCGTCAGAAAATCGGCGGCAGCGATGCGCTGCTCGCCTATCCGGCGCCGGATGGAATCGGCTGGAAATTCCAGCCGATCGAAACCGACAAAAGCAACAGCAGGCTCTGAAAGGAGGAGACGATGGGAGCACGCGCGAGCTGGAAGGGCCATCTGAAGGTCGGCGACCTTGCTTGCGCCGTCGGCCTTTATACGGCCGTTTCCTCTTCCGACCGTGTCTCCTTCAACATCATCAACCGCAGGACCGGCCATCGCGTCGAGCGACAGTTCGTCGACAGCGAAACCGGCAAGCCGGTGGAACGCGACGACCAGGTCAAGGGCTACAGGATGGAAAGTGGCGACTACATCCTCATCGAAGGTAATGAGATCTCGGAGATCATGCCCGTAAGCGACAAGGTGCTTGATGTACAAGGCTTCATTCCCTGCGATGGGATCGACAAGCTCTATTTCGACCGTCCCTACTATCTGGCACCAGTCGACGAACATGATGCGGAAGCCCTCGCGTTGATTGCCAGGGGCATGCTTGACGGCAAAGTGGCAGCCCTTGCCGAAGCCGTGCTCTTCCGCCGCAACCGCACGCTGCTCATCCGCGCGCATGACGAGCACATCATCGCGACCATGCTGAACTTCGACTATGAGGTGCGCTCAGCAAGCTCTGTCTTCAAGGACATTCCCGATATCAAGTTCGACAAGGAGATGCTGGATCTCGCCGGCCATATCATTGCGACCAAAGAGGGCCGTTTCGATCCAAGTGAATATCACGACCGCTACGAAGCCGCGCTCGTCGAACTGGTGAAAGCCAAGATCGAAGGTCGCGCACCGCCGAAACGCAAGCGCGAGCCCGAGCGCAAGGTGGTCGATCTCATGGAGGCCCTGCGCCAAAGTGCGAAAATGGGCGGCAAAGCACCCGCGAAAAAACCTGCCGCACGCAAGACCTCCGATAGAAGCAGGAGGAAGGCGAGCTGATCATGGCGCTCGAGACCTATCAGACCAAACGCGATTTCAAGATCACGCCGGAGCCGCGCGGAAAGAGGAGCCGCGCGAAGGGCAACAGCTTCGTGATCCAGAAGCACGACGCCACACGCCTGCATTATGATTTTCGGCTGGAGATGGACGGCGTTCTGAAAAGCTGGGCCGTCACAAAGGGACCGAGCCTCAATCCCGAGGATAAGCGCCTGGCCGTCCATGTCGAGGACCATCCTCTCGCTTATGGCGATTTCGAAGGCATCATTCCAAAGGGCCAGTATGGCGGCGGCACGGTCATCGTCTGGGATCGCGGCACCTGGACGCCAACAGGCGATCCGCACAAGGCCTACCGCAAAGGGCATATGGAATTCGAACTCGACGGCGAGAAACTGAAGGGACGTTGGCATCTGGTGCGCATGCATGGAAAGCCCGGCGAGAAGCGCGAGAACTGGTTGCTCATCAAGGGCGACGACGCAGAGGCCCGCCATGAGGGCGGTGCCGATATTCTCGAAGAGCGCTCCGAATCAGCCAAAACCGGTCGGCAAATCGAAGAGGTGGCGGAGAATCCTGATGCTACCTGGCACTCCAGACCGGATGGCGGCAAGGCTATCGCCACAAAGACCAAGGCGGCGGCGCGGAAGGCAAAACCCCCGGCACCGGATCGGGATTGGCCGAAAGGTGCAAAAAAGGCGCCCATGCCTCACTTCACCGAGCCGGAGCTTGCTAAGCTCAAGCCGAAACCGCCGGCCGGCGAGCGGTGGATCCACGAGATTAAGTTCGATGGCTACCGGCTGCAGGTGAAGATCGAGGACGGGCGCGTGACAATGCTGACACGCGGCGGTCTCGACTGGACAGAGAAATTCGGCAAGGACGTCGTTGATGCCTTTGCATCTTTGCAGGCCGAAATGGCCATCATCGATGGCGAGCTCGTGGTGGAGCGCGATACCGGCGCATCGGATTTCTCCGCCCTGCAGCACGATCTCAGCCAAGGTCGCTACGACCGCTTCGTCTTCTATGCTTTCGACCTGCTCTATCTCGATGGATACAGTCTGCTAAATGTAAGCCTTCTCGAACGCAAACACCTGCTGGAAAAGCTGCTTCCCAAAGACAGCGCCAAGCTGCGCTACAGCGCGCATTTCAATGAAAATGGCGGCCTGGTGCTGAACCATGCCTGCAGGCTCAGTCTCGAAGGCGTCGTCTCCAAGCAGCGTGACAGCAAATATGTCTCCGGCCGTAAGGGTGAATGGATCAAATCCAAATGTTCGCAGCGGCAGGAATTCGTGATCGGCGGCTACGTGCCCTCGACCGCGATGAAGAATGCCATCGGCTCGCTCGCCATGGGCTACTACGAGGATGGCTCGCTGAAGCATGTCGGCCGCGTCGGCACTGGGTACACGGTGGCGACGGCGCAGATGCTTTACGAGCGGCTGTCGGCGATGGAGATGAAGGAGAATTCCTTCGACGACAAGCTGACCGCCGAGGAGCGGCGCGGCCTGCATTACGTCAAGCCGCAGCTCGTTGCCGAAGTGGAGTTCCGCACATGGTCGGCCGATGGTAATCTGCGCCATGCGGCCTTCCGGGGATTGCGGGAGGACAAGCCGGCAAAGGATGTTGTGCGCGAGATGGAAAAGACGACCGCGAAAAACCTGCCGAAATCGGCTGTGACACTAACGCATCCCGACCGCATCTACTGGCCGGACGAAGGCGTCACCAAGGAAGGTCTCGCCAATTATTATGCGCAGGTCTGGCGCTTCATGGCCCCCTATGTGGTCAATCGGCCGCTTGCCCTGCTGCGCCTGCCCGACGGTATTTCCGGCCATCAGCGCTTTTTCCAGAAGCACGCCTGGAAAGGTATGAACGAGCATATCGCGCAAATCACCGACCCCAAGGACAAGAGCGGCGAGAAGCTGCTGCGTGTTACCGATTTCGATGGCGTCGTAGCGCTGGTGCAATCGGCGGTGCTGGAAATCCATCCCTGGGGCACGACCACCGACAATTGGGAAAAGCCCGACATGATCACCATGGACCTCGACCCCGGCGAGGATGTGCCATGGGAAAATGTGATAGCGGCAGCTTACGAACTGAAGGAGCGTATCGAGGGCGAGGGCCTTGCGGCGTTCGTCAAGACCTCCGGCGGCAAAGGCCTGCATGTGGTGACTCCGCTTGAGCCGAAAGCCGGTTGGGTGGATGTGAAAGGCTTTGCGAAGTGGCTGGCCGACAGCATGTCGAAAGATGATCCCAATCGCTATCTTGCAACCGCGACCAAGGCGAAGCGCAGCGGCAAGATCTTCATCGACTACCTGCGGAACGGCCGCGGCAACACTGCTGTTGCCGCCTATTCCACGCGCGCCCGGCCAGGTGCCGCCGTCTCCATGCCGCTGGAATGGAGTGAACTCACAACCGAGATCGGCCCTGCTTATTTCACCGTCGACAACACGCCTGCGCGCCTCGATGCTCTTAGCAAGGATCCATGGGATGGGTTCTTTGCAGCGGCCAAGCCGTTGCAGAAGCGCAAGTCGAAGTGGTGATGATTGGTGCGCTGCTCGCCGGAGATCAACGCGGCTTGCCGCGCCCGCCTTCAGCGGCCAGGCTCTTCTTCAGCGCATCCATGATGTTTATGACATTACCCGTCGATTTGACCGGCGCGGGCTTACGGGCCGGAGCGGCTTTCTTCAGGCTCTTCTCCTTGCCGCGGATCAGCGCTTTCAAACGTTTCTGAACCGGATCCTGCACCATCGAAGGGCTCCACTCCTTCGTCTCTTCCTTGACCAGCTTCTTCATCAAGGCCAGCAACTCGCTATCGACCTTTGCCTTCATGTCCAGTTCGGCTGCCGGTTCGCGCACCTCGTCACCATAGCGCAGCGTCCACAGAACAATGCCCTTGCCCTGCGGCTCCAGGAGTACGGCGCGCTCGCGCCGGTAGAGCACCAGTCTGGCAATGCCGACGACATTGTTGGCTCTCATGGCCTCGCGGATCACGCAGAAAGCTTCCATTCCAACCTTGTCTTCCGGCGCCAGGAAATGCGGCTTGTCGTACCAGATCCAGTCGATCGATCCGCTCGGCACGAAACTGTCGATATCGATCGTGCGGGTGCTCTCCAACCCCACTTCCTCGATCTCCTCATCCTCGAGCAGGACATAGTCATCCTCGCCACGCGGGTAACCCTTCACCTGATCCCTCTCGGAAACAGGTTTATGCGTGACGCTATCGACATACCGGCTTTCGACACGGTTTTTCGTCGCACGGTTCAGCACATGAAACCGCACCTTGCTCGACTCCGTCGTCGCCGGCGTCAATGAAACGGACGCGGTGACAAGCGAGAGCTTGAGGTAGCCTTTCCAGAATGTTTGACGGGCCATGCGCCATAAACGACGATTGAGGCGGGAGGTTCCGCTCGGTGCGGCTCGCCTGAGAGGAATCCAGGCCCGACACGCAGATTTCAACGGGATGTGATGGCTAGAAGCCACGGAAGGTAAGCGGATATCCGTTTCGACAACTTACTGACATGATTTCGTACCAACTGGTTCGATGTCGCAGTTATCAGGCAATCAGATGCTAAAAGAAGATGTATCGCGCGCGAAAAAACTCGCTCTTATCCTCACGCTGTTCTTTGGCGTGATCATATCCTACGCAAAGTTCACCGGACTATTTCCGCCACCGGATCTGCACGACGAGAGCAAATACGGGTCACCGGGCTGGTTCTCAAGCTTCGACCTCGGACCTCCGCCATTCCCTCACCCACCGGAATTTCCGCCAGTTGACAGACCGCGCGACATTCCCGTCTGAATGATGCAGATCGGAAAAGCGGAACACGATGACCCGACAAGCGAAGACGTCAGCGCTGGGGAACTCAATGTACTTGATAAGCGTGGATAGGAATGGTGCCCAGGACCGGAATCGAACCAGTGACACGCGGATTTTCAATCCGCTGCTCTACCAACTGAGCTACCTGGGCTAGCCATGCTTCATCGAAACATTCCGGTTGGAATGTCAGGGCCTTGGTTCGCCCCGGAAGCGAGCGGGGTTATAGCATCTTGTTCGCCCATGGCAAGCATCAAATGATAGTTTTTTGACGGTCTTGCTGACTTTGGCGATTTGCGAGGAAAAATAAGGGCTTCGCGGTGGAAAACCTAGTTTTCCTCGTCGGGGTAATCTGCCTTCGTCTCATCGTCGACGACAGGAATGGCGTAGGAGCCCGTCAGCCAGCGCGACAGGTCCACTTCGCGGCAGCGGTTGGAACAGAAGGGATAGTGCTCGCGGTTCGACGGCTTGCCGCATTCCGGGCAAGGGCGCGTCTTGCGCAACGGCGCGAGCTTGCCGCCGGTCTTCATTTCATCAGACATGGTTTCCTCCTACAGCATCGGCCCGAAAATCGTTCCGATTTTCGCAAAGCCTGATGCGTAGATTCAACAAGGTAGAGCGTCTTTTATGCGTCGGAATGGACGCACGGCGCTCTAGCAGGAGATCAGCCCTCGGGCCAACGGCTGTGGACATCGAAGCCCTCGCCGGTCAGAAGCAGGATGGTTTCATAAAGCGGCAGCCCTACGACATTGGTGTAGGACCCCACCATTTTCTGCACGAAGGTGCCTGCCAGGCCCTGGATCCCGTAAGCGCCGGCCTTGCCGCGCCATTGACCCGAGGCAATGTAGTTTTCAATCTCGAAACTCGACAGGCGCTTGAAGCGCACCTTCGTCTCGACGATTTTCTGGCGCACCTTGCGATCAGGCGTGACCAGGCAGATGCCCGTATAGACCACGTGGTTGCGGCCGGAGAGCAGGTGCAGGGAATTCGATGCCTCATCGGCGAATTCCGCCTTGCCGAGAATGCGGCGGCCAACGGCGACAACCGTATCGGCGGACAGGATATAACTGCCCTTCCAGGTGATGTCGCCCTTAATGGCGGCCAGCGCGGCTTCTGCCTTTTCGCCCGAGAGGCGGCGGGCGAGCGAGCGCGGGTGCTCCGACTTCTTCGGCGCCTCGTCGATATCCATCGGCATCAGGCGCGAAGGCTCGATGCCGGCCTGATTGAGCAGATCGACGCGGCGGGGCGAGCCCGAAGCCAGAATGAGCTTGTATTTCAGCGCCATGGAACCTCGACCATCGGCAGGCGGGAGCGGGAGCTCGTGGGAGCTTCGCAGACCAAGCTTACTTGAAGCGGTAGGTGATGCGGCCCTTCGTCAGGTCGTAGGGCGTCATTTCGACCAGAACCTTGTCGCCGGCGAGAACGCGGATGCGGTTCTTGCGCATGCGGCCAGCGGTGTGAGCTATGATCTCATGCTCGTTTTCGAGCTTCACGCGGAACGTCGCATTCGGCAGAAGTTCGGTCACGATACCCGGGAATTCGAGGACTTCTTCTTTCGGCATATAAGGGTTTTCTTCCTGTGTGTTGGATAAAGCGGCGCATGGCGCCCAAAAATTTGCGCGGAAACTACACAATCAACGGGGATTTGTGAACCTCGTAGATCGGGCTTTCTGACTTTTGTTTCACGCCGATTGCGCGGCGATGCCATTTCTCTTGAGTAGCCGGCTTTCGATGAGGCCGGCCAGGTGATCGCGAACCTCGCGATAACTGTCCAATATCTGCTCGCGCGTTCCGGTTGCGACCGTCGGATCCATGGTCGGCCAGTAGACGACATCGACGGCGCTGGAGCGGGTCAACTCGAGTGCTGCGTGATGGGCTTGCGGTGAGAGCGTGATGATGAGGTCGAAATAGTCGTCTTCGAGTTCCTCCAGCGTCTGCGGCAGGCGGCGGCCAAGCGACAGGCCTATTTCTTCCAATACCACATCGACGAAAGGATCGCGTTCGCCGGCACGAACGCCGGCAGACCGTATATAGGTATTGGCAGGCAGAATGCTACGGGCGATCACTTCCGCCATGGGCGAGCGGATGACGTTCAGCCCGCACATGAAGAGGATGGCGCCTGGCCGCTTTCCATCCTCTGTTTTGACGCCTGGCTCCATCGCGGTCATCCGCGCCAGTAGAGCACGCAGACCAGCGTGAAGAGGCGCCGGGCGGTATCGAAATCGACGTCGATCTTGCCGGAAAGCCGGTCCATAAGCGTCTGCGAGCCCTCGTTATGAATACCGCGCCGCCCCATATCGATCGCCTCGATGCGGCTTGGCGAGGCAGAGCGGATCGCCTCATAGTAGCTCTCACAGATCATGAAATAATCCTTCACGATCCGCCGGAAGGGCGTCAGCGAGAGAATGTGGGTCGCGACATCCTCGCCCTTTTCCGTGGTGATGGAAAAGACGAGCTTGGAATCGACCAGTGAGATGTTCAGCCGATAGGGACCGCCGGCATGGCCTGACGGCTTAAAGGAATTCTCCTCGATCAGATCGAAGATCGCCACCGCCCGCTCGTGTTCGACGTCAGGTGTCGAACGGCCGATCGTATCGTCAAGGACAACGTCACAGAGCCGGAAGTCGCCCTTCGCCATTCCCTCACCTTTCGAGGTTCAGGCGGATCGCGACCGATCGCGCATGGGCGTCGAGGCCTTCGGAAACGGCAAGCGCAATCGCCGCCGGCCCGAGGTCGCGAAGCTGCTGCGGGCCGAGCCGCAGGATCGAGGTGCGCTTGACGAAATCGAGAACCGAAAGACCGGAGGAAAAGCGCGCCGAGCGCGCCGTCGGCAGCACGTGGTTGGAGCCGCCGACATAATCGCCGATCACTTCCGGCGTATGCGCGCCGATGAAGATCGCGCCGGCATTGCGGATCTTGTCCACGAAGGCATCGGGATCGGCAACGGCAAGTTCCAGATGTTCGGCGGCGATACGGTTTGCCAGCGGAATGGCATCCTTGAGATCGGAGACAAGGATGATTGCGCCAAAATCGCGCCAGCTGGCCGCAGCAGTCTCTGCACGGTTCAGCGTCTTCAGCTGCCGTTCGACGGCCGCTTCGACCGCCTTGCCGAATTCCTCGTCGTCGGTGATCAGGATGGCCTGGGAGCTCTCGTCATGCTCGGCCTGCGCCAGCAGATCAGCGGCAACCCAATCGGGATTGTTGTCCTTGTCAGCAATGACGAGCACTTCTGACGGGCCGGCGATCATGTCGATACCCACAGTGCCGAAGACCTGGCGCTTGGCGGCGGCGACATAGGCATTGCCTGGGCCAGTAATCTTGGCAACCGGGGCGATCGTCTCCGTGCCATAGGCCAGGGCAGCAATCGCCTGCGCGCCGCCGACGCGGTAGATTTCACTCACGCCGGCGAGTTTGGCGGCGGCCAGCACGGCCGGATTGACAGAACCGCCCGTCGCCGGCACGGCGATGACGATGCGCTCCACGCCTGCGACCTTTGCCGGCACGGCGTTCATCAGGACCGAACTCGGATAGCTCGCCGTGCCGCCCGGTACGTAGAGACCAACAGCTTCGATCGCCGTCCAGCGTGAACCGAGACCGACGCCCATGTCGTCCTCGTAGAGCTCGTCCTTCGGAAGCTGGCGGCGATGATGAGATTCGATGCGGAGTGCGGCGACCTTGAGGGCGCCGAGCACTTCCGAGGGAACGACCTCGACGGCGTTTTCGATTTCTGCCTCGGTGACACGCATCGGCACGGTGGCGTAGTCGATGCTGTCGAACTTCTTCGAATATTCGGCGAGCGCCACATCACCGCGGGCGCGCACACCATCGATGATGGCGCGTACGACGGCGTTGACGTCTTCGGAGACCTCACGCTTGGTGGTCAGAAAGGCCGCGAACCGCTGCTCGAAACCGTCGGATGCCTGATTGAGCCAGATTGCCAAGGCGGTGTTCCTTCTCTACTCGAAACTGTTGCGCTCAGGTGCCGGGATGGCGCGGCTTGGAGCCCGTCTCCCAGGCGCCGCCGATATCGGCAAGCTGCACCTCGATGCATTCGACATCGAGGACGATCGAGGCCGTGCCTGAGAGCGAGAGTTCGAGGGCACCTTCCGGCCCCTCGCCCTTCTGCTCGAAACGCAAAGCGAGCAGCGACAGCACATCGTCGCGCCGCGAACGATCGATGCCAATCGAGCGGACGGAAAGCACGCGCTTAAAAACGAGGGCCGCGCGGTGGCGTTCGAAACCCTTGCGCTTGCGGGCTGCCTCTTCCCAGACGAAGCGGTTGGCGGCGATCGCGAACTGTTTATCGCGCGACGACCAGTCGATATCGGCGACCTTGAAGACGCTGTCCTGCATATGCGCGGAAATGACGGCAAGGTCTTCACTATCGAGCGCAACGAGCTTCAGGTCGGTCATCCAGCCTCTATCCCATGTCTTTCGGCCGCAGCCGCGGCGATCTGTCAGACAACGGAAATAAGGCGCGGCGGCCAAATACGCAACCGGGATAAAGCGCGCATAAGCGCCCTTTTCTTACTCGCTGACGCGTTCGACGATGGCGCCGCAGCGGGTCAGCTTCTCTTCCAGCCGCTCAAAGCCGCGATCGAGGTGATAAACGCGGGAAACCGTGGTTTCGCCTTCGGCGGCAAGGCCGGCGATGACGAGGGAAACGGAGGCGCGAAGATCGGTCGCCATGACAGGGGCGCCCTTCAGCCGCTCTACACCCTCGATCTTTGCCGTCTGGCCCGACAGCGAGATCTTCGCGCCGAGGCGGGCGAGTTCCTGCACATGCATGAAGCGGTTTTCGAAGATGGTTTCCGTGACATGCGAGATACCGGAGGAGCGGGTCATCAGCGCCATGAACTGAGCCTGCAGGTCGGTCGGGAAACCTGGGAAAGGATCGGTGACGATATCCACCGGCTGGATGCCGGCGCCATTGCGCTTGATGCGCATGCCATTGTTGGTCGACGAGATCTCCGCGCCGGCGCGGCGCAATGTTTCCAGCGCCGTTTCCAGGAGGGCGATATCGGTGTTTTCGAGCACGACATCGCCGCCGGCCATGGCAACGGCCATGGCATAGGTGCCGGTCTCGATACGATCAGGCAGGACGCGATGGCGCGCGCCGGACAGCGAGGTGACGCCCTCGATGGTGATGGTCGAGGTGCCGGCGCCGGAAACCTTGGCACCCATGGCGTTCAGGCAGTTGGCGAGGTCGACAACCTCGGGCTCGCGTGCGGCATTGCCGATCACCGTCGTGCCGCGGGCGAGCGTTGCCGCCATCATCAGCACATGCGTCGCACCGACGGATACTTTCGGGAAGGTATAGTGTGTGCCGATGAGGCCGCCCTGCGGTGCCTTGGCGTTGATGTAGCCGCCGTCGATTTCCATCGTTGCGCCAAGCGCGGTCAGGCCCTCGATGAAGAGATCGACCGGGCGCGTGCCGATGGCGCAGCCACCCGGCAGCGAAACACGGCAATGGCCCTCACGGGCGAGAAGCGGACCGATGACCCAGAAGGAGGCGCGCATCTTCGAGACCAGTTCGTAGGGAGCGGTCGTATCGACGATGGTGCGGCAGGTGAAATGGATCGTGCGTGCGTAGGAATCTTCCTGTCGCTCGCGGCGGCCGTTGACGGCAACGTCGACGCCGTGATTGCCGAGGATGCGCATCAGCAATTCGACATCGGCAAGGTGCGGTACGTTTTCCAGCGTCAGCGTATCGCTCGTCAAAAGCGAGGCGATCATCAGCGGCAGCGCGGCATTCTTGGCGCCGGAAATCGGAATGATGCCATTGAGCTCATTACCGCCGACAATTCTGATACGATCCATGTGCACTTACGGGCGAGGCCCGCCTTTCTAAAAAGTTTTGCCTGTGGGGGGCAAGGCAAGAAGTGGGGGTGTTTAGAGCAAATCCCCCGACGCTTCAATTCGACGCGGACCGAACATTACGATTCGTCCATTTTTGCGGCGGGCTTATTTGCGGCGGGCAGCCCATCTGTCTCGTCCGCCTGGCCGGACCGGCGGGCGCGCACCTGCTGTTTGCGTCTGGAAAGATTTTCTCTCAGCTTTTCGGCCGCCCGCTCGCGGCGCAATGCCGCCTGGGCCTCTATGGCCTCTTTCCGGCTCTGCCGGCCCTTTTCAGTCTCTTCGTTCATGCACCAGAATTAACCGAATTCGCGCCGTTCCAAAAGTGGGCCAGCCGTTATTCCCAGAGAAGTTGGAATTTGCTGCTTGCGCTCCTGCCGAAGCTGTGGCAATAGGCGCCCCGTTCACGCGAATTGAGCGTTTCCGCTTCACGCGTCTGGTCCTGCTGCCGTAGCTCAGTGGTAGAGCACACCCTTGGTAAGGGTGAGGTCGGTGGTTCAATCCCACTCGGCAGCACCAGTTTTCTCCCTTAGCATTATCCACTGCACCAATCGGCGCCATTGCTGCCGGTAAAAATCTCGCTAGAATATTAGCATTCTGAAGTCTTCGCGGAGGGAACTCGAAGGCTTCGTCAATGTTTCTATCGAGACATGCTGGAGGAGCATCGATGGCGACTGAACGATGGAATGGTCCGATCAAGGTCGGTTTCGAAGAGGCAGGGGCGCGCACGGTTAACGGACCGTTCGATGCCCTGGCATGCCTTGCCGAACACTGGCCTGCCGTGCGCGGACTGCGATATTTGAAGGCACGCAGCGCCTGCCGGGCCGCACTCGATGGCCGAAAGAGCGTCGAAGAGGCTCGCGCAGAGTTCATGGCGGCGGCCGAAGAAGCAAAGCTTAAAGTGCACTAAACTTTCGGCGGCGATATCGGACAACAAGAGCCCCATCCGTTCCGAAACGGAGCAATGCTTAATTTTCACGTAACCCTGCGCGGAGCTCGCGCGGGGCTTTGTCTCGAAAGAGATTGCGCCGCTCATCTGTTCATCCATAGAACGACGCCAGCCATCATGATGATGGTTAGAGGCTCGTCACCCTCTACGGGAGACTGCAGACGAGCCTCGTCCGAAAGAAACTTCGAATATTCCATCAGCAATTCGAAGTATTCCCATCCTTCACCTGAATATATCCTACACCGATGATTGTGCCATCCGCGGCGCGGATGAAGGACGGCAGAAAATGCGGTTCGGCGGGGTTGCAGACGGCGGCGCTGGTATATTCGTTCAACGCGATCTCGTCCTTCGGCAGAGCCGAATAATTCATATCTGTTTCGAGTGAGGCATAGGCGGAGCCGGCAAAGGCGCCGCCCCCCAGAAGAAGGGCCGCAGCCCACGGGCGTATAAGCGTTTGCATTATTGTCTCCAGCATTGATATCAGCTTTTCAACACGCGAGACGGAGAGTTGGTTCCTTGGAGACTCGTGGAGGGAACCTGGATTTATCTCACCAGCAAGCGACAATGCACATAACCGCTTCCCACAACCTCCTCGGCAATTGCCAGCGCTCGCACGCTATCGCCCCATTGCCGAACGAAACCTTCGAGAATAACGCTGGAACCAACGCTGATGACGATGATGTCAGTCGCGTCGAGATCGGCTGCGGCATGCAGGGCGCTTTCTACGGACGCGCGCAAGGCGGCGGCGTTGTGGTCCGTCATCCGGGCTTCCTCGTGGGGTGGCAAGCTGTGAAACCGCAGCACCATGACCGTTCCTGACATTGGCTAATAGGGATTTAACGCATGAACACGACGTTTTGTTGCCACGGGCTGCCGGCTGGAGGCATAGTCGCCGTGGCGGTGCTCCTGACGCCGGCCCTTGCCAGGAGACGTCAGGAGCCGCCGCAAGCAATTGCAGCCGAAGGAAACGATGATGAAAGCGCTGGTGCCCGCCCTTCTTCTTGCCACGACCCTTCTGGCCGCGCCTTTGCTGGCCGGCTGCTCGGCCGCGGACGCGCCTGCGCTGGAGCCCATTCCCGGCAGCATCACCTATGGCGGTCAGCCGCGCACGAAGCTGACGAAGTCGCCGATCGGCAGCGCCGTCTATAACGACTTTTACGATCAGTGGGGCCAGCACGTCTACGAGACCTATATCCTCCAGCCCGACCGCAGCCTGAAACTGGTGCGACGCCAGATCGTGCCGGACTTTCCGCAGTAGAGCGCCGTGCGTCCATTCAGACGCAAAGAGGAGGCTCTACGTCTATGAACTGGCGCATCGGGCTTTCCGAAAATCGGTCGATTTGCGAGCCGATGCTGCAGTGCACGGCAGTCCGCACCTGCTTGACAGCGGCGCCAATCGAGAACATCCAAGGAACATCTGATTTTATTCGCGGGCGCTGATTCTCCCACGAAGCCCAACCGGACGGCTGGATGTATCTCGAAAGACTCAATCCCCAGCAGCGCATGGCCGTGGAGCACGGCACACTCACTGACGGCAGCCATGTGGCCGGGCCGCTGCTGGTCATCGCCGGCGCCGGTTCCGGCAAGACGAATACGCTTGCCCATCGCGTTGCCCATCTCATCCTCAAGGGCGCCGATCCGCGCCGCATCCTGCTGATGACCTTTTCGCGCCGGGCGGCCGCCGAAATGGGTCGGCGCGTCGAACGCATCTGCGGCGAGGTTCTCGGCAAGAATTCCGGCATCATGGCTGATGCGCTCGCCTGGAGCGGCACGTTTCATGGCATCGGCGCGCGGCTGCTGCGTGACTATGCCGAACAGATCGGCATCGACCCGGCCTTCTCAATCCATGACCGGGAAGACAGCGCCGACCTGATGAACCTCGTGCGCCACGATCTCGGCTTCTCCAAGACAGAAAGCCGGTTTCCGACGAAAGGCACCTGTCTGGCGATCTATTCGCGTGCGGTGAATTCCGAGACGGAACTGCCGCTGGTGCTGCGCGACACCTTTCCCTGGTGTGCCACCTGGGAAAAGCAGCTTCGCGAGCTTTTTGCCTGCTATGTCGAGTCGAAGCAGAGCCAGAACGTGCTCGATTACGACGACCTGCTGCTCTACTGGGCACAGATGGTGGCCGAGCCCATGATCGCCGAGGATATTGGCAGCCGCTTCGATCATGTGCTCGTCGACGAGTATCAGGACACCAACAGGCTGCAGTCTTCGATCCTGCTTGCCCTCAAACCCACCGGCCACGGACTGACCGTCGTCGGCGACGATGCGCAGTCGATCTATTCCTTCCGGGCCGCGACGGTGCGCAACATTCTCGATTTTCCGGCCTCCTTCAGCCCGGCCGCCAACATCGTCACGCTCGACCGCAACTATCGCTCGACGCAGCCGATCCTCGCCGCCGCCAACGCGGTCATCGACCTTGCCTCGGAACGCTTTACCAAAAACCTCTGGACGGAGCGGGAGTCGCCGGAGCGGCCGAGGTTGGTCACGGTGCGCGACGAGAATGATCAAGCCCGCTATGTGGCCGATAAGGTTCTCGACAATCGCGAAGAGGGCGTGAAGCTGAAAAGCCAGGCCGTGCTCTTCCGCGCCTCGCATCACAGCGGTCCGCTGGAAGTGGAGCTCACCCGCCGCAACATTCCCTTCGTGAAATTCGGCGGACTGAAGTTTCTCGACAGTGCGCATGTGAAAGACATGCTGGCAGCATTGCGCTTTGCCCAGAATCCGCGCGACCGGGTGGCAGGTTTCCGGCTGATGCAGATCTTGCCGGGTATTGGCCCTTCCACGGCACAAAAGGTGCTGGACCATATGGCGGAAGACGCGAGCCCGGTGACGGCGCTTGCCGCCATGCCGGCGCCGCCACGCTCGGGCGATGACTGGACTTCGTTCGTTTCCACCATGCAGGAACTGAAAACCGGCAAGGCCGGCTGGCCTGCCGAGATCGAACTGGTGCGGAAATGGTATGAGCCGCATCTGGAACGGCTGCATGAGGATGCGAGCGCCCGGCTTGCCGATCTCATACAGCTCGAGCAGATCGCCGGCGGCTACGCCTCCCGCGAACGCTTCCTGACGGAACTGACGCTCGATCCGCCCGATGCCACCTCGGATCAGGCGGGTGTGCCGCTGCTCGACGAGGATTACCTCATCCTTTCGACCATCCATTCGGCCAAGGGGCAGGAATGGACAAAGGTCTTCATGCTGAACGTCATCGACGGCTGTATTCCTTCCGATCTTGCGGTCGGCACGACGGCCGAAATAGAGGAGGAGCGACGGCTGCTCTATGTGGCGATGACACGCGCCAAGGACAGCCTCGATCTCGTCGTGCCGCAGCGTTTCTTCACCTATGGGCAGAATTCGCAGGGCGACCGGCATGTCTATGCGTCGCGCAGCCGCTTCATTCCCGCCACGTTGCTGCAATTCTTCGAGGTCTGCGGCTGGCCTCAGGTGAAAGCCGATACGGCAGCAGCCCAGCAGGCGCGGCAGGTGCGCATCGATGTCGGCGCGCGCATGCGCGGCATGTGGCGTTAGAGCAATTCCAGCAAAAATGCGCAGCGGTTTTGCGTCCGGAATTGCGTAAAAGAAAGAGATAGGGCCTCTCCTGACCAGATGGCGCTAAAGCGCGAGCGGCGGCTTGGGTGGTTCGAAAAACCGGGCGATCATCTCGTCGTTGACCAAGGCGATCGTCGGCGGTGACCATTTCGGGTTGCGATCCTTGTCGACCACGGCCGCGCGTACGCCCTCGTAGAAATCGTGGCCATGCAGGATTTGCATGCAGGCGCCAAGCTCACGGGCGAGGCATTCGGCAAGTGTACGGCTCTGGCGTCCGGCACGCAGCAAACGGAGCGCAAGCTTCAGGCTCGTCGGTGAGCGGGTGAGAATGACGCGGCGGGTCTCGGCGGCAAATTCACCTTCTTCCCTCGCAAGCGCCGAAGCGATCGCCTCAACGCTGTTGAAGTGGAAGGCGCGGTCGATCATCGCCGCATTGGCCTGCAGTCTGCCTTCGCCCGGTTGATCCGACAGATTGCGCAGCGCCGCGTCGACATCGTCTGACGAGCTTCCCACGGGCAGATCCGAGAGACGCTGAATTGCCTCTTCGAGACGCGAGAAGGGCATATAGAAATCGGCAAGTCCGGCATGGATTGCATCGGCGGCATTGATATCGAGCCCCGTCAGGGCCATCCATGTACCGCTTTCGCCTGGCATGTGAGGCAGCAGCCACGTGGCGCCGACATCAGGGAAGTAACCGATGCCGGTCTCCGGCATGGCAAGGCGGGTGCGTTCGGTGACGATACGGTGGCGACCGTGGCTGGAAAGCCCGACGCCGCCGCCCATGGTGATGCCGTCCATCAACGCCACATAAGGCTTCGGATAGTTGGCGATACGGTAATTGAGGCGAAATTCCTCGCGCCAGAAGGTTTCCGCCAAGCCGTCGCCGGCACGCCCGCTGAGGTGAATGGCGCGGATATCGCCGCCGGCGCAGAAGCCGCGCTCACCCTCGCCCATCACGACGACGCTTGCCACGGATTGGTCACCGGCGAAATCGTCAAGTGCGGCGGCAATTGCACGCACCATCGGGATGGTCAGGCTGTTCAGCGCCCTTGGGCGGTTCAGCCGGACAAGACCTGCCGTACCACGTCGTTCAACTATGACTTCGCTCTGATTGCCGTTGTCCATGGTCCACCTCACTCCTGCCCTAGCAATAAACGGGGTTAGGCCGAGGTTCCAGTGGCTGGCTGATCAATCAGGCCGAGAGAGACTGCGAAACGCTGACATCGCGCCTGACCGCGTAGTCGATTGCCAGTTCCAGCGGCAGCGGCCGAGAGAAATAATAGCCCTGCGCCAGGCGCACACCGATGCCTTTCAGCGACTCTGCCACGTCCTCACTTTCGACCCCTTCGGCCACTGAGGCAATGCCAAGGTTCTGGCAGAGATTGGCGACGGAGCGGGTGATGTTCATGCAGCGCGCATCGCGATCGAAATTCATCACGAAGGCCTTGTCGATCTTCAGCTTGTCGAAGGCCAGGCGGTGGATGTGGCTCAAGCTCGAGTAACCCGTACCGAAATCGTCAAGCGCAATCGAGATGCCGGCAGCGCGCAACACGCCGATCACCTGATCGGCGGTGTCGAAGTCCGACAGCAGCGCCGTCTCTGTGATCTCGAATTCGATGCGTTTGGGATCGACGCCGGAGCGCGTGATCATGGCGAGCAGGACCATCGATGTTTCGTGGTCGCAGATATCGCGGGCCGAGAGGTTGAAGGAAACGCGCAGGTGCGACGGCATGATCTTCAGCGCGTCGAGCGCCTGGCCGAAGAGAATGCGCGTCACGCGGCCGATCACGGCAGTGCGCTCGGCAGCCGGGATGAAGGCATCCGGGCTGATACGGCCGAAGCGCGCGCTGTCCCAACGCGCAAGCGCCTCAAAACCGACGACACGGCCGCTGCGCAGTTCGATGATCGGCTGATATTCGAGCTTCAACTCCTTGGCAAAATTCTCCGCCTGCAGCTCCAGTTCGATCAGATAGCGCTGCGTCAGGATTTTTTCGTGCTCCGGCGAGAAGAGTTCGACACCGCCGGTACGCTTGCTCTTGACCTGATAGAGCGCGAAGTCCGCCTTTTCGTAGAGATCTTCGGCGCTGTATTCGCCCGCATCAGGATAAACGATGCCGCAGGAGCCGGAGACACGCACTGAACCGTCAGGAATTTCATAGGGATCACGCACGGCGGCACACAGCGCCAGACCGAGGTCGGAGACGCCCCTCAACGTCATATCAGACGGGAAAATGATGCCGAATTCATCGCCGCCGAGGCGTGAGACGATACCCTGATCGCCGACCAGCGAGACGAAGCGGCGCGCCGTCTCCTTCAACACGAGATCGCCGGCCGCGTGGCCGAAGACATCGTTGACAGGCTTGAAGCCGTCGAGATCGAGGATGCCGATGACGGGCGGCGCGGCCGGATTCTTCTGCAGCATCTTCTCGAGCGAGAGGAAGAAACTGCGGCGGTTGGCAAGACCGGTCAGTTGGTCCTGCATGGCATTGCGGCTATTGACGAGGTTCAGTTCCTCGGCTTCCGCCTGCTTCTGCTTGAGTTCCTCGGCAAGCCAGACCAGATGGGCGAAATTCTGGAAATAGCTGTTTATGACGCGCAGAAAGGGCAGAACGAGGAAAAGGCCGCTGACTGCCGTCGCGACGAAAACCGGGTTACCGGAAAACAGGAAGGTCACGATCATCGCTGTGAACGTGATGACCGTTGTAATCGCCGCTGCGAGCGGCAGGTGCATCAGACAGAAGACGCAGGAAATGCCGGTTACGACGAGGAAATAGGCGATCTGACCCTGCTGCGAGGCATCGCCATATTGATAGAGCGCAACAGCCCAGCCGCCGAAGCCGATCGTGAGGATAACGGCGCCGACCAGCGTCACCTTCATCAGCCTCAGCGCACGCTCCGGCGTGACATTTTCCTTGCCTGTTATCTCCCACCAGCAGAGGCGGAAGACGCAAACGATGCTGAGACTGACGGGAATGTAGAGCGAAAGCCAAAGAGGCGCCGACTTGATATGCGTGATAGCCACGGCCAGGGCATTGATGACGAGAAGAACGTACAAAATCGGAATCTGTGATGACAAAGCCTTGAACTGCGCCACCAGAAACTTCGGATTATCTTTTTGCAGCCGCAATGATGCTATGAAGTTCTTCATGATCCCTTTTCCTTTGGCGGAAGAGAGCCAGAGAAAGCTTGATTATTCCTTATTCACTTAACGTCAGACCCTCGCATCTGCGCGAGGATGGTAAATGCTCGGTTGCAAGTTCAGAAGGAGGCCGCAGCCAGCGCGCGATGAATGCTGTGCAGATCGTCGACGCTCTTGTTCATCAGGAAGAGTTCCCAATCGAGCGAACTGCGGACGATGGTTTCCAGCGAATCGTGTTTCGGCGTCCAGTTCAGCACGCGGCGGGCGAGCGTCGCATCGGCGACGACGCTTGCCGCGTCGCCCGGCCGGCGCGGCGCCATATTGATCTTGAAGGAGTGGCCGTTCAGGCGGGTGACCATGTTCAAGACATCGAGCACGGAATAGCCGTTGCCATAACCGCAATTGGCGACGAGTGGCCCCCTACCCTGGCGCAGATGCTGGAGCGCTTTCAAATGCGCCGCCGTCAAATCGCTCACATGGATATAATCACGCACGCCGGTGCCATCATGGGTCGGGTAATCGAAGCCGTAGACGGCGATGCTGTCGCGCTTTCCAAGCGCTGCCTCGCAGGCGACCTTTATGAGATGGGTCGCGCCGGAGGTCGACTGGCCGGTACGCAGATGCGGATCAGCACCGGCGACATTGAAGTAGCGCAGCGCCACATAATCGAAATCGTAGGCGGCGGCGGCATCACGCAGCATCATTTCGGTCATCAGCTTGGACTGACCGTAAGGATTTTCCGGGTTGAGCGGCGCCGTTTCCTTCACCGGAGCGGAGCTCTTCTGCTGGCCGTAGACGGCGGCCGTCGAGGAGAAGACGAAGTTGCGGATGCCGGCCTTGATGGCGGCGCTCAGAAGCACGCGCGTTTTACCCGAGTTATTATCGTAATAGGAGAGCGGATCGGTAACCGATACAGGGACGACAGCAGAGCCGGCGAAATGGATGATCGCTTCGATATCGTTCTCGATGAAGATCTTCTTCAGAACGTCCGTGTCGGCGACATCGCCGAGATAGAAGCGCGCGGCCGGCGCCACAGCCCAGCGAAAACCGGTGGAGAGCCGATCGAGCACGACCACATCTTCCCCGGCATCGAGCAGCGTCCAAACCATGTGGCTGCCGATATATCCAGCCCCACCCGTCACCAGAACCGCCATGTCTGCATTCCCTGTTTTATGTTTTTTCGGGAGCATCAGAACGGCCTTTTCCTTTCCGATTTTATTATCAAGCGGCCTCGGAAAGCCTTTGCAGCCAGTATGTTTGGAGATGTGGTTAGAGGCGGATTTCAGGAATTTCTACAATTTTATCGAACAGCCGGTTTCGGGACAAAAACGCCTTTTGCCACCCCTTTTCCGATCGCGTTGACAAGGCGTCCACGGCAAGTCAAGGTAGGTGCATGAACAACTACGCGTTTCAGGTTATGACGATGGGCATGACGACCACCCTTTGCGGTGGGGGTGTCGGCTTGTGACCTGAAACTGTTCACTTTACCCGATCCAACCCCGCCGGACACGCGCGGGGTTTTTTGTTTCTGCCCCGGTGTCCGCCCCATACAAAGGACTTCTCGTGGCACAAGATCTTCTCTCAATGCCGGTTCGTAACCCGCTTCTCCAAAACAGGGAGCGGCAACGATGAGACTCTACCTCTCATCCTACCGGCTCGGCGCCAGCGCCTTCCGGCTGAGGAAACTTCTCAATGGCGGACGGCGCGCCGCCGTCATCCAGAACGCGCTGGACTTCATTCCGACCAAGGCCCGGCGTGCCTATGAGGCCAATATCTATGATCCCAAGGCAGAGCTTGCCGATTGGGGGATCCAGGCGGAAGAACTGGATTTGCGGCAATATTTTGGACGGCCGAATACACTCAGAAAGGCGCTCGCCGGCTTCGACCTCGTCTGGGCAGTCGGCGGCAATGCATTTCTTCTGCGGCGGGCCATGCGGCAGAGCGGCTTCGATCGCATCATCGGGGAATTGCTGCGCCAGGATGCGCTCGTCTATGGCGGCTTCAGCGCCGGGGCGGTCGTTGCAACGCCATCGCTAAAGGGTATCGACATCATGGACGATCCGCAGCAGCTTGCACCTGATTACGACGAAGCAATCCTGTGGGACGGTCTCGGACTCGTCGATTTCTCCATCGTCCCGCATTACCGCTCTGACCATGATGAGGCCGAAGCCGCCGAAAAGACGGTCAACTTCCTTGAAGAAGCCGGCACGCCCTTTCAGCCGCTGAGAGACGGCGAAGTCATCGTCGTCGAGGGCCGGAATGTGACGCTGCTACCAGTACTGCCGGAAGCGATGCGTCGCTCCGTCTAGAGCTTCAGGATATAGTCGCAAAGCCGTTCGGCCGCGACTGTCACCTGCGCCGGATCGCGCAGGAAGCAGGCGCGCAGAAAAAGTTCGCCGCCGGGTCCGAAGGCCGTGCCAGGGGCAAGGCCGACACCGGTCTTGTCGACGATGTCGATCGCAGCCTTGCGGCTGTCGGTGACGCCGTCGATCTTGAGGAAGGCGTAAAGCGCGCCATCGGGCTTCAGTGTTTCGACCCGATTGGTGGCGATCAGTACATCGCAGAGGATATCGCGGGAGCGGGTTGCCTTGTCGATGTTCGTCTGCACGAAGGCGTCACCCTCGTTGAGGGCTGCGACCGCGCCCTTCTGCATGAACTGAGCAACGCCCGAAGTGGAATATTGGATCAGGTTTTCCAGCACCTGCCCGGCTTCCGGTGGAGCAACAATCCAGCCGACGCGCCAACCGGTCATCGACCAGTTCTTGGAGAAGGAGTTGACGAACATCACCTTGTCGCCCGGTTCCATCACATCAAGGAAAGAGGGCGCCCGGCCACCAGCGTAGAAATAACGGGCATAGATCTCGTCGGCCATGATCCAGAGATGATGCTTGCGGGCCAGCGCCAGGATATCGGCCAGATCGTCCTTCGTCGCGGTCCAGCCAGTCGGGTTCGACGGCGTGTTGATGAAGAGGCCGCGGGTCTTCGGCGTGATGGCCGTCTCGATGCGGTTGAGGTCAACCGCCCAGGTGCCACCTTCGAACTGGAGCTCTACGCCAACCGATCGGGCGCCGGCGATTTCGAGTGCAGCGGCAATGTTCGGCCAAGCTGGGGTGAGATAGACATATTCATCGCCGGGCGAGGTGATTGCCTGAACGGCAATCTGGATCGCCTGCATGCCCGAACCGGTCACATAAAAATGCTCGACCGGAAGGCGGATGCCAAAATGCCTGAAATAATAATCCGACAGCGCCTGGCGCAACTCGGGAATGCCGCGCTGCCAGGTGTAGAAGGTCTCGCCGGCGGCGAGCGCCTGCATGGCGGCCTGATTGATGAAATCGGGGGTAGGAAGATCACCCTCGCCGACCCAGAGCGGCAGGAGGCCTTCACGGCCGCGGGCATAGTTGACGACTTCGACGATCCCGCTTTCTGGCGCTGCAATGGCGCGCGGGCTGAGGCTGCTTACAATCGACATGCATATCTCCAGTTCACGCCTTCATAGCGGATTTGCAGGCGCAAATCCCATGATAATGCGTGATGGCATATCGATTTTCGTGATGATTGAGCCCGGCCGGGGCGGACGGGCTCGGGACCAGATCAGACGGCGGGGCGTTTGGCGAGAAGGTCGCGGATTTCCGTCAGCAGCGCGACATCCGCCGGCGGCGGCGGAACCTCTGCCGGCGCTTGCTTTTCCTTGCGCTCGACCTGCTCGCGCAGAATATTCACAGCCTTGATCATCAGGAAGATGATCCACGCGAGGATCAGGAAATTGATGAGGACGGTAATGAAGCTGCCATACGCGAAAACGGCGCCCTGAGCGCGGGCGCCGGCAAGGCTCGTCTCAGTGACCTTGGATGACAGCGGAATGAAGTAGTTGGAGAAGTCGAAACCGCCGAAGATCGCACCGACGATCGGCATGATGATATCGTCGACCAGAGATTTGACGATGCCCCCGAAGGCGCCGCCGATGATAACGCCGACAGCAAGATCCATGACATTGCCGCGGGCGATGAATGCTTTGAACTCATTGAGCATCAGATCTGTCTCCCCTTGATGCATTTTCAAAGACATGCCGTTGTTTTCATTAGCTACACCTCCATCTCAATTAATCAATCGACAATTGGAAATATTCGAACACTGTCCCCTTCCGCGTAGAACTTAAGACCAAGGCCGCGGCAATTTTCAAACTTGCTGAATTGCCCTAATCTTCAAACTGTTCCGGAGGACGGCGGATTGTCCGCCGGCGGAGGGTCAATGCTTCCAGGCTGGATCATATTTGCGTTTGCCTTGGGTTATCTTCTGCTGCTTTTCGCAGTGGCAAGCTATGGCGATCGCCGGAGCCGGAAATTCGGTGTGCCGGAAGGCGGCCGGCCGGTGGTCTATGCACTCAGCCTGGCGATCTACTGCACGTCCTGGACCTATTTCGGCGGCGTCGGCTTAGCTGCCCATAACGGGCTGGAATTTGCCGGCATCTATATCGGGCCGATCCTCGTCTTCACACTCGGCATGCCGCTGCTCCGGCGTATCATCGAACTCGCCAAGGCCGAGAAGCTGACCTCCGTCGCCGATTTCATTGCCGCGCGCTACGGCAAAAATTCCACGGTTGCCACCATCGTGGCGCTGATCTGCCTCATCGGCACCATTCCCTATATCGCGCTGCAGCTGAAATCCATTTCGGCGACCGTCACGGCCATGGTCAATCCATCCGACTATGGCATCGGCAGCGGCAATCTCTACTTCCTCGACCTGCCGCTGATCGTCACGCTGGTGCTAACCTGCTTCGCCATCATGTTCGGCACCCGCCACACCGATGCGACCGAACATCAGGACGGGCTCATCCTCGCGGTATCGATGGAATCGATGGTGAAGCTCGTTGCCTTCCTGACGGCAGGCGTCTGCGTCATCTGGTTCCTGTTCGACGGGCCAAGCGACCTGTGGCAGAAGGGATCGGAGAACACCCTGGTCACCGGCGCACTCGACTATCAGACCCCGCTCAGCCGATGGATCACGCTGACGCTGCTCTCCGCCTTTGCGATCATCATGCTGCCGCGCCAGTTCCATGTCACCGTCGTCGAAAACCGCACGGCAAAGCAGCTCCGGCTCGCGGGTATTCTCTTTCCGCTTTATCTGATTGCCATCAATCTCTTCGTGCTGCCGGTCGCCATCGGCGGGCTGCTCATCTTCGGAGGCAACGGCAACGCCGATCTTTATGTTCTTACCCTGCCACTTGCAGGGCAAATGCCTGCAGTCTCGCTGATCACGTTCATCGGCGGTTTTTCAGCGGCGACCGCCATGGTGATCGTCGATTCCGTGGCGCTTTCCATCATGGTGTCGAACGACATCGTCATGCCGTTCTTCCTGCGCCGGAAGCTCGCGGGTCTTGCGAGCCAGCGCGACGACTTCGCAAAGAGCCTGCTCAATATCCGCCGCAGCGCCATCTTCGCCGTGCTGCTGCTAGGTTATGCCTATTATCGCTCGACGGACAGCACGGCAGGGCTTGCTTCGATCGGCCTGCTCTCCTTTGCCGCCATCGCGCAGATTGCACCCGCCCTCTTCGGCGGCATGATCTGGCGGCGGGCGAATGCGCGCGGCGCCATCCTCGGCCTATCGTCGGGCTTCATCATCTGGGTCTACCTGCTGTTCCTGCCGTCCCTCGGAGGCCCGGATTATTCCTATGTGGCAAGCACCTTCCTCGGCTTCATCTTTCCCGGCACGACGCTCTTTACCGGCCCGGATACCGATCCGCTTGTCAATGCGACGGCGATGAGCCTGCTCGTCAACACCGCCGCCTTCATCGTCGGCTCGCTGACACGCAACGCCAAACCACTGGAACGCATCCAGGCCGGCATCTTCGTCAAGCGGCATTCGCGCTCGCAATTTGCCACGCGCGGCTGGAAGACCCGCATCAGCGTCGGCGATCTCAAGACGGCGATCGCCCGCTATCTCGGCGAGGAGCGCATGCAGCGCTCGCTTGCGACCTACGAGCAGAGTTCCGGGCGCAAACTGGAGGACGACCAGCCGGCCGACATGGCGCTTATCCATTTCACCGAGCAGCTTCTCGGCAGCGCCATCGGCTCCTCCTCGGCGCGGCTGGTGCTGTCCCTGATCCTGCAGAAGATCGAGGATGCCTCGTCCGATACGGCATGGCTGCTCGATCAGGCGAGCGAAGCGCTGCAATATAATCAGGACATGCTGCAGACCGCACTTTCACAGATGGACCAGGGCATCGCTGTCTTCGACAGTTCCAATCGGCTGACCATCTGGAACCGACGTTTCCGGCAATTGCTGGACCTGCCGGAAAATGCCGGTCAGGTCGGTTTTCCGCTCTCGGAGATCGTCAACATCCTGAGCCAGCGCGGCGATATCGCACCCGGCGACCAGTCACAGGCCGTGCGGCACTTCCTGACGCTCGACAAGCCCTTCCCGCTCGTGCTCGGAGGCGGCGAACGCATCATCGAAGTGCGCTCCAATGCCATGCCGGACAAAGGTATCGTCGCGACCTTTACCGACATCACTCAGCGCGTCGCCGCCGACCGGGCACTGAAGCAGGCAAACGAGACGCTGGAGCAGCGCGTCGTGGAGCGAACCGCAGAACTGACCCGCGTCAACCGGGAACTCGGCGAGGCGCGCGCTGCGGCAGACGAGGCCAACATCGGCAAGACCCGCTTCTTTGCCGCTGCCGGTCACGATATCCTGCAGCCGCTCAATGCCGCCCGGCTTTACTCCTCCGCTCTCGTCGAGCGCATGGCGCAATCGGAAAACAGCCCGATCGTGCGCAATATCGATTCTGCGCTGGAATCGGTTGAGAGCATTCTCGGCGCCGTGCTCGATATTTCCCGCCTCGATACCGGCGCCATGCGGCCGCGGCTGGCATCCGTGCCGCTGTCCGACCTGCTGGAACGCATTGAGACCGATTTTGCGCCGATCGCACGCGAGAAGAAGCTGAAGCTCAAAGTGATGCCGACGTCCCTGCGCGTTCGCTCCGACCCGAACCTGCTGCGGCGGCTGGTGCAGAACCTCGTCTCCAACGCCATCAAATATACCGTCAGCGGCAAGGTGCTGGTCGGCGCGCGGCGGCGTGGCAATCAAGTGGTGATCCAGGTGATGGATTCCGGCATCGGCATTCCGCCCTCGAAATTCCGGACGGTGTTCAAGGAATTCGCGAGGCTCGATGAGGGCGCCAAAACCGCATCGGGCCTGGGGCTCGGGCTCTCCATCGTCGACCGCATCGCCCGCGTGCTCAGCCATAAAGTCGAGCTTTATTCGACCCATGGCAAAGGTACGGAATTCCGAATCCTCATTCCGCTCGATATCTCAAAGAGTGCGGAAACCGCTGCAGCCATACTTCCCGTCGACCGGACGGCGCAGCCGTTGCAGGATCTGCGCATCCTCTGCATCGACAACGAACCGAAGATCCTCGAAGGCATGCGGCTGCTGATCGACGGATGGGGCTGTGAAACGCAGGCGGTGGATTCGCTTTCCGCTGTCCGGATGCTTTCGATGCGGCAGCCGCCGGACCTCGTCATTGCCGATTACCATCTCGCTGACGGAACCGGGGTCGAAGCGATCCTGCACCTGCGGCAGCATTTCGGCATCGATATTCCAGCCCTGCTCGTTACCGCCGACCGGACACCGGAAGTGCGGGCCGAGGCGGAAAAGCACGGCATCGCGGTACAACACAAGCCGGTGCGCCCGGCGGCATTGCGCGCCTACATCACACAGATTTCCGGCTTGAAGCGCACCGCCGCCGAGTGAAGATCAGGCGGCCTTACGCCGGCCGAAGACGTGGCCGACAAGCTCCTGCACACGGGCGGCGGTCGGGACATCACCGAACAGGATGCGGTACATGATAGGGGCGACCACGCGGTCCATCACGACATCGACATCGGGAAAGACCTCACCCCTCTCCTTCGCCCGGCCGGCAATCGTCTCGATCTGCTGGCGGGTAAAGTTGCAGCATTTATTGGCATTGTCACCTGTCTGGGCTGAGAGCACGTCCCGGATATATTCGCGGCCGGGGCCGGAGGACATTTCCTCCGCATATTGCTCGGCCCAGGCTTCCAGGTCACCGGCGCCACTGCCGGTATCGACCGGCTCCATGTCGGGACGCAGACGCTCGACGGCGACATCGGCAAGCAATTCCTGCAGGTCACCCCAGCGGCGGTAGATGGTGGACGGGGTCACGCCTGCGCGTGTCGCAATCAGCGGAACAGTGATCTCCGCGCGGCTCATGTCTGCCAGGAGTTCGCGGACTGCCGCATGCACCGAAGCCTGGACACGCGCACTTCTGCCACCGGGACGGATATTCTCTTTCACTGCCATTTCGAACCCAACCTCCTCCCCCTAAAGCGTGCTGCGATCTTTCAGATCCGCCTGGCACGCTCCAGGTTTTTTTTCGCCTGTCGCGGACGCAAAACCGCTGCACACTTTTGCTGGAATTGCTCCAGCATCAACAGTTCAGAAACTTTCATATATCCATTAACGCAAATTATTTGCTTTTATGTTTTGCCTTGCCTAGATAGAGCTAACGCAACGACTTAGCTTTAAGGGGCTTATATATGGTCGCCGCTCCCGAATCCATCAAGAATTCGTCGCCCATGGGCTTCCACGCTCTGACGCTTGCCGTCTTCTTCGGCGCGTCGGCGGCGCCCACGCCGCTCTATCGCATCTATCAGGAAGCCTTTGCCGTTTCTCCCATCCTCATCACTGTCATTTTTGCAGTATACGCCTTCGCGCTGCTTGGAGCATTGCTGATTGCCGGCTCGATCTCCGATCATCTCGGGCGGCGACCGGTAATCTTCCGCGCGCTGATCCTCGAAATCATTGCCATGGCGCTGTTTTCCATCGCCAGCGGTCCGGAATGGCTGATCGCCGCACGCATCGTGCAGGGTATCGCCACCGGTATAGCCGGTGCCTCCCTCGGCGCCGCTCTTGTCGATATCGACCGGGCCAATGGGCAGATCGTCAATTCGATCGCGCCGCTTTCCGGCATGGCGATCGGAACGATCGGCACCAGTGCGCTGATCCAGTACGGACCGGAACCGTTGCATCTCGTCTATGCCCTGCTGCTTGCCGCCTTTGCGGTGCAGGCCATTGCGCTGTGGTTGACGCGGGAGACGGGCGGCACGCGGCCTGGCGTCTTCGGATCGTTGAAGCCGGCCATTTCCATTCCGCAGCAGGTGAAGCGGTCGCTGTCGCTGGTGACGCCGATCAATATTGCCAACTGGACGCTCGGTGGTTTTTACCTGTCGCTCGTGCCTTCGCTGGTCGCCTCCACCACAGGCAGCCGCGCACCACTGACGGGCGGGGCGGTCGTTGCTGCACTGATGTTATCAGGCGCAGTCTCCGTGTTCCTGCGTCGCAGCCGCAGCCCGAAGGCCAATCTCGCCTTCGGCGTGAGTGCACAGACGCTCGGCATTCTGACAGTCGTGGCAGGTGTGCATCTCGCCAGCGTGCCGCTGTTGCTGATGGGCACGCTTTTGACCGGTGCCGGCTTCGGCACAAACTTTCTCGGCTCTATCGGGACGATCATGCCGCTGGCCAAGCCGGAAGAGCGGGCCGGCCTGTTGTCGGCCTTCTACATCCAGAGCTATCTCGCCTTCAGCCTGCCGGCGATCCTTGCCGGCTTCCTCGTCAAGTCGATCGGCTATGGAGCAACGACGGATATCTATGCCACAGCCATCATCCTCGTCAGCCTTGCCGGGCTGATGGCGGTGCGGAACACCAGAGAAACGGCGACGGCATGACGCCGTCGCGCAGTATCATCAGCGCCAGCCAAGCGCCGGGGCGACATATTTCAGGATCGATTCGATGACGTGGGCATTATACTCCACGCCGAGTTGGTTGGGCACGGTGAGCAGCAGCGTGTCGGCCTCGGCAATCGCCTCGTCCTTCTTCAACTCCTCGATGAGAGCATCAGGCTCGGCGGCATAGGAGCGGCCGAAGATCGCCCTGGTATTCTCGTCGATGAAGCCGATCTTGTCCTGCCCATCATTGCCATAGCCGAAATACGAGCGGTCGCGATCGTTCACCAGCGCGAAGATGCTTCGGCTGACGGAAACGCGCGGCTCGCGGGCATGGCCGGCGTCCCTCCAGGCATCTCGATAGGCACGGATCTGCTTGGCCTGCTGGATATGGAACGCTTCGCCCGTCTCATCGTCCTTCAGCGTCGAGCTCTGGAGATTCATGCCGAGCTTGGCAGCCCAGACCGCCGTGGCGTTCGAGCCCGCGCCCCACCAGATGCGGTCACGCAAGCCTTCGGAGTGCGGCTCGAGGCGCAATAGGCCGGGCGGATTGGGGAACATCGGCCGTGGATTGGGCTCGGCGAAACCTTCGCCCTTCAGCACTTCCAGGAAGACCTCGGCATGGCGGCGGCCCATATCGGCATCGCTCTGGCCTTCCGGCGGGTTGTAGCCGAAATAGCGCCAGCCATCGACGACCTGCTCGGGCGAGCCGCGGCTGATGCCGAGCTGCAGGCGCCCGCGCGAAATCAGATCGGCCGCACCGGCATCCTCCGCCATGTAGAGGGGGTTTTCGTAGCGCATATCGATAACAGCCGTGCCGATCTCTATGCGGCTCGTCCTTGCGCCGACAGCCGCAAGCAGCGGATATGGCGAGGCAAGCTGGCGGGCGAAGTGGTGAACGCGGAAATAGGCGCCATCCGCCCCCAATTCCTCGGCGGCGACGGCGAGGTCTATCGACTGCAGCAGCGTATCACCTGCCGAGCGCGTCTGAGATTGCGGCGAGGGCGTCCAATGCCCGAAAGAGAGAAAACCGATCTTCTTCATGATTCCATCGCTTGAACTGAAATGTGCGGTGGCACTTTTCTTTGCATGATTCCGGATACGCATATAGGCGCTATGCGAGAGATTTGTGAGCCGCAATGCCTGATGAAATATGAATGCGGCAGGAGCGCCTGCTCGAAAGAGCGAGCCTATCCGGAAGCGTTTAGAAGGCAGAGAGGGAAAATTACGCCTTTCTGCCATATTAAGATAATTCTGTATTAGTTATGTGAAATTACCGTTTATCAATTGCGAAGGGAAACTCATGAATACCGACAGTTATGAAAAGAAAGCCGAGCTGTTGCTGGTCATGGCGAATGCCCATCGGCTGAGGGTGCTGCAGACCCTGGCGGAGCGTGAGGTCGCGGTCAACAATCTTGCCGATATAATCGGCATCAGCCAATCCGCCCTCTCCCAGCACCTTGCCAAGCTCCGCAGCAAGGACCTCGTCAAGACGCGGCGTGATGCGCAGACGATCTACTACTCGGTCAAATCCGACAAGGTCCATGTGATCCTGGAGATGCTGCGCCAGATGTTTGACGATAGTCAGATAGAAGATTTCCGCCTCGCCGTTTAAGGAATGTGGGCAGAACTTCCACGGATCTTATATGCCTGCATACGAATCTGCGTGGATCGCATCATCGCTACTGCCAGCTTGAAGCTCCTCATCGCACAGGGGCTGGATTTAACAAGAACGGGAGCGCGGCTAAGGCTGCAGCGAGCCTTGCCGCCTCGTTGCTTATGCAGCCCGGTCAGTCGCCGGATAGGGATCGAAGCGGCCGTAGAAGGTTTCGCCCTTGGCGGCCATGTCCTTCAGCAGCGGTGTCGGCCTGAAGTGATCGCCATAGGCGGAGGCCAGCTTTTCGGCGAGGTCTACGAAGGCCTTGACGCCCATGCCGTCGATATAGCTCAGCGCACCGCCCGTATAGGGCGCAAAGCCGAAGCCGAGGATGGAGCCGACGTCGGCCTCACGCGGATCGGTGACGATGCCTTCTTCCATGGTGCGGGCAGCTTCGAGCGCGATCGTTACCAGGAAGCGCTGCTTCAGAATGCTCACGTCGATCTCGTCGGCCGGCTTCTGTGGGTAGAGTGTTTTCAGCTCAGGCCAGAGGAACTTCTTGGCGGGCTTGGCTGGATATTCGTAGAAGCCCTTGCCGTTCTTGCGGCCTCGGCGGTCGAGTTCGTCGACCAGCTTGTTGATGAGGGCAAGGTGGCGCGCGTCGACGGCCTTGGGGCCGAGATCGGCGACCGTGGCCTTGAGGATCTTCTGCGAGAGATCGATCGCCACTTCGTCATTCAGCGACAGCGGGCCGACCGGCATGCCGGCCATCTTGGCAGCATTCTCGATCATTGCCGCCGGCACGCCTTCGATCAGCATGTCATAGGCTTCGTGGATGTAGCGGAAGACGCAGCGGTTGACGAAGAAGCCCCTGACATCGTTGACAACGATCGGCGTTTTCTTGATGGCGGCGACATAATCCAGCGCCACGGCGAGCGCCCGGTCGCCGGTGTTTTTGCCAAGGATGACCTCGGTCAGCATCATCTTTTCGACCGGCGAGAAGAAATGTACGCCGATGAACTGCTCCGGGCGCTTGGAATTTTCGGCAAGGCCCGTGATCGGCAGGGTCGAAGTGTTGGAGGCAAAGATCGTGGTTTCCGGGATGACGGCCTCGACCTGTTCGATGACCGCTTTCTTGACGGCGCGGTCTTCGAAGACCGCTTCAATAACGAGATCGGCATCCTTCAAATCGGTATAGTCCGCCGAGGGTGTGATGCGGGAAAGCAGCGCGGCACCCTCGTCCTGTGTAAGACGACCCTTACCGATAGAATCCTTGACGAGGCCTTCGCCAACGCCCCTGCCCTTGGTGGCAGCCTCGATATCGCGGTCGATCAGGATGACTTCGAAGCCGGCGGCTGCCGTGACGTAAGCGATGGAGGCGCCCATGAAACCGGCGCCGACGACGCCGACCTTCCTCAGCTCCGTCTTCGGAACGCCTGCCGGGCGACGGGCGCCCTTGTTGAGTTCCTGCATGGAGATGAAGAGCGAGCGGATCATCGAGAAGGCCTCGGTGGTCTGCAGCACCTGCGTGAAATAGCGCTGCTCGATCTTGAGCGCCGTATCGAAGGGTACCTGCAGGCCTTCATAGACGCATTTCAGGATGGCGAGGGCACCCGGATAATTGCCTGATGTTTCACGCCGCAGGATCGCGGGCGCTGCCGGCCAGAGCTGGGCTGCGGCGGGTGTCCAGATGCCGCCGCCGGGAACCTTGAAGCCCTTTTCGTCCCAGGGGGCAACAGGCTTCAAGCCATCCTTGATCATCTGCTTTGCGGCGGGGATCAGTTGATCCGGCTCGACCACCTGATGGACGAGGTTCATGGCCTTGGCGCGCGAAGCGTTCAGCGACTGGCCTGTCGTCATCATCTGCAAGGCGGACTGGGCATCCGTCAGACGCGAGATGCGCTGCGTGCCACCGGCACCGGGAAAGATGCCGACCTTGACTTCCGGCAGGGCGATCTTGACGCTCTTGGCATTGGAGGCGACGCGGCCGTGGCAAGCGAGCGACATTTCGAAGGCACCGCCCATGCAGGTGCCGTTGATGGCCGAGACCCAGGGCTTGCCGCAGGTTTCGAGCTTGCGGAAGAGGCCGGTCATGCGACCGACGAGATCGAAGAGTTTTTGCGCAGCACCGTCAGGGTTTGCCGACTTCTCCTGCTGGTAGAGGGTGAACATGGATTTGATCATCGACAGATCAGCGCCGCCGGAAAAGGAGGACTTGCCCGAGGTGATGACGACGCCCTTGACGGCGCTGTCGGCGACGGTCGTATCGATGATGGCATCGAGTTCGTTCATCACCTCTTCGGTGAAGACGTTCATGGACTTGCCGGGCATGTCCCAGGTGACCAGGGCAATACCATCCGCATCGGTCTCGACGGTGAAGTTGGTGTAGCTCATCGTCTCTCTCCCTTAGACGCGTTCGATGACGGTTGCCGTGCCCATGCCGGCGCCGATGCAGAGGGTGACCAACGCGGTGTTGAGATCGCGGCGCTCCAGCTCGTCCAGCACGGTGCCGAGGATCATGGCGCCGGTGGCGCCGAGCGGATGGCCCATAGCAATCGCGCCGCCATTGACGTTGATCTTGTCGTGCTCGATATCGAAGGCCTGCATGTAGCGCAGCACGACGGCGGCGAAGGCTTCGTTCAATTCGAAGAGGTCGATATCGGCAAGCGTCATGCCTGATCGTTTCAGGAGCTTTTCGGTAACATCTACGGGGCCGGTCAGCATCAAGGCCGGGTCGGAGCCGATATTGGCGAAAGCCTTGATGCGGGCGCGGGGCTTCAGGCCCATGCTTGTTCCTCCCGCCTTCGAACCGAGCAGGACGGCAGCTGCGCCATCGACGATTCCGGAGGAATTGCCGGCATGGTGGACATAGTTGACGCGCTCGACTTCCGGATGGGCCTGGATGGCGACGGCCTCAAAGCCGCCCATTTCGCCCGGCATCTGGAAGGAAGGATTGAGGGAGGCGAGCGCCTGCATGTCGGTGCCGGGGCGCATGTGTTCGTCATGGGCAAGGATGGTCAGGCCGTTCTGGTCCTTGACCGGGATGACCGAGTTCTCGAACCAGCCCTTTTCCCAGGCGTTCGCCGCGCGCTTCTGGCTTTCGACGGCGTAAGCGTCAACGTCATCGCGAGAGAAGCCGTATTTGGTGGCGATGAGGTCGGCCGAGACGCCCTGCGGCATGAAATAGGCGGGGAAGTTGACTGAGGGGTCCATGAACCAGGCGCCGCCGGACATGCCGAGGCCGACGCGGGACATGCTCTCGACGCCGCCGGCAATGACGATGTCATCGGCGCCCTGTGCAATCTTGCCGGCGGCGAAATTCACCGCATCCAGGCCTGAGGCGCAGAAGCGGGAGATCTGCATGCCGGGCGCCCTCGTCGAATAACCGGCTTCGAAAGCAGCGGCCTTGGGAATGACGGCACCAGCATCCATGACCGGATCGACGCAGCCCATGATGATGTCGTCGACCGTTTCGGTATTCAGCCCGCTGCGGTCGCGGATCGCCTCCAGCGTCTTTGCCGCGAGACGCACGGAGGGCACCTCATGAAGCGCGCCATCCTTCTTGCCGCGGCCGCGGGGCGTGCGGACGTGATCGTAAATGAAAACCTCGGTCATTGTCTCATCTCCCTGGCGGCGCAGACGCGCCTATGAAATCTGCGAAGACTATCCGGCCCTTCGCTCAAGCTCAGGGCGTTCGGCGCTCGAAACGATCCACCGGATCGTTTCGCCGGCTGCGCCGACCGCCTTTCACCCCCAGCCCTCCCCACAAGGGAGAACCGGCTCAAAACGCTTCGGCGGCCAGTTCCATCATGGTGTCGGCGCCGGTTTCGATGCGGGCCTTGCGCAATGCGGTTTCGGGCATGATGCGCTCCATGAAGAATTTCGCCGTGATCAGCTTGTTCTTCAGATAATCCTCGCGCGCATCGCCAGCGGCAAGACGTTCGTTGGCGGCTTTGGCCATGCGCGCCCACATATAGCCGATGATGACGAGGCCGAAGAGGTGCATGTAATCGGTGGAGCCGGCGCCGGCATTGTCGGGCTTGGCCATGGCATTCTGCATGAACCACATGGTCGCACCCTGCACATCGTTCAAGCCCTTCTTCAGGTGCTTGGTGAAGAAGGTCAACTGCTCGTCGTTGCGGTTCTCCTCGCAGAAATCGCCGATCTCCTTGAAGAGCGCCATGGCAGCGCGGCCACCGTTCAGCGCCAACTTGCGGCCGACGAGATCGAGCGCCTGGATGCCGTTCGCCCCTTCATAGATCATGGCGATGCGGGCATCGCGCACATACTGGCTCATGCCGTGCTCTTCAATGTAGCCGTGGCCGCCGAAGACCTGCTGAGCCATGACGGCATGATCGAAGCCCTTGTCGGTCATGACGCCCTTGAGAATCGGCGTGACGAGGCCGAGAATATCGTCAGCCGTCTGGCGCTCCCTCTCATCGGTGGCCCGGTGGGCGATATCCGACTTGAGCGCAGTCCAGAGCAGGAAAGCGCGGCCGGCCTCGTTGAACGACCGGATGGTCATCAATGCGCGGCGAATATCCGGATGGACGATGATCGGATCGGCCTTCTTGTCCGGCGCCTTAGGGCCTGAAAGCGAGCGGCCCTGGATGCGATCGCGGGCGTAGCTGGCAGCGTTCTGATAGGCGATCTCGGAAATGGCAATGCCCTGCAGGCCGACCATCAGACGGGCCTCGTTCATCATCACGAACATGGCGTTGAGGCCGCGATTCTCTGCGCCGATCAGGAAGCCCGTCGCCTCGTCGTAGTTCATGACGCAGGTGGCGTTGCCGTGGATACCCATCTTGTGTTCGATGGCGCCGCAGGAAACGCCGTTGCGGGCGCCGAGTGCACCCTCCTTGCCGACGAGGAATTTCGGGACGATGAAAAGCGAGATGCCCTTGGTGCCCTCAGGCGCACCCTCGATGCGAGCGAGGACCAAGTGGACGATATTGTCGGTCAGGTCGTGCTCGCCTGCGGAGATGAAGATCTTCTGGCCAGAGATCCTGTAGCTGCCGTCGCCCTGCGGCACCGCCTTGGTGCGCAGCATGCCGAGATCTGTGCCGCAATGCGGCTCGGTGAGGTTCATGGTGCCGGACCACGTGCCATCCACCATCTTCGGCAGATAAGTGTTTTTCTGTTCATCGGTGCCGTGGGCGAGGATCGCGGCGATGGCACCCTGCGTCAGCCCCGGATACATCATGAGCGACATATTGGCGGCAGAAGTATATTCGCCGACCGCGGTATGCAGCGTATAGGGCAGGCCCTGACCGCCGAACTCTTCCGGCACGGCAAGCCCGATCCAGCCACCTTCCCGATAGGCCTGATAGGCCTCTCTGAAGCCTTTCGGCGTCGACACCGTGCCGTTGTCGTGGCGCGTACAGCCTTCCTGATCTCCGGAATAATTCACGGGCAACGCAACTTCCTCGGCCAACTTCGCGGCCTCACTCAGAATAGCCTCCACCATATCAGGCGTGGCATCGGCAAAACCCGGGAGATTATTGTATCGCTCGAGACCCAGCACGTCGTTCAGCACGAAGAGCGTGTCGTTCACCGGGGCCTTGTAGACTGGCATGGTTCGAATTCCTCCAATTCGGTAACCGGATTGCTCCGGCCTTGAGACTCTCTTACAAAATATTGACGTTTGCGTAAACGTCAAATTTTGCGTACGCGCAATTTTGTGAAGTGGATCAAGCAGGCGCTTCAAACAGAATGCTGTCGCCCCCGTTTTCTTCTCCGGCTAAGCGCGCTACATTCATCCGGACCTGCAGAAACAGCTTGGGAGGAGCTATTTCATGAGAAGAATGTGGCCTGCGGAGTTCAATTCCATTTTCGATGCGGCGGAGGAAGTGACGATCGAACCCGTGGTGGTCGAGCCGGTCAAAGGCGAAAGGCTGGTTGCGCATGACGAGCCGCCTGCTCCGCGCAAGGCACTGAGAGTGCGCATTCCCATGGAAACCTATGAGCGTATCTGGCCGCTCGCCGAAATGCGCTTCCGGCCGGCCGAAGGCCCCTATGCCGGCAAGGCGATAACGCTGATCGCCACCAATCCGCACTATCACCCCTGGCACCCCGCCGATGGCGGCTCAGAAGAGAAGGTCGGCGATAGCGGTCGTCACTACAGGACCGATTATCTGGTCGTGCATTTCCTGCTCGATGACGTGCGCGAACCCGTCGCCGCCTGAGCATTGATCTTGAAGAAAAGGCAGTTCCCGGAATAGGTTTGCGCCAGCAACCTCTATTCCGGGAGCCGAGCCTTGAGCGATTTCGATATCATCCGTCAGCGCGCCGAGCAGAGAAAAGGCGGCGCCGATGCGTTGATAGCGATGCTGCCGGCAATGCCGGACGACGAGGCGCTGCGCGCCCTGCCTGACGACCGCATACTGTCGCAGATGACCAGGCGCATTTTCTACAGCGGCTTCGTGCACAAGGTGATCGACAATAAATGGCCTGGCTTCGAAGAGGCCTTCGATGGCTTCGATCCCGCCGCGCTCAACATTGCTCCCGACGAATACTGGCATGATCTGACTGTTGATGACCGCATCGTCAAGAATGGCGCGAAGATCATGTCGGTACGCGCCAACGCCGCCTTCGTGCGAGAATTGGCGAACGAGGCAGGCAGCGCCGGCGCCTTCTTCGCCGACTGGCCGCGCGAGGATCATATTGGCCTGCTTGAGATACTCAACAAACGCGGCAACCGGCTGGGCGGAGCCACCGGTCAATATTTCCTGCGCGGCATCGGCCGCGACGGCTTCATCATGACATCAGATGTTCTGGCCTGCCTGCGGGATGCGGGCGTGCCGCTTTCAGCATCCGGAACCGGCAAGAAGGACCAGCAACTGATCCAACAGACCTTCAACCGCTGGGCCAGGGAAACGGAACTGCCGCTCGCCTATCTCTCGCGCATCTGCGGGCTTTCGATCGACGCCCCCAAGGAGTGAAATATTTCAGGCCGGCCGTTTTTTGGAAGGCCGGGACTGCCTACTTCTCCCAAAGGTTCATCCGAAGGAGAAGATCTCATGGTCGAGTTTCCCTATCGCAGCGCGCTGATCGTCGGCGCCGGTTCCGGCATCAGTGGTTCGCTCGCCCGCAAGCTTTCAGAACGCGGCGTGAAGGTCGGCCTTGCAGCGCGCAATATCGGCAAGCTCGGGCCGTTGCTCGATGAAACAGGAGCCAAGGCTTTCGCCACCGATGCCGCGCAGCCGGCGGCAGTTTCGGCACTGTTCGAACGTGTCGATGCCGAAATCGGCGAGCCCGATATCGTGATCTATAATGCCAGCGGTCGCGTGCGCGGGCCGATTGCCGATCTGGATCCTGCCGACGTGGAACAGGCGATTGCGACGAGTGCCTTCGGCGGATTCCTCGTCACGCAACAGGCTGCAAAACGCATGATCCCCCGGGGGCGCGGCGCGATCCTGCTGACAGGGGCGACGGCCAGCATCAAGGGCTATGCACAATCGGCGCCTTTTGCCATGGGGAAATTCGCGTTGCGCGGACTGGCGCAGAGTGCCGCCCGCGAGCTTGGGCCGCTCGGGATCCATGTGGCGCATTTCATCATTGACGGTGCCGTGCGCTCCGCCACAAGGCCGGATAGGGAAGACAAGCCCGACGGTACGCTTTCGCCCGATGCGATTGCGCAGTCCTATATCGACGTGCTGCTGCAGCACCGCAGCGCCTGGTCGCAGGAGGTGGAGTTGCGGCCGTGGACGGAGAACTTCTGATCCAGCCGGTCTCATTGAGCATACATGCTTTCCCGAAGGCGTCGAAACCGGTAGGATCGGACCGGCTTCGACAGCCTGGGAGGGAACGATGCTGCGTCTGGACCATGTGACGATCGATACACGCGATGCGCCTGCCATGATCGCTTTTTTCGAGAACATTCTTGGCGTGAAGGAAGGCTATCGGCCACCCTTTTCCTCGCGCGGCCATTGGCTTTATCTCGACGACAAGCCGGTGATCCATTTGAGCCTGACAGAGCGGGCAGGTGATTTTCCACCCGGCATCTTCAATCATGTGGCCTTCAGCCTCTTCGAATTCGAACCGGCGCTCGCTCGCATCAAAGCCGGCGGCTATCGCTACGAATATCGCGATATTCCGGATACTGATCTCGGACAGGTATTCATCTACGGGCCTGAGGGCGTGAAGATCGAGTTGCAGTACAAGCGGCCGCTTTAAAGGTTTCGGCGCCCGCAATTGGCCCAAAAAAGCAAAAGTTAAAAAATTCTCATCGAGGTTAACGAGTTCTTTACCACGTTTCGTAAAAGGTGCGCGGTGAGCATTGGCGATCTGCATTCCTTTTCTTTGTCTCGCGTTTCAGGAGTGCCGCTAACAGTCCGTCAAGCTTGAGGAAAGTCTAATTGATTATTTCCTTAAGAACGGCGCTCTCCGGCGCGCGCCTTGGTGCGTTTCGGAAAGGCATTGATCGAGCCCTGACCGGGCAATCGAAGCGAGCAAGAACATGAACGGATCGCGATCACATTCTTCCCGGCATTCCGACAGGACCTCGCTCGACGCGTTGAACCGCACCATCGAGGGGCTCGAAGCGCGGATCGAAGGCCTGATGGGCAGCGGGCGCGAGCAGCGGCCACGCAGCACGGCGCCCGAACGCGATCTCTATGCCAGCTCCCCCGCGCCGCGCGCAGCCGATCCACTTGCGGAAATCCGCCAGCGCCAGCGCGCGCTCGACGCCAGCAGGGAAAACCGCGAGCGGGCCTATACGCGCGAACCAGCGCCGGCCCTCCTGCGTGAATCGGTCCCTGCCCCGCAGCGCGCTTCGGCGCCGCAGCCGGTAACACCGCCCTACCGCGCATCCGACGACACGATGACGGAAATCGCCCAGGCGCTCGTCAACCTGCGGCAGGACCTGAAGCGCGACATTTCCGAAGGCGTGACGCGCGAAATGAACGCGCTGCGCAGCGAGCTGCGCGAGATCAAGACCAGTGCACAGGACCGGCATTTCGCCGACGACCTCCGCGCCGACATGGGCCGCCTTTCGCAAAGCATCGCGCAGCTCACCAGCCGCTCGGTCGGGCCGGAAGCCGCTGGCCTGCGCAACGAATTCGAAGAACTGCGTTCGCTGATGGACGGGCTGGCGCGCGAGGATTCGCTGCGCCACATTGAACGGCGCTGGGACAATGTGGAAGGCCGCCTCGCAGAGCTCGATACGGTCGGGCTCCAGGAAGAGCTGGTCTCGCTTGCCTACCGGCTTGATGACATCAAGCGCCATCTCGGCGGCATGGGCGAAAGCCCGGCAGTGCGGGCGCTGGAAGACAAGCTCATCACGATTGCCTCTGCCGTCGAGCAGTTCGGCAACATGATCCAGCCGCACGACCGGATCATGTCCGAACAATTCGCGGCCATGGACACGAGGCTCGACGAGATCAGCCGCGCGATCGCCGCCAGCGGGCGTGTCTCCGCCGGCACCGACCCGGCGCTGATGCAGCGGCTGGAAAATCGTCTCTCCGCACTCGGCGAACAGATCGAGCTGATGGGCAGGGCCGCCATGAGCCACCCCAACCCCGCCGATGAGATGGCAAGCCGGCTGGAGGCGCTGACGGCGCGTGTCGAAGATCTTGCCAAGACCGAGGCGACTTCGCGTCTCGATGAGCGGCTCGAGCATCTTTCCTACCTGCTCGAGCGTACCCAGAAGGCTCCGCCGCAACAGGATCTGACCGGCGCGCTTTCCGACATCTCCCGCAAGATCGACGCGCTGGAAAGCGGCTCGGTCAACGATGCGCTCGCCAAGCGGCTCGATTATCTCGCACGGCGTATCGACGAGATAGAAATCCGCCCTGCCCCGGCAGTGGAAATCGACGACAGCGCCTTCCATCGTCTCGAAGGTCGGCTGAGCGACATCGCCGCTCGGCTGGAGGAAAGCACGGCGGCTGCGCCAACCGACGCGCGCGCGCTGAAGAACCTCGAAGACCAGATCGCCAATCTCTCCGACCTCTTGAGCGCGCCGCGCGAGAACGCCGAGGCATCGGCGGATCTCGACCGCCGCATGGGCGCGATCGAAGACTACATCGCGACGAACGACGAATATATCATCGAAGCCGCGCGACAGGCGGCGGAGGCCGTCGTCGACGCCTATTCGCGCAACGGCGGGGTACAGGGAACCGCGCCGGCGGCAGCCGATATGTCGGCGCTGGCCGCGCTCGCCGAAGATCTGCGGCATCTGGAAGATTTGAGCCGGGACGGCGAGGAGCGCACCCACAAGACCTTCCAGGCCCTGCACGAGACATTGGTGCACATCGCCGACCGGCTGGACACAATGGAAGAGCGGGTGCGCCCTGCCGCGAGGATGCCGGCTGCCAATGCCGATTTCGACTTCGATCCCTACGCGCTGGTCGATGCCGGCAGGGAGCCGGCCAGAGCTCCGGTAATGCAAGCGCCGAAGGCTTCGCCCGTGCTGCATACGGCTGATATCGCCGAAGAGCCGACAGGCCGCGTATCGGAAGCGGCATTGGCCGACAGCACCAGCGCGATCGCAATCGAAGCCAACATCCAGCCGGAAAAGCCGGCCGTTCCCGCCAAAGGCAGCCTGCTCGCAAGCCTCGGCCGCAAGCTGATGCCTGCCCGCAAAACGGAAACAAAAGCTGCCGAGCGCACGGTTATCGATCCGGCTCCATCGATCGATCCCGTCGATGTGGTGCCGGCCGAAGCGGCAAACGAGCTGCTGGAACCCGGCTCCGGCGCTCCCGACGTGAAGAAGATCCTGGAGCGCGTACGCGCCAGCCAGAACGCCCAGCGCGGCAAGCCGGCCACCGAGAACGATCGTGCGGACTATATCGCCGCCGCGCGCCGCGCCGCGCAGGCCGCCGCCATGGAAATCGACAGCAACGCAAAGCCGGCGACGCGCGCCGAACGCCGCGCCGCAAAGCCGGAAAAAACCGGCAAGGGCGGCACCTTCCAGCGCTTCCGCCGGCCGATCCTGCTGGCAGTCGGCGCCGTATTGCTCGCCATCATGGCTTTCCCGCTCGCCCGCACGCTGACGACAGGCGAAAAGGCCCCACCGCCGGCTGAAGTCTCGGCCCTGACCGACGCCACCGAAACACCGCAGGCCAATATGGCAGCCCCAATGCCGGTTGCGCCGGAAGCATCGGCACCGGAAATGGCCGTCCAGCCGCCGGCAATCGCACCGGAGACAATTCCTCCCGAGGCGGCTGCTCCCGCAGTGTCCGATCACCTGACCGACACCGCGCCGCTCGACGGCGAAGGTGCGGAAGGATTCGACCAGGCACCGGCACAGGATGCCTCCGGCTTCGTTCCGAATACGCCAGCAGCTCCTGCGGCTGCCTCGATCATCGTTCCCGACACGATCCAGCCACAGCCGCTTGCCGATGCGGCACGCAACGGCGATGCACTGGCGCTCTTCGAGATCGGCGCGCGTTATACCGAGGGCCGCAACGGCCTCGCCGCCGATCAGAAGCAGGCAGCGAGCTGGTATCAGCTTTCGGCCGACAAGGGCTTCGCCCCGGCGCAATACCGCCTCGGCAGCCTGTATGAGAAGGGCAACGGCGTCGATCGCGACGTGCAGAAGGCCAAGGCTCTCTACGAGCAAGCCGCAAGCCAGGGCAATGCCGGCGCCATGCACAATCTCGCAGTGCTTTACGCCTCCGGCGCGCTCGGCCAGCAGGATTATGCGACGGCGGCCTCCTGGTTCCAGAAGGCGGCCGATCTCGGCATCACCGACAGCCAGTTCAACCTCGCCATCCTCTGCGCCCGCGGCAATGGCGTTCCGGCCGATCTGGAAGAATCCTACAAGTGGTTCGCGATCGCCGCCAAAGCAGGCGACAAGGACGCCGCCCAGAAGCGCGACGAAGTGGCCAATGCCATGAAGCCGGGCCAACTCGAACGCGCCCGCGCCAAGGCCGACCTCTGGAAGCCGCAGCCGCTCGACAACAAGGCGAACGG
Source organism: Rhizobium sp. WYJ-E13 (assembly GCF_018987265.1). Taxonomy (NCBI): domain Bacteria; kingdom Pseudomonadati; phylum Pseudomonadota; class Alphaproteobacteria; order Hyphomicrobiales; family Rhizobiaceae; genus Rhizobium; species Rhizobium sp. WYJ-E13. Next base: position 182,904 of record NZ_CP076853.1, on the reverse strand, counting down.
CATCGAAATCCCGGACACCTGGGCAAACGGCGCTGCCCCAAAGACGGCAACCGTCGACATGAAGAAGGCGATCCGCAACATCCAGGCGATCCTGAACAATAACGGCTTCGACGCCGGCCCGCCCGACGGCGAGATGGGCGCCAAGACGGTGACCGCCATCAAGAACTTCCAGAAGTCGATCGGCCAGGAACCGAGCGGCAAGGTCAACGACGATACTGTGAAGGCGCTTCTGGAGCGCAACAAACCGCGCGCCAAGGCCATCTAAGACACCTCGGCGGCACTCCGCCACCGGGCTTTCCGGCTTTTGGAACCGGCTGTCACAAAACCTGAAAAAAGCCGGATTATGCGGGACATATCGGGGCCTGCATCCGGCTGGTTGCGCTTTTTTCCTTCGAAAGCCTCTGGCAACGATTTCACAGTAGGATGCGCCATTCGAACGGGAACGTGACACAGGCCGCCGCGGCGGGCGCGGCGATAATCGGGGTCGGCTTTGACAATCTATCTGCCCATCGCAGAATTGTCGGTGAACATCTTCATCATTCTCGGCATGGGGGCAGCTGTCGGCTTCCTGTCCGGCATGTTCGGCGTCGGCGGCGGCTTTCTGATCACCCCTCTCCTGATCTTCTACAATATTCCGCCGGTCGTCGCCGTCGCGACAGGCGCCAACCAGGTGGTGGCTTCTTCGATATCGGGGGCGATCACGCATTTCCGGCGCGGCTCCCTCGACCTGAAGCTCGGCTCGGTGCTTCTCGTCGGCGGTCTGTCGGGGGCGACAGTCGGTATCTGGATCTTCTCGCTGCTGCGTGCGATCGGCCAGCTCGACCTCTTCATCTCGCTTCTCTATGTCGTCTTCCTCGGCGCGGTCGGCGGGCTGATGCTGTGGGAGAGCGTCAACGCCATGCGCCGCGCCGCCCGCAACGAGCCACCGGTTCCGCGCCGGCCCGGCCATCAGCACTGGGTGCATAAGCTGCCGCTGAAGGTGCGCTTCAAGAAATCGAAGATCTATCTGTCTGTCATCCCCATCGTGACGCTCGGATTTGCGATCGGCATCCTCACCTCGGTCATGGGCGTCGGCGGCGGCTTCATCATGGTGCCGGCGATGATCTACCTGTTGCGCATCCCGACCAATGTCGTCGTCGGAACCTCGCTCTTCCAGATCATCTTCGTGACCGCCTATACGACGATCGTGCAGGCGGCGACCAACTACTCCGTCGATATCGTGCTCGCCTTCTTCCTGATGCTCGCCGGCGTCATCGGCGCGCAATATGGCGTGCGCGTCGGGCAGCGGCTGCGCGGCGAACAGCTGCGCGCGCTGCTCGGTCTCCTGGTTCTCGCGGTGGGCCTACGTCTCGCCGTCGCGCTGGTCGTGACGCCGGAAGATATCTATTCGGTGGTCATGGGAGTGGGGAACTGATGCCCTGGCGTGTTCTGCCCTTGCTGCTTGCGCTTCTGCTGCCATCGCTGGTGGCGGCGCAGATGCTGCCTGGGCAGGGGACACAGGTCGAGCGCGAGGGGCTGGAAATCGGCACCTCTACCAGCGAAATCGCCATCACCTCCGATTTCCGCGGCGCGGACCTGACGATTTTCGGCGCTGTGACGAACACAGACGACCTGCTGCTTGCCATCGGCCAGTATGACGTTGTCGTGGTTCTGGAAGGTCCGCGCGAAGACGCCACGGTACGCAGGAAAGAGCGGGTCTTCGGCATCTGGATCAATGCCTCGTCGATGACCTTCGCCGACGTGCCGCATTCCTATTCGATGTCGAGTTCGCGCTCCATCGACGACATAACGACACCGCTCGACCTGACCGGAGAGGGTATCGGCATCGACCATATTCCGCTGCGACCGATCGATTTTGCCGGCAACTTCAACAGTCTCAACGAATTCCGCACTGCCTTCCGGCGCCTGCAGCAGGTAGGCGGGCTTTACGAGCGTGACCCGAGCGGCGTTCGCTTCGTCTCCTCCAATCTCTTCAAGGCAAGCCTGCGGTTGCCGGCGAACATCCCGAACGGCGTGCACACCGTACGCGCCTACCTGTTCAAGAGCGGGAAGTTCGTGACGCAGAAGTCGCAGCCGTTGCGCGTCATCAAGACGGGTATCGAACAGACGATCACCGATGCGGCGCATGAGCAGCCAATCTTTTATGGCTGCTTTGCGGTGCTGCTGGCCGTGCTGACGGGATGGGGCGCCAGTCTGATCTTCCGCAAGGATTGATCGGCGGGTTTCCGTCGTCCGGCGACGACTTTCAGACAGGCTTCGATCGAATATCCGGGCACGGATACGTGCCCGGCGGCAAAACCTGTCCAGAAACTCGATTCAGCTGAAGCGTGAGGCTCTTCCACTTTCTTCCGCGAATACCGCTTACATTTCACTATCAGTCTGCTTATCTTTACAACCAGTTGTTTATGGCAACCGGTTTTAAAGAAGGCGCGGCCTGGAAGGAGGAGGAGATGAGGAAACTGGTTGTCTGGAACCTGATGACGCTGGACGGCTATTTCGAAGGGACGAAGCCGTGGGATATCGAATTCCACAATCTGGCCTGGGGGCCGGAGCTTGAAAAATATGCTGAGCAGTTCGGCGAAGAAGGTGATCTGCTGGTTTTCGGCCGCAAGACCTATGAGGGCATGGCGGCCTATTGGCCGAGCGCCGAGAGTGAAGACAAGATCAAGGCCTATATGAACAGCATTGCCAAGATCGCCGTCTCGCGGAGCATGGAAAAGGCGGACTGGAACAATACGTGCGTGGTTCGCGATCCGGTTTCCGAACTGAGAAGACTGAAGGAGCAGGACGGCAAGACGATCTTCGTCTTCGGCAGCGCCGAGCTTGCCGATACCCTGCTGAAGGCGGGACTGGTGGATGAAATCCGCATCTGCCTGGTGCCCGTCATCCTCGGCCGCGGCAATCCGCATTTCAAGCCGGCGGACGCGCAGCAACCCCTGAAACTGCTCGAGTCCTCGGTGACGAAGAGCGGCGCGGTGATCCTGCGCTACGAGCCGGTCAGGGCAGCCTGATCATTTTGCCCGCGCTGGCCGCAGCCACCAAGGCTGCGGCCGCTTCTCCTGCAGCTTCCATATAGGTCGGATCGCGATGCAGGAGCACGGCGGCAAAGGAGCCGTCGAGCAGCAGAACGATCTGGCGGGCAAGCTTTGGCGGCGCGGCGAGATGCTGTTCCTCGAAGAGAGCCGCCAGCCATTGCTCGACATTTTTCTTGTGTGCGGCCCCCACCTTGATGGCGGGATGGCCAGGCATGTTTGCAAGCTCGGCCGATGTTCTGAGATAACCGCAGCCCTTCCATTTCGGATGCCGGGCCGAGCGGGCCAGATTGTCGAAAATGCCCTTTATCTTCGCTGGCAGATGTCCGTCCGTCTCCGCAAACCACCGCCGATAGACAGCAAGGTTGGGCTGGTCGCGGGTTTCGAGATAGGCGGCGATCAGGTCGTCCTTGCTGTCGAAATGATAATAGAGGGTGCGCTTCGTGACATCAGCCTTCTCGGCCACGGCATCGACGCTGACCGCCCTGACACCCTCGTTATAGAAGAGTTTTGCAGCGGCCGCGATAATGCGTTCGCGCGTATCGATTCCTGATCTTGCCATTCAGCCAATGTATACCGACTAGTGAGTGTCATCAACGCACGCATCTGCCTATCGTCCTGCCGAAATATCCGCAGAGGAGATGACGAATGCCGGAGAGCAAACGGAGGCAGAGCGAGTTCGCACGAGAAGCGGAAGCCGTCTCGATCCACTGCCGTGACGGAGTTGAACTCCGCGGTCATATCTGGAACGGCGCCCGTAGTGGTGCCAATGGGAGCGTCGTCATCAATCCGGCGACCGGGGTTGCGGCACGCTACTATCACTATTATGCGCGCTTTCTCGCCGAACATGGTTTTGATGTACTGACCTATGACTATCGCGGTATCGGCCTGTCCCGTCCGGAGCGATTAAAGGGATCGGGCTATCGCTGGCAGGACTGGGGCGAGCTGGATTTCGATGCGGCGCTGCTTTTCATGGAAAGCCGGCGGCCCGGTCGAGCGCTTCTCGTCGTCGGCCACAGTATCGGCGGGTTCCTACCGGGTGTCTCGGCGCATGCCGGCCGTATCACACGCATGCTGGCGGTCGGCGCCCAATATGGCAATCCGCGGGACTATGCGGCAGCACACCGGTGGCGATTGTTCCTGAAATGGCACGTCGTCATGCCGGCAACCACATTGCTCTTCGGCTACTTTCCCGGACGGCGCCTTGGCTGGCTTGAGGATCTGCCGAAGGACGTCGCGCTCGACTGGGCTTTTCAGCGGGGATGGAAAGATCCTCACGCGGCGAGAGAATGGACAGTGGCGTTCAATCGCTTCGACAGCTTTCGTGCGCCGGTCCTCAGCCTCGCCGTTTCGGACGACGAGATCGCCACCGTTCAGGCCATTCGCCGCGGGTTTTCCCATTATCGCAATGCCCAAGTGGAGGAGGTGCTGCTGAGGCCGGAAGATCTCGGATTTCCGAGGATCGGGCATTTCGATCTTTTTCATGCGCGCCACGCCACCGGTTTCTGGCTCGATACCCTGCTCTGGCTGCGGGACGGGACCAATCCCTGGCCCGGCAAAAGACCACCGGAACATCTCGTATTTGCATAAAAACCGCTCTTTAACGTTTACGAGTTAGTAATCTCTCGGAAATGAGAGGTTTGTATCATGCGTACTCCCACCGTGCTTGCGGTCGTCGGGCTGGCTTTGCTTGCCGGCTGTGCGACGGCGCCGCGCCAGACGCGTAATATCTGCGCTGTTTTCGATCAGAAGGATGGTCTCTTCACCAGCTGGCAGGGGGCTGCGGAGCGTGCCGAGAAGAAATACGGCGTGCCGGTGCCGATCCTGATGGCGACCATGTATGTCGAATCCGGCTTCCAGCCCTATGCACGACCGCCGCGCACCAAGCTCTTCGGCTTCATTCCCTGGACACGGCCCTCGACGGCCTATGGCTATTCGCAGGCGCTGAACGGAACCTGGGATCACTACCAGTCCGCCACAGGCAACTGGTCTGCAACGAGGACAAACTTCGCCGACGCGATCGATTTCATTGGCTGGTACCACTACAGCAACGCCCAAGCGACGGGCATTCCGCTCAACGACGCCTACAGCCTTTACCTCGCCTATTATTCCGGCCCGACCGGCTACAAGCGCGGCGATTGGCGCAGCAATGGTCAGTTGCAGCAGACGGCACAGAAGTTCGCAAGGATGGCCGGGACCTATCAGCAGCAATTGCAGGGATGTAATTGAGCCTCTTCCCATCTCCCCAAGTCAGAAGGTAGCGCGTGTCAGCCGCGCAAATTGCCATAGCGGACCGAGTAGATCCGATCACGACCGAGCAGGTGGGCGATCAGCGAGGTCTTGTCGAAAAGGCCCTTCATGGCCTTATGGCCGAGATCCAGGCCACCGCTCATGACGCCGAAGGCAGGCATCAGCAGGCGGTCGCCATCTGTCGCGAAACAGGGACGGCGGACGGATTTCTCGCGGCGGCGGACGGTCGCAGCCGGATGCAGATGGCCCGCGATCTCGCCTTTTTGCAGGCCGTCACGCGGCTCGTGGCGGAAGGTCAGGCCGGCATAATAGAGCTCGTCCGAACAGGTGCCGGGCAGGTCGACGGTGCCATCGGGATCATGGTTGCCATTGATCCAGATCCATTCGCGGCTGCGGGCCATTTCGACGATCAGCGTGCGGAAAGAATCCGGCAGATATTCGGAGCCAACGCGATCGTGAAAGTTGTCGCCGAGCGAAATGATGATCTTTGGATCATAACGGGAAATGACGGCGGCGAGCACGGTGAGCGTCGCCAGCGTATCGTAGGGCGGCAGCATCATGCCGCGGCGGGCGAAGGCTGCCCCTTTTTCCAGATGCAGGTCAGAGACGACGAGAATGCCGGCATCCGGCAGATAGAGCGCGCCCAAGGGATCACAGACGGCAGCGACACCGTGAACGGCGGTTTCGACGCCCGGTATTGCGGCAAGACCAATCATGTCGCGCGCGAGCGCCAAGCGGTTCATCACTCTCGTATTCCCAATAATTCAGGCCCGATTTCTCAGGACATGGCCTCGGCGATCAGATCGTCCGCGGCTTCGGCAAGCAGCGCATCGTGGGCCTGACCCGGCACCGATTCCCGGCCGATTTCCAGCATGACCGGCACGGCGAGCGGCGAAATATGGTCCAGCGCCCGGTGGGTGATGTGGCCCCTGATTCGCCTCAGCATATCGCCAAGGCGGGAAATATCCAAAAGACCGGTCGCTGCGTCCTGCCGCGTTGCCTGCAGCAGGATGTGGTCGGGCTCGTGGCTTCGGAGCACATCGTAGATCAGATCGGCGGAGACGGTGATCTGCCGGCCGGTCTTTTCCTTGCCCGGATGGCGCCGCTCGATCAAGCCTGCAATCACGGCGCAATTGCGGAAGGTACGCTTCAAAAGGAAGGATTCGTTCAGCCAGGATTCCAGATCGTCACCCAGCATATCCTCATCGAAGAGGTCAGAGAGGCTGAGGTGGCCATTGGCGATCCTGAGACCTAGATCCTCCAGGCCCCATATGGCGAGGGAATAATCGGTTGCGACGAAACCGAGCGGTTTTGCCCCTGCCCTGTCCAGCCGGCGTGTGAGCAGCATGCCGAGCGTCTGGTGCGCCAGCCGCCCCTCGAAGGGATAGATGACCATGTAACCGCGGCTGCCGCGCGGGAAGGTCTCGATCAGCAGCTCGTCGCGCTTCGGCAGCAAGGATTTTTCCTTCTGCAGCGAGAGCCAGTCGCGCACCTGGTCCGGCAGGCGGGGCCAGCGATCGGGATCATCCAGCATCGAGCGGACCTGATCGGCAAGGTAGGTCGAGAGCGGGAACTTTCCGCCGGCATAGGAAGGGATTTTCGGATCGAAGGAATAGGCCTGGCTTACCAGCGCCTCGTTCTCCCTGATGCCCTCAAAGCGTAAAACCTTGCCGGAGAAGATGAAAGTGTCGCCGGGAGCGAGCTGTTCGAGGAAATATTCCTCGACTTTTCCAAGCACGGCGCCGGGGCGACCGAGCCTGCCGCCCTCGCCGCGTTTGGCCATGCGAATATTCAGCATCGGATCCTCGACGATGGTGCCGAGGTTCAGGCGATATTGCTGGGCGACCTGCGGATTGGAGACGCGCCAGCGACCCTCCTTGGTCTTGCGAATACGGGCGTAACGCTCGTAGGTGCGGAGCGCATAACCGCCGGTCGCGACAAAATCGACGACGCGCTCGAAGGTTTCCCACGAAAGGTCGGCATAGGGCGAGGCGCTGGTGATCTCGTCATAGAGTTCCAGCATGTCGAAGGGCTCAGCGCAGGCCATGCCGAGCACGTGCTGGGCGAGCACATCAAGTCCACCGCGGCCGACGGGCGGCGTGTCCTGCGCGCCGATATAGTTCGCATCGAGTGCGGCCTGGCATTCCATGACCTCGAAGCGGTTGGCGGGCACGAGGATTGCCTTTGATGGTTCGTCCATGCGGTGATTGGAGCGGCCGATGCGCTGGGCAAGGCGCGAGGCTCCCTTGGGCGCGCCGACATGGATGACGAGATCGACATCGCCCCAATCGATGCCGAGATCGAGCGTCGAGGTTGCGACAACGGCCCGCAGCCGGTTAGCGGCCATGGCGGCTTCGACCTTGCGGCGCTGGGCAACATCGAGCGAACCGTGGTGGAGCGCGATCGGCAGGTTTTCCTCGTTGACCGTCCAGAGCTCCTGAAAGAGCATTTCGGCCTGCGAGCGGGTATTGACGAAGAGCAGCGTCGTCTTGTGGTCGATCAGTTGGCGATAAACATCCGGGATTGCGTATTTGGCGGAATGGCCCGCCCAGGGAATGCGCTCTTCGGTGTCGAGAATGGAGATATCGGGCCTGGCGCCACCTTCGACGAGAACGAGGCCGGCATGGTTTTCCCTGCCCTCCTCCTGCGCCACCAGCCATTTCTGTAGATCCAGGGGATTGGCGACGGTGGCCGAGAGGCCGATCGTTTTCAGATCGGGTGCCAGCCGGCGCAACCGGCCAAGGCCGAGCGAGAGCATGTGGCCGCGCTTGGACGTGACCAGCGAGTGCAGCTCATCGAAGACGACGTATTTCAGATCCCTGAAGAAACGTTCGGCTTCCCGGTTTGCCAGGAGCAGCGCCACCTGTTCCGGGGTCGTCAGCAATATATCGGGCGGATTGAGCTTCTGGCGCTGGCGCTTGGCGTTCGGCGTATCGCCTGTGCGGTTCTCGATCGATATCGGCAAGCCCATCTCGGTGACGGGCTTCGTGAGGTTGCGCTCGATATCGACGGCCAGCGCCTTCAGCGGCGAGATGTAAAGCGTATGGATGCCGGTAAATGCCGAACCCGGCGGGATCTTGCCGCGTCGCGTGAGATCGGTCAGCGACGGCAGGAAACCGGCGAGTGTCTTGCCGGCGCCGGTCGGCGCGATCAGCAGCGTGCTCTCGCCAGCTTCGGCACGAGACAGGAGCTCGAGCTGGTGGGCGCGGGGACGCCAGCCCTTTTCCGCAAACCAGCGGAGGAAGGGAGCGGGCAAGGCAAGGCTGAGGTCGGTTTCGATCTGATCCACGGGGCAAATGTAGTTCAAACGCGGGCGAATAGAAGCGCTATTGACTCCTCGCGATAATCATGGATAAATAATATCTACGATTAAAGGAGATCAGCTGTGAAACTTGGTGACGGCGTCGAACAGAGCATTCATTGCACGGCGGTACTATCAGGGCTTTCGGCTGGCGGCGTGCTTTCGGCGGCGGCCCTTGCCGAATTCCATGGCGTGTCGACGAGCTATCTGCTGAAGCACCTGCAGGCGCTTTCGGGAGCCGGAATTCTGGAGACGGTACCGGGGCCGAAGGGGGGTTACCGGCTGGCGAAGAAGCCGGAGGATATTTCGCTGCTTGAGATCGTGCTCGCAGTCGAGGGACCGGCACCGGCTTTCCGCTGTTCGGAGATCCGTCAGCGCGGACCGAACCCGCTGCCGCAGCGCTATTTCACCAAACCCTGCCAGATCACGGCGGCAATGCTGAGGGCCGAGCGCGCCTACCGCGCCGAACTCGCAAACACCAGCATCGCCGACATCCTGGCCGAACTTTCCGCGGATGATGACGGCGGGATCGCCGCCAGAGGCTGCGCCTTCATGGAAATACACGAGAGAAATACGGCTCGCTGAGCCGCAACACAAACCCCAACCCCCAATTCCAAACCTAAGGAGACATATCATGCAAGCACGTTTCAACTTCGGCAAAGCCGCTCCGGATGCCTACAAGGCCGTCGTCGCGCTGGAGCAATATGTGCAGGAATCCGGACTGGATAAGCGCTTCATTCACCTGATCAAGCTTCGCGCTTCGCAGATCAACGGCTGCGCCTATTGCGTCGATATGCATTCGAAGGAAGCACGCCATCACGGCCTTTCCGAACAGTGGATCAACCTGATGTGCGTCTGGCGGGAATCTCCGGTTTACGACGCCCGTGAACGCGCCCTGCTCGGCTGGGTCGATGCGGTGACGAAGATTGCGGAGACCGGTGCACCGGATGCCGATTACGAAGCATTGAAGGCGCATTTCTCGGAAGCGGAAATGACCAAGATCACGGTTGCGATCGGCACGATCAATATCTGGAACCGGCTTGCCGTCGGCTTCCGCAGCCAGCATCCGATCGATGCGCCGCAGAAGGCAGCCTGATATCTCTTTGCTGATAGGGAGCTTTGTCCGGTGACCGACCCGAGAGATCGGGTCGGTTGAATATTTCATCGTCCGTGGTGCGTATCGGATCTCATGGCAACAGCTTCAGGCAATTTGCCCGAGAGGTCGATGCTGTTGAATATGTCACGAACGACCTTGGCGATTTCCTTTGCGGAAGAGCCCTTGGCGTATTCTTCCTGCATGCGGCGTCTGACAAGCTTTTCCAAATCTGACATAGCTTACCTCATCATATCCGGCGCAAGGAAAAGTGTCGCGCCGGGGCCGATCACAGGCAAGTTACGTTTTGTTTATAATGGCTTACCGATTTGTAAGGTTAGAGCTGCCTAGAGCGCAATGTAGCGGTCGGCCCTGTGATTGATCGCAACGAAGAGATTGAGAACAACTGCACCGAGCACGGAATAGAAGACGACCGGCGGCGTGGTGACGAAGAATGCGGCCGCCAAGACGCACATGTCGATGGCAAGCTGTACGAGGCCGGCGCGGATGCCGAAACGCTCCTGCATATAGATGCCGAGAATGCCGACGCCGCCGAGGCTGGCGCGGTGGCGATAGAGCGCAAGAAGGCCGTAACCCAGTAGCAGGCCGCCAAGGAGAGCTGCCCAGGCCGGATGAATGGCGGCGATTTCCATGACCTTCGGCTGCAGGCTGGTCAATGCCGAGGTCAAACCGATGGCGATGAAGGTCTTGATCGTGAAGGCCATGCCGAGACTCCTCCACGAGAGATAGAAGAAGGGCAGGTTGAGCAGGAAGAAGGCGAGACCGAAATTCACGCCGAAGGCATAATGCAGCAGGAAGGCAATGCCGGCGGTGCTGCCGGTGAGAAGGCCGGCGCTGGCAAGAATGTAAAGACCGAGCGCGGAAACGAGGCTGCCGGAGAACACACCTTGCACATCCTCGACCGGCGTGTGACGTGTCGCGGTGGTATTCCAGAACCCAAGGGCATTGATGAGCTGGCTCATGTCGCGATCTCCGATAGCGGCTGCTCCGGGCCGACCGGAGGAGAAGGGAATGTCTGGGTGGATGCGGCGCGTGTTGCGCTCCAGGGAGCGCGTCGCCTCTCGCTGAATGGCCGTATTATCAGGCCTTCCAAGGTGGTGCGCAAGCGAAATACGTAAGCAATGCTGACCTATTTCAAAATCGCAAGAAATATGCGCTCAGGCGGTCTTGCGCGTAAGGAATAGAATACCGAGAACCGGTTTGCCGCCATCTTTGCGAATGGTGGTTTTGACCGTCTTGAGGATTTGGAGCCGATGGGCGACGGCAAGCCCTTCGACATAGGTCTCGGAGTGGGCATAGCGCAGCGACGGCGCCAGATGAAAACCATTTCCTTCGCCACCGTCCTCCACGGAAAAGGCGAAGTCGGCGCAAGGAGCCAGGAGCTCGTCGAGGATCGCGAAGACATTTTCCAGATTGCCGAGATACATCAGCACATCGGCGGCGGTTACGAGGTCGGCGCGATGCCGGGCGCCATCCGCAAAGAGGCCGGAGGCTTCGGGCGACAGCGACAAGTCCGCCTGCGCAAGATGATCGTAGACGTGCTTTTCGGCAGCCTTCACCAGCATGTTCTGCGAGAGGTCGAAGCCTTCGAGTTGTGCGACCCGGGTACGGATTTCAGGGCCGAGCAGGCCCGTGCCGCAGCCGAGATCGACAGCGTATTGATATTGCCGGCCGGTGGACGCGACGAGTGCTGCAAGCTTCTGCGGGACGGAATAATCCAGCTTCTCCACGAGGGATGTCTCGAAACGGTCGGCATAGTCATCGAAGAGGCGCTCGACATAGCGGCTCGACGGCTGGGCTGGCGTCTCAGTGTCGCCGAGCAAGGCGAGCTTCAAGCCAGCGCCGAAAATATCTTCGGAGTCGAGTTCAAGCGTGCGGCGGTAGGCTTCGACGGCAGCGTCCGCCTTGCCTGCCTTTTCGCGGTATGTGGCGAGGCGATACCAGCCTGCTGCCCAGGCCGGCGTCAGTTCCAGTGCCTGCTCCATCAGTTCGGCCGCCGCTTCCGGCTCGCCGCCCTCATCCAGCATCCTGGCGTAATCGGCGCGGCGGTCGGCGATGACGTCGCCGGAGGAAAGCTGGCTTGGCTGCATGATTGGACCCTTTGGCTGGCGGCATTTGGCTTCGGCCACAAAAAAACTCAAGTCCTATTTCAGAGGCGGTGCTGTCTTGGCGGAAAAGGCTTGCGGGCGAATCGCCGCGACCGTATCTCAAGGCAAACAGGAGATGGCGCATGTCCGATCAGGTGAACAGGTTCCTCGGCGATTCCATTGGCCGCACGATCATCAAGCTCTTGGTGGTTTCGCTGATCGTCGGCTTCGTCATGGCCATCTTCGGGCTGACCCCCTGGGAACTTATCTACAACTTTCGTGATTTCGTGATCCATCTATGGCGGCAGGGCTTCTCTGCGCTTGGCCGCGTCGGCGACTATCTGATCCTCGGCGCCACCATCGTCATCCCGATCTTCATCATCATCCGTCTCTTCAGCTATCGAAAATAACATGGCTTCAATCATCCTTTCACGCCGCGGCTTGCTGCAGCTTTCAGGTCTTGCACTGGTGGCCGGCGTTGCCGGCTGCACGACCACTCCGAAACTCGCGAGCACGCCGTCCGACGCCACGGACCAGACCGCTTCGGCCCTGCCGCTCGTCAACCAGCTGCGCGCCAAGAACGGCCTGCCGCCGCTCAGCGTCGATCCGCATGCAAGTGCCGCCGCGATCTTCCAGGCCAAGCGCATGGCAAGTGCGGGCAGGATGAAGCATCTGATGGGCATGTCGGACAGTTTCGGCGCCCGCGTGAAGGCGAGCGGCGTTGCACTGCCGGCCGCCGAAAACATCGCTTCGGGCCAGCAGAGCGTCGATGCGGTCGTCACCGCCTGGATCAACTCGCCCCACCATCTGGAAAACATGCTCGGGCGCTATAGCGGTCTCGGCGTTGCCGTTGCACATAATACGTCTTCCAGGAACCTGCCCTATTGGGCCATGGTGCTTTCCAGCTGAGGCGATTCCGCCTCTCTCCCCAAGAGGCGAATATGGATACCGGCAGACCCAGAAACGCATTGGCATTCGACGTGACGCACCAACTGGTGCTGTCGATCGCCATTCCGATGACGCTCGGCTTCATGACGACGCCGCTGCTCGGCATTACCAATACCGCCGTCGTCGGTCGTATGGGTGATCCGGAAGCGCTGGCGGGGCTCGCCATCGGCGCCATGCTGTTCGACCTCATCATGGGCAGCTTCAATTTCCTGCGGGCGTCTACGACCGGGCTGACGGCACAGGCGCTCGGGCGGCGCGATGCGCATGAGCAGCAAGCTGTCTTCTGGCGGGCGATCGTTTCGGCGCTCGGCTCCGGCCTGGCCCTTCTCGTGCTGTCGCCGCTGTTGATCCTTGTCGGACTGAAGCTGATGGGGGCCGAGGGCCGTATTGCCGAGGCGACCAGCACCTATTTCTCGATCCGCATTCTCGCCGCACCGGCAGCACTTGCCAATTACGCGCTGCTCGGCTTCGTGCTTGGCCGCGGACAGGGTCGCACGGGATTGCTGCTGCAGGCGCTGATCAACGGCATCAACATCCTGCTTTCCATCTATCTCGGCCTGTCGCTCGACTGGGGTGTTTCCGGTGTCGCCTGGGGCACGATGGCGGGCGAAACGGCGGGCGCGCTTGCCGGTCTCTTCATCGTGCTGCGCAGCTTCGATCGGGCACATCGGCCAAACCGGACGGAGGTGTTTTCGCGCGCCAAGCTTGCCGAGCTTTTCGCGCTGAACCGCGATATCCTGATCCGCACCTTCGTGCTGATCGGCTCCTTCGCGATCATGACCCGCATCGGCACCAGCTTCGGTGCCATTACCCTTGCGGCCAATGCAGTGCTGATGAACTTCTTCCTGTTGTCAGGCTACTATCTCGACGGTCTTGCCAACGCCGCGGAGCAGATCACCGGGCGGGCGATCGGTGCGCAATATAGGCCGGCCTTCGACCGCGGTCTGAGGCTCACGACGTTGTGGTCCTTCGGGCTCGCAGCAATCATTTCCGCCTTCTTCTATTTTGCCGGTCCTGCCCTCATTGCCGGGCTGACGAGTTCGCCGGAGGTACAGGCAGCCGCCGAGACCTATATGCCCTGGGCGGCGGTGACGGGGCTGACGGGCGCGCTCGCCTTCCTGATGGACGGCGTCTTCATCGGCGCGACATGGTCCGTCGACATGCGTAACCGCATGCTGATGTCGTTCGCGGGGTATCTCGCCATGCTCGCCGTCTTCGTGCCGCTCTTCGGCAATCACGGCCTGTGGCTGGCGATGAACGCCTTCCTGCTGTTTCGTGGTTTCTTCCTGGCGGTGCTGGTGAAGCCGCGCGCAGCTCAGACGTTTCGCGCCGCCCAGTAATCGACGCTGATATCCCTGAGATCGCGGATCGAGGCAACCTTTTCGCGATCGAGCAGTTTCGACAGGCCGCGCACGATCGTGCCGGGAAGGCCCGGACCTTCATAAACCATGCAGGAATAGAGCTGTACGAGATCGGCCCCTGCTCTGACCTTTTCCAGCGCGGTTTCGGCCGATGAGACACCGCCGACGCCGATGATCGGCAGGGCCGAACCGACACGCTTGCGCATCTTGGCGAGCACGACCGTCGACTTCTCGAACAGCGGCACGCCGGAAAGGCCCCCTGTTTCCTTCGCCTGGACCCGGTCCTTCAGGCCGTCACGAGAAAGCGTCGTGTTGGAAACGATCAAACCGTCCAGCGCATGCGAGAGAGCTTCGGCGGCGATGTCATCCATGCCTTCCTCGGTCAGATCGGGGGCGATCTTCAGGAAGACCGGGATTTTTCGACCGGCCTTCTCGGCTTCTTCGTTGCGTGCAGCAAGCACGGCCGACAAAAGTGCGGCGAGGCTTTCACGCGCCTGCAGATCGCGCAGGCCCGGCGTGTTGGGCGAGGATATGTTGGCGGTGAAATAGCGGGCGACGGAATAGAAGCGGCGGATACCGGCGACATAATCGGCGATCCGGTCATCGCTGTCCTTGTTGGCGCCGATGTTGACGCCGACGATGCCGGCGCGGCCGATCTGCGAGAGACGGCGGAAGGCTGCTTCATGGCCTTCATTGTTGAAGCCGAGGCGGTTGATGACGCCTTCATCTTCCACAAGGCGGAAGATACGCGGGCGTGGATTGCCGGATTGCGGCTTCGGCGTGACGGTGCCGATCTCGGTGAAACCGAAGCCAAGCTTCAGCAGGGCTTCCGGCACTTCGGCATTCTTGTCATAGCCCGCAGCCATGCCGAGCGGGTTGGGAAAGTCGATGTTGGCAACGGTCTGGCGCAGGCGCGGGTCCGGCGCGAAGCGGCAGGCAGGCACGACGCCGGATTTCAGCGCCGCGATCGACATGCCATGCGCGGTTTCGGGATCAAAGAGAAAGAGGCCGCGGCGGGCGATGCTCTTGAAAGGATCGATCACGGTGCGAGCTCCGGAAAGATGTGGGCGCCTGCGTCATCGAGCGGCAAGGCCGCCTCCCAAAGCACCGCCGAAAGCGGCAGATCGGCATAAAGATGCGGGAAAAGCGCGCCGCCGCGCGAGGGTTCGAAGAGCAGTTTGTCGCCGAAATTGCGGCCATCGATAGCAACGAGGACAAGGCCGGTCTGACCGGCAAAATGCAGGGCTGCGGTCTGCTTGACCTGATCTGCCGTCGAGAAATGGATGAAGCCGTCCTTCTGATCGATGCCCGCGCCATGAAAAACGCCGGTTTGTCTGGCTTCCTGCCAGAGCGCCTCCGGCACGATCTTGTAAAGGGTCGGTGTCGCGGTCATGATGATCCCGTTAGTGGTCTTGTTGAGAAGGGGGCTGGCCTTCCTGATGAGGGCTTTGCCCCAAAGAGACGGCGATGTCCACGCCTCAGGGCGCAAAAACGGACAGGCACCATGCTTTGCGGAGGATGAGACGATGAAGGCATTTGCAATCACGCTTGCCGCCGGTCTTCTGCCGCTTGCGGCAATGGCAGCGGAGCCCGATGCGGCGCGCTTCCAGCTCGAGCGCAGCGGCGACCATTTCGTGCGCTTGGACCGGCAAACGGGGGCCATGTCGCTCTGCACCGAGAAGGACGGGGCGTTGGTCTGCCGCATGGCCGCCGATGAACGCGCTGCCTACGAGGACGAACTCGACCGGCTTGCCGACCGGGTGAGCGCGCTGGAGAAGAGTACAACCGCCCGACCCGCCCTGCCGACGGATGCGGAAGTCGACCGCTCGATCGGCATCATGGAGCGGATGATGCGCAGTTTCATGGGTATAGTTCGGGAATTCCAAGCGGAAGACGAGGCCAATCCCCTTCCGCAGCGGAGTTGATCTGGTTATATTCATATAAGTAGAGGGTCATGTTCGTGCGGGGGAGCCGGACAGGACTGAGGAGATCGAGCTCTTGGGAGGGAGTTTTCGATGCAGGAACAGACCATCATCATCGCTGACGACCATCCGCTGTTCCGCGACGCGCTGCGGCAGGCGGTGCTCGGCATGGAAGGCCGGCAGACAATCGTCGAGGCCGGGGATTTTGCCGCGGCAAGGAGGGCAGCGACTGCGCATCCGGATGCGGACCTGATGCTGCTCGATCTCGCCATGCCTGGAGTCAGCGGTTTTTCCGGCCTGATGGCGCTGCGATCCGAATTCGTCAGCCTGCCGATCGTCATCATCTCAGCGACCGATGACACCACGACAATCCGCCGGGCGCTGGAGCTCGGCGCTTCCGGCTTCATTTCGAAATCCTCAGGTATCGAGGATATCCGCCGCGGCATCCAGACGGTGCTGGCAGGCGATATCGCCACGCCGGAGAGCTATCGCGACGGACAGGAGCAGGACCCCGATGTCGCCGACCTCATCCACCGCCTTCACACGCTGACACCGCAGCAGAGCCGGGTGCTGACCATGCTCGGCGAAGGACTGCTGAACAAGCAGATCGCCTATGAGCTCGGGGTTTCCGAAGCGACGATCAAGGCGCATGTCTCGGCGATCCTCCTGAAGCTCAACGTCGACAGCCGCACGCAGGCGGTGATCCAGCTTGGCAAGATCAACATGGCGATGGTCGCCTGAGTTCAGGCACCCACCGGACAGGATTTTATTCCTCATTTGCGCTTTACTCGGGGAGATGCCTCGGTTAATCTGCCGGCGATAGAAAGCGGCCGAATGGACCGCGGAACCGGACGCATATGCTGTCACATGACCAGATCTGGGGGGCGATCGACGGGCTTGCCGAACGGCATGACCTGACGCCGTCGGGTCTTGCGCGGCGGGCGGGGCTCGATCCGACCTCCTTCAATAAATCCAAGCGACTTTCGGCGGATGGGCGCCTGCGCTGGCCTTCGACGGAATCCATCGCCAAGGTGCTGGAGGCGACGGGGGCGAGCATGGAGCAGTTCATGGGCTTCATGCGGCCGGCGAGTGCCGCTGCCGCCGCCAGCTTACCGGACGGTATTTTTGCGTCGCAGGGAAGCTCCATTCCCCTGCTCGGCTTTGCGCAGGCGGGCGCCGGCGGCTTTTTCGACGATGGTGGCTTTCCGGCAGGCCAGGGCTGGGATGTGGTGGAATTTCCGGCCGGCCCCTCGCAGAAGGCGGGCGTCTATGCGCTGGAAGTGCAGGGCGAGAGCATGATGCCGCTCTATCGCGACGGCGATGTGCTGATCGTGGAGCCCGGCGCGCAGGTGCGCCGCAACGACCGTGTCGTCGTCAAGACACGCGAGGGCGAAGTCATGGCCAAGGTGCTGTTGCGCCAGAGCCCGCGCTCCATCGAGCTATTGTCTCTCAATCCCGAACATCCCAACCGGACGATCGAGCTTTCCGACGTCGAATGGATTGCTCGTATCATCTGGGCCAGCCAATAGGAAAATAATCCATGCGCCCTGCAGCCTTCATCACAGGTATCGCGGGGATGGCGATCGTGACCGGCCTGCTGCTGGCCGGGCAAGCGCGGCTCAACAGCGGCGACGGAGCGGCACCTGACGCAGATGCCGGAAGCGTGACCGCCGAGTTGCCCGATGCGGATACCGATGGGACAAAGCCACCCGCATCGCTCACAGACGAGGATGCGGCGTTGATTGCCCGGGCAACAGAGCCTGCGGCAGGCCCCTCCCCGCCTCCTTCCGAAAATGCGACAGCGAAGGAAACGGCGCAGAGCGAACCGGCGCCCGCCGGGACACCGCCGGCCACAGCTGATGGAAAAGACAGTGTTGAGCTGTTGCGGCCGACGGTGGAAAACGCCGGCGTCCTTTCCTTCGGCAAACGCCGGCTGCAGATTGCCGGCATCATTGCGACGCCCGCCGAAAAGAGTTGCGGCTCCGAAGGCAAACAATGGCCGTGCGGCATGATGGCAAAGACGGCGTTGCGGCTTTTCCTGCGCAATCGCGCGATCGATTGCGACCTGCCTTCCGATGCATGGGAAGACATGGCAAGCGCCGCCTGCCGGCTGGGGCAGCAGGATATCGGCACATGGCTGGTGGAAAATGGCTGGGCGGAAGCGCAACCGGGCTCGCCGCTTGCCGCCGCCGGCGAGAAAGCAAAGCAAACGAAGGAAGGCATTCACGGCGAGGATCCGCGCCGCAGGCCGGCGGCGACGCCCCGGCCTGAACCCGCAGATCCCTTGTAATGACGACTGTCAATTCCTAATCTCCGTTCATTCAAGAGGGAATCAGACATGAACAAGCCGCTTTCCGCCCATGACGCGCTGATCTATGTGATGGTGATGGCATCCGCCGTCGACAGCACCATGAACGACCGGGAAATGGAGAGGATCGGCCAACTCATCGGCTTCCTGCCGGTGTTCCGCGATTTCGACGACGACAATCTGATTTCCATCGCCCGTGACTGCGCTTCGCTGCTGGCCGGTCCGGAAGGGCTGGATGTGGTGCTGGAGACCGTTCGCGATACGCTGCCTGCCCGTCTCTACGACACCGCCTACGCACTGGCGGTCGAAGTCGCCTCCGCCGACCTTTCCGTCAAGGCCGAAGAATTGCGGCTGCTCAGCCTGCTGCGCGACCGTCTCGGCCTCGACAAGCTGACCTGTGCTGCCATCGAGCGCAGCGCGATCGCCCGTTTCCGCAAGGGTTAAAGCATGTCGCGCAAAAGTGTGCAGCGGTTTTGCGATAACGACATGCGAAAACATGAACCTAAAGCGCGACATGCGAATCTTGGAGATCGCGACGCGCTTTAGTATAGACCGTAGGGGAAATAACGCAGATAGATTTCCTGCAGGCGGCCATTGCGCGAGAGCGTTGCCAGCGCATGGTCGATTGCTGCCGTCAGCACGCTGTCGTTCTGGCGCAGCATGATCGTCATCCCTTCGCCCAGGAAATGCTCCGACATATAGGGACCGTCGAACAGGGCACAGCATTTGTCCGAAGCGGGCGAAGCCACCCAGAAGGAAAGCTGCAGCGCATCGGCAAAGGCAGCATCGACCTTCCGCTCCTTCAAGGCCGTCAACAGCGCTTCCTTGTTGTCAAAAGGCTGGGCCTTGATGGCCGGGAAAAAGGCCGCGAGCATCGCCTCGTGGACGGTGCCCTTGACGATGCCGACGGAATGGCCGGCGAGGCCGGCAGCCGTCGTTCCGGTCACGGCGGCCGCCGTATTGCGCACGAAGCGGGCCGGCAGCATCAGATAGGGACGGGAGAAGAGGAACTCGCGGCGCAGCTCCGGCGTGACGGCAAGGCCTGCGATGACGGCATCGCCCTGCGAGCCGGCGAGCGCCTTCTGCAGGTCGGCGAAGGGCAGCGCCTGGATCTGGCACTTGTCTGCAATCTCCAGCTCGGAACAGATCTCGCGGGCGAGATCGACGTTGAAGCCGGAGAGCTTGCCGTTCTGGTCCGTAAAATTAAAGGGCGGAAAGTCTACCGAGGTCAGGAAACGCAGGCGCACGAGCGAAGTGAGATCGGGCTTGGCCAGGCGTTCACGGGAATCGAAGAGCAGCGGCACGGACGAGCCGGATTGCTGCGCAAAAGCAGAAAAAGCCGAAAGCAGTACAACTGAAAACAGGCAGAGGATGGACATCCACCTGGAGGCCGGAAACGCCGGTTTACATTGCACCATTCTGATCTGCCTGACGATTACGCGCGGGGCTTGCCGCTCAGCCGAGATGTAACAGAATCATATCCGTCGGGGAATATGGCCCGGCGAGGCGACAGACCGCGCCTCGGCGGGGTTAGAACGACGCATCGGCCTTTAAAGCAAGGTCTTTCACCGAGTACGATGCCGTACCAGCCGCAAAAATTCCGCATAAATTGCATCTTCGAACACCTGAGCACAAATAACTACCGTGCCCGTCCAAATTCATGGGCAACCACCGAGCCCGTTAGCGCGGAATTAAGCAATATCCCATCTTATTCGACGCGACGACATCGACCTCACCGGCCGACTGCATGATGCGCATGTCGCACCTCTTAAGGTATCCCCACCAGCGCAATACCGAAGAATCGTTCTGCAACAAATGATTTCAAAAGCACCGGGCTCGCAACAGGCCCGGCCAATCGGGTAACTCCATGCTGAAACATCTGAAAATCCGCACAAAAATCATATCGGTCGTGGCGCTCCTGGGGCTCATCACGATAGCCGGACTGATCTATGTCATCTCCGAGTTTCGCCGAGCGGACGCGGCCTACGGCGCCTTCATCGATCATGAGGCGCTGGCCTCGATGCAGAGCGCGCGCGCCAGCGCATCGGTCGTCGCCTCGGTGCTGCAGGTGAGCCTGCTTGCCGACATGAAACCCGATACGCCGGCATTCCAAACGGCACTCGCTACACCCAGCAAGCTGCCGCAGGCACGCGACCGCATGAAGCAGGCGCTGGCGCTTGTGCCCAGCCGCAAGGCGGCGGTCGATGAAATCCAGGCAGGCATCGATGAAATCGAAACTCTGGCGAACAAGATCATCGAGCAGAGCAAGGCCAAGGACAGCGCCGGCGCCCTGGCGAATGTCGGCCTGATCAACGCCAAGCTCAACGCACTGACGCCGAAGATGATCGCCAACAACGATGCGATGATGGCGATGCTCAACGACGGCGGCGATGCGCTTTCGGCTTCCGTCAACGACCGCATCAACCTCTGCTTTGCCTTGATCGGCCTAGCCGTCGTCGGCGCCATCGGTCTCAGCATCGTCGTCGCCCAGATCGGCATCACCACCCCCATGGCAAAGCTGCGCGAGCGCATGACCGGCCTGGCAGAGGGTGATACGGACAGCGAAATCGTCGGCCTCGACCGTCGCGACGAGATCGGCAAAATGGCGCAGGCCGTCTCGGTCTTCCGCGACAATGCGATCGAACGCATCCAGCTCGAAGCCCGCGCCGAAGCCGATCGCAGCCTCAGCGACAGCGAGCGCCGCGAACGCGAAGCACAGAAGGCCGCGGAAGCAGCCGATCTCGAGCGTGCGGTCAATGCACTCGGCGACGGGCTGCGCCGGTTTTCGGCGGGCGACCTCGTCTCGCACATCGAAACGCCTTTCGTCGCGCATCTCGACGCGCTGCGCCAGGACTTCAACAACTCGGTCGAAAAGCTCAACGAGACCATGCACACGGTCGGCTCCAATGCCCGCGCCATCAGCGCCGGCGCCAACGAGATCCGGTCGTCCGCCGACGAGCTTTCGAAGCGCACCGAGCAGCAGGCCGCTTCCGTGGAGGAAACGGCAGCAGCCCTCGAGGAGATCACCACGACGGTAAAGGACGCAGCAAAGCGGGCCGAAGAGGCAAGCCAACTCGTCGCCCGAACCCGCCTTGGCGCCGAGAAATCCGGCGACGTCGTCCGCAAGGCTGTCGCTGCCATGCATCAGATCGAACAGTCCTCCGCCGAGATCAGCAATATCATCGGCGTCATCGACGATATCGCCTTCCAGACGAACCTCTTGGCGCTGAACGCCGGTGTCGAAGCTGCGCGCGCCGGTGAAGCCGGCAAGGGCTTTGCGGTCGTCGCACAGGAAGTCCGGGAACTCGCCCAGCGCTCTGCAAACGCCGCCAAGGAAATCAAGGCGCTGATTACCACATCAGGCACGCATGTGCAGACCGGCGTCTCGCTGGTCGGCGAAACCGGCAAGGCGCTTGATGCGATCGTCCACGAGGTGCAGGAAATCAACCAGCACGTCCATGCGATCGCCGAAGCCTCGCGCGAGCAGTCAATCGGCCTGCAGGAGATCAATACTGCGGTCAACAGCATGGATCAGAGCACGCAGCAGAATGCTGCGATGGTCGAGGAATCCACCGCGGCAAGCCATAACCTTGCCACGGAAGCGACGGCACTCAACAACCTGCTCGGCCAGTTCCGCCTGACGGGCACCGGCGGCTTCGTTGCAGCCACGCCGATCCAGACGACATCGGCCGCGCCACGCGCTGCCGCACGGCCGGCCGCCAGAACCCCGGTCCGCGTTGCCGAAAGCACCGCACGCCCGAAGGCTTCGCCGGCACGCGCCCTTGGCCAGAAGCTCGCCAGCGCCTTCGGTGCGAACAGCACTGCCGCCCCATCCAGCAGCCAGGAAGCCGACTGGACGGAATTCTGAGCTGACAACCTGATCGAATGAGAATGGGCGGCTCCGGCCGCCCATTTTCGTTTCAGGCCTTTTCAGGCTTGCGGCCACCAGCCGACGTCGATGAGCACGTTACCGGGCGCCGTGCAATAAAACAGCCAGCCGCCGCAGATCGAGCCGAAAGCGGCAATAAGGCCGGCCGAGCGACTTCAGAGGAGCGAAGTCAGACCGGCGGTGACCTTACCAAAGCTCTTCTCGAAGGGTTGAAGACATGCGTGCCGTTTGTGTCGTGAGCTTTCCGCGATTTGCGGTACAATGACACCGTGCCGCGGACAGAAAGGCTCCGGAGATGAAACTGATCGCATTTAGCCTCATCGGCGCGCTGGCGCTCGCCGGCTGCACCACCGTCGAATATACCGGCCCCGGCATCGAGCCCATTCCCGGCAGCATCACCTACAACGGCCAGCCGCGCACGAAACTGACAAAGTCGCCAATTGGATCGACCTTCCCGCACAGTTTCATCGACCAGTACGGCCGGCAGGTCGAGGAGACCTATATCATCCGTCCGGACCGTTCGCTGGCGATTGCGCACCGCCAGTACCGACCGATCAAT
Organism: Rhizobium sp. WYJ-E13; assembly: GCF_018987265.1. Classification (NCBI taxonomy): domain Bacteria; kingdom Pseudomonadati; phylum Pseudomonadota; class Alphaproteobacteria; order Hyphomicrobiales; family Rhizobiaceae; genus Rhizobium; species Rhizobium sp. WYJ-E13. The sequence goes on along the minus strand of NZ_CP076853.1, from coordinate 160,133 downwards.
ATTTTCGGACGCGATTGAGGAGGGTAACTGGAGCGGGTGAAGGGAATCGAACCCTCGTATTCAGCTTGGGAAGCTGCTGCTCTACCATTGAGCTACACCCGCCAACCACTTGAGACTTCCAACAGATGGCCGCCGCTGTCAAGTCGCGGCAATCACCGCAGATCAGATGCGGAAATGCTTCGACAGTTTCAGACCCTGGGCCTGATAGTTGGAGCCGAGGCCCGAGCCGTAGAGGCTCGATGGTTGTTCCTGCATGTGTTCGTAGATCAGGCGGCCGACGATCTGGCCGTCTTCGAGGATGAAGGGCACCTCGTGGCTGCGTACTTCCAGCACGGCGCGGCTGCCGCGCCCGCCGGCGGGCGCATGGCCGAAGCCGGGATCGAAGAAGCCGGCATAATGGACACGAAATTCGCCGACGAGCGGATCGAAGGGGGTCATTTCCGCCGCATAGTGCGGGGGAACGTGCACGGCCTCGCGTGAGACGAGAATGTAGAATTCGTCCGGATCGAGGATCAGCTCATTGCGGCCGCGGCTATAGAGCGGCTCCCAGAAGTCGAAGATATCGTGCTGGGCCTTCTTGTCGACATCGACGACGGCCGTGTGGTGTTTGCCGCGATAACCGATCAGGCCTTCCTCGTCGCCTGTCAGATCAATCGACAGCGCAATACCGCCGCCGGAGACGTTCGGCTGCTTGGCGGCGACGAGCGTTTCCGTTGCGTGCAACTTCAAAAGCTCCGGCTCGCCGAGAACCGAATGGCCGACGCGGAAGCGGATCTGCGACAGGCGCGAGCCGCGACGCACGACGATCGGGAAGGTGCGCGGGCTGATTTCGAGATAAAGCGGGCCGGAATAGCCCGATGGGATCTTGTCGAACTCCTGCGCGTAATCGGTGATGACACGGGTGAAGATATCGAGCCGGCCGGTCGAGCTTTTGGGATTGGCCGAAGCCGACATGTCGGCCGGCAGATCGAGGCGCTCCATCAGCGGTACGATGTAGACGCAGCCGGTTTCCAGCACCGCGCCTTCGGAGAGGTCGATGACGTGCAGGCTCAGCCGGTCAAGCTTGTCGGAGACGAGATGCGACGGGCCGGGCATGAAGCTGGCGCGCACCCGGAAAGCCTTGGCGCCCAGCCGCAGATCCAGGCTTGCGGGCTGGATCTGGTCACGATCAAGCTCGCGTTCGCTTTGAAGACGCCCCGTTTCAAACAGCGCTGCTATCGCGCGGTCGGCCAGAATTCCAGTTTCGCGAGCCATCATGCTCCATCCATAATCTGCCGCCGACAAAACCAAAGTCGGGGAATTGACGCAAGCGCAGAACGGCAGTATTGCAAATTTATCCCGTGGTGATTTGGCCGGTCGGCTTGCAGCCACGTTAAACAAGTGGCTAAAAAGACCGGGTTGAAAACCGGTCTGCTTTTGCGGCCGGTTTTTTTGTTGTTTGAAAGTGGTGATGGCATGAGCAAGACCTGGCGCCCGGCAACCCAACTCGTCCACAGCGGAACGCTGCGCTCGCAATATGGCGAGACGTCAGAGGCAATCTATCTCACGCAGGGCTTCGTCTACGATACGTCCGAGGCAGCAGAGGCGCGCTTCAAGGGCGAAACCGAAGGTTTCATCTATGCGCGTTATGGCAGCCCGACCAACGACATGTTCGAAAAGCGCATGTGCGCTCTCGAAGGCGCTGAAGATGCCCGCGCCACGGCTTCCGGCATGGCCGCCGTCACCGCCGCCATTCTCTGCCAGCTGAAGGCCGGCGATCATATCGTTGCCGCCCGTGCCCTCTTCGGCTCCTGCCGCTGGGTGGTCGAGACGCTGGCGCCGAAATACGGCATCGACTGCACGCTGGTCGACGGCCGCTATCTGGAGAACTGGGAAAAGGCGATTACGCCGAAGACCAAGGTGTTCTTCCTGGAAAGCCCGACCAATCCGACGCTGGAAGTGGTCGATATAGCCGGTGTGGCCAAGCTCGCCAACCAGATCGGCGCGAAGGTCGTGGTCGACAACGTCTTTGCGACGCCGCTCTTCCAGAAGCCGCTGGAGCTCGGCGCGCATATCGTCGTCTATTCCGCGACCAAGCATATTGACGGTCAGGGCCGCTGCCTCGGCGGCGTGGTTCTCTCCGACAAGGAATGGATCGACGAAAACCTGCATGACTATTTCCGCCACACCGGCCCGGCCATGTCGCCCTTCAATGCCTGGACACTGCTGAAGGGCATCGAGACGCTGCCGCTGCGCGTCAAGCAGCAGACGCAGAACGCGGCTGAGATCGCCGATTTCCTGGCCGATCAGGGCAAGGTCGCCAAGGTCATCTATCCCGGCCGCAAGGACCATCCGCAGGCCGATATCATCGCCAAGCAGATGTCGGGCGGCTCGACGCTCGTCTGCTTTGAGCTAAAGGGCGGCAAGGAAGCGGCCTTTGCGCTGCAGAACGCGCTTGAGATCGTGAAGATCTCCAACAATCTCGGCGACTCCAAGAGCCTGATCACTCATCCGGCCACGACGACGCACAAGAACCTGACGGATGAGGCCCGCGCCGAACTCGGCATTTCGCCGGGCACGGTGCGCCTCTCGGCCGGCATCGAAGACACGGACGATCTCCTTGAGGATTTCGCCCGCGCGCTGTCCAAGGTTTCGGCCTGATCTTTTCATGCATCGGCCCGAAAATCGGGATCGATTTTCGGTCCGATGCATGAGTTTCAAAGAGTAGAATGCCAGGGATCATGCCGCGACAGCAGCATTTGCCTTGAAATTAACACCGAGAGTTAGGCTTAATGAACGAAAGACCGCCCAACTGGGGTGGCGAGGCCGCGATCACTGTCCCATTTCTTGACGGATGGGGCCTCTTATAAGATACGGGTAACATATCTTGACTAAGGTGTAAGGCATGTATCGCGCCCTCACACGAGACATCGAAGTGGTTGTCGAACCCTTTTATCTGGAGGAGCAATCCGATCCGGACGATGATCGTTATGTCTGGGGTTACCGCGTCGTCATCGCCAACAACTCCGACATAGCCGTGCGCCTCGTCAACCGCTACTGGAATATTACCGACCAGAACGGGCAGATCGACGAGGTCAGCGGCCCCGGCGTCGTTGGCGAACAGCCGCGGCTGCAGCCAGGCGATACTTACGAATATTCATCGGGCTGTCCGCTGGATACGCCATCCGGCCTGATGTTCGGCCACTACCAGATGGAGACGGACGAAGGCGAGCTGTTCGATGTCGACATCCCCGCCTTCTCCTTGGATTCACCCGGCCTGCTCAGGGTGCTGAACTGATCACTCCGCCGGTGCAACCTCGTTTACCGGAAAGCGATAGGTCGTGGAGCAGAATTCGCAGGTTACGGCGATCTCGCCGTTTTCCTGGCTTTCCTCTACTTCCTCGGCGCTGAAACCCTTCAGCACGTTGCCGATCTTTTCCCGCGAACAGCTGCAACGATCGAAGACCGCGCGCGGATCGTAGACGCGCACGCCGCGTTCGTGGAAGAGGCGGAACAGCAGGCGTTCCGTGCCGACCAGCGGATCGGTCAGCTCATCGGCATCCACGGTTTCGACGAGCGAGCGGGCTTCCGCCCAGGCATCGTCTTCGAGATGGGCGCGTTCGCCCGTGTCGCCATCGCCGCCGTGAAGATCGGCCTGGCGCATACGCTCCGGCGCTTCCGGCAGAAACTGGGCAACGAGGCCCCCTGCCCGCCAGCGGTGACGCGGCTTGCCATGATCGTCACGATCGAAGAGCTCGGCAGCGGCAAGGCGCACACGCGTCGGGATCTGCTCCGACTGGCGGAAATAGACGCCGGCGATATCTTCCAGTGAGGTACCGTCAAGCGCGACGATGCCCTGATAGGGCTGGCTGAACTTGCCCTGGTCGATGGTAAAGGCGAGCACACCCTTGCCAAGAAGCTGTTCCGGCTCGGTTTCGCCTGCCGCAATAGCCTTGTCGAGCGAGGCCTGATCGAAGCGGGCATAGGCCCGGACGTTTTCCGGCGTCGAGAAATCGGCGACCAGCAGGTCGACGGGACCGTCGCTCTTGGTCTGAACGGTGAATTTGCCGTCGAACTTCAGCGATGTGCCGAGCAGCACCGTGAGCACCACCACTTCCGCCAGAAGGCGGGCGACGGGCGCAGGATAATGATGACGTTCGAGGATTGAATCCAGCATCGGGCCGAGCTGGACGGCGCGACCGCGCACATCCAGCCCTTCGACCTGGAAAGGGACGACATGATCATCGCCGGCGAAATCGAACTCGCCGAGGGCGGCGGCAGCTTCTGCCATGGCTTTCACTCCTGTTTTGTCAGAGCAGCCGGCTAGCGCACCGGCTGCTTGCGCAGCCGCGAGTTTTGGACTCGCGACATCCGATTATGGTTCAGATCGCGCCCAGGCACCAAGCAAGAATCGACTTCTGCGCATGAAGACGGTTTTCCGCTTCATCGAAGACCACGGATTGTGGGCCGTCGATCACCTCGTCCGTCACCTCCTCACCGCGATGAGCGGGAAGGCAATGCATGAACAATGCGTCTTTGCCGGCCTGCGCCATCAAATGCGCATTGACCTGATAAGGCTGGAAGACATTGTGACCGCGAGCCCGATGTTCCTGATTCATGGAGACCCAGGTATCGGTCACCACGCAATCGACGCCGGCGACCGCACGGTCAGCATCATGGTAGAGCATGATTTCGGCGCCCTCATTGCGGGCCCAGTTCAAATAGTGATCCTTCGGCTCGGAACCAAGGGGTACGGCCATGTTCATGCGGTAGCCGAAACGGGCGGCTCCTTCCACCAGGGAATGCAGCACGTTGTTGCCGTCGCCCGTCCAGGCGATCGTCTTGCCCTTGATCGGGCCGCGATGCTCTTCGAAAGTCATGACATCGGCCATGATCTGGCAGGGATGGGTATCGTCCGTCAGCGCGTTGATGACAGGCACGGTGGCATGCTCGGCGAGCTCCAGCATACGGCTGTGCTCGGTCGTGCGGATCATGATCGCATCGACATAGCGCGACAGAACCTTGGCGGTGTCACCGATCGTCTCGGCGCGGCCGAGCTGCATTTCGGTGCCCGACAGGAACAGCGTTTCGCCGCCGAGCTGGCGCATGCCGACATCGAAGGAGACGCGGGTTCGGGTCGACGGCTTCTCGAAGATCATGGCCAGCATCTTGCCGGCGAGCGGCTTGTCGGCGGTGCCGGCCTTGAATGCCTGCTTTCGCAGCTTGGCATCCTCCATGATGGTTCTGAGGTCGGATGCGGTGACTGCGGAGAGATCGAGGAAATGTTTCGGGGAAGCCATGTTCTTTACCTGCTACGCCCGCCGGCGGGCGGGGCAATATCCTATCAAGCGGTCTTCTTGACCTTGGCGGCGCGGATGCTTTCGGCGGCATGCTCGATACGGGAAATCCCTTCGCGCGCCTCCTCTGCGGTTACGACCAGCGGCGGAAGCAGACGGATGACGTTGTCGCCCGCCGGGATTGCCAGAAGATGTGCTGCGCGGATCGCCTGTAACAGCTCAGCCGAGGGAATAGCGGCCTTGATGCCGAGCAGCAGACCTTCGCCCCTGACATCCTCGATTACGTCAGGATAACGATCCTTGAGCGAGGCAAGGCCTTGGCGGAAAACGAGGGCGACATCACGCACATGCTGCAGGAAGCCGTCGGCCAGGATGATATCCAGCACCGCGCTGCCGACAGCCATGGCAAGCGGGTTGCCGCCATAGGTTGAGCCATGCGTGCCGGCTTTCATGCCGGACGCGGCCTCTGCCGTCGCAAGGCAGGCACCAAGCGGGAAACCGCCGCCGATGCCCTTGGCGATGGCCATGATATCAGGTGTGATACCCGACCACTCATGGGCGAAAAGCTTGCCGGTGCGGCCGACACCTGTCTGGACCTCATCGAGGATCAGCAGCAGGCCATGCTCGTCGCAGAGCTGGCGGAGCGCTTTCATGAATTCTGACGTCGCAGGGCGGACACCGCCCTCGCCCTGCACGGGCTCGATGAGGATGGCGGCCGTCTTTTCGGTGATCGCGGCGCGGACAGCCTCGATATCGCCGAAGGGTACCTGATCGAATCCAGGGGTCTTCGGACCGAAACCTTCGAGATATTTCTCCTGGCCACCGGCGGCGATGGTCGCCAGCGTCCGGCCGTGGAAGGCGCCTTCGAAGGTGATGATATGGAAGCGCTCGGGGTGGCCCTTGGAGAACTGGTAGCGGCGCGCCGTCTTGATCGCGCATTCCAGAGCCTCAGCGCCGGAATTGGTGAAGAACACCTTGTCAGCGAAGGTGGCATCCGTCAGCCGCTTGGCAAGCTTCTCCTGGCCGGGGATCTCGTAGACGTTCGAAAGGTGCCAGACCTTGTCAGCCTGATCCTTGAGCGCGGCCACGACATGCGGGTTGCCATGCCCCACCGATGTGACGGCAACGCCCGCGCCGAAATCCAGATATCGCTCGCCGGTGTCGGTGATCAGCCAGACGCCTTCACCTCGCTCGAACCGCAATGGGGCACGAGAATAGGTGTCATAAAGCGGCGAGGCTTCAGCCATGGCGCGATCTCCTGATCAGGTTCCGGGCACCGGACTCCGGCTAAGAAAACCAGGTCCGAAAAATTAAAAATGCCGCCTTTCGGCGGCCCGGACCACTATTTACTTTTCGCACTGCAATGTCAACAAAACTGAGGATTTAGCGCATGCGTCAAGCCGGTAATCGGCTTTACAGGTCTATCAACAGCTAATGTTGCAGAAATGACTCTCTCGGGAAGCAAGTTGGGGAAAACTACGAATTCGGATTCATCGGATTCCTGCGACTCTTGTCACAGAGTCAGGCTCACACTAGGTTAAAGTTCAATTACTAGACTGCATGCGGCGGAACTAGTCACCAAAATTGATCGGGCGTTTCTTGCTTTGGAAGTTTCCGAGGCAACGGTGAGGGATTCTGCCATCACCAACGCGAAAGGTGGAGACAGGGCATGAACTGGACAGACGAGCGTGTCGAAAAGCTCAAGAAGCTTTGGTCGGAGGGGCTGAGCGCCAGCCAGATCGCAGCGCAACTTGGCGGCGTCAGTAGAAACGCTGTTATCGGCAAGGTTCACCGGCTCAGTCTTCCTGGCCGCGCCAAGGCCGGCGGCACGGCAACCGCTGCGCGTGCACCGAAGCGCAATACCTCGGCTCCCCGCGCCCCGAACTATGCGTCTCGCATCACCACCCGCACCGTTACCCGCCAGCAGGGCGCAACTGTCCTGAAGGAAGAGATCGAGATCGAAACTGTCGAGGAAATGGAATATGTACCGGCCAAAAACGTGGTCGTGCCTATCTCCCGTCGCCTCGGCCTGACGGAACTCACGGAACGCACCTGCAAATGGCCGGTCGGCGATCCGATGAAGGACGATTTCTACTTTTGCGGCTGCGACTCCCCGGATTCATCGCCCTATTGCAACTACCACCAGCGTCTCGCCTATCAGCCGATGAGCGAACGCCGCAAGGCTGTCCGGGTCGCCTGATCCACGCCTTGCCCAGAGATGCAGCATTCGTCGCCCCTCTTCGCTGACGCGCAGGGGGGCGAATTTTTTCCCATCGCTGAACTCCTGGCGTGGAACTGGTCGGTGGGGCAATAAGTGCTCAAAGCCTTCTGGCGGCCCTAAGCGGTCATTCCCGAACCCGACGATACAGGCCAGGAAACCGCCCCCTGCTGTTACATATCAGCCTTGCACAATAGGACGTATGCGTTTGCCTAAGATGGGATCATAAGGCGCGTAGCTGGTGCACATGAGAGTATCTGATATGGATTGGGTCCCTGTAGTCTTCGTTACGTTCAAGGTTCTCGCTTTGGGAACGGCCATGTTCTTCGCCATCAAGTGGCATTACGATCGAAGCGAGATGGGGGAGCGGCAAGCGGTACTGCGCACGGGCGGCATGATGGCCGCAGTCTTCGCGCTGGCGCTACTCGGCGTGGGGCTCCTCGCCTTTGTCCTTAGCAGCATGCTCGGTCTGGACCTGAGCTCCCCATGATCACATCAAGGGAGACAAGGGTGGCCGCACGAGCGAGCCGAAGCTAACGTCTCCTGATGGCGTATAGCAGCCCTCCCCATCATGGCTTCAGCCCTCGCGGTGCAAGAAACATGTCGGTCAAAGTGTGAGCGAGGCAACGCCTACTCCTAAAAACGCAGCCGGATAGACAAACGGGCCGCCCGGGAGAACCCGAGCGACCCGTCTGGACCTCCGATCACTCGGATCAGGCTTCCATGGAATATCCCGCGCCACGAACGGTGCGGATGACATCCTGCATGTTGGAAAAGTTCAGCGCCTTGCGCAGGCGGCCGACATGGACGTCGACCGTGCGCTCGTCCACATAGATATCATGGCCCCAGACGCCGTCCAGAAGCTGCGAGCGGGAGAAGACCCTGCCCGGCGACGACATCAGGAATTCGAGCAGGCGGAATTCGGTCGGGCCGAGGCGGACTTCACGGCTCTTGCGATGAACGCGATGGGTTTCGCGATCGAGCTCGATATCCCCGCACTTCAAAACGCTGGAAAGAACCTCCGGACGGGCACGACGCAGCATCGCCTTGACGCGGGCGACAAGTTCCGGCGTGGAGAAGGGCTTGACGACATAGTCGTCCGCGCCGGTCGAGAGGCCGCGAACGCGTTCGCTCTCTTCGCCGCGCGCCGTCAGCATGATGATCGGCAGACGCTCGGTCTCCGGCCGCATGCGCAGCCGGCGGCAGAGCTCGATGCCGGAAACGCCCGGCAGCATCCAGTCGAGGATGAGCAGGTCGGGCGTGCGCTCCTGAAGCCGGATTTCGGCCTCGTCGCCACGGAGGATCGTATCCACCTCGAAACCTTCCGCTTCGAGGTTGTAGCGGAGAAGCACGCTCAGCGCCTCTTCATCTTCAACAACTGCAACTCTTGGGATCATGCGTGTCAGTCTCCTAATGCATGATCCTTAAACCGGGGGTGATTTAAGCAGGGATCATGCAGGAACTCGGAATTGGCTGCACCCATGCGCGCCCCCGCATGGGACGCGCATATGCAATCGGCAGGTCCGGATTACTCCGTGACCGCACCGACGGTATTGGAGCTGTCGTCCTTCGGACGTTCGCCCTCCGGCTGGGCGCCGGTTGCCATGTAGTAGATCGTCTCGGCGATGTTGGTCGCATGGTCGCCGATGCGTTCGATGTTCTTGGCGCAGAAGAGAAGATGCGTGCAGCTCGTGATGTTGCGCGGATCTTCCATCATGTAGGTCAGAAGTTCGCGGAACAGCGAGGTGTACATCGCGTCGATCTCGTCGTCGCGCTCACGGATGGACTTGGCCTTGTCAGCCGAACGCGTCGTGTAGACGTCGAGCACTTCCTTGAGCTGGACGAGCGCCAGTTCGGAGAGATGCTCGAGACCGCGGGCAAGCTTGCGGGGAACGCCGGTGCTTTGCACGGCGATGACGCGCTTTGCGGTGTTCTTGCCGAGATCGCCGACGCGCTCGAGGTCGGCGGCGATGCGGATCGAACCCATGATCTCACGAAGGTCGGAGGCCATCGGCTGGCGACGGGCGATCGTAACGATCGCCTTGTCGTTGATTTCGCGTTCCGCGTGATCGAGGATCACGTCGTCGGAAATGACCTTCTGGGCGAGCGCCGTATCGCCGTTGACCAGCGCACGGACGGCCTCGCCGACCATCTGTTCGGCAAGACCACCCATCTCGGAAATGCGCCGGGACAGGAATTTCAGATCGTCGTCATAGGCGGAAAAAATATGTGTCGATGCCATGGGGCTTTGTCCTCGAAAATCGGGAAGGCTTCACATCGCCAAAATCAGCCGAACCGGCCCATGATATAGTCCTGGGTGCGCGGATCGTCCGGATTGGTGAACATCTTGTCGGTATCGTTTTCCTCAACCAGGTTGCCGAGGTGGAACATGGCCGTGCGCTGTGACACGCGGGCGGCCTGCTGCATGGAATGCGTCACGATGACGATGGTGTAGTTTTCACGCAGCTCGTGGATCAGCTCTTCGACCTTTGCAGTCGCGATCGGGTCCAGCGCCGAGCAGGGCTCGTCCATCAGGATGACTTCCGGGCTGACGGCAACGGCGCGCGCGATGCACAGGCGCTGCTGCTGACCGCCGGAAAGGCCGGTACCCGATTCATGCACGCGGTCCTTGACTTCGTTCCAGAGGCCGGCGCGCTGCAGGCTGGACTCGACGATCTGGTCGAGGTCTGCCTTGGACTTGGCGAGGCCGTGGATGCGCGGGCCGTAGGAGACGTTTTCGTAGATCGACTTCGGGAACGGGTTCGGCTTCTGGAACACCATGCCGACGCGGGCGCGCAGTTCGACGACGTCGATATCGGGATCGTAGATGTCATCGCCGTCGAGCGTGATCTTGCCGGTGACCCGGCAGCCGTCGATCGTGTCGTTCATGCGGTTCAGCGACCGCAGGAAGGTGGACTTGCCGCAGCCCGACGGGCCGATGAGCGCGGTCACCGTGTTTTCGCGGATGTTCAGATTGACATCGAAAAGCGCGCGCTTCTCTCCGTAATAGACGGAGACATCCTGACCGATCATCTTATACGGGACGTTGTTCATTTTCTGGTCCAGCGCCTTCTCGACTGCAGCTTCCGTCAACATGTTCATGATCTTTACTCCGTTTACCAGCGGCGCTCAAAGCGACGACGCAAGAGGATAGCTCCGAGGTTCATGACGATCAGGAACAGGAGCAGGACGATGATGGCACCCGAGGTTCTTTCCACGAAGGCACGCTCGGCTTCGTTGGCCCACATGTAGACCTGCACCGGAAGTGCGGTGGAAGGATCGAGCGGCGTGGTCGGCGCCTGGGCGACGAAGGCGACCATGCCGATCAGGAGCAGCGGCGCGGTTTCGCCGAGTGCGTGGGCAAGGCCGATGATCGTGCCGGTCAGGATGCCGGGCATTGCGAGCGGCAGCACATGGTGGAACACCATCTGCATCTTCGAGGCGCCGAGGCCGAGTGCGGCTGCGCGGATCGATGGCGGCACGGCACGAAGCGCCGCGCGTGTCGCGATGATGATCGTCGGCAGCGTCATCAGTGCCAGCACCAGCCCGCCGACAAGCGATGCCGAACGCGGCAGGCCGGCAAAGTTGATGAAGACCGACAGGCCGAGCAGACCGTAGACGATCGACGGGACGGCTGCGAGATTGTTGATGTTGACTTCGATCAGGTCCGTCAGCTTGTTCTTGGGCGCAAATTCCTCGAGGTAGATCGAGGCGGCGACGCCGATCGGCAGCGAAAGGACGAGAACGATCAGCATCAGGTAGAGCGAGCCGATGAGAGCGACGCCGAGACCTGCAGCTTCGGGACGGCTGGAATTGCCGTTGACGAAGAGGCCGGTGTTGAACTGCTTGTGGAGAGCACCGCTCGCCTTCAGCTCGTTCATCCAGCCGAGCTGCTTGTCGTTCACCTTGCGGTTCTTCTCATCGACGGTGAGGTCGATCTGGCCCTTGTTGGCGCTGTCGATATTGGCATCGGCGAGTAGCGTGACATTGACGGTCTTGCCGATGATCTGGGGGTCGGCGACGACCATGTCGCGCAGCTGGATCGGCGCACCCTTGGACAGCATGGCGGTTGCGTCGCGCACGTCAGGACGGCTGGACGCATTGATGCCAAGCTGCTTGACGATCGCGTCGCGCAGGAGAACCGGGTAGTTGGCGGCGATCAGAACCGAGGGATCGGTCGCACGCTTGTTGCCCGGGTCGATGGTCTTCTCGGTGAACTCGATCGGCAGCGTGATCGCCGTCTGCTGGAAGGCGGTATAGCCTTTGCCGATGACCGTCCACAGGAGGATAAACAGGAAGATCAGGCCGAAGGCGATCGCGGCGATACCATAGGCCTGGAAGCGGCGCTCGGCGGCATAACGGCGCTTGATGCCGATGTCGCGGCGCGCGGGCGCCTTGGAAACGGTCACTCCGGCGACGGGGGAAACAATATTCGTCATTCGTACTGCTCCCGGTATTTGCGCACGATGTAGAGCGCGTAGATGTTCAGGCAGAGCGTGATGCAGAACAGCGTGATGCCAAGGGCGAAGGCAACCAGGGTCTGCGGCGAGGTGAACTCGAGGTCACCCGTCAGCTGGTTGACGATCTTGACGGTCACTGTCGTCATCGGCTCGAAGGGATTGATCTGGATACGGGCGGCGACACCGGCTGCGAGAACCACGATCATGGTTTCGCCGATGGCGCGGGACGCCGTCATCAGCAGGGCACCGACGATGCCGGGAAGTGCCGCCGGCAGAACGACCTTCTTGATGGTCTCGGAACGCGTGGCGCCAAGACCGAGCGAGCCGTCGCGGAGCGAGCGCGGCACGGCGGTGATGATGTCATCGGAGAGCGAGGAGACGTAGGGGATCAGCATGATGCCCATGACGATGCCCGCGGTGATGACGCTCTGCGCCTGGATGAAGTTGGTATAATTGCCGCTCAGGAGGCCGCTGACATTCGCCGAGAGATCGCGCAGGAACGGGCCGACCGTGACAAGGGCGAAGAAGCCGTAGACGATGGTCGGAATGCCGGCCAGCACTTCGAGAAGCGGCTTGGCAAGCGAGCGGACCTTCGAAGAGGCATACTCGGCCATGTAGATGGCGGCAAAGAGACCGACCGGCACGGCAACGAGCATGGCGACGAAGCCGATATAGAGCGTGCCCAGCAGCAGCGGGATGAGGCCGAACTGGCCGAAGGAGGAGCTGCCTGCACCGGCAAAGCGCGGATCCCAGACCGTTCCGAAGAAGAAGTCGGCAAAGGGAACGACCGCGAAGAAGCGGGCCGCTTCCGACAGCATCGAGAGCACGATGCCGATCGTCGTCAGAATGGCGAGGGAGGATGCCCCGAGAAGCGCCCAGAGCATGACGCGCTCGACGCGGTTACGGGCGCGGAAACGCGGAGCAACGGAACGAAGCGCGTAGAAGGCGCCCGCAACGGAGATAAGCAGCACGATCGCCGTCATGAAGATGCGGCTCGTCATGCTCTCCGCGTTCAGGGTCTTTGCGGCATCGATCATATAGGGCTGCGGCTCGCCGGCGAGCGGTACGCCCTTCTCGCTGAGCTTTGCCTGCAGGCCGGCGGGATCGCCGGAGAGGGAAGAAACCTCATCCGACGTCAGCATGTTCATGCCGCGGGCAACCGTGGCGACCATGCTGTAGGCGAGGTCCTGCTGGACGGCCGGCTGGGCCTTCACGTCTTCAGGAAAGGCGCCGCGAACGGAGGAGGATATGATGCCCGGGCTGACAGCCAGCCAGACGCACAGAACGATCAGGGACGGCAGAACAGCCCAGATCGCGGCATAGGAGCCATAATAGGCCGGCCGCGAATGCAGGGCAGAAGACCTGCCGCCGGAAAGTGCGGCAGCGCGGCTGCGCGCAGCCACATAGGCAACGGCGCCGATCACTACCAGGCACAAGAGTATGATGGATGTGCTCATTCGTTACGTCCCCAGGCCCACAGCCCCCAAAGAGCCCGGCAGCTCCAGGAGCATGCCATCGGCTTCAATATCATGGAGAAGAATTTCATCCGCACGGCACCTGACGGTGCCGGGCAGATAAGGCGATGCCGGCGCGACACCCCAAGCGTCGCGCCGGCAAAGTCATTACATGGTCTTGCCAGCCTCTACGTCCTTACGGATCGCTTCGCGCTCTGCATCCGGAGCGGCAACAAGGCCGTATTCGGCGAGCGGACCCTCAGGGCCGATCATCTGGTCGGATACGAAGAAGTTGACATATTCCTTCAGGCCCGGAACGGCGCCGAGATGTGCCTTCTTGACGTAGAAGAACAGCGGACGGGAAACCGGGTAGGTGCCGTTGGCGATCGTTTCCGTCGACGGAACGATGCCGCTCATGGTCGCGACCTTGAGCTTGTCAGCATTGTTTTCATAGAAGGAGAGGCCGAATACGCCGACCGCGGTCTTGTTGGCGGCGATGCGAGACAGTGTTTCGGTGTAGTCGCCGTCGATGTCGACTGCAGCGCCGTCCTTGCGGACTGCGATGCAGGCCTTGCCCTGAGCGGCCTTGTCCGAGATGGCGGCTTTAATGACTTCTGCGGCGCCCGATGCTTCGCAGCCAGCTGCCAAGACCTTTTCCTCGAAGACTTCGCGGGTGCCGTGCTTTTCGCCGGGGATGTAGGCAGCGATATCAACAGCCGGAAGCTTCGGGTTCACTTCCGACCACTTCTTGTAGGGGTTGGCGACGAGCTTGCCGTCAACGACGACCTGGGCAGCCACAGCCTTGTAAATGTCGGCCGGAACGTAAGCGACATCGGGGTTAGACGCGTCGGTTGCGAAGACGATGCCGTCATAACCGATCTTGACTTCCTGGATGTCGGTTACGCCGGCAGCCTGGCAGGCTTCGATCTCGCTTTTTTTGATGGCGCGGGACGAGTTAGCGATGTCGATGGTGTTTTCGCCGACGCCCTTGCAGAATTCCTTGAGGCCGGCGCTCGAGCCGCCTGATTCGACGATCGGCGTCTTGAAGTTGGTGAAGGTTTCGCCGAACGACTCGGCGACGATCTTTGCGTACGGCAGGACGGTGGAGGAACCAGCAACCTGAATCTGGTCGCGGGCAACAGCAACGCCAGCAAAAGCGGCGGTTGCAGCGAGCGCGGCAACAGTAAGTTTAAAGGTGTTCATTTGAATCTCCCGGCATTTGGGCTTGTGTGAGTGCGGCCTCGAAGAGGCCCTCGCATTGCCTTTTTTCATCGGCAGGACTCTCTTAGCGCCTTAAGCACCGTCCTTTTATGTCAGATCGGTGAAACATTTATGACAGTATAAATCATTGATATTAAACGTAAAAATATAGCGGTATTAAATTGTGTGCGACATAATGCGTCAGAAACGCACGGTAAACTCCGTTCCCTTGCCGACTTCGGATTTTACGATCAGCCGTGCACGATGGCGCGTCAGAATATGCTTGACGATGGCAAGCCCGAGGCCGGTGCCCTTTTTCGAGCGGCTGTCTTCGATGCTGACGCGATAGAAACGCTCCGTCAGGCGCGGCACATGTTCGGCTGGAATGCCGGGGCCTCTGTCGACGACACTGACCTCCACCGGCTGGCCCGACCCGTTCTTCAGCCAGACATCGACAACCTCGCCTTCCTGGCCGTATTTGCAGGCGTTCTCCATCAGGTTCTCGAAGACCTGGACGAGTTCGTCACGATCTCCCAGCACCTCGACCCGGCCCTCCGGCAGGTGCAGGTTGATCGAGACGCCGACATCCCTTGCGAGCGGCACAAGCGAATCCCTGACATGGCCGAGAAGCGGCACCAAATCCACCTTTTCATCGGGGGCGATATGCGACTTCAGCTCAAGCCTTGACAGCGACAGGAGATCGTCGACCAGTCTGCTCATGCGCGTTGCCTGGTCGAGCATGATGCCGAGGAAGCGCGCCTGCGCCTTGGGATCGTTCTTTGCCGGACCCTGGATGGTTTCGATGAAGCCGCGCAGCGAGGCAAGCGGCGTGCGCAGCTCATGGCTGGCATTGGCGACGAAATCCGAGCGCATGCGGTCGATACGGCGCACCTCGGAAATATCGCGGAAGGAGAGGATGTAATAGCGCTCGTCGCGGCCGTCATCATCCTTGAATTCGACCGGGGCGCTGCGAACGATATAGACACGCTCGGAGGGCAGGCGCTCGGAATGTTCGATCTGGTTCGGCGCGTTGGTGGCGATGGTTTCGCGCACCATGTCCAGGACGCCGGGGGAACGCAGCCTCGCCGATATATGGGAACCGAGCGTCACCTCGCCGAAGGCCTTTTCGGCCGCGCGGTTCTGGAACAGCACCGAGGCATCCTGCGAGAGCACCATGACCGGGATATCGAGACCGGCCAGCGTGGCGGAGACCTCCGGCAGGCGGCTCTGAGGCACTTCAGGCTCGGGTTCGACCGGCTCGACGACATCAGCCCTGATGACCGGCGCCTCCTTGAAAAGCGCGGTGACGACCATCACGAGCAGCAGGGCGAGCACGATCCATTTGTTCATGCCCGCAGCAAGCGCCACCAGCGCGCTCAGCAGCGTTGCCAGCAAAACCGGGCGTTCGCGCCGGATGCGTGCCAACAGGCTTTTCGTCCATGACGTTTCGTCTTCCAAAGCGCCCCTCACGGCATCGATTCGTTTTCTTTATATTCAAACTCTGCCTGATAGCCGGCTTTCATGACAGAAGTTTTCCGTTTGAGAAACTTGCGCGAAAAGCCGCAGCCGCGCGGCACCGGATTGCGCTTTGCTTACGCAGCGGATTTGATTTTCAATGATAAATATGTTCGCCTGCCGAAAAACGAAATCATTGTGCGCGGGAGAGGACGATGGCCAAAGACGTCGAAAGCAGAGCTTCAGAGCTGGATATCAGGGGCAAGAAGCACGTCTTCGATATTGACGACCCCGCCCTGCCCGACTGGGTGGATGAACATGCGCTGGAATCCGGCGGCTACCCCTACAAGAAGAAGCTTGAGGAAGACGAGTATCTCAGGGAACTCAGGAAGCTGCAGATCGAGCTCGTGAAGGTGCAGTTCTGGCTGCAGGCGACGGGCAAGCGGGTGATGGCGCTCTTCGAAGGGCGCGACGCGGCCGGCAAGGGCGGCTCGATCCAGGCGTCCTCGGCTCACATGAACCCGCGCCTCGCCCGGGTGGTGGCGCTCTCCAAGCCGACCGAGCGCGAACAGGGCCAATGGTATTTCCAGCGCTATATCGCGCAGTTTCCGACATCGGGCGAGTTCGTGCTCTTCGACCGCTCCTGGTACAACCGTGCCGGCGTGGAGCCGGTCATGGGCTTCTGCACGCCGAAACAGTATGAGGATTTTCTGCACCAGGCGCCGCAGCTCGAAAAGATCATCGCCCACGAAGGCATATTCTTCTTCAAATTCTATCTCGATATCGGCCGGGAAATGCAGATCAAGCGGTTCCACGACCGGCGGCACGATCCGCTCGCCGTCTGGAAGCTCTCCTCGATGGATATAGCCGCATTGACCAAATGGGGCGATTACAGCGAGAAGCGCGACCGCATGCTGAAGGAAACCCACACGCAGTTCGCACCCTGGACCGTGATCCGCGCCAATGACAAGCGCCGGGCGAGGCTCAACCTCATCCGCCACATGCTGAAGACCATGGATTATGACGGCAAGGACAAGGATGCCATCGGCACGCTTGATGACAAGATCATCGGCTCGGGTCCTGGGTTTCTGAAATAAATCTCACGAGATAACCGGGGCCTAGACAGCCGGGCCGCTTATTGGCCCGGCAGGATCCGCACGGCAAAGAGATTGATGCCGCGGGCCTTGCCGTCGACATCGCTGTTGATCATCAGCCGACCGGGCGAATTCGGCGCCAGCGACCGGTCGAAGCGCAGCTGCAGCAGCGCGTCCGATTTTTCACGCGTGACGTTGAAGCGATGGCGGGCGCAATTGCCGAGCGACTGGAAATCGCACTCGACGGTGATCTGCGTGGGCTCGTCCGTGGTGGACTGCAGGGTCAGCGCGATGGTCGAGGACTTGCCGGCGAGCTGCTGCAGGACATTGGCGGGAACGCTGATGGAGACATTGCCATCCGTGTTGGCGCTCTCGGAGGTCAGGCGGACGGCCGGACCTTCGGTTTCGGTGACATTTTCCGTGCGCGCACGCGCACCAGCCTGGATCTTGTCGGCATCCGAGGGCTTGAAGATCTCGATCCAGTCTGCCGAGAAGCTGTTTTGCGGGTCGATGGTGACCGGTTCATCGCTATGCGGCGAAGCACCGTTGCCGGCACTCTCCTCGCCGTTGAAATCTTCCGGCTGGGTGCTGGCGGGCGGATTGGCGACGCTGGTGTCGCGCTCGGCCGCCGTCATCAGAAGGCCTGATGTATAGACCCACCAGGCACCCGTGCCGATGAAGGCGAGAGCCACGCACCAGACGAGCAGGCGCGAGAAGAACTTGCGCGGCTTGCGGCGGACGGCGGCCCGCTCCGGGCGGAAATCCATGCCGCCGCGCCTGTCCGGCGTCGCGCGCGCCTCTGCCCGCATCTCTGCCTCGGGAGCCGCCCCCAGCTGATCGGCGCTGCTGGCGTGTACATCATCCAGGCTCACATCGTCCGTACGCCTGGAAGTGGCTTTGTAGCCGCGCGTTTCACCCGTAACGGCCAGGCTGTCATCCTCGTGCTCGCGATGGACGGGCACCTGCGCACGATAGGCGGGCTCTTCCACGTGATGCACGGGCTCTTCTATGGGATGGCTTGGCTCGGGCATCTCGACAACGGGCGGGACCGGAACCTCCGGAGGCCCCTGACGCGGATGCAGACGGGCGCGCTCCTCGCTCTCGATCGTATGGATCGTGGTTTCCAGACGATGGCGATGATAGGCCACGACATCGGCATCAGTGATATCCTGCTTGCGCAGACCGGCTTCCAGCGCCTGACGGGCAGACTGATAGATGCGTGCACGGACTTCCGCATTGTCGCGGTCGGAACTATCGAGGGCAGTTCTGATGGCCGTTTCTAGTCCGCTCACGTCAAGTCCTTCACGTTTCCAGAGACATCCACCGCAAAAGATAAAATGCCTGTCAAAATTGGGTAGCGGCAAGTGCGGCAAACCGCAAGCCTTGCACCCCTTCCAGAGCGCATCGGCGGGGAAAAGCGATGCCGCGCAATGCTCCAGAGCTCATTAGAGCACTTTCGTTTTTCTTCGAAACACGAAAGTGCTCTATCTGCTTGTTTTTACGCAATTCCAGACGCAAAACCGCTGCACACTTTTGCTGGATTGCTCTAGATAGTCCGAAACTGGACAGGTTTACGGAAAAGAGCGCGCGTTCCCCTCTTGATCTTTTCCTCGGGCGCCGGCTCTGATATTAAATTGACGTTTTCGTAAACGTCAAAAAACGGTGAAAGCATGGCCCTGCCCCCGATCCTCAAGGATAATCTGAGACTGCCCGTTATCGGCTCGCCGCTTTTCATCATCTCGCACCCGGCGCTGACGCTGGCGCAATGCAAGGCCGGCGTGATCGGCGCCTTTCCGGCGCTCAACGCGCGGCCGGAAAGCCAGCTCGACGAATGGCTGGCGATGATCACGGAAGATCTTACCGCGTATAATGCCAGGCATCCGGAGCGGCCGGCAGCCCCCTTCGCGGTCAACCAGATCGTCCATATGTCGAACAAGCGGCTGGAGCACGATCTGATGCTCTGCGTGAAATACAAGGTGCCGATCGTTATTTCCTCGCTCGGCGCGGTGCCCGAGGTGAATGCCGCGGTGCATTCTTATGGCGGCATCGTGCTGCACGACATCATCAACAACCGCCATGCCAATTCGGCAATCCGCAAGGGCGCGGACGGGCTGATCGCCGTTGCGGCGGGTGCGGGCGGACATGCGGGCACGCTTTCCCCCTTCGCGCTGGTGCAGGAAATCCGCTCCTGGTTCGACGGCCCGCTGCTGCTCGCCGGCTCGATCGCGACCGGCGGCGCCGTTCTGGCGGCTCAGGCGATGGGCGCCGACATGGCCTATATCGGCACGCCCTTCATCGCGACCGAGGAGGCCCGCGCCTCCGAAGCCTACAAGCAGGCGATCGTCGAGGGAGCGGCGGCCGATATCGTCTACTCCAACTATTTTACCGGCGTACACGGCAACTACCTGAAACCCTCTATCCGCGCCGCCGGCCTCGACCCCGACAACCTGCCCGACGCCGACCCCTCGAAGATGGATTTCGAACAGGCGACCGGCGGCGCAAAGGCCTGGAAGGACATCTGGGGCAGCGGCCAGGGCATCGGCGCGATCAAGGCCGTGGAGCCGGTCGCGAAGCTGGTCGACCGGCTGGAAGCGGAATATCACGCCGCCCGCACCCGGCTCTCCCTCTGAAGGGGAGCCTTTCCACAGGCTTCAGCTTTTTTGCCCGGGGGCATAAGAGGGTGCTTGAAATCTTCAGACAATGCCTGTATCAGCCCCATGCAAATCGCGGGCGACACGCTTCTCCCGCCGGATTGCCGCTTTAGCTCAGTCGGTAGAGCACATCATTCGTAATGATGGGGTCACGTGTTCGAGTCACGTAAGCGGCACCATTTTTTCTCTTTGATGCCGTCCTGAAATTATTTTAGAAAAATCGATTTCTGAATGCTTCCTATCCACCTCTGAGTGCGTAGTATGGGCGGATTCACGAGTTTGTGAACTGCAGCACCCCAACTCAAATCGCCGCCTCTATACCAGCTATTGCATGGAGGCAGAGGAAAATTACGACTTTCGAGCTGCCAGATTTTCTCCAGCCTGTCATCGCGGCCGAGTTGTTATATAGCTCATTGGCTCTCGCACTTCTAATCGCTTCCTGAGCGCTGAAACCGATGATCGGATGAATATGATTGTCGAGTCGAGTTCGATACATACAGGGATTAACAATGACTGATAGGTCGATCGAGGAATTAGCGAAACTAGGCCAAAAGTCCCTAGAGACAGCCGAAAAAGCTGGAGGTTGGCTGGATCAGGTGTTCGGTGGAGGATTTCGTCATTTGGGCGGTGCGTTCGAAGACAGTATGGCGGGATATCGTATGCGAAATCGGATGCGGGTCGTGGAAAAGACTCAAGCGGCAATTAAAAGAGCCCGCTTTGCGGGGAACACCCGTCAGCTCGACCCTCGAATTGGAGTGCAGGTGTACGATGCAATTGCTGACGAAAGCGATGACATGTTGCAGGACGTGTGGGCGGAGTACATCAAAAATGCGATCAATCCGAAGATGCCCCACCCAGATCGTTTGTTGATCGATGTGATCAGACGCCTGGAACCATCAGACTGGCCAATATTGAGAATCGTCTTCAGCCGCGCAGTCGGTGACCTTGTGAGCAGCGATTTTGAAGCGTCGGAAAGCGAACTCACGTCGGCACTCGACAGAATGGAAGTCATTGGTCTTTTCGATTATGACGACGACACTGTTCAATACATCGTTGCCAAGAGCAATGTTGGCAGCCGCCTTACCATTACCGTTGGCAAAGCGGAATACACCGCCACGAGGCTGCTGCGGAGGCTGGGGGAGGCGACTAGGGATCTATGGAGTAACGGCGATTGAGCGGCCTTGCCTCATCAGGAAATAGCAATATCGAAATTCCTTCCGTGCCTTCCAAGAACTCATGGCGCGAGATGATACTCGCCGTGCAGTTCTGGCACACGGCAAGGCTTGCCTGGGAGAACGCTCCGAGGGAGATTATGCTAAATGACCCGATCTGCCATCTCCTCAGCCACTCCATGGAGTTATCTCTCAAGCACTTTCTGCGGAGAAATATAACAAGCACGCAATACGATAAGTTATCCCGCTCGCACAGTCTTCGAATTCTCCTGGCGAGGGCTATCGCGGAGGGCTTGCAGATCGACGCGGGGGAAGCATCGTGCATACTGGCGATGGAAAAGGCGCACCGAGGTTTCGTCTTTCGATATGGCCTCAAAGACGGCGAAACCGGCTATTCCTCGGCCAAACTTGATCTTTGCTTCCCTTCTACAGCACACCTCATCGATCGCATTTCAAACAACCCGCAAGTTTTGAGAAATGGCTACGGGCCTTTGGGACTATCACACTTCCAGTATCCTAATGCTCCGGCGATTAGAAAGCTGGTCGATCTCGCATTCCTTGGAGAGCTCTTCAATGCTTTCGATAAAACTGGATAACGCAAACTCCTTCATACTCAGGTTGTGTTGAACCCCTCAAGCCATCCCGCCTCCTGATATGACTACTGGGCCAACCCAACCAATGTCATCGAGATCAACGCCAAACATTAGGCGAGCGCCTTGCCCATGAGGCGTCAGCCCCAGTGACCAATAGGTCTGGAAGCCAAATTGATTGCAAATTCCGATTGAAACGGCTCCCCCTACGTCTCCTCGGCTTGCGTCAGCCATTTGTCCCACAGCAATTTTGGGAAGGCGAAAAGTGTTTTCTGTCTTCTGTTTTAGCTCGGCGAGAATTTCTTGAAACCGTGAGACTTGGCTTCCTATCGCGACGACATCGCCTGTTCTCGCGGGCTGCTGATCGATAGCGACATGCAGGGAACCTTCAACGATCTGATCTGAAACTCTCCAAATCTCATAGCTTCTTGAAACGGGACACATCCCGAACAAGAGGATTTCGATAACACCGGGATCTGCCAAGGTGGTAGAAGCCCTAAAATCTCTCACATAGAGCTCAACCAGTTTAGATAAAAGCGTCGCTACATCGCGCAGCGATGGAATATCTTGACGCGAAGCCCCCTGAAGGGCTTGGCACATACCTGAGAGAGTGGCGAACGTCTGGGTCGCAACCGCGGTCATCCCAGCGAAAACCATCCCGTAGCGGCGGCCGTAGTAGAGCTCCCTCTCAACGGTTAGTAAGCGACATTCCACGTTCAAGGGGTAAATTTTAGCTCCGGCATCGGTGACGATCTGTACTCCGCCACCCTGGCCGCGTCTGCTAATTCGCGTGTCAGAAACACACCACAAACCATCATCCTCTAGCCATACGACGGCAATCGTCATCGCATCCTCCGAAACTTGATCAGAACCACCGCGTACAGCATCCGATGAACGCATACTAGAAATTTTCAGCGCTACTTATTGCGCTCCGCAGGCTGGTACTATCCGGTAGCATCATCAAAACCGCGCCATTCATCCGTGGAGGCGGTGGACGGGGTTAAAACGCAGTTTCCAAGAGTCGCCGGAAACACCCTGTATTTCGCCGTTTACAAGCCGGCATAACCCGTTTCCGATACCTTTCAGCAAACAACCCCATCCACCCCATCCAGAAGAAGATAATCTTTTCAAATCAACCGCCTAAACCGGCTGGCGTTACCCCGTCCATACACCCTCCACCTCCATGAACCCCGTCCAGAATCTGCCGTTGATGGACGGGGTTCCAGGCCCGGACGGGGTTCGGTGGAGGGGGTTCGTCATACCCCAGGACATAAAAAACCCGGCTCGGTGGCCGGGTTGTCAGGGTGACGGTGCCCGTTAGAAAATCGAACCGTAACTATAGGCCGGCTCAGGCCTGTCAGGGCTCCATTCCTTCGCCTCCTCCGCATCGCCGCGAAGGTAAGCGGCCTTTTTCTCGCCGTCGCGAAAGCGAAGGCCGTTGTCCCTCTTCTCAAACCCAAGGCCGGTCATCGCCGCGCGCATATGGGCGTGATGAGCCTTCGTCAGCTTGTTGATGGTTTCCGGGCCATCGAAGCCGACGAGCTTCCAGACATCGGTGGCCTTGATCTTCAGCGGGCCTTCCGGAATGCGCTCGCCAAGGATTTCCAGCCACGGCCCGAAATCCGAGGATTCATGGGCAACGCCGGCCGCTGCCTTCCGCAATGCCTGATCATGCAGAGAAATATCCTCACCCGCCTCCCTCTCGGCAGCCTCCGCCCATAGCTGGTCTCGCACCGCCGCAATGCCGGAGGGATCAGCGGCCGTGGCGCGGACGATCCAGAAGCGGCGGTTGCCGGTGGTGTCGGTCAGGTAGCGGCTTTCGTTCGTAGTGCCGAAGAGGACGAATTGCCGTTTGCGCCTGGTCGGAAAGCGGCCATAGGAGAGCCTGGCGATATCTTTCTGCGTGGGGATGAAGGATTTGACGCGGTTGGTGTCGCGGCGGCTCAAGCCGTCGAGTTCGGGCATTTCCAGGATCCAGTGGCCGGCGGTTTTTTCGATGGTCACTTTGGCGTCGGCGCCGATTTCGAGCTGGTCGGTGAACCAGTCGCTGTCATGGCAGAGCGCCAGGATGGCCGAGGATTTGCCGATGCCCTGGGGGCCTTCGACGACGAGCATGTGATCGAATTTGCAGCCCGGATGCCTGACGCGGCGAACGGCGGCGCAGAGGATCTTGCGGCCGAAGGCGCGGTTGAGGGGCGTGTCCTCGGCGCCGAAATAATCGACGAGCCAGGTGTCGATGCGCGGCTTTCCATCCCATTTGACACGGGCGAGATAGTCGTGCACCGGATGATAGGCCCGCCGCTCGCCGATCAGCGCCAGGGCATCGAAAATGTTGTCCTTGGACGGCTCCCTGCCCTGCGCGCGGGCGAGCTCGAAGCGAATTTCCGCCAGCCGTGCGTCGCTCATGGCAACGATGCCGCTGTTGCGATGGATCTCCAACTCGCCCGAAAGCAGGTTGAGCTTGATGAACCATTGGCGATCAACCAGCCATTGTTCGAGTTCGATATCGAAGCGCGCGATGCCCATCAGGCGGCCGGAACGTCGGGGTGCCTCCCCGGCAGGCGCGATCGCCGGCGTCGGCTCATCGTCTTCGAACGCATCCGGGTCTTGGGTGAACGCATCTGCGACCGGTGCGGGACGTGCGCTTATGAAGGCCTGCACGGAAACTGTCCGCTTGAACTGCACGACGCGCCCCTCTTCCATCTCGGCAACTGGCATCTCGGCAACGGGCTCCGGTATCCAGTCGCGAAGCGTGGCAGCCATGAAAGCGTCAAGCTGACTTTGCGTCCATCCGGCATCGACGGCATCGGCGCTGTCCCAGCCGCGGCATGGAAAAAGGCCGGCCCGCCAATCGTCGAAACGGTAGCGCTCGATATCGGAAGCGTGCGCCGCATCCGTGAAGCCGACGCACTGGACATGCGCGCCGATGGCGGTCAGGCGGGCGGCGATATCATCGGCAGCCGTCAGGCCCGGGCCGTCGAAATCCGGCCAGATCAGCACGTGCCGACCCGAGAGCGGCGACCAGTCCGTGTGTTTTACGCCCTGGGTTCCGCCCGGCCAGGAGACGACGGTTTGCCCGCTCGCCTGGCTGAGCCGATCGCGGCACTTCTCGCCTTCGACGATCACCATTTGGCTCCGGTCACCGATCGTTTCGAGGCCGTAGAGCGGCCGCGGCTTCGGGAAGGGGAAACGCGACCAGGTCTCCTTGCCATCGGGGAGGCGAACGAACATGACCATCGGCGTCTCCTTGCCGCCATCAGGCAGATCGCGGCGCAGGACATAGCCGAGAAGGGAGCCGTCGGCATGTCGATAGGGAAACACCATCGATGGGGCGAAGGTGCCCCACTGCGAGGGCGTCCCCCCGCGTTTCGGATTATAGAGCGTGATGCGCACACCGGGCGTGAGCAAGTCAGCCGGCGGCGGAACAGGCACTATCCCCTCATAGATGTTGCGCGCCTGGATCTGGCGCGGAGGGACGTTTGGCTTGATGTCGTCGCGGCCGCCGAGAATGCGGATCGCTTCGGCAAGATCGACGCCCCTGACCTCCTGTACGAAGTCGAGGACATCGCCTTTCCTGCCGCAGCCGAAGCAATGGAAGCGCTCGACGCCATCCTGACCGGCAAAGATCGTGAATGACGGGGTGTCTTCGGTGTGGAAGGGGCAGCAGGCGGAAAACTCCTGCCCGTTGCGGGTGAGCCTGCAGCCGTATTGCGCCGCTGTCGAAGACAGGGACACGTCGCGGCGCAGCCGTTCGACGCAGCCTGAGACGCCCGCCGCCGGCGACGGCGCGTATTGCGAGATTCTATCCATGGATTTTCCGATGAAACTGGGGAGGCCGACGCCTATTCGCGTTCCTGAGAAGGGGCTTTCGGATTTGACGCAGCGCGCCTCAAGGACATTTCATCCATCCAGGCGCCAACTTCGTCGGACCGCCAGAAATTGTTTTTCGCCACCCGTATGGGAGCGGGAAACCTGCCGTCCCGCACCCAGCGCCAGAGCGTCACGTTCGAAACCGGCGCAATCTTCTGAACGTCGCTCGTACTTAAAAGTGTGTAGGGGATTGTCTTGCCAGTCATGCTCATTCCTCTAAGCTTCCGATCAGAGGTAGAATGCGCGACGACAGTTGTTGATAATAAACGCGATGTATTTCAACGCGATACAGGCCGAGCCCAGGCGGCCTTCACTGCCGCTGCAGGTCGATGCGGCTCATCAGCGCCGACGGCAATGCGGGGCCGACGGTATCGACAAAATCGTCGTTGGCTCGTCCGTCACGCTGGTGAATCTCTACAACTCCGGCGGTTCGGCACTCCTGGAGTTCGACGATGGAAGCGCACACTATACCTACGCGCTCCTGAACGGCGTCTCTCCGTCCGCGATCGATGGCTCCGATCTGCTTTTTGCATAAGCGGCTCTGAACGAAATCGGCCCAGATCGATGTTGGATCTGGGCCTCTTTACAGATATCAGGATTATAATCGGCCTCAAAAGCCGAACGCATTCAGCCACTTGTCGTTCCAAGCCGCCACGTCGTTCAAGGCTTCGCCAAAATTGCTGTTGGTCAGCATTGCGGATGCCGTTTTCAACTCATCCGTATTGCTACCATCCGAACTGCTGATGATCTTCGCCGCCTCGATCACCGAGGAATGGGCCGCCTGAAATCCAGCCATAAGGGTCTTGCTGGTGCTGTTTCCATTCTTGTCTTCGATGTTCGAGATGATCTTGCCACCGTTTCCAAGTTTGAAGCCGATCACGAATTCGCCGTCACCGAACTTGGATCTGTTGTCCCGGATCAGGCGCTGAATGGCATTGGCGATCGCATTGTCATCGCTGATGCTGGGATTCTTCGCCTTTTCGGCTTTAACGAGCGAGGCAAATTTGTCCCCATCGTCATTGATGAGCTTCTTGATGACGTCGGTAACACCGGCATCGCTGGTTTTGAAGTTGCCCGAATCCAGGAAATCGAGCGCGCTCGAGACAATCCCGTCGTTGCTCTCCTTGACGTCGAGCAACGCGCTGTTGATTGTCGATGAGGCCTGGGTCTTTACGGCGCTCGTTTGACTGGAAACGCCGTTAGCGATGGCTGCGATAGTGTCGGCAGCCGATTTCCCGGCTTGCTGTTTGTTGGGAAGCAACGATGCGTTCGTCTGCTGCAGGATGAGCAGTGCCGCATTGTTGCCTGAAGAGATCGCGGTCATTTTCGTTCCTCTGGTACCGGAACTTCCTCCATCGGAATTCGCGGCACGGAAGAGCTTGGGGCATCATGCCTGAGCAACCTAGATACGAGACATTAGTTGTCACAACTTTGAATTTTGCGCGTTAACAAATCGCTTATTCCGCGTGCTAAATCCTGAATGCGACGTTTGCGAGCACAGGATAAAGTTGAAGCACCAAGCACGTCCTGCGATCATTCCTCGAACACGTTCACGGGGCTGAAGTGGAGGGGATGCCGTAGCGGCATCGCTAACCGCCTCCCGAGACGTCCGTTCGCGGTGGCGATCTCGGCAGTCACTGCCGCTGCAGATCGATGCGGCTCGTCACTACCGACCGGCCCGAGGCAAGGTCGCGATCGACGGTCTGCAGGCGAAGCCCGTTCTGGCCCACCTTTTCGATCATCATGATGGCGCTTCTGTCGCCATTGGTGACGCGCGCCCAGGTGACATTGAAGTTGAGAGCGTCGCCTTTCCTGCTGCCGACAAGCCTGGAAGGCTGGCCCGATGGTCCCGTGTAGTTGCCGGTGTAGCGTTGACCGGCCGCCTTCACATTTGCCGAGAAGCTTCTTGTAAGGACGGCGAGACCGCGACAATTGCCGTTCATCGCAACTGTCGTGGCGCTCGCGTCGGATTTCAGATTGCAGGACACGTTGACCTTCATGCCGCCGATCTTGGCCAGGACCATGCCGCTTCCGCGCCAGTCACCCTCCAGCGAATTGAGAAAATCCGCCTCGGAAGCGTTTGCGCCGGCGGCGAGACCGGTGAGCGAGAGCAATGCTGCGCATAGAAGAGGACGCATGGTAGCACCCAGGAGTTTTCCTCAGCCGACAACATTCAAGGCGGGAAATTGTTCCGCTGCGATCCGAAATTAACGTTCCTACTCATGCCAATGGTCGGCCACCCAGGGTGTCGGCAATATATAGTGGCGCAGGTAGCGGAAGGGCGCCTTGCCGTTGCGTTTGCTGGCATCGAAGACGCCCTTGATATGAGCGAGCCTCGTTTCGGCGCGGCCTTTCGGGCCGAATTTCCCGTCGATGGCGTTCTGCGGGTGGAAGCCGCGCGGGAAGAGGACCACGCGGGCGCTGGACGGCAGGCGGGGGGCGAGAAAATAGTTCAGCGGAAAGGCCCAGTGGCAGTCCTGCCGGAAATGCAGAACCCAGTTTCGTCGGAAGAATTTCACGCCGCCGGGCGCATTGCGGGTGACGAAACGCTGCTCGTACTGATACTCATCGGCCACTTTCTGCGGATCGGCCCTGAACTTTTCCTGCAGCGGCAGGAGCTTGCCGACCGGAAAGCGAAAGAGCGAGCTCTGGCCGAGCCTTTCGAAAGGCGTCGTCTGGTTGCGGGCCATGACGACGTCGTCAGGGCCTCCGACTTCGAAAAAGTCATCGAGGGAGGCGACGATAACAAGATCGAGGTCCAGATAGAGGACCGGCCCGCTCAGGCTTCCGAGCTTCGGTCCCCAAAGCCTCGCCTTCGGCCAGATGCCCCTCGTATTGACGGGCATTTCGACATCCAGAGGCGGCAGATCCTCACACAGGATGCCGGGGTGGAGATCGTCCCGGCAGTCGGTGAAGCATGTGAAGGTAAAGGGCGGCGTGATGTTGCGTGCCACCATCGCATAGAGCCGGTTGATGAAAGTCGGCCCGTATCTCGTACCCCAATTGATGCAGATTACCTGTTTAACGCCTCCGCTCGCAGCCAAAACATGCGCCATCATATCTCGCCATTTCCGTGCCCGGATCCGGAACCCTTCGCACCCGCGATGGAGCGGTTCACAGGCCTGCATCAGATCTTCAGTTGGGAATAACCTGGCGGAAATGCAATCCTGACATCCGAGAGCCCCGGCAAACTGCCGGATCGCAGCCTGTCAGATCTCTTTTCCTCCTTGTATTTTAAATTCGCCAGGGCCGGAAGCAGTTTAAGCCTCGACACAAAAGAAAGCCTGTCACCTGCGCTTTACCTGCTATCAGCAGGAGCATAAAAGAACTGCCGACATCACGCGTTGCAGCTGCCCTGCCAGCCGAGAGCAGTTTTCTCGCCACGGAGAAAGCTCCGAAAGGTTCATCATGTCCGCACCATCGACGCAATCCAACCGCACGCTCGTCGTTGCGACGATCATGCTCGCGACCTTCATGGTGGCGATCGAGGCCACGATCGTTGCGACCGCCATGCCGCGGATCGTCGGCCAGCTCGGCGGCTTCACCTATTACAGCTGGGTCTTTTCCGCCTTCCTGCTGGCGCAGTCGACGACCACGGTCATCTACGGCAAGCTCTCGGATATTTTCGGCCGCAAGCCGGTGCTGATCGGCGGCATCCTGGTTTTCCTCGTCGGTTCACTCTTCTGCGGGCTTGCCTGGTCGATGGCCTCGCTCATCGTGTTCCGTCTGGTGCAGGGCCTGGGGGCCGGCGCGATCCAGCCGGTGACGATGACCATCATCGGCGACCTGTTCAAGCTGGAGGAACGCGGCAAGGTGCAGGGCGTGATGGCGACCGTCTGGGCGACCTCGGCGGTCGTTGGGCCGCTTGCCGGCGGTATCATCGTCGACACCATCTCATGGGCCTGGATCTTCTGGATCAATCTGCCGATCGGCATCTTCTCGATCATCGCCTTCCTGCTCTTCCTGAAAGAGGACTTGGCGCACAAAAATGCCAGGATCGACTATCTCGGCGCCATCCTGTTTTCGATTTCCATCATCGCGCTCCTGACGATCCTGACGGAAACGAATGCGCCGGCCTGGATCCTCATCGCGCTGGCGATCGTCTTCGTCGTGACCGGCATTCTTTTCGTGCTGCAGGAAAGGCGCACGCCGGAGCCTATCATTTCCATCGCGCTCTGGAGCCGGCGGCTTGTCGCCACCAGCAACGCCTGCATGCTGCTTGCCGGCATGGCGCTGATCGGCCTTTCGACGATCCTGCCGATGTATGTGCAGGGCGTGCTCGGCCGCTCGCCCATCGTGGCCGGCTTCACGCTGACCATGCTCGTGGTCGGTTGGCCGCTGTCGGTGATGCTGTCCAGCCGCTTCTTCAGGGCATTCGGTATCCGCAATACGCTGCGGGTCGGCAGCTTCATGTTCCCCTTCGGCGCTTTCTTCCTCTTGTTCCTGTCGCCGGACAGCCATCCGGCCGTCGCCGGCGCCGGTTCCTTCTTCATGGGCTTCGGCATGGGGCTCATCAATCTCACCAGCATCGCGCTGGTGCAGGACAGCGTGGAATGGTCGATGCGCGGCAGTGCGACGGCCTCGATCATCTTTGCCCGCAGCCTCGGCAATACGCTCGGCGCCACCGTGCTCGGCGCCATCCTCAACGCCGGGATCAGTCACTATGCGACGGGGGATGTGGCAAACCGCCTGCATCATGTCCTGAACGAGCCGACCGGCCTTTCGGAGCTCGCCGGCGATGCGACGGTGCGCGGCATTTTCGATGCGGCGCTCCACTGGAGCTTCTGGGGCGTCGTCGTGGTAGCGGTGCTGACCTTTGCGACCACCTGGCTCATTCCGATCGGCCGCGGGGTGAAGAGCAAAGGTGCGGGAGGTGCGGCGAGCGAAGCCGCCTCGCATTAGAGATAATGCTGATCGGTTGGGATCGGTGGATGTGGTCCCCTCATCCGCCCTTCATGACGATAATTCAGACACTTTCCGTAGCCGCCTGCGGAATGGACTGCAGCAGCGTCTGGCGGGCCGAGCGAAGGTGGATGCGGCAGGCCGCCTCGATCCTTGCCTGATCGTGGGCTTCGAGCGCTGCGATATAATCGAGATGTTCGTGAATCGCGCGCTCGTTGCGTTGGCGGGCGGCCGTCTTGTTCCACTGATAGTGATAGTGGAAGATGATGGCGATCGCGTCGTAGAAGTCGGCGATGAAGCGGTTCTTCGAGGCGCGGTGGATCAAAAGGTGAAAGCGCTCGTCGAGGACAGAGAATTCCTTGAAGCGGTTGTTGATATCGGAAAGCATGGAGAGGTGATCTTCCTTGATAACAGCAAGATCGGCCCATGCCTGATGCTCGGCAGGCAGCCTGCCGAATTCGGCAGCCGAATGCAGCTCGAACATTTCGCGCACATCGGCAAGTTCCAGCGCGAATTCGCGGGTAAAGCCCTTCAGCGTCCAATGGCTGTTCGGCCGCTTTTCGATCAGCCCGAAGCGCGAGAAGCGGATCAGGAATTCGCGCACGCTCGTCGTGCCCGTGCCGATCTCGCGGGCAAGCTCCAGCTCGTTGATCTGCATGCCGGGGGCTGCTTCATCCGAAAGAATGCGCTGCATGAAGCTGCGCTCGATGATGTCGTGCAGTGAATCGGTCTCTTCCGTGGGAAAAAAGTCGCGGTCAACAGGCTGGCGCAACACGATCTTCTGGCGCTTGTTCCAGCGGATGATGCCCTCATCGCTGAGGCGGGTCAGGATGGCGCGTGCCGTGCTGCGGCTGACGCCGAGCTGGGCGGCAATCTCCGGCTCGGAGGGCAGCGCGGTATCGGTGCGCAACGCTGCCGCATATCGATTATAGGCTTCCTTGAAGACCGTATTCTGCCTTGCCATCAGACCCTGCTTTCCGCCCAAGCGATACGGCGATGATCCCCGCTGCCAACAACGGGTACAGCCGGACCAGGAGCCTCTTCAGGCGACCTTTATCTTGTTTTTCGGTCGCCTGCGGCCGTTTGCCTCCCTCGTCCACAGGATCAATATTCCCGTTGACTTGAAAATGTTTATTGTAGATAAAAAACAAAATCAATGCGCATTCGTCGATGTAACGGGCGCAGAAGCGAACGTTTCGTCAGGGAGATGAAATTGGACAGACAGAATTGGATCATCCTGTCGGCCGGAGACAATGTCGCGGTCGCGACGGCTCCGATTGCTGAAGGATCTGATGTTGCCGGCGTCACGACACGGCAGAAGATCGACCCCGGCCACAAGATCGCCCTTACCGATATTCCGCAGGGCATGCCGGTCGTAAAATACGGCCAGGCGATCGGCCGCACCACGGCAGATGTGAAAGCCGGCGACCATGTTCACAGCCATAATCTGCATTTCGAAAACGACCGCCTTGCTGCAACCGCCAACTCGGCGCCAGAAGAAGCGAGCGCTGAAGACAGGGCGCGGACCTTCATGGGTTATCGCCGTGCCGACGGGCGGGCGGCGACGCGCAACTATATCGGCATCATCGCCAGCGTGAACTGTTCCACCACGGTCTGTCGGGCGATTGCCGACGAGGCCAACCGCACCATTCTGCCGCATTATGACGGGATCGATGGCTTCGTGCCGATCGTTCACGACCAGGGCTGCGGCATGAGCTCGACCGGCGACGGCATGAACGTGCTGCACCGCACACTTGCCGGCTATACGCGCCATGTGAATTTCGGCGGCGTGCTGATGATCGGCCTCGGCTGCGAGGTCAATCAGCTCACCCTTTACGGCCAGAGTGGCGCGGGTGCCTCCAAGCGGCATTTCAACATCCAGGACGCGGGTGGTTCGCGCCGCGCGGTCGAGCGCGCCATGGGCGTGCTGCGCGAAATCGCCGCCGATGTCGGCCGCGAAAAGCGCGTGCCGATGTCCGTCAGCGAGATCATCATCGGGCTGCAGTGCGGCGGCTCCGACGGTTTTTCGGGCATTACCGCCAATCCGGCGCTCGGTGTCGCGGCCGACCTCTTGGCGGCTGCCGGCGGCACGGCAATCCTTTCGGAAACCTCCGAGATCTATGGTGCGGAGCATCTGCTGCGCAGCCGCGCGGTCAGCGAAGAGGTCGCCAAGAAGCTCGATGAGAAGATCGCCTGGTGGGAAGACTATGTCGCCCTGCATGGCGCTTCGCTCGACAACAATCCGTCTCCGGGCAACAAGCGCGGCGGGCTGACGACCATTCTCGAAAAGTCGCTCGGCGCCGTCGCCAAGGGCGGCCGCTCGCCGCTGACCGCCGTCTATGGTTATGCCGAGCGCGTTACGGCCCCCGGCCTCGTCTTCATGGATACGCCCGGCTATGACCCGGTTTCAGCCACCGGCCAGGTTGCCGGCGGCGCGAACATGATTGCGTTCACGACCGGCCGCGGAAGCTGCTTCGGCTGTCGCCCCGCACCCTCGCTGAAGCTCGCCAGCAATTCGGCGCTTTATACCTCGATGGAAGAGGATATGGACATCGATTGCGGCACGATCGTTACGGGTGACGCGACGATCAGCGGCAAGGGTCGCGAGATCTTCGACCTGATCGTCGATACGGCCTCGGGCAAGAAGACGAAAAGTGAGATTTTCGGCTACGGCGACAACGAATTCGTCCCGTGGCATCTCGGCGCCACGCTCTAAATAAAACATTGGGTCTTCACGAGGAGGAATGATGAAGACGAGGAGAATTGGCAAGACGGCGCTCGAGGTGACCGAAATCAGCTTCGGCGCCGCAGCCCTCGGCGGCCTTTATCGTGCCTGCCCGCGTGAGCAGGCGATGGAAACGCTGGAAACCGCATGGGACCACGGCATCCGCTATTTCGATGTAGCGCCGTGGTATGGCCTCGGGCTTGCCGAACGACGCGTCGGCGATTTCCTGCGGGACAAGCCGGAACACGAATATGTTCTCTCCACCAAGGTCGGCCGTCTGTTGCGCCCGGTGCCGACAGGCACCGTTCCCGACTACAGCTATGTCGATCCGCTCTCCTTCGATGCCGATTACGACTATTCCTATGACGGCATCATGCGATCGGTGGAATTCAGCTATGCGCGCCTCGGCCTGAACCGCATCGATATCCTCTTCGTTCATGACATCGGCGCCTATACGCATGGTGCGGCCAAGAATGCCGTGCATCTGAAAAATTTCCTCGATAGCGGCATCAAGGCGCTGGAACAGCTGAAATCCTCGGGCGCGATCAAGGCTTTCGGCCTCGGCGTCAACGAGGTGCCTGTCTGCCTCGACGTGATGCGCAACGCCGATATCGACACAATCCTGATGGCCGGCCGCTATACGCTGCTCGACCGGTCTGCCGTTGCCGAACTGATCCCGCTCTGCCGGCAGAAGGGTACTTCTTTCGTCGTCGGCGGCGTCTTCAATTCCGGCATCCTCGCAACCGGCCCGGTGCCGGGCTCGCATTTCGATTATATGCCGGCAACCGAGGAAGTACTCGCCAAGGTGGGCGCAATGGAAGAGGTGGCCAAGCGCCACGGCGTGCCGCTTGCCGCCCCTGCCCTGCAGTTTCCGCTGCACGACCCCGTTGTCTCCTCGGTGCTGATCGGTACGGCGAAGCCTTCGAGCCTCGTTCGCAACATGGAGAACTTCGAACCGCAGCTTCCCGCCGACATCTATCCCGAATTCGAACCCTATACGCTGGTTGCCGCGCCGCTCGGCGACGAAGCCGTGCGGGTCTGAGGAGACACTATGCTTAAAGGTATTCATCCGCTTCTCGGCCCCGATCTGCTCTATGCACTGAAGAGCATGGGGCATGGCGACGATATCGTCATTGCCGACGCCAATTTCCCGGCAAGCAGCATGGGACCAGACGTCATCCGGGCCGATGGCGTCAGCGCGACTGCCATGGCCGAGGCGATCCTCACCCATATGCCGCTCGATACGTTCGTGCCGCAATCGGCATGGCGGATGGAAGTGGTCGGCGATCCCAAGGCCGTGCCGGAGGTTTGCGCCGAATTCCAGGAGATCGTCACCCGGCGTGCCGGTAATTTCTCCATCGCATCGGTGGAACGCTTCGCCTTTTACGAGATGGCACGGAAGGCCGCCTACATCGTCGCAACCACAGAGTTCCGGCTCTATGGCAACCTGATTTTGAAGAAGGGTGTCGTGCATCCGCACGAAGTGCAATTCGACTGAGGATCTTATTTTAGGTCCTTATGTATTTTAAACGAAAACAACTGCTTGGGAGGCAATTTAGCGGCTAAAAAAGCGAAATAGGCACACTTGCAATTTGCCTGCGCCTCAGCTAGCTTCTCACTGTAAATGTTTTTTATCGATAAAAAATCGTCCGCCTGCGTTCAGCGGTCCGGTTTCATTGGAGGAGAACGCACCCTGAGAGGAGAACCCTTATGAGTATCGTGAAATCCATTCTGTCTCGCCGCGCCTTTACGGCACTTGCGGGCGCTGCCGTCATCGCCACGGCAATGCCGGCCGCATCCTTTGCCGCCGAGGTGACGATCCCGATCATCGTCAAGGACACGACGTCCTTCTACTGGCAGATCGTTCTGGCAGGCGCCCGCAAGGCCGGCAAGGATCTCGGCGTCAACGTGCCGGAGCTTGGCGCCCAGGCTGAATCCGACATCAACGGCCAGATCAGCATTCTCGAGAACGCCGTTGCCGGCAAGCCGGCCGCTGTCGTCATCTCGCCGACCGAGTTCAAGGCACTCGGCAAGCCGATCGATGAAGCCGCCAAGTCGGTTCCGATCATCGGCATCGACTCCGGCGCCGACTCCAAGGCATTCAAGTCGTTTCTGACGACCGACAACGTCCAGGGCGGCCGCATCGCTGCCGACGGTCTTGCCGCCGCCATCAAGGAAGCGACCGGCAAGGAAGAAGGCGAAGTCGTCATCCTGACCAACCTTCCCGGCGTCGGCTCCCTGGAACAGCGCCGCGAAGGCTTCCTGGATCAGATCAAGACCAAGCATCCCGGCCTGAAGGTGATCGCCGACAAGTATGGCGACGGCCAGGCAACGACCGGCCTCAACATGATGACCGACCTGATCACGGCAAACCCGAACCTCGTCGGCGTCTTCGCCTCGAACCTCATCATGGCGCAGGGTGTGGGCCAGGCGATCGCCGAAAACAAGCTCGGCGACAAGATCATGGTCATCGGCTTCGACAGCGACGACAAGACGGTCGGCTTCCTCAAGGACGGCGCGATTGCCGGCCTCGTCGTTCAGGACCCCTATCGCATGGGTTATGACGGCATCAAGACCGCTCTTGCCGTGTCCAAGGGCGAGAAGGTTCCGGAAAATGTCGATACGGGCGCAAACCTCGTCACCAAGGCGAATATGGCCGATCCGAAGATCGACGCGCTGCTGAATCCGAAGATCAAGTAAAACGGCAGGTGGCCGCGGCGGCTTCAAAAACCGGCGCGGCCCTTTTCATCCATGGTATTGTTCACCGGGGATGGAGCAGACGTGACAAGAGGAGGAGAGGTCCATGGTCGGACTGGAAGAGGTCAGTCATCGCCACGATGACAGCACGACGCTGAAAGAAGCCAATCGAATTCCCACCGGATCGCCCATCCTCGAACTGAAAGGCCTGCAGAAGAATTATGGTCACGTGCAGGCGCTGAAGCCCGCGACCATGACCTTCCTTGCCGGCGAAATCCACGCCATCGTCGGTGAAAACGGCGCCGGCAAATCCACTCTCATCAAATTGCTCACCGGCGTCATCACACGCACGGCCGGCGAGGTGCTGTGGTGCGGCCATCCGGTGGGACTGTCGACGCCGAACGAGGCAATCGCGCGCGGCATCAACGCCGTCCATCAGGAAGTCGTGCTCTGCCGGCACCTGACGGTGGCCGCCAATCTCTTCCTCGGCGACGAGGTCAATCGCTTCGGCATCATGCGCAAGAAGCAGATGGAGAAGATGGCGCAGTCCGTTCTCGACGATCTCGGCTTCGGCCTGCCGGCCGGTGCGCTTCTGAGCTCGCTGACGATCGGTCAGCAGCAGCTCGTCGCCACCGCGCGCGCGGCCATGCGCGGCACGCAGTTCCTGATCTTCGACGAGCCGACCGCCTATCTCACCCGCCAGGAATCCGCACAGCTGTTCAAGCTGATCCGCCGCCTGCAGGGCGAGGGCGTCACCATCGTCTATATCAGCCACCGCATGGAGGAAGTCTTCGAGCTTGCCGACCGTGTCTCGGTGCTGCGTGACGGCACGCATGTCGGCACGCGCCTCATCGGCGAGACCAACGAGGCCGAGCTGATCGCGCTGATGATCAATCGCTCGATCGAGCAGATCTATCATAAGGAAGAGATTCCGATCGGCGAGACGATCCTCGACGTCAGGGGTCTTACCGGCCCGGGCTTCGAAGACGTGTCGCTCAGCGTCAAGGCAGGACAGATCGTCGGGCTCTATGGCCTGATCGGCGCCGGACGCAGCGAATTTGCGCTCGGGCTCTACGGACGCCAGCCGACAAGCGCGGGCGAAATCCACTGGATGGGCAAGCGCGTCGACATCAGGAACGAACGAACCGCGATGGAGCTCGGCATTGCGCTGGCGCCCGAAAGCCGGCGCGACCAGGGGCTCTGCCTCAACCTGCCGATCGGCCTCAACATCAACCTGCCGGTCTTCGGACGCCTCAGCAACGGCCCGGTCATCAATCACACACGCGAATCGGCCAATGCCGACAAGCAGATCCGCGATCTCAGCATCAAGACGCCGAGCCGGCGTGTCCCGGCCTCCAGCATGTCGGGCGGCAACCAGCAGAAGATCGTCATCGGCAAGTGGCTGAGCCACGGCGCCCGGCTGTTCATTTTCGACGAGCCGACCGTCGGCGTCGACGTCGGCACCAAGGCGGAAATCTACCGGCTGTTCGCCAAGCTGCTGAAGGAGGGAGCAGGCATTATCCTGATCTCCTCCTACCTGCCCGAGGTCTACGAACTGGCCGACCGGCTGCACGTCTTCCGCAGCGGCAAGCTCGTTGCAAGCCATGATTTCCACGCGGCGACGCATGAAGAAGTGCTCAGCGAAGCGATCGGCGTCTGAGCCAGAAGAATAAGAGGGAGAAAATTCATGACTGTCACCCCCACCGAAATCGTCGCGCCGCCGCCGCGCCGGAAGATGAACATCCTGTTCGGCCTGACGCTGATCGGGCTGCTGATCTTCCTCTGGGTCGTGCTCGGCTTCTCGACAGCCAGCTTCTGGACGCCGCTCAACATCTCCAACCTGCTGCGCCAAGGCGCGATGACGGCGATCCTGGCGCTCGGCCAGACCTTCGTCATCATCACCGCCGGCATCGACCTTTCGGTCGGCGCCATCGTCGGCTTCTGTACCGTCATCATCGCCTGGCTTCTGCAGGCGGGCGTCCCGCTCTGGGCGGCGATCCTGCTGACGCTGGCAATCGGTGTCGCGATCGGCTCTTTCCATGGCTTCGGCATCGTGCATATGGGCCTGCCGCCCTTCATCATCACGCTGGCGACGCTGACATCGCTGCGCGGCATCGGCCTGCTGATCACCAACGGCTCGACGATCAGCATCACCGATGAGAGTTTCAGCAATTTCGCCCGAGCGGATTTCCTTGGCGTTCCAAGCCTGTTCTGGATGGTCATCCTGGTAGCGATCCCCTCCTTCGTCTTCCTGCATCTGAGCCGCTGGGGCCGCTATCTCTTCGCGGTCGGTTCGAATGCGGAGGCCGCGCGCCTTTCCGGCGTCAACGTCAAGGGCATGATCTACCTCGCCTATATCCTCTCGGCTTCGTTTGCGGCCTTCGTCGGCGTGCTGCTCGCCTCGCGTATCGCCATCGGCAACGCCACACAGGCAGACGGCTGGGAACTGCAGGCGATCGCTTCCTCCGTCATTGGCGGCACGTCGCTCTTCGGAGCCGTCGGCTCCGTGCATGGTCCGCTGATCGGCGCCTTCATTCTGGCGACCATCAACAACGGCGCAAACCTCCTGAACGTCAACTCGTTCTGGCAGCGCATCATCACCGGCCTGCTGATCATCGTGATCGTCTATTTCGATCAGCTTCGCCGGCGCCGGGCGGGCTAAGCGAGATACAAAACGAAGCCGGCCCAAGGGCCGGCTTTCTTCATGTCAGCAATGCGAGAACCGTCATGAAAGCAGTCCTTTGCCGCGAACCCGGCGTCCTCGATCTCGTCGAGCGCCCCTCCCCCGAAAAACCTGCACCCGGCTGGGTACGGCTTGCCGTCAGCCATGTCGGCATCTGCGGCACGGATTACCACATCTTCGAAGGCAAACACCCGTTCCTCGAATATCCGCGCGTCATGGGTCACGAGATCTCGGCGATTGTGCTGGAGGCCGGCGACGGCGTGGCGATGGCGGTCGGTACGCCTGTGATCGTCAATCCTTACCTTTCCTGCGGTAACTGTGTTGCCTGCCGGCAGGGCAAGCCGAACTGCTGCACCAATATCAAGGTTCTCGGCGTTCATACCGACGGCGCCTTCTGCGAGGAGATCGTGGTGCCGGCCGGCAATCTCTATGCCGCCAAGGGACTGAGCCTGGAGGCGGCGGCGACCACCGAATTCCTGGCGATCGGGGCGCATGCCGTGCGCCGCTCCATGGCGTCAGCCGGTTCGCGCTCGCTCGTTATCGGCGCAGGTCCGATCGGCCTGGGTGCTGCGATTTTCTCAGGCATTGCCGGTCATGATGTGACCCTGCTCGATACGAGCGCTGAACGGCTGCAGATGGCCTCCGAACGCTTCGGGTTCACATCAGGCATCGTCGCTGATGACGGCACCCTCGATGCCGTGAAGGCAAAAACGGATGGCGATGGTTTCGACGTCGTCTTCGATGCGACGGGCTATGGGCCGTCGATGGAGAAAGCCTTCAACTTTGTCGCCCATGGCGGCGCGCTGGTGCTGGTCAGCGTCGTGAAGGACGATATCCGCTTTTCCGATCCGGAATTCCACAAGCGAGAGATGATGGTCATCGGCAGCCGCAACGCGACGCGCGTCGATTTCGAACATGTTGCGGATTCGATTGCTGGGGCGTTCGTGCCGGTCGACAAGCTGATAACCCACCGCACAACGCTTGCCGATGCGCCGCGAGACCTCGCCCGCTGGGCGCATGAGAAGAGCGGCCTCATCAAGGCCGTGATCAAGGTCGCGGCTTAAACACTCTCGATTGCCGCGCGCATCTGGCGAACGACATTGACGTCCGTCCGGTTCGAGGTCGGTACGTCGAAGCCGAAGGAGACGGCGCGCGGATCGGCGCTGGCAACGACCGAGCTGCAGGAACCGTGGACTTCACGTGCGCCCGTTGCCCGCAGGATCTCGACGACATTGGCCGGGCGCACGCCGCTGCCCGGCATGATGGAGATGCGGCCGGTTGCTTTGGCGGAGATGCGCTTCAGCGTTTCGAGCCCATCCATCGCCTTCGGTACACAGCCCGACGTGAGGATGCGCTCGCAGCCAAGTTCGACCGCCTGCTCCAGTGCCGCATCCGGATCCGGCACGAGATCGAAAGCGCGATGCAGGGTCGAGCCGAGGCCCTCGGCATGCGCCTTCAAACGATGAATGAGCGGCATGTCGAGCGTGCCGTCCAGCCGGTTGGCGCCGATGACGACACCGGCGAGGCCTGCGGCCCTGACAGCATCGATATCGGCCAGCATCGCTTTCTCATCCGTCGCATCGAAGATGAAGGGGCCGGCATGCGGGCGGATCATTGCATAGACGAGGATCGGCGCTTGCACCGCAATTCGCATCAGGCTCGGCAATGGCGTCAGTCCGCCAAGCTCCAGCGCCGAGCATAGCTCGATGCGGCCAGCGCCGCCTTCGATTGCAGCCTCAAGGCCTTGAGCGCTATCGACGCATACTTCCAGCAAAATCGTCATATCCCGAATCCCTCTTCTTCCGTCGCAGCCTATTTATGCAACGGCGGCATTTTGCGCGACAGGCGCCGGGACAATTTTTGCCGCGGTCGCGATCAGCAGGTCGCAAGCGTCAGCCGCAGCTTTCCGATGATTGAAGGCCACGTGGTAGGACATCAGCATCGGCTCGGCGAGTTCGACGATACGCACCCTATCGGCGATCGGCATGGCACTGGCACGGCCAAGAAAGGAGACGTAGCCGTGATTGGCGACGAGGTCGACGATGACAGGCAGTGAATCCGCTGCGGTAATGTCGCGATCCCGCAAACGACGATGCAGAGTGCGGTCGTAGCCGAAGGTCATGGCGGCATGGCCGATGCCGGTGCGCGGGCTTGGTGTGCAGATCGGATGGCTGGCGACGAGGTCAGCGGCCGTCGCTTCCGTACTGTCAGGCGGGGCGATCGCCACCATTTCGGTGCGCAGCAATTCGCGATGGCGGAAACTCTCAAGGCCGAAAACGGAATCGAGGATCGCAACATCGATGCGCCCGGATTTGAGCGCCTCACGCAGATCGTCGGCAGTCATCGAGACCAGCGATAAAGCATTCTTGCTGCGGCCAGCATTCCACTCGGCAACGAGGCTACCCAGGCAGCGTGCGACCCAGCTTTCCGAGCCTGTCGGAATGATGGCGCCGATGCGCAGCGAACGGGCGGTGCGCTGGTAACGCTCGTCTGCGGCCGATTTCAGCTCGTTCCAGGCGAGGCTGATCGTCGAAAAGACGGTGTAGGCAAAGCGGCCCTCTTCCGTCATTGCCGAGCCCTGCGCCTGGCGCTCGAAGAGGCGATGGCCGAAGAATTTCTCAAGATTGGCAATCTGCAATGAAAGCTGCGGCTGACCGAGGCGCAGACGGCGGGCGGCTCTGTTGATGCTGCCCTGATCGGCGACTTCCAGGTAACGCTCCATCGTGACGAGCTTGACGGGGATGCGCGCGGCCCATCGTCCGTAAGCCTCCGGCTCATGATGGCCGAGCAGGTTGCCAAGCTGCTCCGTCGCAGCGAGGATCGGGGCCAATCCCTCCTGAACCCTGCCACCGGCGAGCAGAATGACCAGTTCGCCCGAGGAACGCTCAGCGAGCTTCAAAGCCAGCTCCGTTTCCAGACTGTCGATCGCTGCCGACACGGTCGAGACGGAGATATTGAAGCGGCGCGCCGTCTCGCGCATGGAACCGGAGGACAGGACATGACTTGCGATGAAAAGGGCGCCGAGATGCAAGGCATTCTCCGGAAACGACTGAAAAGGCGGAGGATATGACGTGTTCGTGAAAAAAGATATCCCTGCTCATGAAGGTGCAGGCTATCGTTCGCTCCATAAGAAATCCGGGCGGCGGCAGAACCGATCAAAAGCACCGGAACACCGTGGAAACACGCCAGGGGACAAAAACAAATCGCGCCGGCCTTGGAAAAGGGAATGCAATTCCGCGCATGGACCTGCATTGACAGCCATAATCGCGCCGCGAGAGCGAATACTGGAGGGGGCTGCCTCGATGTTCGGGCATCGATTTTTCGGTCATCGATTTTTCGGGCGGGCACACTATTTCCATGACGCACGTATTTCCGGCATGATGGCCTGATGGCTGACGTGCCGGCAGAATTCATTGCGCGCAGGCTTCGCGTCCGGGGCTTTCGCGACGTTTAACGGTGTTCAACCAAGGGGATAATCATGTTTAGGAAAATCGCACTTGCCGTTTCGCTTTCCGCTTTTGCGGCCGGCGCGGCCCACGCCGCAGACGTCGTCGTTTCGTCGAAGATCGACACGGAAGGCACGCTGCTCGGCAATGTTATCGCGCTTGCCCTGGAAGCCAACGGCATCAAGACGCAGGATCGCATCGCACTCGGCGCAACGCCGGTCGTGCGCAAGGCGATCACCGCAGGCGAAATCGACATCTATCCGGAATATACCGGCAATGCCGGCTTCTTCTTCAACAAGGCCGACGACGCGGCCTGGAAGAACCTCGAGCAGGGTTACCAGGAAGCCAAGAAGCTCGATTACGACGCCAACAAGATCGTCTGGCTGACGCCCTCGCCGGCCAACAACACCTGGGCGCTCGCCGTGCGCAACGACGTTGCCGGCCCGAACAACCTCAAGACAATGTCCGACTTCGGCAAGTGGGTTTCGGGTGGCGGTGCCGCCAAGCTTGCGGCTTCCGCCGAATTCGTGAATTCGGCAGGCGCCCTGCCCGCGTTCCAGACCACCTATGGCTTCACGCTGAAGCCTGACCAGGAAGTCGTGCTTTCGGGCGGCGATACGGCTGCGACGATCAAGGCTGCGGCCGACCAGACCAACGGCGTCAACACCGCCATGGTCTACGGCACCGATGGCGCTATCGAAGCAGCAGAGCTGACGGTTCTCGAAGACGACAAGAGCGTGCAGCAGGTCTATGCGCCGACGCCGATCATCCGCGAAGCGGTGCTGCAGGCAAACCCGAAGATCCAGGAGATCCTCGCTCCGATCTTCCAGAGCCTGACGGCAGACGAGCTGCGCAAGCTCAACGCCAAGATCCAGGTCGATGGCGAGCCTGCCAAGTCCGTTGCCGAAGCCTATCTCAAAGAAAAAGGCTTCCTGAAATAATTGGCTGATGCGCCCCGCTCGGTATCCGGGCGGGGCACTTTCCGGACAGGGTTGGATCGATGGAAGAAACCTTAGCGGTCCGCAAGCTGGACCGGCTCGGCGTGGTACTGGTGGCAGGCGGCATTGCGGCAACAACCCTTCTGCCTTTCATCTATGTGAAGGCAAACCGTATCGCCGCCGGCAAGCCGATGCTGCTGACGCAGCTTCTTCCTCAGACATCAGTCCTCATCCTGCTGGCTCTGCTGGCTGCCACAGCCTTGGCAACGCTCTTCCTGCGCAACGCTTTCATCCGGCTCGCCCTCGGCACGCTTTGCCTTGCGGGGCTGATCGCCGCCATCGGGCTGACAGCGACGGCTGCAACCCCGCCCGGCAGCACCGTGGCGCGCATGACGCCCGGCGGCAGCTTCTGGGTGCTCTTCGGGGTCATCGGCCTTATCATCTCCGACGCGCTGGTGAAGATCCGGCTGACGCCGTGGATGCGGGTTGCGGCCCTTGTCGCCTATACGGCCCTGCTCGCCACCTGCCTCTCCTCCGGCCTGCTCGACAGCCTGTCGATCCTCAGGGAATTCTCCACGCGCTCGGCGCAGTTCTGGACCGAAGCCTATTCCCATCTGCTTCTCGCCTTCGGTTCGCTCGCCATTGCCATCGTTCTCGGATTGCCGCTCGGCATCCTCTGTTTCTGGGTGCCAAAACTGCGCGCCATCGTGCTGCAGACGTTGAGCCTCATCCAGACCATCCCGAGTCTGGCGCTTTTCGGCATATTGATGCTGCCGCTCGGTTATCTCGCCACGCATGTACCGCTTGCCGCCGATATCGGCATTCGCGGCATCGGCACGGCGCCGGCGCTGATTGCGCTCGTGCTCTATTCGCTTCTGCCGATCGTCGCCAATACCGTGGTCGGCCTCGAGGGTGTCGATCCCTCGGTGCGTGACGCTGCCGCCGGCATGGGGCTGACGCGCCGGCAGATCCTGACCGGCATCGACCTGCCGCTTGCCTTTCCCGTCATCCTCACCGGCATCCGCATCGTGCTCGTGCAGGCGATCGGCATGGTGACGATCGCCGCGCTGATCGGCGGCGGCGGCTTCGGCATCTTCATCTTCCAGGGGCTTGGCCAGACAGCCATGGACCTCGTCCTGCTCGGCGCCGTGCCGACCGTTTTCTTCGCCTTCTCCTCGGCCGTCATCCTCGATGCGGTCATCGAAAGCATCCAGGGGCCAGCCGCATGAGCATGATCGAGATCAGGAACGTCACCAAGCGCTACGGCTCTGCAACCGTCGTCGACAATGTCTCTGTCAGTATCGAGAAGGGCTCGATTACCGTCATCGTCGGCACGTCGGGTTCCGGCAAATCGACGCTGATGCGGATGATCAATCGGCTGGTGCCGATCACCGAAGGACAGATCTTCGTCGGCGGGCAGGATATCATGGACGTGCCTGCGACGGAGCTGCGCCGCAAGATCGGTTATGCGATCCAGGGGCATGGCCTCTTTCCACACCGGACTGTCGCACAGAATATCGCCACCGTGCCGGAACTTCTCGGCTGGGATGCTGATCGTACCGACAGGCGTGTGAAGGAGTTGCTTGGCCTCTTCAATCTCGACCCGGCAAGTTTTGCGGAAAAATATCCGCATCAATTGTCGGGTGGCCA
The DNA here is from genome assembly GCF_018987265.1 of Rhizobium sp. WYJ-E13. Lineage (NCBI taxonomy): Bacteria > Pseudomonadati > Pseudomonadota > Alphaproteobacteria > Hyphomicrobiales > Rhizobiaceae > Rhizobium > Rhizobium sp. WYJ-E13. The sequence goes on along the minus strand of NZ_CP076853.1, from coordinate 115,652 downwards.
GCAGCAGCGCGTCGGCGTCGCCCGGGCGCTGGCCGCCGAGCCGGAACTGCTGCTGATGGACGAGCCGTTCGGGGCGCTCGATCCCGTCATCCGCGGCAAGGCGCAGGACGATCTGCTGGCGATCCAGAAACAGTTCGGGACGACCGTTGTCCTCGTCACGCATGACATGGACGAAGCCTTCCATCTCGGCAATCAGATTGCCGTCATGAGCGGCGGCAAGATGCTGCAATGCTCGACGCCGGAGAAGATCCTGACCGAGCCTGCCGATCCTTTCGTGCAGCAACTGACCGGCACGTCCGACCGGGCGCTGAAACTGATGTCGCTGACGCCGCTGAAGGACAGCATGGAGCCTGCCAAGCCCGGATTGCCCTATTCGCTGGCGCAGTCGCTGAACCTGCGCGATGCGCTGGCCGAAATGATCTGGCAGGGCGTCGATGAGGCAGCCGTGCAGGACGCCAACAAGGCGCCGGTCGGTTCGATCTCGATGGAACGGCTGCTCGAACTGGGCCGCAAGGCATGAAATTCATCATCGCCAACCTCTTTCGCGCGCTGGCATTGGTGCTGCTTCTCATCCTGATCTTCAGGACGGAGTGGCTCTCCTTCATGCTGGTGCCGCTGACCAACAACAATGCGCCGCCCGTCTATATGCAGAACAGTCTTGCTTCGCTGGCGCTCGGCCATCTGGAGCTGGTTTTCGTCTCCATCATCGGCAGCGCAATGTTGGCCGTTCTCGGCGGCATTTTCGTTACCCGCCCGAGTGGGGCAGACTTTCTGCCGCTATCGCGCGCCATCGCCAATGCCGGCCAGACCTTTCCACCGGTCGCCGTTCTGGCGCTTGCCGTTCCCGCCACCGGCTTTGGTGCTGCGCCGACGCTGATCGCGCTCTTCCTTTACGGGTTGCTGCCGATCTTCGAGAATACGGTCGCGGGCCTCAAGCAGGTGTCGCCGCAGGTGCTGGATGCTGCCGACGGGATGGGCATGAACGGCACGCAGCGTCTCTTCAAGGTCGAATTGCCGCTGGCCCTGCCGCTGATCCTCGAAGGGCTGAAGGTTGCGACGGTCATCAATATCGGCACGGCGACGATCGGTTCGACGGTTGCGGCAAAGGGTCTTGGCGAGGTCATCATTGCCGGCCTGATCTCCGACAATACCGCCTTCATCCTGCAGGGCGGTCTGATCGTCGGCCTGATGGCGGTGCTGATCTATGATGTCATCGGCATGCTGGAAGGCGCAATCACGCGCAGAATGGGCTTGCGTCCGGCTTGAAAGGGCGGCTACCAAGGCAGCGGAGACAGTCGTAATGGGAGACCCGCCTTGGCCAAGATGATCCATTCCATGATCCGCGTGTTGGACGAGGCGCGCTCGGTCGATTTCTACAGCAAGGTCTTCGGGCTGAAGGTTGCCGACCGCGTCGATTTCGAGACCTTCACGCTGATCTATATGAGCAATGAAGAGACCGGCTTCGAGCTGGAGCTGACGGTCAACAAGGGCCGTATCGAGCCCTATAATCTCGGTGATGCCTATGGGCATTTGGCTGTTTCCGTCCAGGAAGTGCAGGTCGAGCACAAGCGGCTGACGGATCTCGGCCTCAATCCCGGCAAGCTCGTGGAACTCAACCGCGACGGCAAGCTCTTCGGACTGTTCTTCTTCATCACCGACCCTGACGGCTACAAGATCGAAGTGCTGCAGCGCTACGGCCGTTTTCAATAAACATAAGAGGCTGACATGATTGGGAGGAGAGACCTTCATAACGGCTGGGCGCTTTCCTGTAACGATACAGGAAGGACCGGCCTGCCCGCTTCGATTCCAGCAACGGTGCCTGGCTGCGTGCATCTCGACCTGCTCGCAAACCGGCTGATCCCCGATCCCTATCTCGACATCAACGAGATCACCAATGACTGGATCGGCAAGACGGAATGGGTCTACCGGCTGAGCTTCGAAGCCGAGCCGGATGCTGGCCAGGTGCAGGAACTCGTCTTCGACGGCATCGATACGATCGCGACGATCCGCCTGAACGGCGAGGAGATCGGCCGCACCTTCAACATGCACCGCACCTATCGCTTCGACGTTTCGTCGCTGCTCCGGCATGGAGAAAACGAGCTCAGCGTCACCTTCCATTCCGCCTATGCCTATGGCGCCGAGATGGAGAAACATTACGGCTACCGGCCCAACAACTATCCCGGGCCGGGCAATCTAATGCGGAAGATGGCCTGCAATTTCGGCTGGGACTGGGGTCCGACGCTGGTCACGGCCGGGCTCTGGAAACCGGTGCGGCTGGAGAGTTGGGATCGGGCGCGGCTTGCAGAAACACGCGTTTCGGCGACGCTTGCGGGCGGCGATGGGCTGGTCAAGGTATATGCGCTGATAGCGCGACATGGCGAGGCCGCGCCGGCGACGCTCACGGCCGAGATCGGCGGCGTAACGCAGACGGTCATAGTCGAAGCGGATGCAGAGGAGGTTTCGTTCGAGGTTCGCGTCCCCTCGCCGCAACTCTGGTGGCCTCATCATCTCGGCGCTCAGCCGCTCTATCCGCTGGAGATCCGGCTGGAAGACGAGAGCGGCGATATGCTCGACCGTTATTCGAAGCAGATTGGCTTCCGCTCGCTGCGGCTTGATACGTCACCGGATACGCATGGCTCGGCCTTCACCTTCATCATCAACGACGTGCCGATCTTTGCCTGCGGCTCCAACTGGATTCCGGATGATTGTTTCCCGTCCCGCGTGACGGCGGAACGCTATGCGGCGCGGATCGACGAGGCGAAAGCCGCCAACATCAATCTGCTGCGGGTCTGGGGCGGCGGTATCTTCGAGCGGGACGAATTCTACGAAGCCTGCGACCGGGCCGGCATGCTCGTCTGGCAGGATTTCCTCTTTGCCTGCGCCTCCTATCCGGAGGAGGAGCCGTTGCGCAGCGAGATCGTCGCCGAGGTTCGCGACAATGTCGTGCGGCTGATGCCGCATGCATCGCTCATCATCTGGAACGGCAATAACGAGAATATCTGGGGCTTCGACGAGTGGGGCTGGCGGCCGATCATCAAGGACGGTGTCAGCTGGGGGCTCGGCTATTATCTCGATGTGCTGCCGAAGCTTTGCGCCGAACTCGATCCCATCAGGCCCTATTATCCGGGCAGTCCCTACTCCGGCTCCATGGATATCGAGCCCAATGACGACCGGCACGGCTGCAAACATATCTGGGACGTGTGGAACGATGTCGGTTACGAAGTCTACCGCAACTACATTCCGCGCTTCTGCTCCGAATTCGGTTGGCAGGCCCCGCCGAACTGGGCGACGCTCCAGGAGAGCGTGCATGACGAACCGCTGACGCCGGAATCGCGCGGCGTCTTTCATCACCAGAAGGCGACGCAAGGCAATGACAAGCTCATCAAGGGGCTTGCCGGACACCTGCCCGTGCCGCAGACGATGGATGACTGGCATTTCGCAACACAGCTTAACCAGGCGCGCGCCATCCGCTTCGCCGTCGAGCACATGCGTTCGCATCGCGATATCTGCAAGGGCACGGTCGTCTGGCAGTTCAACGACTGCTGGCCGGTCACGTCATGGGCAGCACTCGATTCCGCCGGTCGGCGCAAGCCGCTCTGGTATGCGATGCAGCAGGCCTTTCACCCTCGCCTGCTGACGATCCAGCCACGCGGCAAAGGCCTTTCGGCCTTCGCCGTCAACGAACAGACCCTGTTCTGGCGCTCGAAGATCAGCGGCAAGCGCATGCGGCTGGATGGCGCGGTGCTGGCGGAATTCGAATTCTGGCGGCTGCTCTGCGATCGTTTCGAAGTGAAGGAATTTGCTCTGCCTGAGGATATCGCAACAGCCGGCTTGGCGAATGAGGAAGTCATCGTCGTGCAGATGCTCGACAAGCGAGCCTTCCATTATTTTGTCGAGGATGTCGATTTGAAGCTTCCCGCACCGGAGCTTGGTATTTCGGTGGCAAGGTTGGCCGACGGCTATGAGGTTACCGTCGCGGCGAAGAGCTTCCTTAAGGATCTGTGTCTGATGGCGGATCGGCTTGATCCCGCGGCCGTGGTGGATTCGATGTTGGTAACTCTTCTGCCCGGCGAAAGCCATGTCTTCCGCGTGGCAAGCGACAAGCAGATCTCGGTCGAGGATATCGTTGTCGGCACGGTGCTGCGCTCAGCCAACGACCTCGTGACCGCAAAATGAAAGGCCCCGCTCTCGCGGGGCCTCTTCCGGCTCGTCCTCGCGGATAACGTTACATCCAGTAGGGCGGCACGCCATAGTAGTCATAGACCCGGCGGCCATTATCGTTATACCAGGTGTCGTCATCATCCGCGTAGCTCGGCGCGCCTTCGATCTGGTCCTTGGCGAGATCGATGCGGTAGCCGTCCAGCTGGGTATCGTAGGTCAGCTTTTCCCACGGCAGCGGATAGTGATCATTGCCGATGCCGAGGAAGCCGCCGAAGCTCAGGACGGCGTAAGCGACACGACCGTCCTGCTTCCCGAGGATGAGACGTTCGATGGAACCGATATGTTTGCCATCGGCACCATAAACACGGGTGCCTTCAACGCGGTCGCTGGCGATCAGCGTCGGCGTATCCTTCACATTCGGGTCACGGCGAGTGGCGTCGGTATCCTGATTGAGCATGTGCACCTCCTTTGTCGTTTCCTCGTGGTTCATCCACACCCACAAAACGTACCCTGTGCTTCAAAGTTCCCTCACGCATGATGTTAGCACGCACCGGCCGGGATATTGACGTTTACGTCAAGGTTATTGTAGCCTCAATCCGCTTGAACCCTTCAAGCAATGGCATAAGCTGCCTTGACGGGAGATGGAGGAATCTCCCGATCGATGCCGGTGCAAACCCGGTTTCGGCGGCCGAATGGGAGAGAGAAAATGAACAGCATTTCCGTCCACCCAAGCGGTGCGAAACCGGAAAAACCATGGCTTGCCACCTATCCGGACGTCGTTCCGGCCCAGATTCCCCCACTGGAATTTGCATCGCTGCCGGATCTACTGGAAAAGAGCTGCGCGCGTTTTGCCGATCGGAAAGCCTTTTCCAGCATGGGCAAGGTGATGACCTATCGCGAGCTCGAAGCGCAGACCCGCAAGGTGGCCGCCTGGCTGCAGAGCACCGGCCTGCAGAAAGGCGATCGTGTCGCCGTGATGATGCCGAACGTGCTGCAGAATCCCGTCGCCGTCTATGGCATCCTGCGCGCCGGCCTGGTCGTGGTCAACGTCAACCCGCTCTACACGCCGCGCGAGCTGGAGCACCAACTCAACGATTCCGGCGCCAAGGCGATCTTCGTTCTCGAAAACTTCGCACGCACCGTCGAGCAGGTGATCAACAAGACCGACCTGCGCCATGTCATCGTCACCTCTCTCGGCGAAATGCTCGGCCCCAAGGGGTATATCATCAATTTCGTCGTTCGCCGGGTGAAGAAACTGGTGCCATCCTGGTCAATTCCGCAGCACAAGAGCTTCGGGCAGGTGCTTGCGGAAGGCGCGAAGAAGACGCTTGCGCCTGTCAGCCTCACCGGCAGCGACATCGCCTTCCTGCAATATACGGGTGGGACGACCGGCATTGCCAAGGGTGCGGTGCTGACGCACCAGAACCTGCTTGCCAACAAGATGCAGCTGCAGTTGTGGCTGAAATCCGCCTTCGACAAGAAGAAGCAGCCTGACGTCCTGAATTTCCTTTGCGCCCTGCCGCTCTACCATATCTTCGCGCTGACCGTGAATTCGCTGATGGGCATGTCGCTTGGCGCCCATAATGTGCTGATCGCCAATCCGCGCGACATTCCGGGGCTGGTGAAGGAATTCCAGAAGTCGAACATTCATATTTTCCCTGGCCTCAATACGCTGTTCAACGCGCTGCTCAACAATGCCGACTTCGCCAAGCTCGACTTCTCCTCGCTCGTCATGTCGCTCGGCGGCGGCATGGCCGTGCAGCGGCCGGTGGCCGAGCGCTGGCTGAAGGTGACGGGCTCGCATGTCACCGAGGGCTACGGACTTTCGGAAACCTCGCCGGTTGCCACCGCCAACCGCTTCGATTCGCCCGAGTTCACGGGCTCGATCGGCCTTCCCATACCCTCGACGGAACTCGACATCAGAGACGAAGACGGCAATTCGCTGCCGCTTGGCGAGATCGGCGAGATCTGTATCCGCGGCCCGCAGGTGATGGCCGGCTACTGGAACAAGCCGGAGGAAACGGCGAAGGTGATGACGCCTGATGGCTATTTCCGCAGCGGTGACATGGGTTTCATGGACGAGCGCGGTTACACCAAGATCGTCGACCGCAAGAAGGACATGATCCTCGTCTCCGGTTTCAACGTCTATCCGAACGAGATCGAGGAAGTGGCGGCCATGCATCCCGGCATCCTGGAGGCGGCGGCGATCGGCGTTCCGGACGGGCATTCCGGCGAGGCGGTAAAACTCTTCATCGTGCGCAAGGATCCTGGTCTCACCGAAGCCGATGTGAAGGCCCATTGCGCGGCCAATCTCACCAATTACAAGCGGCCGCGCTTCATCGAATTCCGCACCGAACTGCCGAAAACGCCTGTCGGCAAGATCCTGCGCAAGGACCTGCGCGGCTGAATTTGACGGTCTCGTGAAATTGAGGGCCATCCGCTTGTCGCGGGTGGCTTTTTTCATATTTCGACATATGGCTGAACTTGATTTGACTGCGGGAAACAGAATAGTTTCCGCAACCCTCTCCGCCTCCAAAGGAGTCTCCCATGAATGCCATCGTCGAACAACTGAAGAGCACCGCGGCTACCACCAAGGCCACCGATCTGCGCGCCGCATTCGCAGCCGATCCGCAGCGCTTCCAGCACTTTTCCGTATCGCTTGACGACCTGCTGATGGATTATTCCAAGACGGCCGTGAACGACGAGATCCTGAAGCTTCTGGTGAAGCTCGCCGAAGAAGGCGGCGTCGAGAAGAAGCGTGAGGAGATGTTCTCGGGCAAGGCGATCAACTTCACCGAGGACCGCGCCGTGCTGCACACCGCGCTGCGCAACCGCTCCAACACGCCCGTTCTGGTCGACGGCAAGGATGTCATGCCTGACGTCAATGCTGTTCTCGCCGCCATGGGCAAGTTTGCCGACGGCGTGCGCTCCGGTGCGCTGAAGGGTGCAACCGGCAAGAAGATCACCGATGTCATCAATATCGGCATCGGCGGCTCGGATCTCGGCCCGGTCATGGCGACGCTGGCGCTCGCCCCCTTCCATGACGGCCCACGCGCCCATTTCGTCTCCAATATCGACGGCGCCCATATTGCCGACATCCTGAAGCTGGTGCAGCCGGAAACGACGCTGTTCATCGTCGCTTCCAAGACCTTCACCACCGTCGAGACGATGACCAATGCGCAGACGGCGCGCAAGTTCATCGCCAGCGCGCTTGGTGAAGCTGCTGTTCAGCACCACTTCGCCGCAGTTTCGACGGCGCTCGACAAGGTCGCGGCCTTCGGCATCGAAAGCGCGCGCGTCTTCGGCTTCTGGGATTGGGTCGGCGGCCGCTACTCGATCTGGTCGGCCATCGGCCTGCCGCTGATGATCGCTGTCGGCCCGGAGAATTTCGGCAAGTTCCTCGATGGCGCCCATGCCGTCGACAACCATTTCCGTAACGCGCCGATTGCCGAAAACCTGCCGATGCTGCTCGGCCTGATCGGCTTCTACCATCGCAATGTTCTGGGTTACCCGACGCGCGCCGTGCTTCCCTATGACCAGCGCCTATCGCGCTTCCCGGCCTATCTGCAGCAGCTCGACATGGAATCGAACGGCAAGGGTGTCACCATCGACGGCACTCCGGTCGAAAACAATTCCGGCCCTGTCGTCTGGGGCGAGCCCGGCACCAACGGTCAGCACGCCTTCTATCAGCTCATCCACCAGGGCACGAGCATCATCCCGGCCGAATTCATGATCGCCGCCAACGGCTTCGAGCCGGAACTGCGTCACCAGCACCAGCTCTTGATGTCCAACGTTCTCGCCCAGTCGGAGGCGCTGATGAAGGGCCGCACCTTCGCGGAAGCCAAGAAGCAGCTGACCGACAAGGGCATGGACGACAAGAAGGCCGACTTCATCGCCCCGCACCGCGTCTTTACCGGCAACCGCCCGTCGATCACCTTCGTCTATGACAAGCTGACGCCCTATGCGCTCGGCCGCCTGATCGCGCTCTATGAGCACCGCGTCTTCGTCGAAGGCGTGCTCTTCCGCATCAACTCCTTTGACCAGTGGGGCGTGGAACTTGGCAAGGAACTGGCGACCGGCTTGCTGCCCGTCGTCGAAGGCAAGGAAAGCGCTGCAGGTCACGATTCCTCGACGCAGGGGTTGGTCGCTGCGCTGGCGAAGCTCGCCAAGTAATCTCGGCCACGCTGTTATCGAAGCCCATCCGTCCTGCGGGTGGGCTTTTTTATTTGACCCTGTCGAATTGCAGAACATCTCGTCGTCTATAGAGAGAGTGATAGAGGAGGAGCCGATGACTGCAACGGATGACGAGCTGGTGAAATTCGAAGCCGAAGGAGCGCTGCCATTGCCGCCCTCGAGCGAGCAGGGCTTCGTCGAGAACAAGGGCGCGCGTATCTGGTATGCGAGTTATGGCGCTGGTCCAGCCGTCATCCTGCTGCATGGCGGGCTCGGCAATAGCGGCAACTGGGGCTATCAGGTTCCCGATCTTGTCGAGGCCGGTCATCGGGTCGTGGTGATCGATAGCCGTGGACATGGCCGCAGCACCCGTGACGACCGTCCCTATACCTATCACCTGATGGCATCCGATGTGCTGGCAGTCATGGATCATGCCGGCATCGAGGAAGCGGCTCTCGTCGGCTGGAGCGATGGCGCCTGTACATCCCTGATTCTCGCCGACCAGCACCCGGACCGCGTCTGCGGTGTGTTCTTCTTCGCCTGCAACATGGACCCCAGCGGCGCCAAGGAATTCAAGATGACGCCCGTTATCGATCGCTGCTTCAGCCGTCACAGGAAGGACTATCAGGCGCTATCGGCGACACCTGATCAGTTCGAGGCTTTCGTCGGCGATGTCTCTGACATGATGGCGACGGAGCCCAACTACTCGGCGGAGCAACTGGCCGGCATCAAGGTACCGGTCTCCATCGTGCTCGGCGAGCATGACGAATTCATCAAGCCTGAACATGCCGATTATCTGGCAAGGACGATCCCGGATGCGGAATTCGTGCTCATGCCCGATGTCAGCCATTTCGCGCCGCTGCAGCAGCCGGACCTCTTCAATCGCGAGGTCCGGGCTTTTCTCGACCGGATCGAATGAGACTCAGAGACCGATCTCTTTCGCCCAGGGCGGATTGGCACCAGCGCGGGAGACGGTGACGGCTGCCGCCTTGGCGCCAAGAGCCAAAGCATTGCGCAGGGCCTGCTCATCGAGATTGGCGACCTGGGTCTTGGTCAGCAGGTTATCCATCTTCAGCGAAGCCAGGACCCCGGCATCGAATGTGTCGCCGGCGCCGACCGTATCGACGACGGTGACACGTTCGCTCGGTACGGTGACCTTGCGCGCGCTGGTGTAGCCGGTGGCGCCTTCGGCACCCTTTGTGATGACGACGAGCTTCGCGCCGTGGTTCAGCCAATGGGCGGCCAGCGCATCATGGTCGCCTTCAAGGCCGAACCATTCGAGATCCTCGTCGGAGAATTTCACGATGTCGGACTTGGCGGCCATGCGCTTGATGCGGGCCATATGCGCCGGCTTATCCTTGATGAAACTGGGGCGGATGTTCGGGTCGAGCGAGATGACGCGCTTGGCGGCCTCGCGATCCAGAAGCGCTTCGTAGGTTTCGCCGCAGGGGCTTGGGATGAGGCTGATGGCGCCGAAATGCAGGGCCTCGCAGTCGTCGCCGAGGGTTGGCAGGTCGTCGGTGGTGATCATGCGACCGGCCGTGCCCTCATCGTAAAAGGCATAGGTCGCCTGGCCGTTGACCAGCTTGACGAATGCGATCGTCGAAGGGCGCGGGGTGATGGCGCAAGGGCTGTAATCGACATTGCTCGCCTTCAGCGTATCGAGCAGGATTTCGCCCATCATGTCGTCGGCGATGCCGGTGAAGAAGGCCGTGGGAATCCCCAGGCGGCCAAGCGCGATCGCGGTATTGAAGATCGCACCGCCGGCATAGGGTGCAAAGCCCTTTTCGCCTAACGTCGTATCCCTCGGCAGCATGTCGATCAAGGCTTCGCCGCAGCACAAAATCATCGAATTCCTCCCAAAGAACTTGCGCGTTCTTCAATCGATTAAGCGAGCTTTTGTCAAAAGGCTAGAGCGAAAGCTCACTCACGCCACCATTTCTCGCCGACCAGGCAAGCGGCGCATCGAGGAAGGCCTCGACCTCCTGCAGCGTCCTGTCGTCGAAGAGCTTCTGCTGCCTGGCAACCGCCAATACCTCGCGCCATGTGGCGATATGATGGAACTGAACCTTACCATTGGCAAAGCGCTGCTGCGCTTCCGGGAAAATGCCGTAGGAGAAGAGCGCAATGCCGTGATCGACGATGCCGCCGGCGGCTCTGATGGCATCGATGAAGGTGAACATGCTGCCGCCCGCCGTCGTCAGATCCTCGATAACGAGCACCCGGGCGCCGTCCTTCATGTCGCCTTCAATCTGCGCATTGCGGCCATGACCCTTCGGCTTTTTGCGGACATAGATCATCGGCAGGCCGAGGCGATCGGCAAGCAGTGCTGCAAAGGGGATGCCTGCGGTCTCGCCGCCGGCGATGCAGTCAAACTGCTCGAACCCGGCATCGCGCAGCAGGGTGCTGGCGGCAAAATCCATCACGGTCGAGCGGACACGCGGAAAGGACAGGAGCTTGCGGCAATCGATATAGACGGGGCTCATGATGCCCGACGCATATTTATAGGGCGTCTCGGCGTTGAAATGCACCGCCTTGATCTCCCAGAGCATCTTTGCCAGCAGCTCTGCCATGACGGCGCGGTCGGGAAATGTGGTCTGGATCATGCGGCTCTCTCCTTCGGCTGACGTTCCAGCGGCAATAGCAGCAAGAGCGGCCGGTTTCCAGATAGAAGAGGGCCATCAGCCGAGCAGACGGCCGATATCAGCAACCTGCATCTTCCGGAAGAGCGCGATTGCCTCCGCCCCCTCCTTCTCGTCGAGCGAAACCGCATAACGGACAGCCGCCGCCAGAAGCTGCATTGTCAGCCGGGCGATGGCCAAAAGCTCCGTCTCGGCGCGATCGGGCCACAGCTGTTTCAGCACCGAAAGCAGGGCCTGCGCATGGAATTCCATGTCCTCGGCATCGACCTCTTGAAGAAGCTTGTCGGTGTGCGTGGCGTGCCAGATGTCGCGCATCACGGGCTCGCGGCGGAAGAAGGCGTAATATTCGTCGGTGATCACGCCGAGCGCCACCCGGAGACTATCGGCATCCGTTACCTTGGCCAGTTCATCGGCCACGCATTGGCGGCCCTGTTCGTTGAAACGTTCGGCGAGCGTGCGGATGATCGCGGTCTTGTCGGGGAAATACTGGTAGAGGGCGCCGAAAGAAAGCTCCGCCTTTTCAACGATCTCGCTCATTTTCAGCGCGTCGCTGCCATTCCTTTCGATGAGATCGGAGGCGACCGACAGGATTCTCTCGAAACGTTCGCGGCCGCGCTGCTGGCTGGGAATGCGGCGCGGCTGGCCGGTTGGCTTCGGCTTTCGCCTGCGTTTTACAACCGCCTCTTTCGCCATCGGCCTGCCTTCCTCGCCCATTGACATGGAAAATAAGAGAGATTATCACGTTTTGCAAATGAGAGAGTTTCTCTTATTTCTCGAGGAGGAATTATCAAATGCAGATCATTCTCGTCCTATGCCTCACCGCAGCGGCCATCGGCAGCGGCCTTGTCGCCGGCATCTTCTTTGCCTTCTCGACCTTCATCATGACCGCCTTTTCACGCATCCCGGCCGAGCAGGGTATTGCTGCGATGAATTCCATCAACGTGACCATCGTCCGCTCGCCCTTCATGCTGCTTTTCGTGCCGACGGCGATCCTCTGCGTCGTGATCGCTGTACTGGCCTTCCTGAACTGGCGTGGCGGCGCCTCTTCGATGATGCTGGCCGGCGCAGCACTCTATGTCATCGCGTCCTTCCTCTCGACCATCGTCTTCAACGTGCCGATGAATGACGCGCTGGCGAAAGTCAGCGGCAGCGAGCCGGACGCGGTGCAGCTCTGGACCACCTATCTCAGGGACTGGACCTGGTGGAACCATGTACGCACCATCGCCTCGCTGCTGGCCTCGGTTGCGTTCGTTCGTGCGCTGATGTTGATCTGAAAGGCGGAGGGAATGCCCTCCGCCCTTCCTCCAATCAGTTTTGCTGGCAGAAGGTGATGCGGTTGTTGAAGGGGTCGATGACGCCCATTTCGAGGCCCCAGGGCGCTTCCTCGATGCCCGGCTTCATATAGCGGTAGTTCCTGGCGGCGAGTTCTGCCTGATAGGCCCTGATATCCTTCACCCGCACGAAGGCGCGGGCGCCGGGGCTGGCATCGCCGGAATGTTCGCTCAGATGTAATTGCATGCTTTCACGCGAGACCTGGCAATAAAGCGGAAAGTTCTCTCCGAAACGATGCTCCCAATCCAGCGTGAAGCCCAGGAAACCGCAATAGAATTCCATGGCTTTCTCGACCGAGAAGATGCGGAAGATCGGCACCGGCGGCTCGATGCCGATTGCGGACTTTGACCCTTCCGTCTCGTCCAGCTTTGCGGAGAGAATATTCCACTGGTCGAAGCCGAATTGTCTGGCGACGATCTCCAGGGTTTCACTATGGGTAAGGGAAATATCGCGGTCGGCAAGCGCCTGCCGCAGGGTTTTTGCCATAAGCTTGGCATCGCGAAAATCGCGCATGAGTTCATCCTTCTCCGTTAGCGGCAAACAGGAAGATCAGTGCCCGCGTCTGCTGACCCGTTCGCCATCGATTGCCTGGGAGACAAGGACGTGAAGGTGGATTTGGATGCATTCACCATAATGCTTGCGCATCGCGGGGCGGCTAGCTGCATCCGGCCGATGTCAGCTTACGAAAGGTCGGGGGAGGGATCAAGAGGCCGAGCGCGCATCCCCTGCCGGCACCGAATGAAGGTGGCTGGCGAGTTCGACACGATTGCGGCCGGCGCGTTTGGCGACATAGAGCGCCTTGTCCGCCTCCCCCAGCATGGCATCGAAATCCAGTGGGTTGGAGCGGCCGGGGGCGACGCCGACGCTGACGGTGCATTTCAGCACCTCGTCGTCGATATAGATGTCGCGTTCCTCGAAGGCCTTGCGGATGCGCTCAGCGGCAAGCTCGGCGCGGCCGGGCATGATTTCCTTCAGGACCAGCGCGAATTCCTCACCGCCGAGGCGGGCGGCCGTATCGCCGCTGCGGCAATTGGCCGAGAGTTCGCCTGCAAAGACCCTCAGGACATGGTCGCCGGCCGCATGGCCATAGCGGTCGTTGACCGATTTGAAATGATCGATATCGAAGACGATGACAGCGGTCGAAACGCCCATGGCGCGGACGCCATATTGATCGAACAGGGCGCGGCGGTTCAGCAGACCGGTCAGTGGGTCGGTGATCGCCTCGATGCGGTGGCGGGCGGCAAGCCGCCATTGATGCAGCGCCAGCGACAGGGCGCCGATGCCGGTCATGCCGGCGATGCATATGGCAAGGCTGAGATCTTCCGCCCAGTTGCTGGGTGCGGCGCCGAGCACCAGTTTGCCGTCCCAGATCAATACGGCAGCGCAGAGCACGAAGGAAATCGCCGTCAATGTATAGAGAGCGGTAATGCCCGATATCGGCGCAGGTGCTTCGGCGCGGTCGAGCCAGTATTGCCAGGCGGTGGCAAACAGGAGGAAGGCGATGGCGAGATTATCGGCCATGAAGGCCAGACCATCCAGCCCGGCGATCATCGGCGGAACGGATGTGGCCATGGCGACAAGTGCACAGACGACGATGCCTGATATCGGGAGCCGGCCGGTGCGGAACTGATAGCCAGCGCCCCAGATGGTCGCGAAACCGGCATGGAACAGCACGAAGTTGCCGACGCCGAGCACAGGCCCGGGCTGTTCTACATAAAAGGCGTAGGCAAAAATGCCGGCGACGACGAGAACGAGGCCGAATGCGCCGGTGACAAGAAAGGTTTCGGCCCGGCGCACGAGCCAGCTTCCCATGAGCGTCACGGCAAGGCATGTTGCTGAAACGCCGAGCGCCAGCAGCAATGAATTATAGTCAAGCATCATGCTTTAAATCTCCGCGGCTCCTGCCGCGCCGATAACGTTCTGAAAATCTATCTCGTCATTGCTGACGAATGTCTTACGCATTCCGTTAAAAAACATGGATTTCGTAGCCGAGCGTTACAAATTCCACATTCGGCAGCAACTATAAGGGGAATAATATTTAAGCCTGCAACGTCTTTCTCAGCCTTTGATCCGCCAATGCAGCGCAAACATCGGATCGAAGACAGTGACCGGACCGACGCCGGTCTCAATCCTGGCGGGGAAGACCACCGGTTCGGCCTGCCGCTCCAGCGTGATGCGTTCCTCGTTGGGCGCCAGCCCATACCAGGCCGGGCCATTCAGGGAGGCAAAGGCCTCCAGCTTGTCGAGCGCACTATCCTGCTCGAACACATGGGCAAGGCAGCTCATCGTATTGATCGAGGTATAGATCCCCGCGCAGCCGCAGGCGCATTCCTTGAGCGGATCGACATGCGGGGCAGAATCCGTGCCGAGGAAGAACCTGCTATCGCCGCTCGTCGCCGCGGCCCGGAGCGCCAGCCTGTGGTTTTCGCGTTTTGCGACCGGCAGGCAATAATAATGCGGGCGAATGCCGCCGACGAGGATGGCGTTGCGGTTGATGATCAGGTGATGGGTGGTGATGGAACCGGCGAGATTGGCCTTGGCCGACTTGATGTAGTCGATGCCATCTGATGTCGTGACATGTTCCATCGTCACCTTCAGTTCCGGCAGGCGCTTGCGCAGCGGGTCGAGCACCGTCTCGATGAAGACGGCTTCACGATCGAAGATATCGACGTCAGGCGTCGTCACCTCGCCGTGGACGCAGAGCGGCAGGCCGATCTTCGCCATGCGCTCCAGCACCGGCATCGCCTTTTCCATGTCGCGCACGCCACCGTGTGAATTCGTCGTGGCGCCGGCGGGATAAAGTTTGACGGCCGTGACGAGGCCACTCTTCTTGCCCTCTTCCACGTCGTCGGGGCTCGTATCCTCGGTCAGATAGAGCGTCATCAGCGGCTGGAAACGATGGTCGGCCGGAAGCGCCTTCATGATGCGCTCGCGATAGGCGGTCGCATCCGCGGTCGTGACGACTGGTGGCACCAGGTTCGGCATGATGATGGCGCGGGCGAAGGTGCTGCTCGTATCGCCGATCACACCTTCCAGCATGGCGCCGTCGCGCAGATGCAGGTGCCAGTCGTCAGGACGGCGGATGGTGATCGATTGCATGGAAGCCTCCGAAGCGATGCGGGTTTCGCCTCGATAGCATCAACACCGGTACGGAAACAACTGTTCAGGCCAGCGCGATTTCCAATGTGATGTCGGCAGGCCGGCGATTTTCGAGAATGAGACGGCCGTTCGGCAGGTCGTTGCCATAGACTTTGGCGCTTGCTTCTTCCTCGGTCAGCTTGTAGCCGCGCCAACGATCCCAGAGGCGCTCTTCCAGGACCTCCATCGGCGGGGCGAGCATGATCGTGTAATCGAAGATGCCGTCGAGTTCGGCCCATTTGCCCTGCGTGAAGAGCAGATAGTTGCCCTCGATAATGATGAAGCGGTCCTGGGGATCGATCGGCCGGGCAGAGGCGATGGCGAGTTCGCGCGAACGGTCGAAGACGGGAACAAGAACTTCCTGATCGGCGGGGCGCACGGCTCTGACGATGTCGAGGAAGCCGCGCACGTCGAAGGTTTCCGGAATGCCCTTACGGGCCAGCAGTCCGCGTTCGATAAGGACCGCATTGTCCATGTGGAAGCCGTCCATGGGCAACACCGCAGCGCTCTCGCCCTTCGCCTTGAGGCCGCTGGCGACTTTGTCGGCCATGGTGGATTTGCCGGCACCCGGCGGGCCGGCGATCGCGATCAGGAAGCGCCTGGAGTTGCCGGCGCGGTTCAGGACCTCGCCGACAATGTCGTCTATTCTCGCATTCATGCAGCGACGGGCTCCGCAGGGACTGCCTTGGCGCCGGTCATGAAGGCGACGGCATCGGACATCGTGTATTCCTTGGGATTGATGACCGTCAAACGACGCCCAAGGCGATGGATATGGATGCGGTCGGCTACCTCGAAGACATGCGGCATGTTGTGCGAGATGAGCACGATCGGAATGCCGCGGGCGCGCACGTCGAGAATGAGCTCCAGCACGCGGCGGCTTTCCTTGACGCCGAGGGCGGCGGTCGGTTCATCCATGATGATGACCTTGGAGCCGAAGGCGGCCGCTCGGGCAACGGCGACGCCTTGGCGCTGGCCGCCGGAGAGCGTTTCCACCGCCTGATTGATATTCTGGATGGTCATCAGGCCGAGTTCGGAAAGCTTGTTGCGCGCCTGCTTTTCCATCGTCGGCCGGTCGAGCATGCGGAACCAGGAGCCGAGCGGACCCGGTTTGCGGATCTCGCGACCGAGGAACATGTTGTCGGCGATCGACAAAGCCGGCGAAAGGGCGAGGTTCTGATAGACGGTCTCGATGCCCGCGTCGCGCGCTTCCATCGGCGAGCGGAACTGCACCTGCCGGCCTTCCAGCGTGATCACGCCCTCGTCGGGAGTGACCGCACCTGAAATCGCCTTGATCAGCGAGGATTTGCCGGCGCCGTTATCGCCGATGACCGCCAGGATTTCACCCGGGTAGAGGTCGAAATCGGCATTGTCGAGCGCTGTCACGCGTCCATAACGCTTGACGAGGCCGCGGGCAGTGAGAATGGGTTCGACAACCATGGTTACACCGAAACCTTTCTGATCCATTGGTCGATGGCGACGGCGGCGATGATCAGCACGCCGGTCAGCAGGACTTTCCATTGCGGATCGGCACCAAGCATGTTGAGGCCCATCGACACGACACCGACGATCATGGCGCCAAAGAGCGTGCCGAGAATGGAGCCGCGGCCGCCGAACAGCGAGATGCCGCCGATCACGGTCGCGGTGATCGCCTGGAGGTTATAATCCGTGACGGCCGAGGACGGGGAGATCGAGCCGTTGCGGCCGATCGAGACCCAGGCCGCGAAAGCGGCGATAACGCCGGATATGGTGTAGACGGTCAACAATACCTTCTTCGCCTGGATGCCGGAAAGCTTGGCTGCTTCCGGATCGTCGCCGACCGCATAGACATGCCGGCCCCAGGCGGTGTGATTGAGCACATACCACAGGAGTAGGACGAGCAGGACCATGGCGACGACGCCGAGCGTTAGCACGGCACTGCCGAGCTTGAAGCTCGCGGCGAAAAGATGCAGCAGCGGCGCCTGTTCGTCGACGTCGGTGTCGCGGATCGTCTCATTGGCGGAATAGATGAAATTCGTCGCCATGACGATATTCCAAGTGCCAAGTGTCACGATGAAGGGCGGCAGTTTCATGTAGGCGACGAGAAAGCCGTTCAGCAATCCGCACAGGCCGCCGACGAGAAGGCCGACAATGACCGCGATCGGCGTCGGTATGCCGTAGGTTATGGCGACGTTGCCCATGATGACGGCCGAGATGACCATGATGACGCCAATCGAAAGATCGATGCCGGCGGTCAGGATGACCAGCGTCTGGGCTGCGCCGAGAATACCGACGATGGCGATCTGCTGCAGGATCAGCGTCAGGGTGTAGGACGAGAAGAACCGTCCGCCAATCGTTATCCCGAAGACGATGATCGCCAGCACCAGCACGATCAGCGGCACGGCGGCCGGTGTCGAGTGCAGAAAATGCTGGGCGCGCTTGATCAGCGAGACGGTCTCGTGCTCGAACGAGGCGACGTTCTTGTCGCTCTTGTCGAGGACGCGTTCAAATTCCTGTGCTCCGGTCATTGTTCCTCCTTCGCATCCGCGGCAAACCCACGCGGAAGCCGCGACCGATATACTTCCGGTCTTAATCAGCCGGTTTGTCGGGCGACGGCATATCGTCCGCCCAAAATGGCCGGGGATCAAGCCCCGGCCGTTCTGATGTCAATCAGGCAGGGCTCAGCCCCAGCACTTGTCCGTGCCTTCCTTGGTGTCGATCGACTTGACGCCGGAGACCGGCTTATCGGTGACGAGCGAGACGCCCGTATCGAAGAAGGACTTGCCTTCGGTCGGCTTCGGCTTCTCACCGCTATCAGCGAACTTCTTGATCGCCTCGATACCGAGCGACGCCATCAGCAGCGGATATTGCTGCGAGGTGGCGCCGATGACGCCTTCCTTGACCGACTTGACACCCGGGCAACCGCCGTCGACCGATACGATCAGTACGTTCTTTTCCATACCGACGGCCTTCAGCGCCTGATAGGCACCGACTGCAGCCGGTTCGTTGATCGTGTGGATGACGTTGATGCCAGGATCCTTCTGCAGGAGGTTTTCCATGGCCTTGCGGCCGCCTTCCTCGTTGCCGTTCGTCACGTCATGGCCGACGATGCGCTTGTCATCTTCATCGCCGATCTTGTTCGGGTTCTTCGGGTCGATGCCGAAGCCGATCATGAAGCCCTGGTCGCGCAGAACGTCGACCGTCGGCTGCGACGGCGTCAGGTCGAGGAAGCCGACCTTGGCGTCCTTGGCCTTATCGCCGAGCGTTTCCTTGGCCCACTGGCCGATCAGCTTGCCGGCGAGCAGGTTGTCGGTGGCGAAGGTGGCGTCGGCGGCATCGGCCGGCTCGAGCGGTGTGTCGAGCGCGATGACCAGCAGACCGGCATCACGCGCCTTCTTGACCGAAGAGACGATGCCCTTGGTGTCGGAAGCGGTGAGCAGGATGCCCTTTGCGCCGTCGGCAATGCAGCTTTCGATCGCCGCGACCTGGCTTTCGCTGTCACCGTCGATCTTGCCGGCATAGGACTTCAGCGAAACGCCGAGTTCCTTGGCCTTGGCGGTCGCACCTTCCTTCATCTTGACGAAGAAGGGGTTGGTGTCGGTCTTGGTGATCAGGCAGGCGGAAACATCTGCCGCCATCGCCGGAGCGGAAAAGGCGACACCGAGCGCGAGAGCGCCGAAAGCGAGAACTGATTTCTTCATGAACTCCTCCCAGAGATTAGCCGACCCGCCCCCAAGGCGGTGCCGGAATTCATGCACGGCGAGACTTGCGGATGTGACATGAGCCCCTCCCAAAGCCGTCCCGTGCCGTTGACAATGGCAATTAAGAGCGAAAGAAAACGGCTTGTCAATAAATAAATCCAATTGAATTATTAATTCGATGTGGCATGCTGAGGAAAATTAGGGCATAGGCCGTTAATTGGGAGGAGTGGCCAATGTCGTCCTTGGACGGTCCGGATTCCATGCCGGTCCCACCGCCAATTCTGAATCCGTCGGGAGGTGCGAACCAGATCAGGGTGCGCGCCTATAACGAACGGCTCGTGCTGTCGCTGGTGCGCCTATACGGCGCGCTGTCGAAGGCCGATATCGCACGCCGTAGCGGGCTTTCGGCCCAGACGGTCTCCGTCATCATGCGGGTATTGGAGAAGGAAGGGCTGCTGTCGCGCGGCGAGCCCATTCGCGGCCGTGTTGGCCAGCCATCCATCCCGATGCGGCTCAATCCGGATGCCGTCTATTCCTTCGGCGTGAAGATCGGGCGGCGGAGCGCCGACCTCGTGCTGATGGATTTCGTCGGCAAGATCCGGCTGCAGTTGCACAGAATCTATGCCTACCCCCTGCCCCACGAGATCCTGTCCTTTGTGACGCAGGGGATCAAAGAGCTGGAGGGAAAGCTCGATGAGCGCGAGCGCAGCCGCATCGCCGGCCTTGGAATTGCAGCGCCCTTCGAGCTATGGAACTGGGCCGACGAAGTTGGCGCGCCGGAAGGAGCCATGGAAGTCTGGCGCGACTTCGATCTGCAGGCCGAAATCGCTGAACAAGTCTCTTATCAGGTCTTCCTGCAGAACGATGCCACCAGTGCCTGCGGCGCGGAACTGGTGTTCGGCGTCGGTCCCTCTTATCCGGATTTCGTTTATTTCTTCATCGGTTCCTTCATCGGCGGCGGGATCGTGCTGAATTCATCGATCTTTTCCGGCAAGACGGGCACGGCAGGCGCGATCGGCCCGCTGCCGGTGCGCGGCAAGAATGGCGAGACACTGCAACTTCTGGAGATCGCATCCATCTTCGTGCTGGAAAACATGCTGCGCGAGCGCGGCATAGACCCGCAGCCGCTCTGGTATTCGGCCGACGATTGGGTTGATTTCGGCGAGCCTATGGAGGCCTGGATCCAGGATACGGCCAAGGCACTGGCGCAGGCGATCGTGGCGGCCGCCTCGATCATCGACTTCAGCGCCGCCGTCATTGATGGCGGCTTTCCCGACTGGGTGCGCCGGCGCATCGTGCAGGCGACGATCCACGAGGCTGAAAAGCTCGACCTGCAGGGCGTCGTCATGCCCGATATCGTCGAAGGCGTGGTCGGCGCGCAGGCGCGCGCCATCGGCGGGGCCAGCCTGCCGATCTTCGCTCGCTATCTCACCGACCAGAATGTACTTTTCAAGGAGATCGACAATGCTGAAAGGGCTTGACCCGCTGCTGAGCCCGGACCTGCTCGCGACATTGCGCGGCATGGGCCATGGCGACGAAATCGCCATCGTCGACGGCAACTATCCGGGCATCGAACATGCACGGCGGCTGATCCGGCTCGACGGGCACCATCTCATTCCGGTTCTCAATGCCGTTTTGAGCGTCCTGCCGATCGACGACTTTGTGAATGAGGCGATCTTCCGCTCAACCGTGAAGGCCGAGCGCGACAAGCTCGACCCCGTGCATGAGGAGATGATCACCTGCTGCGCCAAACACGAACCGGACCGACAGGTTATTCCGCTGATCGGGCCGGATTTTTATGGCCGCGTGCGCGCAGCCCATGCAGTCATCCAGACCGGTGAGCCGCGGCTCTATGCCAACATCATCCTGCGCAAGGGTGTGATCTATCCCGCGGCCAGCGACGCACCCGCCAAGGCCGAGGTCGATCCTTTCGTCTATTGAGACGTGAGATCAGATCTCGCCGGCCGATGGTCCCCAGACATCCGTCAGGGCAAAACCGAGGGGATGCGGATCGAAGGGATCGAGTGCGACCTGCGACAGGCCGAAGGTAAAGCCGCGACCTGATATCGTCGGGATGACGGCGGGCTTGCCGGCGACTTGCGTCACCGCCTGCAGGCCGACTTCGAATTCCGAGCCGATGATCGACCTCGACTTGAAGATATCGCCGACCTTGGCCTTTCCGCGTGCGTAGAGGGTCGCGAGGTTGGCCGAATTGCCGGTGCCGCAGGGTGAACGATCGGCCCGTCCCGGCCACATGGTCGTGCAGGTGCGAACCGTGCCGTCCGCTTCCAGATCACGGAACATGACATAGGCCACACCCGAGATTGCCGGGATTTCCGGATGCACGACGTGCATATTGCGGTTGATGAGATCCTTGAGGATCATGCCGGCCTGCACCAGTGCTGCGGCATTGGCCTTCTCGATCGTCAGATTGATCTGGCCGACGTCGACCAGCGCATAGAAGATGCCGCCATAGCAGATGTCGGCCTTGATCTTTCCCCAATGCGGCGTGTCGATCTCGACATCCAGCTCTTGGACGAAGGACGGCACCATGGTCAGTTTCACCTTCTCGCAGCGACCGTCCCGGCAGGTGGCCGTTGCCTTGACGAGGCCGGCTGCCGTTTCCAGCGTGACGATGGTTTCCGGCTCCTTCATTTCGACGATGCCGGATTCGAGAAGAGCGGTCGTGACGCAGATGGAATTCGAGCCGGAGCTCGCATGCGCCTGATCCGGCTGCAGGATGATGAAGGCCGCATCGGCATCGGGATGCTTTGGCGGCAGGAGCAGGTTGACCGAGCCGATCGGCGCACCGCGCGGCTCAAGGCATAGGAAGCGACGAAGTTCCTGGCCCTTCGGATCGGTGTTCAGCCAGTGAAGCTGGGCGGCAACCGTTTCGCCCGGAATCTTCGGCACGCCGCCAATCGCGACCTTGCCAATTTCACCTTCGGCATGAACATCCAGAAGCTGGATCGTGCGCTTCCATCTCATCTGCAAACTCCCATCAGACTTAACGCGTGATGCCGTCATCAACGCGGATATTCTGGTCGGCGACGGAGCCGCCGATACACTGCTGCTAGTATCTATCGATACGGAATGGCTTGATATCGACAGGCGTTTTGGCGCCCGTCACCATATCGGCGATCAACCGCGCTGTCGTTGCCGAATAGGTCAGGCCGAGATGGCCGTGACCGGTGGCGTAGAAAACGCCTGATATTTTCGAGGAGGGCGAAATGATCGGGATCGTATCAGGCAGGGCCGGGCGGTGGCCCATCCATTCGCTTGTGTCCTCAACCTTCAGATCGGGCAGGATGCGTTGCGCATGGCGCACCAGCACACGCGGACGACGGAAATCAGGCGCTGCCGTGAGCCCGGCCAACTCGACATTGCCGCCGACGCGGATGCCGCCTGCCGTCGGCGTGACCATGAAGGCACGATGCGGCCAGATCACCGAATAACGCATGGAAATACCAGGCTGCATGATCTGCGTATGGTAGCCGCGCTCGGTTTCGAGCGGGATCGGCTCGCCGAGCGCTTCGGCGAGGAAACGGGTATGAACGCCAGCAGCGAGAATGACGTTATCGGCCTCGATGCGACCGCCGTTTTCGAGAAGGACGGCGCTTTTCCCGTCAGCCCTGCGCTCCACGCTCTTTACCTCGCCGGAAACGAAGCTGGCACCGGCGGCCTTCGCGGCATCGGCGAGCTTTACGACAAGCTTGTAGGGATTGCGGATCGACTTGTTGTCCGGCAGCAGCACCGCCTTGGCGATTTTCGGCGAAAGGGTCGGCTCGTAATACTGGATCGCACCGTTGCTCAGCACCTCGAATTCCATGCCATAGCGCCGCATCAATTCGAGGTGGCCACGGTCCGCATCGAATTCGGCCTCGGTTTCATAGATCGCCAGGCAGCCTTCCTCAGTCATCAGTTCGGGAGCGCCAACAGCATCGAGCATGGCGCTGATATCGCCGAGAGCAATCTTGGAGAGGCTCATGCCCGCATCCTCGATCTCCCGCAGGCGCGAGGGACGGCCGGCGGCGAGGAAGCGCAGGAACCAGGGCAGGATTTTCGGCGCATAGGAAGGCCGCAGCCAGACCGGGCCTTCCGGATCGATCAGCCAGCGCGGCAGCTTCTTCCAGGTCGAGGGACCGGAGCCGGCAGCGAAGTCGAGCGCGATGCTCGCCATGTTGCCGTAGGAGGTTCCCCTGCCCGGCTCGCCCTTGTCGATCAATGTTACCTGAAAGCCGCGCCGCTGCAGCTCGAAAGCAATCGAAGCGCCGACCACACCGGCGCCGACAACGGCCACCGTCCTATTCGTTTCATTCGCCATGTCTTGTCCACCGCACGGCAGAGTCGATTGCCGTTCAAGATGTGATATATCACAACAAGGCGAATGCCTATGATTTTTTACTGCGTCTCTTCCGGCAGCCCGGCGCCGACGCTGTCACCCACGGACCCGACCGTATTGTTCATCGACTGGCCGAGACGGCGCACCTGAGCATCGTAGTTGCGGCGGGTGCGGGGATCGAAGATGGCGATCGGCGTGCTGACCGCAAGGCTGACCGCGCTGCCGGCCGTCTGGGCTGCACCGATGGCAACCGCACCGACTGCTTCGCCGAGCCCGACTTCGGAATCGGTGATAGTCTGGCCGGCAATCAACCGGTCGCCAATAAGCTTTACCACTTCGGGGCTCTCGGCAAATTTGCCATGGTTCAGGCGGTCGCCGGTCTTCAGCTTGGTCAGATCGAGCACGGTGATACCGGCCGCTTCCAACTTGCTGCGATAAGGCTCGGCGGAAGGGTCGATCTGGCCGAGGCGATCGACATTGCCGGAGATGCGTCGCGAGAGTGCGAGCGCGCGATCATCCTGGGATACGAAGATGGTGAAGTGCGGCTTGTCCTTGCCGAGGCTCTGAAATTGACGGCCGAACACGTCGACATCGAGATCAGGCGAGGCAAGGATGACATTGTTGATCTTCGAGGCAACGTGGCCGTCGCGGATCGCCATCTGGCGTAGAGCCTCGACTGTCAGCCACGTGCCCATGGAGTGAGCCATGACGGTGATGTCGCCGACGGCTGGATTGTTGGCCGTGCGCCGCAACAGCTCTTCGAGTGCATCGCGCGAATAGTTGGTGCTTTCCTTGTCGTAGTTGTAGTCGAAGATGCTGGCGCGCGATGGCCAGGTGAACACGACGGGCGCGACATCGGCATGCGAATCATGGACGATCTGCGCGAAACGATAGACCGCATCCTCGTAGCGATTGTTGAAACCATGCACGAAGATGAGCACGCGCTTGCTCTTCGGCATATGCGTCCTGAGCCAGTTCTCTCCCGCCTTCTCCCCATCCAGCGGATCGACCGCGACGGTGACGAAGTCCTTGAGGGGGTCGGCAGGCAGACGGCGAGGCCATTGCACCTGCCCTGCCTTGCGGTTGGCTTCCGGCGGAATGGAGACATCGACGGCATCGACCATCAGCCCGGTGCCGCGCTCGCCGGAGAAGAGCACGGCCGGATTTTCGTCAGCAGCCCGCGTCGTCGCCACCAGCAGGTCGACGCGCGAGGTCCCCGGCGGAACCGTGCCGGCCGCCTGCATGACGCCGATCGGCCGCCCGCAGGAAGCGAGGCCGACGCAGAGGACGAGCAGGGTTGCGAGGGCTTTGCGAGAAACGCCGCATCCGCCGATCATGACATCTCCGCAGGTTCAGGCGTCATCGCGCCAAGCCACCGACATGCGCTTGATGCGCGCTTCCAGTTAGTCCGAGCCCGTGAGCCAAGTCAATTTCACGAAGGTTCTAATGCGCGTCGCGATCTTTCAGATCCGCTCGCCGCGCTTTAGGTCTTTGTTTTGCGCATGTCGTTGTCGCAAAACCGCTGCACACTTTTGCGCGACATGCTTTAGGAGAGATTTGATCCGGAAAAGAAAAGAGCCCGACGCGGGAGGAGGTGCGTCGGGCTCTTGATCCTGACTGACAACTGGGAGGAGGAGTGTTGTCAGTCCGATGAAAGGAAGCGCTGGGAGGAGGAGTGCGCTGCCTTCGGGATTATTAATACCCAATTCATTTGATGGAGAATAGCGAAATTACCGCAATGCAGCAATGCGTTGGGCGCAATGCTTGCCTAATAGACGTCACGGGGACGCCTCATTTTGCAGCATCTTTGACCAGATGATCAAAATTACTCGGCAAATTGCGCCCGCATGAAGTCCACATAGGCCTGATCGTCCATGCTCCGGCGCGCTTTCACGAATCCGCGCGCATCATCACCGACGAGATAACGCAGCTGGTCTTTGCCATCGGTCGCAGCTTCATAGACTACCTTGGCGACATCCGAAGACGTCATCATCTTCGCGGCGACCATAGCTGCAAAGGCCCGCTGAGCACGCTGCAGGAATTCATTATAATCAGGCAAGCCCGAGGGATCGATGGCAAAATCGGCGCCGGCGCGCTCCCGGAAACTGGTCTCCGCCACACCGCCGTGCGGAATCACCGACTTCACGCCAATACCAAGTGCCAGAAGCTCGTAAGACAGCGCCTCGGTAAAGCCCTCGAGCGCGAATTTCGAAGCACAATAGATCGACAGGGTCGGCAGGGTGAAGAGACCGGCGCCCGAGCTGACATTGATGATCGTGCCGGCCTTGTTTGCCCGGAAATGCGGCAGGATCGCCCTGGTCACATCCATGACACCGAAGACATTCACGTCGAACTGCTGCTGGATCTTTTCGCGCGCGGTGGCCTCGAAGATACCGTTCTGGCCGTAACCGGCATTGTTGACGAGCACGTCGATGCGTCCGAACTGTTCGATGCCGGCCTTGATGGCGGTATCGATGCTGCCGCGATCCTGAACGTCGAGCCTGACAACGAGGACATCGGCAATTTCGGTCAGCTCGCTTTCCTTTTCAGGGCTGCGCATGGTGGCGATGACATTCCAACCATTGGCATGGAAGAGCCTGCCTGCCGCCTTGCCGATGCCGGAGGACGCGCCGGTGATGAGAACTGTCTTTTTCATAATCTGCCTCACGGGTTTTGATTGATCCCGGAGGCTAGATAGTCGCGGCCTATTGTCCTTATAATCCACATATTCAAGGATGAGCTCTTGCGGGATTTAGGATAATGCAGAAGACTGGGCTGATTGAACTCAATGCGGTCGTTGCCGTGGCGGCGGCGCGAAACTTCCGCGCGGCCGCCGCCGAACTCGGCATGTCGACCTCCGCGCTTAGCCATGCGGTGGCGGCATTGGAGAACCGGATCGGCGTCAGGCTGTTCAACCGCACGACCCGCAGCGTTTCGCTGACCGAGGCGGGGGAGCAGTTTCTCGGCAAGATCGGTCCCGCGCTGAAAGACATTGCGGCGGCGATGGAAGCGGCGACGCAGGCGCGCGCCACGCCGGCAGGAACGCTGCGCATCAATACGTCGGAGGGCGGCGCACGGCGGATCCTGATACCGATCGTGCTTGAATATGTCAGGCGCTTTCCCGATGTGCATGTCGATATCGTCAGCGACGGACGCATGATCGATATCGTCGCCGACAGTTTCGATGTCGGCATACGCCTCATCGAAACCGTGCCGCAGGACATGATCGCCGTGCCGCTGAAGGCCGAAGAGCGTTTCTTTGTTGTCGGCGCTCCCTCCTATTTCGAAAAACATGGAAGGCCGCAGACGCCGAACGATCTTCTGCGCCATGCCTGCCTGCGGTTGAGGTTGCCGAGCGGTACGGTCTATCGCTGGGAATTCGAGCGGCACGGCGAGGAAATCCGGCTCGATGTGAAGGGGCCGATGACGCTGCAGAGCATGGATCTGATGCTGGAAGCAGCGGTCGGCGGCGCGGGGCTTGCCTATATGACCCGGCAGAATGTGGAGGCCGATGTTACGGCTGGCCGGCTGGCTACAGTGCTCGAAGACTGGACGCCGCCCTTTCCCGGCCTCTGCCTCTACTATTCCGGCCACCGGCATGTGCCGGCGACATTGCGCGCCTTCCTGGATGTTGCACGCGAAATGACACGAGCGCGAAAGGAGAACGGCCGCGCCTGAAACCGCGGCCGTTTTGTGTGCTGTCTTATGACGATCAGGCAGCCTTGAAGAGCTTCTTGCCTTCGGCGTCGAGGGCGGTGAACTCCTCGTCCGACAGCGTGATATCAACGGCTGCGACATTTTCTTCGAGATGCTTGACCTTCGACGTGCCGGGGATCGGCAGCATGACCGGGCTGCGCTTCAGCACCCAGTCCAGCGCGATCTGGCTCGGGGCAGCATTGTGCTTCCTGGCGATCGTATCGAGCAGCGAGCCGGGCTTGGCGAGATCGCCGGCAGCCAGCGGATACCAGGGGATGAAGCCGATATTGTGCTTGGCGCAATAATCGAGCACATCTTCGCTGGTGCGGTCGACAAGGTTGTAACGGTTCTGGACGGTCGCGACCTTGAAGACCTTGGAGGCTGCTTCGATATCGGCCACCGAGACTTCGCTGAGGCCCGCATGGCGGATCAGGCCGGAATCGAGGAGCGACTTGATGGTGTCGAACTGTTCCTTGGCCGGAACCTTCGGGTCTATGCGGTGAAGCTGCCAGAGATCGATCTGCTCGACGCCGAGATTGCGCAGGCTCTTGTGCACCTGCTGGATCAGATATTCCGGACGACCGAGCGGAAGCCAGATATTCGGTCCGTGGCGCGTGAGACCGCCCTTGGTGGCGACGACGAGGCCTTTCTTATAAGGGTGAAGCGCTTCCTTGATCAGCCATTCGGAAACGTCAGGACCGTAGGAATCGGCCGTATCGATAAAGTTTACGCCGAGTTCCGGCAGCCGCTTCAGAGTGCGGATCGATTCATCGTGATCGGCTGGATTGCCCCAGATACCGTCGCCGGTGACGCGCATGGCGCCGAAGCCGAGACGGTTGACCTCCATATCGCCGCCGATCTTGAAGGTACCCGATTTCGCTGCATTGTAATCGCTCATCGTCTTTTCCTCTCTTGGTCAATAAAATCACTCAAAATCAGTGGAACTGGAAACCTGCTCCCAGGCGTCGAATTCGGTCTTGAGAGACCCAAGCTTCTCGCGAACGAGGCTGATCGCATCACGCCCGAGCAAGAGATGGGCCGGCGGATTGTCGGATGCAATGAGCTTCAGCATTGCTGAAGCTGCCTTTTTCGGGTCGCCTGGCTGGTTGCCGTTGCGTTCGAGGCGGCGCTGGCGCAGGGGTTCGAAGACCTCGTCATAATCCGCGATCGAACGCTCTGCACGCACCATCGAGCGGCCAGCCCAGTCGGTGCGGAAGCCGCCGGGTTCGACGGCGGTCACGTGGATGCCGAAGCTCTTGACCTCCTTGCCGAGGCTTTCGGAAATACCCTCGAGGGCGAACTTGCTGCCGTGATAGAAAGCGATGCCCGGCATGGTGATGATCCCGCCCATCGAGGTTATATTGAGGATATGGCCACTGCGGCGCTTGCGCATATAGGGCAGCACTGCCTGCATGACAGCCACCGGCCCGAAAACATTGACCTCGAACTGGCGGCGCAGCTCGTCCATCGTCGATTCCTCGACAAGACCTTCGTGGCCGTAGCCGGCATTGTTGACGAGAACGTCGATCGGACCGATCTCCCTTTCGATCTCGGCGACAACAGGCGCAATCGCGGCAGTATCGGTGACGTCGAGAAGCTTACCGAAGGCAGAACCGGGCTTCAGCGCCTCGAACTCCTTGAGAGCTTCTTCATTGCGAAGGGTGCCGACCACCTTGTGACCTTCAGCGAGAGCGGTTTCTGCAAGGGCGCGGCCGAAGCCGGTCGAAACGCCTGTTACGAAAAGGATTTTGGACTTCGATGTCATGGCCTTCACTCCGTGGGCTGTTTGATGGAGGCGAAGGTAGGCTCATCCGATAATTTCGATAACCTCATTAAATGACGATAGCCTTTTTAGCGAAACTTATTAATCTAGGACTTGAAAACGGAGATCCGAATGCGCCAGGACATGCTTGACGGCATGGTGACTTTTGTCGTCGTTGCCGAGGAAAAGAGCTTTTCGGCCGCTGCCGTTCGGCTTGGTGTGTCGCCGTCCGCCATCAGCCAGACGATCAGCAAGCTGGAGAGCCGTCTGCGGCAACCTCTCTTCAACCGGACCACGCGCAGCGTGAGTTTGACGGAAGCTGGCAACCGCTATCTGGAACGGATACTTCCCGCTTTGGGTGAGCTTGCTGCCGCCAGCAAGGATCTTGACGCAGATGTCGGCCGGCCGGCCGGTCTTCTGCGGCTCAATGTGCTGCGCGCCGGCTATATGATCGCCATCCAGCCGCTGCTTCGCGATTTCCTGGAGGCCTATCCCGACATTCAGGTCGAGGTGAAGATGGAAGCCTCGATGAGCGACATCGTTGCCGAAGGCTTCGATGCCGGCATCCGCTTCGGCGAGACGGTGGCCAAGGACATGGTGGCCATTCCGATCGGCCCGCCGATCCGTGCCCATGTGATCGCCTCGCCGGAATATCTCAGTCGACGCGGCATGCCGAAACATCCGCGCGACCTGCTGCAGCATGATTGCATCGGCTTCCGCTTCGTCACCAGCGGCCAGGTCGAGCGCTGGGAATTCGAGAAGGATGGCGAGCGCGTCGATATTACGCTCCATCCGCGGCTGATCCTCAATGATTCCGCAGCATTGACCCAGGCAGCGCTCGATGGGATCGGCGTTTCCTACATGATCAACGGCTATATCGAGCGTTTTCTCGAAGACGGCAGGCTGGTGCGGATCCTTGCCGACTGGAGCCCGCCGCTGTCGGGCCTGACGCTCTATTATCCGGACCGCCGGCGGGTGCCTGCAAAGCTGCGCGCACTCATCGATTTCCTGAGAAAGCATCGATCCGAAGCGCCGCCGGCAACGGAAAGCGCAATTATCTAGCATTTCCGTTTATCTCCGAATCACGGAAATGCTCTATCTCTTTGTTTTCACGCAATTCCGGACGCAAAACCGCTACGCACTTTTGCTGAAATTGCTCTAGCGTATGGAATTGCCTTGGAGGCGGGTTTTCGTCTCTTCGCCGAATTCGGCCAGCATCTTCCAGAGTTCGCCAAAGATCTCGCGTGCGAAGGCTTCCATTGAAGCGCCTTCCATCGAAACATCCGGCGCGCGCGCCTGCCAGACCTCACTGCCGACGCGCAGCGCGCCGATGACGATTGTCGAAAGCAAACGCATGCGCGTCCGCGCCTGCGGATCGCCGCCCTTGCGGGCAATCAGCGCCTCGGTCAACTTCTGCTCCAGCTTGGCATATTTAAGCTGATCGCGGGCCTTGAGGGTCGGCGTGCGATGGATGAGTTCGCCAAGCGCCATGGCGCGCTCGTCAGCCGAAGCGGTCACAGTGACGATCAGGGCTTCCTCGACTGCCTTGACGGAGGAATCACTGGCTGGACGCTCGGCAATCGCCGCCATCAGGCGGTCGGCGAAGGAATCCTGCCAGGCGAAGACGACCTCTTCCTTTGACGGGAAATAATCAAAGAAGCTGCGCTTCGAAACATCGGCAGCTTCAGTGATCTCCTCAATGGTGGTGGCGTCGAACCCGCGCTCCAGAAAGAGGCTCATCGCTGCCTGCTCGATGCGCTCGCGAGTCTGGCGCCGCTTGCGCTCGCGCCTGCCCTCGACCTTCTCAGTCATTTCCATCAGGTGTCATTCAGTCATCCGCTTCGGAGAAAGCGGCGATCTCCATATCCACTCCGCTGGCACGATATTTGAAACGCTCACGGGAGAGCTCAAGCGGCTTGCGGCGCGAAATCCGGTAGACGGACGCTGGCGGCAGGTTGCGGACCGTGCCGCCGATGCGCGTCGCTTTCAGGCCCAGGCGGTCGAGGATCGGGCGCGGCACGGGACAGCGCGGCCCGTAGGTAAACTGATAGAAAGCGCCGCCGGCCCGCATATAGACAAAAGCCCCTGCAAGGATCGAGGCGATCTTGCGCGGCGACATGGACAGCAGTGGCAGACCGCTGACGACAGCACCGACGGGTTCGCCCTCGAAAATATCAGCCTGCGCCAGATGGGCTGCGTCCATCTGCAGGATACGCGCATCGGGGAAACGCTTCTGGAGCGATCCTATGAATTCCGGACCATATTCGATGAGCGTCAGATCGGATTCGCTGATGCCGCGCGCAAGCAGCGCGCGGGTGAAGACGCCGGTGCCTGGCCCGAGCTCGATAATCGGGCCGTCCAGCGCAGCGATCTCGCTTGTCATAATCCGGGCGAGCGAGTCGCCGGAGGGCGCAATCGCGGCAACCCTCAACGGGTTGTTCAACCAGGACCGGAAAAAATGCAGGAAATCGGAGTAAGCGCTCTTTGCGATCATGATTATCCCACCTGACTGAAACGTGATTGACGGTTGATGCGACGATCTCCCGCAGCATGGCAATTCCAAGGCAGGCCCGTCAATCCATCGTTTCTTCGCAGGTCTTCCTCGTCAACATTTTGTGTATTTTTGTATCTACTGCATTTTTGCATTTAATGCAATGTATCGCATAGATCCGCAAGCGGATCGAACCGTCAACTCCACAATGGGAGCTTCCATGACTGGCTGGGCGGGAGGGACATGCTGGACCAAATGGGCCGGCCTTTCCCTCGATAGCGTGACCGAAGCACACTTGGAATGAAAAAGGCAGCCATGGAGGCTGCCCTCTTTCGCGGGTGGGGACCCCGGTCCCCTTTCCCTCGCCTTATGCTATCGAACTGCGTTTAGTAGTTGCAGCCCGAGCTGCTTGTCGGATTGAAGCGGAGGCCGCAGGCCATGTTGAGCGGCTTCTTCGGGCTGTACTGATAGGGCATGGAGCTACTGGATGCACCGTTGACCGAACCGGTCGTGCGGGGCTCCTGGCGAGTGTTTGTGTTCTTCTGCTGCTTGACGATCTGATGCTGCGGCTGTTGAGCCGGGGCTGCGTTGGCAGATGCGAAAGCCGAAACGCTAACGATTGCGCCAAAGGCTGCGGCCACGAGGCCATTTTTCACTCGGTTGATCACATCTTGTCTCCTTGGGAGGAATCGTTTGGAATTTACGCCAAGGAGCTAGGAACCGGATTTGTCATATTCTACTGCGCGGCAATAACGATCACGAATATGTGAGATTCGATTGC
Organism: Rhizobium sp. WYJ-E13; assembly: GCF_018987265.1. NCBI lineage: Bacteria > Pseudomonadati > Pseudomonadota > Alphaproteobacteria > Hyphomicrobiales > Rhizobiaceae > Rhizobium > Rhizobium sp. WYJ-E13. The sequence goes on along the minus strand of NZ_CP076853.1, from coordinate 83,457 downwards.
GCGCAAGAAAAAGGCGGTTTTAGCCGCCTTTTTCTTTGCCGGCTTAATAACCGTTATCACACGGCATGCTGCCGGGACCGATCGAACCATTAAACGTGGGGTTGCACATTGTTTTGGGTTCGGGACGGTTCATGGGCTTGGCGACAATTGAGCCCGTGGTGCCGGCTTCGACGCCGAACGCAGCAAGCGGATACCAGTAGCCATCTGAGTGACGACGGGTACCGGGGCGTTCCGTGCGGGAGCCGCGATAGCCATGCCAATAACCGGCATGTCTTTTATATTGCACCATTTCCATGTTCGAAGAGACCGAAAAGTTGGTCCGCTGAACGGGAGCCGCCAGCGCAGGAACGGTAGACGAGAGGGCGAGAAGAGCGCTGAGCGCAACGGCGGATGGGGCTAGATTAGGCATTTTCATGATAAACCCTCCTTCGTGGATTTACGCATGAAAAACGCGCTCTACGCGCGTGAAGTTCCGCTATCACACGCAGCTTCCTACACTCGTGATTGCAGGCGATCCGGCGTGACTCGAAGTCACAAAAAAACAAAACTACGATCTTGCAAAGCCGCGCAAGCAGGCGCTGCGACAATTCATCGGCTATGTGAATTCACTGTTCTCAGTTGGCATACAGAGGACGGTAGCCCTGGCTTGCGACGCAGGAGAGGTATTGCCGATGGGCGGCGCCACTTGCGTTGGTTTCCCGCTCCACGGCATCACGGTGGCCGGTCATCTGCGCACGCAGGTCGTACTGCTTATTCGCCTCGTCATACATTGCATTGGCATCAGACATACAGAGGCTGTGAGTGACACCAGGCGGATTGACGGGTGACGCGACCGGCACGAGCACCGGCGCATTGGCACGATCAATACAGCCTGCCAGAGCAGCCATCATCGCGACGAGACCAACGACACCAACAATTCTCGTCATCATCCAACCCTCCGGCTTCTCGCCCGACACAATCCATCGCTTCCGCAGATAGACGCCGAAGGTTGCGCGAAACTAGGCATGGAGGTGCGCAGCCATGGTATCGTGGCGCTCAGCAAAACTTGAGGCTGGCTCAATATGCGCCCGGCCGCGGCATCATCTGCACAGGAGCTTCAAAATGACAGATATTCAGGAAGAAGAACCTTCGACCGCAGTCTCCTCGCATCCCGAGGAAATCAAGTCGGTCTTCGATCTTCGCTTGGGGAAGAACATGACCTTGCACGCCGGTTTCAGAATAACGCCGGCGGGCGTGATCAGCACCGGAATCGCAGTCGCTGCCATGGCGCTTGCGCTGGGTTATCTCGCATCGTCCATACCGCGGCGCAGACGTTAGGAGACAACGAGAGTTGCCAAGTAACAAGTCGCATTCAAAAGCAATTGGAAGAAGTGGCGCACCCGAAGAGATTCGAACTCCTGACCCCCAGATTCGTAGTCTGGTGCTCTATCCAGCTGAGCTACGGGTGCGTCTGCAGTGGCGGCCGTGCCGCTTGCGTGGGCGGTTCTCTAAAGGGTCTTTTCGGGCAATGCAATAGCAATTCGAAAAAAATCGCGACTTTGATTCCGCAAAGCTCACTTGCGGAAATTGCATCACTTTTCGGCGTGGGACCGGCTGCGGTAATCTTCCAGCGAAACCGGGCGATCCGGAATTTCGATGCGGAACTGCGTGCCGACCGAGGGCTTTTCCACAAGCGCAATGGTGCCGCCGTGGGCCAGCACCAACTCTCGGGCGATGGTGAGGCCGAGACCCGTGCCGCCGGAACGAGCCGAGCCGCGGAACGCGGCAAAGAGGTTCTGGCGTGCCTTCAGCGGCATGCCGGGGCCTGTATCGTCCACCGTAATGCTGACGACGCTGCCGACGCGCTGGGCGGCGACCGTGATGCGCCTGAAGATCCCGGCCCTCTCCTCGCCCGGCGAGGTCAGTGCCTGCAGGGCGTTGCGGCAGAGATTGTGGATGATGCGGAACAATTGCTCGCTATCGGCATCCACTTCCAGATCCGGCCCCATCTGCTCGATGAACTCGACGCCGCTCTGCGGATCGATCGCCAGGATATCCTTCACCTCCTGCACCAGCTCATAGAGGCGGATGCGGCGACGGCGCGGCGCCGATTCGGTTGCCTTGCCATAAGAGAGGACTTCGGTCGTGTAGCCGACGGCCCGATCGATGGTGCGCAGCAGCTTCGGCGCGAAACTTTTCACCATGGGATCGTCGACATCGACAAGGCGGTCCGACATGAGCTGCGCGGATGCCAGGATGTTGCGCATGTCGTGATTGATCTTCGAGACCGCGAGACCGAGGGCGGCGAGATTTTTCTGCTGCTTCAGCGTTTTCTGCAGTTCGAGCTGCATCGAGGTCAGGTTACGCCCCGCAACGGCCAACTCGTCGCGACCGCCATCGCCGACATAGACATGCTGCGGATTTTCGGGATCGGACGCAAATTGCTGCATGCTGCCCGTCAGCCTGCGGATCGGGCGAATGAGAATGCGGTTGATGGCAAAGAAAATCAGTGTCGCGGTAAAAAGCGAAATCAGGATCGACAGAAGCAGCACGTTGCGGGCATAGCCGAACATGGCCTTGCGCAGCGGCCTGTCTTTCATGACGACCTCAACGCCGGTATCGGTCTCGCCGACCGCGCCATAGACGCGGATCATCCGGTTGCCGCCGAAGATCATCGTGTCCAGCGCGTCGCGCATCGCGGTTAGCGGTGGGATGTCCGTAAGGTCGTAGGATTCATCGACCGAGGTCGGCATCTCGCTCATGGCAAGTAGCCGGGAGGTGCCGTCTTTTCGCAGCACGATCGCTTTTGTACCTGTCGCTTCCAGCGTCTCCTTCTGTAACGCGCGCGGCAGCTCCACCGGCTGTAGCCCATCGATGACGATTGCGGCCGCAGCAGCCGTATTCAGCCGATCCTCGAGCCAGCGAATGCGCATGCTGGCAATCGAAGGAAAGAAGATCAGGATTTCCGCCAGCATGATGAAGAAGACGGTGAGCCAGAGCAGCTTGCCCGAAAGGCCGCCGAACTTGCCGGCACGCGGATACGAGCCCTTGGCAGCCTCACCGGCTGCGATATTTTCCGTTTGGGACGTCTCGCCCTGGTCCTGAACCGGCATCTCGTCTTGTCCGTGCGGCGAAAGGCCGCCATCAGAATGAGCTCTTATATTAGACGAGAATGCTCCGCTTTCAAATCTTTGCGAGGAGCGGCAAGTCGTCACAAACGAAAGCGCCGCCCTCAGGCGGCGCTCCGTTAACGTTTGTGAACGCTGTCAGAACTCTTCCCAGCTCTGCTCTGCCGCGGCGGCATTGCCGCCGAAGGCGCGGGCAACGCGGCCGATCGCGCGGCGCGCTGGAGAGGCGACCGGCTGGTGATGCTGTTGGCGGGCAACGACAACCGCCGCCTGTGCGTCGGTGGAGACTTTGAAACGGGAGATGAGGCGCACGAGGCCATCGGCTTCGGCTGACAGTTTGTGGGTCGCAGCCGAGGTTTCCTCGACCATCGCGGCGTTCTGCTGGGTAACCTGGTCCATCTGGTTGACGGCAGTGTTGACTTCCTTGAGGCCGGTCGACTGTTCCTTAGCCGCCGTTGCGATCGAATGGATATGGTCGTTGATGGCGATGACGCGCGTCTCGATCTCGGACAGCGCCTCGCCCGTCGCCTGAACCAGCTTGACGCCGACCTGCACTTCGTCGCCCGACTTGGTGATGAGTGCCTTGATATCCTTGGCGGCAGTCGCCGAGCGCTGGGCAAGCTCACGCACTTCCTGTGCGACGACCGCAAAGCCCTTGCCAGCCTCACCGGCACGGGCCGCCTCGACGCCGGCATTCAGCGCCAGCAGGTTGGTCTGGAAGGCGATCTCGTCGATGACATTGATGATCTGGCTGATCTCGCGGGAGGCCTGCTCGATGCGGCCCATGGCGTCGACTGCATTGCGAACCACGACGCCGGAGCGGCCGGCATTGTCTTTTGCCTCAGAGACCATGACGGTGGCCTCCTGGGCGCGTTCAGTGGAGTTCTGCACGACGGCGGTGATCTCATCGAGAGCAGCGGAGGTTTCCTCAAGTGCTGCAGCCTGCTGTTCAGTGCGCTTGGACAGATCGTCACTGGCGTTGCGCAACTCGTTGGTATTGCCGTTGATTGCTTCAGTCGTCTCGCGCACCTCGCGCATCGTCGTCTGCAGCGTCACGAACGTGTTGTTGACGTTTTTCTGCAGCTCGGCAAAGACGCCCTGGAATTGACCGCGCATGGTCTGGGTCAGGTCGCCTTCAGCAAGGCTTGCAATGACCCGGCGGGTTTCGTTGACGCCGGTATCGACGCTCGACAGCAGCGTGTTGATATTGCCGGCGAACTGGTTGAGGCTCTCGTCCTCATAATCCTTGCTGATGCGGTGGCTGAAATCGCCGGCGGCAGCGGCCGCCACGACGACGGACATGCTGGACTGCAGGTCGTCGCTTTTTGCCCGCATCGCCGCCTCCTGGGCGCTCATGCGCTGGATGGCGAGACCGTTTTCCTTGAAGACGGCGACGGCGGCGGCCATTTCGCCGATTTCATCCTTGCGGCCGGCAAAGGGCACCTCGACCTGGAAATTGCCGTCGGCAACTTCCTTGATCGCATGCGTCACTTTCTTGATCGGTCGGCTGAGGTGGCTGGTGCCGATATAGAAACCCATGCCGACGCCGACTGCGATGCCGATGCCGGTGATGCTGAGCACCAGCATCAGGATCCAGCTGCGGAAATCTTCGATCTGATCGTGCACGGCCGTCAGTTCGGCCTTGTCGGTGTTGACGATCGCGTCGATCTCGGCCTGGAAGGCCTTGCGGTTGGCACGGTTGGCGTCGTTGTTGCCCTGCTCGTTGGCCGCCTGCGGGCTGACCTCTGTGCCGAGGCGCACCGTCTCAGTGCGGAAAGTGCGAAATTCCTTGGCGCGGTCGACAAGCTTGGTGAAGGAATCTTTTTGGCTGTCCGGCACAAGCGGCGCCCAACCGGCGATGACCTTGTCGATCTCGTCCAGACCGGTCATCAAGCCCTTGGCGAAAGCCGGCGTCTGTTCGAGGCTCTTTGCAGCATAGATGCCGCGCGCTTCCATGACGACGGCGGTGACGAAACGGTTAAGGCGTTCGCCGGCATAGGCACGGGCTGCCGCATGTTCGTAAGCTGTGAGCTTCTCATTGTATTCGCGCATCGCCGAGAGCGCGGTGGCACCGATCAGAAGCGCAACGCCGCCCATGACGGAAACAAGAAGATTGATTTTGCCGCGGATTTTCAACGAACGCTCCCTCGCTTTACACAACGCCTGGAAAGCACCCCAGCCGATAGGTAGAAGATCGGGTAAATTCGTTAATGTTGTATTTCGAATATTAACAATAATAACTACAGGAAATTACCCGTATTTCGCCGCAATAGGCCGATTGCTTCGTCCAAAATCGAGCATTTCCAGGGAATAGAGGCTGCAGTGGCAAGCTTGCGGGCTCCTCTACGGAAATATGCAACCAGATAGCGAGGCGCCGCATTGGTTAACACCTGAGTGCGAAATCTTGCTGTTTGCCTGGCGCATCCGGGGAAACTGACTGTCATAATTGACTTTGGCAGGCTTCATCCGTATAAGCCGCCGCACGTCCGGTCATTCAAGGTCTTTTTCGACCTCGTCCGTTCGAAAAACAACGCTCCTTGCATCATGCAATTCAAGAAGGGCCGCACTCCGCGGTGTTTAAATAAATGAAGCGTACATATCAGCCCTCGAAGCTTGTTCGCAAGCGCCGCCACGGTTTCCGTGCGCGTATGGCCACTAAGGGCGGCCGCAAGGTCATCGTTGCTCGCCGCGCTCGCGGCCGCAAGCGTCTTTCGGCCTAAGGCCGGAAGTGCCCGATAGAAATGACGGGCGGTTCGAAGACCAAAGAAGACAAAATGATTGCCGGGCGGCTCAAAAGCCGCCCGCAGTTTCTTGCAGTCCGCGATGGCGAAAAGCGCCGCGGCAGTCTCTTCCTTCTCGAGGTTCTGGACCGCAAGGAAGAGAGCGAAGCCCGCGTCGGCTTCACAGTCACCAAAAAACATGGCAACGCGGTTGAAAGAAACCGCATGCGGCGACGCCTGAAAGAGGCGGTGCGGCTTCATGCAGGGTTTGCAATGCAGCCCGGACACGACTATGTGGTTGTCGCCCGTAGGGACGTGTTGACGGCGTCCTTTCATGAACTGGCCGCGGAACTGAAAGCCCGCGTGGAAACCAGGCCGAAACACCGGCGCTCGAAAGACGAGCGCCCCAGGAACGTATGATGCAAAACAACCGCAATTACTTCATTGCGATCGCTCTCTCGGTGCTGATCGTCCTTGGCTGGCAGTTCCTCTATATGAACCCGCGCATCGAAGCTCAGCGCAAGGCTCAGGAGGCCCAGAAGGCACAGCAGCAAACCGAGCAGACACAGCAGCCTGCCGCCGGCGGCCAGGGCGCCCAGACGAATGGTGCTGCCCCGTCAGGCCAGGCCGCAGCAACGGCGACCCGCGAAGAAGCACTTGCAAAGACGCCGCGTGTCGCCATCGACACCGCTGCACTTTCCGGCTCCATCAACCTCGCCGGCGCCCGCCTCGACGACCTGAGGCTCAAGGCCTATCACGAGACCGTCGACGACTCGAGCCCGATCATCACCCTTTTCTCCCCGGCTGAAACCACAGACGGCTACTTCACCGAGCTTGGCTATATCGGCAGCGACGCGACGGGCTCCGTTCCCGGCCCGTCCACGGTCTGGACCGCACCGGAAGGGGCAAAGCTTACCGAAAAGACGCCGGTGACGCTGACCTATACCAATGACAAGGGCATCACCTTCGCCCGCACGATCTCCGTCGACGAACGCTACATGTTCACGGTGACGGACAAGATCCTGAATGCCGGCGAGGCACCTGTCTCGCTTTCTTCCTATGGCCGCGTGACGCGCTACAACAAGCCGACGACGCCATCGGTCTACGTTCTGCATGAAGGCTTCATCGGCGTGATCGGCGACGACGGGCTCATCGAGAGCAAATATACGGCAGTCGAGAAGGAAGCCGTCGCTCCGGCAAAATCCACGGGCGGCTGGCTCGGCATTACCGACAAATATTGGGCAGCAACGATCATCCCGCCGCAGCAATCAGCCTATGACGCGCGTTTCTCGCACTTCACCGATGGGCAGCCGCGCTACCAGGCAGACTATAAGCAGGATGCCTTCACAGTTGCGCCGGGTCAGTCGATCGAAATCAAGAACCTGGTATTTGCCGGCGCCAAGGAAGTTCCCGTCATCGACGGTTACGAAGCGAGCTACAACATCCCGCGCTTCGACCGGCTGATCGACTGGGGTTGGTTCTATTTCATCACCAAGCCGATGTTCAAGCTGATGGACTTCTTCTTCCGCTACTTCGGCAATTTCGGCGTGGCGATCCTCTGCACGACCATCGTCGTCAAGGCACTGTTCTTCCCGCTCGCCAGCAAGCAGTATGCTTCGATGGCGAACATGAAGCGCGTACAGCCGAAGATGGAGGAGCTGAAGGCCAAGTTCGGCGACGACCGGATGGGCCTGCAGCAGGCGATGATGCAGCTTTACAAGGAAGAGAAGATCAACCCGATTGCCGGCTGCTGGCCGGTGGCGCTGCAGATCCCGATCTTTTTCTCGCTCTACAAAGTGATCTACATCACTATCGAGATGCGCCACGCACCGTTCTTCGGCTGGATCAAGGACCTTTCGGCGCCCGATCCGACGACGATCGTCAACCTCTTCGGCCTGCTGCCCTTCGAAGCGCCGGCCTTGCTGCATCTCGGCGTCTGGCCGCTGATCATGGGTGTCACCATGTTCGTGCAGATGCGCATGAACCCGACCCCGCCGGATCCGACGCAGGCGATGATCTTCAACTGGATGCCGCTGGTCTTCACGTTCATGCTGGCAAGCTTCCCGGCAGGCCTCGTGATTTACTGGGCCTGGAATAACACGCTCTCGGTATTGCAGCAGTCGGTGATCATGAAACGTCACGGGGTGAAGATCGAGCTCTTCGACAATCTGAAAGGCCTGTTCAAGCGAAAACCGGCGCCATCGAAATAGTCGAAAAGCCCTGCTTCGGCGGGGCTTTTTGTTTCGGGCCACCGAAGCACTCAACTACAGCGCCGCGCGTCTTTTCAGACGCGCAAAGGACGCTGTAGCACTTTAAATTGCTGCATAATTTCATCCTTAAATCGATCCCGATTTAAGGAATTATGCAGTAGGCGAACCTTGACAATAGGTCTTAAAAACATGAAGCCGGTTTCATTACCGAACCCGGAGATTGCAGAATTCATATGACTGAAATCGCAAAGCCGCTCTTCGGCCACCCCTGGATCTTCATCCGAGGCGTGCCTTCCATGAAATTCCTTCCGCCGGAGGGTCCCCTGGAAGTCGCTTTCGCCGGCCGTTCGAATGTCGGCAAATCGTCGCTGATCAATGCGCTGGTCGGTCAGAAAGGTCTGGCGCGCACCTCCAATACGCCAGGCCGTACGCAGGAGCTCAACTACTTCGTTCCGGACGGCTATTCCGGCGAAGGCAACGACCTGCCGCCGATGGCGCTGGTCGACATGCCGGGCTATGGCTATGCACAGGCGCCGAAGGAGCAGGTGGATAACTGGACAAAACTCGTCTTCGACTATTTGCGCGGCCGCTCGACGCTGAAGCGCGTCTATGTGCTGATCGACAGCCGCCACGGCATCAAGAAGAACGACGATGACGTCCTGACGCTGCTCGACAAGGCAGCCGTCTCCTACCAGATCGTGCTGACCAAGACGGACAAGATCAAAGCGCCTGCCGTGCCAAAGCTGCTGGCCGAAACATCGGAGAAGATCCGCAAGCGTCCCGCCGCCTATCCGGCCGTGCTTTCGACCTCCTCGGAAAAGAACGAAGGGTTGGACGAACTGCGGCAGGCGATTGCCGAAACTGTCGGCGTCAGCAACTGGAAATAAAAAGAGGCGCCCAGAAGGGCGCCCCAGACCGCTGACAAACCCGTCGATTTTGTCGGCGGTTTTTTGTCGGAACGCCCGGTGAAGTGACGTTTTGCCGATGAGGTTGGTCTGATGAGAATTACGGCTGTCTGGCCTTATCCCCAGGCTGGCTTTGGGGTCTTGGTCAGCGCTATGGTGATCTTCTTGATGTTCTGGGCGGCAGCGGCCAGCAGGCATTGGCAGCGGACTCTGACGAGGCCTCGGAAGCGGGCGTAGCGGTGGCCGTGAAGTTGTTTGGCGTCGGCAAAGGAACGTTCGACGGTCTCTTTTCGCCGCTTATAGATTGCCTTGCCCCAGGGTGTCTTTCTGTTGGCATCTGTTCGTTCTCGGGCGTCTTGCCAGACATGGCGGGTGATGGTGCGCTCAGCCTTGGCATTGGACGTGCAGGAGGCAAGCAGCGGGCAGTTTCGGCAGATGGCAGGATCGGAGCGGTAGTGCTTGTAGCCGTTGCGGTCGGTGGTGGCATAGGTCAGCAACTGGCCCTCGGGGCAGCGATAGCCGTCCGTCTCGGGCTCGAACACGAACTTCGATTTGCGCATCATCCCGTCCTTGGGTGGGGTGGGATTGCGATAGCCGGTGACGCCGAGGATTTTTCTGTCCTCCAGTCCCTTGGCGATGCCTGATGTCGCATAGCCCGCATCGAGCCCGACCGCGCCGACATGCAAGTCGAAGCGGTCGCGCTGCCGGTCCAGCCGCTCCAGGTAGACGATCGAGTCATGCACATTGGCCGGCGTCACATGCGTGTCGGTGATGATGGCATGGCGACCATCGACGGTCCGATGATCGAGATAAAAGAAGCCCTTGGGCTTGCCGTCGCGCACCATGTAGCCGCTTTCAGGGTCGGTGCGGCTGACCTTGGTTTCCTTCACCTCGGGCTCGCGCGCCTTCTCCTTCAGCGGCTTCTGGCCATGCGCGGCCCGTTCGGCCTCGATCGCCCGGTCAAGATCGGCCCAGTAATCGGCCCGCGATTTCTGGAGCATCTCAAGATCATATTTGCCCTTGTTGGCATTGGCCTTCAGATGCGTGGAATCCGTATACAGTACCGTGCCGTCGACCAGGCCGTGCCGGATCGCCTGCTTCACGATCGCATCGAAGATGTCCTGGACCACGGACGTATCGTTGAAGCGGCGGCGACGGTTTTGCGACAGCGTCGAGGCATCGAAGACCGGCTCAGTCAGCTTCATCCGAAGGAACCAGCGATAGGCGACATTGACCTCGATCTCGCGCACCAACTGCCGCTCCGAGCGAACCCCGAACAGGTAGCCGATGAACAGAGCCTTGAACATTAAGGTAGGATCGAGCGGCGGACGCCCGTTGTCGGCGCAGTAGAGCCCGGCAACACGATCATGGATGAAGGAAAAGTCGATCACCGCATCGATCTTGCGAAGCAGGTGATCCTTCGGCACCAGGCTGTCGAGCGTCACCATCTCGAGAGCCGTTTGTTCGGGAGCAGGTTTCTTCAACATGTCCCAGTGAATCACAAACCCCTGGCTGTGGCCAGGGGTTTGTCAGCAGTCTGAGGCGCCCAGAAGGGCGCCCCTGACAGCCGGTATTTGAATTTACATCTTCGGCAGCAACACCTCGTCGACGACGTGGATGACGCCGTTCGACTGTTTGACGTCGGCGATGGTGACGTGGGCGACACCACCATTTTCATCCGTCAGCGTGATCTTGCCCATGCTTTCCTTTGCCTTGAGCACGCAGCCGCCGACCGTCTTGATGTCGTGCTCGCCGCCGTCGTCCTTGATCATCTTGGCGACGGTCTTCGACATGGCATCGGCGGCAATGACGTGGCAGGTCAGGATCTTGACGAGCTTGTTTTTGTTTTCAGGTTTCAGCAGCGTATCGACGGTGCCCGCCGGCAGAGCTGCGAAGGCTTCGTTGGTCGGTGCGAAGACGGTGAAGGGACCTTTGCCTTCCAGCGTACCGACGAGCCCGGCAGCCTTCACGGCTGCCACGAGGGTCGTGTGATCCTTGGAATTGACGGCATTCTCGACGATGTTCTTGTTTTCGAACATGGCCGCACCGCCGACCATGGGGTTCTTTGCCTGGGCGGCAAATGCAATTGCGGAAAAGGCGGCGGCGAGAGCGGTTGCGCGCAAGGCGGACTTGAACATGATTTTCTCCTCTGCACCCGGTCGCGGCAGCAGGCTTTATGCCCTGTGCCGCCCGGATATCAGCAACTACGGAAGGTGCTGCAAAAGAGTTTCAGGACAGTGATTTTTTGTTTTACGGCCTGTGGATCGAACCGCTGGCGATGACATGGCCAGTTGGCTGGTGCGTCGGCGAGCCGCCGAATGGCTCCAGGCTGACGGCCAGCGTCGCGCCATCTGCAATCTGGCTGCGCATATCGGTCGGAATCAGCAATTCACCGTTCATGCCCGGCTGGAAAACACCGAGAGAACGAGGCGCGCCACTGCCGGGCATGAGCCAGAGCTCAAGAGATTTCTCCTCCGGCTTGCCGGCCGCAACAGGCACGATCTTCAATCGGCCGCTCTGGATTTCGTAGGAGGCCGTCAGGTTGACCTCGTTGTTCTGTCCCGAGAGTTCGGCCACCAGCGGCGGCGATGCCGGAGGTTGGGGCACGAGGCCCGAGGCAAAGGCGATGACGCCCAGGGTGACTGCAAGCGAGGCAAAAGTGAGTGAGCGCCAGAAACCGGCCGAATTCCAGAGGCCGTGCGAAAAGCGCGGCGTGCTTTCTGCATCGGCAAATAGGCGCGCCTCGATCTGCTTGAAGGTTTCATGGCTTGGCGCGGCCGTGCCGTATTCATCATTGAAACTGGAGAGATTGACCTCCCAGCGGCTGACGATGGCAGCAAACTGCCGGTCGCGGCGCATGCGCTCCTCAACGATCCTGCGATCCTGAAGGGAGAGGACACCCAGCACATATTCGCCGGCGAGAACCTCATCCCGGGAGCGGTCTCCCTTGCTTTTGTCGGGCGATGTCATCGTTCCATGCACTCTCTCAGTTTCAGCAGGCTGCGTCTTAGCCATGTCCGCACAGTGTTCAGCGGGACACCAAACTGATCGGCCAGTTCCTGATAGCTCAGCCCTTCGACATAAGCCCGTTTCACGGCGACCGCTCGATCAGCTTCCAACTCTTCCATGCAGGTGTCAATCCGCCTTCCTTCATCCTTAATCACGACTTGTGCTTCCGGATCGAGACCGGCATCGGCGAGATCAAGCGCATTGTCGATTTCGTCGGCTACCGGCTTGCGCGCCCTCAACGCATCAATCGACTGATTGCGTGCAATCGCCGCAATCCAGGCGGCTGATGTGGAGGAGCCCGCCGTAAAGGCACCGGCACGCTGCCATATCTTGATGTAGACCTCCTGCAACACCTCTTCGGCCTCGTTCCTGTTCCCAAGGATACGAAGGCAGATCGCCAGAAGTTTCGGGCTGGTCTGATGGTAGAGCGCCGCAAAGGCTTTGCGGTCACCCAGCGCTACGCGGCCGATTAAATCTGCAAAATCCCCAGTCATGTCGCCCTCGAATGAACGATTTCCGGTTCGATAGTTTCAATATGAACTGGCAGGTTCCCAGGTCGGCCTTAGATACGAGAAACTATTGCGTGCCGGATTATTCCATCTGTCAAAAACTTGAGATAAAAGGCCGCGATCAATTCCGCGGGGTCCCCCATGAACGAGTCCGAAAGCGAAATCCAGGCACGTCTTCTGGCGCAGGCGCTGCCCTTCATGCAGCGTTACGAAAACAAGACGATCGTCGTGAAGTACGGTGGCCATGCCATGGGTAATCCCGAGCTCGGCAAGGCCTTCGCCAGCGATATCGCACTTTTGAAGCAGTCCGGCGTCAACCCAATCGTCGTGCATGGCGGCGGCCCGCAGATCGGCGCGATGCTGACGAAGATGGGTATCGAATCCAAATTCGAAGGCGGATTGCGCGTTACCGACCAGAAGACGGTCGAAATCGTCGAAATGGTTCTCGCCGGCTCGATCAACAAGGAAATCGTCGCGCTGATCAACCAGACCGGCGAATGGGCGATCGGCCTTTGCGGCAAGGACGGCAACATGGTCTTTGCCGAAAAAGCCCGCAAGACCGTCAAGGACCCCGATTCCAACATCGAGCGGGTGCTCGATCTCGGCTTTGTCGGCGAAGTCGTCGAGGTCGACCGTACGCTGCTCGACCTTCTCGCCCGCTCCGAGATGATCCCGGTTATCGCTCCGGTTGCTCCGGGCCGCGATGGCGCGACCTACAACATCAACGCCGACACTTTCGCTGGCGCGATCGCCGGTGCGCTGAACGCCACCCGCCTCTTGTTCCTGACGGATGTGCCCGGCGTGCTCGACAAGCAGGGCAAGCTCATCAAGGAGCTTTCCGTCGCCGAAGCGCATGCGCTGATCGCCGACGGCACGATTTCCGGTGGCATGATCCCAAAGGTGGAGACCTGCATCGATGCCATCCGGGCGGGCGTGCAGGGCGTCGTCATCCTGAACGGCAAGACGGCCCATTCCGTGCTGCTCGAAATCTTCACCGAGCACGGCGTTGGCACGCTGATCGTTCCCTGATCTATCCAGCGGCAGTGTAGATCGCTGCCGCCGCTTCCTTCAGCTTCGCCATCATGGTCCGGTAAGGCCCCGGACCATAACTGATACGCGAAACGCCAAGTCTTGCGAGATCAGCTGGATCAGGCGCGCCTGCCTTCATCATGATATTGACCGGCAGCGTGGAAGCCGCGCAGACCTTCTCGATCAAAGCCGGCTCGATGAGGCCGGGCACGAAGAAACCGCTGGCGCCCGCAGCCGCATAGGCCTTGCCGCGCTCGATCGCTGCGTCGACCAGACTTGCATGTCTGGACCCATCGCCCTCCTGAAGGAAGAGATCGGTGCGGGCATTGATGAAGAGGTCGATGCCCCTTCCCTCAGCCATTTCCCTGATGGCACGGATGCGGGCCGCCTGCGCTTCAACAGGGTGAAGGCCGGTCCCGCCTACCTTTTGATCTTCAATATTGATACCGACGGCGCCGGCGTCGATCAGCTTTGCGACATTGGCCGCGGCACCGGCAGGCTCTGTCGAATAGCCGCCTTCGAAATCGACCGAGAGCGGCAGATCGTTGACGGCCGTGATCGAGCGGGCGGTCTCGATCAGCACCTCCATCGGCAGCTTCTGACCGTCGCCATAACCATGGGCGGCAGCCACAGACCAGCTTCCGGTCGCAAGCGCCTTCGCTCCGGCCTCCGTCACGGCCTTGGCGGTTCCGGCATCCCAGATGTTGTACAGAATGACAGGGATACCCTTGCGATGCAGCGTGCCGAAAAGCTCGGCCTTCTCAGTCTGGTTCATGCTGTCTTCTCCATCTTATGTACACCGATCTTCTCCTCGTGCCGCAGCAGCCATTGCTTGCGCCAGAGCCCCCCGCCGTAACCCGTCAGCGATCCGTCTGCACCGAGGATCCGATGGCAGGGAACGATGATGGCGAGCTGGTTCGAGCCATTGGCGCGACCGACGGCGCGCACGACTTCGGGGCGTTCCATCTCCCTTGCCAGATCGCCGTAGGCGCGCGTTTGGCCAATCGGAATGTCAACGAGCTTTGCCCAGACATGTTTTTCGAAAGGCGTGCCGCCAAGCGCCAGCGGCGTCTTGAAGGTCGTCAGCCGCCCTTCGAAATAGTCTCTGATTTCCGCTTCGATCTGGTCGATCGCCGGCGTGCGGCCAATCGCGACCGAGGAACGAACACGCTTCTGCAGGGCTTCGAGTTCGGTCGGCAGTGCCTTGCGGTCGTGAAATTCGAGAAGATGCAGATGCGTCTTGTCGGCGACGGCGACCATCGGTCCGAGCGGCGTGTCGAACCAGTCAGCAAACAGCAGTTCCCGGTTCTGCGAGAGCGCCGGCGCCTTGCCGACAAGGCGCTGGAAGGCCGCCCGAAAACCGCTCGGAGATTCATATCCCGCGTCGATCTGCGCATCGATGACACGCGCACCATCGGCCAATTGCCGGGCCGCCTCGCCGAGCCGGCGATAGCGGACAATATCGTGGAAAGTCATGCCGAGCGCCCGCTTGAAGGCGCGACGCACGGTCGAGGGATCGTGGCCCCGGCGCACAAGCTCATCCTCGGTCCAGCGTAGTTCCGGTTTACTCTCGAGCTGTGCCAGCAGTTCATCGACAATCGGTTCGCGGCCGGGCTGTTCCAGCGGCCTGCAGCGTAGGCAGGGGCGGAAGCCTGAATGCATGCAGGCGGCGATCGTATCGAAGAAGATGGTGTTTTCCCGTTTCGGCTTGCGCGCCGGGCAGGTCAGACGACAGAAGATGCCTGTCGTTTTCACACAGACATAGGCCTGGCCCTCGTAATCGGCGCTGCGGGCGATCAGGGCATCATAAAGCGTATCGTCATCGGGACGTTCGAAAAGCATATGCGCTTTCTAGCACTCCGCGCCTGCCTCGTCCGCCGAAAATCAGGCGTCTATTTTCTCTTCGTGATTTTCTTGGCGCCGCGACCATGCCATAAGGGCGGCCATGACAAAGATCGACCGCACGCCCAGCAGACGCGATTTCGAGCATGTGACCGAATGGGTCTTCGACCTCGACAACACGCTCTATCCGCATCACGTCAATCTCTTCGCCCAGATCGACAAGAACATGACGGCCTATGTCTCGGCTCTCCTGCAGATGGAGCAGGAAGAGGCCCGCAAGCTGCAGAAACAGTACTATTATGATCACGGTACGACGCTGCAGGGCCTGATGATCCACCACGGCGTCGATCCCAACGACTTTCTCGAAAAGGCGCATGCGATCGACTATTCGGCACTGACCCCACAGCCGGAACTCGCCGAAGCCATCAAATCCCTGCCGGGGCGCAAGTTCATCTTCACCAATGGCAGCGTCCAGCATGCGCAGGCGACAGCTGGCGCGCTCGGCATCCTTGATCATTTCGACGACATCTTCGATATCGTGGCGGCCGACTACCTGCCGAAGCCGGCGCAGGCGACCTATGACAAGTTCACTGCGCTGAAAAAGGTCGAGACCGGCAAGGCAGCCATGTTCGAAGATCTGCCGCGAAATCTGACGGTGCCGAAGGCACTCGGCATGCAGACCGTTCTGCTCGTGCCGCGCAATCTGGAAGAGACGATTGTCGAATGGTGGGAGAGGACAAGCGGCGAGGACGATCACATCGATTTCGTTACTGACGATCTCGCTGATTTCCTGAAGAAGATTACCGGTTAACTTACCAAAGTTTCATCCATCTTACAGATGTTTAACTGGGTCGCGGCGCCGTTCGGCCCTACCTTTCGTAACGAGGGACATCCTACGAAAGGACGCACTGATATGTACCGCAACAAGCTTATCCTGACGGCGTTTTCTTCTGTTCTTCTACTCGGCGGAGCCACCGGGGCCAGCTTGGCAGCGCCGGGCGACCAGTCTAATCGTCCGCCTCACCATGGGAAGATGGAGCATGGCATGATGGGCGGGCCGCACGGCGCCGCCTTCCGCGAAATCGCCTTTGTACGCATGCTGAAGCAGTTCGACGCCAATAAGGATGGACAGGTTTCCAAGCAGGAGGCAACCGACGGCATGGAGAAGATCTTTGCTGCCATCGACACCAACCATGACGGTTCTCTCACTCCGGGCGAAATCCGAGAATACCGTCAGACGCAATTCAAGGCACGTCGCGAAGCCGCCTCGGCCAAACAAGACAATGCGGATGACAATGCCGCGCCTGACACGGCTGACAACAAGGATCATCGCCGCCCGGACCGGGACGGTCGGCACGGGATGCGCATGCGCATCATGGGCGCCTCGCTGATGATGCACCGCATCGATACCGATGAGAACGGCCAGATCAGCAAGCAGGAGGCGGAAACCGCCTTCAACAAGTTCTTCGATCGCATGGATCGCAACAAGGACGGCGTGATCTCGATCGATGACATGCCGGACCGGCCCTTCCTATAAGGGGCTGACCGGTTTCCCTGGATATCGCGAGGTGTTTGCTTCTGGAACCCTCTTCCCGCTTGCGGGGAGAGGGTTTTTCGTTGCCGCGCTGGAGTTGCCTTATTCGGGATGCTCGTAAAAGTCCTGCACGATCTTCCAGGCCTCATCGGCGGTATCCACGAAGCTGATCAACTTCACATCCTCAGGCGCGATCGTCCCGAATTCGGCAAGCGCCTCGAAGTTGATGATGCTCTGCCAGAATTTCGAGCCGAAGAGCAGCAGCGGGATGCGCTCCATGCGGCCGGTCTGGATCAGCGTCAGGCATTCGAAGAATTCGTCGAGCGTACCGAAGCCGCCGGGGAAGACCGCGACGGCCTTGGCGCGCACCATGAAGTGCATCTTGCGGATCGCGAAATAGTGGAAATTGAAGCTGAGCTCGGGCGTCACATAGGCATTCGGCGCCTGCTCGTGCGGCAGCACGATGTTGAAGCCGATCGAGGGGGCGCCTTCATCGGCCGCGCCGCGGTTCCCTGCTTCCATGACGCCAGGTCCGCCGCCGGTGACAACGACATATTCGTGGAAGTCGAAGCCGGCTGCGTAACGCGAGCAGAGACGGGCGAATTTGCGGGCTTCGTCATAATAGACCGACGCGGCTTCCAGGTTCGCACGCTGGGTCTCGTTGCGGGCAGCCCAGGCGCTCTGGCCGGGCGCCGGAATGCGGGCGCCTCCGAACATGACGACGGTCGACGTGATACCGCGCTCGGCCATCATCATCTCGACCTTCAGGAGTTCGAGCTGCAGGCGGATCGGGCGCAGCTCCTCGCGGCAGAGGAAATCCTCGTCCACATAGGCAAGGCGATAAGCCGGTGAGAGCGTCTGCGGCGTCTTCGGAACCGCTTCCGCGCGCTGCCTGTCGCTCGAACTGCTCTTCAACGGATCCCAGACGCCGTCCCTGCGCCGCCCGCCGCCGTTTCTTGCCTTTGCCATATCGAAATGCCTTTCAGTATTACCGGTCACAAGTGATCGGATATGTCGCTATAACGCCTTGAATCCAGATATGATCTTGTCCGAAAAATCATTCCATTTTACGGGCGCATGCTGTAGATCGGGTGACAACCCGCCAACCGCAATTCCGGAGACTCCGTCGTCTCCACGATAAAGATCGAAGTTTAAGGAATTCTCATGAGCGTCACCGACCTAGCATCCCTCGAGAAGACCATCGAAACCGCCTTCGACAATCGCAACAATGTGAACACGTCGACGAAGGGTGAAGTGCGCGATGCAGTCGAGGCGGCTCTCAATCTGCTCGATGAAGGCAAGGCACGCGTGGCCGAACGCGGCGCCGATGGTGCCTGGAAAGTCAATCAGTGGCTGAAGAAGGCCGTGCTCCTGTCCTTCCGTCTCAGCGACATGGAAGTCGTCAAGGGCGGTCCCGGCCAGTCGACCTGGTGGGATAAGGTTCCCTCGAAGTTCGAAGGCTGGGGCGAAAACCAGTTCCGCGCCACCGGCTTCCGCGCCGTGCCTAACGCGGTCGTTCGCCGCTCGGCCTATATCGCTCCGAATGCGATCCTGATGCCGTCCTTCGTCAACCTCGGCGCCTATGTCGGCGAAGGCACGATGGTCGATACCTGGGCGACCGTCGGCTCGTGCGCGCAGATCGGCAAGCATGTGCATCTTTCCGGCGGCGTCGGCATCGGCGGCGTTCTGGAGCCGATGCAGGCCGGCCCGACGATCATCGAGGACAATTGCTTCATCGGCGCCCGGTCGGAAGTCGTCGAGGGCTGCATCGTGCGTGAAGGTTCCGTGCTCGGCATGGGCGTCTTCATCGGCAAGTCGACCAAGATCGTCGACCGCGCCACCGGCGAAATCACCTATGGCGAAGTACCGCCCTATTCCGTTGTCGTCGCCGGCTCGCTGCCGTCAGACAAGACGATGGCAAACGGTCAGCAGGCGCCGAACCTCTATTGCGCTGTGATCGTCAAGCGTGTCGACGAGCAGACCCGTTCCAAGACGGGCATTAACGAACTGCTCAGGGATTGATGACAGCCCGGAACTGATCCGGTAAACAGTCGGCGTCTTTTTGGGCAAGGCGGTCTGCGCCTTGCCACGTCTTTGCCATTCCCACCGGATAATTCGACCACCATGACCGCCACGAATCCTGTTGCCAATCTTCAGAAGTTGATCCGCTGCCCGTCCGTGACGCCGGCAGAAGGTGGCGCACTTTCGGCGCTGGAAGCGATGCTTTCGCCGCTCGGTTTCAAGATCGAACGAATGATTGCGCAAGAGGCCGGCACGCCCGACGTCGAAAACCTCTATGCCCGCCTCGGCACCGAGGGACCGCATCTGATGTTTGCAGGGCATACCGATGTCGTGCCTGTCGGCGACGAAGGCGCCTGGACGCATCCGCCCTTTGCCGCCGAGATCGCCGGTGGCGAGCTTTTCGGCCGTGGCGCGGTCGACATGAAAGGCGGCATTGCCTGCTTTGCCGCAGCCGTTGCCCGGCATGTCGAGAAGCATGGCGTACCGAAGGGCTCGATTTCCTTCCTGATCACGGGCGACGAGGAAGGCCCGTCGATCAACGGTACGATCAAGGTTCTGCAATGGGCCGCCGAACGCGGCGAGACTTGGGATGCCTGCGTCGTCGGTGAGCCCACCAATCCGAACAAGCTCGGCGACATGATCAAGATCGGCCGTCGGGGTTCGCTCTCCGGCAAGATTGTCGTGCATGGCGTGCAGGGTCATGCCGCCTATCCGCACCTCGCCGACAATCCGGTGCGCGGCATGCTGCAGCTGACCCAGGCGCTCATGGATCCGCCCTTCGATGCCGGCACCGACAATTTCCAGCCGTCCAACCTCGAAGTCACGACTATCGATGTCGGCAATCCGGCGACGAACGTCATTCCGGCCAAGGCTCTAGCAAGCTTCAACATCCGCTTCAACGATACCTGGACGGCAGATACGCTGCGGGCCGAGATCATCCGGCGCCTCGATGCGGCGGCTGCGGACGGTATATTGCGGCCGGGCCGCGAGCCGGTGAAATATGAGATCATCTGGGCCGACCGGCCGAGCCACGTCTTCCTGACGCGCAACAATGCGCTGATCGCCTCACTGTCCTCGGCTGTCGAGAGCGTCACCGGTGCATCGCCGGCGCTGTCGACGACGGGCGGCACGTCTGATGCGCGCTTCATCAAGGATTATTGTCCGGTCGTGGAATTCGGCCTCGTCGGCCAGACCATGCATATGGTCGACGAGCGCGTCGCCATTGCGGATCTGGAGACGCTGACGGCGATCTACGAAACCTTCATCGAACGTTGGTTTGAGAATGCCGGGGTTTGAGAATGCCGGGCTTTAGAGAGGTTCAATATTATCTCGCCGGCATCTGGTTGCTGATCAAGCTCGATCCGCGTGGTTTCCGCTTCCTCGACATATCGGATCGCGGCGTCAACCGATCCTTCTGGGCGATCATCTGGTGCCTGCCACCAATGGGTATTTCGTGGCTCTGGTGGCGCAATGCCTATCTCCGCTCCATGCCGCCGGAAACCGATGTCGGATTTCCCTTCTACTTCCGGCTTGGGCTTGTAGAACTTGCGAATTGGTTCGTGCCGCTGGTCTTTGCCGGTCTGCTGCTGCTTGCCGTCCGTATGGGCGAGCGTTTCGCGCCTGTCGTCGTCGGCGTCAACTGGCTCAACGTGCCGCTCGCCTATATCAACGGGCTGTTGCTGGCGTTCGTGTTCTTCCTGCCGGGCTCGGTTGGTGTCGTATCGCTGCTGCTGCTCGTCTTCATGCTGGCGCAGGTCTTCGTGCTGGCGCGGATCCTCAGGATGATCTGCCATGGCCATGCCCTGATGGTCGGAGCGCTCACGCTGGTGCTGCTGGTGCCATCGATGATGCTGTCGGAATATCTGCAGAACTTCCTCGGCATCTATCCGGCGTGATCAGCGCGGATTGACGATTTCGCCTTCTTCCTTGGTGAAGGTTCCGATATCCGGATTGGGCAGAATCTCCAGCACCGCTTCGGACGGCCTGCACAGGCGCGCATCCTTTTCCGTCACGACGATCGGCCGATGATGAGGATCGGATGCGCCATCATTACGTCGAGCAGACGCTCGTCGGTCAGTTCGGGATTATCGAGCCCGAGTTCGTCATAAGGTGTTCCCTTCTGGCGAAGAAGATCGCGGGCGGACGTGCCCATGGCGGCGATCAGCTCGACAAGCTCTTCGCGCGCCGGCTGCGTCTTCAGATATTCGATGATCTCAGGCTCTTCGCCGAACTGGCGGATCGTGGCCAGCGTGTTGCGGGAGTGCCGCAGACCGGATTATGATAGATCGTCACCGTCATCGTTTTCATCCATCGGCTTGCGGCGATCGGTGATCACCTCGGGATAATCAACCTGCATGAAATAGAGCCCGTCCGGCGGCGCCACGGGACCGCAGGCCTTGCGATCGCGTGCATCGAGTGCCGACCGCACATCATCTGACGTCCACTTGCCCTCACCCGCCAGTTTGAGCGTTCCGGCGAAGGAGCGGATCTGGTTGTGCAGAAAGCTCTGTGCGGTGGCGCGAATTTCGATCAGTTCGCCATTGCGGGTCACGTCCAGCCGGTCGAGCGTACGCACCGGACTGTTTGCCTGGCAGTGGGCCGAACGGAACGTCGAGAAATCGTGCTTGCCGACGAGCCTCTGGGCTGCGGCATGCATGACCTCGTGATCCAGCAGCTTCGGCACCCACCATGCCTTGCCCGCTTCCAGCGCCAGCGGCGCGCGACGGCTGATGATGCGATAGAGATAGTGCCGGCGGAGTGCGGAAAAGCGGGCGTCGAAGAACGCGCTCGTCACCTCGACACTGAGGATCGCTACCTTCTCGCGAGCAAGCTTCAGATGAGCATTCAGCGCATTCTGAAGCTTGAAAGGCGACCAGTCCTTAGAAAGATCGGCATGGATGACTTGACCCATGCCATGGACGCCGGAATCGGTGCGGCCCGCACCGCGAATCGAAACGGTATCGCCACTTGCCGAAAAGATCGCCTTTTCGATTGCACCCTGCACCGATGGGCCGTTGTCCTGCCGCTGCCAGCCGACATAGGGGCCGCCGTCATATTCGACGATCATGCGGTATCGCGGCATCAGGCGAGCCTCGTGCCCGCGGCAAGCGGCGTACCGTGAAGGAAGTCGCCGGCGGCGAGCGGTTTGCCACCGGCCTTCTGCAGCCTTGTAAGGCGGATGGCGCCCGCCCCGCAGGCAACCACGAAATCGTCGGTCAGAAGTGTGCCGGCCGCCCCCTCAGCCGCCGCAAGTTCGGAGCCGAGCACCTTCACGCGCTCAGCTTTACCGTTGATCTCGAGTTCGAACCAGGCACCCGGGAAGGGTGCGAGGCCTCGGATATGGTTGTGAACGTCTTTGGCGTCGCGGCTGAAATCGATGCGTGTTTCCGCCTTGTCGATCTTGGCGGCGTAGAGCACGCCTTCGGCCGGCTGGGGGGTGAGCGGCAGATCGTCCATCTCCAGCTTGACCATGGCTTCGGCCATCGCCTTTGCGCCAACATGCATCAGTCTATCGTGCAGTTCGCCCGATGTCATGTTCGGGCCGATCTCAACTTCGCGGGTCAGCGCGACGTCGCCGGTATCGAGACCCTTGTCCATCTTCATGACCATCATGCCGGTCTTTTCATCGCCGGCCATGATCGCCCGCTGGATGGGCGCAGCGCCACGCCAGCGCGGCAGCAGCGAGGCATGGCCGTTATAGCAGCCGTAACGCGTGCCGGTCAGGATAGCCTCGGGCAGCAACAGGCCATAGGCGACGACGACGCCGACATCAGCATTAAGCGCGCGGAAACGTTCACGCTCTTCGGGGTCTTTGAAATTGACCGGCGTAAAGACCGGCAGGCCGAACAGCTCAGCCGCCTGGTGTACCGGCGATTTCTGGAGATCGAGCCCACGCCGTCCACCGGGCCGCGGCGGCTGGGTATAGACGGCGACGATCTGGTGGCCCGCCTCCACAAGCAGGCGCAGCGTCGGGACGGAAAACTCGGGCGTTCCCATGAAAACGATACGAAGAGACATTCTATCTCACAATTGAGGATCAACCGTCTTCAAACGGGTTTGCCGGCTCACAATCAAGCCCGCTCGAAATCTTTCGTATATGCCGCTGCCAGCCCGCCTAGAGCGCCTTGGACTTGGAAGCCTTGGTGAATTTCTTGATCACCATTTCGCGCTTCAGCCGCGAGATATGATCGATGAAGAGCACGCCGTTCAGGTGATCGATCTCGTGCTGGAGGCAGGTCGCCAGAAGCCCATCGGCCTCTACACTCTGTTCCTTACCTTCGCGATCCAGATATTTGACCGTGACTTTCGCGGGGCGTTCGACCTCCGCGTAGTAGTCGGGAATGGAAAGGCAGCCTTCCTCATAGACGGACCGGTCGTCCGAGGAGCTGACGATCTCCGGATTGATGAAGACGAGCGGCTGTTTATCCTCGCCTTCCTTCGACAGATCGATGACGAGCATGCGGCGCGCAATGCCGATCTGGATCGCAGCAAGGCCGATGCCCGGTGCGTCGTACATGGTTTCCAGCATGTCGTCGGAAAGCCGCTGGAGATCGGCATCGACTCGCTCGATCGGCTTGGAAACCTGACGGAGAACCGGATCGGGAAGAATGATGAGTGGCTTGATGGTCATGGCGTTCCCATAACCCATCTTTTCACACTAGGGAATCATCCGCCGGGCAGGGATTGCGGTTTTTTGCAGCGCCTGCCCGATTTTGTCCGGATTGTCAGGCTGCGCGGCGAGCGACACCCGCGGCCTGACCGCCTTCGGCGCGTGCGCGGAAACGCTGCAGCAGTTCGATGAGGTTTTCGACTTCATCCTTCAGCCTGCGGGTTTCGGCGGACGTACGCTCGACCATGCCGGAATTCTGCTGGGTGATGGTGTCCATATTGCGGATCGCCACGCTCACCTCGTTGACGCCGGTCGCCTGATCCCGCGCGGCGGCGGCGATATCGGCAACGAAGCTGTTGATGATGTCGATGCGGCTGATCATGTCGCTCAGCGCCTCACCGGTGCTGCTGACGATGTTGACGCCCTCGTTCACCTGCGTGGAGCTTTCGGAGATCAGGTTCTTGATCTCCTTGGCGGCATCGGCCGTGCGCTGGGCAAGCTGACGAACCTCCTGTGCGACGACGGCGAAGCCCTTGCCGGCATCACCGGCACGGGCGGCTTCGACGCCGGCGTTCAGCGCCAGCAGGTTGGTCTGGAAAGCGATCTCATCGATGACGCCGATGATCTTGGCGATCTCGGTGGAAGACTTCTCGATACCGGCCATGGCCGAAACGGCGCTGGTGACGAGTTCGCCGGAATTCTTGGCTTTCTCCTGCGTTTCGCGCACGGCGCCAGATGCCTTCTCGGCATTGGCAGCAGTCTGGCTGACACTGACGGAAAGCTGCTGCAGAGCAGCCGAGCTTTCTTCGACGCCGGCTGCCTGCTGCGCTGTGCGCAAGGCGAGATCGTCCGTCGCCTTGGACATCACATCGGCGCCTTCGAGAATGTGGCTGGAGGTCGCGCGGACGGAGGTGAAAGAATCGCGAAGAGCGTTGACGGCCCTGTTATAGTCTTCAGCCATCTGGCGAAAATTGCCGGGCAGATGGGCAGGAAGGGTCGCTTCGAGATCGCCGCGCGACAGCGCTTCGAGGCCGCGGCGCAGATGTTCCAGCGCCAGCGCCTGATCTGCTTCGGAGCGGGCGCGTTCTTCTTCCAGCGCGTGGCGTTTTTCCTCGAGCGCCTGGAGATAGACGGAGATGGAATAATCCATGTCGAGCATCGCTGCCTTGATGACGGCAGTCAGCTTTTCGGCGAGCGCCTTTCCCTGCTGGCGGGCAAAGAACGATGGCCACTGCTTTTCCATCAGGCCCCGAACGAGCTCCGACATGACGAGCGCATAACCGCCGATATACCAGCGCGGCTCCAGGCCGATACGGGCATGGGTGCGGCCGACGGCCGTAACGCCGTTCACATAGCGCTCGTCGAAATTGCCGCCCGAAAGATTGCCCCAATGTTCCTGCTGACGCTTCTTGGCGTGGCCCATATGGGCCTTGTCGGAGAAAAAGCCTGCGACAGCCGGGGTCTTTGCAAGCTTGCCGTAAAATTTGTCGAGTGCGCCGCCGAGAAGCTCCGAGATCGCCGGCCGCAGCTCCCGGAGGTTCTTGCGCGCCTCATCGTCAAGCTCAATGAAGTCAAGGCGCTGCCTGAGGGCATTGTCGGTCTGCTGGGGAGTCATGGACGATCTCTATCTGGCGCGGATGCGGAGGGAATAACGGCGCCAGATTTGGCGAATATGGTTGAGCAATCGTTAAGCGCATCGCTGATTTTTCTTCTGTTACAGCGAAGTAGCTGGATAGTGCCAAAAAGGCCAACGCGGATTGTTCACGTTTTGATCTGGATATCGCCGGCCATTTTGTTATGGTGTGGTATGACCATGACACCCGACTCACTCACCATTTCCCTGCCCATACTGAGCCCTGGCGTGCTTGCGGTCGCTGGCGGTGCGCTCGCCGTCATCATTCTCGTGACGATCGTGTTTGCGCTGCGCAGCGCCGGCATTCGTCGCGAGGAGGCAGAAGAGGCCCATCTTCGCGCTGCAGAAAGCGAAGCGCGCATGGCCGAACTTCTAAAAATCCAGGCCGAGATGCAGGGGCGCATCTCGACCATGACGGAAGTCTTTGGTGCACGGCAGGCCGAACTCAATCATGCGATCAACCAGCGGCTCGACGGCATGTCGCAACGCATGAACTCGACGCTGACCGAGCAGACAAAATCAACGCATGACAACCTGCAGAAGCTGCAGGAGCGCCTCGCGGTGATCGATGTCGCCCAGAACAATATCCAGACGCTCGCCAAGGATGTCGTGGGGCTGCAGGCCATTCTTTCCAACAAGCAGACGCGCGGGGCTTTCGGCCAGTCGCGCATGGAAACGATCGTCGCCGATGGCTTGCCTATGGGCGCCTATGCCTTCCAGCAGACGCTTTCCAACGGCTCGCGGCCGGACTGTACGATCCGGATGCCGAACGGGGCACCGCCGCTGGTCATCGATGCCAAATTTCCGCTCGAAGCGTGGAACGCGATCCGCGATGCAGGCGGCGCAGACGACGGCAAGCTTGCCGGCCAGCAGTTTCGCCGAGACATGGAAGTCCACATCAAGGATATTTCCGAGAAATATCTGATCCAGGGCGAGACGCAGGACACGGCTTTCCTCTTCGTTCCCTCGGAATCGATCTTCGCTGAAATTCACGAGAATTTCGAGGCGATCGTGCAGAAGGCTCACCGCGCACGCGTCGTCATCGTCTCGCCTTCGCTCTTGATGCTGTCGATCCAGGTCATCCAGGCCGTTCTGAAAGACCAGCGCATGCGGGCACAGGCGCACGTCATCCAGGGCGAAGTCGCCCTCCTCATGGACGATCTCGGCCGGCTCGACGAACGCGTACGCAAGCTGCAGGGACATTTTTCCCAGACGCAGCGCGACGTGGACCAGATCATTACCTCGGCGGACAAGCTCACCAAGCGCGGCGCGAAGATCGAGGCGCTGGAATTTGAAGCGAGTGGTGACGGCAAGCAGCCGCAGGTGAGTGAGCCGCCGGCGAAATCTGTCGAAAGCAGGACCGGACTGCTCAAGCTCAGGGTGGTTGACGAGGAGTAATCACTTCGGCAGTGTCGCGCCCGAAGCAAGGGACGGACATTCCATGATCACAGTATTCGGCTCCATCAATATGGACCTCATCGCCACCACCGAGCGCCTGCCGAAGCCCGGCGAAACCGTTGCCGGCAACAGCTTTGCGACGGCAGCCGGCGGCAAGGGCGCCAATCAGGCGCTCGCTGCCCGACGCGCAGGCCGCTATGTCCATATGGCGGGCGCTGTCGGCAAGGATGCCTTTGCCGACGCCGCCCTCGAACTGCTCGATGGCGCCGGCACCGATCTTTCCCTCGTCAGCCATGTCGAGGGGCCGACGGGCACAGCCCTCATTCTCGTCGGCGGCGACGGCGAGAACATGATCGCCGTCATTCCCGGTGCGAACGGCAAGGTCAACGGCGACAGCGCCGAGGCCGCCGTCAGCGCCATGAATGAGGGCGACATACTGATGCTGCAGCTCGAAATCCCGGTCGAGGCGGTCGAGCGTGCGCTTGCCGCCTCTCGCGCAAAGGGCGTCACCAGCATTCTCAATCTTGCGCCGCTCATTCCGGATGCCCCGCGCCTCGGTCGGCTTGCCGATATCGTCATTGCCAATGAGACCGAGTTCGAGCGGCTGGCGGGACAGGAAAACATGAGCGCCGACGATCGCGAGGCGGCATTGGAGCGCCTGCATGCAGAAACCGGCCAGACCTTGATCGTCACGCTCGGCGGCGATGGGGTCATCGCGATCCGGGGTGGCGAGATTTCTCGCGCGCAAGGCCTGATCATCGAACCTGTCGACACGGTCGGAGCAGGCGATACGTTCTGCGGCTACTTCGCCGCAAGCCTCGATGAGGGACTGGATTTCAACTCGGCGCTGCGGCGTGCAGCGGTTGCCGGCTCGCTCGCCTGCCTGAAGCCGGGGGCTCAGCCCTCCATTCCGCTCGCAGCCGAAGTCGCAGACAGAATATAGTCCAGTCCAGCCGCGAACTGGCCATCAAACACGACCCCTAGTTTTGGTGTAGCATGCAGGATTTGCCGCCGAGACATATAGAATTTCATTCAAATTTAAGAGGTTTCTGGCGATCCTTCGGGTAATCGCCGCCTCGTTCATCTTCGAGGCAGTCACTCCCCATGGCAGCTCCATGATAGAGCGTGCCTTACCCGCTGCGCCGGAGAATGGCCCTTCGGTGCGTCCTTGCCCCGAGGAACCTATGTTCATTTTCAGAATGAAATCGCTTGCGGCGAAGCTCATTGTCATTACCGGTGCCGCCATTGCACTGGTGCTTGTCGTTTCGAACCTCTTTCTCATCGACCAGACCCGTAACCGCGTCCAGACCCTGACACTGGATCAGGCCAACTCCGAAGCCAAATCGATCGCCAACGAGATTGCAGCCAATGTCGGCGAGCTTGCGAGCGCTGCCCGCACCATGTCGGGCGTCGTCGGACGCGGGCATGAAGGCAAGATCCTCGATCGCAAGGGCATCATCAGCATTCTGAAGGCCAATCTCGAACAGAACGCTTTCGCCTTCGGCAGCTGGTTCTGCGAGCAGCTTGGCGCCTTCGACGGCAAGACCACTGAGATCGCCAACAACACCGATGAAGGCACCAACAAAGTCGGGGCCTTCACGCCCTACTGGTCGAAGACCAGGACCGGCGACATCCAGTTCTCGACCTTCGACAACGATTACGCCGCCGAATGGTGGAAGCTTGCTGCCAATAGCGGCAAGGGCGCGATCACCGTGCCCTACCTCGCCGAAGGCACCGACGTTCCCACGCTGCTGACCTCGATTGCCTATCCGGTCATGTCCGGCGGCAAGATGATCGGCGTGGAAGGCGTCGATATTTCACTGAAGTCGCTCACCGACAAGGTGCAGGCGCTGCGCCCCTTCGGCTCCGGCCGTGTGACGCTGATCGCCCAGAACGGCAACTGGATCGTTGCTCCACTCCCCGATCTGATGTCCAAGCCCTATGGCGACAATCCTGGCTCTGCCGACGTGACGGCTGCGCTTTCGTCCATGAAGGTCGGCCTCGTCAAGAACCTCAGCTTCGATGGCCTCGATCCCTTCGACCGCGTCGTCTATCCCTTCGCCGTCCCCGGCCTGAACGCCAACTGGGTCGTGCTGGTCGACGTTCCGCACACGGCGATGAATGCGCCGGTTCAGGACCAGACCTTCATGATGATTGTCAACGGCATCATTGTGCTGGGCGCCGTCCTAGTCGCCCTCTACTTCGCTGTCCGGTCGCTGGTGCAGCGTCCGCTCGCTGGCCTGGTTTCCAGCGTCAAGGCGCTGAGCGACGGAAAATACGACGAAACGGTCGCCGGCCAGACCCGCGCCGATGAAATCGGATCGGTCGCCAAGGCTCTCGAAGGCTTCCGCTTCGCGCTTGCCGATACGCGGCGTCTCGAAGCCGAGGCCGACAACCAGCGCCTCGCCGCCGAAACCGAACGCGGTCGCTCGGAATCGGAGCGCCAGCAATCAGTCAGCCTGCAGCGTCACATCGTCTCGATCGTTGGTGCAGGCCTTTCCGAACTCTCGCAGGGCAATCTCGGCCACCGCATCACCGAGGAATTCCCCGGCGAATACGGCAAGCTGAAGCAGGACTTCAACGCTGCGCTCGCTAGCCTTGAGGAAACCATCAACACGATGAGCCTCAGCGTCGTCAATATCGGCTCCGGCACGGGTGAAATCAGCAACAGCGCCTCCGACCTTGCCAAGCGTACCGAACAGCAGGCCGCAAGCCTGGAAGAGACGGCAGCAGCGCTCAACGAGCTGACCGCCCAGGTCAATTCCAGCGCCGAGAACGCTCGTACGGCCGCTGACAACGTCAATCTCGCCTGTGAAGACGCCGAGAAATCAGGTGAAGTGGTGCAGAAGGCGATTGCCTCCATGCACGGTATCGAACAGTCGTCGACGGAAGTTTCGCGCATCATCGGCGTCATCGACGAAATCGCCTTCCAGACGAACCTCTTGGCTCTGAACGCTGGTGTCGAGGCTGCGCGCGCCGGTGAAGCCGGCAAAGGCTTTGCAGTCGTCGCACAGGAAGTCCGGGAACTCGCTCAGCGTTCAGCGAATGCCGCCAAGGAGATCAAGACGCTGATCAACACCTCAGCCGTCCAGGTCAAGGAAGGCGTCGACCTCGTCGGGCGCGCCGGCGAGACGCTGCACAAGATTGCCGAGCAGGTGATGGGCATCAATGGCCTCATCCGCCAGATCTCGGCTTCGGCCAGCGAACAGGCCGTCGGCCTGAAGGAGATCAACCAAGCCGTGAACCAGATGGACCAGGTCACGCAACAGAACGCCGCGATGGTGGAAGAAACGACCGCAGCCAGCGTGACACTGAACGACGAGGCTCAGACGCTGAAAACACTGGTCACCCGCTTCCGTGTCTCCAGCCAGGGCAATGCCGCGGCAGCACTGCGCTCCACCGCACAGCAGATGCGCGCACCGGCTGCGCCGACACCACGCGCCGCTGCTCCGGCACCGCGCCGGGCCGTTGCCCAGTCCCGCGGCTCGGCCGCTGTGGCCCAGGACAATTGGGAAGAGTTCTGATGCTGATCGCGTGACAAGAACAGGCGCCTGATCGGTCGGGCGCCTTTTTGCATTCCGGATAGATCGCCAGCCTTCAGGCAGCGTTCGACGTCTGCTCTTCGTTGAGGAAGGCATAAATCGCCGAGGCGGAGTCGGTCGCGCGCAGCTTGGCGACCAGATCATGGTCGCGCAGCACGCGGGCGATGCGGGAAAGCGCCTTCAGATGATCGGCGCCGGCGCCTTCCGGCGCCAGCAGCAGGAACACCAGATCGACCGGCTGGTCGTCCAGCGCTTCGAAATCGACCGGCTGTTCCAGCCGGGCGAAAATACCGACGATGGCGTGGATATTGACAAGCTTGCCGTGGGGAATGGCGATGCCGTTGCCGACGCCGGTCGAGCCCAGGCGTTCGCGTTGCAGGATCACATCGAAGATTTCCCGTTCGGAAAGCCCCGTAGTCCTGGAGGCTTTTGCTGCCAATTCCTGAAGCAACTGTTTCTTGGAATTTACCCTGAGGGCGGGAATGATCGCATCCTGGTGCAGCAAATCTGCCAATGCCATTTCTTTTTCCTTCTGTCGCCAAGATCAAGCTTCCGAGGGAGCGGCGCCCTGCGCCACTCCCTCGCCCTGATCTCAGCCTTTGATATTGGCCGAATCGATCCAGCCAATATTTCCGTCGTGACGACGGTAAACGATGTTGAGCTGTTCTTTGCCGGGGCTGCGGAACAGGAGAAGCGGCTCGTCAGTCATGTCGAGCGCCATGACGGCGGTTGCGACGGACATCGTCTTCAGCTGCTTCGTACTTTCGGCGACGATAGCCGGAGCGAAATCGTCCGGGACCTCGTCTTCATGATCGGGAACCGCGTCCATGACCGTGTAGGCGACTTCTGCAAAGCCGCTGCCGTTCAGATGATTTCCGGAGTGGTGATCCTTGAGCTTCCGCTTGTAGCGGCGCAAGCGCTTCTCGATACGCTCGGATGCCGCATCAAAGGCAATCTGCGGATCCATGGCCTCGCCTGCTGCATGCAGCACGACGCCGCTATCGAGATGAAGCTTGCAATCGGCGGAAAAACGAGAGTTCGACTTTTCCACGATCACCTGACCGGAATATCCCCCGTCGAAGTATTTCGTGACGGCCAAACCAATTTGGTCCTCGATCTTTTGACGGAAGGAGTCACCAATTTCCATATGTTTACCGGATACACGCACACTCATGGAGTTTCCCTTCTTATGGTCGTTTGCGAGTATCAGTTTACGCCAAGCCTCAACCTCATCCAAGCACTTCGCGCAATCTCAAGCAAGATGAGCTCAAGTCTGCGTGTCCCTGGTGCCTTGAGGATGATGGGGATAATGCCCGGATGCCCTTTGCTGCTCCGATTGCGGCGGGCTTCTATCGACGGCCTCCCGGAAAGTCAATAGCCCGCCAAAGCGATGTCTAGTATACGCGGAAAACGTGCAGTGAAAATCCCATAAAATGGGGATGCCTCCGCCATCAGCCGCTCCAGGCGGCGATCAATGACTCGCCCAAGCATTGCAAATCAGAAACCGGCGACCTTGGCCAGCGCTCGCTTTTCCCTGCGGCGTTGGACAGAAGAGGCGATGTTCATCGCCTCGCGGTATTTGGCGACCGTACGGCGGGCGAGATCGATCCCACCCTTCTTGAGCATATCGACGATGTCGTCGTCGGAAAGCACCGCATCGGGGTTTTCCTGCAGGATCAGCGTGCGAATCTTGTGGCGGACTGCTTCAGCCGAATGGCTGTCACCGCCCTCGACGGCGCTGATCGAAACCGTGAAGAAATATTTGAGCTCGAAGAGCCCGCGCGGCGTCAGCATGTACTTATTCGAGGTGACGCGGCTGACCGTCGATTCATGCATCTTGATCGCCTCGGCCACTGTCTTCAGGTTCAGCGGCCGCAGATGATCGACGCCGTGCAACAGGAAGGCATCCTGCTGGCGCACGATCTCGCTCGCCACCTTCATGATGGTCTTGGCGCGCTGGTCGAGGCTGCGCGTCAGCCAGTTGGCGCTCTGCAGGCATTCGGAGAGGAAGGCGTGATCCTCGCCGTTCTTCGCTACGTGCGAAAAATAGGACTGATTGACGAGGACCCGTGGTAGCGTATCCGGATTGAGCTCGACCAGCCAGCCACCATCTGAGGAGGGACGGACCACAACATCGGGCACGATCGCCTCCGAAACGCCGGCCTCGAAACTGCTGCCGGGCTTCGGATTGAGCTGGCGGATTTCTGCGAGCATGTCGAGCAGGTCTTCCTCATCGACACCGCAGAGGCGTTTCAGGGTGGCGAAGTCACGCCGTGCCAGCAGTTCGAGATTTTCGACAAGCGCCTGCATGGCGGGATCGTAGCGATCCTTCTGGCGGAGCTGAATCGCTAGGCATTCGGCAAGATTGCGGGCGAAGACGCCGGGAGGATCGAGCGTCTGCAGTGCCAAGAGCACACGTTCGATATCTTCTGCACCAGCGCCGAGACGCTCGCCGGCTTCGGCGACATCGGCCTGCAGATAGCCCGCATCATCAAGCCGATCGACCAAATTCTGGGCGACGAGGCGATCAGCCATATCGGGCAACACAAAGGGTATCTGCTGGGCAAGATGATCGCGCAGGGATACTTGGCCGGCGACAAAATCATCAAGATCGTAATTGTCAGCAGCTTCGGCGCTGCCTGGCATCGACTTCCACTGGCTGACGAGTTCCGGGGCATCAAGCCGCTGCGGCGCCCCGTCATCCGGGAAGACATTGGTGTAATTGGCGTCCAGCTCATCGCTCAGCCGGCTCGGGCTGCCATTGTCGTACCAGTCAGCGGAAAGCGTTTCGTCGCGGCCTTCATAATCGCCGTCGCCCGCATCCTCCGATTGCGGGGGGTGGGGTTCGTCGGCAGCTTCGCCACGTTCGCCGGGCTCACCTTCGCCCGACGGGAATTCAAGGAGCGGATTCTTCTCCACTTCCTGGGCGATAAATTGCGTGAGTTCGACATGCGTCATCTGCAGCAACTGGATGGACTGCATCAGTTGCGGTGTCATCACCAGGGACTGGTTCTGTCGCAGGAAAAGATTGGCAGACAGGGCCATGGCGGACGCGAAACTCCCTCGACTCCTCCAGGAAACCGCGTCCGATCAAGTCTTCAGGCCACGGAAATCCAAGTTGGCCCAAAAATTGCTTTTTTATCCTATTTGGTCAAGCGGAACCTATACCGCGGCCGTAATTTTCTGTCGCCGAGGGCTGGTTCAGAGACTGAAATTGTCGCCGAGGTAAAGCCGGCGCACTTCCGGATTGTTGACGATGTCGTTCGCACGTCCATGCGTCAGCACTTCGCCGGCATGAATGATATAGGCCCGGTCGATCAGCCCCAGCGTCTCACGCACATTGTGGTCGGTGATCAAAACACCGATACCGCGTGCCGTCAAATGGTGCACGAGGTTCTGAATATCGGCAACCGAGATCGGGTCGACACCGGCAAAGGGCTCGTCGAGCAGCATGAAAGTCGGGTCGGTCGCAAGCGCACGAGCAATTTCCAGGCGTCGGCGCTCACCGCCCGAGAGAGCCACGGCCGCACTCTTGCGGAGCTTTGCGATGTGAAACTCCTCAAGCAGTTCGTCGAGCTTACGCTCGCGCGCCGCCTTGTCCTTTTCATGGACCTCGAGGACGGCGCGGATATTCTCCTCCACCGTGAGTCCACGAAAGATCGAGGCTTCCTGAGGCAGGTAGCCGACGCCGAGGCGTGAGCGGCGATACATCGGCATCGTCGTCACATCGTTACCGTCGATTTCGATCGTCCCCTCATCGACCGGCACGAGGCCGGTGATCATGTAGAAA
Organism: Rhizobium sp. WYJ-E13; assembly: GCF_018987265.1. Lineage (NCBI taxonomy): Bacteria > Pseudomonadati > Pseudomonadota > Alphaproteobacteria > Hyphomicrobiales > Rhizobiaceae > Rhizobium > Rhizobium sp. WYJ-E13. The sequence goes on along the minus strand of NZ_CP076853.1, from coordinate 49,598 downwards.
CAGGTCGTCTTGCCGGCGCCGTTCGGCCCCAAGAGACCGACCGCCTCACCACGCCGCACCACGAGTGAAACGCCATTGACGACGCGCCTCGTCGCGTAGGTCTTGGTCAGACCGCGCGCGATCAGCGTGCCCTGATAACGGGCCTTATCGACAGGAGCGGCCGCGGCTTCCGACGCGGCGCTACCGGACTTGGTGGATAACGAGAATAACTTCACGTGAAAGGCCGACTTCTCAATTCTGCTTTGGCTGCTGACTCGGCTGCGATTTTGGATCGAGCTGAATCTGAACGCGACCACCGCAGCTTTCAAGCTCTGCCTGACCGGTCGCCATGTGAACGGTGAGCTGGCAACCGGTAAAGACGTTCGGGCCATCGGTCAGAACGACTTTCTTACCCGTAAGGATGAAGACCTGCGAGGTCATATCGAAATTGCCGTCATCGGCGGTTGCCGTCTGCGTGCCCGAGGTCAGGTAAACCTTATCGGTCACCAGGATCTTGTCGATATCGGCACTACCTGAGGCAAGCGAGTCCGATTGTCCCGCCGCGGCCGGAGCCGTCTCGGCAGCTGGTGCCGGCTTGGTGGCAGCATCACCCGCTGCCGGCTGCTTCGACTTGTCCTTGTAGTAGACCGTCATCTTGCCGGCCTGCAGGGTCGTCGTCCCCTGAACGACCTTGACGTCGCCGGTGAAGAGCGCCGTGTGTTCCTGATCATGGATTTCCAGCTTGTTGCTTTCAATCTGGATCGGCTGGTCGCTGGAAAGTTTCATCCCAGGCATCGTCGTCGACTGAGCGGCCGCCCCCGCGACCGAAAGGACGAAGGCAAGTGCGCCGGTGATGAAAGCTACGCCAGTCTTACGAGTTGAAATGCGACAATCTTTTGTCATTTGACCCGGCTCTTTAGGTGCCCTGTTTGTGGATGGTGGATGATTCAACATTCATGCGAACATTCCCCTCGAATGTGATCACGCGCCCCTTATCGGTTATATTCATCGACCGCGCAACAATCGAAGCATTGTCCTTGGTAATTCTGACGGGATCGTCCGTCGACATGTTTCCGCCCTTGATATCAAGGTGTGCGGATTGGAAATTCGCTACGAGACCGCTGCTCAAAACGAGCGTGAACGGCGCCGTCATGTGCAGGTTGTCGGTGGCGCGGTTGAAATCCGCAGTCGTCGCCGTGACACGGGCCATCAGGCCGTCATTCATCGGCACCGCAGCTTTGATCGTCTCCAGCGTAATGAGGTCTGGATTGCGGATGTCCTGCAGTGCGCGCTCAGCGAGCATCGAATAGTTGATACCGTCGGAGTTGCGGCCGGCAATGGCCGGCTTTTCCATCACGACCTTGCCGTTCTCGATCTTGGCACCCTCGATCTTGATGGTTTCCGGCAGGTAAGTGCGGATCACCGAGACGGCGACGAAGATGAGGGAAATGATGAGGGCTGCGACGGGCAGCAAAAACTTGAGGCGGCGGACACGCACGGAATGGAACCGGGCAAGGCCATAGGGGCTGTCCTTTGGCCCTGCATATGCGGGCTTCCCGTTGTTCCTGAGGGTATCGAGCATATGCCTGGTCCGTTTGTGATGATCGTGCCGCTTATATAGCAATGCCGGGCGCCAATCACAGTTCGTTTCGCATTATTACATTGGCTTGCCAATATGGATTTTTTTCTGCAACAAGCAACTAAACCGAAAATAGCAGGTTTCCGGGCATTTTCCCGGGGAAGCTTGCGCCTTATCTCCCCAGCGGCGGAATACCGCCGTTGGGTTTCGTCTCTGGAGGTTGGAATGGACAGCTCGATCATCGCAGACCGCCGGCTGCTGCGCCGCAGGCTTGGCTTCTGGCGCCTTGTCGCGGTCGTGCTGCTCGTTGCGCTCGGTTTTGCGCTTTACAGTTTTGCCTTCGGCGAAAGCAGCACCGCGCGACCTCATATCGCCCATGTGACGATCTCCGGCCTGATCACCGATGACGACGAGCTGCTCGAGCGGCTAGAAAAGATCAAGGACAACGACCAGGCCAAAGCAGTCGTGATCTCGATCTCTTCGCCCGGCGGAACGACCTATGGCGGTGAGAAGATATTCAAGGCGATCCGGGCGATTGCGGAGAAAAAGCCCGTCGTCTCCGACGTCAGAACGCTTGCAGCCTCTGCGGGGTACATGATCGCAACGGCCGGCGATACGATCATTGCCGGCGAAAGCTCGATCACCGGCTCGATCGGCGTCATTTTCCAGTATCCTCAGGTGCGACCGCTGCTCGACAAGCTCGGCGTCTCGCTGCAGGAGATCAAATCCTCCCCGCTCAAGGCCGAGCCCTCGCCGTTCCACGACACCAGCGAGGAAGCAAAGACCATGATCCGCAACATGGTTCTCGACAGCTACGACTGGTTCGTCAATCTCGTTGCCGACAGGCGCAAATTGCCGCACGACGAAGTGCTGAAGCTTGCAGACGGCACGATCTATACGGGCAGGCAGGCGCTGAAGGTGAAACTCATCGATGCGGTTGGTGGGGAGCCTGAAATCCGCGCCTATCTGACCTCCCGGAACGTCAGCGACAAACTACCGGTCGTCGACTGGGACAAGAAGAGCAGCACGCCCTTCCTGCTCGCAGGGGCTGTTTCGCGGCTGATTACGATCCTTGGTTATGGTGATCTTGTCAAAGGCCAGGATCTCAACGGCATCCTGCCCCCAAAGTTGCTCCTTGACGGGCTGCTTTCAGTTTGGCAGGTTGACCAGGATTGAATAAGAAATCAATAATTTAAGGGGGCGACCGTGATCAAGTCCGAATTGGTGCAGATTGTTGCGGCACGCAATCCGCACCTCTACCATCGCGATGTGGAAAATATCGTCAATGCGGTCCTCGACGAGATCACTGATGCGCTTGCTGCCGGCAACCGTGTCGAACTGCGCGGCTTCGGCGCGTTCTCGGTCAAAAACCGCCCTTCCCGCTCCGGCCGTAACCCGCGCACCGGTGATACTGTCTTCGTCGAGGAGAAGTGGGTTCCTTTCTTCAAGACCGGCAAGGAACTGCGCGAGCGCCTGAATCCCGGACAAGCCGACGAAGAGGATTGATCCCCTGAAACGGGCATCAAGCCGCACTTGAACTTCGTCGCCGCGCGTCTATTCTGGCGTCCATGAAGCTTGCCTTCGCCGAATCGGCGCGGAGAACGACATGACCAAGAAGATCGTCAACCTTTTGATTTTACTGCCACTTGGCGTCATTCTGATCGTCTTCTGCGTTGCCAACCGGCAGAGTGTGACGCTCGCCTTCAACCCGTTCCGGCCGGAAGATCAGGTTCTTTCCCTCGCCGCGCCCTTCTTCGTTTTCCTGCTGATTGCCTTCATCCTCGGCATGCTGGTGGGCTCGGCCGCAACGTGGTTCAACCAGAGCAAACACCGCAAGCGCGCCCGCCTCGAGGCCAGGGAAGCAATCCGCTGGCAAGGCGAAGCAGACCGCCACAAGACGCGTGCGGAACAGATCGCCGGGCAGTTGCCCTCGCGGTGATTGCTTCTATTCGCCTGACGCCGGAACAAAACTCAGCTCTTCATAGTCGCCTTCGGTCGAGGCGCCCCTGCCGGTGACCTGAAAGCCATGTGCCAGATAGAAAGCCTTGGCGTGGCGGTTATTGACGAGGCATTTCAGCCTATACGGGTGCTTTGGCCAGGCGGGAAGCGATTGCAGCAAGGCGGTTCCCGCGCCTTTGCCCTGAAATTCGGGCAGAATGTAGAGCATGTGGATGAAATCATCCGCCGCCCAGATCGAGATGAAACCGGCTATTCTCCCATCTTCTCCCTCGCAGACGGAAACGACCTCGCCATTCGTATGGGCGGCAAAATCTTCCTGATAAAAATTTCCGGGATCGACCCAGGTAAAGGTCTGGCGCCGGACGGACAGGTAGATGTCGGCAAGCTGCATCACATCTTCGGGGCGGTTTGGTCGGATTTTCCAGGTCATCGGTCTTGCGTAAAAGGGATTTTCGGGGATGCCAGGTCTTCGAGCTACAGCATCGGCCTGAAAATCGGAATCGATTTTCGGAAAGCCTGATGCGTAGATTCAAAGAGATAGAGCGTCCTTTGGGCGTCCGAATGGCCGCACAGAGCTCTAGCCTGCAGCCTTTTCGACGACGGCAGCATTGAAATTTCCCCAGAAGCGACGAGCAAGCTTTTCCAGCGTGGCACGGATCAACCGGCTGCCGATCTCGGCAATCCGGCCTCCGGTATCGCCGTCGGCTTCATAGCGCAGAAGAGTATGCAGCCCCTCATCGACCAAGGTAACATCGGCTTCACCTTTGGCGAAGCCGGCAATGCCGCCCCGCCCTTCCGCGGCGATCGTGTAACTGCGCGGCGCATCGACGTTCGAAAGTCTGATCTCGCCGTTGAAGGTCACTGAAAACAGGCCGAAGCCGACTTTGACAGTTGCCAGGAATTGCGTCGGCGACAGTTTTTCCACACTCTGGCAGCCAGGGATGCATTGCCTGATGATATCGGGATCGTTCATAGCCGCCCACACGACATCCCGCGGCGCGGCGATGCGTTCCTCCCCGATCAGGTCCATCAGCAATTCCCCATTTCCATAGCTGGACCATATCATGATGGGAAAGCGCTTTGCCAAGGTCGGACGGGATGCTATTTGCACTGGCTCAATCGAATTTAAGACGCGGAAGACCACGTTGAAACAAAGAGAACGCCGGCCCGGCGCGAAGACGACGGCAGGCCCTTCGGGCGGTCGCCGCGCCGATGCGCGGCCGGCAAGATCGGAAAAGCCGACCGCAAAGGCCGCTCCCGCGCGGGATAAGCGCCCGCCGGCAGCGGTTCCGGCCGCAATCGAACGTCCGTTGACAGTCCGTACTGGCGACCGGCCGGCCGAGCGCGTGCCTGTCATCTTGGAATCGACGGGTGCGGGCGATTTCCATCTGATTGACAGCGGCAACGGCCAGAAGCTCGAGCAATACGGCCCCTACCGGATCGTCCGGCCCGAAGGTCAGGCGTTGTGGCAGCCGTCGCAGCCTGCTCATGTCTGGGAAAAGGTCGATGCCGTCTTCACCGGAGATACGGATGAAGAGGGCACGGGACGCTGGCGCTTTCCCAAGGAGGCGCTTGGCGAAACCTGGCCGCTCAACCTGCTCGGTGTCGATTTCTTTGGCCGCTTCACGTCTTTCCGTCACGTCGGCGTCTTTCCCGAGCAGATCGTTCACTGGAGCTGGATGAAAAACCAAGTGGAAAGCGCCGGCCGTCCGCTGAAGGTATTGAACCTCTTCGGTTATACGGGCGTCGCCTCGCTGGTTGCCGCTGCGGCCGGCGCAGAGGTCACCCATGTCGATGCCTCGAAGAAGGCGATCGGCTGGGCACGCGAAAACCAGGCGCTGGGGCGCATGGAGAAGCTGCCGATCCGCTGGATCTGCGAGGATGCGATGAAGTTCATCCTGCGCGAGGAGCGCCGCGGCAGTCAGTACGACATCATCCTCACCGATCCGCCGAAATTCGGCCGCGGGCCGAACGGCGAAGTCTGGCATCTGTTCGAACATCTGCCGCTGATGCTGGATATCTGCCGGGAAATCCTGTCGCCGAGGGCGCTCGGGCTGGTGCTGACGGCCTATTCGATCCGAGCGAGCTTCTATTCCATCCACGAGTTGATGCGCGAGACGATGCGCGGCGCCGGCGGGGTGGTCGAATCCGGCGAACTCGTCATCCGCGAGGCAGGCCTCGACGGCAAGACGCCGGGCCGCGCGCTTTCCACCTCTCTCTTTTCCCGCTGGGTGCCGAAATGAACGAACTCCACGATCGCGGCCCCCGCAAGGTCGGACAGGTGAAGGAAGTCACCTCGCTTGCCAATCCGATCATCAAGGATATCAAGGCGCTGACGAACAAGAAGTCGCGCGAGGAGAGCGGCACTTTCATGGCCGAAGGCCTGAAACTCGTCATCGATGCGATCGAGCTTGGCTGGACCATCCGCACGCTCGTCTATGCGAAGGCTGCCAAGGGCAAGCCGCTGGTCGAGCAGATGGCAGCAAAGACGGTGGCTTCCGGCGGCCTCGTGCTCGAAGTCAGCGAAAAGGTGCTCTCCTCGATCACCCGGCGCGACAATCCGCAGATGGTGGTCGGTATCTTCGAAAACCGCTGGAAGGCGCTGAAGCATATCCGACCGAAGGAAGGCGAGACCTGGGTGGCTCTCGACCGCGTGCGCGATCCCGGCAATCTCGGAACGATCATCCGCACCGCCGATGCCGCCGGTGCGTCCGGCGTCATCCTTGTTGGCGAGACGACCGATCCTTTCTCTCTGGAAACGGTGCGCGCCACGATGGGCTCGGTTTTCGCCGTTCCGGTCGCTCACGCCACCGCAGAGGAATTCATCGCCTGGAAGAAGCAGGCCGGCGTCTCGGTCGTTGCGACCCACCTTGCCGGCTCGGTCGACTACCGCACGATCGATTACAAGAAGAAGCCCGTCGTACTGCTGATGGGCAACGAACAATCTGGCCTGCCGGATCAGCTCGCCAAGGAGGCGGATGCACTTGCCCGCATTCCGCAGCAGGGCCGCGCCGATTCCCTGAATCTGGCCGTTGCCACCGCCGTCATGCTCTTCGAGGCACGCCGCCATCTCCTCTCACTGTCCGAGGGCAAATGACCGACCAGACGACCGTACGCCCGGCACTCTTCTCGCGGCCCCTGCCAATCCTGATCTTCATCTTGGTCGCCGTTATCCTCGACCAGATCGTCAAGATTGCCGTCGACCTCTATCTGCCGCTGCAAGAAGCCGTGCCCGTCATTCCGATGCTGGCGCTCTACCGCACCTATAATCTCGGCGTCGCCTTCTCGATGCTGTCAGGCATGGATGGCTGGTTCATCGTCGGCATGCGCCTGATCATCGTCGCCTTCGTGCTTTATCTCTGGCATCGCACCTCCAAGGATCGCTGGCTGGCGCATCTCGGCTATGCGCTCATCATCGCGGGGGCGATCGGCAATCTCGTCGACCGTTTCGCCTATGGGCATGTGATCGACTACATCCTCTTCCATACGGAAACCTGGTCTTTCGCCGTCTTCAATCTCGCCGACAGCTTCATCACCGTCGGCGCCGGCTGCGTCATCCTCGACGAAATGCTGCAAAAGCCGAAAAAGGCGGATCGCTAAATTTTTAGCGGATTCCTGAAAACATTCGGAACGGGCGATATGTTAGCTGTATTGCATGCAGAATATGGCGCAGCTACAGGAACGATTGTCCGCCGCATTCGGCGGAGCCGCCGCTAGGGCCTATCACGGCCGCACGGCGGGTGAATTGTCGCCGGCTCTTTTTCGCTCCCGGCATCCATTGATCTTCCACTGGCTCGGCGGATCGGGTCTTCTTTCGGCGATCCTGCTGCTCCTGCTTTCTCACTGGGGCGGCCCGCTCATGGCTGGCCTCGGCCTCATCCTGATTGCTGCCATTGCAGGTTATCTTGCTCTTCTTTTCAGGACCGGAAACAGGCACGGCGGCCGCAGCCCGGAGACGCCGGAACGCGTCGATGCGACCGGCCTGCTCGGCACGGTCCATGACGTGCTCGACGATATCGTCGTCACCCGCATGATGGACCGGCGCATCATTGGCGCCAACGAGACGTTCCGCCGCCTCACGGGGCGCGCAAAACCCGAAGGCCAGACCTGCGAAGAGATCGGCCTTGCCTTCCGCCCCGGTCCGCAGCCGCATCGTTACGACGTGGAGATTTCAACGCCCGCCGGACAGCGCATCTTTCTCTGGCACGATGTCGTGACCCGCGACCCGGCAAACGGGCGCCTGCTTCTGCAGAGCATCGCGCGCGATGTGACCGAAGAGCGGCTTGCTGCCGAAGGCCGCGAGGAAGCCCGGCAGAAGGCCGAATATAACAGCGCCGCCAAATCGCGGCTGCTCGCCACCGTCAGCCATGAAATCCGCACGCCTCTATCAGGCATTCTCGGCATGGCGCATCTGATTTCCGAAACGAAGCTGACACAGGAACAGCAGAATTATCTCACCAGTATCCGTCAGTCCGGCCATGCGCTGACCCAGCTCGTCGAGGATCTGCTCGACTTCTCGACTATAGAGGTCGGCCGTTTCCAGCTCCGCCCACGATCGGAATCCTTGCGTAAACTCGTCGAGAGCGTTGTGGAGATGCTGGCTCATCGCGCTCATGAGAAAGGCATCGAGATCGGTGCGACCGTCTCTTCCGACGTGCCGGAGCTGATGAGCTTCGATCCGGCGCGCCTGCGGCAGGTACTTTTTAACGTCATCGGCAATGCGGTGAAGTTCACGCAGGCCGGCGGCGTCTTCATCCGTGTCTCAAGAGCGGCCAACGAATTGCTGATATCGGTGACCGATACCGGGCCTGGTATGACAGCGGAGGAGCAGGCGCGCATATTCGGTGAATTCGAGCAGGGCGGCAGCCTTGTCCAGAAGAGCAATGGCACGGGTCTCGGCCTTGCGATCTCCGCCCGCATCCTGCGCGAGTTCGGCGGCTCGCTGGCAGTTGCAAGCGAAAGGGGCAAGGGCAGCCAGTTCACCATCCGCTTCCCGGCCGAACTCTCCGAGGAAGATACCACGAGCCGGAATACATTGCTGGCAGGAAACAGCATCGTGCTGCTCGCCCCGGCGGGTGCGGCTCGCACGGCGATCGCCGAGACGATCACGACGCTCGGGGGGCGCTGTCATCTGGTCGCCGGCGGCGAGGCGGCGCGCGAAAGCCTGCTGTCGCTTGCCCGAAGCGGCGACCGGCCCACCGATATCATCGTCGACCACCGCATGTCCGAGGAGTTCTCGCTGCATATCGCCGATCGCACGGAGATTGCAGCACTCGGCCTGCGCAAGGTGCTGCTCGTCAATCCGGAAGAGCGCAACTCGCATTCGCTCGACCTCTTCGATGCGTGGCTGATCCGGCCGCTGCGCGAACAGTCGCTGATCGACGTCCTGCGCGGGCGCATGCGCGGCATGGAAAAGCGCGACGCGCTGAACGACAACCAACCGGGCATCGGCCTCTCGGTTGCAGAACGCACGACGACAGGCGACGGGCTATCCATCCTGCTCGGCGAGGACGACCCGATCAACGCCATGCTGGTGCGTGTCATGCTGGAAAAGGGCGGCCATTCGGTCCGGCATGTCGAGGATTTCGAATCTCTGCTGGACAGCGCGCTCGGTGACGATCGACCCGACATCATCATCAGCGATCTTTCCATGCCCGGCGGCAACGGTATCGACATGCTCGGACGCCTTCGCGGACACGAGCGGCGGCTCGATCTTCAACCGGTTCCGGTCATCGTTCTGACTGCGGACAAGAGCGACGAATCGCGGCGACAGGTCTTGCTCAACGGCGCCAATCGCGTCATGGTAAAACCGGTAGATCCGGTCAGGCTGCTCACCGAAGTACAGGCGGTTGTTGCTCTTTCAGCCCGCCGCGCTGAGGCGCGCTGAAGCTGGAGAAATCGGCACGTTTCTTGCGTGCACAAAATTCGGTATGTCACTTTCCTGTCGCATATAAGTGTTTTATGGCGTGTGATAAGCCGGCAACGGGAGAATCGCCATGTCTGTTGACATCCTCAATTGTGACGCTACCGCCGAGGCCTCCCGGCCGTCGACGGCTGCCGCCCCGAAGGAAGACGATGTTCTCGGCCGCATCGGCAACCTCGAGACCCGCCTTGCCCGCAGTGCACGCGAAATCGATGCCGCACAGGCCGTGCGCTACCGCGTTTTCGTCGAGGAAATGAAAGCTCAGCTGCCGGCGGACGCCATGCGCCGCGAGCGCGACTTCGATGCCTATGACGCTTTCTGCGACCATCTTCTGGTTCTCGACCGCTCGATCGATGGCGATGCCGAAGACCAGATCGTCGGTACCTACCGCCTGCTCAGGCAGGAAATCGCCATGGCCAATGGCGGTTTTTACTCGGCTTCCGAGTTTGCGATCGACGAACTGATTTCCCGTCATCCCGACAAGCGCTTCATGGAACTCGGGCGCTCCTGCGTGCTGCCGGAATACCGCACCAAACGCACGGTCGAACTGCTCTGGCAGGGCAATTGGGCCTATGCGCTGAAGCACGGCATGAGCGCCATGTTCGGCTGCGCCTCCTTCCCGGGAATTTACCCGGAAGGCCACGCGCTGGCTCTTTCGTTCCTTTTTCACAATGTGCTTGCCAAGGATGAATGGGCCGTCGGCGCGCTGCCGCATCTGGCCCGCGATATGGACCTGATGCCGGCTGAAGGCGTCAATCCGAAAAGGGCATTGATGGCGCTGCCGCCGCTCATCAAGGGTTACCTGCGCCTCGGCGCCATGGTTGGTTCCAGCGCAGTGGTCGACCAGGCCTTCAACACGACCGACGTGCTGATCGTGCTGCCTATATCCAGCATTTCCGATCGCTATTTGAACTATTACGGCGCAGATGCCGGCCGTTTCGCCAGCTAGTCGCAGCATAGCCATCGCTTGACGGCTAACGGCGATCCATTCATTCTCTCATGGCGTCGTCAGTAGGGCGCATCGGCATTGGTGCCGGCTGGGCTATGCCCGCCTACAAGATCAAACCTCGCGCCATGCCGAATCTGGAAAACCTCAAGAAGAAGGCCAAGCAGTTCCGGTTTTCGATCCGGAACTTCACCAACGGGATAAGGATATCCTTTCAGCGACGATACCGCTAGATGACGTGAAGACGTTGTTTCTTGAATACACAGCAAAGAATGTTCCGTTTCATCAACCATTGAGACTGGAGCCATAGGGTGCATCGTCTGCGATCCGGATGAGAACCTGATTGCCTTTGCCGGCTAGGTCATTCGAGGGCGAACCGGATGCGCGCTTCGCCCTCTCCATCAATCAGGAACCGGCGCCATAGGCCGCGATCGCAGCCATGTTGACGATATCGCTGTCCTTGGCACCCATCGAGGTGATCTGCACCGCCTTGTCGAGACCAACGAGGATCGGGCCGATGACCGTCGAGCCGCCGAGTTCCTGCAGCATCTTCGTCGAAATTGAAGCCGAGTGGAATGCCGGCATGACGAGGACGTTGGCCGGACCGGAAAGACGGCAGAAGGGATATTGCTCCATCGCCTTGCGATTCAGGGCAACGTCGGCGGACATTTCGCCATCATATTCGAAATCGACGCGGCGCTTGTCGAGGATCTTCACGGCCTCGCGGACGCGCTCGGAACGTTCGCCCGAGGGATGGCCGAAGGTGGAATAGGCAAGCATTGCGATGCGCGGCTGGTAGCCCATGCGGCGCGCGAGGCCGGCGGCCTCCTCGGCAATATCGGCCAGTTCCTCAGCCGTCGGCATATCGTGAACCGCGGTATCGGCAACGAAGACCGTACGGCCGCGGCAAAGCGCGATCGACACGCCGATCACACGATGGCCCGGCTTCTGGTCGATGCAGCGGCGCACGTCCTCAAGCGCGGTCGAATAGTTGCGGGTAATACCGGTCACCATGCCGTCGGCATCGCCAAGCGCCACCATGGTCGCCGCAAAATGGTTGCGGTCATTATGGATGAGGCGCTGCACGTCGCGGTGCAGGTAGCCTTTGCGCTGCAGGCGGGCATAGAGATAGTCGATATAGGCGTCGACCCGTGTCGAGATACGGGCATTGACGATCTCCAGGCCCGGACGATTGAGATCGATGCCGGCACGCTCGGCAGTCGCCCGGATCAAATCCTCACGGCCGAGCAGAATGGCGGTGCCGAGCTGCTGGTTGGCGTAGGACATAGCGGCGCGCAGCACCTGCTCCTCTTCGGCCTCGGCGAAGACCACGCGTTTCGGATGACGGCGGACACGCTCATAGAGGCTGGCGAGCGTGGAGGCGATCGGATCACGGCGGGCCGACAGCTCTCGCTTGTAGCCGGCCATATCGCTGATGATCTTGCGGGCGACGCCACTTTCGATCGCCGCTTCGGCAACGGCTGCCGGAATGGCGGAGATCAAGCGCGGATCGAAGGGAACCGGGATGATATATTGAGCGCCGAAGCGCGGACGGTTGCCCTGATAGGCGGCCGCGACATCATCGGGCACGTCCTCACGGGCGAGGCTTGCGAGCGCCTTCACGGCAGCGATCTTCATCGCGTCATTGATGGTCGTGGCGCGGACGTCGAGGGCGCCGCGGAAGATATACGGAAAGCCCAGCACGTTGTTGACCTGGTTCGGATAATCCGAACGACCAGTCGCCATAATGGCGTCGTCACGGATACGGGAGACTTCCTCTGGCGTGATTTCCGGATCGGGATTGGCCATAGCGAAGATGATCGGCCGGTCGGCCATGGAGCGGATCATTTCCTCGGAGAAGGCCCCCTTCTGTGACAGGCCAAGAACGACGTCCGCACCCTTCATGGCCTCTTCCAGCGTGCGGGTATCGGTCTTTGCCGCATGGGCCGATTTCCACTGGTTCATGCCTTCAGTGCGGCCCTGATAAATGACACCCTTGGTATCACAAAGGATGATGTTCTCGGGCGCAAAACCCATCGACTTGATGAGCTCGACACAGGCGATGGCGGCAGCACCGGCGCCGTTGCAGACGAGCTTGGTGGTCTTGAGATCGCGGCCTGTCAGCTCCAGCGCATTGATGAGGCCGGCAGCGGCAATGATTGCCGTGCCGTGCTGGTCGTCATGGAATACGGGAATATCCATCAGCTCGCGCAGGCGGCTTTCGATGACGAAACAGTCCGGCGCCTTGATGTCTTCCAGATTGATGCCGCCGAAGGACGGGCCGAGGAAGCGCACGCAGTTGATAAACTCGTCGACATTTTCCGTGTCGACTTCAAGGTCGATCGAATCGACATCGGCGAAACGCTTGAAGAGGACGGACTTGCCTTCCATGACCGGCTTGGAAGCCAATGCTCCGAGATTGCCGAGGCCAAGGATGGCGGTTCCGTTGGAGATGACGGCGACCATATTGCCTCGGGTCGTATAGTCGTAGGCGGTGGCGGGATCGGTGGCGATGGCTTTGACGGGCACCGCGACGCCGGGAGAATAGGCAAGCGAGAGGTCGCGCTGTGTCGCCATCGGCTTGGTCGGGTTGATCTCCAGCTTTCCTGGCCGACCCATCGCGTGAAATTCGAGCGCTTCCTTGTCGGTAACAGAGGTCACCGGCCGTTCTTTCTTCTCCATCTGCGACATGCCTCCTCCAAACGTCTGTGGGTGACGTTTTCCTCTTTCCCAATTGCTGTTGTCATCTATAGCGGCGCGCGGATAGGGTTGGCACCTGTTTTTTTGGGAAAAACTGCACCTCCGTGAACGCACGAATAGACAGCAGAAACGAAGCCTTCTCGGCAGCCGAGCTCGCGACTGAGGAAAGCCGCGCCTCGGCTACGCCGATGATGGAACAATTTATCGAGATCAAGGCGAATAATCCGGATTCGCTGCTCTTCTATCGCATGGGCGATTTTTACGAGCTGTTCTTCGAGGATGCGCTCGAGGCTTCGCGCGCGCTCGGAATCACGCTGACCAAGCGCGGCCAGCATATGGGGCAGGACATTCCGATGTGCGGCGTGCCTGTGCATGCGGCCGACGATTACCTGCAGAAATTGATCGCGCTCGGCTTTCGCGTCGCTGTCTGCGAGCAGGTGGAAGACCCGGCGGAAGCCAAGAAACGCGGCTCGAAATCGGTCGTCAAGCGCGACGTCATTCGCTTGGTCACACCGGGTACCATTACCGAGGAAAAGCTGCTTTCTCCCTCGGAATCAAATTATCTGATGGCGCTGTCGCGCATTCGCGGCTCTACCGAGCCTGTGCTGGCGCTCGCCTGGATCGATATTTCCACCGGCGTTTTTCGGGTGGCGGAGACGGATGCTTCGCGGCTGCTTGCCGATATCCTGCGTATCGATCCGCGCGAGCTCATCGTGCCGGATACGATCTTTTATGACGGCGAGCTGAAATCAGTCTTCGACGTGCTTGGCCGCACGGCCGTTCCACAGCCGGCTGTGCTTTTCGATAGCGCGACGGCGGAGACCCGCATAGCGCGCTATTTCGATGTTTCGACGCTCGACGGTTTCGGAAGTTTTTCGCGCGCCGAGCTTGCGGCTGCAGCAGCTGCCGTCGCGTATGTCGAGAAGACGCAGATCGCCGAGCGGCCGCCGCTTGGCAGGCCGGAACGGGAAAGCGGCGCCTCGACGCTGTTCATCGATCCGGCCACGCGCGCCAATCTCGAGCTTGTGCGCACGCTGTCCGGCGACCGCAACGGCGCGCTGCTGAAGGCGATCGACCGCACGACGACCGGCGGCGGGGCGCGACTGCTCGCCGAACGGCTGATGTCGCCGCTGACAGACCCCATCCGCGTCAATGAGCGGCTGGATTCGATCGGCTTCCTGATGCAGGAGCCGTCGCTCTGCGGCGAGCTGCGCGATGCGCTGAAACATGTGCCCGATATGCCGCGGGCGCTCTCCCGCCTGGCACTCGACCGTGGCGGTCCGCGTGATCTCTGGGCGATTCGCCAGGGGCTTGGCGCTGCCGCGCATATCGCCAGTCTGCTGGTAAGCGCGATGCTGCCGGAAGAACTGGAGCAGGCGCGCAAGGGACTGCAGGCACTACCATCAGGCCTCGAAACCTTGCTTGCGGAAAACCTTGCCGAGGAACTGCCGCTCCTGAAACGCGATGGCGGCTTCCTGCGCGACGGCGCGAATGCCGATCTTGACGAGGTTCGGGCGCTGCGTGATCAGTCGCGCCGGGTCATTGCCGGTCTGCAACTGCAATATGCCGACGAGACCGGCATCAAATCGCTGAAGATCAAACACAACAATATCCTCGGTTATTTCATCGAGGTCACCGCCAGCAATGCCGGACCGATGACAGATACGGCCGAGGCGAAGGCCCGCTTCATCCATCGCCAGACGATGGCGAATGCCATGCGGTTCACGACGACGGAACTCGCCGATCTCGAGAGCCGCATCGCCAATGCCGCCGACCGCGCACTGCAGATCGAGCTTGAGGCCTTCGATCGGATGACCGAAGCGACTGTCGCCGAAGCCGAAGCGATCAAAGCCGGCGCCCGGGCGCTGGCCGTCATCGATGTTGCGGCAGGGCTGGCATTGCTTGCCGAAGAGCAGGCTTATTGCCGGCCACTGGTCGACGGATCGAAGATGTTTGCCATCGAGGGCGGGCGTCACCCTGTTGTCGAACAGGCCCTGCGGCGTCAGTCCATCGGCCCTTTCGTCGCCAATAATTGCGATCTGTCGCCGGTCTCCGACGGCAAGGATGGGGCGATCTGGCTGCTGACCGGCCCGAATATGGGCGGTAAGTCGACCTTCCTGCGGCAGAACGCGCTGATCTCGATTCTCGCCCAGATGGGCTCCTTCGTGCCGGCAACGTCAGCGCATATCGGTATCGTCGACCGGCTGTTTTCGCGCGTCGGCGCCTCCGACGATCTGGCGCGCGGGCGTTCCACCTTCATGGTGGAAATGGTCGAGACGGCTGCAATCCTCAACCAGGCAACCGATCGTTCCCTCGTCATTCTCGACGAGATCGGCCGCGGTACTGCGACCTTCGACGGCCTTTCCATCGCCTGGGCCGCCGTCGAGCATCTGCACGAGGCCAATCGCTGCCGTGGGCTCTTTGCCACGCATTTCCACGAGCTGACAGTGCTCTCCGAAAAGCTTGCCCGGCTATCGAACGCGACAATGCGGGTGAAGGAATGGGACGGCGACGTCATCTTCCTGCATGAAGTCGGTCCAGGTGCGGCCGACCGATCCTACGGCATTCAGGTCGCGCGGCTTGCCGGCCTGCCGGCTTCTGTCGTCGCCCGAGCACGCGATGTATTGACGCGCCTGGAAGATGCCGATCGGAAGAATCCGGCGAGCCAGCTGATCGATGATCTGCCGCTCTTCCAGGTGGCCGTGCGCCGGGAAGAGACATCCCGCGGGCCTTCCAAGGTGGAGGAAGCGCTGAAGACGATGAGCCTCGACGACATGACACCGCGCGAGGCGCTCGATGCGCTTTACGACCTCAAAAAGAAGATGAAGTAGGAGCAGCCCCCGTGTTCATGGAAAAACTGCTTCAGGAAACGCAGCGCCTCTCCGTCATCGTCTCGATGCTCGAAATCATGAAACAATCGGATGGTAATCTTGAGGCGCGCGGCTGGAACACGCCGATCGGCATGGCGAAGATCACCGGTTCCTGCCTTGTCATCGGCGAACTGAGCGGTGCGATCATTGACGCTGGATACCGCGAATGTGACAAGGCGACGCTTAACGGCATCATGAGCGAGACTCGGCAAGTTCTCAATACGCTGCTGGCACAGGGCTCAGCCTGAGAACTTGCGGCAAAGCATCCCTCGCCAACGGCTTGCCAACACCATTTCGCCAAATTTAAGGGTTCATGCAATATGAACGCCTGTGTCATCAGGCGGGCAAAGAGGCAATAGCGCATGCAGACGAAATCAGAGGCACGCCACGAGCACGCGGCCCGGACCGAAGAGGCAACCGCTCGGCCGATGGGGATGTACGACATCGATTTCTCAGAAATCCTCGATGTGGAACTGCTGCAGGGGCAAAGCGACGCCATTGCCGAAGCCAACCGCAACCGTCCCGACGTGCTGCGCAACGATCTTCTTGCCGTTTTGAAGAAGGCGAGCGTCGAAGGCCGCAGGAAGGCGCGTGACCTGCTCGATGCCCAAGGTGGCGGACTTGATTGCGCCCACCGCATTTCCTGGCTGCAGGACCAGATCATTGCCGTTCTCTATAATTTCGCCACCGAGCATGTCTTCCCGAAGCAGAAGGACAAGTTTGCGGTGACCGCTGTCGGTGGCTATGGCCGCGACACGCTGGCGCCGGGCTCCGATATCGACCTGCTCTTCCTCTTCCTGCCGAAGCCGGCGGAAGAGACGCACAAGGCCGTCGAGTTCATGCTCTACATGCTGTGGGACATGGGCTTCAAGGTCGGGCATGCGACCCGCACGGTCGAGGAATGCATCGCGCTTTCCAAATCCGACATGACGATCCGCACCGCTATTCTGGAGATGCGCTACATCTGCGGGCTGAAGTCGCTGGAGACCGAGCTGGAAGCCCGCTTCGACAAGGAAATCGTCACCGGCACCGGACCGGAATTCATCGCCGCCAAGCTCGCTGAACGCGACGAGCGCCACCGCAAAGCGGGCGACACGCGATACCTCGTCGAGCCGAACGTCAAGGAGGGCAAAGGCGGCCTTCGCGACCTGCACACGCTCTTCTGGATTTCGAAATATTATTATCACGTCCGCGACCCGGCGGATCTTGTGCCGCTCGGCGTGCTGTCGAAGCAGGAATACCGGCTCTTGGAAAAGGCCGACGATTTTCTCTGGGCTGTGCGCTGCCACATGCACTTCCTCACCGGAAAGGCCGAGGAGCGTCTTTCCTTCGATATCCAGCGCGAGATCGCCGAGGCTCTCGGCTATCATTCGCGCCCCGGCCTCTCGGCCGTCGAGCGCTTCATGAAGCACTATTTCCTGATCGCCAAAGACGTGGGCGATCTGACCCGCATCCTTTGTGCAGCACTTGAAGACCAGCAGGCAAAGTCGATCCCCGGCCTGACCGGCGTCATCAGCCGCTTTACCCACCGTAACCGCAAGATCCCCGGCAGCGTCGAGTTCGTGGAAGATCGCGGCCGTATCGCGCTCGCCAATCCCGATGTCTTCAAGCGCGATCCGGTCAGCATTATCAGGCTGTTCCATGTCGCCGATATCAACGGGCTCGAATTCCATCCCGATGCGCTGAAGCGCGTCACGCGTTCACTCGGTCTCGTCAACAACGATCTGCGCGAGAACGACGAGGCCAACCGGCTGTTCCTGTCGATCCTGACGTCCAAGCGCGATCCGGCGCTGATCCTGCGGCGCATGAACGAGGCCGGCGTGCTCGGCCGCTTCATTCCCGAATTCGGCAAGATCGTCGCGATGATGCAGTTCAATATGTATCACCACTATACGGTCGACGAGCACCTGATCCGCGCCATCGATGTCCTCTCGGAAATCGACAAGGGCAAGGCGGAGGAACTGCATCCGCTCGCCAACAAGCTCATGCCGCATATCGAGGACCGCGAGGCGCTCTATGTCGCGGTCTTGCTGCACGATATCGCCAAGGGCCGGCAGGAGGACCATTCGATTGCCGGCGCCCGCGTCGCCCGCAAGCTCTGCGCCCGTTTCGGCCTGTCGCAGAAGCAGACCGAGATCGTCGTCTGGCTGATCGAGGAACATCTGACCATGTCGATGGTCGCCCAGACGCGCGACCTGACGGACCGCAAGACGATCACCGACTTCGCCGATCGCGTTCAGTCCCTGGATCGGCTGAAGATGCTGATGATCCTGACGATCTGCGACATCCGCGCCGTCGGTCCGGGCGTCTGGAACGGCTGGAAGGGCCAGTTGCTGCGCACGCTCTACTACGAGACGGAACTGCTGCTTGCCGGCGGCTTCTCCGAGGTGTCGCGCAAGGAGCGTGCCCAGGCTGCCGCCGAGGCGCTCTATGCGGCACTGTCCGACTGGAGCCAGAAGGACCGCCGCACCTATGCCAAGCTGCACTACCAGCCCTACCTGCTCTCCGTGCCGCTGGAAGACCAGATCCGCCACGCGCATTTCATCCGCCAGGCGGACAAGGCCGGCCAGGCGCTGGCGACCTCGGTGCGCACCGACAGTTTCCATGCCATTACCGAGATCACCGTTCTTTCGCCCGACCATCCCCGCCTGCTTGCCGTCATTGCCGGTGCTTGCGCGGCAGCCGGCGCCAACATCGTCGACGCGCAAATCTTCACGACTTCGGATGGCCGCGCGCTCGATACGATCCATGTCAGTCGCGAGTTTCCGAACGACGAGGACGAGCTTCGTCGTGCCGCCACGATCGGCAGGATGATCGAAGACGTGCTTTCCGGCCGCAAGCGCCTGCCCGAGGTGATCGCGACCCGCGCGAAGAACCGCAAGAAGAGCAAGGCCTTCATCATTCCGCCGTCGGTGACGATCACCAACAGCCTGTCGAACAAGTTTACGGTCATCGAAGTGGAATGTCTCGACCGGCCGGGCCTGCTCTCGGAAATGACAGCGGTGCTGTCCGATCTTTCGCTCGATATTCAATCTGCGCGCATCACCACCTTCGGTGAAAAGGTCATCGATACATTCTACGTCACCGATCTCGTCGGTCAGAAGATTTCCGGCGACAGCAAACGCGCGAATATCACTGCCCGTATGAAAGCGGTCATGGCCGAGGAGCAGGACGAACTGCGCGAGCGTATGCCTTCCGGCATCATCGCGCCACCCGCTACATCAGCCGAAAAGAAAGCCGGTCCCCCCGCATGAGCCTCGTCAAGAAATTCGCCACGGTCGGCGGCGCCACACTCGGCAGCCGCATCTTTGGTTTTGCCCGCGAAACGCTGATGGCCGCAGCCCTTGGCACCGGGCCGATGGCCGACGTCTTCTATGCCGCCTTCCGTTTCCCGAATCTCTTCCGCCGGCTGTTTGCCGAAGGCGCCTTCAACGCTGCCTTCGTGCCGCTCTTTGCCAAGGAGATCGAAGCGAACGGCACTGACGGTGCCAAGCGCTTTTCGGAAGAAGTCTTCGGCGTTCTCTTTTCCGTGCTGCTGCTCATCACCATCGTGATGGAGCTTTCCATGCCGCTGCTTGTGCGCTTCGTCATCGCGCCGGGCTTTGCTGATGATCCCGAGAAGTTCGGTATCACCATCCGCATGGCCGCTGTGATGTTTCCCTATCTCATGTGTATGTCGCTGACGGCGATGATGAGCGGCATGCTGAATTCGCTGCATCACTTCTTCGCCGCTGCCGTCGCGCCTATCTTCCTCAACGTCGTGATGATCGGCGCGCTCTTTTATACACTTTATACCGGCGCCGAACCGCTGGCGACGGCCTGGTATCTCTCCTGGGGTGTGCTGGTCGCCGGCATCCTGCAGCTTGTCGTCGTCTATGTCGGCGTGCTGCATGCCGGCATGAGCATCGGCTTCCGCTTCCCAAAGATAACGCCGAACGTGAAGCGGTTGCTGATCCTTGCGGTTCCGGCGGCCGTGACCGGTGGCATCACGCAGATCAACCAGCTCATCGGCCAGGCAATCGCCTCCTCCCGCGAAGGCGCGATTGCCGCCCTGCAATATGCCGATCGCATCTACCAGCTTCCGCTCGGTGTCGTCGGTGTCGCCGTCGGTGTGGTACTGCTGCCCGAGCTTGCCCGTTCGCTCAAGGGCGGAGCGTTGCGCGAGGCCGCCTTTCTGCAGAATCGCTCGATCGAATTCGTGCTGTTCCTGACGATCCCAGCTGCATTCGCGCTGTGGATCCTCTCCGACGAGATTATTCGCGTGCTCTATGAGCGTGGAGCCTTCCATCAGGACAACACCCTGCTCGTCGGATCGATCCTGGCGATCTACGGCATAGGCTTGCCGGCTTTCGTGCTGATCAAGGCGCTGCAGCCGGGCTTTTATGCCCGCGAAGATACCAAGACGCCGATGCGTTTTTCAGCAATCGCGGTGGCGACCAACTGTGCCGCGGCGCTGACGCTGTTCCCCTATATGGGCGCGCCGGGCATCGCAGTCGCTGAAGCCACTGCCGGCTGGATCAGCACCGTACTGCTCTTCACCACGCTTCTGCGCCGCGGTCATCTGACATGGGAATGGGCACTGGCCAAACGCGCAGCGCTGCTGGTCGTCGCCGCGGCTGTCATGGGCACAGTCATCATCTACCTCAAGCAGCACTGGGCGCCCTGGCTTGCTTCGGGCGCGCCGCTTTTGACCAAGGTCGGCACGCTTGGCCTGCTGATCGCGATTTCCATGGTCGTCTATTTCGCGACCGCCTTCCTGATCGGCGGAGCAGACCTCGGCATGATCCGGCGCAACCTCAATCGCAAACCGGCACCGGCGAAAGATGCCTAACGTCCTTTTTACGCAATTCCGGACGCGAAACCGCTGCACATTTTTGCCGGAATTGCTTTAGCAATCCACCCATCGTCGCTGCGGCCCGACATCGACGTGGACGATGCCATTGCAATAGGTGCCGATCCCTCCGATGCCGGGTGCGGTTTTCGCAGCGGCGATGATCGTGCGCTCCGACACGCCGGGAATCCGGATATCAGCCGCAAGGCATTTCCCGTGCATGGAACCGTGGCGGCGGGGGTGTGGCCGGAAGCCCGAAGTTATCATCGGCCGTCGTCCGGTCTTTGCCGCGATATGCGATAAAACCGCCCGCAATCGCGCCGGAAAACAGCTGGCGCGAACGCTGACGGTCTGCATCGTGTAAGCAATGCGCGTCTCGTGTTTGGGAAGTTGGCTGGTCTGCCGTCGATGATCTTGACCGACGGCTGTGGTTGCTGATTGTAGGGCGAAAAGGCCTGCCATGGCGAGCAAACTGGCGTTCTGCATGGTCCCTCCGATCGGTTATCCCGACGGCCCCTTTGGGCCGCCAGCCCGGCGAGAGGATTTTCAGTTCAAAGAAAGCTTTTCTGTGAAATTTTATACTCAATTTTAGCTAAGATGACTGATCAATTTGGCGTAAAATCGGGCATTTTATCACATCGAAATGGAATAAACTTCCCAATCTGGAGATCCCATGACCCAATCCCTGTTTCTCGTCACCCTCGTCGTCGACGATTATGACCGCGCCAAAGCCTTCTATTGTGAGGCCCTCGGCTTCGAATGCCTTCAAGATGAAGTACAGCCGGAAGGCAAGCGCTGGGTCGTCGTCAAGCCAAGGGCGGGGATGGCGCGGCCTTTCTGCTGGCGCAGGCGGCAAATGAGGCTCAGCGAGCCGCCGTCGGAAATCAGACCGGCGGGCGTGTCGGCTTCTTCCTCAAAACCGACGATTTTGCGCGCGATCACGCAGCGATGCTTGGTTCCGGCGTTCACTTTCTGGAGGAACCCCGACATGAGGTTTACGGCACCGTTGCGGTCTTTTCGGATCCTTACGGCAACACCTTCGACCTCATTCAACACGCTGCGCCCACCGCCTCTTGATTGCGACCGGGAGCGCGTGCATAAGCGCCCGCGTTAGCAACATGGGCCTTTGGCCCTGGGGCCCTCCACCAGCCTAATCGAGGACAACATCATGGGCGAATTCAAGAAGCTCGTATTCTCCGGCGTTCAGCCCACGGGCAATCTGCATCTCGGCAATTATCTCGGCGCGATCCGCCGCTTCGTGCAGCTCCAGGACGGCAACGACTGCATCTATTGCGTCGTCGATCTGCATGCGCTGACTGCGCAGCTCGTCCACGAGGACATGCTGTCACAGACGCGCTCGATCGCAGCCGCCTTCATCGCCTCCGGCATCGACGCTGAAAAGCATATCGTCTTCAATCAGTCCGCCGTACCGCAGCACGCCGAACTCGCCTGGATCTTCAATTGTGTCGCCCGCCTCGGCTGGATGAACCGCATGACGCAGTTCAAGGACAAGGCCGGCAAGGACCGAGAGCAGGCCTCGCTCGGTCTCTACGCCTATCCGAGCCTGATGGCCGCCGACATTCTCGTCTACCGCGCCACGCATGTGCCCGTCGGCGAGGACCAGAAGCAGCACCTTGAGCTGACGCGTGACATCGCGATGAAGTTCAATCTCGATTACGCCTCGCATATCCGCAAGACGAATTACGGGATCGACATCACCGTCGGCGACGAGCCGGTGCATGCCTATTTCCCGATGGTCGAACCGTTGATCGGCGGGCCAGCGCCGCGCGTCATGTCGCTACGCGACGGCACGAAGAAGATGTCGAAGTCCGATCCGTCGGACCTGTCGCGCATCAACCTGATGGACGACGAGGACGCGATCTCCAAGAAGATCCGCAAGGCCAAGACCGATCCGGACGGCTTGCCGAGCGAAGTGGCCGGCCTCGAAAGCCGACCGGAAGCCGAAAACCTCGTCTCGATCTATGCCGCACTTGCCGACAAGACGAAGGAGCAGGTGCTTGCCGAATTCGGCGGCCAGCAATTCTCCGTCTTCAAGCCGGCACTGATCGATCTCGCCGTTCAGGTGCTATCGCCGATAACAGGCGAAATGCGCCGCCTGATGAACGATACGAGCCATATCGATGCGATCCTGCGCAACGGCAATGAACGTGCGAGGGCACGCGCCGACGTGACGATGCGCGAACTTCGCGAGATCATCGGCTTCCTCTATTAGAGCCTTTCCTGGCTAGATTGCAGCATTCTGTTGGCTCAAACGGAGTCGGATGGTCGACCGGCCGGTGCGCGTCGTAGCCCAGATCTACGGCCAAGCCGGCCGGTCGATCAGGCGGCCCGTTTCAGCCAACCCCGGTGGTTTGCTTGCAAACCAGCTAGGGCCGGGCATCTTTCCGCCAGGATCAAAGGCGATCGGCTCGGACGTAACAAGGGCATGCCATTCGCCAATCGCCTTTGATCCTGACGAAAACCTGCTCCGGCAGAATGCTGCAAGCTAGCCAGGAAAGGCTCTAATCCCATCGACATGCAGAGCTCCCGTGCAAAACGGGGGCTTGCAAATTTTCGGTCACAGGTGTCAGAGTCCGCACCATGGTATCAAAGCGACTCTCACGGCTCGAAGGTCATCGCCGCAAATTCATGGCGGTGATCGACGGGACACCCGAATGCCAACGCGCCGTCCATTATGCCGGGCGGCGCGCCAAGAATTCCAATGGCGGCCTCGTCCTTCTCTACGTGATCCCCGAAGGCGATTTCCAGCAATGGCTCGGCGTCGAGGAGATCATGCGGGCGGAAGCCCGCGAGGAGGCGGAAGCCACCGTCGCAAAGATCGCACAGATCGTGCGCGAGACGATCGGCATCGAGCCTGAGATCGTGATCCGCGAGGGCAATTCGGCCGAGCAGATCAATGCGGTGATAGAGGAAGACCGGGACGTCGCCATCCTCGTGCTTGCCGCAGGCTCCGCCAAAGAAGGACCGGGACCGCTGGTATCCTCCGTCGCAGGGCGTGGAGCGGCCTTTCCCATTCCGGTCACCGTGCTGCCCGACACACTGACCAACGAGGAAATCGACGCCCTCTGTTAAGCCATTTCTTGAGTATCAGTCTCTTGAATCGGCCGGACAATAGGCTTATTTTCTTTTGAAGAATTCTAAAGACGGCAGAGGTCACAGCCCGCCGCATGGAGAGCGAGATGTTCATTCAGACCGAAGCCACGCCGAACCCAGCCACGCAGAAGTTCCTCCCCGGCAAGGTGGTGATGGAAAACGGCACGGCCGAATTCCGCAATGCCGATGAGGCCCAGGCTTCACCGCTCGCTGCCCGTCTCTTTGAAATTCCGGGCGTCACAGGCGTCTATTTCGGCTACGATTTCATCTCCGTCTCCAAGGACAATGCCGAGTGGCAGCACCTGAAGCCGGCTATTCTCGGCTCGATCATGGAGCATTTCATGTCCGGCAAACCGGTCATGGGCGACGCTTCCATCCTTTCGGAAGATGTCGATTCGGGCGATGAATTCTTCGACGAAGGCGATGAATCGATCGTGCTGACCATCAAGGAACTGCTTGAGACCCGTGTGCGTCCGGCCGTTGCCCAGGATGGTGGCGACATCACCTTCCGTGGCTTCAAGGACGGCAAGGTTTATCTGAACATGAAGGGCTCCTGCTCCGGCTGCCCGTCTTCGACGGCAACGCTGAAACACGGTGTCCAGAACCTGCTGCGCCATTTCGTTCCGGAAGTGCAGGAAGTGATTGCCGCTTAAAAATCTCTGATGCGTCCGGCCGTTCATATTCGGTTCGGCCAGACGGATTTATGGATAGGCGACAATAGTTTATTCGGAAATTGATGGCATGATCGTTCTGGCGCTCGACACGGCAGGTGTAGATTGCGCTGCCGCTATTTATGACAGCGGCAGGAATACGGTGCTGGGGGAGGCATCGGACATGATCGGCAAGGGACATGCTGAACATCTGATGGGTATCGTCGACCGCGCGCTGGATCAGGCGGGCGTCACGCTCTCGGATGTCGACCGCCTCGCCGTCACCATCGGACCAGGCTCCTTCACCGGTATCCGCGTCGGCGTTGCTGCAGCCCGCGGTTTTGCGCTTTCCCTCAATGTGCCAGCCGTCGGTATCACGACACTCGAAGTCATGGCGGCTGCCCAGCGCGAAAAGATGCCGGGCCGGCCCGTGCTTGCGGCAATGGATGCCAAGCGGGACGAAATCTACCTCCAGTCCTTCGCAGCCGACGGCACGCCGCTCGACGAGGCGCGTGCGGCGAGCGTATCGGAGGCCAAGGCTTTTGCCGCCGGTTTCGACGGTGAGATCACCGGTTCAGCGACACCACTCCTGAAGCCCGATGTGGCAGGCGAGCAGGCCAACTCCTTCCCGATCTCCATCGTGGCGCGCCTCGGTGCGGCCGCGAGCCCGAATTCCGGAAAGCCGAAACCCCTTTATCTGCGCGGACCCGATGCCAAACCGCAGGCCGGGTACGCGATTGCAAGAGTATGACAATGCTGGAAGCCTATCTGACGCTGAAGCCGGAATTCGAAATCGTCGCGATGGGGCCGGAGGATTGCCTCGATGTTTCCGTGCTGCATCGCGAGCGCTTTGCGCGCCCTTGGGGTGACGGCGAATTCCACAGCCTGCTTTCGCAGAACACCGTCTTCGGCTTCGTCGCCCGCCAGACCAATGCCATCCTGAAGAAGACTCTGCCGGGCTTCGTCCTTGCGCGCCAGGCGGCGGGCGAGGCCGAAATCCTGACCGTTGCCGTACAGGCGAAGGTTGCTCGCTGCGGCCTCGGCTGGCGGCTGATGCAGGCCGCCATGCGCGAGGCGCGTCTTCGCGGCGGCGAGAGCATGTTCCTGGAAGTCGACGACGGCAATACCGCCGCCCTTGGCCTCTATCGCAAGCTCGGATTCGAGCAGGCGGGCGAACGCAAGGGCTATTATAAGGACGCCAATGGGGCTACCTCCACGGCGCTTGTCATGAAGCGCGTTCTTCGGTAGTTCCCTTCTCGACAGGAATAACGAGAAAGCAGCCATGACTGACGAAGCCAAGACCCTTGAGGAGCTTTGCGCTGAACGCGGCATGCGCATGACGGAGCAGCGCCGCGTGATCGCGCGCATTCTCGAAGACTCCGAAGATCATCCTGACGTCGAAGAGCTTTACCGCCGCTCCGTCAAGGTCGACGCCAAGATTTCGATCTCGACGGTCTATCGTACGGTGAAGCTGTTCGAAGATGCCGGCATCATCGCCCGCCACGACTTCCGTGACGGCCGCTCCCGCTACGAGACTGTCCCCGAAGAACATCACGATCACCTGATCGACCTGAAGACCGGCGTCGTCATCGAATTCCGCTCACCGGAAATCGAGGCATTGCAGGAACGCATCGCGCGCGAACACGGCTTCAAGCTCGTGGATCATCGGCTGGAACTCTACGGCATCCCGCTGAAGAAAGACGAAATCTGATAGGATGGCAGTCCGGGAGCGCCGCATTTGATCGTCTGGCTGCGCATTACCTTCGCGCTTACCGTCATCATTGTCGCGAGCATCCTGCTCATGCCGCTGCAGGTTCTGGCGCTTTATTTCGACTGGAAGCTGCGCCGCACACTGCCCCGGCTCTGGCATCGGATCGTCTGCTATTGTCTCGGCATCCGGATTCGCGTGGGCGGCACGCTTGAAAGCCGCCGTCCGCTGATGCTTTGCTCGAACCACTCCTCGTGGATGGACATCATGGTCATGTCGGCCATTGCCGACGTCGCTTTCATCGCCAAGATCGAGGTGCGCGACTGGCCGATCTTCGGCACGCTCGCCAAGCTGCAGAAGAGCGTCTTCGTGGTGCGCGAGGAAAAACGCCGCACCGGCGATCAGGCGAGCGAGATCGCCGGCCGCATGGCAGACGGCGAAATCGTCGTGCTGTTTCCCGAGGGAACGACCTCCGACGGAAATCGCCTGCTGGAAGTCAAATCGTCGCTCTTCGGCGCGGCTGCCATGGCGGTGCCCCATTCCCCGACCGGCATGGTTATGGTCCAGCCGGTGTCCATCGCCTATACGCAGGTCCATGGTATCGCCATGGGCCGCTACCATCGTCCGCTTGCGGCCTGGCCCGGCGATATCGAGCTTCTGCCACATCTCAGCGACATCCTGAAATGCGGGGCGATCGACGTCGAAGTTTCCTTTGGCGAGGCGGTCGAATATGGCGAGAAGACCAATAGGAAGGCGGTCAGCACAATGATCTCCGCCCGCATCCGCAACCTGTTGAACAGCAGTCTGCGCGGCCGCGACATCGGTTAGAGCCTTTCCTGGTTAGATTGAAGCATTCTGTTGGCTCAAACGGAGTCGGATGGTCGACCGGCCGGCGCGCGTCGTAGCCAGATCTACGGCCAAGCCGGCCGGTCGATCAGACGGCCCGTTTCAGCCAACCCGCTGGTTTGCTTGCAAACCAGCTAGGGCCGGGCATCTTTGCGCCAGGATCAAAGGCGATCGGCTCGGACGTACCTTGGGGTATGCCCTTCGCCAATCGCCTTTGCCCTGACGAAAACCTGCTCCGGCAGAATGCTTCAATCTAACCAGGAAAGCTCTAAGGCGAGAGTCCCTTTTCTCGCGCGTCAAAAACTACTAAATAGCGCGCCATGACCCAGGACAGCGCCCTTCTTCAGGCCCCGGAGACTTCTCTTCGCGATGGCTCCAACAGCCGCAAAGTTTTCATCAAAACCTATGGCTGCCAGATGAACGTCTATGACTCGACGCGCATGAGCGATGCTCTTGCGCGCGACGGCTATGAGCCGACCGAGGACATGGAAGAGGCAGACCTCGTCCTGCTCAACACCTGTCATATCCGCGAGAAGGCCGCCGAGAAGGTCTATTCCGCGCTCGGGCGCCTGCGCGAGATGAAGAAACGCAAGGCTGCCGACGGCCACGAGATGATGATCGGTGTCACTGGTTGCGTCGCTCAGGCTGAAGGCGAAGAAATCCTGCGTCGCGCACCGGCTGTCGATGTCGTTATCGGCCCGCAGACATATCACCGCCTGCCCGAAGCGCTGCGCCGCGCCAAGGAAGGCCACCGCGTCGTAGATACGGAATATGCGATCGAGGACAAGTTCGAGCACCTGCCGATTGCCGAGGCGCCGAAGATCCGTGCCCGCGGCGTGACTTCCTTCCTGACCGTGCAGGAAGGCTGCGACAAATTCTGCACCTTCTGCGTCGTGCCCTATACGCGCGGTTCCGAGGTCTCGCGACCGGTCTCTCAGATCGTCGAAGAGGCAATGCGGCTCGTCGATGGCGGCGTGCGCGAAATCACCCTTCTCGGACAGAACGTCAATGCCTGGCATGGCCTCGGCCCGAAGGGCGAGGAGTGGAGCCTTGGCGACCTGCTCTACCGGCTTGCCGATATCCCCGGCCTTGCGCGGCTTCGCTACACGACCAGCCATCCACGCGACATGGACGACCGGCTGATCGAGGCGCATCGCGACCTTCGCACGCTGATGCCTTATCTACACCTGCCGGTCCAGGCGGGTTCTGACCGTATTCTCAAAGCCATGAACCGCCGGCACACGGCAGCAGAATACCTCTCCCTCATCGAGCGCATCCGCAAGGCGCGTCCCGACATAGCCCTCTCCGGCGACTTCATTACCGGCTTTCCGGGGGAGACAGATGCGGAATTTGAGGATACACTAAAGCTCGTTGAGGAGGTGCGTTACGCGCAAGCCTTCTCGTTCAAATATTCGACGCGGCCGGGTACCCCCGGTGCGGAATTGAAGGACCAGGTGCCGGAAGATATCAAGGCAGAACGGCTGGAACGCCTGCAGGCGCTGCTTCTCAGGCAGACGCAGGAATTCAACGAGTCCTGCATCGGCAAGGAAATCGATCTTCTCCTCGAAAAGCCGGGCCGTATGCCTGGACAGCTCATCGGACGCTCACCGTGGCTGCAGTCCGTGAATGTTGATGCAAAAGCATCGCAAATCGGTGACATTATTAAAGTGCGAATCACAGGAACCGGAACCAACAGCCTGTTTGCCGAACGCGCAGAGGCTGAGGTCTAACCCAGGGAGCCCGACCGCTTGAACGGACAGGAATTGGTTTCTACTTCACCGCGCCACCCACGCATTGCGAGCGACGCCAATCACTTCGTCCTGACGTTCGAGAACAATCGGTTCGCCAGCGAACTTTTCGGACAGTTCGATCAGAATCTGAAGCTCTTGGAACAGCGGCTCAATATCGATGCGCGGGCGCGCGGTAATTCCGTTGTCATCACCGGCGATGTGCTGGCGACCAATCAGGCGCGGCGCACACTGGATTACCTCTATGAAAAACTCCAGAAAGGCGGCAGTGTGGAGCATTCGGATGTGGAAGGCGCAATTCGCATGGCGGTTGCCGCCGACGACCAGCTCACGCTGCCGACGATGGAGAAAAAAGCCAAATTGACGATGGCGCAGATTTCGACGCGCAAGAAGACGATCATCGCGCGCACGCCGACACAGGATGCCTATATGCGGGCGCTCGAGCGCTCGGAGATGGTGTTCGGCGTCGGCCCCGCCGGCACCGGCAAGACCTATCTCGCCGTCGCCCACGCAGCCCAGCTTTTGGAGCGCGGCGCCGTCGAGAAGATCATCCTGTCGCGACCGGCGGTCGAAGCCGGCGAGCGTCTGGGCTTCCTGCCGGGCGACATGAAAGAGAAGGTCGATCCTTATCTGCGTCCGCTCTACGACGCGCTTTACGACATGATCCCCGGCGACAAGGTCGAGCGCGCGATCACCGCCGGCGTCATCGAAATTGCGCCGCTCGCCTTCATGCGCGGACGCACGCTCGCCAACGCTGCAATCATCCTCGATGAGGCGCAGAACACCACGGCGATGCAGATGAAGATGTTCCTGACGCGTCTTGGCGAGAATTCGCGGATGATCATCACCGGCGACCCGAGCCAGATCGACCTGCCGCGCGGCGTCAAATCCGGCCTCGTGGAAGCGCTGCATCTGCTGAACGATGTCGAGGGCATTTCGATGGTGCGCTTCAAGGACGTCGACGTCGTGCGCCATCCGCTGGTCGGTCGTATCGTCAAGGCCTATGACGCAACCTATATAGCGGCAAACGAAGAGGCCAGCCGGCAGGACTGATGGCCGAACTCGACATACAGATCAGCATCGAGGACATGGGCTGGCCCACCGAAGACGTGTTGCATGCCCTTGGCGAACGCGTACTGGGTGCGGCGGCCACCTATTTGCGGGAAGAGGAAAAGCAGCCCTTCCCGAAGATGCCGCCGGAAGTTTCGCTCGTCTTTACCGACGATGCTTCCATCCAGGACATCAATGCGGAATGGCGCGGTAAGGACAAGCCGACCAACGTGCTGTCATTTCCGGCCTTCCCGGTCAAACCCGGCAAAATGCCCGGGCCGATGCTCGGCGATATCATCATCGCCCTAGAAACAGTAGAGCGCGAGGCGCGAGAGCTCGAAAAGAGCTTTGACGATCATCTCACTCATCTTATGGTGCATGGTTTCTTGCACCTGCTCGGCTACGACCATATGAATAATGACGAAGCCGAAATTATGGAGAGGCTGGAGACTCGCATTTTGGCAGTACTCGGCCTATCTGACCCCTACGAGGGTCAAGACCTTAAAATGGAACCATGAGCGACTTTTCAACGAAGCCGGCGTCAGACGCCAAGGACTCCGACCAATCCTCCTCTTCCGACGAGGGTGGCAGTAGTCGACACCGACCGCAATCCTTCTGGTCGCGCGCGGCGCGAATCTTAAGACCACAACAGGGTTCGCGCCTGCGCGAAGATATCGCCGATGCGCTGATGACCGACCCGGCAGCGGCCGATGCCTTTTCGCCCGACGAGCGGGCGATGCTCCACAATATCCTGCGCTTCCGCGAAGTGCGCGTCGCCGACGTCATGGTGCCGCGTGCCGATATCGAGGCGGTCGACCAGACCATCACCATCGGCGAATTGATGATCCTCTTCGAGGAAAGCGGCCGCTCGCGCATGCCGGTCTATGCCGAAACGCTCGACGATCCGCGCGGCATGGTGCATATCCGCGACCTTCTTTCCTATATCGCCAAGCAGGCGCGCAACAAGCGCCGTAGCGGCACGAAGCCTGCGGCAGGCGCGCCGGCGATCGAGGTCTCTCCGGAAAATATCCAGAAGGCGCCGCGCTCGGCCAAGCCGAACTTCGACCTCGGACGCGTCGACCTGCAGAAGACGCTCGCCGAAACCGGCATTATCAGACAGATCCTCTTCGTGCCGCCCTCGATGCTGGCCTCCGATCTGCTGCGTCGCATGCAGGTAAACCGCACGCAGATGGCGCTGGTCATTGACGAATATGGCGGTACTGATGGCCTTGCCTCGCACGAAGACATCGTGGAGATGGTGATCGGCGATATCGACGACGAACATGATGATGAAGAAGTCATGTTCAAGCGCGTTTCTGAAGATGTCTTCGTTGCCGACGCCCGTGTCGAACTAGAGGACATTGCCGAAGCCATCGGCCCGGATTTCGACATCAGCGAACAGATCGACGAGGTCGATACGCTGGGCGGTCTGATCTTCTCGGCACTCGGGCGCATCCCGGTGCGCGGTGAAGTCGTCCAGGCCCTGCCCGACTTCGAGTTCCACATCCTCGATGCCGATCCGCGCCGCATCAAGCGGGTGCGCATCACGCGCAAGCGCCAGGCAATCCGCCGCCGCGCCAAGGCGGATGGTGACGGGCCGCCCATTGGCGATGGAAATGACGACCGGCCGGCGGAATCGACCGCAAACTGACCTTTCCGTAAGACGACAAGCGCGCGCTTTTTTGAAAGACTGCGACTGAATTGATTCGCGGCTTTGATGGGAGTGCGCATGGAGCGGCTTGCGGACAGGATTATCCTCGTCTGGGGTTTCAAACGGTCATTGCTTGCGATCGCAGCGGGTGCCTTTGGCGTCCTGGCACTGCCCCCCGTCGGCTTCTTCGCTGCGATGTTCGTTTCCTTCACGCTGCTCGTCTGGCTGATCGACGGAGCGGCCACCTCACCGGAAAGCAGCCTTCTCGGCAGGCTCTGGCCGGCCTTTGCCACGGGCTGGCTGTTCGGCTTCGGTTATTTCGTCGCCGGGCTCTGGTGGCTTGGGCATGCGCTGTTGATCGATTCAGACGAGTTTGCCTGGGCCTTGCCGCTCGCAGTCCTCGGGCTTCCATCCTGCCTTGCGATCTTTTATGGGTTGGCTGCAGCACTTGCGCGTATCTTGTGGTCCGACGGCATGGGGCGGATTGCAGCACTTGCTGCCAGCTTCGGCCTGCTTGAGTGGGTACGCAGTTTCATCTTCACCGGTTTTCCGTGGAACGCCATCGGCTATGCCATGATGCCCATGCCTCTCATGATGCAGTCTGCGCATGTGATCGGCACCATGGGGGTGACGGCTCTCTCGGTCTTCGTCTTTGCCGCTCCTGCCCTCATCGGAACCCGGCAGGGAGCGAAACTCGGCATCAGCCTCGCGGCCATCCTCTTTGCAGCGCATCTCGGTTACGGCGCCTATATCCTTTATCTCACCCCGAAGCCCGAGGCGTTACCCGAGGACAAGCGGCCGGTCGTTCGCCTGGTCCAGCCGGCAATCGATCAATCGGTCAAGATGGACAACGATGCGGATCGCGAGGCGATCTTCGAGACACATCTCAAGCTTTCGACGGAAGCTCCCAAGGAAGGCGGCAGGAGGCCCGACATCATCGTCTGGCCGGAAACCTCGATTCCCTTCATCCTCACCGATAACAAGGATGCACTGACGCGGATTGCCGATACGCTCGACGATGACCAGATCCTGATTGCGGGCGCCGTTCGCGCCGAAGAACTCGGCCCCGGCTATCCCACCCGCTACTACAATTCGATCTATGTGATCGACGGCCGGGGGCAGATCGTCGCCGCCTCCGACAAGGTGCATCTCGTTCCCTTCGGCGAATATCTTCCCTTCGAGGACATGCTCAACGAACTCGGTATCCAGAATGTTGTGGAGATGCCGGGCGGTTTTTCGGCGGCCGCCAGCCGGCATCTGCTCGAGCTTCCGAGCGGACTGAAATTCTATCCACTCGTCTGCTACGAAATCATCTTCCCGGACGAAATGACCGGCGACATCGACCAAGCGAACGCCATTCTGAACATCACGAACGATAGCTGGTTCGGTTCAACACCGGGTCCCTACCAGCATTTTCAGCAGGCACGCGTACGGGCGGTCGAAACCGGTTTGCCGCTGATTCGCGATGCGAATAACGGAATTTCGGCGGTTGTAGACGCGCGTGGCGAAATCGTTTCAGGTCTTAAATTGGACGAAATTGGCTTTATTGATGCAACTCTCGATGGATACAAAAAAAACAGAGGAAGCCCCTACCCCCGCCAAACGTACTTCTGGTTGACTGAAACGTTACTGATAGGCATTGCGCTAATTTCACGCAGGGGTTTTATTTTCAGGTTGAATTGACCAAAAACCCCTAAAATTGCATAGTGGCAGCAATCGGCGTTAGTAACGTATGCTTCAGGGTGGGTTATTGCGACTTGCAACGTGGCGTTACGGAATGAGGTCAGGGCATGCCGGTTAGAACAAGGTTGAATTTTTCTTTGCTAGGGCACGACCATGATTGAAAATAAGAAGAAGCCGAATCCTATCGACATCCATGTCGGTAGCCGCATTCGACTTCGCCGTACCATGTTGGGCATGAGTCAGGAGAAGCTCGGGGAAAGCCTCGGCATCACCTTTCAGCAAATCCAGAAATACGAAAAGGGCACCAACCGCGTTGGCGCCAGCCGCCTTCAGAATATTTCGAGCATCCTCAACGTTCCCGTTTCCTTCTTTTTCGAAGACGCTCCCGGAGAACATTCCGGTGCCGTGACCGGCATGTCGGAAGCCTCGAGCTCGAACTACGTCGTCGATTTCCTCTCCTCTTCGGAGGGACTCCAGCTCAACCGCGCATTTGTGAAGATCACCGATCCCAAGGTTCGTCGCAAGGTCGTCGAACTGGTGAAAGCACTGGCGGCGGAAGCCGACTCCGACTGAGCGTCCCCACGCTCGGAAAAACTCAAGGCGGCCCAAAAGGCCGCCTTCAGACTGCTGACAAACCCCTGGCCACAGCCAGGGGTTTGTGATTCACTGGGACATGTTGAAGAAACCTGCTCCCGAACAAACGGCTCTCGAGATGGTGACGCTCGACAGCCTGGTGCCGAAGGATCACCTGCTTCGCAAGATCGATGCGGTGATCGACTTTTCCTTCATCCATGATCGTGTTGCCGGGCTCTACTGCGCCGACAACGGGCGTCCGCCGCTCGATCCTACCTTAATGTTCAAGGCTCTGTTCATCGGCTACCTGTTCGGGGTTCGCTCGGAGCGGCAGTTGGTGCGCGAGATCGAGGTCAATGTCGCCTATCGCTGGTTCCTTCGGATGAAGCTGACTGAGCCGGTCTTCGATGCCTCGACGCTGTCGCAAAACCGTCGCCGCCGCTTCAACGATACGTCCGTGGTCCAGGACATCTTCGATGCGATCGTGAAGCAGGCGATCCGGCACGGCCTGGTCGACGGCACGGTACTGTATACGGATTCCACGCATCTGAAGGCCAATGCCAACAAGGGCAAATATGATCTTGAGATGCTCCAGAAATCGCGGGCCGATTACTGGGCCGATCTTGACCGGGCGATCGAGGCCGAACGGGCCGCGCATGGCCAGAAGCCGCTGAAGGAGAAGGCGCGCGAGCCCGAGGTGAAGGAAACCAAGGTCAGCCGCACCGACCCTGAAAGCGGCTACATGGTGCGCGACGGCAAGCCCAAGGGCTTCTTTTATCTCGATCATCGGACCGTCGATGGTCGCCATGCCATCATCACCGACACGCATGTGACGCCGGCCAATGTGCATGACTCGATCGTCTACCTGGAGCGGCTGGACCGGCAGCGCGACCGCTTCGACTTGCATGTCGGCGCGGTCGGGCTCGATGCGGGCTATGCGACATCAGGCATCGCCAAGGGACTGGAGGACAGAAAAATCCTCGGCGTCACCGGCTATCGCAATCCCACCCCACCCAAGGACGGGATGATGCGCAAATCGAAGTTCGTGTTCGAGCCCGAGACGGACGGCTATCGCTGCCCCGAGGGCCAGTTGCTGACCTATGCCACCACCGACCGCAACGGCTACAAGCACTACCGCTCCGATCCTGCCATCTGCCGAAACTGCCCGCTGCTTGCCTCCTGCACGTCCAATGCCAAGGCTGAGCGCACCATCACCCGCCATGTCTGGCAAGACGCCCGAGAACGAACAGATGCCAACAGAAAGACACCCTGGGGCAAGGCAATCTATAAGCGGCGAAAAGAGACCGTCGAACGTTCCTTTGCCGACGCCAAACAACTTCACGGCCACCGCTACGCCCGCTTCCGAGGCCTCGTCAGAGTCCGCTGCCAATGCCTGCTGGCCGCTGCCGCCCAGAACATCAAGAAGATCACCATAGCGCTGACCAAGACCCCAAAGCCAGCCTGGGGATAAGGCCAGACAGCCGTAATTCTCATCAGACCAACCTCATCGGCAAAACGTCACTTCACCGGGCGTTCCGACAAAAAACCGCCGACAAAATCGACGGGTTTGTCAGCGGTCTGAAGGCGGCCCAAAAGGCCGCCTTTTTGCGTTTTTAAGGCAAAATTTGTCATTTCGCCGCAGATATAAAGATATATTTATGTCCTTCTGTGCTTGTCATTCAGGCCCGAACTGAGTACCTACTAGGCTGCTTTTATTCTTTGAGGGGAATCCCGGAATGCGCGCGAACTATCTCTTTACCAGCGAATCTGTTGCCGAAGGTCACCCGGACAAGGTGTGTGACCGCATCTCCGACGAGATCGTCGATCTGGTCTACCGCGAAGCGGCAAAGACGGGCGTCAATCCGTGGGGCGTGCGCATTGCCTGCGAAACTCTCGCAACGACCAACCGCGTCGTCATCGCCGGCGAAGTTCGCCTGCCGCCGAGCCTGATGAAGAAGGACAAGGACGGCAACGACGTCATCAACCCGTCGAAGTTCAAGGCTGCGGCCCGCCGCGCCATCAAGGACATCGGCTACGAGCAGGACGGCTTCCACTGGAAGAAGGCCAAGATCGACGTGCTCTTGCACTCGCAGTCGGCCGACATCGCCCAGGGCGTGGACAGCGCAGCCGACCAGCAGGGCGACGAAGGTGCCGGCGACCAGGGCATCATGTTCGGCTACGCCTGCAAGGAAACCCCTGACCTCATGCCGGCGCCGATCTACTATTCCCACAAGATCCTGCAGCTGCTCGCCACTGCCCGCAAGAAGGGCGAAGGCGAAGTCGCAAAGCTCGGCCCCGACGCCAAGAGCCAGGTGACCGTACGCTATGTCGATGGCAAGCCGGCGGAAGCCACCTCGATCGTTCTTTCCACCCAGCATCTCGATGAAAGCTGGGATTCGAAGAAGGTTCGCAGCGTCGTCGAGCCCTATATCCGCGAAGCCCTCGGCGACCTGAAGATTGCCGACGATTGCAAGTGGTACATCAATCCCACCGGCAAGTTCGTCATCGGCGGCCCGGATGGTGATGCCGGCCTCACGGGCCGCAAGATCATCGTCGACACCTACGGCGGTGCTGCTCCGCATGGCGGCGGCGCATTCTCCGGCAAGGACACGACGAAGGTCGATCGTTCTGCCGCCTATGCTGCCCGTTACCTCGCCAAGAACGTCGTCGCTGCCGGCCTTTCCGACCGTTGCACGATCCAGCTCTCCTACGCCATCGGCGTCGCGCAGCCGCTGTCGATCTATGTCGACCTGCACGGCACCGGCAAGGGTGTTTCCGAGGATCAGGTCGAAGCCGCCATCCGTCAGAACATGGACCTGTCGCCGTCGGGCATCCGCCGTCACCTTGACCTCAACAAGCCGATCTATGCCAAGACCTCGGCTTACGGCCATTTCGGCCGCAAGGCCGGCCGAGACGGCTCGTTCTCCTGGGAGCGCACGGACCTCGTGAAGGCGCTCAAGGATGCCGTCAGGACTAAGGCTGCTGCATGACGGACATGGAGCGCCGGGGCCGGGCGACCGAAGCCTTCTTTGGTCGCCGCAAGGGCAAGGCTCTGCGTGAACAGCAGGCCGAAAGGCTCGCTACCCTGCTCCCGGCATTCATTGTCGATCTCTCAGCGGCTCCCCCGGAGCCGCTGAAGAAGCTATATCCCGTCGAGGTCGAAAAGATGCGGCTGGAGATCGGCTTTGGCGGCGGGGAGCATCTCATCCACCGCGCGCTGGAAACGCCTTCGACGGGCTTTATCGGCGTCGAGCCCTTCATCAATTCCATGCAGAAACTGCTGGCGCGCGTCGATGAAACCGGTGCGCGCAACGTGCGTGTCTACAACGACGATGCGACGCAACTTCTCGACTGGCTTCCCGATAGCTGCCTCGACCAGATCGACCTGCTCTATCCAGATCCCTGGCCGAAGCGGAAGCACTGGAAGCGGCGCTTCGTCTCGAAGACCAATCTCGACCGTTTTCACCGCGTGCTGAAGCCGGGCGGGCACTTCTGCTTCGCCTCCGATATCGACACCTATGTGAACTGGACTCTGTTGAAATGCCGCGACCATGGCGGCTTCGAATGGATGGCCCAGAATGCCGCCGACTGGCTGACGCCCTATGAAGGCTGGCCGAGCACCCGCTATGAAGCCAAGGCCCGCCGTGAAGGCCGCTCCTCGGCCTATCTCACCTTCAAGCGTGTCTGACCTGCTTAAATGGGAGCTTTCAGGGCAAATCGGCCATCACGACATCCTCGACGGCCTTGTCTATCACAGAGCCGTCGGGCGCCTCGCATCGCCCATTATCATTCTTCACACATGCATTCTGACGGCCAGCCCTGCGGCAGACCGGTCGTGATCAATGCAGGCTGACTGTCTTCAGCTCGTCTTCGGCAGCCTTGAAGAAGGTGCTCGAGCGGTTGTCCGTCAGCAGGATCGGGGTACCATCGGCGCCGAACAATGCCCAAAGATCAACGCTCGGATCGATATCCGGCGCCTCGGGGAAGCACTTGGCGACCTCTTCATTGCGTATTTTGCGAATATAGGCGACCTCGCCATTGCCGATGCCGGCAAGTTCCGACTTGGTCAGACGCGACGTGGCTTCTTTCATCAACATTCCTGTTCCTCCGGGAGAAGGGACCAACGGTTCAACAAACCGTTGTGCTACTGTGAAACCGAAATGTTAATTTTCTTGACCATGCGCGCCGGTTCCGGTCGAATTAGATCGACAGAGAGCAGACCGTTCTTGAGGCATGCGCCTAAAACCTGCATGCCATCGGCGAGAACGAAGGTGCGCTGGAACTGTCTCGCCGCAATACCGCGGTAGAGGTAATCGCGCTCGCCCTGATCGAGCTGACGGCCACGGATCAGAAGCTGGTTTTCCTCAGTGGACACATCGAGCTCTTCTTCACTGAAACCGGCGACGGCAAGCGTAATTCGTAGTCGTTCGGGCGCGTCGTCACCTGCGGCGATGCGCTCTATATTATAGGGTGGATATCCGTCGCTCGCCTTGGAAATCCGCTCAAGCGTCTTTTCCATGGCATCGAAGCCCAGAAGCAGCGGGCTGGCGAAAGGGGTGATGCGGCTCATCTTCCAAAGTCCTTGATGCAAGCGACCTCTCCGGACCTCACATGCAGCATCCGGGTACCCGCTCATATGGGAACGATGGTTGCCCGCTGCAAGGCGTGATAGCCGCCGGTCAGGCCTCTCACAATTTAAGGCAAAGTCTCATAAGACCGTTTCCTTGACAAAGGACGCAGCGCCCCGCATCAAAACACGCCCCGGCGCGATGTGCTGATTTGCGACGGGAGCGTGAAGACAATGAGAAGGTGCATGCCACAACGACGCGCACCACAGGATGGAACGATTCGGATGGCAGAACCGAGAAAGATCATTATCGACACCGACCCCGGCCAGGATGATGCCGCCGCGATCATGCTGGCCTTCGGCAGCCCGGAAGAGCTCGATGTGCTGGGCATCACCACCGTCGCCGGCAACGTGCCACTGTCTCTGACAAGCCGCAACGCGCGCATCATCTGCGAGCTTTGCAAGCGGACCGACATCAAGGTCTTTGCCGGCGCCGACCGGCCGATCGCGCGCAAGCTGGTCACTGCCGAGCACGTGCATGGCAAGACAGGTCTCGATGGCCCGACACTTCCCGAACCGACGATGCCGCTGCAGGGGCAGCCTTCCGTCGACTTCATCATCGAAACGCTGCGACGCGAACCGGAAGGCACCGTCACGCTCTGTACGCTCGGACCGCTGACCAATATCGGCATGGCCTTCCAGAAGGCGCCCGATATCATCATGCGTATCCGGGAACTGGTGATGATGGGCGGCGGTTTCTTTGAAGGCGGAAACATCACGCCGGCCGCCGAATTCAACATCTATGTCGATCCGGAAGCCGCCGATATCGTGTTCCGCTCGGGCGTGCCCATCGTCATGATGCCGCTCGACGTGACGCACCAGCTTCTGACCCGCAAGGATCGCGTGAAGCGCATGGCCGCGATCGGCACCGCGCCGGCCAAGGCGATGGTGGAGATGCTGGAATTCTTCGAGCGCTTCGACATAGAAAAATACGGCTCGGACGGCGGCCCGCTGCACGACCCGACGACGGTGGCCTATCTGCTGAAACCCGAACTCTTCAAGGGCCGGGACTGCAATGTCGAGATCGAGGTCAAATCCGAACTGACCGTCGGGATGACCGTCGTCGACTGGTGGCATGTGACCGAGCGCAAGCGCAATGCGAAGGTCATGCGCTACGTCGATGCCGACGGCTTTTTCGATCTGCTGGTCGAGCGTTTTGCGCGGATATGATCCGCCAAGATTAGACAGGAACAAGAAAGGCCGCTAACGCGGCCTTTCTTCATTTTCAGGTATTCCTGTCGCCTTAGGCGTCCTTCTCGTCCAGCACCGAGTTGGCCTCAGCTTCCACGAGTTTCGGACCGCCCTTGGCGACGCCGACCATGGCCGGGCGCAGCACGCGCTCGCCGATGGAAAAACCGGCCTGCACCACCTGCACGACCGTATTGTTCGGCACTTCTGTATTCGGCACCTCGAACATCGCCTGATGGAAGTTCGGGTCGAACTTCTGGCCGACCGGCTCCAGTTTGCGAACCCCGTGGCGCTCGAGTGCCGAGAGCATGGAACGCTCGGTCATCTCAACACCTTCAATCAGCGTCGTCAGGCCGGCATCGGCAGCGGCCTTTGCTTCGGCAGGAATGGCGTCGAGCGCCCGGCGCAGATTGTCCGAAACGGCCAGCATATCGCGAGCGAAGCCTGCAACGGAGTAGGATTTGGCGTCCTTGACCTCGCGCTCGGTGCGGCGGCGCAGATTGTCCATTTCGGCAGCGAGCCGCAGATAGCGGTCGCGCAGTTCGGTATTTTCGGCCTTCAGAAGCTCAAGCGCATC
This sequence comes from Rhizobium sp. WYJ-E13, assembly GCF_018987265.1. NCBI lineage: Bacteria > Pseudomonadati > Pseudomonadota > Alphaproteobacteria > Hyphomicrobiales > Rhizobiaceae > Rhizobium > Rhizobium sp. WYJ-E13. The sequence continues at coordinate 9,396 of NZ_CP076853.1, read as the reverse complement.
CGGTTCGCCTGCATCTGCTTCCTTCACGGCTTCATTCTCGACGTTTGCGGCATCGTCGGCTGCGGCTTCCGCCGTAGCTGCGTCAGGTCCGTTTTGCGTCGTTTCATCAGTCATGACGGTCTCCGGTTCATATATTCTCAGATGCGCCCGATATCGATGTTTGGCCGGAAAAAATCAAGTCTACGTGACGAAGAAGCGAAAATTCGAACGGTTCTGCGAAATATTTCAAAGAGAGCCGCGTGAAAGGCGTGAAACGAGCTGGGCGGTATAATCGACCATCGGGACGATACGCGAATAATTGAGTCGGGTCGGGCCTATGACACCAACTGCACCAACAATGCGGTCATCATCATCGCGATAGGGCGCAACGATCAATGAAGAGCCGGAAAGCGAGAAGAGCTTGTTTTCCGAACCGATGAAGATACGCACACCGGGTCCGCTTTCGGCGAGATTCAGGAGCTCGATCAAGCTATCCTTCTTCTCGAGATCGTCGAACAGTAGGCGCAGCCGGTCGAGATCTTCCGTGCCGCCTACACCTTCCAGCAGGTTTGCGCGGCCGCGAATGATCAGCTGTGCCGGCTTGGACTCGTCCGAACTGCCGGCCCAGACGGCGATACCGCGCTCCACGAGATCCTGCGATAGCGCATCGAGCTCATGGCGAACTTCATCTTTCAGCCGGCTCAATTGCAGGCGCAGTTCCGGCAGCGTCTGGCCGGTCATGTGCGCATTGAGGAAATTGGCGGCTTCGGTGAGCTGCGAAGAGGTGACGCCCGCGGGCAACTCGATGATGCGGTTTTCCACCTGATCGTGATCGCCGACAAGCACCGCCAGTGCCTTGGTGGGCTCCAGGCGGATGAACTCGACATGTTTCAGCACCGAATCGCTCTTGGAGGTAATGACGAGGCCAGCGCCGCGCGAAATGCCCGAGAGCATGCGGCTTGCCTCGTTCATCATCGATTCCACAGGATTGTCGCGATTTCCAGCCCGCACCTGGCGGTCGATACTGGCCCGCTCCTCCGCCGAGAGATCGCCAACCTGCATGAAGGCATCGACAAAGAAACGTAAGCCCACCTGCGTGGGCAGGCGCCCGGCGCTGACATGCGGCGAATAGATGAGCCCCAATTCCTCCAGGTCGCTCATGACGTTGCGCACGGAGGCGGGCGACAGTGACATAGGCAGAAGACGCGAGAGATTGCGGGAGCCCAGGGGCTCGCCATGCTCCAGATAGCCTTCGACGATGCGCCGGAAGATTTCCTTGGATCGTTCATCCAGCGCGGCCACGGCATCTGAAATTGATGTCGACCTGTAGCTCATGAACTTTTCGCACCCGCACTGAATGATATCAGGGAAATATAGCCAATCTGCCCCCCGTGGCAAAAGGGAATTTGCAAATGCGCGCGGCCAATCGTAGAAGCGGGCGACGATACAATGCATGCATGGAATTGCCGGGCAGCGCTTCCGCTTTTCGGCATCATGTTTCAGGAGAAGAGAATGCGGCCTTCAGGCAGAAAAACCGACCAGATGCGCAAGGTCTCCTTCGAGCGCAATTTTTCCAAGCATGCCGAGGGATCCTGCCTGGTGAAGTTCGGCGATACGCATGTGCTCTGCACCGCAAGCCTGGAAGACAAGACGCCGCCGTGGCTGCGCAACACCGGAAAGGGCTGGGTCACGGCCGAATACGGCATGCTGCCGCGCGCAACCGGCGAACGCATGAAGCGCGAAGCCGCTGCCGGCAAGCAGGGCGGCCGCACGCAGGAAATCCAGCGCCTCATCGGCCGCTCGCTGCGCGCCGTGGTCGATCTGACTGCGCTCGGCGAACGCCAGATCACGCTCGACTGCGATGTCATCCAGGCAGATGGCGGCACGCGCACGGCCTCGATCACCGGTGGCTGGATTGCGCTTTACGACTGCCTGCGCTGGATGGAAACCCGCAACATGATCAAGGCCGACCGCGTGCTGAAGGATCATGTCGCGGCGATTTCCTGTGGCATCTTCGCCAACCAGTCGGTCATCGACCTCGACTATCTCGAAGATTCCTCAGCCGAGACCGATGCCAATTTCGTCATGACGGGCGCCGGCGGCATCGTCGAGATCCAGGGTACGGCAGAAGGCACGCCTTTCACCGAGGAGGAATTCTCTTCGCTGATGGGCCTTGCCAAGGCAGGCATTGCCGAACTGGTCGACTTGCAAAAGCAGGCGATCGCCTGAGGCTTCCATTCAAGCCTAGCCAGTGAATTTCCTTGTCCCTGCTTCCGGGGCAAGGCCGGACAAGGGGCGGGCAATGGCGCAACCCATCAAAGGCATTCTCGAAACAGCGCTTTATGCAACCGATCTCGATGCGGCCGAAGCTTTTTACGGGAATATTCTGGGCCTTGAGAAGATTACGCGTTCGGGCAACCGCCATGTATTCTTCCGCTGCGGGCCGGGCGTGCTCCTGATCTTCAACCCGGAGGAAACGGTGAAGCCGCCGGCACCTGACAGCCTGCAGGTTCCGCCGCACGGCACGACCGGAAAGGGCCATGCCTGCTTCAGGGTTTCGGGAGATGATCTCGATGCGATGGCCAGGAAGCTGAAGGCTGCCGGCACCGCTATCGAATCCGAGGTTCACTGGCCGCAGGGCGGCCGATCCATTTATTTCCGCGATCCCAGCGGCAACAGTCTGGAATGCGCGGAAGCGAAAATCTGGGGCATGGAATAAGGATATTTTATGCGCAAGCTCGAAACCAAGACCATTGTCGTTGCCAGCCATAACCAGGGCAAGATCCGTGAGATCCAGGATCTGATCGGGCCGCTGGGCTTTACTGCCAAATCAGCTGCCGAGCTCAATTTCATCGAACCCAAAGAAACCGGGACGACCTTCGAGGAAAATGCGACGATCAAGGCGCTCGCCTCGGCGCAAGCCTCCGGCATGCCGGCCCTGTCTGATGATTCAGGCCTCGTCGTCGATGCGCTCGGCGGTGATCCCGGCGTCTATACCGCCGATTGGGCGGAAACCGGCAATGGCAGCCGCGATTTCAACATGGCCATGGAGAAGGTCGAGAGAGCACTGGAAAAGGCCGGCGCCACCAAGCCCGAGCAACGCACTGCCCGTTTCGTCAGCGTGCTCTGCCTTGCCTGGCCGGATGGCCATACCGAGCTTTTCCGCGGCGAAGTGGAAGGCACGGTCGCCTGGCCGCCACGCGGAACACAGGGTTTCGGCTATGATCCGGTTTTCCAGCCGGAAGGCTATGATGTGACCTTCGGCGAGATGAGCGCGGAAGAAAAGCACGGATGGAGCATCGGCAAGCCGCAGGCCCTGTCGCACCGCGCTCGCGCCTTCAAGCTCTTTGTCGAAACCTGCCTGGAAGCATAAGGCCAAGCTTTGAACATGATCGAGTCGCCTGCACTGATGCGCGATGCAAAACTTCTGCCCGATACCGGTGAGCCCGGTTTCGGGATCTATGTGCATTGGCCTTTCTGCGCGGCGAAGTGTCCCTATTGCGATTTCAACAGCCATGTCCGGCATCAGCCGGTCGATCAGGAACGCTACGTCGCGGCCTTCCTGAAGGAGATCGCAACGGCTCGTCAGATGAGCGGGCCGAAGACGGTGACCAGCATCTTTCTCGGCGGCGGCACGCCGTCGCTGATGAAGCCGGAAACGGTCGACGCGATCCTTGATGGCATCTCGCGGCACTGGCACGTTCCTGACGGTATCGAGATCACGATGGAGGCCAATCCTTCCAGCGTCGAAGCGGAACGCTTCCGCGGCTATCGCGCCGCCGGTGTCAATCGTGTCTCGCTCGGCGTGCAGGCGCTGAACGATCGCGATCTTAGATTCCTCGGTCGGCTGCATGATGTCGCCGATGCGCTGAAGGCGATCAAGCTCGCGCGCGACATCTTCCCGCGCATGTCTTTCGACCTGATCTATGCCCGCCCAAACCAGACGGTGGAAGAATGGGAGCGGGAACTCAAAGAAGCCATTTCCTACGCTGTCGACCATCTCTCGCTCTATCAGCTCACCATCGAGGAAGGCACGCCGTTCTATGGCCTGCACAAGGCCGGAAAACTGGTCGTACCTGACGGAGATCAGTCGGCCGCGCTCTACGAAGCCACGCAAGAGATTACCGAGCGCGAAGGTATGCCGGCTTATGAAGTGTCCAACCACGCCCGGCCCGGCGCGGAGAGCCGCCACAACCTCACCTACTGGCGCTATGGTGACTATGCCGGCATCGGCCCCGGCGCGCATGGGCGCCTGACGCGCGGCGCAGAAAAGATCGCGACTGCTACGGAACGCAAGCCGGAAGCCTGGCTGGAGCTCGTCGAACGCGACGGGCACGGTATCATCGAGCAAGAGCGTCTCGGTTTCGATGAGCAGGCCGATGAATTGCTGCTGATGGGGCTGCGTCTGAAGGAAGGCGTCGACCTTGCCCGCTGGCAGCAGCTTTCTGGCCGCGATCCCGATCCGAAACGCGAAGAGTTTTTACTGGAGCACGGCTTCATCGAGCGGATCGGCAATTCCCGCCTGCGCTGTACGCCGGCAGGCATGCTCATCCTTGATTCCGTCGTCGCAGACCTCGCCTGCTGAAGCGTCAGGCGACGCGTCTCCTCCCCAGATTGACGAGCCTTCCATCGATCGCCGCAAGGCCGACCGCGATCAGGGCCATGCCGAGCAGATGCTTGAGCTGCAACTGCTCGCCGAGAGCCGCCGCGCCGAGCAGAATCGCGCTCACGGGGATCAAGAAGGTCACCAGCATCAGGTTAGTGGCACCTGCCGTGGCCAGGATTCGGAAGAAGAGCACATATGCTACGGCAGTCGAGAGGATCGCAAGGCCTGATAGCGCCAGCCAAGTCTCGGTGGAGGGCATGGCGAGCGTCCAAGGCTGGTCGACGACCAGGGCGATCGGCAGCATCAGTACCGTCGAAGCCGTCACCTGTCCGGCGGCTGGAATAAGCGGCGCAAGGCCCATCCGGCGGAATCGCCGTCCCCATATGCCAGCCAGCGAATAGGAGAAGGCCGCACCGAGGACCGCAAGTTGGGCAAGCACGTTCGAGCCGAGATCCTTCAAAGCGTCGAAGCCGATCATGTAGGCAACGCCGGCAAATCCGACGATCACGCCGAAAAGACGGTTTATCGTCAACTTTTCGTCTGCCGTCAGCACATGAGCAACGATCACGGCGAAGAGCGGCGTCGTGGCATTGAGGATCGAGGCAAGGCCGCTTGCAATATGTGTCTGGCCCCAGACGATCAGGCAGAAGGGGATCATGTTATTCAAGAGCCCCATGCCGAAGAAAGCGATCCAGCTCTGCCTGTCGCGCGGCATGGCGTGGCCCATGGCATGCACGATCAGATTGAGCGCGATAGCGGCAAGCAGCACGCGTCCGGTCACGATGGTGAAGGGCGGCAGTGTTTTCACGAGAATGCCGTTGAAGAAGAAGGAGCCGCCCCAGAGAAGCGACAAGACGATCAGCATAGCCCATTCTACGGCGCCCATGGATTTCTGCAGTGCCATGACAATCTCCTTTATCGAGTTCTGCTAAATCGTCCTTCGCGGCGCATCCACGAAGATTTGCCAGAAATATCCATTTTTATTAGTATTCCTTATCGTCTGACAAACGAGCATTTCTTCCTTTATGATTGAGCTGAGCTAAAGCATGAATGATACATTGCCCCCGCTATCGGCCCTACGCGCATTTGAGGCGGCAGCGCGTCACCTGAGCATGACACAGGCGGCGCATGAGCTGCATGTCACGCCCGGCGCTGTCAGCCTGCAGATCCGTGATCTCGAGGCTTCGCTCGGCGTCTCGCTTTTCGAGCGGCGGACCCGGCAAATTCTGCTGACGGCGGAAGGCCGGGACTATTTCGCGACGCTGCGCACCGCCTTCCAGCTCGTGCGCGAGGCAACGGCATCGCTGACCGCACGACGGCGCGGCAATGCGCTGGCGCTCACCTGTACGGCGGGTTTTGCGACGCACTGGCTGCTGCCGCGGCTTCAGCGGTTCGAGGACATGCATCCTGATATCGATGTGCGCATCAGCGCCTCCCACCGCATGTTCGATTTCGAACGCGACGGGATCGATCTCGCCATCCGCCATGGACTTGGCGGCTACGAAGGGCTGATCAGCGAACGGCTGGTCGATGACGAGTTGGTACCGGTCTGTATACCGACGATTGCCGCAGCGCTTGGCGCAGATCCTTCGCCCGACGATCTCGCCGGATATCAGCTCATCCACGACGTCTACCGCCGCGACTGGCAGCTCTGGCTGGCGGCCGCGGGCGCAACGAAAGTCGATGCCTCCCGCGGTCCTATCTTCAGCGACGGCAATGGCGCTTTCGAAGCGATGAAGTCAGGCTTCGGCGTGGCGCTGATGCGCCGCTCCTTCATCGAGAAGGAGCTTGCCGAAAGCCGGCTTGTGGCGCCGTTTCCGTTAGGGCTCACAAGCAAGCTCGCCTACCATCTGGTCTATCCGGGCACAGCGCTGGAGCGCCCGGCGGTCGCTGCGTTTCGACGCTGGCTACTTTCGGAAGCGACGGCTTAGAGCAGTCCCGTTTACTTCGAAACACGGAAATGCTCTGCTTTTGTCTTTAAGCAATTCCGGACGCAAGACCGCTGCGCACGTTTGCGGGAATTGCTTTAGTCCCTGCTCGTCGCCCCTGCCTTGAAGAGACTACCCGTCGGCGTCTTCAGGAACATCTCCAGTGGAATATGCTCCTGATGCAGGAAACCGCTGGTCGGCAGCAAGCCGTCGCGGACCATCTCGATGACGGCAACCACCGACGCCGATGTCGTCCAGGCGATCGCGGTGCGCCGCGCGCCGGCAATCTCGATCGGATAATAGGCGCGCACGAACTCCTTGCGGCGCAGGGTGCCATTGATCGTGCCTTCGGCCGCGACATGCACATAGACGACGTCGTCATCGACCGGTGGCTTTGCATTGGTCAGGATTTCGCCGGCGAGCTGTCGCCTGTCGCGCATCAGAAGCTCATGGAAGAAGAAATTCATCAGCTCCATATGGCCCGGATAACGCATCGTCTTGTAATCTAGGTTATCGACCTTGCCGAGCATGGTGTCACACATGGTGCCGAGACCGCCAGAGGTCGTGAAAGCCTCCAGCTTGACGCCACCGACATAAATCGTCTCATGCCATTCCATCGGCGAGACGAGCTTGCGCACGCCGCCCTCGATGACCTCACAGTCATTCAGATATTCATTGACCACGCCTTCCGGCGACCAGTTGAAGGCATAACCCAGAAGTCCGGTCGGGTTCTGTGGCAGAGCGCCGACGCGCATGCGGATCGAGCGGCAGCGGTCGAAGCCATCGGCAAGACTTGCGCCGACGATGCCGACGAAGCCCGGCGCCAGGCCGCATTGCGGCGCCATCAGCCCGCGAGCGGTCTTGGAAAGCTCGATAATGAAATTGGTGGTCGGCACATCCTCGGTCAGATCGAAATAATGGATGCCGGCAAGATGAGCGGCGCGCGCCAGCTCGATATTCAGATGATAGGGCAGGCAGGACAGGACCGCCTCGACGCTCGACAGCAGCTCACCGATGACGGAGACGTCGGTGATATCGCCGGCCCGGCATTTGAAGGGCGGGTCGCCCACGGGCGGTTGCGCATCAACGCCGATAACCTCGAAGCCGCCCTCATGCAAAAGCGTTGCCGCCAGCCGCCCGACCTTGCCCAGGCCGATCACGGCAATCCGTTCAAAACTCATTGATGTCCTCCCGAGCGCCGACATTCGTCACCGACGCAATTTTCTCACGTGGAGGCTGTATAGAATAAAACGCTTATAAAAGAAAACAGCCGGGATCACTCCCGGCTGCCGGTTCACGGTGGCAATGCACCGATTATTCGTTGATGAGGCGCTTCAAGAGCTCGATCTCATGCGAAAGCTTCGTGTCTCCCGAGATCAGTTCCTCGATCTTGCGCACGGCGTGCAGAACCGTCGTATGGTCGCGTCCACCGAAGCGGCGGCCGATCTCCGGGAAGGAGCGCGGCGTCAGTGTCTTCGCCAGATACATTGCGATCTGGCGCGGCTTGACAATGACGCGCGTGCGGCGGTTCGAAACCAGTTCCTGGCGCGAGACGTTGTAGTGACGCGCGACGATACGCTGAATATCCTCGATACGCACACGGCGCGGCTCGCCGGAACCGACGAGATGGGCGAGAAGCTCATCCACACGTTCGATCGACAGGTTCGGCTCGAAGGAGCGGCGGAAGATCAACTGGTTGAAGGCGCCTTCCAGTTCGCGGCCGCTCGCAGTGATGTTGCGGGCGACATGCTGCAGCAGCTCGGCCGGGATTTCCAGTGACGGATCTTCCAAACGGGCCACCATCAGACGACGCTTCAGGATTTCGAGACGCATCTCGTAATCCGGGGCGTCGAGCTCAATCGCCACACCGCCCTGCAGACGCGAACGGACGCGCGGGTCGAGCGATTCCAGCTCCCAAGGCGCTCGATCGCCGGCGACGACGACCTGCTTGGCGCTGTCGAGCAGCATGTTCAGCAGATGGCAGAACTCATGCTGGATCATCTTGCCCTGCAGGAACTGCATGTCGTCGATGATCAGAAGGTCGATGTTGCGCAGCGAGTCCTTCAGCGTCAGCGCGTCATTGTCGCGGATTGCGGTCGCAAAACGCCACATGAAGTATTCCGCCGTCAGATAGACGACGCGCAGGCCACGCGGGTTCTGCACGGCGGCATTGGCGATCGCCTGCAGCAGATGGGTTTTGCCGAGGCCGACGGTCGCATGTACGAAGAGCGGGTTGAAGCGCACGGCGCCCTGACCTGCTTCCGCAATGGTCTTTGCGGCGGCGAGCGCCACGCGGTTGGAGCTGCCCTCGACGAAGGTGTCGAAAGTGAAGCGGGAATCCAGTGGGGAGCCGAAGAGTGGCGAACCGGCGCTCGCCGGACGGGCCGCGGCAGCCGCCGAAACGGCCTGCTGGACGATCTGCCCCGCCGGCTGAGCAGAAACCGGACGGCGAAGCTGGGTCGGCTGCGCCACCGGCTCGGCCGAGACTGCATCGTCCAGCGCCTTAGTGCCGGCGCGCGTTGCCGTGCGCACAAGGATCTCGACTTTCAGGATTTCGGGATCTTCAGCCTGGAACAGGCCGACAATGAGATCGAGATACCGGTTGTTGATCCACGACTTCAGAAAGGTCGTGGGAACGGTGAGACGGACGACACTCTTGGAAACTGAATGAAGCTTGAGCCGTGCAAACCAACTTGCATAGACGTCAGGACCGACTTGTGCCTTCAGACGCGCGCTGACGCGTTCAAAGAGAACGCCATGCTTCATCTCGCCCTTTTCTTCCGTTGCGCTCAGGTGAATAGAACCGAAAGACTGCTGTGCAGCTTCCCCGTTATCCAGTGCACCCGTCGTCATCGAATTCATCTGCATAATGCCGCCTTTCAT